>DAIODP010000001.1:2500-1526634 GCA_036746695.1 Ilumatobacteraceae bacterium | reverse complement strand
CAATCGTCGTCGTAGTCGGCGCAATCGTCGTCGTAGTCGGCGCAATCGTCGTCGTAGTCGGCGCAATCGTCGTCGTTGTAGTCGTTGTAGTCGTTGTAGTCGTTGTAGTCGTTGTAGTCGTTGTAGTCGTTGTAGTCGTGGTCGTAGTCGTGGTTGCTCGTTTCGTGGTTGCTGGTTTCGTAGTTGTCGTCGTCGCGATAGTTGCTGGCTTCGTTACTGGCTTCGTCGTAGTTGTCGTCGTCGCGATAGTTGCTGGCTTCGTTACTGGCTTCGTTGTAGTTGTAGTCCGAGGAGCCACCGAAGTCGATGTAGTAAGTGGGCGAATCGTGGTAGAGGTTGCTTGCTGGCTCGCAGTTGTGGTTTCAAGGTTGCTATCGCGTTGAGTTACCAACGCAGGGAAATTTACAGCAACCACTCGTCCATCCAGTGTTTTGGTACTGAAAAGTATTGTGTGCTCCCCTACCTCAAGATCATCTGGTACCGCAATCTGTGAAGTGAATAGACCATTTTCGCCAATTTCAATTTTGTCCAATAGGCGTGGTGTTGAAAATATCCATACCTCGGCATCGGAATTACCTGATAGCGATGAGCCGCTAAGGCGCACCGAAGATCCTTCGGTGAGCAACAGTCTTTTATCGGATGTAAGCCTCACCACATTGCCATAGCTATCGAGAACGTCAACTTGTCCGGAGAGGTCTGCATGGCTCCATTCATATCGGAAGTCAATTTCATTCAATGCAACGTCAAGGATGCTTGCATCCACTAGGTCTGGCGCTGAACTTTCAATAGATGGTGCGCAAGCAGAAAGTGTAAAAAAGAGTGTGAAGGCTAGAAGAATAGCGACAGCATTGAGCGGGCTTCTCGGCCGACTCGAATTCAAGGGCATACTGACTCGCATTAAAAAAGATTACCCTTATTAGGACAAAAAGTACTACATTTAGGACAAAAAGTTCTAGGTTCTGGTTACCGAGGTTTGTGAGATGTCGGCGAGTCGAGGCGGACTCCCGAGACAGTGTTTACTGAACAGAAGCGATAACACACAGACACATCAAACCCTAAAGCAGTAGTAGAGGGTTATGTTGTGCAACGTTATTCAACCAACTCGCATCAATTGATGCGTACATCTCAAAGTGCTCAGTTTCATGGAAGTGATGCAGTGTTTGCGATCATCATCTCATTTATGCTGCTCGAATTTCGCCCGCTGTTCCAAAGCATTCTGTGGGGAAATGCTTTTGGATGTTGCTTGTCCCATTTGATACTTCATGGCTCGGGGGAAGCGGCGACGACGCAGCTCCTGTAACGCTTTGCGGTTTTCCGCTGCCGATGTCTGCAATCGTCTATTTTCTACTCCAGAATGCCATCATTGCGGCAGACGGCACCGAATCGTTGCTTACAAAATGCAATGGGGAGCCCTTTCAATGGCAAAATCTTTCCCCTGCTTTATTTCCTTGCAATCACTTTTACGTTCGTGACACCCATAATTTCTTACTTCATCTTTATTGGTGTGGCACTGTTGTTAACAATTCCAGATCGAAGATTTGTACGCGAGATCAAAAAGGGACATGGTTGAAGGAACGGATCTGTTTCTGTACTTGTGCCCGGGATCGGACTCGAACCGATACGACTATTTCTAGTCAGGGGGGTTTAAGCCCCCCGCGTCTACCATTCCGCCACCTGGGCGAGCGGTTTTAGGCTACGCGCGTTTGGGATGGAATGTGGTGTGTTTCCGCGTCCATCTGAGTGTCGACAAAACCCTGCAGCGACAAGATGGCCCATAACGCGGTGCGCACGTGATCGGCTTCGGGGGCAACAAGCCGGTTGACAACAATGACGCCTTCGATCATGTCGGCGAGGACTGCAACAAATGGGCGGTCGCGAAGTGCAACAGCAACAACGCCGCCATGTTCGCGGCGGCGAACGGTGCGATCGACGCCAAGCACGCGTGGAGGGCTGCGAAAACCTGGGGCGTCGAGGCCGAAGCGCTGGGTTTCGGTGGCGATGAGGCGGGCAACCGCTGCGAACTGCATGGTGACAGAAGCAGTGGCGGAGGGTGTTACCCGAGTACTCATGGGGTCAGCATGACACACCCCTGTGGCACAGTGACTGCGCCATGACAGACACGACAACTCCCCCAGAAACAACGATGAACCCAATGCAACAAGAGGTGTTGGAAGCACTTTCTAAACAACCCGATTGGCAACCGCTGTCGCGCAACGTTATTGAAAGCATTCGCGAGCAATTGCATGAAGGGCTTGCCGATGTTGCTGCAAAGTTGTCGCCCGATAACGCCATGTGGGTGAGTAAACACAAACTGACCACGGTGCATGGCTGCGAAGCAAACCACATGGCAAGCCTCACCAATTTTGAATGGACACTGGGCAACGTAAAAGGCACAGTGCTGCACAAAGCAATCGAGCTTGGCCTCAATTGGCGCGGCCCTGTGGTGCCTGCAGTGGTTGTCGACGAAGCACTCGACCAACTTGCGCACAACGAAGGCGCAAGTGCCAGCCAATTCATCGAGCAATTGCCCGAAGGCGACATGGCCCAACTTCGTAGTTCGGCTATCGATTTGTACACCAAGTTCGACGAGTGCTTCCCCACTCTGAAAGCAGCGTGGCGGCCGGTGTTGGAAAGCAGCGCCCGATACGAAATGTTCGACCAACGCATCAACCTTTCCACCCGCGCCGACCTCACCCTTGGCGCCCCCGGCTCCAAAGTGATTATCGACGTGAAATCGGGGCGTCTCCATTCCAGTCATCGCGAAGAGTTGCGGTTTTATGCGCTTGTTGAAGCAATGCGCACGGGCATGGCACCAAGGCGGCTTGCAAGTTATTCGTTAGTAACTGCACGCCCCGAAGTGGAAGACGTAACCGAGGGCGTGTTGCAGGCGGCTGTTCGCAAAACCGTCGACGGCATCAGGCACATGGTGGAGTTGCAGCGCGACCATCGCAAACCAACAACCCGTGCCGGCAATGCATGCCTGTGGTGCCCGCTGATTACGTCGTGCAAAGAAGGCGCTCAATTCATTGTGCGTCGCAACGACCCAGACGCAACCAACAACTAACTGTTAGTTATCGCACATCAGCGCAACGGGCACACCAAGTGCTGCCGCGCTTCTAAACGTTGCAATGCGGCGGCCTGGCTGCACCGCGGGTTTTGGTGGGCTCAATACATCTGGCCCCAAATGTGCAGCGATGCCGTCTAGGTCTTGCACATTGAGAACAAAACCCCACAACGATGCTGGCCCTTCGGGCATGGATGGCAAGGTCACTAGTTCCACCACCACCGAACCAAGTTTGTGGAAACCCTGTGTGACACCGTTGCCTGCGTCGCGCGTGCGCTTCAGTGGTGCGCCTGTTAGTTGTGCAAGCGCATCAGACGTGCGCTGCAGGTTTGGCGTATTGATCACTACGTGATCCACACCAACTACATGCAGACTAAAACCAGAGTTTGGTGTTGCTTGTGGGGTTGCCGCGTTTGTGGCAAGAGATGTTGTGATGCCATCCATCTGTGTGGTTGATGCATCGATTTCGGAGATCGACCATGCATGCAAGCCCGGGGCAAGGGTGCTGTCGATGCGCAGTGAAACATCGGCAAGTAAGCAACGATGTTGTTTAGAGAAGTGAATCCCTATTGCCTCCCAACCTGTGGGGGCACCACCGATGACCAATTCGCAAACTCGTGCAGCGCTTGGCGCAGGCACGACGGCGTTATTGCTCAGCCACGCCCCATGTTTGGGCGCTTACCGTGGTTGGCCTTTGAGCGACGCATCTTGGCCTTTTTCTTCTTGGTCTTCTTCGACATAGTCCCGCCATGCTAACGGCGAAAGTGGCTGTTTCAGCCCTAACCCTGACGCCACCTGGCTCGCCCATCTGAATAGGGAGTGCCCGTTGCGTTCGTTTTCGCACAAACGTACGACTTGCCGCTGGCGGCAACGCCTGTTGCGCCTTCGGGTTTACACCAAGCGCCCGGGTACACCGTTGCGACGCCCGAAGGCGTAGTGGCTGGCGAAGTTACGGGTGTTGTTTCGGAGCTTGGCGCTTTTGTGGTGGTGGTTGGCGACGTGACTGCGGGAGTCCTCGTTGTGGGCGTAGTTGTAGGAGTAGTTAATGGTGTGGTTGGCGGAACGGGCGCCATGACACCCATCAGTGGCGCTTCGCTCGACGCGGCGATGGTGAGACCAGAGCACGACGACGTGAGCAGGTTTTTGATTCTGCCCCACTCGCTTTTGTCCATCGACAATTCCCAACGGGCCTTCACCGCAATCCAGTTGCCGATGTAGGTACATATATATGACTTGAGTGGCGGCAACCAGTTGGACGGATCTTTGTCGCTCTTTTGCTGGTTGACACGATCGGTCACTGCGGCAAGCGTGCGCCTGTCGGACGTGTCGTTGGCATACGCCTTACGCGTTGCCGAAGACCACGCCCAAGCGCCAGAGTCCCATGCTTCTTTCAGTGCAACAACGTGGTCGATGTCGATATCGGATGGGTCACTAAACCGTGCACCGTCGTATGGAGAAACCCAGTCGCCGGCAATGACGTCGCAATTGATTGGGTCTACCTGTGCGCGGGTGATGCTGTCGCGTTTCAATACCTGATCGCGCGAATCGCAACCGTCGCCGTCGATGTCGCGCCAGTGTTCGAAGAGTGATCGCTGATAGCCGTTTGGTCGTTCGTTTTCTACGCGGATGGTTTGCAACACAGCAAGTGCGCTGCCGCCGGCGGCATTAGGCCGAACACCTTTCGCGCCCAGGTTTGGGGCAACCGCAGTGGAAGCAACAGCGATGGTGACAACAAGTGCGGCACCATGAGCAACAATGCGCCACTTCATATGTTCAGCGTACCGACAATGTCGCCTCGGGTGTCGTCGCAAGATCGGTGTCTTCAATTTCGATAAAGATGCATTCGCCTGGGCACACTTCTGCTGCTTGCACAACTGCTGAACGATTGCGTGGTTCTACAAATGCCAAACTGCCAGAACTACCGGGATCATTGAGTGGTTGGCCGCGCTCGGCAACATAGGCAATGCCGTCTTCAAGTTGCACAAATGCGTCTGGGCAGTGATCGACACACAGCCCATCGCCGGTGCATAAGTCTTGATCGATCCACACGCGCACGCTGTAACGATAGTTAGGCGGGCCTACAAGTTGACAAGCAGTGCCAAACAAATCAGTGACATCAGGCCAACATTTCGCGTCACATTCCACCAACTAATTGGTTTGGCCGACCGAGAGCCGAAACAGGAACAAGGCGGGCGGACGCCCTCGCGAAGGCGAGCAACAAGCAGCGCGGTGAATGCGGCCAACAGCGCCAACGCGGCAAGCCGAACTGCGGTGGTTGCAACATCGGCAACAAGCAAACAACCAAGCACTAACTCCACCCAGCGAACCGAGGGAATTGCCCAGATGGGGGCGCCAAGCTTTCGCGCCTGCACCAACCAATCGGGGCCAGCAAGGATTTTCTGCACGCCTGCAAAAACGAAAACTACGCCGACAACAGATGCGCACCACCACGCAAAAGAAAACATGCTGCGAACTACTCGCTTGTTTCTACGCCAGCAACTTTGCCTTTGTAAAACACCATTGCTTCATCGGCCGAGTCGGTGGTGTGCAGGTGGTCTACGCGGCCAAGAACAAACCAGTGGTCCCCCGCTTCGGTAACCGATTGAATCGAGCAATCAATCCAGCCAATTGAGTTTGGAAGCACGGGCATTCCGTTTGCCGACTTTGTCCACTGCAGGCCGTCGAACCTGTTTGCACCACCCTCTTGGGGTTCTTTGGCAAAGCGCCAACATTCGTCTGCTTGCGCGCTGGAAAGAATGTTTGCGCAAAATCTTTTTCCTTCGGCAATTGCCGGCCAACTACGAGATTGCAAGCCAGGGAAGAACCCAACCAGTGGTGGCTCTAGCGAAACTGAAACGAACGAACCGATGGTGATGCCGAATGGTTCGCCGCCCGAGTTGAGGCCAGTGACCACCACAACGCCAGTGGGCAAATGCCCAAGGACGTGACGAAAACGCGCGCTATCAAACTCGGCTGCCATTGATGCGATGTTACTCAACTATGGTTTCGCTATGGCCGCTTCAGCGAACATCACTACGCATACCGTGCGCGCAAACAATATTGACTTCACCTATCTGCAGTGCGGCAGTGGACCACTTGCGCTTTGTCTGCATGGCTTCCCCGACTCGGCAAATACATGGCGACACCTGCTGCCCAATCTTGCCGAGGCCGGGTTTTGTGCCGTTGCACCATTCATGCGTGGGTTTGCGCCAACATCGGTTGCGCCAAATGGCGCATACCAAACTGCTGCGCTGTCCACCGATGCAAACGCACTGCACGAAGTGCTCGGTGGCAACTCGGACGCTGTAATTATTGGGCACGACTGGGGTGCGCCTGCAACATACGGCGCTGCACTTCTTGCCCCCGAACGCTGGAGCCGTGTCGTTGGCATGGGAGTACCGCCGTGGGGCGCCATGGGCAAAGCGTTCGTTGGCAACTTGGAGCAATTGCAGCGCAGTTGGTACATGTTCTTTTTCCAACATGGCCTCAGCGATTTCGTGGTGGGTGCAAACAACCTTGCGTTCATCGACATGCTTTGGCAACAATGGTCGCCTGGTTTCGTTTCACCTGTGGATGTTGACAACGCAAAGGCATGTCTCGTGCAGCCAGAAAACCTTGCGGCAACGCTTGGTTATTACCGGGCAACGATTGGCGAGGGTTACCGCGACCCGCAGTTAGAAGAAGCACAAGCTGTGTTGCAAAGCGAGAGCCCAACGCAGCCTTTGCTGTATTTGCATGGCAGCACAGATGGATGTATCGGAGCCGAGGTGGCTGCGGATGCCGCAACGCGCGCACCCGAAAATGCTCGTGTAGAAATCGTTCAGGGTGCTGGCCACTTCATGCAACTAGAGCAACCGGCTGTTGTTAATGAACTGATTGTCAACTGGGTGACTGGTAGTAGTCGTTAACCATCACGATTAAGCGATCGTTCAGAAGCGATTGCACAATTCGTTTCGCGCGTTCTTCCTGGTCGCGCAAGTTCATGACGCGTGCGGCATCGGAGCACTGCACACTGCCACTTACTAGTGCTTTCATCAGCTTGCCTCGGGCCTGCCTGTCGGAGCCTTCAAAGCGCGCCTGAGGTTTGCTGGTGCCGGCAGTTGCTGGTGCGGGGTCGTTGCCGCCATCCACGTTCCACATGCACAGGTTGTTCACAACGCACCCGTCGCATTTTGGTGCGCGTGCAGTGCACACGGTTGCGCCAAAGTCCATCAGCACTTGGTTCCATTCCCACGACAGCCCCTCGGGCACCAACGCGTCGGCAACTAATTGCAATTCCTTTTTCGCAAACGATCGGTTTTCAATTCGGGCAATCACGCGAGCAATGTTGGTGTCGACAATGCCAACGTCTTCGTGGTCGGCAAATGCCAGCACCGCTCTGGCGGTGTAGTCGCCAATGCCGGGCAGCGCCAGCAGCGCATCAAGCGTTGCGGGCACTTCGCCGCCATGGTGCTCCACCATTTGTTTTGCTGCATCGTGCAAGTTGCGGCAACGACGTGGGTAACCAAGGCCTTGCCAAATGTCCAGCAGCTGGCTGAGGCTTGCGTTTGCACACTCGGTCGGTGTTGGAAACTGTTCGACGAATGCTTCAAACTTGGGAACCACTCGGTCGATCTGCGTTTGCTGCGACATCACTTCGCTCACCAGCACAAGCCAGCGGTTGCGCGTGGCGCGCCACGGAAAATCGCGTAACTGCGGCAGACCCCACTGCAACAGTGGGTCGACGATTGGGGTCAATCGCTCCAGACGTCGTGACCGTCGTAGGGGCGTGCGCGGTTTGGCATTGCCGAACGCTTCCACACCATTACGCGACGACGGAAGTAGCACACTTCCTTGCCGTCTTGGTTAAAGCCCTTTGTCTCAACCAGTACTACGCCGCGATCATTTTTGGACTTCGACTCTTGAACATCCAGCACACGCGTTTCGGCGTGGATGGTGTCGCCGTGAAACGTTGGAAACTTGTGCTGCAATGTTTCAACTTCAAGGTTGGCAATTGCTGCGCCGCTCACGTCTGGCACGCTCATGCCAAGAACCAACGAATACACCAAGTTGCCCACAACCACGTTGCGGCCCTGCACGCTTTGCGATGCAAACCAATCGTTGGTGTGCAACGGGTGATGGTTCATAGTGATCATGCAAAACAAATGATCGTCGGCCTCGGTGATGGTCTTGCCAGGCCAGTGGCGATACACGTCGCCAACTACAAAATCTTCTAGGGCTCGGCCAAAGGGGCGTTCGTGAACGGTCATGTCAAATTACGCTACACACTTTCTTGGTGCTATTGCCCAGTCGGGGTGTCGTCGTCGGTGTTGTACATGCCCTTGAAGTCCGGCAATGGAAACTGTCCTGTTCGGTCGCGCGGGGCATAGTGCTCGAGGAACTCGTAACGACTGGTTGGGTGCTCGGTTGCGTCTCGCGCAATGCGAGTAAGCGGTTGCAGTTTGGATCTGCGTTCGATGGCAAAAGGGCCGACACGCAGCGAAAGATACGTGAGCCCACCAACAAAAATTGGCAACCAATACTGCGCAATTCGGTACGTAAGCACGCCAACTGTTGCGGCGTTACTTGTTAATCCAAAGCCAACCAATGTTGGAATGTATATACCTTCAACAATGCCAAGGCCGCCAGGAGTAATTGGCACGACAGCCATGATGTTGGCAAGCCCAAACGCAACGATCAACAAATCCAGGCTGACATTGCCACCGAACGCACGCAGGAACACCCACAGCGCTGCCGCATCGAGCAGCCAGTTCAGCGCGGCCCATCCAAGTACGCGGAACAACAACTTTGGTTCGGCTGCGAGGCCCTGCAGTCGGTTGCCCAAGTGTTGAAGTGTTTGTGCAGCGCGATCTTCGTTCATGCGGAACTTGCGCGCGATGAAGCGCAATGCGCGTTCTGCTCTGCCCTGCCCATCGATGACACCAAACACCAGGCCTGCTGCAACGAGCATCACAATGACACCAACCAAAGCGGCCGAACCGTATGCGGCGTTTACACCGCGGCCGGGAATAGACGCGATCAAACCAACCCACAAAATGAGATTCAACACCACTGCCGAACCAAGGCCGGCAGTTGCAAGTGCAAAGCCCGCATCGGGGCCAGACACACCCGACAACGTGAGCATGCGGTATCCAAGCGCGCTGCTTGCTGCGCTTCCGCCGGGCAAAATGTTGCCGACGGTTTTGGTGCTCAACTGAATGCGGAACAGTCGCCAGATGGAAACCGACTTGCGGTGATCCCCCAGTGCGGCATGCGTCAGCATGGAATAGGCAAACAGCGCCGCGAACTCGAGGCCCAACCCCAAAGCCAGCAGCGGGGGTTGTACTTGGGTTAACTCCGACAGCGCATTGCGGAAACCAGGGATGAGCGGAAGGACAAAGAAGTACACCACCGCAGCGAAAAGCACCCACTTCAGCGTGACCAGGGTCGATCTCAACCCGCTCATCATCGCCATGCCCTAAATCGTAGGCAAGTTGAGGCGGCTGGGTTAGTTCTTCAGCCTCTTGCGTTACTAGCGTTTACTGGAATGAGCACCCCAACAGCAGATCTTGCCCTTGCCGCACAAGTAGTTGAAAGCGCCCGAAGTGTTGTTGCGCAAGGTGTAAAAACGTTGGCTGCTGGCGGCGGGCCCGACAAACACCAAGTGTTGGCGTACGACTTGGCACATAGCGCTGCAGCGGTCGAGACAGCCGCAGCAATGTTGGACTACGGCAAGCACGGAGAAGTTGAAGCAAAACTTACGTGCGCGTTTGTTGCAGACATGTTGTTCGAAGTGTCAACGCGTCTGCTTGGGCGCGAGGAAATGTGGGGCGTCGTAGCAAATGCGTTGTCGTCTACGCATCAATTCATGGCCACCTACCGCCAACCTGATTTTGTTGGATCGCTCGCCACCACACCAGGCTCACGCCACCTCGAGGGCGAGTTTGAAATGGTGCAAGACACGTTTCGTAGTTACGCAACAAAAGAAATTGCGCCGCGTGCCGAGCACGTGCACCGTCACAACGCAGACGTTCCGGAAGAAATCATTGCTGGCCTCGCCGATCTTGGCGCATTTGGTTTGTCGGTGCCAGCAGAATACGGCGGCTTCAACGAAGGCGGCGAAGGCGAATACATGGCCAACTGCATTGCGACGGAAGAATTGTCTCGCGCATCGCTGGGCATTGGCGGCTCGCTCATCACTCGCCCCGAAATTCTTACTCGCGCATTAGTCAACGGCGGCACCGAGGCACAGAAACAGTTTTGGTTGCCGAAATTGGCAACGGCTGAAGTGATGGCTGCAGTTGCTGTTACCGAACCGGACTACGGCAGCGATGTCGCAAGCATCAAGACAACCGCAGTTGCTGCAAAGAATGCCGAAGGAAAAGACGGCTACTTGATTAATGGCGTGAAGACGTGGTGCACATTTGGCGCACGCGCAAACGTGTTGATGTTGCTTGCCCGCACCGACTCGGATCGCACCAAGCAACACCGCGGCCTAAGCGTGCTGATCGTGCCTAAGCCACAAGGTGAAGCGCATGGCTTCATGTTCAACCAACCAGATGGCGGAAAAATGGAAGGCCGACCAATCGACACCATTGGCTACCGCGGCATGCACTCGTACGAAATTGCAATTGAAAACTGGTGGGTTCCAGCCGATCACCTCATCGGTGAAGAAGCGGGCCTCGGAAAAGGTTTCTATTACCAAATGAGCGGTTTCGAAAACGGCCGTTTGCAAACCGCTGCACGTGCGGTTGGTTTGATGCAAGCCGCATATGAACTGGCAGTCGATTACTCCAATAACCGCAAAGTGTTCGGCAGCAACATCAGCGAATATCAACTGACGCAAGTCAAACTTGGCCGCATGGCCGCCGTCATCCAGGCCTCGCGCCAATTCAGTTATGCGGTTGCCAAGTTGATGGGCCAAGGCAAGGGCCAAATGGAAGCAAGCATGGTCAAGGCCTATGTCTGCAAAGCAGCCGAATGGGTAACTCGCGAGTCGATGCAAATTCATGGTGGTTTTGGTTACGCCGAGGAATACACCATCAGCCGTTTGTTCGTGGATGCTCGCGTGTTGTCAATCTTCGAAGGTGTTGACGAAACACTGTGCTTGAAGGTAATTGCTCGCCGACTTGTAGAAGACGCAGCTAAATAAACGCAAGCAGGTCGTGAAGCGAGCCGATGCGCTCGCAATCATCGCCTTCATGATCGTTGTACGGGTCTAACAAGATTGGGTGAATGCCCGCGTTGCGTGCCCCCTGCACATCGTTGACGTACGAGTCGCCGATGTAGGCAATGCGGTCGGTGCCAATGCCTCTGCCATTCATCAGTGCTAGTGCATCACGAAAAATACCTGCATGGGGTTTGGCAGTGCCGATGACGTGCGAGTCGGTAACGATTAGCACCGGCACCCCTGCGCCATTGCCAACTTGGCAGATGCACTGGTTGGCAAGCGTGGCTTCCACTTGCCCACTGGCATTGGACACGATGCCTATTGGCAGGCCCTGCAAATGCATGCGCCACAACGCCGCAGCCGATTCCAAAATTGGATAGCGCCACAAGAACGGTGAGAACAAGTTTTTTGCTTTGACCTCGGCCTCGGCAAGGTTAGTGCCACTGAGGCCAGCACTTGCGAGATGCGCACTGCGGTATGGGTCCCAACTGAAACCATCGATGGTGTCTTTGCTGCTTGAACGCGCAGCGTTGTCGAGCGCAGCCATGCCCGCGTAATGCGCGCGAGTCATTGCGGCAATAGACCCGTTGCCGCCGTGTTCGTGCACAATCGCGCCAAGCGAGATTGGGTCTGGCAGCAGAAAGATGCCGCCGGCATCAAACAGCAGTGCGTCGAAGCGTTTGGTCACGCTTGTGCAGAACGAGTGCGACCGGCACGCTCGCCGCGCGAGATGAACTTCAACGCCATCTTGCGGCTTGCTTCATCGATCATTTCGTTGCCGAACATAACGGCACCCATGCCGTCGTTTTCTGTTGCTGCCTTATAGGCATCCAGAATCTGCCATGCCTTGTCAAACTGCTCTTGCGTTGGTGAAAAGACATCGTTCAACACGGTTACTTGGTCTGGGTGGAGGGCCCACTTGCCGTCGAAGCCAAGCGTGCGAGCACGCATTGCGTAGTCGCGCAATGCATCGTTGTCGCGAACGTGCAAAAACGGCCCGTCGATTACTTGCAAGCCATTGGCACGGCCAGCCATCAAGATTTTGTTGAACACGTAATGAAAGTGGTCGCCTGGGTACTCGGGGATTTGTACTCCACCCGTAAGCACCGGCATCTCCATGCTTGCGGCAAAGTCGGCAGGGCCAAAGATGATGGTTTCTACACGTGGGCTTGCTGCACAAATTTCTTCCACGTTAATGAGGCCACGTGCGGTTTCAATTTGAGCCTCGATACCGATGTGGCCAACTGGCAAGCCGCTGGCAATTTCTACTTGACGAAGGAGCAAATCGGTAGCAACGATCTGCGCAGCGTTCTCTACTTTTGGCAACATGATTTCGTCGAGGCGCTCGCCTGCACCGCCAACGACTTCCATGATGTCGTAGGCAGTCCACTTTGTGCTCCAGTCGTTGACGCGAACACACAACACCTTGTCGCCCCAATCGTTGCCGCGAATTGCACTAACAATTCGCGCGCGCGATGCTTCCTTTTCCTTCGGAGCAACAGCGTCCTCCAGATCAAGGAACACCATGTCGGCCGGAATGTTGGGGCCTTTACCCATCATTTTTTCGGACGAGCCGGGAATGGACAGACAGGAACGACGTGGAAGTTGGCGTGAGCGTGCAGACATGGTTTACAGGTTACATTGCACTGCGTACGAGCATCTCTGTCGTAGCGGGGCATTCAGGTCGCACCGCATCGGCCGGAACATGGCTGATACCCGCGGGGCCGACAAAGGTGCCGCACAACGCAAGCGGGATCTCGTCCACCTCAGTTCGCCAAGGTTGATCGGCGTCCCTGTTCCGTGAGTGCATTGCAAGCCACAGCTCGTTTGGCAGGCGTGTGCCCTTGCGCGCTGTCAGCCACACGGGCACGCTCTCAACATGTGCCAGAGCTGCAACGCCGTACGAACCGGCGCTTGCAAAAAACATTTCGGGGCCGCAAGCCAGTGCATCTGTAATGACCAAGTTGCTTCTTGCAACGGCGAGCGCAGCATGTTCGAGCGACACCGCTTCGGCGGTGCAACCGGCTTGCTCCAACACACGCACTGCCGTATCTGCGGTACCAAACGAATCCACAACAAACGCGCTGCAGTCGCCACGACGAGCAATTGCTTCAAGGGCAGTTGGGCTCCAACCAACAACACACACCACCGCGTCCTGCGGCAACGCGTCCACCAAGTGGTCGGTTGTGCGATCGGCATCTAATTCCAAACTCAGTTCTTCCGCTCGGTCAAACGGGTCGGGCGCTACAAGCACCTGCGCGCACAACCACCACAGCGGGGCGCATGTTGGATGGCGCTCGATGATTCGGCGAGCCGTCAACACCAGCCCAGCCGGCTCGTGACGCAACCCGCGAAGGGCCTGCGAAGTCTCATGAACTAAGGAAACGGGGTCGGCGCCAGTGGCACGCGCCACATATCGCAGGTGCTCGATCGGGTGCATATCGGAAACGCTAGTGCCGGCTTGCTACGGTCACTTGCTGTGGCAAACGCACCTTCCCTCGACACCCAGCTCACCCCCCTCATTGGCGACGCCCGCCCGATTCGTGAATGGATCACCACTTTTCACTTGGCGTCCGTGGTGATCGACCCGTACACCAACGAAAGCTCGTGGATCTTGAAGACTGCGTCGCGCATCATGCATCAATTTGCCGACTCTGCCGCGCGAGTCAACTTCATCGTCACGGCAACACCTGCCGAAGCAAAACAATTTCTTGGACCACTTGCAACCGAGTTCCTCACTTTCACCGACCCGGAACGAGTTGTTGTTAAACAACTTGGGCTCGCCGAATTGCCAGCGTTTGTGTTTCTTCGCAGCGACGGCACAGTACCGGCCGCAGCAGAAGGTTGGAACCCAGCAGCGTGGCGCGAAGTTGCAAACACCATCGCCGAAACAGTTGCGTGGTCAAAACCACTCATTCCTCAAGCCGGCGACCCGGGTGCATTCAAGGGCACGCCAGCACTGGCATGACCGCCGACGCGCCATTCGCCTATAGCGAATTGCTTCCGCTCGGGCCCGATACCACTGAATACCGACTGATCTCCACCGAGGGAGTCTCCACTTTTTCCACCAGCGAGGGAACGTTTCTTAAAGTCGAGCCATCGGCGATTACAACGCTGACAGAACATGCAATGCGCGACATTGCGCACCTGCTTCGCGCCAGCCACCTGCAACAACTCGCAAACATTTTGGCCGACCCAGAGGCCAGCGATAACGACAGATTCGTTGCGCTCGATCTGCTGAAGAACGCAAGCATCGCAGCGGGCGGCGTGTTGCCAATGTGTCAAGACACGGGCACCGCAATTGTGAAGGCCAAGAAGGGCCAGTTTGTTTTCACTGGTGGCGCCGATGACGAAGCAATCTCGCGCGGTATCTACAACACGTACCAAACCAGCAACTTGCGCTACAGCCAACTTGCGCCGCTTTCCATGTTCGAAGAAGTCAATACCGACAACAACTTGCCGGCAGAAATCAAAATCTCTGCTGTGTCGGGCAACGAATACAAGTTTCTGTTCATTGCCAAAGGTGGCGGCTCGGCAAACAAGAGTTACCTGTTTCAAGAAACAAAGGCTTTGCTTAACGAAAAAACCTTGTTGCCTTGGCTATTTGACAAAATGAAAACACTCGGCACCGCGGCGTGCCCGCCGTATCACTTGGCCGTTGTTATCGGCGGAACCTCGGCCGAGTTTGCGGTAGAAACAGCAAAACTCGCTAGCACCAAATACCTCGACTCGCTTCCCACAAGTGGCAGCGCAACTGGGCACGCGTTTCGCGATATCGATTTAGAAGCAAAGGTGCTCCAACTTGCGCAGCAAACCGGCATCGGCGCGCAGTTTGGCGGCAAATACTTCTGTCACGACGTTCGCGTCGTTCGCCTACCCCGCCACGGCGCAAGCTGCCCCGTTGCTATGGCCGTAAGTTGCAGTGCCGACCGTCAGGCGCTTGGCAAGATCACCGAGAAGGGCATCTTCCTAGAGGTTTTAGAAACCGACCCAGCGCGCTTCTTGCCCGAAATTACTGAAGACCAACTGGCAAGCGAAGTTGTTTCCATCGACCTGAATAAACCAATGTCGGAAATTCGCGACACGCTTTCCAAATATCCCGTGAAAACACGTGTGATGTTGACAGGACCAATGGTGGTTGCTCGCGACATTGCGCACGCCAAGCTGAAAGAGCGTCTCGACAGTGGCAAGGGCCTGCCGCAATACATGAAAGATCACTGCGTCTATTACGCGGGCCCTGCAAAAACACCGGAAGGTTTTGCGTCTGGTTCGTTTGGCCCCACCACGGCCGGCCGAATGGATTCGTATGTTGGCGAGTTTCAGGCTGCCGGCGGAAGCTTCGTGATGTTGGCCAAAGGAAACCGCTCGCGACAAGTAACCGACGCCTGCAAAACATATGGCGGTTTCTACCTCGGCTCCATTGGCGGCCCCGCCGCGCGCTTGGCGCAAGACTGCATCACCAAAGTTGAAGTGCTGGAATACGCCGAGCTCGGCATGGAAGCCGTATGGAAAATTGAAGTACAGAACTTCCCTGCATTCATCGTGGTCGACGACAAAGGCAACGACTTCTTTGATGCAATCAATGCAACGCCTGGCGTTGCTATCAACGTTCGCTAACTAACGCTTCAACAAACTCTTCAACATCTCGCGGGTGTCGTGCAGTTCGTCTGGCGTTCCACCGAACTCGACGCCGCCAAAGTCGGTTACACCAATTTCTTGCAGCGCTGCAACTCTGTCGAAGACTTCGCTGGCCGAACCAATGATTGCAACGTCGGCTGGGCCGGCTGCGCCTTCATGGTCCAACATGGCTCGGTAGCTAGGCAACTGCCCGTACACGGCAAATACTTGTGCAGCGCGGGCACGGGCGCCATCAACATCTTTCGTTACACACACCGGCAAGGCCGCGATTACGCGTGGCTTCGGCTTGCCAAGTTGCTCGGCAGCAGCATTGATGGTTGGAACAGTGAGCGTACGCAAGGTTTCTGGGCCTGTGCACCACGTGAGTGTTCCCTGTGTCATTGCCGCAGCCAACTTGAGCATCTGTGGCCCAAGAGCCGCAACCACAACGTCGCAACTTTGCGCCTTGTTGATGGTGAGTTCGGCGTGGGTCGTGAGGGTCTCGCCAGCAAACGACACTTTCCTGTCGTGAATGAGCGGCATCAAAATGGAGAGATACTCCTTCATATGTCGAACTGGTTTGTCGAATGACATGTTGAGCATTCCTTCAATCACCACTTGATGGCTCAGGCCAATGCCCAGGCACAGGCGCCCGCCGCTTGCCTGGTTGGTGGTGAGTGCCTGCTGCGCAAGCATCATTGGATGGCGCGGATAGGTAGGGATCACGCTTGTTCCAAGTTCGATGCGAGGTACTTCACGGCCCACAACACTCAACGTGCTGAGTGCGTCGAGGCCAAAAATCTGCGACTGCCAATACGACGCGAAGCCGTCAGCCTCTGCCCTTTTCGCCTCTGCCACCACACCGTCAACGGTGCTGTCGTTTTGCGAACCAAAAATGCCGATCTTCATGCGATTTGTCATCGCATCAACCTACTTGCCAATCACTACGGAAGTGTTGTTGAAGCCTCGCCTGATGCTGGGTCGACAGCAGGAACCGAAGTGTCATCCACCACAACTTCGCTTGGCATTGCATCTTTCACTGCAGAGTCATTTCTAAACATAGAGTCGATGCACTTGCCTTCACGTACGGGCGGAAGCTCGAGTGATCGGGCGACTGCAACGCTGAATACATCACGGCCGTTGTCGGAAAGATGAATGCCGTCACGGCCAATGACCCCAGGGTTTGCGGCAATCTTTGCCCAATCCAACACCGTTATGTGCTCGTATTCTTTTGCCAAGTTAAGAATCACATTGTTCACTTCAATTTGTTTCGGTCGAAACTCTGCTGTTGTCAAAACAACAAACGGAGTTGGCGAAAGTGCATCAAAGATTTGGCGCAAAACACTTTCGTAATTTGCAAGGTTTCCATCGAAGTTGGTTCCTAGAAACACGACGGCCGTGTCCCAGCCGTCTTCAAGCCTGCGGCCAAGTACCTTCAAACCAAAATCTACGAAACTTCCCGCTTGCGCCTCAACCGCAACTTGCCAGCCCAAAGGTGTCAGCGTGTTGCACATCTCGTTGCCGTAACGGCTGGATGTTGAAGCCATGATCGAGTCGCCAATCATCAGCACGCGGTTTCCACCGATCTGTGGCCCAATCATCGGGCCGATCAGTTCGGGAAACTGAATCTCGACACCTTCTGGCAACGACACCAAACTGTTGAACTCGCCGCCAGGTATTCGGCCTACGCCATCCAAGTAGCCGTCGTTACCGGTAATGAAATCAATGACGCCACAGCCAGAGAGGGCCACCGAGAATGCTGTGGCAGCGAGAGTGAAACGCAACGCGCCGCGACGACGAGGGGCGCTTCGCGTGGGGGGACGGCGAAACATTGTTCTGTAAGTAGACCCGCTGGTGCGACCTAAATCAAGTCATTGACCACGCGTTTGGCGCAGCTCATCACGAATAGAGGCCAAAAGTTGGTTTGTTGTCTCCTCGGGCTGCGTTTTACGAAACCGGCTGTATGCCTTAATCACGAAAAACAACACGAGGCTGACCAATAAGAAGTTAAGTACCGACGTGAGAAATGAACCCACCGGAACGAAACTGCCATTCAGTGTCACACCTTTGTCGTTGAAGTTTGGTTGATTGCCGCCGAATATTGCGCCAATCAATCCACCGAGCAAACCTTGGTTGTCCTTGCCGTCGCCTGCAACCGCATCGATCACCGTTTTGAATGCCGCACCCATGACGAAGGCAACAGCAATGTCGACGACGCTGCCTCGATTGATAAACGACTTGAACTCTGCAACGATTCCGTGCCTTTTCATTTGTTCAGCCATACACCGAGATTAGTTTGTGCGAAGTTTCTCCACTTGCACTCGCGCGTCGTTAAAGCATGCGCCATCAGAGAGATCGGAATAGGTGTCGGGGGCAAAGGCATTTGCAGTAAGGCCGCCGTTGAGGCTCCTCCTCCATAAACCCTTCGGTATCGAACACACACCAACACGAATTGTTGCGTCCACATCAACTTCAATTGACAATTCGGCGCGATCGTTAAACACGCGAACTATTTCGCCACTGGTGACACCCCTCAACTCTGCGTCTGTCGGGTTCAGTTTGATCACGGCCGGTGGAGGCAACGTGTCGGCAAACATCGAGTTGACGGTGAATGATGTTGCTGGCGTAATCAGTGTCAGCGGGTGTTTGGCATCTTCAAGTGGGACGAAACGCGGGCCCTGCAACGCGCCGAACGGACCCCACAACTTCATACGACCATCGTCTGTTGACGGAAACGTATTCACAAATTGGCGCACCTCGCCAGGTTGCTTCACTTGCGTGCCATTGCACAGCGATTGCTCAATCAGTTCGTCTATTGCTTCGTCGGTTGCAGCAAACTCTTCGGCAGAAAAACCAAGCGCCTCTGCAAGCATCTGCCCCACCTGACCGTTGCTACGCGACTGGCCAACTGGCTCGATCACTCGAGCATTGCGCTGCGCGGTAAACGAGCCATACGAGCCAACAACGTCGTTGATTTCGAAATGGGTTGTGGCGGGCAAAATAACGTCGGCGAACACAGCGGTGTCGGTCATTACTTGCTCGTGCAACACCATGAACACGTCTTCGCGGGCAAGCCCTTCCAACATGGCAACCTGATCGACAGAAGTGACGGCTGGGTTTGCACCCTGAATCACAAGTACCCGCGGTTGTACTGGCCATTCTTTACGGTCTCCGCACAATGCCCTGCCAACACGATTCATGTTCAACTTCTTGCGCTCGGGCCGAGGCACGCCCGCAGGCCACTCCACAGTCACCTTGTTGGGAAACGCGCTCGATGTGGAATCAACAATGCCGCTGCCAAGCGAACCAAAGTTTCCGGCAAGCGCCCACACCGCGTATGCAGCCAAGTAGGCACTCCCTCCATTGCGGTTGCGCTCCATGCCCCAACCACTGCGCAACATTGCTGGCTTAATTGTCGTAAGCAATTCTGCAAAGCGCACGATTTCGGATGCGTCCACACCGCACACATCGGCCGCCCGCTCCATCGTCCATTCTTCGGCGGCTGCCAAAAATGCGCTTGCGCCAACAGTGTGCTTGTCGACAAACGCTTGATCGATGCGATTGTTGTGCTGCATCCAGCGAGCAAGCGCAAAACCAAGAACCACGTCGGTGCCTGGGCGAACGGCCAAGTGCACATCCGCACGGGCTGCAGTGCTTGTTGCACGGGGGTCGATCACAACTATCTGTGCGCCATTCTTTTTTGCCTTGGTCAGAATCGGCACAAGATGGGTGTTGCTTGCGCTGGGGTTACCGCCCCACACCACCACAAGCTTCGAGTGCTCAATGTCTTGTGGGTCGCACGACAGCATTTCGCCAAATACTCGTTCCCACGCCTCGGATTTTGTGCTTGCACAAATCGTTTGCTCAATTTCTGGGCAGCCAAGTCGTTCGAACAGGTGAGGCATCACTCGCTTTTTATCGATGCGCGCCGATGACGAGTTATACAAATATGGCAACACGCTGTCGGTGCCATGCGTATCGATCGCGCTTCTAATCTGTTGCGCGATCAATGCAATTACTTCGTCCCACGTTGCGCTACGAAACTGGCCGCTTCCTTTTGCGCCAGTGCGCACAAGCGGTGTCATGATTCGCTCTGGCGAATACACGCGCAGCGCATGATGCTTTACCTTCTTGCAAATCCAGCCGTCGGTAAGCATGTTGCCCGCACTGTCAACAGGCGCTGCGTCAATGTCGACAATGCGGCCCATCTCTACCGTCACTTGCAACGAACACGAATCCGGGCAGTCGAGCGGACAAGCGGTGAGCACTTTCATGATGGGTTTTCGGGAGTTTCCAAATCACTGAATTGGTCGATGTTACGAAGCGCAGGAAATTTCAGCCACCACACGCCAACGATGCCGAGCGTTGCGATGCCGCCGCCGATAACGGTTGCTGGCGCACCAAATGCCTGCGCCGCCAATCCAGATTCGAACGCACCCAACTCGTTGGTTGCTCCAATGAACACATGTTCTACTGCCGAGACTCGGCCGCGTTTTTCATCTGGCGTTACCAACGGAACAATCGAAGATCGAATGAAAACGCTCACCATGTCGGCGGCGCTCAAGATCAACACTGCTACGAATGCAACGGCATACGACGATGTAGATCCGAGCACGATGGTTCCAGCACCGAAAATGCCGACGGCAACGAGTAACGCCTTTCCTACATGTCGCCGCAGTGGTCGGATTGCTAAAAAAGCAGCCATTGATGCGGCACCAATTCCGCCTGCTGCGCGCAACCATCCGTAAGCGACATCACCAACATTTAGTTGCTCTTCAGCAATTACGGGCAACAACGCAACCGCACCACCAAACAACACTGCGAACAGATCGAGAGAAATAGCGGCAAGCAGAATGGGTGTGCGCCGAATGAAGCGAAGGCCTTCAGTTGCCGAGCGAAATGTTGGCTTGTCGTTTGGATCGCGAACGATAGGTGGCCGCAAAAACTGCACCCTCATGATGCCACCAATACCGAACGCGATCAGTGCAGCCGTCGTTCCGTACGAAACTGCTGGATGAACGCTGTATAAAAATCCCGATGCTGCGGGCCCAATGATCATGGCCGACGTCCAGACACCTGACGACAAGGCAATTACTGGTTGTAATCCACCATCGGGTGCAACCATTGGGTACATCGGCCGCGTTGCAGGCGACAAAAACGCGCGGCATGTTCCGAACAATGCACCGATCACAAAAATTGGCCATACCGCTTGTGGGTCGGCGATGGAGTACCACACCAGCCCAAGGGCACACAGCAACTCGCCAGACAACGCGATTGCGGCGACATGTTTGCGGTTATACCGATCAGCAACACTTCCCGTAACAAATACAAACAGCGCAATTGGTAAAAACTCGGCTAGCCCAAGCCAACCGATGTCGATTACTCTGCCGGTCTTGTCGAACACATGCTTGCCCAATGTGGCCACCTGCAGCATGATCCCTGCATAAAACGCAAAACTGCTACCGAGCATTCTTCGCACATTCGTATAACGAAGCACGTCAAACGCAGTAAGTTGAGTGCTGTCGGTTTTATCGTTCACAGTTGCCTCACTCTAATCAAGGAACGATGGCGGGCACGGATTGAATATTGGGGGAAGTATGGGCTCGATTGCAGATGACACGCAGTGGCTAGACGCCACCGAACAGGCCGAGCTTGTGCGTGGAGGCAAGGTTTCACCAGTCGAACTGGTTGATGCAGCCGCCGAGCGAGCAGAGCGACTCAACCCCGCCATTAATGCACTCACATACACATGGTTCGACGATGCTCGCGTGGCTGCTCAACAACTGCCTGAAGACAACACCATGCCATTTCGTGGTGTTCCATTTGTGCTCAAAGATTTGCACGCCGCGATGGAAGGCAAACCGTTGTCCAATGGAAACATTGCGCTAAAAAATGCGCATCACATTTCCAACTACACCACCGAACACGTGAAGCGATTTATTGATGCAGGCCTTATCATCGTGGGTCGCGGCAACTCTCCCGAATTTGGAAGCGTGCCAACCACAGAACCCGAAGCCTGGGGGCCAACGCGAACACCATGGGACACCAGCCGAATTTCGGGTGGCTCTAGCGGCGGCAGCGCCGCAGCGGTTGCGGCGGGCATTGTTCCTGCAGCGCACGCCAGCGATGGTGGCGGCTCTATTCGTATTCCCGCAGCCTGCTGCGGTCTCGTTGGTCTCAAAGTAAGCCAGGGCCGAATTACGTCGGCGCCGTTCCGAGACGAAACCAACTTAGGTGTCGAACACGTTGTTACGCGCTCGGTGCGCGACTGCGCCGCATTGCTCGATGCAACTCATGGGCCCGGCGTTGGAGACCGCGTCATTGCACCCTCGCCTTCTCGCCCTTACGCCGAAGAAGTTGGCGCCCCTACTGGCAAGTTGCGTATTGGTTTCCTGGATCATCGCCCACTGGCTGGCACCATCGATGACGAGTGCGCAGAAGGCGTGCGCCTTGTTGCGAAACAATTAGAGCAACTTGGGCATCATGTTGAAGCCGCATGGCCGAAGGCACTTGAAGACGAATCGTTCCCGCCGCGCTTCACAGCAATCTGGGGAACCAACATGGCAGTTGCGTGTGAGACAACAGCAAATATGCTTGGCCGCGAAGTTAATGAAGACGACTTCGAACTCGTCAACTGGACGATGGCCCAATACGCGCAGAAAACTTCTGCTGCTAAGTATGCGGCCGCGATTCTCGCTACATCGCTATATCGCCGCGCTGTTGCGCAGTGGTGGGCCGACGGCTGGGACATCCTGCTCACGCCAACGGTCAGTCGTGTCCCGCTCAAGGTTGGACAATTTGCAAACGACAAATCGTCCCCGATGCGCCCAATGAAAGTTGCTGCCGATTTCGTCGCGTTCACCGCGGCATTCAATACATCTGGGCAGCCTGCCATCAGCCTGCCCTTGCATTGGACAGCACAAGGTGTTCCAATCGGTATCCAACTTGTTGGTGCGTATGGCCGCGAAGATCTGCTGCTGCGTCTGTCTGCACAACTTGAGGTTGCAATGCCTTGGGCGCACCGCCGCCCTTCGTTTAACGCGCTCTAGTCGTCAGGAGTCTTGGCGGTATTGCTTCCAGCGCCGCTCCACCACAGAGTTTGCCTCAAGTAGGTGCGGGTTGGCATCGGTGTAAGCAACGACATCTTCAATCGTGAACAGCGGGTTTGTCGCAAAGTGCTCGTAAATGTGGGCAACCAACGCAAAGTCCTCGTCGGTGTCTACCTCTAGATGTAAGTCGGGGCGACAAATGCTTGTTGGCGCTTCAATATTCTTGATGCGATATATCTCTGGGTGTTGGTTGATATGAAACCCAACATATTCTCGGTGCTCCGAAGGTGCTGCGCGCTTGTTCGCATCAAACAAAATACCGGACGGATACACCGACACTTCAAGGCCGGGGGGAAACGTTGTTTTCAGAGCGTTGGTTACGTAGTCGTACTCGTTGGAGTGTTCAAGATAAAAGTTAACCACCGAATCGATAACGGCCGGGTCGGGAATGGAGTTGTCGCCCTGAAACTCGGCGTGAACTTCAATCTTGAATGCTTCGAGCGCCCCACATACCCGCGAGATGACGTCGGTCTCGCTACCCCGAAAGCATCCGATGCCCATTGCATTGGCAAGTTCCTCTAGTGGGTCGTCTTGCGACAAATCCGAAGTTGCCAAGATCACTCGATCAATTGTTTTTGCTCGCTGAATGCGCTCGATCTGTTGTTGCAGTAGTGGTTTTCCCAATACCTGTTTCAGTACTTTATTTGGCAAGCGCGAAGAGCCCGTGCGCGCCTGCACCGTGGCATCAACGGACAAGGTCATCCCACGTCAACACATCGTCTTCCTGCATCGAGCGCTTTGTGCGCATGCCGATTACTTCGTCCCAGTGCAGTGGGCTTACGCCAGTGCCGGGGCGCTTGTAGGTAATGTCGGCTTCAACAATGGTGTGCCCTTCTACAAGGTCGCGAACAATCACGATGCTGCGCCGGGCATTAAGACGCGCAATGTCTTCGGTCGCAATGGGCGCCTTCGCGCGGTCGGTGCCAAGCATGTCGGCAATGGTGCCAATCCGGGCCATAAACCGTGCAAGGTCGTGCACATCCATTGCGTGATAGTGATCGTTGCCGGGCAATGTCTTGTCGTGCGTGAAGTGCTTCTCCAGCACAACGGCGCCAAGTGCATAGGCAACCGACATGGCGGTCATCTCTGGGTCGGGCACGGTGTGGTCCGAATAGCCAATGATGTGATCCGGGTAGCGGTCTTGCAACCCCGTAATCATTCGCACATGTGCATTGATGTTTTCACACGGGTAATTGAGAATGCAATGCAACAACGCAATTTCGGTAGCGCCCGCATCGCGAAGTGTTGCCAGCGCGCCATCCACTTCATCAAGGGTTGACGCACCGGTGGACAACACCACTGGCTTTCCAACTTTGGCAACCCTGCGCAAGAGCGGTGTATTGGTGATGTCGGCAGATGCAATTTTAAAGAATGGGACAAGCGGGGCCAGATAGTCGACGGCGTCATCATCAAACGGCGTGGAAAGAAAGTCGATGCCAACCTTTTTTGCGTGAGCGGCCAATGCCGCGTAATCCCCTGCCTCAAAGTTGTCGTACTTTTGAAACAGTTCGTGCTGGCTCAGCGTTGCTTCTTTGCTGGTATCCCAATATGCAGGCGACTTCTTGGAAGCCAATGTGTTGGCTTTGTAGCTCTGAAACTTGGCGCCATGTGCGCCGCCCTGGTGCGCAAGCTCGATCAAACGTTTCGCTGTTTCCAACGAGCCTTCGTGGTTAACGCCAATCTCGGCGATTACGTATGGTCGTCCCGTTGGCGTCACGGTCATCGAGCCCAGTTTCATTGCAACCACAGCTATCGCGCCTCTTCCCCATGTTTTTCAACCAACTTATTGCGGTGCAGTTCATCGGCCTCACCGTTGTTAGTGATATTGCTATCGTGCCTGCGATAGCGATACATCGGCAATTCCACGCGATGAATGTCGTACTTCTTCAAGAATCGGAAGCGCAAATCGCGATCCTCGTGCAACAAAAATGACTCGTCGTACAGACCAATATCTATTAGCTGGTCGGTGCGAAACATGATGCCGCACGCAATCGGTTCTTCCATGCAGTTCTTGCGGCCAATCACTTCTTCGCGGTCGTTCACCAACAGGTAGTCGCAACTGACTGCGTCCATCTCGCGATTCTCGGCCAAAAACATGTACAACACACTCAAGAACGATTCGTTTACATAGTCGTCAGAATCGACGCGCACAACATATGGCGAACGTGTGCTGGCGATGCCCTTGTTGATTGCTGCAGGAAGGCCCATGTTCTCGTCGTTACGAATGTAGACAATGTCGTTCATGAACACCTTGAGCGCAGCCTGTGTTTTGTCGGTGCTGCCGTCATCCACAACAATGATTTCGTACTTTTCGCGGGCAAATGATTGGTTCAGCAACGAGCGAAGGCAACGACCAATAAATTTCTCGTGGTTGTACGTAGGAACGATGATGGCAATCAGTGGCGTCGTCATGATGTTGCACCCTTCCCCTCAAGTGCTGCGCGCAACGCGCTTGCAACTCTGCTCGGAAAGTCTGCCGCCATATTCACAAAAACCGGCAATGAGACCGACGCCTCAAGCCTTGCGCGCGAGCGAGGGAAGGCCTCGGTAAGTGTTCCGCCGTGTGCGGCAACCAACTCGGGCATGTGCGTCCATGTTTCGGCAAAATGCCACGTGGTTGCCTCTGGCAGAATTTTTGTAGAAATCGTTTGTTCAAGCAACGCTGCTCGGCAACGCAGTGCGGCTGCTTTATCCGGCACGTTGAACACCACTGCGTCGGCTGTTCCGTTCGAACCTTGCGGCTCGACTCGCAACGTGATGCCGCGAATATCGGCGATAGCAGCCAACACCGCATCACGATTGGCTCGTTGCGCTGCAACTACTGCCGGCAACTTTCGCAACTGCGCCAAACCAACAGCGCCCTGCAGTTCCATCATTCGATAGTTAAACCCACTGCCCGCACGAGTGTCTTCCCATCTGGGCACCGCGGGGTTATTTTCGTGTCCGTGATCGTGCCACGCCTTTGCACGCTCGAACATTGCGGTGTCGTTAAACACCACCATGCCGCCCTCGCCCGTGGTCATTGTCTTGGCAAAATCGAAACTGTACGTGCCCATTGCTCCCCAGGTGCCAAGCGCTTTACCATCAAGCGAGCCGCCACAGCCCCATGCCGAGTCTTCGATCAACACGATGCCTCGGTCGTCGCAAATCTTTTTGATCTCAACAAGCCGAGCAGGCGTGCCAAGCATGTGCACCACGATGACTGCGCGTGTTCGATCGGTGATCCTGGCCAACAAGTCTTGCGGGTCCATATTGAATGTGTCGTCGATCTCGCAGCACACGGGCACCGCACGGGCCTCGATAATCGCTTCGGCAGTTGCAACGAACGTGAAGCTTTGTGTAATCACTTCATCGGTCGGTTGTAAATCGAGCACGGCAAGCGCCACTCGCAGTGCGGAAGTTCCGGAAGTAACGGCAAGTGCATGCGGAACATCCATGAACTTGGCAAAAGCCACCTCAAAATCGCGAACTTTGTAGCAATCGTTACGAAGCGCATCAAAGCCGTGGCGGAAAAGCACGCCACCGCGCGCAAATACTTCGTTAACTTCGGCCTGCTCTTCAGCCCCAATTACTTCGTATCCGGGCATGCCGCCTACATCTTCTTAAACAGCTCGACAACCTTTTCAAAGGTGAGCGTGTTCAAGAAATCTGGGCCAAGTGCGTTGGTCAGTGGTTTGGCGTGAATAACCGTGGAGTCGTACAGCGCCTTGTATTGAGCGTCGCTGAGGTTGCGGGCAACGCCCTCGGGCACCACCACTTTTTGCTTCTCGACTGCAGCCCAGAACTCATCGAATGGCTGCGGATAAAACTCTTGCATCGCGCGCATCGTGATGCAATTGGCAACGCAATGGTGAATGCCAAGCACCACGCTCAACCCTGCGGAGAATGGGTGCACCACGCCTACATAACTTGTGGCAATCGCGCTACCGCCAAGGTACGAAGCGACCATCATGTTTTCGCGCGACTGTGCCGACATCATGTCGTCGCCCAGGAAAACCTTTTTGCACAGGTTGATCGTCTCGTTCGAATAAGCATCGCCCACCGCATTGCGATACGAACCAGCCAAAGCCTCGATGCAATGAATGTAAGCATCCATACCTGTGAAGAAGTATTGATCCCGCGGAACAGTGGCTGTTAAGTCTGGGTCGAGCACAAGATGGTTGAACACCGTGAAGTCGCTGTTCATACCCAACTTCAAACCCGTCTTCTTATTTGTCATCACGCAAGTTCGAGTTGCTTCCGAACCCGTTCCCGAAATGGTCGGCACTCCAATTTTGTGGATGCCTGGATTCTTCACCAAGTCCCAGCCCTGGTAATCGCTGGCGTGGCCAGGGTTGGTCAGCAGGTTTGCTACAGCTTTGGCCGTGTCCAGCGTGATGCCGCCGCCAATGCCAACAATGGTGGCAGGCGCAGGAAACCCTGTGGCTCGAATGTTTGCAACGATGGCGTCGATGCCATCCGTTGTCGGTTCGTCCTTGGTCGGCACATACAACACCAAGTCGGTGTCTTCTTTGCCAATCTTTTCCAGCAACGCATCGTTGCCCGTAAAAAACTCGTCAACGATGTACACCACTCGGTCGTCGACAATGCCCGCCAATGTTCTGCGCGCTTCGACATGGGTTGCCACATCGGCAACTGCACCTCGACCAAAATTGAAACTGCCGACGTTCCGCACCAGCTTGATGCCAGTATCCAAAATGTTGCTTGCGGCCTGTTTGGTCACAAGTTCAGCGTACTTCCGATAGGTGCTGCGGAATTGACAACATGCAACTGCATTGGCAGCCCCAACGGGATTCGAACCCGTGCCGCTACCTTGAGAGGGTAGTGTCCTAGGCCACTAGACGATGGGGCCAAGTAGCGATTCAAGGCTACCGCGACATTCAGCGCTGCGAGGCGGAGCCGAGCAGCAAAGCAACCGAACTGTGCGAAGCACTGTTCAGTTGCGACGCAAAGCGTCGCGGCGCTACAGCAAAGCAGCACGGAGTGTTGCGGCGCGGAGCAGAGCGACGCAAAGCGTCGCGGCGTTGGGGAGCAAGGAATCGAACCCTGAATAACAGAACCAGAATCTGCTGTGTTGCCAGTTACACCACTCCCCAGAGTGATCAGCACAGGATATCGGGGAGAGCAAATCAACAACACCGTTATTTGGTGTAGCGCTCCAAGTTGGCGAAGCCAATGAAATGGCTCAGCGCCACGCCGGCCGCCTCGCGCACGTGGCGAGAAACTGCACTTGCCCCCTGCAGCGGCGAGGTTCGGGTGGGCGAAACGTATGCGACCATGCCCAAATCTTGTGCGATTAATCGAGCACGCAGCGCATGATACGGATCGGTCACGATGAGAATGCTGGTGAGTCCGCGTTCGTTAACAATGTCGCGCACCCCCATCAACGACTCTCTCGTTGTCGAACCAACATTCTCCTGAGTGATCACTTCGGCTGGCACGGCGCCTTCAACTAAATAGTTTGCCGACGCCTCGGCTTCCGTGAACCGATCCCCCGGCTGGTTTCCCCCCGTTGTGATTATTCGTGGTGCAATTCCGTCGGCCCACAGTGCAAGCGCATGCTCAAGGCGAGCTCGCAATTGCGGTGAAGGCTTACCGTCGTATTGCGCAACACCAAGAACAACGATTGCATCTACATTGCGCGCCTGATCGGTGCCGCCCACTCGCCAAACTTGCACCACATTGACGCACGCGTACAGCACCGCAATTACTGCAACGATAAGCAACGGTTTTAGCGCGCCTCGCACGTCATGCCTACTTGCGCGAAAGTGCGGCGCGAATTCGTCGCAACGACTCGTCGCGGCCAAGCAACTCGATTGGTTCGAACAACGGCGGGCCAACTGAGCGTCCGGTGATTGCAATGCGCAGCGGGCCCTGCAATTTGCCCAACTTCACTTCGTGCTCTGTGCCCACGGCTTCAACGGCTTGCTTGATGCTCTCAGCATTCCACTCGATTGCTTCGAAAGCGGTGGCGATTTGCGTCAGGGTTGGAATAGCGAAGTCGGCGCTGAACGCTTTCGTGAATGCCGCGTCGTCGATGGGTGGCTCTGCCATGAACAGGAAGTCCACCATGTCCACCACTTCGGCCATCACTGCGACTCGTGTTTGCACGAGTGGCGCCATAGCGGCAAACACTTCGGGCTTGTAGCGCTCGGCAGGCCATGTTGCAGCCGCGCTGGTGAGAATGTTGTTAGCGGCATCAACGAAATCCGCCAGCGGCATTTTCCGAATGTATTCGCCGTTAAACGCCTGCAGCTTTTTGATATCGAAGAAGGCCGGCGAGTGATTGACACTCTCCAACGAGAATTCCTGAACGATTTGTGCCCAAGGGACGATTTCGTTGTCGCCAATAGGTGCCCAACCAAGCGTCATGAGGTAGTTGACCATTGCCTCGGGCAAAATTCCCTCTTCGCGATATTGCTCGACGGCCACCTTGTCGCGGCGCTTCGACAGCTTCTTGCGTTGCTCGTTTACCAATACGGGCACATGCGCCCACACTGGCGGAGTTACACCAAGCGCGTCCCACAGCATCTGCTGTTTGGGTGTGTTAGGCAGGTGCTCTTCTGCGCGCACCACGTGTGTGATGTTCATGGTCATGTCATCAACGACGTTGGCAATAAGAAACACTGGGGTGCCGTTGCCGCGCAACAACACAAAGTCTTCGATTGTCGAGTTATCAAACTCCACCTCGCCGCGAACGGTGTCGTGCACAATCGTTTTGCCAGCAGGCACCTTGAAACGCAACACATAGCCTGGCCCTGCGGCAAGGCCGCGGTCGCGTGAGTAGCCGTCGTATCCATTGAGCCCTGCAGCCTTGGCGCGTTCCTGGATCTGTTCGGTGGTCAAGTCGCAGTAGTACGCGTGGCCGGCAGCAAATAGTTTGTGTGCAGCGGCAACGTGGGCTTCGGCGTTGGTGGATTGAAAGTACGGGCCTTCAAAATGAGGGTCGTTGCTGTCGATGCCAATCCATGCAAGCGCGTCAATGATGCCCTGTGTCCATTGCGGCTGATTGCGCGATTCGTCGGTGTCCTCGATGCGCAACACAAAAGTGCCGTTGTTCTTCAGCGCCAACAGCCAGTTGTACAACGCGGTACGAGCGCCACCCACATGGAAATATCCGGTTGGTGATGGTGCAAAGCGATATCGCGGCGTGGCAGTTGACATTGATATTCAGGCTATCTGAGTAGCCCATGCACAATGGGTGAGCACTATCGTGATGACTACTTCGCTATGACACAAACCAACCAAACCAACATTTACGGTGAACCACTCACCACATGCTGCACGTCTCCGATGACAGGATTCTTTCGCACGGGCTGCTGCGAAACAAGTGGCGACGACACTGGCGTGCACACAGTGTGTGCAGTGATGACCGACGAGTTTCTGGCGTTTTCAAAAGCAGCCGGCAACGACTTGTCGACGCCAATGCCGCAATATGGTTTCCCTGGCTTGAAGGCCGGAGATCACTGGTGTCTCTGCGCAATGCGTTGGCAAGAGGCGCTAGACGCGGGCAAAGCACCAAAAGTCAATTTGCATGCAACACATATTCGATCACTCGAATTTTTAGACCTCAGTGATCTAGAAGCCCATGCTCTGTAGCAAGTGTTTACGCGCCGGTGAGCGCACGCCACGACATAGGTGTCGAGGCAGTCAACTGATCGATTGACAACTGAAATGTTGTGTCGGGCACCATGTCGACAAGTTCTCGACACTCGTAATAGTGGTGTGCATCGCGAAGGCCGGCAAACACTGTGCGACGCTTTGTCAGCAAGTCGGCTGGCGGGGTTTCTACAAACCAGCCCCAAATGGTGAGGGCAAAGGTGAGGTCGTGCATGACGGGTGCGCGGCCGTACATGGATGCGCGCTTCAACGCAATGCCAATGGAGCCGCGGATTGCATCTTCCAGATTTTCGCCTTCTTGCACTTTGATCTTGTGTTTGACACGGTTGGCCAGCAACAAGATGTAACCCTGGTCGGGGCCTTGATGGCCAAGCTTGGCGCCCTGTGGCTGCCGACCAAGAATCTCTGCCGGCCGATCCTTCACCCAACCATCAGGAACATGGTTCGGCGATTCGTATGCGCGAGGTGCATCGGTTGGGTCTACTCGTGTGTGTTTTGGTGCGGCCATACGCAAGCGAGCCTAGTTGCCAGAGGTGTGCAGCAACCCGAATACAAGCGACTCTTCTAGTGCACGCCACGACGCCTCGATGATGTTTGGCGATACACCAATGGTCGTCCATGACTTATCGCCGTTTGTGGCGTCGATGAGTACTCGCGTTACTGCGCCCGTTGCGGAACCCGAATCCAAAATTCGCACTTTGTAGTCGGTGAGGTGCACTTTAGAAAGTTGCGGGTAGTTCTTCGACAACGCAGAGCGCAACGCGGTGTCGATTGCGTTAACGGGGCCGTTTCCCTCCGCCGTGCACACCTCGCGGCTGTCGCCCACTGTTACTTTCACTGTTGCCTCAGTGGTGAAAGTGCTGTCTGCTGCCTCGTCGGTGATCACTCGCATCGATTCCACACTGAAGAAGTCCTGCTTCCAACCAGTTGCCCTGCGCATCAACATTTCTAGCGATGCGTCGGCTGCTTCAAAGTGGTAGCCCTCGTTCTCGAGACGCTTTAGGTCTTCGATCACGCTGTTAATTGCTGGGCCGTCAAGACTCAGGCCCAACTCGTCGGCCTTCATGGTCACAGTTGCCTTGCCAGCCATTTCCGAAACGAGGAAACGCGTGCCGTTGCCAACCAACTCGGGCGCCACGTGTTCGTATGCGTCTTTCGCGCGAGCGATTGCCGACACGTGCAAACCGGCTTTGTGCGCGAAGGCCGACGTGCCAACGTAAGGCGCCTGCGGGTTCATTGGCCTGTTCAATATCTCGGCAACAAAGTTGCTTACTTGTGTCAAACGCTCTAGTCGGCCGTCAGGTAGGCACGCGTAGTTCATTTTTAATTGCAAGTTTGGAATGACGGTGGTCAAGTTGGTGTTACCCGTTCGCTCGCCCAGGCCATTGAGGGTTCCCTGCACGTGACGAGCACCGCTCTGCACAGCGGCCAACGAGTTGGCAACTGCGCAACCGGTGTCGTCGTGACAATGAATGCCGATGGTTGCGTCGTTACCAATGTGCTTCTTCACTGCTGCAACAATGTCGAGCACTTCGTTCGGAAGCGATCCGCCGTTCGTGTCGCACAACACCAAGTGCGTTGCGCCATTGATGATTGCGGCCTCAAGTGCTCGAAGCGAAAATTCGGGGTTTGCTTTGTAGCCGTCGAAGAAATGCTCCATGTCTACAAGCACTCGCCGGCTGTTGCCGTGCAAGAACTTCACCGAGTCGGCAATCATGGCAATGCCCTCTTCAAGTGTTGTCTGCAATGCCTGCGTGACGTGGTAGTCCCACGCTTTTGCCACGATGCACACGGCCGAAGTCTCGGCGTCGAGCAAGTTGCGAAGCGTTGCGTCGTCGTCAACTTTTCCAAGTGGTCGGCGCGTAGAACCGAATGCAACCAGAGTTGACGTCGACAGCGTCAGTTCTTTCTTTGCACGCGCGAAAAACTCGATGTCCTTGGGGTTGGCACCGGGCCATCCGCCTTCGATGAAGTGCACGCCCAAGTAATCCAGATGCTCGGCAATGCGCAGCTTGTCCTCGACGCTCGCCGAGACGCCCTCAACTTGCAGGCCGTCGCGCAATGTTGTGTCGAACACTTCAACTGTTTCTTGGCTACTCATGGTCTTCTCGTTTCACTGTCGTTCTGATTGGTTCTAGGAATGAAAAAAGCCGCCCAGTTGGGCGGCTTGGGCGTACGTCGAATGACGCACGCCTAACAAATAATGATGATCGCGATGCTTGTGGCGGCTGCTCCGTAGGTATTCACGTTCTCCAGTCTCACAACCAAATGGCCGTTTGGCAACCAGCGGCCAGCCACTTTGTGGATGAACTGTGGAAAACCCTGGTCGGACAACCCTCCGACTGTGGAAATACGTGTGCACAGGCCTGTGGATAGAGGTGGGGATAAACCCCCTTTTCACGCCAAGCCTGTTATTTGGTGTATTCCAACCAGTCGACGTAGCGGGGGTCTTGCCCGCGCACGGCCTTGGCGTAGGTGGCGGCAATGGCCCTGGTCATTGGCCCTGGGCACGGCACGGGACGGTCATCGACCGAGCTGACCGAGCCGACTTCTGCTGCAGTACCGCAGGCGAAGATTTCTTCGGCGATGTACAAGTCGCTGCGGGCAATGTTGTCGACGCGAACCTCAAAGCCCAAGTCGCGCGCAATGCGCGTAACGCTGTTCTGTGTGATTCCCTCAAGTGCGCCTGCTGATGTTGGCGGGGTGAGGATGATGCCATTGCGAACAACGAACAAGTTCTCGCCAGTGCATTCGGCAACGAGGCCGTTTGGCGCGAGCATGATTGCTTCGTCGTAGCCGGCCTTGAGTGCCTCAACCTTTGCAAGCGACGAGTTGACATAGTTGCCAACTGTCTTTGCTGCAGGCGGCATGGTGTTGTGATCGTGACGCGTCCATGAAGAAATCTTCATGCGAACGCCCTTCTCTACGGCATCGTCACCAAGGTATGCGCCCCATGGCCAACATGCGATTGCAACGTCGGTCGAGCACGGCGTGGTGTTGAGGCCCATTTCGCCGTAGCCGTAGTACGCGATTGGTCGCACGTAACAGGCTGGCAAGCCGGTGGAAGCGACGGTGTCTTTTACACCCTGAACCAATTGCTCGAGCGTGTACGGCATTGGCATGCCAAGAATTTTTGCGGAGTTGATAAACCGCTGCATGTGCTCGGTGAGGCGAAACACTGCTGGGCCATTGCTTGTCTCATATGCGCGGATGCCTTCAAACACTCCCGTGCCGTAGTGCAGCGTGTGCGTGAGCACATGCACTTGCGCCTTGTCCCAATCGACAAGTGTGCCGTTCATCCAAATCTTTGGTGTGGTGGTTATTGGCATGGCTTCCCCTTATTGAAAATGTTGTACAGAACTTAGCGGGACTATTTCTTAACTCTTCGGGCAATTTCCGCACCGATTTCGCTGGTCGAGCCTGCAACTGGCGTTTCGCAGGCCTTTCGCAACTTGGCAGCGGCATCATCTTCGCCCAAGAACTGCAAGAGATGCGCGGCGGACAAGATTGCCGCAACTGGGTTTGCTTTACCGGTACCCACAATGTCGGGCGCCGAACCGTGCACCGGTTCGAACATCGACGGGCCTGTGCGTGCAGGGTTGAGGTTTGCCGACGATGCGACACCGATGCCGCCGCTGACTGCGCCGCCCAAGTCGGTGAGGATGTCGCCAAACAAGTTGTCGGTGACGATCACGTCATAGCGATGTGGGTCTTGCACGAAATAAATGCAGGCGGCATCAACATGGTTGTATGCAGTTGCAACTTGCGGAAAATCTTTAGCGACTTGGTTGAAGGTGCGCTGCCACAAATCACCGGCAAACGTCAGCACGTTGGTTTTGTGCACCAGCGTCAGGTGCTTGCGCGTGCGCGTGGCCGCAAGTTCAAATGCGTAACGCACACAACGCTCTACGCCGCGCGCAGTGTTCACGCTTCCCTGCGTTGCAACTTCGTGCGGTGTCCCCTTGCGCAACACGCCGCCTTCGCCCGCGTACGAACCTTCTGTGTTTTCGCGAATCACAACAAACTCGTGCGGCGTGGTGTGGCCTGGCGCAGTGCCCGAGAAAGGGCGTTGATTGATGTACAAGTCCAATTCGAAACGCATCTTCAACAACAACCCACGTTCGATAACACCAGGTGGCACATCGGGGGTGCCAACAGCGCCCAACAAAATCGCATCAAACTGGCGAAGCTGATCGAGCGTTGCATCCGACAGCACTTCACCGTCGCGCGAATAGCGCGCGCCACCCAAATCAAACGAGGTGAGATCCAACTTCACGCCGGCAGCGTCAATTACTTTCAGCGCCTCAGCAACAACCTCTGGTCCAATTCCATCGCCACCAACTACGGCAACACGATGTCCCTTTTTCGACGATGTGTTCATAGGTATCCATCGTAGGGGTCGAATTTGCGCAGATAGCCTTTGATGGCATGGCAAAGCACCAACTCTCCCAAGCCACGTATGAGCGACTGAAGGCCGAATATGCCGACCTCACCACTCGCGGACGCATTGAAGTAGCCGACAAAATCGAACGCGCGCGCGAACTTGGCGACCTCAAGGAAAATGGCGACTACCACGCGGCCAAGGACGAGCAAGGCCACATGGAAGGCCGCATCCGCCAGATCGAATCGTTCCTCGAGGACGTTGAAATTGTCCCGCCATCGCCAGAAGGCGTTGTCGGCCTCGGCACCATCGTCGCCATCGTCTACGAAGGCGACTCGGAAGATGCAGCAGAGCATTATTTGATTGGGCACGTTGAAGAAAAACCAGACGAAGATCACATCAGCGTGATGAGCCCGTCTTCGCCACTTGGTTCTGCACTGCTTGGCGCAACAGTTGGCGCAACCGTCAGTTACGACGCGCCAAATGGCAAGTTGCAAGTAACAGTGCTCCTCACTAGGACTCAGGGGTAAATGGCGTTACCACCAGGACGCAGCATCGACCTTCCCGGTCGTGGTCAAACATTTATTCGTGAAGTTGCAGGGCCGCCAGATGCCCCAACATTGATGTTGTTGCACGGTTGGACAGCAACTGCCGACCTCAACTGGTTCACCACATTCGAACTACTTGGGCAACACTTCCGAATCATTGCGCCAGATCATCGCGGTCATGGCCAGGGCATCCGATTGAAGGGCTCGTTTCGTTTAGAAGATTGTGCCGACGACGTCGCTGCTATTGCCGACATACTCGGCATCAATACATTCATTCCCGTTGGCTATTCCATGGGTGGCACGATTGCGCAACTGATTTGGCAACGCCACGAATCTCGCGTGCGCGGATTGGTTCTGTGTTCTACTGCCCCGCACTTCACCACTTCGCGCGAAGAACGTTTGGGCTTCCTCGGGCTCACCGGCCTTGCCGCGCTTTCACGATTAACTCCAACCCAAACTCGCGACTGGCTTACGGAACAGATTTACCTGCAACGCAAAAGCGAAGGTGTCGAACCCTGGGCCATTGCACAAATGGCAACGCACGATTGGCGACACATACTTGAAGCCGGCAGCGCGATTGGCAACTTCAACAGTTTGGATTGGTTGCCTGGTGTCGATGTGCCCACATCGGTGGTGCTCACTACGCAAGACACCGTTGTTCCGCTCGAACGTCAGCAACGATTAATCGAATCTATTCCTGGCGCTCAGTCATTTGAAGTTGGCGCGGGGCACAACGCTGTTTATGCGCAACACGAGGCATACGTACCTGTCTTGCTTGAGGCTTGCTTAAGCGTGCACCACCGGTCGGTTGCGTAAAAACCGTTACACAACCGCTTGCATGTCGAGGCCAATATCAAGCACCGACGATGAGTGTGTGAGGGCGCCAACAGAGATATAACGAACACCAGTTGCGGCAACGTCTGCGGCGTTATCGAGCGTGAGGCCACCGCTCGCCTCCAAAATGACCGACTTGCCCGTAGTTGCCCGATGCGCCTCGGCAATCAGCACCGCATCGCGAAGCACTGCGGGCGCCATGTTGTCGAGCAGCACCAAGTCGGCGCCGGCACCAAGTGCCACATGCAATTGCTCGAGCGTGTCCACTTCAATTTCAACTGCAATATTTGGCGCTGCAGCACGCACAGCGGCAAATGCTTGGGCTACCCCACCCGCGGCAACGATGTGGTTGTCTTTCACTAAGGCCGCATCCGACAGTGACATTCGGTGGTTCACTCCGCCACCACAACGAACCGCATACTTTTCCAAAGCTCGCATTCCAGGTGTTGTCTTGCGAGTGTCGCGCACCTGCGCACCGCTTGCAGCAATCACGTCGGCCCACTGACGCGTTGCAGAGGCAATTCCTGAAAGATGACCCAACAAGTTCAGTGCAGTGCGCTCGGCCGTGAGCAGACCGCGCGTTGGTGCTGTCACGTGCATCAATACCCGACCAGGCTCTACTCGGTCTGCGTCGCTGGCTTTTTTCTCCACCAGCACATTCTTTGGCCCACACACCGTTTCTAAAACTGCAACGGCAATGTCGATGCCGGAAATACATCCCGTAGAGCGAGTTGCGAACACCGCCTTACTTCGCTGATTTTTAGGCACGGTGGACTGCGTAGTTACATCGGGGCCTGCTCCCAAATCTTCGCGCAAGGCTGCCTTAATCACTCGTTGTACGTCTTTTACCTGCAGGCCTGCGCCCACAAGTGCGGCGGCAGTGGCTGAAGAGACTTTGTGCGTGCGCATAGTTAACCCTCCGAAGGTATTCCGGCGATCAACAATGATGCACCATCAATCGACACCGAGAGGTGACGCTTCCATTCATCGCGCTGCTCTGGCGTGTCGGTGCGCCGATGACACCCTCGGCTTTCGGTGCGGGCAAGCGCGGTTGCTGCAACGGCTGTTGCCACCGTCAAAATATTGGTGGCCTCGAAATTACGTCTTGTAGCAATCACATTGCCGCTTGATTGGCCCGCAACTTCGGCCAACGTATCAATTGCTGTCTGCAAACCTTCCGGCCTTCGCAGCACACCAACATGTTTGGACATGGTGGTGCGCACAATGGCCCTGCTGGTGTCATCAACCAGACCAACACCGTTGTCGTCGTGCACCGACTCGTCCACTGCAACCCGCTTCGGCAGCTGCCACGCAAGGTTGCGGCCAACGCGCGTGCCAACCACCAGGCTTTCGGTCAGCGAGTTGGAGGCCAATCGGTTCGCGCCGTGCACACCTGTGTAGGCAACTTCGCCTACCGCAAACAAACCGTCAACCTCCGTGGTGCCATCCAAGTTAGAAACGATTCCGCCGCAGGTGTAGTGAGCGGCGGGCGCAACGGGAATGCAATCGATTCGTGGGTCGATGCCCGCGGCCAAACACGATTTGGTGATAAACGGAAAGCGTTCGGCAAAGTGCTCACCAATTGATGTCGCATCCAAAAACACGTGGTCGTCAACGCCTGCAGGTGCCTGCGCCATGCGCCTACTGATTGCGGCAGCAACAACATCTCGCGGCGCCAAATCTTCTTGCGGGTGCACGCCTTGCATGATTCGTTCGCCAGCGGCATCGAACAATATGGCGCCCTCGCCGCGCACTGCTTCGCTGATGAGGGTTTGCTGCTTTGTCGAACCAACCTCTTGCCACAACACCGTTGGGTGAAACTGCACAAACTCCAAGTCGCTCAACGTCATTCCCGCGCGCAGCGCAAGTGCATGACCATCGCCCGTAACAGCAGCAGGGTTAGACGTGCTGGCAAACACTTGCCCGTAGCCACCCGTGGCAATCACCACTGCGCGTGCAAGCACAACCCCAACACTGGCAACGGTTCCATCCTCGTTTAGCAACGCAATTCGCACACCGGCAACTTGGCGCCGTGCACCGGTTGCAACACCGAACACCAAGTCCAGTGCAAACGCGTGATCGAGTACTTCGACGCCTGCGTTAATTGCGCTCTCGTCCAACGTGCGCTGAATCTCGGCGCCGGATTGATCGCCACCCGCATGCACAATGCGCGAGCGAGAGTGCCCGCCTTCGCGCGTGAGTGCGCGCAGGCCATCTGCGCCAGGATCGAATGCCGCACCTAGTTTTTCTAAGTACGAAATTGCTGTTGGCGCGTCGCGCACCAACGAAGTCACGGCTGCTTCGTCGCACAAACCTGCACCCGCATCGAGCGTGTCGCGAACGTGTTCGGCAAAGGTGTCGCCCGGGTCGAGCACGGCGGCAAGCCCGCCTTGCGCCCATGCAGTACTTCCAGCATCAAGCGTGTCTTTGGTAACGATCAGTACTTCGCGCACAGGCCGTGCCGCAAGCGCAGCCGCCAACCCTGCAGCGCCAGAGCCCAACACCACAACGTCCACCTCGCGTGTCCAACTTGGTTTTGGCGCGGCAAGATGCGAAGGCAACTGCACAGCACGGCGTTGTTCGCGCGCGTTATTTGGCATCTAGCGGCTATTCCTTCGTGCGCGAAGGTGTGCCAATGGCGATCATTCGCTCTACCGACAGGCGTGCTTTGTCGGCAATATCACGCGGCACATCCACAACATCGGTTCCATTGCGCAACGAGTTCAACAGTTTCTCTGGCGTAATCATCTTCATGTACTTACACACGGCAGCGCGGTTAACCGGTTCAAAAATAACCAGCGGGTTTGCCTTGCGCAGTTGATGCAACATTCCTGTTTCGGTTGCCACCAACACTTTCTTTGCCTTGGTCTGTTGCGCAGCCGTCACCATCCCAGATGTGGACAAGATCTTTGTGCGCTCTTGTGGAACAACACCACTCGATGCCAAATACATCGCCGACGTTGCGCAGCCGCACTCGGGATGAATAAACAGTTCGGCTTCGGGCTCGGCTGCCACCATTGCTTTCAAGTCGGCGCCGTTAATGCCGGCGTGCACGTGGCACTCGCCCATCCAGATGTGCATATTGGTTCGGCCAGTCGCGCGTTGCGCATGTGCACCAAGAAACTGGTCGGGGCAAAACAAGATTTCTTTGTCGGCGGGAATTGATTGCACCACTTCAACCGCATTTGAAGACGTGCAGCAAATGTCTGTCTCCGCTTTTACCGCAGCAGTGGTGTTGACGTAACTGACAACTACTGCGCCAGGGTGCTCGGCTTTCCACTGGCGAAGTTGATCCGCATTGATGGTGTCGGCAAGCGAACAACCCGCATTGGCGTCAGGAATGAGGATTGTCTTGTCGTACGACAAAATCTTTGCGGTCTCGGCCATGAAATGCACGCCACAAAAAATGATGGTGGATGCGTCAACAGTTGCGGCAACCCGCGACAAACCAAGCGAGTCGCCAACGTGATGAGCGATGTCTTGAATCTCGGGCACTTGATAGTTGTGGGCCAAGATGACGGCGTCGCGGTCTTTGGCAAGTTGGCGAACCTCTTCGGCCCATGCCGAGTTGGGGCCATAGTCAGATGTCTGTGCGTTGCTGCCCAGATTGACGCTTGCGCTCACGCATTCAAGTTATCGGGGGCACTACGAGTCGTGACGACACGAGGGTCGAACCAGAGATTTGTCACAGCATCGGCAAGGCTTCCCTGCGCCACGCCAGCATCCGTCACAATGTCGTCGGGAGTATCGGCAAAGCGCAAAACCGAGCCAACCCCGCCGTCTCCCACCACCACAACTAAGCGCACCCTGCGCCGCTTCGGGTGCTGGCTTGGCGCCACCGACGATTCGTCTTCATCGTCATCCTCGTTCAGCGGGGCCGCCCAACCACAAGTGAGCACAACGGCCGCATCAAACATGCGCACGATTGCGCTGGTTGGCGACTCCAACAATTCGTACACATCACCGTGTTCTGCCAAAAACGTAATCCGCAGCGCTCCGTTGTCCATCTTTGCCACACCATCGGCATCGACAATGCTGATGCCATACAGCCGCGCGCGAGGTAAGTCGAAACCGTCAAGCGAAAGGTGCAGGCTTTGCTCGACACAGGTGGCCAATGAAACAGGTGTAATGAATGGTGTAGTCATACCCACGATGTGTACGGCAGAATGGAGAGATGGCATCAGCAACAGGCGCGCCCCAGACCCTGCCCCAAAAAGTATGGGACCGACACGTTGTTTCCAGCAAGGCCGGCGAACCCGACTTGCTGTACATCGACTTGCATCTCGTCCATGAGGTAACCAGCCCACAGGCGTTTGACGGCCTTCGTATTAATAATCGTCCGGTGCGCCGGCCAGACCTCACCGTTGCCACCGAGGATCACAACGTTCCAACAGCCGACATTCACTTGCCAGTTGCCGACCCAATCTCGGCCAAGCAGCTTGAAGTAATGCGCGCCAATGCAAAAGAATTCAACATCACGCTCTACCCAATGGGCCACGAGAAGCAAGGCATCGTGCATGTCATCAGCCCCGAGCAAGGCCGCACGCTTCCAGGCATGACCATTGTTTGCGGCGACAGCCACACCGCCACGCACGGCGCATTCGGTGCGCTCGCCTTTGGTATCGGCACCAGCGAAGTAGAACACGTGCTTGCTACACAAACATTGGTGCAGTCCAGGCCAAAGTGGATGAGCGTCACTGTTGACGGCGTGCTGCCTGCCGGCGTCACCGCCAAAGACATCATCCTTGCAATCATCGGCAAGATTGGAACTGCTGGCGGCATCGGTCATGTCATCGAATACCGCGGTTCTGCAATTAGGGCTTTGTCGATGGAAGGTCGCATGACCATCTGCAACATGAGCATCGAGGCAGGCGCGAAAGCCGGGCTTGTTGCGCCAGACGAAACAACGTTTGCTTATCTCAAGGGCCGCGAGTTTGCACCAAAGGGTGCAGCGTGGGACGCAGCGCTTGCCGATTGGAAAACATTGAGCACCGACGAAGGCGCGAAGTGGGACAAAGAAGTGTTCATTGATGCCAGCACGTTGACGCCGCAAATTTCATGGGGCACCAACCCTGCACAAGTAATGAGTATCGACGGCGTTATTCCAAACCCCGCCGACTTCGACGACGCCACCGCACGTGACACTGTCGACCGCGCGCTCACCTACATGGGTCTTGTTGCTGGCACCGCCATTCGCGACATTCGTGTCGACACAGTTTTCATTGGCTCGTGCACCAACAGCCGCATCGAAGATTTGCGCGCAGCCGCAAACGTCGTCAAAGGCCGAACCGTCTCTGTGAAACGAGCAATGGTTGTGCCCGGCAGCCACGTGGTTAAAAAACAAGCAGAGGCCGAGGGTCTCGACAAAATCTTTATCGAGGCTGGCCTCGATTGGCGCGAACCTGGTTGCTCTATGTGCCTGGCAATGAACCCCGACAAACTCGCACAGGGCGAGCGCGCCGCAAGCACGAGCAACCGCAACTTTGAAGGACGCCAAGGACGCGGCGGCCGCACCCACCTGGTTTCACCAGAAATTGCAGCAGCAACTGCGATTGCCGGCCACTTCGCATCACCTGGAGATCTGTCATGAAAGCTGTAACCATCATTTCCGGACGCGGCGTTCCGCTCAAGCGTTCCGATGTCGACACCGACCAGATCATCCCAGCCGAATGGTTGAAGCGTGTAGAACGAACTGGGTTTGAAAAAGGTTTGTTCTCCACCTGGCGCGACGATCGCAGCTTTGTGCTGAACGACGAACGCTACGCAGGCGCTTCAGTGTTGGTTGCGGGCCCAAGCTTCGGTGTTGGATCATCGCGCGAACACGCAGTGTGGGCAATTCAGCAAGGTGGTTTCGATGCCGTCATTGCTCCAAGCTTTTCCGACATCTTCCGCAACAACTGCACCAAGAACGGTCTTGTTCCTGTTGTGCTTTCCGAGCCAACCGTCAACCGCATTTGGGAAGTTCTGGAAGCCGACCCATCGGCAGAAATCACCATCGACATTCAGCGCCTGACAGTAGAAATTCCTGCGGCCGGCATCACCGAATCGTTCGAGATGGATGCATCAATGCAGGATCGCTTCATCAAGGGCCTGGATGACATCGCAATTACATTGTCGAATGCCGATTCCATCTCTACGTTCGAAGCCACTCGGCCTGCTTGGCTAGCCGCCAAGTAACTGCCGCTATTCGGCGATAAACGAAAACAAGTCGCGCAGTCGCGCGTCGTTCGAAAACACTTCAATCGGTGCTTGCGGCTCGAGGCGCAACCCGCGCTGAATAATGCGACACGTGGTGTGCTGGTTGTACTCGGCAAGCGTTACAGCCCAACCATCGCGGCCGGCGCGCGCAGTGCGGCCAGAGCGGTGCAAGTACGTCTTTACGTCCAGTGGCGGCACGTAATGAATGACGGCTGCTACATCGTCAATGTCAATGCCGCGCGCAGCAACATCGGTTGCAACCAAAATCTTTAATTCGTTTTTCTCAAACTTGCCAAGTGCCCGCTCGCGCGCATTCTGCGGCATGTCGCCATGCAAAGCAGATGCATTTGCACCTAACGACTGCAACGACTCGGCAACTTTGTCGCACACGCGTTTGGTGTCGCAGAAAACAACCGTCTGCCCAGCTGCGGTGGCTATGGAGTTGATAACCCTGTCTTTGTCCATGTGGTGCACTGCAAGAAACAAGTGGCGCATGGTGCCGACGGTGTCGGTTGGCGAATCGATAGAAATTTCTTTGGGCGACTTCATGTAGCGACGAACAAGGTTTGCAACCTGGCCGTCAAGCGTTGCCGAGAACAACATTGTTTGATGGGGCGCAGTCACGTGGCGCATAATCCATTCAACTTGGGGCATGAAGCCTTCGTCGGCCATGCGGTCGGCTTCGTCAATTGCAACCACTTGAATTGCGCTCAAGTCGCACTCGGTGGATTTCATCAAGTCGATCAAACGAAGCGGCGTAGCAACGATGATCTCGACTCCCTGTTCGATTACTTCAACTTGCTTGCCGCGGTCTGCCCCGCCGTAGACGGCCAGCACTCGCACGCCACAGTTCTTGCCAATTGGCCCGAGCACTTCGGAAACCTGTAACGCCAACTCGCGAGTTGGCACAAGGATCAGGCCGTGAGGCTTGCCTGGCGCCGCCGGCAAACTGATGCGCGACATCATGGGTATTCCGAACGCGAGTGTTTTGCCCGAGCCTGTGCGAGCACGTCCGCACACATCTTCGCCGGCAAGCGCGATGGGGATTGCCTCTGTCTGAATGGCGAATGGGCCAGCAAAACCTGCTGCAGCGAGACCAGCGTCGATGCTGTCGGGAACGCCGAGAGCGGAGAAGCCGGTTGGTGTCGTCACCTGGGGAGCATTCGATGGCGCAGTCACGGGTGCCTTCACGCTACCAACCACCTCGAGTCGCTGGAGAGATGTCTGACAAATAGTAGACGCAGCCCTCAAAAATCTGTATGGTCAAACTTTCGTATTAAACCCCTAAGGAGGTGCTCATGCCTACAGACAATATTTCGTCACTCAGTTCATTCCTCGAAAATCGCCACACCAGCATCGAGCCAACCTTCACTGGACGAAAAGGTATTTCGTACGACTGGCAACAACTACTTGTACCAAGCGACGCGGTATTTGAAGCAACGCTTCAAACCATGTTGAATGCAGAAGTCAACTCTCTCGATGCAGGCGATCAGATGTCGCCAACTGCGTCGAAGTGACCTCGGCAGTTTCCGCAACCTCACAGCGCCCGAAGCGAACACTCGTACTGGGCTGTGGCTCAGTCGCTCAGTGTGCAATTCCGCTGTTGGTGCGCGATTTTGGCTTTCCTGCAACATCAATCCACATCGTCGACTTCAGAGATAACCGGCACCGCGTTGCCGACATGTTGAAGTTGGGCGTCACCTACGAACAGGACCGCGTCACTCGCGACAACCTCGATCAGTTCTTGTCGGCCCGCTGCGGTGCTGGCGACATCTTGCTCGACTTGGCATGGAACATCGATGCTCCAACAATCTTGCAGTGGTGCCGCGATCACGGCGTTCGATACCTCAACACCTCAGTCGAACTGTGGGATCCGTACGACAACATTGCCGAGACTCATCCGCTCGATCGCACGCTGTACGTTCGCCATCAAGCCATCCGCAAAATGATTGCCAAGTGGGGCGCCAACGATGGCCCGTCGGCAGTGCTCGAACACGGTGCAAACCCGGGCATGGTCAGCCACTTGGTGAAACAAGCGCTTGTCGACATCACCAACCAATTGCTTCTTGATGGCAAAGCCGGCAGTCGCGCAAGTGCGTTGCAGTCTGCGTTGGACGCCGAACAATTCAACGTGCTTGCACAACTCACTGGCACCAAAGTGATTCACATTGCCGAGCGCGACACCCAAATCAGCAACGTTCCGAAAGAAACCAACGAGTTCTGCAACACGTGGTCGGTGGAAGGTTTCTATGAAGAAGGTGTTGCGCCAGCCGAATTGGGTTGGGGCACTCACGAAAAGTGGATGCCAGCCAATGCGCACGCACACACCGACGATGGCCCTCGCAACCAAATCTGTATTGCGCAGCCAGGCATGGAGACATGGGTGCGAAGCTGGGTGCCTTCTGGCGACACGCTTGGCATGGTCATTCGCCACGGCGAGGCATACACCATGGCCCATCACCTCACAGTGAAAAACGCCGACGGCACCGACGCCTATCGCCCAACTGTTCACTACGCGTATCACCCGTCCGACGCAGCAATCAACAGCGTGCTCGAGTTGCGCATGCGCAATTGGCAAATGCAACCACGCGAACGCATCTTGAATAACGAAATCATCGATGGTCGCGACGAACTCGGTGTGTTGCTCATGGGCCACGACTACAACGCTTGGTGGACGGGTTCGCTGCTTTCAATTCATGAGGCGCGCCAAATACTTCCGGGCCAAAGTGCAACAACGCTGCAAGTTGGCGGCTCTGTTTGCGCGGCAATGCAGTGGCTGGTCGACTGCCCCAACGAGGGTGTGCGCGTGCCCGACGAGTTGCCATGGAAGAAGTTGCTCGACTCCACTCGTCCATACATTGGTGCCATTCATTCGGCCCCAACCGACTGGACACCGCTCAAGCACCGCAACGAGTTGTTCCCTGGTTACGGCAACGACACAAGCCTGCTCAACGCTTCCGACCCGTGGCAGTTCGCTAATTTCTTGGCCCCAACGCCCTATTAGCGACGCCCAAACAGCCCGCTAGGATGAGGATCTAATGATTATTGCGATCCAGAGCCTCCTACTTACTTAACGGCGACAGCCACATATCGCTGTCGCCGAAACCCTCTGAGCCCAAAAGGCCAGGGGGTTTTTTCATTTCCCAACACGAAACCACGAAAGAAAAACCATGGCACCAAAATCAGTCACTCCGAAGAAAATGCCGTTCGAGAAGTACACAACGTTTATTCCGGTCGTCCTCACCGACCGCACGTGGCCAAACCAGATGACAAAGAAGGCGCCACTGTGGTGCTCGGTCGACTTGCGTGACGGCAACCAAGCACTCATCGACCCGATGGATCCAGAGCGCAAACTGCGCATGTTCAACACACTCGTGAAGATGGGCTTCAAAGAAATCGAAGTTGGGTTTCCTTCCGCCAGCCAACCCGACTACGACTTCGTTCGATTGCTGATCGAAAAGGATCTCATCCCCAACGACGTCACCATTCAAGTGTTGGTGCAATGCCGCCCAGACCTCATCAATCGCACCTACGAATGTTTGCAAGGCGCGCCTCGCGCAATCGTGCACTTCTATAACTCCACCAACCCATTGCAACGACGCGTGGTGTTCGGTTTAGAAAAACAGGGCGTGATCGATATTGCTGTGAAGGCTGCAAAGTTGTGCAAAGAACTTGAGCCGACGTTGAAAGGCACTGAAGTTCGCTACGAATACTCGCCAGAGAGTTTCACGCTGACCGAACCCGAATTTGCTATCGAGATATGTGAAGCGGTGATGGACGTCATTGCGCCAACACCTGCCAACCCACTCATCTTGAATCTTCCTGCCACCGTCGAGTGCTACACACCAAACGTCTACGGCGACGTCATCGAATGGTTCATTCGCAAGATCAAACAGCGCAACACTGTGTGCATTTCACTTCACCCCCACAACGACCGCGGCTGCGCAGTTGCTGCAGCCGAGTTTGGCGTGATGGCCGGCGCCGACCGAGTTGAAGGAACCCTCTTCGGCAACGGCGAGCGCACGGGCAATGTCGACATCGTCACCTTGGCAATGAACCTGTTCGTCAACGGCGTCGACCCAGAACTCGACATCACCGACATCGACGCGTTGCGACGCGACGCCGAGTATTGCAACCGCCTCCCCGTGCCAGAGCGCCATCCGTACGTTGGCGACTTGGTCTACACCGCATTTTCGGGAAGCCATCAAGATGCCATCAAGAAAGGCTTCGAAGCACTCCCGAAGAATTACGACCAATGGGGCGTTCCCTACTTGCCACTCGACCCGAAACATGTTGGTCGCACCTACGAAGCAGTCATCCGCGTCAACAGCCAGTCGGGCAAGGGTGGTGTTGCGTACATCATGAAGACCGAGCACGGCTTCGACTTGCCGCGCCGTCTGCAAATCGAGTTCTCGCAAAACATTCAACATCTCTCCGAAGACTCGGGCAGCGAAATCAGCCCAATCAAAATGTGGGAAGCGTTCACCCACGAGTACCTGCCTGCAATACCCCACTACAACTTGGTCAGCCACGAACTGCGCAGCGACTCGGCCACGGGCAATACCGAAATCACGGCGCACATCGATATCAATGGCACGCGCCAGACATTCACCGCCAAGGGCAACGGGCCAATCGACGCATTCGTACGAGCAATTCGCGGCGAGTTCTCGGGCAACTTGGATGTGAAGGACTACACCGAGCACGCACTTGGACAGGGCTCGCAAGCCACCGCCGTTGCATATGTTGAAACCGGCGACGACAGCGGCCACACGCGCTGGGGTGTCGGCATCGACCCCAACACCATCACGGCGTCGTTGCGCGCAGTGCTCAACGCCTTCGAGCGTCATCAGGCATCGCACAAGAACTAGCCGCAGTCACTCAACTAAACTTGCACCATGCGCGTAACCGTGGACTCCGACATGTGCGCGTCAACGGGCGGGTGCGTGCATCAGGCCCCGCAGGTATTTGAAATTCGCGACGACGGGTTCCTCTATGTCTTGCAAGAACAGCCCGATGAGAGTTTGCGCAAACAAGTGACATTGGCCGAAGAGCTCTGCCCTACTGGTGCGATCAGCATTACCGACTAAGCATCGACTACTCAGCGTGAATTTCTACCGAAAACTCAACAGCGCCTGGACAACCAGCAATTCCTTGCTATGTGTTGGTCTCGATCCCGACCTCAACAAAATGCCTGCGCATCTTCGCAACGATCCTTTGGGCATTCAAAAGTTCTGCATCGACATTGTTGATGCCACTGCCGACACTGTGTGCGCATTCAAACCACAGATTGCATACTTTGCCGCCGTTGGCGCCGAGGCGCAGCTGCAAGCAGTGTGCGATCACGTTCGTACCCAATACCCGCACATCGTGCTCATCTTGGATGCAAAACGTGGCGACATCGGCGACACTGCCACGCTCTATGCGCGCGAAGCATTCGAGCGCTACCAAGCCGACGCAGTCACCGTCAACCCATACTTAGGCACCGACTCGCTCGAGCCTTTCCTTCGCACCCCAAACAAGGGAACCATCGTTCTCTGTCGCACGAGCAATGAAGGAAGCGGTCAGTTCCAATCGCAGCTCATCGACAACGAGCCCCTGTACAAACATGTTGCGCGTGCTGCAGCAAACACATGGCAACACATGGGCGACACTGCTCTCGTCGTTGGCGCAACCTACCCCGCCGAATTGGCCGAAGTTCGTGCCATCGTTGGCGGCATGCCACTGCTCGTCCCGGGCATTGGCGCACAAGGTGGCGACATCAACGCAGTGGTGCGCAGCGGCAGCAACTCGTCGGGGTTAGGCCTCATCATCAACTCGTCTCGGGCTGTCCTCTACGCAAGCAATGACGCCCATTTTGCACAGAGCGCTCGCGGCGTTGCACTTGCCACACGAGATGCGATCCGCGCGGCAAGCAACTAACCTTCGCGTCATGCCAAACCCCTTTTTGTCCGCCGAATGGATTGCCGAAGCCCGCGTAATTCGCGCGAAGTACGAAGATCAGGCGCCAAAAATACCCATCTCCATTCGCATGAATCAGGTGATCACAAAGGTTCCTTTCGGTGACGGCACCATCAACAGCCACCTCGACACATCAAGTGGTGAATTGGTAATGGAACTCGGTCATCTAGAAACGCCCGACCTCACGGTGACCACCGACTACGCAACCGCTCGCCACATATTTCTCGAGCGCGATCCGCAGGCCGGAATGCAAGCGTTCCTTGGCGGAAAGATCCGCGTCGAAGGCGACATGACCAAGATGATGCAGATGCAAATTGCAATGCCAAACGATGATTTGGCTATGAAGGTGGCGGCCGAAATAATGGCCATCACCAGCGATATTTAGCGCATTTCGTTAACGATCGGCCGAACGCACCAAACTGGCAGTGCCTATTGCCAATATCGTGGCCACCACGCCTACCAGCAAACCGTAGGAATAGCTAGAAACCTTGCCCGTTGATTCGGTGATGTCGTGCACGCTGATCATGAGCGCGCCACCCAGCACAGCGCCCATCTGAGAAAGCAACTGCTGCATTGCGCTTGCCACGCCCATGTCGCTTGGTTTCACCGATGCTGCAAGCAGCGCCGTAAGTGACGGGGCTGCAATACCCATTCCGAAACCCGTAAGCCCAAGGCTCAGAATGATCACCCAGTCGGTGGTTCCAATGTCAATGTTGTACATCAAAATCATCGCCAGCAAAATTGCGAACGCACCAGTCATACCCGTATTGCGTTCGCCCATTCGGCCAACTATGAAACCCGCTGCTGGCGCAATCAAACTAAATACCAGCGGACGAGAAATAACAAGCCAACCGATGTGGCCAGGCGTGTAGCCCAAACCATTCTCGAGCATCTGTGGAAGCAGCAGGAAGCTGCCCATATAGGCCATGTTCATCAGGCCCTGAGTAACGACCGGGAATGCCACGTTGCGCGTGCACAGCCACTTCACAGGGATCAGTGGCGCACTCGCCCGCTTCTCTACTTGGTAAAACCACAGCAATGCGGCAATGCCCGAAGCACCAGCCACGAGTGTTGCGGGGCTTGTCCAACCCCACGAGTTGCCGCGGTTAATGGTGAGCAACAAAAGTACAGAACCCGCGCCGAGCGTTGCCGAACCAAGCACATCAAAACGAACATTGTCTTGCCTGTCGGTATCTGGCAATAACCGCATCGAGACAAACGCGCCAATGACGCAAAGCGGCGCTTGCACGAGGAAGATCACACGCCAACCAAAGATTTCTACAAGTGGCGTACCTGCAACTACGCCGATGACGGGCGCGCCAGCAGTAACGAAGCTCCAATATCCAAGCGGCCGAACGCGCTCATCTGCACGGAACATTCTGTTGATGTACGCCATCGCCGACGGGCCTGTGGCCGAACCAGCTGCGGCCGACAACGTGCGCAACACGATCAGCGAAGGTGCATTCCACGCAAACGCACTCAGCAACGCAAACACACCCGCAAAAAACAATCCGTAGGTAAACATTCGCTTGTGCCCCCACAAGTCGCCCGCTTTACCAAATGCTGGCCCAACAACACCAAATGCCAGCAGCGGCGCTGTGATCGTCCAGCTCATCACCGAGACGGTGCTGCCCAAGTCGTCGGCAACCGTCTTCAGCGAGACGACCAACAGCGTGATGGTAAAGCTGACGGTAAACACGCTGGCAAGCAACACGCCAAGCGTTGCCTTGCGATGCGTCATCGACACGCGCGACGTAACCCGACGCTTTAAGAGGCTGCCCCACGGGATAACCGAGATTTCGTCAACGCCACCCGAGTCGATGACCCCGGTTTCGTCTAACTGCGACGGCGGGAGATGCTCGTCGTTTTTCACCCTACAAACTTACTTGCGGAGGTACTTCGTATTGCGTGTCCTAAGGGAAAACTAAATCGACGGTGGCGCCACGAGCAACCTCGTCTCCGTTGCTTACTTCTTGCCCACCAACGAGCGCTTTCTTCAATCGGTTTTGTTGACGGCCTGTGACTTTTCCTACAAGGAAACCAGACTCGACAAGTCGCGGTTCAACGATTGAAAAGTTGTTGCCAATAATGTTCGGAAGTGCCACTAAGTCGGGGCCAAGCGAAATGGAATATGCAATGCCGCTGTCGCGCGGAACCTTGGTGCCTGGTGGTGGCGCCTGCGCGCCAATGGTTCCTTCGGCTGCAGCATTGCTCTTTGATGGCGGTGTTTCGGTAAGCACCAGTTTCAGATCAACCAATGCCGCCTGCGCCTGTTCCAGCGTTAGCCCAAGCAACGAAGGCACTTCGCGCAACGCAGGGCCAACCGAAACCAACACGTCTATTGCGGTGCCCTTCAGCACCTCATCTCCAGGAGACAAGCCCGGTTGCTCCGGAATAATCCAAGAAATTGTTGCACCTGCAGGTATGTCTTCGTTCTCGGTTTCTTTCACTGTTGGCACCAAGCCAAGCGCTGTCAATTCATCCAATGCCTCTTGCACTGCTTTTCCAGCAATGTCTGGCATGCGTGCAAGCGTTGCACCCTTCGAAACAACAACGAGCAATACTTCGCCCTCTTTCAAACTGGTGCCATCTGCGGGTTCTGTTCGGATGACCGAGCCGGCAGCAACTTCGTCGGAGTGTTCGGATGCAACTACTACGTCCCAATTAAATGGCGACAACAAATTGCGGGCTTCGCCCTCACTGATCCCGACCACAGCAGGAATGGTGTGCGACTGCTTCACCAATACTCGGAAACCAATTCCGCCCGCAATCAACACCGCAATCACTGCGCCAATGGCCCACAAGCGCTTGTGTCGTCGCACTTCACTTGGTGAAGCCACAACCAACGGCTTCTCTAAATCGGTTTCGCTGATTACAAGCCGGCCTGATCCACCTGTCGCAGGCCCAGCGCTGTCATCATCGGGTATTCCAACAAGGCTCGGCCTCGTGATCTCACCAGTTTTCTCGGCAACCTTCTGTTCGATCACGGCTTCGAAACTGAGCGGCGCCAACGTTTCGATTGGCTCTGGCAACGGCACCTTCTCGGCAATTGCGGCAAGTGCTCGGCCAAACTCAAGCGCAGTAAATCGCTCGGTGGCCTCAGGGCGACCTGCGCGCTCGAGCGGTGCAGCAATCGGCCCCAAGTCGGCAGACACGGGAAGCAGTTTTCCAACTCGCGCTGCAAGCGTTATTCCTGCGGTGTCTCCCAAGAACGGAACAACTCCGGTAATTGTCTCGAGCAACGTAAGCGCCAGCGAATACACATCGCTTTGCTCTGTTGGTTGTTCACCACTTGCAATTTCTGGTGCGGCATAACTTGCCTGCTCATTGCTCATTTGTTCCGCGTCCATCACGCGCTTGATTCCAAGCCCCGCAAGCCGTACTCGGTTGTCTTCTCCTAGGAATATGTTGGCTGGCCTCACGTCGCCGTGCACCCAACCTTTGGAATGAATGAAGTGCAGCGCACGACAAACATCCAGGCCAACTACCAAAGCTTGCGAAGCAGTCAGCCTTCGCCCACGATCAAGTATCTGGCGCAACGTGCCACCCGAGTACGTCTCCAAAACGGTGTAGGTGTACAACGTGGTACCAACGGTTTCGGTGCCCCAGTCCTCCACCGATGCAAGTGACGGGTGACTAATCGAAGACAGCAATTGCGTTTGGCGCTTAAACACCTCGACGGCGTCGCTTGCCGACACCACGCCAGCGCTCAAGTCCACCAACGACTCAGCCGTGGCTGCACGAACAACCACCTTTTTCTGGCTTCGCACATCGGTGGCATCGAACACAGCCGACGTCCCCGAACCGCTTCCCAGCGGGGCGTCGATGCGATAACGGCGCGCAAGTACTGCGCCTACCAAGGGATGTTGGCTTACCATGAGCCCTCAAACTTAGTCGCTTTCACCCCTTTCTGAACAGGGCTGCGGCACCATAATCGGCGAGAATAGAGCCGTGAAAAAGTTTGACCTAAAGCTTCTGCTCGCCAGCACAGGGATAGCCCTCGGTTTAGTGATGATGGTGATTGGTTTGAATACCGGCCTCACAGGACGAGATGCTTCTGGTCTGCCAGACGCAATCGAGAATATTTCACCGGGCAACAACGAACGCGTGCTTCGTCAGTCACAAGTCATCGTCGATTTTATTGAGGGCTACCAAGCAACGTTGTACATCGACGACATCGAACTTCCAACAACACGTCTCGACGAACTCACGTCAAACGGAATGCAACCAAAGCCTGGCGCGCAAATCGACTTGCCCCCTACAGCAATTTTCGACCCGGGCAACTTCACCATCAGTTACCTGCCTCAAGAAGGTGCACCAATTGCCGCATTCACTCAAGGCGAGCACACTGGCAAGGTGAAGTACTGGCTGATCATCAACGGCGAACAAAAGTCGCGCACCTACAGCTGGAAGTTTTACACCGACTAAGCGGTAAGCGACCGATATTCGTCGGCGGTCAACAAACCCTCGAGGGTCTCGTCATACGACATCTGCACCTCCACCAACCAACCTGCACCGAACGGGTCGGTGTTCAGCAAGCCCGGAGAAGCCACGAGTGCCTCATTCACAAGAACAACTGAGCCACTAATCGGCGAGTAAATGTCGCTCATGGTTTTGCTGCTCTCCACCTCGGCCATCAACGCTCCACCAACAACGGTTGCACCAACCTCTGGAAGCCCCACATACACAATGGTTCCCAATGCATCCTGTGCATGATCGGTGATACCAATGCGCGCCGACTCGCCGTCCACCAGCACCCACTCGTGATTAGTGGTGTAACGCAATCCGTCAACGATGTTCAAGGTGAAATCAATCCTGCTTTTGCGATTAAATAATCATCCGAAAAAGCGAACCGGCACGAAAAGTGCTTCTTCACTTTTTTTAAGTGATGCCAATTGCCCTGGATAACTAGGCATTCGATATCGCGCGTGAGTCGAATCTCTTTCCGTAGAAGTCCACAAGACGTTCAAGCCAAATTTATCCCACAACATATACGTGTTGTGAGTCAACATGAGGACCAGTTCATTCATTGACGGAATGAACCAGTCAGTTCTGCCGCCGCCCGCATTGAGAACATCGTCATAATAGCCAGGACACAGCGCTCGCAGTTTTTTTGTATTCGCTTGACCATTGCCAATGAGCACGCCACTCACACTCGTTGGTTTATCTGAATATTTGGCGCATACCCAGGCTTTTTTCGTCATTTTTGCCGAATACTCCATGTACATAAATGTAGAACCATCTGACGCCACCATCCTTGGGCCTGCATAGACAACCGTGCCGCCACCAGGGCCAACATCGCCCAACTTGCAAACTCCGCCTTGCGCGCAAGTTGCAACAACGTCCTTGAAAGAGCCAAACGCGCGAATTGGACGCACCCTAAATGGGGTAGGAGGAGTTCTATTGCCATCCATGGTTTGAACACGATCAAACTGTTGGCCGTCCATGAAGTATTGCGACCACGCGGTCTTGTCGTTGTAGTCGGTTGATGTCCAGTAATACCCCTTGTTGAAACCACCAATAGGTGTGTCTTGTGATCCAACACGATTTTGAGCCAACCGGTTGTAAGCAATATCTAATTCGTCTTTCGATGGCAAGAACCAATCGTCTTGACCATTGCATACCAAATCCTCTGCGTACTTTGCCGCGTAATCTCCTGCGCCCAAACTGTTTGTAATTGCACGCGTGTTAAACCTGCCCATCCCAATGCCTTTTGCGAGAATCCGCCATGTTTCTGCAGTTTTCCCCTCAGCATCTTTGTAAATCGTCTTTTTGTTTCCAGCAGGGCGCCACGGGTAGCGCACACCCTCACAGTATTTTTGAGCTATCTCTAAATAGCGACCCCAATATTCGTCCTTGCCGGCATCGTAAAATACAATGCCACCACCTGGGCCGATGTCGCCAATGTTGCAAACTGCTGTTGCTCCGCCGTTACTGCACTTAGCATTTAACGTTGTCTGCCAAACATCATTCGTTGGCGGAGCTGGTTGTCCAGATTTCGGTCCAAACGCACGAACCCCAATTACTTCGAATGGAGTTGGCTCAAAGTTCGACCCCGTATGTTTCGGGCTTTTCAAGAAAGCTTTATTCTGTTTTAGTCCTTTGATGATTCCATTGGCATCGGTGAATTGTGTTCCGTCTTGGAACAACTGATACCACGCGAAGGTGGGGCTGGCTTCCGTCGAGCTCCACATCGGTGCTGCAGAGTAATTTAGATTTTTATCGCCAGAGATTTTCCAATAGTTGTAGAGCGCATCAAGTTCGTCTTTCGACGGAAGATGGAATCCGTTAGAAAATGCAGAACTCCTTAACCTATAAACAACTCCACTCCAGTCCACGCCCATCAAGACCGAATTGCTCCGGCCCATTCCCAACTGTTTCGTCGCTACGGAGCTTCCCCCACCTATCGAGCCGGCTATGCCCCAAATACCTCCTGCGGGCGTAGACGTTTTTTTAGCTTCAAGGAAACGCCCCCACCACTGCGGAGATCCGGCGTCGTAATACACAATGCCGCCGCCTGGCCCAACATCGCCAACCTCGCAATTAGTACCATCCTCCATGCACGTTCCCGCTGCAGCAACGGGGCTTTGCCCTACAACAACAGGTACGGCAGAGAAAACGAGGGCGACAAGAACCATTAATGAGCGGCGTTTCATGGCTCTAACCCTAACCTGAAAAATCTTTATCGCAAGTGCGCGGCCTCGTTGATCGACACGATTGAGCGTTTGCCACTACGCGAAGCAGCCACCCGATGGATGGATGTGTATTGCGGGTAGAAAAATCCAACCTGCGTTTCAATCTGTAATACATGAGCCAAGTATTGGTTAATGACGCCACCATGACACACTACGACTACTCGCCCGCCCGGGTTTCCAACGATGATGTCTTCTATCGATTGCACCACCCGAGTTTTAAATTCGTTTGGGTTTCCATCTGCGCCATCCCACTCGCCGCGCATCAATTTTTCCCAACGTGGGTCGTTGGCTGCGCGCAATTCTTCCATTGGTACGTATTCGCGGGAGTTGCGATCAAACTCGGCTACGCCCTCAACGACTTCGGCAGTAATGCCTAGGCGTTGCTCCAGCGGGCGCGCTGTTTCAATAGCGCGGCGAAGAGGGCTTACAAATATTGCTTCGATATCTTCGGTGCCCAGATAGGCAGCCATCTTGGCTGCCTGCTCGTGGCCCTCTGCTCCCAGCTCGGGGTCGGCAATGCCACTTTCTAGCTCCACTCTTAGCGGCAGCGCATGCCGCACCAACACAATTTCCACGTGACGAATCTAGATGACGGTGTCGTGACTTACATCAACTCGGCGAGATTAAGTTCGCGAACTGCGCGGTCAAACCGCTCATTCATCATTTCAATCAGCGTTCGCTCGCGGTCGTTGTTCAAGTCCATCCCGCGTGACGCAATGACGGGATAGGCCAAACAGAACAGCGCACATCGCCGGTATTGCAACCACAAATCCTCTGCATCCACTACAAGGCCTTCGCCCTGCAGGCCGGCAATCCAGCGATCGAATAGTTCGCGCTCATATTTTGACGCATCTTCTTTGGTCAGGCTTTGCGTAATGAAATAGGCAACGTCATATGCGCCCGTTCCACTACCCAATAGCTGAAAGTCGATGAGCACTGGTTCGTTGTCGCTATTAAACAGAATGTTGTCTGCGCGAAAGTCGCCGTGGCACAACGTGTTTGGCCCAGCAACAAGCGATTGCAGCAACGACGGAAGCCGTTCGCTAAACCGTGGGCCAATTTCCAAAATGCCCGCAGGTAATTGCATCTCTTTTGTTAACTTCTCCCAGCCTTCTCCAAATACGAACGGCAGCACCGCTGGGTAGATGGGGTCTCCCAAACTGATCGTTGTTCCGTTTTGGGCCATCTCGTCGCCGCGGTCCCACCATTTCGCATGAAGTGTTGCTGCAGCATCAATGACGGCGCGTGCATCCTCAATTGAAATGCCGACGTTTTGATCAACAACCCGCAAGCCGCCCAGGTCTTCCATCACGACAATAAATCGACTTGTTTCCTCGTCAACTTTTGCAAGGTATGCAACGGGAACTTCCACTGGCATTTCGTTGCACAGGGAGCCAAAGAAGTTTGCTTCTCGGATATACATGCGCAGCATGGTGCTCGTGAACACAGCCGCCTCATCGAGCGCCGGCAACTTCACCACTACCGAAGATGGGCAATTTGGCCCCTTCAGTACACATCTATATAAAGCGCTCGATACACCGATGCCCGCACCAATCTGCTGCACCTCCATCGAGTCGACATTCCAACCCAATTCACTCTTCAGCCATGCAACGTCAACGTCACCAATGACTCCTGGTATTTGTGCCCCCACAACCACCCCCTTCCGAAAAGAATACCTATATATAGGAGTAAGTCCAAAGAGCCCGGCCTCGCCGCCAAGTACTTTTGTTTCATGAGTTCCCGCGACAACCTCCATGCCAAGGTGCGCGCCATTCTGGAAAAGGCCAACCACCCCAACACCCCACAGGCCGAGGCAGAAACGGCATTAGCGCTTGCCTACCGGATGATGGCCAAGTATGACTTAGACGAAAACCTGGTGGCCACCACTTCGCACGCAGTCGAAGACATCGTGTCGAAGACGTTCACGATCAAAGGCCCGTATCGAGTGAGGCGAGGAACACTGCTGTGGAATATTGCCAATGCGGTTTCGTGCCACGCCTATCGCGACATGATGGAGCCAAATCCAACGCAAGTAATCATGGTCGCTTACGGAACAGCAAATGACTTGTTCACCCTCGAGGCCCTCTACACCGCAGCAGATCTGTTGGCTGCACGATCATTACCTTCGGGCGACCGCCGCTTTCGAACATCGTGGTGGCGTGGATACTGCGAGGCCATTGGCAAAAAGTTGTCGAAGGAATACCAAACCATCGTCAAAGAAAGCCCCGGCATTGGTTTGGTCTTGGTCGAGCGCGCCGAGCGTGCCCGCCGAGTGATGGTTTCCTCTACGCCGCACTTGCGCTCCGGTGCATCGCGTTACCGCAGCGACAAAGATGCCTTCGGCGCAGGCCAACGCGCCGGTTCACAGTTCTCTGGTGGCCGAAACGGCGTGTCATCACAACGACAAATCGGTTCGGGCGGGCATGCAAACTAACGAAACCGACCGCAGCAATACAGCGGAAGACACGCTCCAACTGGAAATGCCAACACGAGCGCTCACCATCCTCGAAGCGTCCGAATGGCTTCAGGTCATTGCCGAAAACGAAGACGTCGACCCGCCCCTCCTCACTCAAGAACGGCTTTCACGCAACCTGCAGGGTTTGGCAATAAGCGCCGATTGGTGCATTGCTGTGCGCAGCAAGAAACCAAACCAACTTCTCCTGCTTCACGAGATGGCGCACCTGGTGTGCGCAAATAAAAATCATGGCACCGAATTTCGTACTCAGGTTGTGCGTTTTCTGCGCCGATATGTTTCGGTCACTCATGCCGCTCGACTGCATGCCCTGTATGAAGAAGCAGGCCTTTCGGTGGATCCTTTTTCGTCATCTATGTAACACCCATGCCGTGTACTTGTGCACGTGAAGTTGCTGCAGTTTGTTGGTACCAAAAATTGGTCAAGTTGCAAACTGTGTAGCAGCAACCCTTATAGTGCTCCCCCTGTTAGCCACAATCACAGGGAGCACCATGACAGAAGAACGACTACCGAAACGAAACGACATCTGGAAATGCCCATTGTGTGAGCAACGCATCACACTTCATGTTCAAGTGTGCGTTGCACCACTGTGCTCCAATAAGCAGGCTCACAGCACCAAACACATCGAAATGGTCAAGATCAAAAAGAACCGAGAGGACTAGAACCATGGAAGCATTCACCGCAGAAGAACTAGCCGAAATCGTGCGCGAATTAGGCCTACCTGCAGAAATAGAAATTGATGACGATCAAGAAGTATCCATATCAGTTGTCCTAGACGATCTGTATTGGTCTATCGACCTCGAAAGCGAGTCACCCTTCTACCGCTCAATGACGATGCATTCTGCAATCACACTTGATGAAGACCCACTCAAATTTGCCAACGAATGGAACCGTAGCCATCTTTCAACAGTCGCCTACACCGCAATAGATCCCGATACCGATGATCCAATCGTCTTGGAATCAGGCCAGCACATTGTTTTCCTACGCTCTTCAATTCCGTTCTTTGGTTCAGTCACCACCAAATTTCTTTCCTTCCTATTATTTGTGTGGCACGACGATGTTTGTGAATTGTTCGGGCTGCAATCCGACTCTGAAGATAGCGAGGAAGGCGAGACCGCCATGGTGCGTGGCGAGCACGACCCCATCGACCGCCTACTGCAGATCCAACTCGAGCTACGTTTGCGCTCGCCTCAATCATCACGTGAATTGGCCCGCTCACTGAAAACCACGAAATACGAAATCAACAACATCTTGTATCACCAGCCCGAAATATTCGAAAAAGAAGGAACCTCACCACCAATGTGGTCTAACAAAGGAGAAATACAATGAGCAATGCAACATGGTCTGTCACCGGAGTCCTCTCCGATTTCATCGAAGACTCCCGCCGCGCAGAAATGCACATCACCGTGGATGAAGGGGTCATCGTGATGTACTTGCGTCTCGACAACAGCGACACTGCCAATTCGGTATTGGAGGCTGCACGCAATTTGGCCGGCGAACGCGTTACTGCCACAGGCCTAATCGAGCCACACACCGACGCAAAACTGCGCTCGCCTTACTTTCTCAGCCCCAGCACCCTTGTCACCGCCTAGAGTTGCTGCAGCCGAAGGGAACCGTATTCACATGAAATTCGATCGCATGATTGTTCTTGACTTTGAGACCACGGGCTTGCAACCCGGGTATCGCCCCGTCGAGATCGCCTGGGTCGAGTTCGACTCCTTATATAACGAGTTGCAATCGGTCACCTCGCTCATCGACCCCGAGATCCCCATCGAGCCAGGCGCACAAAAGGTGCACGGCATTTCCAAGGAAATGCTGGAAGGCAAGCCAACACTCGAACAGTTTCTCCAAACCGATCACGCTGGCAAGTTTGCAGACGAACATGTTCTTGTTGTCGCACATAATGCGGCGTTTGACTTACCGATGTTCAAACCGTTCTGCAAAAAGGCAACGGCGTTGTGCACCATGCGGCTTTCACAGGCGCTGTACCCCACGGCCGAAAATCACAAACTGCAGACCATGGCCAGCATGTTCAACGTCACGATCGAACCAACTCACCGCGCGCTAGACGACGCCGGTGCTTGCTTCCAGTTACTGAAGGGCATTGCCGACACGCACGAGAAGTCGCTGGACGAACTTGTCACGATCGCATCCGAATCCTCGCCAGAAAGCGTGATGCCATTCGGCAAGCACAAAGGCATCAAGATAAAGGATTTGCCAAGCGACTACGTGGCGTGGCTCTCTGAAAACCTAGAACCAACGCACTGGATTCACGCCGTACTTATCGAGATGTAGCTAGATGCTGCCTGTGTCCAACAGGTGTTGAAACTTGCCTGCACCAATTACAGGGATCTTCAACTCGGCTGCCTTCGTCACTTTTGAAGCGCCAGGGTCTTCACCCACAACAACGCAGTAGGTTTTGGCACTGACCGAACCTGGTGATTTACCACCACGATCTTTAATGGCTGCTTCGGCCTCTTCGCGAGTAAAGCCTTCGACACTTCCGGTTACGACCACTGCTTTGCCAACAAGTGTCTGCGGCAGCGTCGACACTTGCACGTTTCCAAAATCTACGCCTGCCTTTTTCAGTTTGGCAATGATGGCCTTATTCGGTTTCTGGTTGCACCAATTGATAATTGATTGTGCAATAGAAGGGCCCACACCGTCGATGGTGCTCAGTTGCTCTTCGGTTGCAGTGACGATGTTGTCGAGTGTCCCAAATGTTTTGGCCAACGATTCGGACGCTGCAGGGCCCAGGTGTTTGATGCCAAGTGCAGTGAGCAGTTTGGGTAGTGGCTTCGATTTCGATTTTTCAAGTGCTTGCAGCAAATTGGTTGCGCTCAATTCGCCGAATCCCTCTATTTGCAGCAGCTGTTCTTGCGTCAGGCTGTACAAGTCACCGACATCCGAAATCAGTTGCAAATCGGAGAGCGCGAACACTGTTTTCTCACCAAGACCTTCAATGTCCATGCCACCACGCGATGCAAAGTGGATGATGCGTTGATCGCGCTGAAACGGGCACGAAGGCTCGACACAACGTGTGTCAGATTCGCCCTCCACCTGAACCAATACCGACTTCAAGTCGCACGGGCACGTTTCGGGAAACTTCCACGGCTTGGAATTCTTTGGCCGTTTCTCTAGAACGGGGCCAACAACTTCAGGGATTACATCGCCGGCTTTGCGCACCACCACGGTGTCGCCTGGGCGCACATCTTTCAGTTGCACTTGCTCGCGATTGTGCAGCGTGGCCATGCCAACTGTGGAGCCGGCCACAACAACTGGTTGCAACACAGCAAACGGCGTGGCTCGGCCAGTGCGGCCAATAGAAACCTGAATGTCGTCAAGAATGGTGTTGCGCTCTTCGGGTGCGAACTTGAAGGCAATGGCCCAGCGTGGCGCACGTGATGTGAAACCAAGCTTCTCGCGTTGGCCCAAGTCGTCCAGTTTTACTACTGCCCCGTCTATTTCGTAGTCCAAGTTGTGTCGGTTGGCTTCGGCGCTCGCACAAAATGCCTCAGCCTGTTGCAACGTGTCCACAAGTTTGTGCTCGGTGTTTATGGGAAACCCTAGTTGTTTCAAATAGTCGAGTGTTTCGTGATGGCTGTTGAGCGCGGGAACGCCTTGGGTCTCACCAAGTTGGTAAGCAAAGAATGCAAGGTTTCGAGACTTGGTGATGGACGGGTCTTTCTGTCGCAAACTTCCCGCACCAGCATTTCTTGGGTTTGCAGGAACTGCTTCAGGCTTTTTGCCTTGCGCGATGCGTTGTTCGTTCTCGCGTTCTTTATCGGCTTTGAATTGTTGAAAGGCTTTGATCGGCATATACACCTCGCCCCTCACTTCAAGAACCTCGGGGATCTTGGTTCCCTTTGGCGCAGTGAGCTGCTTCGGAATTACCGAAATGGTCTTGATGTTTTCGGTGACGTCTTCGCCAACTTTTCCATCACCTCGCGTGGCGGCCTGCACGAGCACGCCATTCTCGTATCGAATACTCATGGCCAAGCCATCAATTTTCAGTTCACAAATCAGGCGCATGGGTTGCGCATTGTCCAACCCTTTTGCCGCCCTCTCGCCCCAGGCCTGCAACTCGTGGATATCCATTGCGTTATCCAGGCTGGTCATCGGTGCGCGATGCGTAACTGGCGCGAAGGTGGTGAGTGCCGGTGCGCCAACTTGGGCTGTTGGCGAATCCAGCGTGATCAGGCTGGGGTACTTGGCTTCCAACGCAATGAGTTCGCGCTTCAGTTCGTCGTACTCGGCATCACTTACCTCGGGTGCGTCGTGAGTGAAGTACTGCTCGTTGTGTTTGTTGATGATGTCGCGTAAATGCGCGGCGCGGGCCACATCGCTTTTTGAGGGTTTTGTGCTCGCCGCCATGTTCTCAACATTACTTGCGGGCTGTACTGCCCTAGGCTCGTGAGGTGATTTCAACACTGCTCACTCGCCTTTCCTGGCCAGTTCGGGTGTTGTGGATAATCGCTGCATTGTTGCCCAATTCACTCACCTCTGATGGGGCAACGCAAAGCGTTCTTCTTTGGGTGCTGTGGGGCCTAGTGGCGCTGGCAACCTGGTTGCATCACCCCATTTCTCTCACGGTGGTGCGCAGTATCACCCCGGTGGTGACTGAATGGCTATTGGCTGGTTTGCCTGATGCGTCTTGGGAAGCATTGCAAGTAGCTAGCGCGGTGAGCTGCGTCATTGCAGTAATGCTCATCTTCACTGCCGACTATGGGTTGCTCCACGTGCAGGCAGGGGCGTATGGCGACGAGCGTCGTTACTTGCTGAAGATTCCTGCACCGCTTGTATTGCCGACATTGCTTGCATGGGGCTTGTTGGTCCTCTTCGTTTGCTCCCCACCAGTTTTGTTGGCACAAAGCAATTTCATCCTTGGCATTCCGGGTTCAATCTTTGGCTTGCTGCTGCTCTGGAAACTCGCTCCGCAACTACATCGTCTCTCGTGTCGTTGGTTGGTTCGTGTTCCGGCTGGCTGGGTGGTGCACGACAGCGTTGTGCTGGCCGAAAACTTGATGGTGCGCAAGCACGATGTCGTCTCGATGAAGCTTGCCTTGTCCGACAGCGAGGCAATCGACCTCACCGGCATGACGCGTGGTGTGCCCATCGAGGTGCAACTTCGCGACATGACCGATGTTCGTCTATCGACGCTTACTGCTCGCCAGCTAAAGACGCTTGATGTTCTTCACGTGAAGGCATTCATGGTTGCGCCTTCGCGCTATAAAGCTGTTGGCTTACAAACGAGTGGCGAGGCCTGACGCGCGTCGAATTGGTCGTTCGATAGCCGACTGAATTGTGGAGCGAGTTCCGACAATTGTGAGTTTCCCGATTGCCCGAGTGACACCGGTGTACAACAATTCTCTTGTAAGAATTCGGCTGTTATTTTCGGGTAGTACTACCACTGCGTGCACATACTCCGAACCCTGACTCTTATGAATGGTAAGTGCGTGCACGGTGGAGACGTCTTCAAGACGTGATGTAGGAATGGTGTTGTATTGCCCAGACTGCCCGAATACTGCGTGTACACGATCGCCTGATTTTGCGCCCAAGACCACCCCAACGTCGCCATTGGAAAGGTTGAGCGCAGGGTTGTTTCGACTAACCATTACAGGCCTGCCGGCGTACCACGTAGTTGCTGCCTTCGAGCCCAACAGCCCATTGATGCGGTCGTTCCAGCCGAACACACCCATTTCGCCACCACGGTGGGCGCACAAAACTTGCAGCATTCGCTGTTTTTCTAACACTTCTGCAGCATCAACATTTACTGCGCTCTCACACAGCCCAAGCGCGTGCTGATACACCTCGTCGATAAGCATCTGCAGTTGATCCGTATTCTTTGGATCAACCCAATTCAGATCGACGTTGTTCGTATCCAATATCTTGAACGCCGACGACGCGTTGCCTTCACGGACTGCGGTGGCAAGCGTGGCAATGCTCGAGTCGGCGGCAAATCGATGCTGCGTTTGAAGAACCTTGATGCGCGACGCAAGCAACGATTGTGGGTTGTTGGCGCTTGCCGCAATGTCGGCCAACACAGAGCCGGACTCCACGCTTGCAAGTTGATCCGGGTCGCCCACAAGTAGCAACTCGGTTGTTGGCGCAAGCGCCTCGAGCAGCTGAAACATGTCAGAGCTAGAAAGCATTGAAGCCTCGTCGATAACAACCAAGTCGTAAGGCAATGGGTTGTGTGCACCGAAGGTAAACCTTGGCGTGCGGTTTGGTGCATAACCAAGAAGCGAATGAATGGTTCGTGCTGCAACCGCTGTTACTGCCGCAACTACTTCTGGCGAAGCATTCTGGTCTTTGCAACGGGCGTGCAGCACTTCGGTCATCCGAGTGGCGGCTTTGCCTGTTGGCGCAGCCAGTGCAAGGCGAGGCATCACACCACCCTGCTCGAAGCGCTCGATAAGACGACGTGCAACTTCCGTGGTTTTTCCAGTGCCTGGGCCACCGAGCAACACATTTACGTTGCTTGCCGAATTGCGCGTGAGCACAGCTGCAATTGACTGCTCTTGTGAAAACGAGCGGCCGAGATACAGGCGTTGTCCATCGAGAATGAATGCTTTTCTCTCGCTGGCCGCTCCAACAAGCAATGGAACGCTTGCTAATGCATCAAGCCAAGGGGCGGATGAAGCTGGGAAATATTGATGATCGTCAACTGTGAGCGAAGCGCCCCACTCCTGAATTCGGTTGAAGTCAACACAGGTGTGTCCATCTCGAGATGTGCGAAGCGCAAGACACATTGCCACCCATGCCAGATCGCTGGGCTCGGTTAGCCCCGTTCGTCTCGCGATATCAACCAACACGGAAGCTGCTGCAATGTCGCCTTCAGAAATCACTTCGTTGTCGAGGTAGACGCCAAGTTGAAGGAGTTTGCTCATGGCCTGTCTCCCGCGAACAAGTCGCTCAATCGCTGCCACAAGCCCGATGGAGGCGCCCAAGCAAATACTCCGTAGCGGTGCCCTTGTTCGTCTTGTGGTGTATCCACGCCGACCATTCCCCTAATGAAGCCATAGGCCACCCCTGCAATGCACTTGTCGTGATCCGCACTAGGCAAACGCCATCGCAGCATTCGATACACGGCTGTTCCGTACAACAATGCCTGCAGCGGGTAATGGTGATGCGCCATTGCGTCCACCAAACGATTTGGTGCATACGCGTCAATCGGGTTTGCCATGTCGTTCGTGTGCAATTTATTGCTCTTGTAGTCGGAAATAATCAGGCGTGGTTCCGCTGTAGAGCCGCCGGGGATGCGAAGCAGCGCATCGATCGAACCATTGAGCAATCCGCCGAGTGGAATGTTGAACGACTGATGGCTCAGTTCGTCGGCGTACTGGCGTAGTGCGTCGGTTTTGTCCAACATTGATGCAAGCACTTTGCCAATGTCGCTGGCAAGGACACCCTTGCCAAGAGACGCAAGCGCCATATCAAAATTCATTTCTGCAAGGCGATCCTTCTTGTTTATTGACGCGTAGGAAACATCGCCGAATGGGCCACCAAACGGCGTCAACATCGATTGCACAATCATTTTGGTTAATGCGTTGTGGTGATTGCGCAACAACGCAGAATTTGCATGTTTCTGCACCGCCGCATGCACCTCGTCTTCAAGTGGGTTGTCGGTATCGATCGCTTCAAATATTTCGTGAATGATGCTGCCGACGGCAGTGCCGGCAGGAATTGCAGCAATCTCTACCCGCTCGATGCGTTCCGGGGTTGGTGCCTCGTCAAAGCCCTGCCCCACCGGTGCAAAGTGGTTGACAGTTGTTGCTGCCCTGGCGGCTGTAATGCCGCTGAACGAAGTGCGTCGATATGTCTGGCGAACTTCGGGCATTGAAGCCAACTGCGGTTCATCGTTGGAGACGGTTGTTACAGGCTGTTTGAACTGGGCGAGGTTGGGCAATCCAGTGCCAATCCGCATCGTGGGCTTAACCGCCATCAATGCGGTGAGCAGGTTGTCGGTGTCTGGCACTAACACCGAAAGATGATGCTTGGCCCGTGTGACGGCCACATAAATAAGCCTGCTTGTTTCTTCGTCTGCGGCTTCCTGCACTGCCTCGGTGGACGAATCGGATGTGCAGCCCAGCGCATACCCAACATCGATTACGCGTCTATCGCCCCTGTAATACACGGCGGGCCGAGAAGTGCCGCGGGCTTCTTGGGACTTCCACAAGTCGGCCACCACAACGCAAGGGAACTCCAGGCCCTTTGCACTGTGAATGGTCATGATTTTTACTGCGTCACTATCGCTTTCAACGCGGCGGCTTACAAGCTCACTCTTTTCGTCGGTGTTGAGGAGCTGAACGAATGCATCTAGGGCCTGTTGGGGCGAACAACCCTGCCCGTTGCCCTGTTCGTGTAGCACTTCCATCACATGCGCGAAATCGGTGATGTTTCGCTCGCCTTGCGTGCCGCGCGAAAGGTTCGACATCAACGAGTCATCCGATGTGATTGCGGCGGCGCATGCAGCAATACCGGTGCTTTGCAGAATGTTAGACAGTTCGCTCACCCGATCCTGCACAAGCAACATTGCTTCTTCGGTGAGCAGCCCAGCATTTCGCAGTGAATAACCAAACAGCGCAGTGCTTGCGACGCGTCGAATGCGGCCGATGCTTGAAACACGCACCATTGCTTCGAGCAACACCTGAATATCTGCCGCAGCAGCGCTACGCATCACACTTTCGGTGCCATTGCTTACGGCCTTAATGCCAATGCTGGTTAGGTGTCGTTCAACATCTCTGCCAACGGCAGTGGTACGTACCAATACACAAATATCCGAAAGCCTGATTTCCCGGGGGTTGCTCGGGTTCAGTTTTGCTGTGGTTAACAACTCGAGCACTTTTTGCGCTGCAGGCCTTGCCAACTGGCCCTGATTGGTGATGTCACCGACATTGATGAACTCCACTGGCGGCGAACCAACGATTTGCGAAGTCTCGTGCCTTTCGCTAGCCGATACCTGAATATATGAAATAGTTGGCCCAAAGTTTGCGTCTGCAAATGTGGTGTTCAATGCTTCCAAGATTGGCTTGTCGGAGCGATGATTCGTCGTGAGCGTACGCCTGGTGGCCTGCTGCGAAAAGCGAACGTAAGCCCGCACATCTGCGCCACGGAAACCATAAATTGCCTGTTTCGGATCGCCAACCGCTACAAGCGCGCGGCGGTCGCTTTCTGGAAATAGTGCACGGAAGAACTTCCACTGCAGGGTGTCGGTGTCTTGGGCTTCGTCAACAATCGCCAGCGAATACCGCGAACGAAGCTCTTGCAGCAGTGAATCCTGCGAAGGGTCTGTCACTACTTCATGTGCGCGTCGAAGCAAATCGTTGTAGCTGGGGTGAGTACTCATGGCCGCATGCACACGCTGCACACAGTTGCGCAGCATTTCCACCAGGTCGTCCAGTTGTTGCGAAAGCTGTTTGTCGAGAGAGTCGTCGTACCACGGCTCGACATATGGATCGCCAAGCATTTGCGCCACCAACTCGGCTATTGGCCCTTCATCCCACACGCGGCCAGCCAGAGCCTCCACAACCACTTGGTCGTTTACGGCTTCGGCAATGATTCGTTTAGTGATGTCGTCATCGCCATCGGAGACAATCTCGATGCCAGCAGTCTTGAGCACTTTCGTACACACACTGTGAATGGTTGAAATCGTCGACTGGTCAAACTCAACTGCAGCACGTTCCAGTCGTTTGATGAAACTTGGCACTTGTTCGGTTTGTGCCACAAGGTGAAGTGCCAACAAGTCATTGGCATCAACTTCTCCCGTGCGCAGTTGATTGGCAGTATCCACCAACCTTGCACGAACTCGGTCACGCAATTCGGCTGCGGCATTACGAGTGAAAGTGGTGATGAGAATGTCGCCAATGCGCAAATCCTCGCGCGTGGCCAACTCGCGAGTAACAAGTGCAGCTACCGAATATGTCTTGCCTGTGCCAGCACTTGCCTCGACGACAAGCCCATTGACAAGCGGATCGGTAATCAGGTTGAGGTCAGTTGTCATCATGCAACCTCGTAACCCTTCTTGGGGCTGCCCAAATACGCAATCGATAACTGCTGATCGAACTGTGCTCGGAACATCAGTTCGGGCGCACCTGCTGCAAACACATCCTCAAAGGATGGACTGATGCCGTACACCACCTGCTCTAGCGACCAGCCGTAACTACGACCATGAACGAATGAGTTAAACGAATCTTTGGCTTTTGACCGATCTGTAAGCGCCTCACTTGCTGCCTTATCGAAGGAACCGCACGGGGTGAGTAACGCTGTTGCCACCAAGTCGCACAGCTTGCTTAGTCGGGCTATTGCCACTTCTTGATCTATGGCGGGCGAAAGCCTGATTGTTCGAATGCTTGCAACGGGCGCTGGCTCGCCTTTCTTTGTCACACTTCCTGGCGACCAAGCGTTATGGCGCGAAACCACCACGATGGATTCGACGCTCAACCCTGCCGCAACAGCAACCAACAGATGAAGAGCCGCAGTCTTTTTCACCCTGTCGAAATCGCTTTCGGTGGATCGCATCACGATCCGGTTTGTCTCTAGATGGACATTGTCTAGTCGACCAACAACCAGCCTGGCGCCGGCAGAAATACGGATGTCGTGAGATCCGCCGCCAGAAAGCGAGATACCTTGCGCAGCTGCTTCGCTAACCATTCCTGTAGCCAGCTGCACGAGCTCGTTAGCTGCGAGAGTTCCAAATTCGCCAACGGGCAATATGCCGCTTTCATGCAACGCTTCTTGCCATTGCGTGATGTCGTTTTCATCAAGCAATTCTTCAAGCGCCTCTGCACTCAACTGACGGTGTTGCTGCTTGGTGAGTGTCAGTGGAAACTGGGCAGGTACTGCCACTTCGTTGTCGCGCCAGGTATTGATATCTAATGTGTCTCGCACGAACAGTCGCAGCGGGTCGATCACTAATTGCTCTATTTGGCCAAGTTCAACGATGTCCAAGTCGGCAACAACACCGCCCACGCTCGACACCGGTTTGCTTGGTGCACCAATTGCAAGCGCCGACTTGAGTGCGCCCGGGTCGTGACTCCATGCAGAGTTTGCGACGATTGCCCCATAGGCAAAGTTGGTTGGGCTCATTGCGTGTCGCGGGTGCGCTATCTCAATGGACGAGAGATGTGTTTCCGAATCCTTTGTGGCGCCGTGACGCATCGCAAAATCGACGAACTCGGCAAGCGGGGTTGCCAGTGGAAGCATCGTGTTGTTTCTGATGCTGGTTGCCGTGCACGAAACAATGAACCGATCGCTTGCCGAGAGCATCGCATCGAGAAAGCTTCGCCGAATCTCCAGCCTCGAGTCGCTATCGCCCAATAGGCGCTGGCGTTCGACGAGGTCGTCGCCTTCGGCTTCCGACCCGCTAAGCGCGGTGTCATCGAAGCCCAAAACGCATACCACTCGATACGGCACACCTCGCAGCGGCACCATAGAAGTAGCGGTTATGGCCCCGGTTCTCAAGGGTTGACGGCCCGCAGCCGATGACAAGATGTCGGTGACCAACACCTTTACATCGTTAAACGGAACTGGTGTCTCATTCGCAGCCGCACGCAACGTATCAATTTGCTGGAATGGAATAGCAAGTTCGTCGCTGTCTTCCCCGCACAGTTGGATAAGGGCGGTTTCCAACATGTCGCACCAAGTGCCTACCGAATGATTACTCGTTGATGCCCCATCAAGTTCAAGCACAGTGTTAAAGATCGAGATCAGCGCAGCGATGTTGTCGACGTCGGCCAAGTCCACATCGGCCAGTGGCACCACCCCACCTAATTCTGATTTTGCGGAGGCATCGGGAAGTACGGCCCCAAGAATCATTCGTTCTAGGCCCAACTTCCAGCTGTGTGCCTCGATGGCTCCGGCATGTAAGCCATTACGTATTCGCTGTTGAGCGTCGAGCCCCCAACGAATATTGGTGCGCTCGATATACCGCTCCCACACTTCAACTGTTTCCGAGTTCAGTCTGAGGTGTTCAAGCACCAAGGGCGAACTGGCAACAGTCATCATGTCGTCAACCGAACATCGAGAACCAATCAGGTGAAGCAAATCGGCAAGCAACTCTGCACCCGCGCTCACTTCACGAATTCCACGGTCGGCCACCACTAATGGCAACTGCACCCCATTAATGGAACGAGCGAAGGTGGCCTGCAAGTGTGGCGCAGCCACCGCGATGTCGGGGCAAAGCACCACCACTTCGTGTGGTTGCAAATCGGGTAAATCGTTAAACGCATGAAGAATTGCATCGTGCAATACCTCGGCCTGGCGAGCAATATTGTGACAACGATGAATTGAGACAGAAACGTCGCTCGTTTCGTGATCCGCAGGCTTGGCAATCAGTGCTGTAGTAACGGTTTCTTGCATCCGATGCAATAGATCGTTTTGTTCCGACGCTGCGCGTGAAGGTTGAAAAGTAGGAACAAAACCTTGCGATGCCAGCATCAGTTGCGCATCGTGTGCGCCCCTTAGCCACGCAAATACCAGTGGGTCGACATCGTCGGGTAGGTCGATGTCGTTTCGTAGTGGAACAAGACCTTGGGTAACGGGCACCGAAGATAACCAGCGTTGATGTAGAGGTGCAGATGGGTGCACCAACAACACATGCACATCACTTACTTCTGCAAGATGTTGAACTACTTGAATCTGATGCAAATTCAATGTCTGCAAACCAGCAACAAGAATGCTTGCAGGAACCTGATCGGTGGCAACCAGATCACGAGCCGGTGGGCTGGGTTCATCAATCACTTTTCTTACTTCGCACCACAAGTGAAACTGCCAAATATCTGATGGCGCGAGGCTGTTGATTACGCGCTCACCAGATCGAACTTCATCATTCGCTGTTGGACTGAGAACAGGAATGCCTTCTTCCCATTTGCGAATCATTGTAGGACGTCTCACGTGATAACGATCAAAACGATCAGCAATGGCCCGTGCGGCAAGTAACGGCCCGCCTGCGCGCGCAATATGAACGTCGTAAGCATCGGTTTGCGTCAACGCCCGAAGCACACTAAATGTGAGATTCTCTACCGACCACGGGTCAATACCTTTCGACGCATGTAGCAGGCGATTCAGAGTGCCGGGATAAGAAATGTCGACATTGGCAACCACTCCGTCCAAGGCTCCCGGTTGGCTTACTCCCAAACGAGTAGCCAGCTTTGCGGTAAGCCAGGCCTTGACACCCATTGTTGGTACCACGATGTGCTGGCGCTCGAATAGGTCGGCACCGGAAGCAAGGAATGCGGCGGCAGGTTCGCAGATGTCGTCCAGACGACCGACGTATTCAATCCGCATCGACATTGGCACTAACGGTAGTTCGTGGGTGTCACGCCCAATTAGCCAGCAGGTAGATCATCTCTCCGATTTTGCCTTCGCACCACAACCGTTGTCGCCAGTACTGCGGTAACAACGATCAAAACCTGCCCTAGCGCCACAGGTAACCCAACCCACTCGGCAAGAAGTGATCCCCAGTTGCCCAGGCCGTCGCGGGGCGAATACGCCTTCTTGCCCACGAGCATGCCTGCAATACCGACGATGAGCAGTACGGCAGCATTCATCGCAAGCACTTCAAACCAGTTTGAAATGGCAGATGATTTGCGAATGATTTTGCCGGTCTTTGCTACTTTGCCAATCTTCACCAGTTTGGCCACCTTCGAGATTTTTAGCAGCCGAGGTATAATCAATAGTGGCGATGCCGTAAGCACGTTGTCACCTTCGTTAATAAACAGTGTTACCGGCGACGATGCGAGAACAATAACTACTTCAATCTTGTGGCCTAGCAGCCATTGTCGCTTGTGTTCGGCAAGCCATGTGAGTATTGCTACTTCGAAACAGAAGAACAACCAGATTGCGACGCCAACAACTTCAGCGATGATCAACAGATCATGATTCTTAGATGACTGAATGTAGACAACTGGTATTGCAGCAAGTGCGGCCACAAGCGCGCCAAACTGCAGGCGCTTCTCTAATGGCGAATAGTTATCCGAGCTTGCCATGGCTTTTCCTCATACTGGTGGTTGTACCACTACCAGAATACTCGTGCGCGCTAGAAGTCGCCTTCGTCGGATGACTCGAACGCTTCTCCATCGTCCATGTCAATATCCATGTCGAGCAGATCAAGATCGTTGCCATCAACATTGTCGTCAATCGAAATGTTGATCAGTTCCGACCCGCAGTTTGGGCAAGTAATGTCTGCAGCCCCATCAAAGAAGATGGCAAGCACGCCACAATATGGGCATGGGCTGCCGTCCTCAATTTCATCTGATTTCATTGCGCCTCCTTGGTACATCAATTACGGTACGCACACCCTGTAACACGGTTTGGGGCTTGACAGCCAAAGCACGACCTGTGTAATACTGCCATTGCAACGCAAAAGAAGTTTTCTGTAGTTATTGCCGAACTGTTCGGCCCGCGTACACATTTCACTATGAAATCGAGCGCAAAGGACACCTATGTCAGTAACTGAAAAGCCACTCAATCTTTTGGGCATCGGAGGGATCGTGACGGAAATGACGAAAGATCGCTCGAACGAGCCAGCAACAGGCAATGACTTGGTCCGCCTAGCCAACAGCATCGACCTTAACTTCAATGGGGTTTCGGGTGAATTCATTTCTATTCGACAGGAATTCGTCTCCATTCAAAAACAGTTCGCTGCGGTTCGGGAAGAATTCGTCGCTATCCGGGAGGAGATGGTCTCTATCCGGGAGGAATTCGTCGCTGTCCGGGAGGAGATCGCTGAATTGCGACAAGATAATGTCAAATTGCGAAACGAAATGCGTGAGTTCAAACTGGAAATAATCGAAACCATGAACTCGGTCATAATTAAGTTTGTTGTCATCAACACCGCATTTCTGAGCCTTGTCGTAGCAATAGGCGGTATAGCAATTGCACTTGCATAGCTCGAAGCGCTGATGTACCAGTGGGTAATGATCTAGCCTGTAGGCAGCAACGTTGCTGAAAGGGGAATGTATGACAATGGCGTCATATAAGAACTATTCGGCGCTCGAAGCAGCCGAACTCCGTGTTCGCGAGGCTGGCGAGTGGCTGAAATTGGAAGACGGCTTGATCGAAACGATCGTCGCTCCACGAAGAATTATCGAAGTGGCAATTCCATTTCGCCGCGATGATGGAAGCCGAGACCAACTCACTGGTTGGCGAGTGCACCACAACACCACGCGCGGGCCGGCAAAGGGCGGTATTCGTTATCACCATGAAGTGAACCGCGAAGAAGTTATTGCTCTTGCTATTGGTATGTCATTGAAGACAGCCATTGCAAACCTTCCATTGGGTGGCGCGAAGGGCGGGGTGTGCTTCGACCCGAAACAGTATTCGATTGGTGAAATCGAGCGCATCACACGGCGATATGTATCCGAGATCGCATCCTTCCTTGGGCCCGACCGCGACGTGCCAGCGCCAGACGTTGGCACCAATGCGCAGATCATGGCGTGGATTATGGATCAGTACTCCACTGGTGTTGGCCACGCCACACCAGGTGTTGTTACGGGCAAGCCAATTGAATTGGGCGGCTCGCTTGGTCGCGAGTCGGCAACTGGCCGAGGCGTTGTCGAGGCAGCAGCATTGATGCTTGGCAAAATGGGCACTTCACTCGAAGGTAAACGGATTGCTATTCAGGGTTACGGCCAGGTGGGTTCATGGGCTGCACGCCTTGCAGCAGCACGTGGCGCACTCATCGTCGGATTGTCCGACGTTGGTGGCACCATCTACGACGCCAAAGGCCTGAACTTGAAGGCAATTGATCAGGCATACCGTGACGGCGCGAAGAGTGTCGTCGATACGGGCGTAGGCGATGTGGTTGCCCGTGGCATTGCTGGTTCAACAGCCGTATTTGGCTTGGACTGCGACGTGTTGATGCCGTGTGCTCTTGGAGACGCAGTTGGCGAGATCGAGGCAAACAACCTGAAGGCAAAACTGGTGGTGGAAGGCGCAAACGGCCCGCTCACCCCCACTGCTGACTTGATACTTGCCGACAGAGGCATCGTGGTCATCCCCGACGTATACGCAAACGCCGGTGGTGTCACCTGTTCGTATCTTGAGCAGTGCCAAAACTTCGCGCACCTTACGTGGGATGAAGACGAAGTCAACGCTCGCGTCATCGATTTGATGCGGGCTGCTTTCGAGCGGTTCTATGCCTTCACACAGGAATCAAAGTTGCCCAATCGTTTGGCAGCAACTGTTCTGGGCGTGAAGACGATCGCCGACGCACACCGCATGCGCGGCCTGCACCCTTAGAACTTCTCTCAGTCGGAAATACAAAAAGGGCGGGCCGCCGAAGCGACCCGCCCTTTTCTTGAACTGATTTAAATCAGTTGCCACCTTCATTGAGGGTGACAGTGATTGGTGCAAATGCGCTACCAGTGGTGTCGACACCCATGTCGGCAAGAAGTGCCAACGCTGCGGTGACGATGTCATTGTTGCGTGCCTCTGCATCAGGTGCTGCAGTCAATACGGTGCCGCCTTCGAGGTTCTTCGCTTCGAGCGAAAGAGTCACGGTGCGATCCCATGCTGCATCATCAATCATGCCTGCGCCCATTGGTGCTGGCCAGATCAACTTGTTGACTTCGTTCATCTGCCACAACTGGTGGCTAGCTCCGAGCTTCGAGCCCTTTGCTACAACGATATCGGTGCATGCCTGTGTGTTGTCACGGCAGAATGCCCAACCTTGGATGGATGCTGCAACGAACTTCGTTGCGGTGTCAACGTATGCAGGATCGGAGAGACGTGCGCCGTCTGCCCAAATTGCGTCCTGCAACATACCAACACCTTCATCTTCGTATGAAACGACGTTGAAGTCATCTGCTGTGTAGAGCGCGCCGGTGTCTGGGTTGATTGCTTCCAGAACCTGTGCGTACTCGTTGTAGGTCATTGCTTCTGCAGCGTCAATGTCGCCGGAGAGCAAGCCCGCCATGTCGAACTGCTGCTGAACAAGTGTTACGTCCTTGGCTGGGTCGAGACCGGCCTTGGTGAGTGCAGCAAAGATTTCGAATTCGTTACCGAAACCCCAGTTGCCGATGTTCTTGCCTGCGAAGTCTGCTGCTGAAGTGATGTTCTTATCTTTGAACGACACTTGCAGTGTTCCTGAACGCTGGAAGATTTGTGCGATGTCTACGATGTTTGCTCCACCTTCACGACCAGCAAGTGCCTTGGATACCCAAGAGATTGCGAAGTCGGATTCGCCGTTCGCAAGAACAACGTGTGGTGCAATGTCTACTGCACCTTCCAAGATGGTGACGTCGAGGCACATTGCTTCGTAGAAGCCCTGGTCCTGAGCGGCGTAGTAGCCAGCGAACTGAGCCTGTGTGAACCACTGCAATTGCAGTTTGACTGGTGTCAATTCGGCACACTCTGTTGCTGCTGCTGCGGTTGTGTCTGTTGCGGCATCATCTGAGCCACCGCATGCTGCGGTGAACAGTGACAACGCAGCAATGCTCGCGATTGCGAGCTTGATGCTTGACTTCCTCATTGTTGGTACTCCCCCGAGAACCTGGGTTCTCTACTTGTTTTTGTTGTTGTTATTGGTGTTATTGGCTACGCCGCCCCGAGAGGCAACGTTCTCCAGCACTATGGAGATGATGTAGAAGAGTAGCCCAAGCAAACACGCCCCGAGAACGTAAGCCCAGGCGGCCGCGTTCTTGGAATTGGCGATATTGCTAGTGATCCGGCTGCCCAGTCCGTTCTGCGAGCCACCGAAATATTCGGAGACGAAGGCAGTAATGACCGATGCCGGAGCGGCAATCTTCAGAGCTGTAAATAGGTACGGGACCGCGTTGGGTACGCGCACCTTTCGTAAAATCTCGATTTCGCTTGCTGCGTAGGAACGCATGATTTCAACATGGGTGGAGCGAACCTGGGTGAGGCCCTTTGCCACGTTGACCAGCACGATGAAATAGACCACCAACGTCACCATGAAGCGACGCGGTATTTCGCTGGTGATCGAGTACATGTTGTTGAGAACAGCAACCAAAACAAAGATGGGGATGGCATTCAGTGCAATGGCCAATGGTGTTACTAACTCATTGAGCGACTTGAAGCGGCTGAGAATGAAACTCATCGCAACACCAAAGATTGTGCCGACGATGAGACCAACGAGTGCGTTGGTGCCAGATACCGAAGCGGCGTCAAAGATTCGTGAAGCATTCTTTACAAATTGCTCGGCAATCTTTGACGGCGCTGCAAGAAAGTACGGCTTTAAGTCGAAACCTTTCACGGCAGCTTCCCACAGCGCGACGAATGCAAGACCAAATACAACTGGCGGTGCAACGCGTTGAATGCGGGTGGAAGTTGTCATGATCAGCGGTCTTCAACTCCGCGCACGGCACCAGCGTTTGCATGATCATCATGCGTGCCGCGAAGTGCTTCACGGACCGCGGTGATGCCCTTGAAGAATTCATCGGCACCACGGGTGTCTTCGGTTCGGTTGCTACCGAGGCTGACGTTGATGACTTCGGTGATACGGCCGGGGCGCGGCGACATCACCACAACGCGGTTCGACAAGTAAACGGCTTCCGGGATCGAGTGAGTAACGAAAACCACTGTTGTGTGTGTTTCAGAACAGATGCGCAGCAACTCGCCTTGCATGTACTCGCGGGTCATTTCATCAAGCGCGCCAAATGGTTCGTCCATCAACAACAGCGGCGGATGTGCGGCGAGCGCACGGGCGATGGCAATGCGCTGCTGCATGCCGCCCGACAGTTGCCATGGGTACATGTCGGCAAACTCGGGAAGCTTCACTAACTCGAGCATTTCCTTTGCGCGTGCTGCGCGCTTTGCTTTGTCCCAACCTTTGAGTTCTAGAGGCAGTTCGATGTTTTTAGCGACCGTGCGCCAGTCAAACAAGCCTGCCTGCTGAAACGCCATGCCATAGTCCTGATCAAGCCGCGACTGGCTTGCTGTCTTGCTGTTTACAGTGATCTGGCCAGTTGTTGGCTCTAGCAAGTTTGCAATGAGGCGAAGCAACGTTGATTTACCGCAACCCGAAGGCCCAATCAGCGAGACAAACTCGCCTGGTTCCACCGTGAGGTTGACATCAACAAGTGCATCCACTTGCTTCGGTGTCCCCTGGTTGAATATTTTGCTTGCACCCTGAACATTGACCGCACTCATGTGGTGGTCTCCTTTGGTCGATTACGCATCAACAACACATCTGAAATTGCAACAAAGCCAGCCATTGCCAAACCAAGTGCGGCGGCGCCAAACACGGCGGTGAAAACTTTGGCCGGGTCGCCAGTTGCTTCGCGCGCGTATTCAATAATCAAACGACCAATGCCACCTTTAAGGCCAGTGGAAATTTCCGCAACAACAACACCTACAACTGCGCCTGATGCACCCAGCTTGAAGGCAGGAACCATGAACGGAATTGCTGCTGGAAAACGCAACTTGAACAATGTCTGCTTCCACGAGGCTGCGTAGCTGCTCATCAATTCGAGCGATGCGCTTGGTGCGCTAGCAAGCCCACGCAAAGTGCCGACAGCAATAGGAAAGAACGCGAGGAACGCACCAAGAACCGCAGCCGACAGCCACTTCGGCCATGTAAAACCGAGGATGTTTACCTTGCCGCCCCAAGAAACGATGAGTGGAGCAAGCGCGATAAGCGGAACTGTTTGAGATACCACCAGATATGGCAGCAGCCCGCGCTCCACCATTTTGAAACGGGCCATCAATACCGACAAGCCCACGCCGATGGTGGCGCCGATGGCAAAGCCGGCAACCGACAACCTGAATGAATACCAGGCTCCGGCAAGCACTACAGACCAAATCTGTCTGTCGGAGCCGCGCACTTCGGGGCGGCCATAACGGCTGAGCATCGACCAAATGTGCGGCATGGCCGTGTCGTTGGAACGAGGCAGAACCGCAGCGCCAAAGATTTTGCCGCCGTCTTCTGGGCCAATCAGTTTGTACAACTCCCACAGCACGCCAACGAGCACAACCGACAGCACAAACATGCTGGTTCGGTAAATGCTGCGTCGTGCTAGTGGGCTCATTGCTTGGCTTTACCCAAATCCTGCATGGCGGGAAGAATGGTTTCGCCATACGCCTGTAACGTCGAATCTTTGCCGTCGTGTTGCAGATACACCGCAAATTGATCGACGCCAAGTTCCTTCAGTTCGGTGAGACGACGAATGTGTTCTTTTTCGTCTCCCAGAATGCAGAAGCGATCGACAATTTCGTCTGGAACAAACGAAGTGTGGCTGTTGCCAACACGACCGTGTTCGTTGTAGTCGTAGCTCTGTCGGCCCTTGATGTAGTCGGTGAGTGCCTTTGGCACTGCCGAGTTGTCGCCATAGCGCTCCACGATGTCGGCAACGTGGTTGCCCACCATGCCACCGAACCAGCGGCACTGATCGCGCATGTACGCCATGTCATTACCTACATACGCAGGAGCGGCAACACAGATCTTGACGCTCTTCGGGTCGCGGCCTGCAGCCTTTGCGGCATCGCGAACGGCCTTAATGGTCCATTCGGCAATGCTTAAGTCTGCAAGTTGCAAAATGAAACCGTCGCCCACTTCGCCAGTAAGTGCAAGTGCCTTCGGGCCGTACGCAGCAACCCACACTTCAAGTTCGCTCTTTGCGGCCCAAGGAAACTTGATTGTGGAGCCGTTGTAATCAACCCCGCGCCCACATCCAAGTTCGCGAATGACATGAATGCTTTCGCGCAGTGTTGCCAAGTTTGTTGGCTTGCCATTGGTAACGCGCACGGCAGAGTCGCCACGACCAATGCCGCACACGGTGCGGTTGCCGTACATCTCGTTCAACGTTGCATACGTGCTGGCAGTAACTGTCCAGTCGCGTGTTGCTGGGTTGGTCACCATTGGGCCAACGATGACGTTGCGGGTTTCGGCCAGGATCTGGCTGAAAATCACATACGGCTCCTGCCACAAAATGTGACTGTCAAACGTCCAGACGTGCGAGAAGCCAAACATGTCGGCTTTCTTGGCTAGGTCAATCACTCGCGCCGATGGCGGAGTGGTCTGCAATACAACACCGATGTCCATTGCTCTCCCCTATGTAGATGTGTGGCTAATTAGCGTGCTGACGGAAAACCGAGATCGATCTTCGATGTGCGTGGGTCTGGCCAACGTGATGTGACCACCTTGCCGCGCGTAAAGAAGTTGATGCCTTCTGGGCCGTACATGTGTTGGTCACCGAAAAGCGAAGCCTTCCAACCACCGAATGAGTAGTACGACACTGGCACGGGGATTGGCACGTTGATGCCAACCATGCCAACCTGCACATCAAATTGGAACTGACGAGCAACGCCACCGTCACGGGTGAAGATTGCGGTGCCGTTACCAAACTGGTTGCTATTGATGGTGTCGAGACCTTCTTGGTAGCTCTTCACTCGCATCACTGTCAGTACTGGCCCAAAGATTTCTTCGTCGTAGCACTTCATGCCCGGCTTCACTTTGTCGATCAAGCTTGGGTTGAGGAAGAAACCTGCATCCTTTGCCTTGTCGGTGCCGTCGATAACAACATTTGCGCCTTCACTATTTGCGTTGGTGATGTAGCTAGCAACTTTGTCGCGGTGCTCACGAGTGATCAACGGGCCCATTTCTGCAGTTGGGTCGGTGCCGGGGCCAACCTTGATCTTCGGCACACGAGTCTTCAACTTCTCTACCAACTCATCGGCAATGGTGTCTACTGCAAGAACCACCGAGATAGCCATGCAACGCTCGCCGGCAGAACCAAACGCGGCACTCACTGCTGCGTCGGCTGCCATGTCGAGGTCGGCATCTGGCAACACCAACATGTGGTTCTTTGCGCCACCAAGTGCCTGCACGCGCTTGCCATTCTTGGTTCCAGTCTCGTACACATACTTGGCAATTGGTGTTGAACCAACGAACGAGACGGATGCAATGTCTGAGTGGGACAGAATGCGATCAACCGCAATCTTGTCGCCATGAACAACGTTGAACACACCGTCTGGCAAGCCAGCTTGGCGCAGCAGTTCGGCAATGAACATTGGTGCGGATGGATCTTTTTCGGATGGTTTCAACACAAACGTGTTGCCGCACATGATGGCGTTAGCGAACATCCACATTGGCACCATCGCAGGAAAGTTGAACGGCGTGATGCCGGCAACTACACCGAGTGGTTGACGAATTGAATACACATCGACGCCAGATGATGCTTGCTCGGAGTATCCGCCCTTCAACAATGCCGGAATACCGCACGCAAACTCCACGTTTTCGATGCCGCGAGAAATTTCGCCCATGGCATCGCTTGGCACTTTGCCGTGCTCAAGAGAAAGCACGTTGGCAAGCTCGTTCTTGTTTGCAACAACTAGTTCGCGGAAGCGGAACATGATCTCGGCACGGCGAGAAAGGTTTGACGACCTCCACTCGAGTCCAGCCTTTTTTGCCGCTGCTATCACCGCATCAACTTCGGCAATGCTTGCCAAGTCAACTTCGGACTGCTGCTCGCCCGTTGCTGGGTTGTATACCTTGCCTGTGTTGCCCGATGTGCCGGCAACAACTTTGTTGTTAACCCAGTGACTAATGCGTTGCATAACTTCTCCTAATTGTGATGTTGAGGGGGTGAGTGTGATGTTGTTTAGTTGAGGTATTGGCACAAGCCACGGCGAATGAACTTGCCGTGCCCCTTGGTGCCCGTAAATTTGTCGTTCTCGACAACGATTTTGCCGCGCGACAATACGGTGTCAACTTTGCCGTCCACTTTGAAACCTTCCCACGAAGAGTGGTCCATGTTCATGTGGTGCTTGTCGTTAATGCCGATCGTTGTCTTGCCGTTTGGATCCCAGACCAGAATGTCTGCATCCGAACCCGGAGCAATGATGCCCTTTTGTGGGTACATGCCAAACATGCGCGCTGGTGACGTGCTGCAGGTTTCCACCCATCGCTCGAGCGAAATTTCGCCTTGCACAACACCCTGATAGATCAGTTCCATGCGGTGCTCGACTGAGCCCATGCCGTTAGGAATCTTGGAGAAGTTGCCAATTCCAAGTTCCTTTTGGTCTTTCATGCAGAACGGGCAGTGGTCGGTTGAAACAACGGCCAACTCGTTCATGCGCAAGCCCTTCCACAAGTCGGCGTGGTGATTGTGCTTGTCGTGCTTGCTTCTAATTGGTGGCGAGCAAACATACTTCGCACCTTCGAAGCCCGGCTTGGCAAGATGATCTTCCAACGTCATGTACAGATACTGCGGGCAGGTTTCAGCAAATACGTTGAGCCCCTCATGGCGAGCCTCGGCCAACGCATTGAGCGCTTCCGAAGCCGACATGTGCACGATGTACAACGGCACGTTGCCCGCAACTTTGGACAACACAATTGCGCGGCTGGTTGCTTCACCCTCCAGCAAGCTTGGTCGGCTGTAGCTGTGGTACTTCGGGTCGGTTTCGCCGCGCGCGATGTGCTGTTGCACTAATACGTCGATAGCAATGCCGTTTTCGGCGTGCATCATGATGGTGGAACCGTTGTTGCTTGCCTGCTGCATTGCTCGCAAGATTTGGCCGTCGTCCGAATAAAACACGCCTGGATACGCCATAAACAATTTGAATGATGTAATTCCTTCGTTCTTTACGAGGTAATCCATGTCGGCAAGCGCCTGATCGTCGATGCCACCGATGATTTGGTGGAACGCATAGTCGATTGAGCAATTACCTTCGGCCTTTTTGTGCCACGTTGCCAAAGACTCCTGAACGTTTTCTCCGTATCGCTGCACAGCAAAGTCGACGATGGTTGTTACACCGCCCCATGCAGCTGCAGTGGTGCCGGTTTCAAATGTGTCGCTTGCATTGGTACCGCCGAATGGCAACTCCATGTGCGTGTGCACATCGATGCCGCCGGGGATGACGTACTTACCTTTTGCGTCAATCACTTTGTCGGCAGTGATATTCAACGAGTCGGCTTTGCCCCGATCGAGCAACGCCAAGATTGTCTCGCCCTCAATCAGCACATCAACTTCGTGCCGACCAGTTGGGCTAACGACCGTTCCGTTTTTGATCAGTGTTCGTGCCATGGTTCCCCCTGATGACCGTTTCTTTTATCGTTCCGAAATTTCGTGGTATGCGTCTGGACGACGATCGCGGTAGAACGGCCAACGATCGCGCACCATGCGAATCTTGTCCATGTCCAAGTCGCGAACAATCAGTTCGGGCTTGAATGGGTCGCCAACGTTGCCAACGAACTTGCCCTCTGGGTCAACGAAGTAGCTCTGGCCGTAGAAGTCGTCCGTGCCATAGTCCTTTTCAATGCCAACGCGATTGATTGCGCCGACGTAATACATGTTGGCAACCGCAGCAGCAGGCTGCTCGATCTTCCAGATGTATTCGGACAGACCACGGCTCGTTGCCGATGGGTTGAACACAATTTCTGCGCCATTCAAACCAAGTGAACGCCAACCTTCTGGGAAGTGGCGGTCGTAACAGATGTACACGCCAACTTTGCCGACTGCAGTTTCGAATATTGGATAGCCACCAGTTCCCGGCGTGAAGTAGTACTTCTCCCAGAAACCTGGAACCTGCGGAATGTGTTGCTTGCGATACTTGCCGAGGTAACGGCCATCAGCATCGATCACTGCTGCTGTGTTGTAGTACAAACCTGGTTGCACGATTTCGTACATTGGCAACACCAACACCATCCCCAACTCTTTTGCAAGTGCTTGGAAGCGCTTGGTGGTTGGGCCGTCAGGGATTGGCTCGGTGTAAGAGAAATACTTTGGGTCTTGCTCTTGGCAGAAGTACGGGCCATAAAACAATTCTTGGAAGCACATAATTTGTGCGCCCTGTTTTGCAGCTTCACGGGCGGCTGCCTCGTGCTTGTCGATCATCGACTCTTTGTCGCCAGTCCAGTCCGTCTGAAGCAACGCCGCTTTTACGATTCTTGCCATGATGGCTCTCCCCTTTGAACGCCTATGTAAGAAGGTTCAGGCTACTTGCGGGGCCAGCCAGTAGTAAAGCCGCAAGGGCCTTTGGGTCAGCCGATTGAAACGGGTTCGGCACGTCTTGCAGGCAGAAATTTCCATGCGAACAAGGCACCGGCAAGTGCCACCCCCGCGCCCGTAAAGCACGCGGTATGGAACCCATGCATGAATGCCTGGCTAACGACCTGCCTTACGGCTTCTGCGGCCTCGGGTGTTGGGGCACGCTCCGCAACCATGAAACCAGCACCTGCCGATTCTTTGGCTAGCGCCACAATTTCGCTATCCAAATTGAATGGTGTCAATAGTTCACCAAGTTTGGGGCCGTACAACGATGCGAATACTGAACCGCTGATTGCAACACCGAGTGTTCCGCCAACTTCGCGGCTGACATCGTTGACAGCAGAACCGACGCCAGCCTTTTCACGAGGCAACTCGCCCATCACCGCATCTGTCGCGGGCGAAGTGACAAGAGCAAGACCGTTAGCCAAGAACAACATGCTGATGATGACCGGACCAAAATACGCGGTATCGGCCTCGCAGAAACCGATGATGATGAGACCAATGGCCATATTGGTAAGTCCAATTGCAACTACTCGCTTCGTTCCAAATTTCAAAGCAAGCCGCGCCGCAATCGGTGCAGTTACACCGGCACCAAGTGCAAACGGCAACGTGTGCACGCCCGACGACAGCGTGCTGTATCCGCGCACAAATTGGAAGTATTGCGTAACCAAGAAAGTAAAACCAAACAACACGAAGAAAGCGATGCCGATTGCACCGGTTGCCGCAGAGAGCCGCGCATTCCGAAACACACGAACATCAAGCAGTGGCTCGTCGGTTGACAATTCGCGCTTGATGAACAGCGCCAACAGAATCAATGCCCCAGCAAACGATGTAAGCGTCGACACACTGAGCCATCCGCGATGCGGACCTTCGATAACTGTGTACACCAGCAAGCCGACCATGGCAATGGACAACACAAATCCCATGAAATCGAGACGATGTGGATTCGGATCTTTTGATGTTGGGATGAATACTGCACCCAAAATGAGCGCGATAATCACGATGGGTACGTTGACGAGGAAAACGGAACCCCAATAGAAATGCTCAAGTAAGAAACCGCCAGATATTGGTCCGAATGCAACGGCCATTCCGGATACGGCAGACCAGACACCAATTGCTTTTGCGCGTTCAATCGGGTCACGAAATACGTCGATGAGAATTGCAAGTGTTGCCGGAAAGACTGCTGCAGCACCGATACCCATTGCGCCACGAGCCATGATCAACGATGCCGTTGATGTTGCGAACGATGCCCACACTGAACACGCCATGAATGCAACGAGTCCAACTTGCATTGCTCCTTTGCGTCCAAAGCGATCACCTAGGCCGCCAAACGCCAACAACAAACACGAGAACACCAATGCGTACGAGTCGACAATCCATTGCAACCCGCTGGTGGAGGCACCCAATTCACGCGAAAGTGTTGGAAGCGCAACGTTGATAATGAGGTTGTCGACAACGACCATGAACAAGCTGATGCACAGCACCAGCAAGATGATCCAACGGCGGTCGTGAATTTTGGTGTCTGGGTGCGTATTCATACTTGACAATGTCTAGTACTAAAACTAGATAGTGTCAAGTTATGACTTCAGCCAAAACCGACGGCCTGCGCAGGCAGGTACTGGATGCTGCAGTTGCTATCGCCGCTACATCTGGCCCCGATGTCATTTCCATGCGCGAGGTGGCTCGGCTTGCTGGAGTTTCTCACCAGGCCCCATATCACCACTTTGGCGACCGAGCCGGAATCTTTGCCGCGATTGCAGAAGAAGGTTTCCGCTCGTTGGCAGAAGCAATTGAAGCCAGCACAACACTTGGCACTGCAGCAATGTGTGAGGCCTACGTTCACTTCGCTCTCGGTCACAAAGGACACTTCCGAGTAATGATGCGCAACGATTTGTGTTCAATAGAGGACTACCCAACGGCATTGATTCAAGCTGACCGAGCATTCAATGCACTACGCAACGAAGTCACCGTCATTTTGGGCGAAGACTCACACGAAGATGATGCCAATGCTCACACTGCATATATGTGGTCTGTTGCACATGGTCTTGCAACGCTGTTGCTTGATGGTCCGTTACTCAAGAAACTTGGCTCGGTCGCTGACATCAATGCACTAATCACAAATGTTGCTCGCAAAGCCAGCAGTAGCATCACCGTGTAGTTACCCATGACTCAGCCATACACGTTTGACGACTTCTTTAAGGAACATGTTGGATCGGTAACGCTGTACACCAAAGCAACTTGTGGAATCAGCCATCTTGTAGATGACATTGTTCAGGAAACATTCATCCGAGCATGGCGTTACTACCCAACTCTGCGCGCAGAGTCTTCATCGCGATCGTGGATCATCTCAATCTGCCGTAACACCATTATCGACATGTCAAAAAAATGGCCACATCATGCCGCTATCGAACAATCGGAACATGCAGATTCATTTGATGCATTTCGCCAAAACGATCTCATCAGCCTGATGCAGGCGATTAGCCACGAACAGCGTGAAGTGCTGGTGCTTTGTGGGTTACTTGGTTACGACTACGAAACAGCAGCAGAAGTTATCCGCGTACCTGTTGGAACCGTTCGCTCACGGTTGGCACGAGCGCGTGAAGCAATGTCTGTATTGCTTGCAGAGTCCGCACGAGTTGACGAAACCGGAACCAACTGATGGACTGCACTTCAGCGCAACGCCTTGTGCTGAGCAATATTGCTCCCGTTGAGCAACTTGCAGATGCACGAACACACATCGCAAACTGCGCAATGTGCGGTGGCACAAATTCTGCCGCCCAAAAATCTATTCAAGACAAAATATCTTTACGTTCCAATCGCAGTGTTTGGGGTAGAACATTTCTTGGGTTGCTCGGTGTGTTGCAACTCATTCTCGCGTTGCCTTGGCTCTTTGGTTCGACCATGTTCTGGAGCACATCGCTCGGCGCAGATGCCGCGCACTTGTCGCGCGATGGCGCACTTGGCATTATGTTTGCAACGATTGCTTTTGCAGTTGCAGTCTCACCACGACTTGCTGTATTTGCATTACCCGTCGCATTGCTTCTGATCATTTTGCAAACAGTGACGGGGTTTGTTGATCATTCGAATGAAGAGGTTCTTGCAAGTTTTGAAACCATCCACATGCTTGGCGCTGTTATTGGCGCATCAATCGCCGTGCTCTCATTTCCAAAACGAGTCAAGAAAAAGGGTTTTTCTCCACAAGTGATTAACGGAAAATCACAATGAATCTTGTGGAGATTCTTATCGCCCATGAGGCAGAAACCGGCGGTGCTCCACCAGGGTTTGGCCTGCCCGCTTTTGTGACGCTTGGCGCAGGGGCATTGATCGTCTTGGCTATGGTCGCTCGATTGTTGGAAGCAAAACATAAACAAAAGAAATAACTCAGGGAACTTTCATCGGTTTTTCTAGGTCTGTTGAGCATGGAACAGAAAACCGATACCTCAATGTGGCGTGCCGCCTGGCGCTGGCACTTCTACGCCTCCTTCTTTGTGCTTCCACTGTTGTTCATTCTTGCCACCTCTGGACTCGTCATATTGCTGAAGCCAACCATTGAACGAATTGCATACAACGACCTGCTCTACGTTGACCCAGTTGCGGCGGCTGTTCCGTTTGACAAACAACAAGAGGTGGTAAATCTTGAGTATCCAAACTCATCTATCGATGCAGTAGTTCCACCACGCGACGCCTCGCGTTCTACACAATTCGATATCACCACCGAAGATGGATCTTCACGATCGGTGTACGTCAACCCACAAGACGGAAAAGTTCTTGGGTCAATCAATAACGATTCTCGTATCGATTTTGTGGCTACTCGAATTCATGGCACGTTGTATCTCGGAACATGGGGCGATTACATCATTGAAATTGCAGCGGGCTGGACGCTCGTCATGGTGTTTACCGGTTTGTATTTATGGTGGCCACGAAACAAAATTCCGCGTCGTTTGCGCAACGCATTCTCTATTCGATTCAAAGAGAAGGGTCGCAAGCGACTGCGCGATTTACACGCAACCCCTGGCGCGTTGTTTGCACCCGTTTTGATCTTTCTTGCACTCACGGGACTTCCTTGGTCTGGATTTTGGGGAACGCAATGGGGAGAGTTCATTGACAATATGAACTCGGGATACAACTTTCCCTCCGAAGACCCAACATCGCACGAACACGCCAGCGCAATTGAGACTCCGGGATTACAAATCTCTTGGGCTAACGAAAGAATGTCGGTCCCCGCTTCTCAACCAAATCACTCTGATACGAAATCCTCGCTTTCACTTGAGGCCGTTGCAGCAGTTGCTCAAAGTATTGGAATGAAACCGGGTTACGCCGTTGGATTACCAGCAGACGAAATCGGGGTGTACACACTTTCCAATTCGTGGCCGTCCCCTGCACACGATGAACGAACCGTGTATGTCGATCAATATTCGGGTGATGTACTTGCCGAAGCGGGATGGCATGCAAGTTACGGTGCGCTCGCAAAAGGCACTGCCTGGGGTGTCGACACCCACATGGGACGTCAGTTTGGATTGGTGAATGGTCTGGCGATGGGTGGTTCGTGCCTTGCGGTAATCGGTTCAACTATCACGGCACCATTGATGTTCTTCCGAAGAAGACAACCAGGTAAGTCAGGATTCCCTCGCAGACCAATTGATGCCAAACTGTCGCGCCGAATCACCTATATCGCAATTGCTCTTGGAATTGTCTTTCCACTTCTGGGACTCAGCATGGTGTTCATGGCTCTGTTGGATCACTTCTTTATTCGTCGCGTCCCACAGCTCAAAAAATTGTTCGGCATGCGACCTGACAATCAGTCTGACTACAACTAATCTCTTGGCATGAAATCACGCATTGTCCTCTTAATTTCTGCTGCCTTGGTCGTTACAGCCGGCTGTTCAAACACATCTAGCGATGCTGTTGAATCGGATATTTCTCCCGTCAGTTGCACTTCTACGACCGTCATTGACGGGCCTGTCAACATTGCAACAACCGTTGCGCCAATTACCAGCATCATTGCCAATATCGCTGGTGGCACCGATGCCACCATCAACGGAATTGTTCCCGAAGGCACCAACTCGCACACATTCGAGCCAAAGCCAAGCGATGCAGCAACACTCGAACAAGCAGACGTCATCTTCATTAACGGACTCGTGCTTGAAGAGCCAACCAAAGAACTTGCACTTGCCAACCTGAAAGACAGCGCAGTGATTTGCGAACTTGGTACGCAGATCCTTCCTGGGAGCGAATTCATCTACGACTTCTCGTTCCCACTTGAAGGTGGCAAACCAAACCCACACTTGTGGACTAACCCGCCAATGGCAAAGGAGTACGCAGCAGTTGCTCGTGACTTGCTGTCGGCAATGAATCCGACGAATGCCGCAACCTTTGCTGCCAACTATGAAGCCTTCGCTGCAAAGGTTGATGCACTTGATGCAGCCATGGCAACGGCAACGGCAACGATTCCAGAAGATCAGCGCAAGTTGCTCACCTACCACGATGCATATGCATACTTTGCGGTGCATTACGGATACACCGTGATTGGCGCAATTCAGCCATCATCGTTTGATGAACCAACACCGAAGGAGATTGCTGACCTCATCACTCAGGTTCGTGAATCTGGCGTGAAAGCCGTATTTGGCAGCGAAGTGTTTCCTTCTCCGGTTCTCGAGCAAATTGGCGCCGAAGCAGGTGTGCGGTACATCGACGTGCTCCGCGATGACGACCTTGTCGGCGAACCCGGAGATGCCGAACATTCTTGGCTCGGACTCATGCGATTTAACTTCGCGACCATGGTCGAAGCCCTGGGTGGTGACGCAAGTTCCTTAAATTCTGTCGATGTGAATGATGTTGTGAAGGACACAGCCGTCTACCCTCAATAAGCGAAATGGACGCTCAAAGCTTGATCACCTGCGAGCACGTCTCATGCACCTACGGAAACTCTGCAGTGGTCGAAGATACCTATCTGCAGATCAGTCGGGGTGAGTTTGTCGGCATCGTGGGCCCAAGCGGCTCCGGCAAAACAACATTATTGAAAGCAATCATGGGCACCCACCCGGTGGCCCATGGTTCAATCGCCCTGCAGCCGCACATCACCCTTGGCTATGTGCCCCAGGTTGAAACAGTCGACTGGTACTTCCCCGTGACCGTAGAAGAAGTGATCGTGATGACTCGTTCGCGCACCACTTGGTGGCCGCGAATCACTGCCGATGAACGTGCTGCGGTTCGAGACGTTCTTGGCAAGCTTGGCATTGCCGACGTCGCTCAACGACACATTCGCGAGCTTTCGGGCGGGCAACAACAACGAGTGTTTCTGGCACGCGCAATGTTTCGCAACCCAGACATCTTGATCATGGACGAACCAACATCGGGCGTTGATGTTCGAACACGGCACGAAATCTTGCACCTACTGGCCGACTTACACGCAAACGGCCTCACCATTTTGCTCACCACGCACGACCTCAATGGCCTCGCGGCACACCTTCCCAGGTTGGTGTGCTTCAACAAAACAGTTATTGCCGACGGAGGCCCACGAGAAGTGCTGACATCACGAGTGCTTGAAGCAACATACGGTGCGCCAATGGAAGTACTCGAGCACGGCGGCATGCCCATCGTTGTCGAGCACGGCCCAACAAGAGTGCGGAGCGAAGGCAAATGATGTTTGCTTTTGATCTACTCGAGCCGTACGGTTTTCAATTTTTCCGCAACGGGCTTGTTGTCGCCACAATCGCCGGTGCACTTTGCGGCCTGCTTGGCGTGTTCGTTGTTCTTCGAGGCATGAGCTACATCGGCCACGGCCTTTCACATGCCGTCTTCGGCGGAGCTGCAGCAAGCGCGGTTTTGCAAATCAACTTCTTTATTGGCGCCGGCATTTGGGGAATCGTCTCGGGCGTGCTGATCGCACGTGTATCTCGCCGCCGCGTCATTGGTGCCGACGCCGCAATCGGGGTTGTCACAACAGCATCGTTTGCATTGGGTCTTGCGTTAATGAATCGATACGGCCAGGCCTCAAAGAGCATCGAAGCCGTACTGTTCGGAAGCGTTCTTGGTGTCAAAGTTGGCGACATCATCGCTGTTTCGGCAGTTGCGTTGCTGGCACTGGCGGTGATCATGCTCACCTATCGCAAACTGCTGTTCTCTACGTTCGATCCAGATGTTGCACAAGTGAGTGGTGTCCGCGTATCGCTTGTCGAAGCCATGCTGCTTGCGCTGCTTTCGCTCACCATCTTGGTAACCATGCGAGTAATTGGAACGCTGCTTATCTCTGCTCTGCTCGTCATTCCCGCCGCATCCGCCCGCCTAACAACCAACAGCTTTTCGCGCATGTTGTGGATCTCGCCACTGATTGGCGGAGTCACATGTTTCGTTGGTATGAACCTGAGTTACTTCCTCGACACATCTGCAAGTGCCACCATTATCTTGCTTGATGCATTGGTGTTCATAGTCGCTTACGCAACCGCCGGTGCTCGCAGCCGAATTCGCATGGCCTCACTTGGCCACTTTTAGCTTCTAGCTTTCGCGGAAACCCCACTCGACGCCTTGCGGGGTGTCGCGAACTTCAACATTGGTTGCAGCAAGCCTGTCGCGAATGATGTCCGAGAGATCGAATCGCTTGTCGGCACGAACTTGAGCACGTAATTCCAGCAGCACATCAACAAACGGGCCAACCACCTCGCGCGGGTCGCGCAATCCGCCTGTTGCGGCGCCGGCAAGACGCGTGATCATGCTTCGCAACACAGAGCGTGCGAAGTCGAGATCGTCGCTTTGCAGCGTGTCTACAGACCATCCCGCAATTGCATCGTCCAAGTCGAGGGCTGCCCTTGCCGCCGCATCTGCATTGCCGCCGGCAATTGCAACCGAAAACTCGGAGTCAAGTCGTTCTGTTGCTTGGCGCAAGTTGGAATCAATGATCTCCTCTGCGGAAGAAGTGCTCGTATCAACCTTTGGCTTTTCGGATGGTCGTGCACTCGTCGATGGGTCGCGCAGTTTGTCCAGTGGAATTACTGTTCCGCTCGCAAACTCCTGAGACACACCTCGTACTCGAATGGTTACAACGCCCTTGCCAACAACTGTTGCTTCGTCGGCATCAAGATCAAGCACCACGCCCGTGTGTTCGTCAACGCCAAGCACATACACATCTTCGGGCAACTCGCGCTCCAAGAATGAAAGCCGTCGCTCGCCCATGTAACAGAACCGTGTGTCGTGATGGCCACCCTCGGCATTGTTGTAGTGCGGAATGAGCACGGCCTTAATTTCTAATTCGGAAAGGATGTCGAGCCCATCCAGCCAACGAGGTGGTTCGCCAGCCTTATAAATCTCATAGACGGGCAGCGTGTATTGGCCAAGCGTCAGTGCGGCAGCAGATGCAAAAGTAACAATGCCTCCACTTCGCAACTTTTTAATCAGCAATCCAGCAAGTGGCGTTCCCGACCATTGCCTCAGCGCATACGAAGGCGACCCTGGGCCCGCAAACACGTACTGCGCATCCGCCACAAGCTGCAAACCCTTTTCTGTTGCAAGCGCATCGCCCGCGCTTATCTCTGTGAGGCCGGCAACGTCGAGTGCGACATTGATGCTGGTGTTGAAATACTCGACGGCCTTAGTTGCAAGCTCTGGTGCATTTTCTTGAAAACCGTATGGGGTGTCCAAGAGTGCTGCTCGAACTGGCTTCGGCAACTTTCCAACAAGCATGCGGTGCGTTGAAACCATCGTCGGCGAAGTTTCGCCCGAACCCATAATCGTGAGTATTCGTGGGAGAGTCATGCGAAGAATCCGTCCTTAGTGGCCTTATGTACAACTTGAGCAAATCGTTCTGGGTGCTGAGCATGAAGATCATGATCGGCGGGGCTGAACCACTCAACCCGAACAACTGGCACCATACTCAGCGCTTGCTCAACAGCATGCCGCTTCGTTTCAGCAAACACGCCGCCCGGCCCTTCTGCAGGTACAAACAGCACTGGCACGGATATGTCGTTATATAGATGTGTCGGCTTGTGTTCCCAAAGGCCTCTCAACACCTTTAAATGTCGATCCAAGGTGAGCCAAGGACGAACAGTGCCGTCGGGCAGATGCTCCATGTTGGCCATTGCCCCATCGATTCCTGTTTGTGGCCAGTCGGGGTGAGCGCGCTGCATGTATTCACGCATGTTTTTAACGGAGGTTCCGAGCAAATTCGGCGGCCGTAACGCAATCGAACATGCCTCCCATTCGGGAAAGTGATTTTGCAATTCGAGAAAGCCACCGTCGACCGCAACTACGCCACGCACAAGCTGTGGGTATTGATGCGCAAGTTCAATGACAACGTTGCCGCCCCAGGATTGCCCACAGACAACCGGACGATTGAACCCGCGCACCGCCAGTACTTCCAGCAGTTTTGCAAGATCGAAAGTTACGGTTTGCATGTCATAACCGTCATCGGGTTTTTCGCTTTGGCCATGCCCGCGCAAATCAACCGCGACCACAGGGTGACCAAGCGCCACAAACGCCTGTGCCGCACCTTCCCATAACATGGCATTAGAAGCCAGGCCATGAACCAGCACTAGCGGGACCTCCGACAACGTTTGCGTGTCACCCCACATCACCACCCTCAAGCGCACTCCCGTGCCAGTGGCAATGAGTTCACTCGTAGGCAATCCGTCATTCACGCCCCTCACACTACGCTTCACCATTGATGTCACTCAATGTCCTGCTCATCACCTTGGATCAATTTCGTGCCGATTGCTTGTCGGTTGCTGGCCATCCACTTGTGAAAACACCCAACCTCGATCGGTTGGCTAAAAACGGAGTTCGACTGACAAAGCACTACAGCCAATGTGCGCCCTGTTCGCCCGGCCGAGCAAGTTTGTACACGGGCATGTATCAGATGAATCATCGCGTGGTTGCCAACGGCACACCGCTCAACCGAGAGTTTGACAACGTTGCACTTCTTGCCAAGCGCGCGGGTTATTGGCCAACTTTGTTTGGGTATACCGATCAAGCAATCGACCCACGAGATGCGAGCGGCCCCGACGACTGGCGCCTCAATTCATTTGAAGGTGTGCTGCCAGGATTCGATTGCAAACTTTTCATTCCCGAGAATCATGAACTTTGGATTGAACACCTTCGCGCAAATGGCTTCGATCTTCCAATGGATGCGCAACATGCATTGCGAACCGAGCCAGATCGCCCCGAGCAATTTGGACTCTCAACGTTCCTCACCGACCATCTGTTGGGTTGGTTGAAAAAACAAGATGGCCCGTGGTTTGCACATGCCAGCTACCTACGCCCACATCCACCCTTTGCTGCCGCAGGAAAGTGGTCGAAAGCATATGACCCAGCCGATGTGGAGCTGCCAATTGCGCCAGGCTCCGACTTACACCCCGCACATGAAATGTTCATGCAGATTGACAGCGCATCGGCCCCAGCCGACGAAGCGGGCAAGCGCCACATGCGGGCGCAGTACTACGGAATGATCGGCGATGTTGACGAACAATTAGGCCGAGTGTGGGACGCGCTCGTAGAGATGAACATGTGGGATAACACCATGATCATCGTTACTGCCGATCACGGCGAGCAACTTGGCGATCATGGGCTTCGCGAGAAACTTGGCTTCTTTCCTCAGAGTTATCACATTCTTGGAATTGTTCGCGATCCTCGTAACAGTGCTCAGTTCGGAACAACGGTCAACGAATTTACCGAGAACATCGACATTTTTCCCACGATTGCCGAAGCACTCGGGCAACCAGTTCCGTCGCAATGTGATGGCCTGCCCCTGACACCATTTCTTTCCGGCAATCAACCACCTTGGTGGCGCGATGCAGCAACGTACGAATACGACTGGCGTAGTTGGTTCATTCGACAATCTCAAAGACAATGGCCATGGGACCAACGCCTCGAACAACAACACCTCACTACCCGTGTGTACGACAACCGGGCATACGTGCAATTTGGAAATGGTTCGTGGCTCTCCTTCGACCTTGCCGCCGACCCCACATGGCGCACATATCTAACTGATACCAGTGCAACCTTGCAGATGACCCAAGACATGTTGGTATGGCGTTCGAGACACACCAACCGCCAGCTCACCAGCATGTTGATTGAAAACGGTGGTATCGGCCAGTGGCCCGACGGGGTTGCTTGGCGCGACTGAGGTCACGCACTTCAATCCGCCCAAATACTCACGCCTCTTATTATTCTGTACGGAGCACGCGTTATCGCTGCCCAACCCCCTAACGAAAGTCCCTCATGCTCCAAAATCTTGCTCGTTTTTGCGTTCGCCGTCGCCGTCTTATGGTGGGGCTTTGGCTTGTGCTCCTCGTGGTTCTCGGCATTGCCGCCGGTTCGATGGGTTCCAGTTTCAGTACCGAATTTGAATTACCAAAAAGCGAAGCCAACGACGTGCAGCAGTTGCTTGAAGCGAACAGCCCAGACCGCGCCGGGTTCTCTGGCGAAATTGTCTTTACATCGCCAGCAGGTGTCGTCACAGACGAAATCAAAGCGGCCATGGCCACCATGTTCAGTGAGGTTGGCGCACTCAACGGCGTCACCGTTACCAGCCCGTTCGATACCGAAGGCCAAATCAACCCCGCGGGAACAACAGCCTTCGCTGCACTCGACGTAACCATTCGTTCACAGACCGAACTCATCACACTTTCCGAAGAGATCCAAAAAATTGGCGAGAAAATTGAAATTCCAAACTTCACCATCGAGTACGGCGGAAACATTTTTGCCGAGTTCGAGCTTCCAGCCAGCGAGGCGTACGGTCTGCTTGCAGCGATTGTGATCTTGGTGCTTGCTTTTGGTTCGGTTCTTGCAATGGGCCTGCCAATTGGAACCGCGCTCATTGGTTTGGGCGTGGGTACTTCGCTCGTCATCGTGCTCAGCAACTTGTTGCCAATGCCCGACTTCACCACTTCGCTCGTTGCCATGATCGGCCTCGGTGTTGGCATCGACTACGCGCTATTTATTGTCACTCGGTATAGAGAAGGTCTCGAAAACGGTCTCAGCGTTGAAGATGCAGTGGTCGACGCCGTCGACACTTCGGGCCGTGCAGTCATTTTTGCAGGCATCACCGTAATCATCTCGCTCCTTGGGCTCTTCCTCATGGGCCTCGCGTTTGCTCGCGGCCTTGCAATCGGCGCCGTCATCGGCGTGTTGCTCATGATGATTGCATCTATTACCTTGTTGCCTTCGCTGTTGGCAATGGTCAAGCATCGAATCGACGTCACTACGCGCGCGGCATTAATTGCACTTATTGCATTCGTGGTGTTCGCTTTCGTTTCAGTGGTCGCCACATCGCTGCCGATTTTCTTTGCTGGCATCGCCTCTGCAGTAGTCATCATGTTGCTCAGTTTTGTCGTGAAGCCATTGCGCAAGGCTGTTCCAAAGCGCGTCCAAAAAGCCAAAGAATTAACGTTTTGGTATCGCTGGAGCCGCTTCATTCAGCGCCGGCCATGGACAGCAGCGCTTGCTGCAACTGCAATCCTCTTGGTGCTTGCGTCTCCGCTTGCTTCCATCCGTCTCGGCTTCGGCGACAACGGCAATGCGCCAACAGACTCCACAGTCCGCAGGGCATACGACATGCTCGCCGAAGGTTTCGGCCCAGGTTTCAACGGCCCGCTCTTCATCACGGTGCAAGGTGAAACTTCAGCAAACCCAGATGCGCTTGCAGGCTTTGTCAATCGAATCAGCACTGTGCCCGGCATCGCATTCGCACAGGGCGTACCCGCCTCGCAAGATGGCAGCCTTTCGTTGGTCATTGCTTATCCAACAACCGCGCCACAGGATGAGGCAACTACCGACCTCATTCGCACACTGCGAAACGACTTCATCCCATCGACGGGCGTCGAGGCCAAAGTTGGCGGCTTCACGGCTGCAAGTGTCGACTTCGCCGATGGCATTGGCGGGCGCATGCCGTTGCTCTTCGTTGGAGTGTTGTCTCTTTCGTTTCTTCTGTTGATGGCAGTATTCCGAAGCGTGCTGGTGCCGCTTAAGGCAGTGATCATGAACCTGCTTTCCATCGGTGCCGCATACGGCGTCATTGTCGCCATCTTCCAATGGGGTTGGGGCATGAACCTGATCGGTGTTGGCAAAGCCGGCCCAATTGAAAGCTGGGCCCCAATGATGTTGTTCGCCATTGTCTTTGGCTTGTCGATGGACTACGAAGTGTTCTTGTTGTCTCGCGTCAAAGAGGAATACGACCGAACCGGCGACAATGCAACAGCAGTGGCCGACGGTCTCACCGCAACCGCGCGAGTAATCACGGCTGCGGCCCTCATCATGGTGTTCGTGTTCTCTGCATTCGTCCTTGGTTACGACCGACAGCTGAAACTGTTTGGCTTGGGCCTAGCCACGGCAGTGTTCATTGACGCAACCATCGTGCGAATGGTGCTGGTGCCAGCGACGATGGAACTACTTGGTGACAAAAACTGGTGGATACCAGCCTGGATCAACAAAATCTTGCCAAAGATTGATGTCGAAGGACACCATCACATGGCGCTAGTTGACGATGAGGCGAAGTAACTAAAACTTGACCATGCATCGGCGTGGGCCGTGCACCTGACCGCCAGCCCATGTCACATCATCAGGGTTAACCAGCTCAAATTCGGGAATACGCGCAAGGAATGTTTGCAGCGCAACGCGAACTTCCAAGCGTGCAAGGTTGCTTCCTGCGCAGCGGTGAATACCCGAGCCGAATGCAACGTGACGATTGTGCTCACGATCCAAGATCACTTCATCGGGGTTCTCAAACTGGCGAGGGTCGCGGTTGGCAGCAGGAAACGCCATCAACACCCTGTCGCCTGCTTTCATTGGGCAACCCTGAAACTCGGCATCTTTCGACAGCACTCGAGCCATCGTCACTGGCGCGTACACACGAAGTAGTTCCTCAATGGCTGTTGGCCACAACTCGGGGTTGTCGCGTAACGCCTTGCGATGCTCTGGGTGCTGGGCCATGTGCCACATGCATGATCCGATTGCCGACCACGTGGTGTCAACGCCGGCAACCAACATCAAGTTGCACACACCCAACACGTAATCAAGCGGCACTTTCTTGCCTTCAACTTCGGTGTTCATCAACTCCGAAATGAAATCGTTCTCGCGCGGGTTGTTTTTCCGATCTTCCACTTGCGCCAAAAAGAATTGGATGATGTTCTGTCGTGCCCACTTGCGGCCCTCAATGTCGGTGATGTTCTCGAGCGCTGCACGAACCCATGCAGTGAAGTCGTCCTCCATCTCAAGTGGCACACCCAGCAACGTGGCAATCACACGAACCGGAATGTGCTGCGCGTAGTCGCCCGCCACATCGGCAACACCCTTGTCAATAAATTCGTCAATCAGCGAATTGCATAAATCTTTCGTTCCCTGTTCATATTTCGCAACAGCCTGCGGTGCGAAAACGGGAAGGATAAGTCGGCGATGCCAATGGTGCTCTGGTGGATCTGAGGAAATCGGTGGTGCTTTAACGCCGCCGTATTGTCCTTCGTTTTGGCCAGGGATTGGCGGCAAGACCAAAACCGACTGCGAGGTGAAGGTTTCGTATTCCTGAGCAATAGCAACCACGTCGTCGTAGCGCGTTGGCAACCACGAACCCTCGTAGCGATCGGTGTGTGCAATCGGGCAGCCAGATTCGCGGATCTCGCTGAAAGCTGAATATGGATCCTTGATGAATTCCGGATCGAAAATGTCGTAGTCGGTCAGAATGCTTTCGACTGGCTTCCGTGTATCAGTCATGAAATAACCCCCCAGTTATTCGGTGATGATGATTGCGCGCTCCGGGCAGTTTGCTTCGGCACGACGTGCCTTCGCTTGCAGTTCGGCAGGAATGTCTTCTGCGATGAGCACTGTAGCGTTGCCCATTTCATCGCTACCGAAAACTTCTGGCGCCGCAATGGCACACATTTGGTGCCCGTGGCAAGAACCGCTGTCTACTGAAACTCGCATACCCACAGGCTAATCAACCTTCCATCGGGTTTGTTCATCGGACACAGGGAGAAGAGACTGGACCGCTTCGTAAACTATCTTCATGCCGTCGATCGAGTCCTTACTCGCGTTCGGTATTGCATCCCTAGCGCTCCTTGTTATTCCAGGACCGGCAGTGCTGTACATCATCAACCGCAGCGTTGCCGATGGCCGAAACGTTGCCCTCGCAGCTGTTGCCGGCCTCGAGATAGGTAATTTCATGCACGTCATCGCCGCGACCGTTGGGCTTTCTGCCGTCATCGCCACCTCTGCTGCCGCGTTTTCCGCAGTGAAATGGATTGGTGCCGGTTATCTCATATATATAGGTATTCGCACACTTGCGACAAAGGCCCAGGCCGTCAATCAGTTGAACGACCCAATGAGCCGCCGCCGAGCCTTCACTCAGGGAATTGTTGTCAACACGTTCAATCCCAAAGTCGCGCTCTTTTTTCTTTCGTTCTTACCGCAATTCATTGATGCCGACCGAGGCTCGGCTGCTCTGCAGTCGCTTGTCCTAGGTTCAACTTTTGTAGTTCTCGGCTGCATCTCCGATTCGCTATTTGCGATATTGGCTAGTGCACTTCGCGGCACTTTGCTACGCGGCAAATCTCTGCCATTCGTGCAGCGCTATGTGGCGGGCAGTGTTTTCATCGCGCTTGGCGCGATTGCTTCTACAACGAGAAGGTAACTCGCTTAGAAGAACGTACCCGCAATTATTTTGCCGGGGTTCATAATGCCATTGGGATCAAGAGCCTTCTTGATCGTTGCCATTACGCCAACTGCTTCGTTGCCAAGTTCATCAACCAAGTAATCAATTTTGCCCATGCCAATTCCATGCTCACCCGTGCACGTGCCTTCCATGGCAAGCGCGCGCTCAACGAGTCGGGAATGAAATTGCTCCATTCGTTCCACCATTGGGTGGTCTTCAGGATCCACACTCAGCACCACATGAAAGTTTCCGTCGCCAACATGCCCGATGATCGGGCCAAACAACTGTGATGCAACGAGGTCGGCTTGCGTCTCTTCGATGCAGTCGCTCAGCCGCGAAATAGGAACACACACGTCGGTTGCGAAGTTCTTTGCATTCTTGACAAGCGACCGACATGCAAGCGACGTGTCGTGTCGCGCTTGCCAGAGCTTCCTTCGCTCGGCTTCATCGGTAGTTTGAACGAAACCCGAACCGCTATGTCGTTCAAGCACTTCGCGGGTGGCCGCAATATCAATTGCTGTCGACTCGGCCGAACCGTGAAACTCCATCAGCAACAATGTTTGCTCTGGCAAGTTGCTATCCGAATATTTGTTCACTGCCTGCACGGCATCAGAGTCCAACAGTTCGATTCGCGCCACACCAATGCCGTACTGAATCACTTCAATCACACCATCCACCGCCGACCGCAATGACGGGAACTGCATGGTTGCCGCAGCAATCACTTCTGGAATTCCAAAAACACGCAAGGTCAATTCGGTGATGACACCCAATGTGCCCTCGCTACCAACGAACAAGTGTGTGAGGTCGTACCCTGCAGAAGTTTTGCGGGCGCGGCGCGACGTCGTGATCACTTCCCCATTGGGCGTGACAACGGTCAGGCTCATCACCAACTGCTTCATGGCACCATATTTCACCGTGGTAGTGCCAGAAGCGCCCGTTGCGGCCATGCCCCCCAATGTTGCGTCAGCACCTGGGTCGACGGGGAAGAACAAACCATGAGTCGCCAAGATTTCATTCAGTTGTTTTCGGCGCACACCCGGCTGCAATGTGCAGTCCAGATCCTCCTGGCTGATGCGCAACACTTTGTCCATCTGCGAAACATCAAGTGAAACTCCACCATAGATAGGTGTGCTGTTGCCCTCTAATGAAGTACCCGCACCAAACGCAACAACTGGTGTGCGGTTCTTGTTGCAGATTTTGAGAGTTGTAGCCACATCCTCGGTACAAGTTGCATACACCACCGCATCGGGAAGTGTTGCAAGGTGAAAACTCTCGTCTTTGGAATGGTGCTCGCGCATTGTCTGATTAACCGACACTTTGTCGCCAAGAGCCTGGCGCAGCTCGTCAATCGTGGAACTGTGAGAAACAATGCTCATTACGCTCAAACTCTATCTTTCGTGCGGTTAGCGTTGCCTACATGAGCTACCAACACATCAAAAGTCGGCTAGATGCAGGCGAAACAATCGTTCTCGATGGCGCAACCGGCACCGAACTGCAAAGGCGTGGCGCCACGATGGACCCAGCGTCTTGGTGCGGCCCCGCGTCACTCGACAACAGTGATCTGCTCACCCAAATCCATCTCGACTACATCAAGGCTGGCTCGGACGTCATTACTGCCAACACGTTTGCTTCTTCTCGGTTGATGCTGACTGATGCCGGGTTCGGCGATCGAGTGGAAGAAATCAATCGAATTGCTGTCGAGGCAGCACTCCGCGCCCGCGACTTGGCACCTGCAGGACGAAACATTGCCGTTGCTGGTTCCCTTTCCCACATGGTGCCCGTTGCCGAGGGCACAGCTGTTGTCGACCCAAAGAAAACGCCACCACTCAACCAAATCTCTGACGCTTTTTTCGAACTCGCAAATGTGTTGAAAAGTTCGGGAGTAGATCACATCATGCTCGAGATGATGTACGAGCCAACTCGCATTCCGCTTGCTCTCGAGGCAGCACTTTCCACCGGCCTCCCGGTGTGGTTCGGTATGAGTGCACGTCGCACAGCCGACGGCAAAGTGGTGTCGTTCCACGCGTTTGACGACTTGCCAATAGACGAAATAACTCGCTTCATTCCCAAACAAGGAGTCGATGTGGTTGGCGTGATGCACACCGGTGCCGAATTGATCTCCGAGTGTCTTGCCACCATTCGCAAAACATTCGATGGTCCACTATCTGCATATCCAGACTCGGGCTACTTCGAAATGCCCGACTGGCAATTTGTCGACCTGATTGAGCCGGCACGACTCGAGTCGTTTTACCGGCAGTGGATGAACGAAGGTGTGCAACTCATTGGTGGTTGCTGTGGCTTAACTGTTGAACATATTGATGCTGCACAACGTGTTCGACTTAATCAATAGTTTTAATAATGCGTCGAAACGTCAGATTAATTCTCGGCCCAACTTGGCTTGCTGTCTTTGCAATTTGATGCACCCAACAGTGCTGCGAAAGGCCCGACATCACCAGTAACGATCCATCTTCCAAGTCGGCGCGCACCGTTTCTTTCGTTGCCTTGTGACGAAGATCGAAACGCCTTGTTGCACCAAGGCTGACCGAGGCAATAGTTGGTTCTCGGCCATTGACTGCCTCATTATCGCTATGCCAACTGACGCTGTCTTTGCCGTCTCGATAGAGGTTGACCAGTACCGAATTGAACTCGGCGTTAGTGGCGTACTGGATTACCGAACGAATCTCGTCGAGTAAAGGCGTCATCGGGTGCGCAACACGAACCACGCCAGAGTATTCATAGTCAACGCCATTGTCGGCGTACCACGTGGACAAACCGGCCTGCGCGTGTTTCTTACCGAAGATGATCATCTCGGGTTGTTCCCACGCGGTCTGCTGCATCAGTTCCGAATACATTTCGGCGCTGCGATGCACATCAAAAAAGCGAGGTTGCAACACGGCGCTTCCATCAAACGGAAGCAACTCTTGCGGTTCGGAAAACAGGCTTTGGGTAGTCACTTGTAGCGCCAATTCTGACACGGCTGATACCGTCGCATTATGACGAATTGGCAAGACCTCAGCGCCCGTGCATCACTCGCCTCTCATCGGCTGATCGGTTGGATTTACTGGGACCCAGACGCAATCGCTCGGTTCACTGCGCTCGGAGTTCCAAACGGCATCGGCTATTACGTCACCTCCCGGGCGGCGCCATTGGCTGCAGCTGGCAACAATGCTGTCACCGCAGCGTTCTATACCATCCGTGCCGAATTCATAAACCTCAGCCTCGACATTGCCCGTCAACACACAACATTCGAAGACGCGTATCGCGTTCGCAACGAGGCCGTGGTTCGCGGATTACACGACTATTCACCAGCAATTGTCGACGGCCTAGCGGCACTTGCACCTGCGCTGTGGCAAGCCGCCGATTCGCTCCCTCTCGCTGGCCGAGTACTGCACGGCGCACACAAACAATGGCCACGCTGCGAAGACCAACCCGAACTTTCGGCATGGCTCGCCATCAATTGCATTCGCGAGTGGCGAGGCGATACCCATTTCGCGATCCTCGCATCCGAAGACGTCACCGGTGTTCAAGCAGGCCTATTACACGATGCGTTTCTCGGTTACCCCGGCGATTGGATCCCCCGCAGCCGCGGAGCCGACGACGAACAGCTTGTTGCCGCATGGCAACAACTCGACGCCCGCGGTTTTGTTGCCGACGGCCGCGTAAACGAGCAAGGCCTGGCATTTCGCCAGATGATTGAAGACAAAACCAATTCTCTTTGCGAAAAGGCCTGGCGACACCTTGGCGAGAAAACAACAACTCAATTTTGCGAATTGGTCGAGCCGTTCGGTCCTATTTTCCTTGCAAGGATCGATGCAACGGCCGGCGAGAACTGGATGCCTGCAGCACGCGACTCTCGCCGCACTCAGTAATTAGTGATCTAGCCTTTCGCGCAGTTGGTCGTTGCTTGGCTCGGTGAGATGTGTGCCGTCGGCAAACACAATGACAGGGATCGACTTTGCACCACCATTGCGGCGTGTCACTTCCTCATACTGTTCGGGCTGCTCTACTAAATCAATATAGGTGTACTCCACCGAGTGGTCGGCAAAGTACTGCTTGGATCGTTGGCAATCTCCACACCAATCTACTCCGTACATCACAATTGTTCCCATGCGACCTCCTTGTTAATCCTCACCACGATATTGCATCACCACTACAACTAAGATCTTCTGATGATCAAGCAATTCTCCAACAACACCGCCCTATTGCTCATCGATGTTCAAAAGGGTGTTGATGTCTTGCAGCACTGGGGCGGCCCCACTGGCCGCAGAAACAACCCTGACGCCGAGTCGAACATGCTGCGACTGCTTGCCGCCTTTCGTCAACGAGGCCTTACGGTTGCATTCACTCGTCACAATTCGCGCGAGGCAGTCTCGCCCCTCAAGTTCTCTCTGCCAACCGGTAATCAGAAACAGGGCTTCGAGACATTGCCCGGCGAAATTGTTGTCAGCAAGGACGTGAACAGCGGCTTTGTTGGAACCGATCTGGAAATTCAGTTACGCCGCAAGGGGATTTCTCGGCTGGTCATTGTTGGTTTCTTCACCAACATGTGCGTTGAAACCACCACACGAATGGCCGGAAACCTTGGCTTCGACACCTACCTCGTGCCCGACTGCTGCGCTACTTCAAATCGCATTGGCTTAGACGGCGCCGACTACGACCCAGAGCTTGTGCACGACATGACCGTTGCCAACTTGCACCGCGAATTCTGCACCGCAATCACACCTGGCGATGTGCTTGGATTGCTTGATGCCGACGCCCCAGGGCTCGAGCGCATTCAGGGCAACGAATAATTCGTTAATCCAGATACTTCTTTAAAAGAAGCGCTGCTTGCACGTGTGCGCACTGCGCATCATCAAGCGCGGTGATCATGTTGAAGAAACCATGAAATGCGCCGTTGTATCGAGTGATCGTGCAATTGACGCCGTTCTCTACTAAACGTCGCCCATAAGCTTCGCCCTCGTCGCGAAGTGGGTCGTACTGTGCCGTAATCACGATTGCCGGAGGCATCCGCTTCAGCGCTTCGTCTGTTGCAACCATTGGAGATGCTTGGATGTTGGAGTGGTCGGCGCTGCTGCGCATGTAGTGATTGACGAACCACGCCATGACAGCTTTCGTCAAGATTGGCGCGTTGGCATTCTCGTTAATTGATGGTGATTTCATCGACAAGTCGACGGCCGGATAGATCAACATCTGAAACTTCAACTGAACTTCTTCTGCCAGCGCCACCGCTGCGGCCAAGTTGCCGCCGGCCGAATCGCCACCGACTGCAATTCGTGAATTATCAATGCCGAGAGACGAGGCATTTGCATGTGCCCACTTCAATGCCGCGGCGCAATCGTCGAATGCGGCAGGGAATTTGTGCTCTGGAGCCAATCGGTAATCAACCGCAAGAATTGCGTGGCCCGATTTGTTAGCGAGCGATCGGCACACGCCATCGTGCGAATTGAGATCGCCAATGACCCAGCCACCACCGTGGAAAAACACCATCAGGCCAAGATTGTTGCTTGCCGACGGGCGATACAGCCGGCACGGAATGCCGCCGGCGTCTACTTCGCGAATCTCGTGCACCGCTTCTTCGCTGGGGATCTGACCTGCGTTGTATACAGCCCGCGCTTCTACTGGTGAGAGATTCTCAAACGGCGTTTTTCTAACAGCCGCATAAAGATCGGCAATGGCCTGCGCTTGTGGGTGTAATGGCATGCCGCAACTCTAAAGCTTGCGCAGTGCCGGCGTTGCAGCGAAGCCGAATCCAACGATGCCAAAGATCACCATCACCACAATGAAGGTTGGCTGAAGCCCGAATTTGTCCACTGATGCACCAACGATTAACTGGCCAAGAGGTGGTGCTGCATACAACAACGACATTTGCAACCCATACACCCGCCCCTGCATCTCTGGTGCAACTCGCTTCTGCACGATGGAATTCCATAACGGGTTGAACGGACCCCACGACAAACCCGCAAAGAAACCGAGCACAGCAAACAGCCATGTTGGGGGCAAAATAACAAGCGGCAACAGCGACACTGTTGAAACCAACATCACCAATCGCAACAACGTGCTTGCCGAATGTCGTGCTGCTAGCCAGCCATAAGAGAACGAACCCAGCACCATTCCCGCGGCAAGTGCTGCGAACAAGATTCCCAAACCAGTTGGGTCGTTGATCGACTCGAAGTATGTCGGGAAGATCACGGTGTCGATTGGCATGTATAAACCCGACAGGAACATGAAGCCAATTGCAAGTGCAAACAATGGCTTGTCTTTCGTCAACACATCAAAACCTTCGCGCAATGAAGTGAGAAAGGGTTCGTGGCCATCTTCGAGGTGCGCGACGGTCTTGCCGTGTTCGTCATCCACGCGCATGAACAGCACCGCAAGTGATGCCAGTGCAAACGTTGCCGCGGTTACGGCAAACCCCAGCATTGGCCCACTCCAGTTGATGCATGCCGAACCAATTGCTGGGCCAACCATCCAACCGATGGCAAAAATACCTTCGTGTCGTCCGTTTGCTGAATCGATGTTGATGCCCGACGCCGTTGCGGCATTGGGGATGAGTGCCTTACGTGCGGTGTACCCGGCTGGGTCGAAACATGCACCGATTACGGCAATCACCAAGATCCAGAGGTAGGTCAAGTCGGCAACGGCATCCACCACCAAAAACATCAATACGGAAAGCATCGACATCACGTCGGAGAAAATGGAGACCGCTCGCCGTCCAAAACGATCGATAAGGCCACCAACTACGGGCGAAACAACAATGCCGGGAAGGCTGGAAAGCGCGGCCAACAGGCCAGCCTTTGCGGCAGAACCAGTGAGTTCGAGCACAATCCATGGCACGGTGATCATCACCACGCCGTTGGAAACACCCGAAAGCGCATTGGTTGCCTGCAACAGACCGAATGCGCGCTTATTCATCACATTTCACAGCGTAACTGACGAATATTTCCGACAGACTACTTCGCGTGAGCAGCATCATTGTTTCAGAGTTGGAATACGGCCCACCAGGTGCAGACCAACTCTTTTTTGATGTCAGTTTCAAAGTTTCTCCAGGCGAACACGCCGCAATTGTTGGTGCAAACGGTGTTGGTAAAAGCACCATTCTGCGAATCTTGACGCAAGAGATTGATGCAGACGGTGGCGAATTTGCCATCGGTGGAACCATGCTCAACATGACGCAAGACGTAGGTATGTCTCGCCCAAACGACACACTGCGCGAAATGCTGATTGAAGTTGCACCATCCAACTTGCGCAAGGCCGGACGCGCGCTTGTTGCAGCAGAAAAAGCACTCGCCACCGGCGAAGACGACGGCATGGGTTACGCAACCGCGCTTTCCGATTGGGGCGACTTGGGCGGATACGACTTGGAAACAAAGTGGGAGGCCTCTGCTCAACGCAGCGTTAAAACACCGGTTGACGACTTCTCTACCCGACTTGTCTCCGAGTTGTCGGGTGGCGAACGCAAGCGCCTTGTATTGGATTTAATGCTCACGTCGGGTGCCGACGTGTTGTTGCTGGACGAACCAGACAACTATCTCGACATCCCCACACGCACTTGGCTCGAGGAACAAATCAAAGCGTGCAAGTCCACCATCTTGATGGTCAGTCACGACCGCAAGCTGCTGGAGCGCTGCTCCACAAAGATCGTTGTCATCGAGGGCTCTGGTTGCTGGGTTCACGGTGGTTCATACGTCACGTTCCCCGAAGCACGAGAGAAGCGTCAATCGTTACTTGGCGACGACTTGAAGCGTTGGAATGATGAAGAGCGTCGCCTCTTTCACCACATGAAAATCATGAAACAACGTGCGGCACAGAACTTTAAGAACGCAACCAAAGCCAACGGCGCCGAAACCCGCTGGGAAAAGTTTGTTGCAGCCGGCCCTCCTCCACCGCCAGTTGCCGACCAACAGATTTATGTTCGCTTGCGTGGCGCAGATGCTGCTCGCCGTGTTGCCAAACTCGAGCGCATTTCCATCGACAACCTATTCATGCCATTCTCCGAAGAGATCCATCACGGCGAACGAGTTGGCCTCATTGGCCCTAACGGAACTGGCAAAACGCATCTACTCAAAGTGCTGAGCGGCGAGAACCAGCCAACGGAAGGCCAGATCACGTTTGGCCCACGAACGTCGGTTGGGGTGTTTACGCAAGTCAATAACCGGCCCGACTTCCTAGGACGGGAATGCCTCGACATTGTCTGCGACCGCATCAGCGAAGAAGAGAAGGCAATGAAAACACTTGCGCGATATGGGCTGCGCAATAACGCTCGGCAAAAGTTCGAGACGCTTTCCGGTGGTCAGAAAGCCAGGCTCGAAATCCTTCGCCTAGAGATCGAGGGCCACAACGTGCTGTTGCTGGACGAACCAACAGACAACCTCGATATCGAATCATCCGAAGCGCTCGAGCGCGCACTCGATGGTTTTGAGGGCACCGTTGTTGCGGTAAGCCACGACCGCACATTTCTTGCTCAGTTCGATCGATACATCATGATCACCGACGACGGCGAGGTGTACGCGCTACCCGACTTTGATGTTGCAATGGCTGGGCTTTCCGAGCCAGACAAACTTGCTGGCTTGCGCCTAGCGAAACCACTTACTCGCGACTAGAGCACACCTTCGGGAACAAACCCATCGCCAAACGATGCTTTTATTTCGGCAGCAAGCGCATCGTTTGTCCACACGTCGATTGCGGTCATCGCCATGATCTTCGCGCCATCTAAAATTGCACGAGTTGCCTCTTCGTTTGTTGCATAGTCGGCAAACTCGGGTGTGTGCAACGAAACGCCTTCGGGTGCTACCGCGATCATTGGATGGATTGACGGAGTTAGATAACTGATGTTGCCCATGTCGGTCGAGCCACCACCGGTGCCCGCCATGTATTCGGTCGTCAACATTCGACCGAACTGTGCGGAATTGGAAACATATGCGGCAAGTAACGGAATATTGTCGACGATGTCGGCAAATGGGTTTGGTTGCCACTGCAAATCCACATGGCATCCGGCCGCATGCGCGCCACCGTGCAAGCAACCAGCAACTCGTTCCTTCAGGGGCTGCAATGTTTCGATGGTGTTCGAGCGCACGTACCAATCCATTTCCGTCTCACGGGGAACGATGTTTGGCTTTTCTCCGCCCTTCAAGAAAATTCCGTGAATTCGCTCGGTTGGCAAAATGTGCTGACGAAGCGCTGCAATATTCATGTAGCCAAGCACGGCTGCGTCTAAAGCATTTCGCCCCAAGTGCGGCGACACCGCAGCGTGGGCTGCCTCGCCCGTGTACTTCACCAAACAATGCTGAATGGCAATTGCGTTCATTCGAGCAAGTTCTCGATCCGCTGGGTGAACCATCATCGCGGCATCAACGCCAACGAAAGCACCCTTTCGTGCCATTTCAATTTTTCCGCCGCCACCCTCTTCTGCTGGCGTTCCCATCAATCGCAGTCGGCCACCCGCTTCTTCGGCAAGCCCCGCCAAAGCCAAGCCTGCACCCAAACCGGCTGCGGCAATGATGTTGTGTCCGCATGCGTGGCCAATGCCTGGCAGTGCGTCGTACTCGCAGAGCACAGCCACAGTGGCACCTTTCGACCCAACCGCAACATCAAATGCTGTGTCTATGTCGTAAGCCTTGCGTGTTACATCAAGTTTGTTGTCGCCAATTGCGTCGGTTAGGCGTTTATGGGCATAGTGCTCTTCGAAGTTCTCTTCTGGGTGGGCATGGATGTCATGGCTGATCCCTACCAAATCATTCTTTAATGCATCAATTCGTTCACATGCACGTTGTTTCAATGACTCACGAAGTTGTGTGGTGGACATGAGTAAATAGTAGTCCTTTACCGAATAGTCAGTAAACAGCCGTAGAATTTGGCGTTGTGATTTTGATTGATGCCCAGTCGCTGAGTGCATCACGACCAAACCGTCCACTATTTGCCGATGTTTCCCTCACCGTCAGCGACGGAGATCGAATTGGCGTCGTTGGCTTGAATGGTTGCGGCAAGAGCACGCTGCTCCGAATTTTGAGCGGCGATTACTCGCCCGACAGCGGACAAGTGCATAAAGCACGCAATGCCCGCATTGGCATCCTCGCCCAGCAACCAGTTCTTCCTGCTGGAACTGTGCGCGATGCCGTTGGCGAAGAATGGCGGGGCGAAGCAATGCTCGACCGTCTTGGCATGTCGGGCATGCTCGATTCATCAACCCAGGAACTTTCTGGTGGGCAACAAAAACGTGTAGCGCTGGCCATGTTGCTTGTTCAGGAGTGGGACGCCCTGATTTTGGACGAGCCAACCAACCACTTGGACTTGGATGCAATTGCGTATCTCGAGGAGTGGCTTGCGAACTATCGCGGCGGTCTCATCTTGGTCACCCACGACAGACACGTACTGGACCGCGTTACCAACAAAGTGTTGGAGATCGACCGCGGCAAGGCCTACATGCACGTACCCATGGGCAAAACCGCTGGCTCTGGCTACGCCGCGTATCTTGCCGCACGCATCGAACGTGAAGAGCGTGCCGCGAACGCCGAACAAATCAGAAAAAACCTGGCACGCACCGAGCTTGCTTGGCTTCGCCGCGGTGCACCTGCTCGCACAACCAAACCAAAGGCGCGAATGGATGCTGCGAAAGAATTGATCTCACGAAAAGCGGAGGGCCCTGCGCGGTCGGGCGAACTTGGTTTGTCGCTCGGTAGTCAACGCCTTGGCTCCAAAGGTGTCGAGCTCTTGGGGGTTTCATTTACTTGGCCCGCAAACGAAAAATCACCAGCACCACACACCGTTTTGCTGCCGCTCGATCACCAACTAGAACCTGGCGATCGCCTTGGCATCGTTGGCCCTAACGGCGCCGGCAAGAGCACGCTTCTCGATCTCATCTCTTCACGCCTTACTCCAAACTCTGGCCACATCGACATTGGCAGCACAGTAAAGATTGGCTACTACGACCAGCTGGGTCGCGATCTTGTGGTTACACAAACCGTGCGCGAGGCAGTAGCCGGCGACAAAGTGACACCGTCCGTTGAAGACAACAACCTGATGCGACGTTTTTGGTTTGATGGCGACTCACAGTTCGCACCAATTTCAACATTGTCTGGCGGCGAGCGCCGGCGTCTGCAGTTGTTACTCACATTGATCGAGCAGCCGAACGTGCTGCTGCTGGACGAACCCACAAACGATCTGGACTTGGACACGCTGCGCGCACTCGAGGAATACCTCGACGATTGGCCAGGCATTGTTGTTGTAGTCAGCCACGACCGGGTGTTTCTCGACCGCACCGTCAATGAGGTGCTTGCCCTTGACGGCAACGGCAACGCGGAAATTGTGCGAGGCGGTGTTGCAGGCTGGCTGGCAATGCGTGCGAACAAACCGAAGTCGCAGAATGCGCCACAACTTCGCAGCACAACGACTGCCCCATCGGCGAAGCCGAAGACGAAGCCGGCTAAAAGTGCCAGCACATTGATTCGCCTTGTCGCACAGGCCGAAAAGTCGCTAGCTCAGGCAAATGAAAAACAGTCGAAATTACTTGCCGAACTTGCGCTAGCCAAGGGTGATCATGCTGCGCTGGCCAAAGTTAGCGAAGAGTTGGCTGCGGCCCAGGCGGTGGTTGCCACCGCGGAAGAAAACTGGATTGCGCTTGCTGCCGAGGCCGAGGCTCAGGGCCTCAACCTCGGCTAACAAGCATTTACTACTTACTTCTTTGCGACTCGCTCGCAGATAATTCCATCGTCGCCGGCAAGGCCGCCGAGTGCTTTCCAATTGAGGTTGTAGGCCTTTGCATTTACAGTTGCGCCGGTTGCTTCAACAAACAATGCGGAGAACGCAAGACCTTTCGGAAAGTCCTTACGCAATGCTGCACATGATGAATATTTCTTTGCGGGAATTTGCTTTCCTTGCACCATTGCTGCAGGGGATGCAGCAAGTACGAGCATGGAGAGCAATACGGGGGTAATTATTTTTCTCATACATTGAAGTTAATTACGCACGACACGGCAAAACGAGTTGGACAGTGCAGTGTGACTAAAGACAATACTTTTCACAAGCGCAACAACTGCGCGAAGTTATTTTCCGAGCGTGCGGAAAAAATCTGGTGGCGCAACAACATCGTCGCGCGTTAATTCGGAAACGTTTGCCTTACCTAACCCAAGAAGTGCCGAATCGATACCGCCACGCAACACATCAAGTACGTTTTCGACGCCTGCCTGACCATTTGCGGCCAACCCCCACAAATATGCGCGACCAATCATCACCGCTTTTGCACCAAGTGCAAGCGCTTTCACAACGTCACTACCTCGGCGCACACCGCCATCGAGCAATACTTCGATGTCGTGGCCCACTGCATCGGCAACCGCCGGCAGTGCACGAATTGGTGCTGGCGTGCCGTCCAAGTTGTTGCCACCATGGTTCGAGACTGAAAGTGCAGTTGCACCCAAATCGACAACTCGTTTTGCGTCGTCTATGCGGCTAACGCCCTTGACCATGAAAGGGCCACCCCACTCTTTACGCAACCACGCAATGTCTTCCCACGAAGGAAGCGGTGTCTGCATCCACTCGTAGTACGCGCCAAAAAATGTTGGTGCGTCGCCGCCTGGTTTTTGCATGTTTGGTGCAGTGAGATCGGGGAACTTGCCAGTTTTTGCAAATGACCACAACCAACGGGGACGAACGATCACTTCTGGCGCCAACTTTGCCATTGCCTTCAAGTTGATCTTTTCTGGGATCCACGGGCTGCCCCAATCACGCCCGTTAGAAAACGACCAGTCGAGTGTGACGATGAGACCTTTGGCGCCCGCGGCACGCGCGCGCTCCATCCGCTGAATCAGTGTGTCGCGGTCGCCGCACCAATACATCTGAAACAACGTTTGCGAATTAACTGCGGCCACTTCTTCCACCGACTTGCTGGCAAACGAGCTGAGGCCGATTGGGATGCCACGATTTGCTGCCGCACGAGCAATCGCCACTTCGCCTTCGGGGTGCACTGCTTGTACGCCGGTTGGCGAGATCAAGACCGGCATGGACAACTCTTGGCCCATCACCGACACCGACATTTGTCGCTGCATTGAAAGCCCCGCAACGTGGGGCGCAAAACCTAATTGGTCGAACGAATCCAGGTTGTCACGAATGGAAAGGCCTTTTTCAGACCCGGCGATGAGCGCACCATAAACCGATTTCGGTAAACGCTTCTGCGCACGTCGTTGAGCCTCGGCGATCGTCTCAAACCATGCGTTAGCCATCAGGCTTTACAGTGTGGCAGGAAGGATGCTTGGGTGCAACATCTTCTCGCGGGGCAAGCGGATGTCTAAATAGCTGCGAATATTCGCGTCCATTTCCTCGGAGATGTGTGATGGGAAATGGTTGTCGAGTACTTCGCGAACCTTCTTGTGGGCAACATCGTAAATTGCTGGCTTGCCCACTTCTTTCCACTCTTTCGAACTGAGTCGATCTCCAATTGCTGGATACAGATATTCGCTTTGCATGATGCGAAGTGTCTGCTCGGCGCCAAGGTAGTGACCAGGGCCCCCAATGCACTGCGCGCGCATTGTTTCAATCGACAACGATTCGTCTGTGATCTCGATTCCTTTGATGGTGCGTTGCACCGAACCAATAGTGTCGTTATCAAGTACGACGCCCTCAAGCGAATAGCCGAGGAGGCTGCCGTGCATGCCTGCTGCTTCATAGATCAAGTTCATGCCGGCGTTGCCAACCAAGGCATGGTTGATGCCCTTTTCAGAACCAGACTGTGCGTCTGGGTATTTCGCATCGGAAATACCTGACGACGTGCCACCGGTGAGGTTGTAGAAGTGCGCCATCTGCGCACTTGCTGCCGACAACAACACTTGCTCTGGGCTTCCCCCAGACATTGCGCCCGAGCGCAAGTCGGAAACGAAGCACCACAAACCAAAGATTGCCGGAGCACCGGGCTTGATTGCGTTGACATAAGCAAGGCCAGCAAGACACTCGGCAACTTGCTGCACAAGTGCGCCTGCAATTGCTGCTGGCGCCGTGGCACCAGCCTGACCAGCCGACAACAACAGCACTGGCATTCCGCCGTGCACCGCAACTTCGAGGCACTTACATGCATCGCTTGCAAACTTCAGTGGTGGAACCACAAAGCAGTTGGACTGACTGACGAATGGCCTTGCGCGCCACTTGTCTTCGCCACCTGCAATTTCATGCAGCATCTTCAACGATGCCTCGAGGTGATCTGGGTGTACCCACGAAGTACCAACGTGCTTCGTGGTGCCACTCACACTCAAGTAACACGTATTGATGTCCATGGCTGATGCCTCTGGAATATCGCGCGGCACAACTGCTCGCTGATAGAAGTGCAAGTGCTCCATCCTGTCGACGAGACGAGCAATGTCGTAAGCATCTTGAGAATTTGATTCGCGGTACTCGCCCGTTTCATAGTCGGCGATATATACGGCTGCGCCTGCAGTACCGAAATATGTATTGGTGCCCCATGGCTCCATGTCGTACTGCGGGTCTTGTGCGTAGAGAGGAAAATTGCGGCCGGCAATTTCAAGGGTGTGCTCAATCAGCGAGCGCGGGAACAACAAGCGACCGTTGGCATCCAACTTGCAGCCCTTCGGCAACAAGTATTCGAGCGTCGATGGAATGGCGTCGGCAATACCAATGTTCTCAAGAACGTTGATTGCTGCCTCGTGAATCTTTAATACTTCGGCATCGGTGAGCGGCTTGTAGCGGCCGGCCGGCATTCCCGGGCGCACTGGTTTGATGTCGTCCGTAAGTGGTGCTGCACGCATTGCAGTGCGCGATGCTCGTCCGCCTCGTCGCGAGTTTGGTGTTGTTGTCATGGTGTTCCCCTTAGCAACTAAGTATTGGTGGTAACTGTAAATGAAGAATTTGGTTTATGCCTTAACGCGCGCCGATTTGGGATCATAAAAAGGCTCAAGTTGGGCAACTGCCGCCACGCGCTCGCCTGCAACCTCAATCTCGTAGGAGCCTTCGGTGATGAACGCCTTGTCGGCAAGGCCGTGATGGTTTTCGACATAGCCCATGCCAATGGACTTGCCGATGTGGTGTCCGAACATGCCCGAGGCAATGTGGCCAACGATTTCGCCATTACGCCAGATCGGCTCGTTGTGATAGAGCAATTTGCTTGCGTCGTTTAATGCAAACTGCACCAGTCGCTTCTTGACGCCCGTCTCTTTTTGCTTGAGCAAAGCTTCACGACCAATAAAGCCGCCTGGCTTGTCGTAGGCCACGGTGAAGCCAAGACCGGCCTCAATCGGTGTGTCGTCTGGCGAAATGTCGTGGCTCCAGTGTCGGTAGCCCTTCTCCATGCGCAATGAGTTCAGTGCGTGATATCCGGCGTGCTTGAGACCAAACGGCGCACCCGCTGCAACGATTGCATCGAATACTCCAGTTGCATATTCGGTAGCGATGTACAACTCCCAGCCCAGTTCGCCAACAAACGTGACGCGGCTTGCACGCACACGGGCGTAACCCAAGTCGATGATCTGCGATGTTCCAAATGGGAACGCTTCGTTCGACATGTCGGTGTGAGTAAGCGATTGCAAAAGTGCGCGCGAGTTGGGGCCCATGATGCTGAGCACTGCCATGCCCGACGTGACGTCGGTGAGCGTTGCTTTTGCACCGGCTGGAATGTGATCCTTCAGCCACTGGAAGTCGCGTACCTGCGTTGCTGCTGCAGTCACCACCATGAATTTGTTTGCAGCTTCACGAGTAACGGTGAGGTCGGCTTCGATGCCGCCACGCTCGTTGAGCCACTGTGTGTACACCAGCTTGCCAACGGGAACAGACATGTCGTTGGCAGAAACATTGTTGATGATCGCTTCAGCGTCTTCGCCTTCCAAGACAAATTTGCCGAACGATGATTGATCGAACATGGCAACTGCTTCGCGAGTTGCACGGCACTCTTCGGCCGAGTATTCAAACCAGTTTTGGCGACCATAGGTGTATTCGTATTCGGCTTTTTTGCCTTCGGGTGCAAACCAGTTGGTTCGCTCCCAACCTGCAACTTCGCCGAAGCATGCGCCTTTTGCTGCAAGACGATCGTGCAACGCGGAGCGGCGAACGCCACGGGCCGTTTCTGGTTGACGGAACGGCCAGTGCATTGCGTACAACAAACCAAGCGACTCCACTGTGCGATCGTGCAGGTAATTGCGATTGCTTTGGAATGGCATCACGCGACGTACATCGACGTCCCACAGATCCATTGGTGGACGACCATCCACGATCCAGTCGGCAAGCACCTTGCCCGCGCCACCCGAAGATTGAATGCCAATCGAGTTGAAGCCAGCAGCAACAAACAAACCAGGAACCTCTGGTTGCTCGCCAAGCAGGTACCTGTCGTCTGGCGTAAACGATTCGGGACCATTGAAAAACAGTCGAATGCCGGTTTGAGAAAGCAACGGCATGCGATGTGTTGCATTTTCCACAAGCGGCGCAATGTGCTCGAAGTCTTCCGGCAGTGAAGTAAACGAAAACTCTTCCGAGATGCCCTTCATGCCCCATGGCTTTGCAACTGGTTCAAACCAGCCCACTAACAACTTGCCTGCGTCTTCTTTGAAATATCCGCAACCGTCTTGGTCGCGCAACACCGGCATCGTTGGCGAGATTCCCTCAACGGCCTCGGTGACAATGTAAAAGTGCTCGGCAGCATGCAACGGAACTGTTGCGCCAACTGCGTCGCCCAACTCGCGCGCCCACATTCCGGCGCAGTTCACCACTGCATCGGCCCTGATCATTTCGCCATCGGCAATTACGCCAACTGCTCGGCCGCCTTCAATCACAATTCGTTCTACTTTGACGTTCTCGAAAATTTTGACACCGTGCGAGCGCGCACCCTTTGCAAGCGCTTGCGTCACGTCGATTGGGTTAACAACACCGTCTCCTGGCAAGTGCACCGCACCAACCAAGTCGTCCACTCGGGCAAGTGGTACTAAATCTTTTACGTCGGCAGGAGTAATGATGTTGACGGGCAAGCCAAACACTCGCGCCATCGACGCACCGCGCTTCAGTTCTTCAAAGCGTTCCTCGTTTGGCGCAATCGCAACCGAACCGCGTTGTTGGAAACCAGTGGCCTGCCCAGTTTCCTCTTCCAATGTGGCAAACAAGTTTGTGGTGTACTGCGCGAGGCGCGTGAGGTTTTGTGTTGCTCGCAACTGCCCAACCAAACCGGCTGCGTGCCAAGTGGTTCCGCTCGTGAGCTGCTTGCGCTCCAACAACACCACGTCTGAAACACCGCGTTTTGCCAAGTGATAAGCCACGCTGCAGCCCACAATGCCGCCTCCGACAATGACTACACGGGCATTACTTGGCAAATTAGGCACGTTTTTTCCCTTCGGGAGATTTGTCTGTAATATATCAGGCGACCAATATTGTCACATCTGTAGATAGTGGTCTGCAGCCAAGTTCTATCCAGCCAGTTATCCACGAGGGGTTCCCAATGAGCGAGCGCGTAAAAATTGTCATCATCGGCGGCGGCATTGCGGGCGTCAGCGCCTTGTACCACCTTGCCGAAATGGGATGCACCGACGTGCTCTTGCTGGAGCGCGACGAATTGACCGAAGGCTCCACCTGGCACGCGGCGGGCAACGTGCCCACCTACTCCGGCAGCTGGAGCATCATGAAGGTGCAGAAGTACACCGCCGAGTTGTACACCAAGCTCGCCAAAGATCCAGATTTCCCCATCAACTATCACGTCACTGGTTCGGTGCGCCTCGCACACTCCGAAGAGCGCATGGCCGAATTCAAGCACGTCACTTCAATGGCCCGCGCCAACGGAATGCAATACGACGTACTCACTCCTGCCGAATTGCAGAAGGTGTACCCGTTTGTTGAAACGCACGACCTAGTCGGCGCCTTGTGGGACCCATTGGATGGCGACATCGACCCATCGCAAGTAACGCAGGCACTTGCACGTGCAGCACGCGCCAAGGGTGCAAACATCCGCCGCCACGAGCGCGTGACTGCCTTGCAACAAAAACCGAACCACGAATGGATTGTCACCACCGACAAAACCACCATCGAATGCGAAATGGTGTTGAACGCAGCCGGCTATCGCGCAGGTGAAGTAATGGCACTTCTTGGTCGACACTTGCCAATCATGACGATGGCTCACCAATACTTGGTCACCGAAGAAATCCCCGAGCTTGCCGCATTGGCAAAACCACTTCCACTGTTGCGCGACCCAGACACGTCGTACTACTTACGACAAGAGCGTCACAGTTACATCCTCGGACCATACGAGTGGCAAAGCACCGCAATGTGGCTCGACGGAATTCCCGACAACTTTGCGGGCAAGTTGTGGCCAGCAGAACTCGAGCGTTTGGAACCACAGATTCTTGACGCAGGCGAGCGCGTGCCACTGATTGCAGAAGCCGGCATTGCACGTGTTGTTAACGGCCCAATCCCCTACGCACCGGACGGCAACCCATACATGGGCCCAGAACGCGGTCTACGCAACTTCTTCCATTGCAACACGTTCAGCTTTGGAATTGCACAAGGCGGCGGCGCAGGAAAAGCAATTGCCGAGTGGATGCTTAACGGTCGACCAGAGTTCGACATTTGGGGCATCGATCGCCGACGCTTCAAGGAGTACGCAACAACGCAGTACACCATCGATCGCGCACTTGAGGTGTACCAAAACGAATACGCCATGGGTTTCCCATTTGAAGAACGCCCAGCAGGCCGCCCTTCATACATGTCGCCCTTGTACGACAAGTTGAAGGCAAAGGGTGCTGCATTTGGTGCTCGCGGTGGTTGGGAGCGCCCAACGTATTTCGATCCAAAGGGCGAAGTAACCGACCACACACTGTCGTTCTTCCGTAAAAACGGTTGGCGCAAAGTTGTTGCCGAAGAATGTCACGCCGCACGTAACACCGTTGCGTTGCTCGACCTTCCCGGCTTCACCAAAATTGAAGTTTCGGGCCCAGGCGCATTTGCCTTCCTCGACAACATCATCTGCACCAAGCTTCCAAAAGTTGGCCGACTCAGCCTCAGCTATGCACTCTTGCCAGACGGCAAGTTGCTCAGCGAACTGACAATTGCTCGCTTGGCCGAAGACAAGTTCTACCTCGTTGGTGCGGCAAGCTCGGAGTGGCACGACCTCGACGTACTGGAAATGGCAATGCCGCAAGACGGCAGCGTCACCATCAAGAACGTCACGAAGGACTACGGCTCACTTATTTTGGTTGGCCCGAAGGCCCGCGAAGTACTGTCGAAAGTGACTACTACATCACTCGAGAACGCCGACTTCCCGTGGCTGTCGCACAGGCTCATTGAAACCTCGGTTGGCACAGTGCTTGCGTTGCGCGTCAACTACGTGGGCGAACTTGGCTGGGAGTTGCACGCAGCAAACGACCAGATGATTTCGTTGTACGACCAGATTTGGTCGGCAGGCGAACAGCATGGCATTCGCGACATGGGCATCTACGCAGTAGACAGCCTTCGTCTCGACAAGTGCTACCGCGGCTGGAAGGGAGACCTCGAAATTGGATTCTCCCCGTTCGATGCATCGCTTGATCGTTTCGTCGACATGAACAAAGAGTTCGTGGGCAAGGCCGCTCTTGTAGAAGAAAAGAAGAACGGCTCGCCATACCGATTCGTTCCGATGACCCTCGACGTAGACGGCGATGCAGACGTTCCATTTTGCGCCGGCATCTTCAAGGGCGACAAGCGCATTGGTATTGCAACTTCGGGTGGCTGGAGCTTCACGTTGAACCAGAGCGTTGCTCTTGGTTACGTGTTCCCAGAGTTTGAACCTGCAGGCACAAAACTTGAAGTGGAAATCTTCGGCAAGCGAGTGGCGGTCACCGTTGGTGCCGAGCCACTGTTCGATCCAAAGAACGACCGACTGCGTTCATAAACAATCGCTCGTAAGTAATCGTTGATACCGGGCGCCTAGCGCTCGGTATGCAACCAAATTGTGTCTGCGTTTGAACGAGGGTTCGAACGCGACGCACAAATAACGACGGTATTTCCAGGCCCAATGAGCTGCTGCTTGCGCGCTGCTGTCAGTGCGCTGGCAATTGCTTCGTCCAATTCGCTTTCGCGCTCGGCAATCACGGGGTACAAACCCCACACCAACCGCATCTGTCGCGCAACAACTTCGCTCGGGGTTATTGCAACGATTGGCGCTGTTGGCCTGCAAGCCGCAAGCAACAATGCCGAGTGCCCCGTAAACGTAAGTGACAACAACACATCGGCCGACATGCGTTTTGCAAGCGCGCTTGCCGATGCGGTCACACCCGCACGCAATGGGTTGGTGTCGGCAAACAAGTTTGGCAACACCACTTCTTTCTCGGCGGCCTCACAAATGCGCGCCATCACTTCAACAGCGTGCGGTGGGTCGATACCAACGGCGGTTTCTCCCGACAACATCACGGCGTCAAACCCGTCACGAACCGCGCCGGTCACGTCGGCAACTTCTGCGCGCGTTGGTCGCGTGCTTGTGGTCATCGACTCCAACATTTCCGTTGCACAGATAGAAATCACGCCCTGCGTCAGTGCCGTGCGGGCAATTCTGTGTTGTGCTGCCGGCACCACTTCAAACGGCAACTCCACGCCCAAGTCGCCTCGGGCGGCCATCACACCGTCACTCACTGCACAGATCTCCGAAATTCGCTCCAAGGCTTGTGGTCGTTCGATCTTGGCAACCACCATCACGTTGGCGCCAACCAATTCGCGCACCTGTTCAATATCTTGCGGCTTCTGAACAAACGAAAGTGCCACCACTTCAACCGACTTCGCCCTGGCAACTGCAATGTCGCTGCGGTCTTTGGCCGTGAGCAAGTCGTCGGTTACTTCGGTGTCGGGCATGTTCACTCCCTTGCCAGTTTTCAGTTCGCCGCCTTGCACAACCCTCACTTCAATCGAGTCGCGACCAACTTTTTCAATCACCACTTCCAGTCGACCATCGTTCAATAGCACCCGGTGCCCTACTTCAATCCCCTGTTCTCGCGCGTCAGTGGTGGTGCTCAGACCAATGTCGGAAAGCGCAAAGGTAATCAGTGCACCGTTGTTGAGCATCTGTTCCGATCCGATGTATCGGTGTTTCGGGCCCTGAATGTCAACAAGAATTGCAACGCTTGGCGCTGCGCTTCTAATGCGGTCAATTAGTTCGGATATTTGCTGTGTCGATTGGTGCGAGCAGTTGATACGTAATACATCTGCCCCTGCATTCGCAAGTGCCGTGATCTGATCACTTGTACTGCAGGCCGGCCCAACAGTGGCAATTACCTTGGTGCGACGCATCATGATGCGTTTGCCTCAACAACAAAACCCTTCCAATTCTTCATGTAACCAATAAACGCTGGCGACAAACCCTCTTGCGCAAGCACTGCCTCGGTTACGGGCAACGTCCTTGGCGTAAACCCAGCATCGGCTTGCATCTTTTGCGGGTAGTCGTGGTGCAAGATTGCGGCTCGCCCTAACGTGACAATGTCGACTCCGGCATCAAGCACGCGCTGTACATCGACCGGTGTATGTATCTTGCCGGCAACAGTGAGCATCACGTTGCCGCGCTCGAGTGAGACAAATTGATCCAGCAACTTCTTGCCCGCAAAGTCCGGGTCGTGACAATCACCAAAAACATCCCACAACGACATGTCAATTAAGTCAACTTTGTTTGACTCAACTAGCCAACCAAACAGTTGCTGAATTTCTGCTGTACGCATGCCAAACCGCTCTGGTGACAAACGCACGGCAAGAATAAAATCTGGCCCACAACTTTCGCGCACGCCATCCACGATCGACATCAATACCCGTGCCCTGTTTTCAAGTGAGCCGCCATATTGATCGGTGCGCTGATTAAGTTCGCTCGACAAGAACTGGCAAATGAGATAGCCGTGCGCCCCATGCAGTTCCACTCCGTCGAAACCCGCTCGTTGGCTGCGCACTGCGGCACTTATGAAGTCGGCAATAACTGCTTCTACTTCCGACGTTGTAAGCGCCCGTGCACCAGTTGCCTCGTCATCCGACGGGCACACCGGTGCCTCGCCAATCAGTTCCTTCGGCGACCGATTACCTGCATGGTGCAGTTGCACAAGGGCCACACTTTTTTCCGCCTTGATATCGGCAGCAAGACGGGTGAGACCCTCAAGATGGTTGTCAGAAAAACAGCCCAGTTGGCCTGGAAAACCCTGCCCAATTCGTTGCACGTGGGATGCGCACGTCATGGTGATTCCGAACCCGCCCTTGGCCCTCATCGTCAGCCAGTGGTGTTCCTCGTCCGAGAGCGTGCCGTCCGTGTGGCTCTGCTGGTTGGTGAGGGGTGCGAGCATAAATCGGTTGGCCAATGTTGGGCCACGCTGAAATGAAACGCTCGAAAAAGGGGTGGTCATATATATGGACGCTATCTAACTTATTTTTGGTATCCCCACTCGCACTGGCACTCCTGCAGAGAACATCACGTGAGCATCACCCCGAGGGCGGGCAAAACCTGCAGCTTCAATCAGCGAATCTTGCAACGAAATGATTTTTGCTCGTTGCAAAATCCATTGCGGGTGGGAAACAGGCGCATAACGAATGCGCTTTGAACGCGACAGCGAGTACAAACCCCAACGAGCACTCAAGAAAATCTCGAGTGGCGTTGGATGAGTTATTTCTTCACCAACCTCCAGATGGATTTGAGTGCTTGCCTCGACGCGCGGCCACCGTCGATTTACGAAGGTGTGTAATTCATTTCCTCGGCGCTCATGCCTTGCTGCGCCAAAACAGTAAGGCAAGCCATACGTTGCACGTGCTACTGCAGTAGGCAAAACACGGTTGATATCGAGCGAGCAAAACCACACACCAGGGACACCGTCACGAATTACGTAGGTACGCACGTTCACTTCTGGAAACGATCCCAAATATGGAATCGATGGAAAGTGCGGCATGCCGATACCACGCATAGAAAAAGGTATGAGCCCAACCCACGCCGAACCGTCATGGATGTCAACCGACAGCCCCTTCGGAAGTAGCCGTTGGACTTCCTCGGGCTCGTAACGAAAGTGAATGTAGGCAATGTCGTACCAGCCCTGTTTCATGATCGCTCGCTTCACTGGGTTTGGGCACTGTTGCGCAAATGGCCCGCTGCGCTCGACGAAACTCATCCGAAATTGCCCATTTGCACGGCCATAATCACGCCAATAACCACGCGCATCGACCACGCGATTGTGCGTGGCCAATTAGTTGTCACCAACCGTGAACCAGTCTGTGCAGTTGGAGTTGTCGCCATTTGGGCGTGCAGCGGCACCGAAAGGAACACCGTGCTGCCCAAGGCGACTGCCAACAAAAAGGCCCCTGCCCAGGGCCAAATCCACCACACCCCGTTGGGCCGATCCACCAGTAAGGCCAGCGTCGAAAACCCTTCCACCGCCATTGGCAAAGCAACCACCCTGCTGGTTCGGCGCTGATGTTCCACGGCCACGCCAACCGCACTGTCGGGCGGGGCTTGCGCCAACAGGGGGTAATGCACGTGCTGGACGAACCAAATGATGCCTGCCATAACGCACGATGCCAGCAAATTCACCAGCACGAGATAGCCGAGCACATTCGAAGAATACCCCAGGGGGCGCAAAAACCCCTTGGATATCCCACTTTTTCGTAATCGCATGACATAAATTCGGGGTCTATGAAAAAACGTGACCTCATCCAAGCAGTAGCAACCCATACAGACGTAGACAAGAAGACGGCAACGGCTCTTGTTGAAGGAACAATTGATGTCATCCTCGCCACAGTGGCAAAGGGTGAAATCGTCAACATCTCGGGCTTTGCGAAGTTCGCAAAGATCAACCGACCAGCCCGCATGGCCCGTAACCCGGCTACAGGCGAGCAGATCAAGGTAAAGGCAAAGACCGTTGCCAAGATCACCGCACTGAAAGGCTTCAAGGACATCGCCCTTGGCGTAGCACCAGCACCAAAGTTGGTCACCGTTCGTAAGCCAGCTCCAGCACCAGCCAAAAAGGCAGCACCTGCCAAGAAAGTTGTTGCAAAGAAACCAGTCGCTAAGAAGACAGTTGCAAAGAAGAAGAAAAAGAAATAGTCCACTTTTAAACGTATTGAAAAGACCCGCCCGAAAGGGCGGGTCTTTTTTTATTCAGGGCATATTGTTATTCATCATGACTTCGCAAAATATGCACTACCTGGAAATCAATCGAGCCGACATCAAGCAACACCGCATGGTTACGGTAGAACAAGACAGCGCATTGCCGCACGATCACGTGCTGCTCAAACTCGATCGATTTGCACTCACCTCTAACAACATCTCGTATGCACTCAGCGGAGACTTTCTCGACTACTGGGGCTTCTTCCCCACCACTGCCGGTTGGGGTCGACTGCCAGCAATGGGTTTTGGAATTGTTGAACAATCCAATAATCCCGACATCGTGGTGGGCGGAAGATACTTCGGGTTCTTTCCCGTGGGCAGCCATTCTGTTGTGCATGCCAAAGCCTCTAGCAACGGCTTCGTCGATATGGCCCCGCACCGTGAAAAACACGCAATGGCATACCGTACGTTCGACAAACAACCCGACGCCGAGCAACCAAACGACAACGCATCGCTCATCTTTCGTGGCCTTTTCCTCACGTCATTCCTCGCCGAAGACTTTCTTCGCGAAAGCAACTACTTTGACGCCAGCCAAGTAATCATCACTAGCGCTTCAAGCAAGACATCGATTGCGCTCGCCCATTGCATTCGAACGAGCTCAACCATGCGCTCGGTTGGGCTCACCTCGCCGGCCAATATCGACTTCGTCCGATCCGTCAATCTGTATGACGAAGTTCTTACCTACGACGACATCACCTCTCTCGACCAACACACAGAGTCGGTATTAGTAGACATGGCGGGAAACCGCTCGGTCGTTGCGCGAACGCATAAGCACCTCGGCCAATCGTTGCTGTACTCAAGCGCAATTGGGGCAACACACTGGGAGCAAACTCGCTCCACAGAAGAGATCACGGGCCCACCACCCCAGTTCTTCTTTGCACCATCACAACTTTCAAAGCGTGGCAAGGAATGGGGCCGTGATGAATTGAATAAGCGCATGGACGACGCCCTAGGCCTATTCATCGGCGACAGCCGCGATTGGCTCACTATCGAACACCACACCGGAACGGATGCAGTAAGCAGCACCTACCAGCAGTTAGTAACCGGGGTTATGCGCCCCGAAGTGGGAAACATCCTGTCCTTCTAATTGGACAAGGTATAGGTATTTTCAAACTCGTCTTGCAACACCGTTGCAACATGCGCTGTGGTGTCCACTACCAACTCGGCATCGAGTACCCGCACTCGATACGACCAGCCGGCAGGCAATGCCAGCTTCGTTCCTAATGTGTCGAGGCTTTCCTCGCTCATCTGTGGGTCGACACCAATACACCGTGCCTGCATCACATACGCCAATCCATCGGGGTTCACCAATTCGTACACCTTCTTGCCCGCATCCCAAAAGAACACGGCGCCCCTGTTGACCTTGCGTTCGACATACGAACCCGGTGAAAAATCGGCACCCAACGCAATAGTTGCAATGCGGCGCATCGTGATGCCTCCGAAATCGCGAAATACGGGGTCGACCACAGCAACCTTGGTGCCCAAACCGTCCAGCATCCAGTAGCGCGGCCCATTCAATTTGACGAATACTGCGCCCAACTCTTTTGCTATCGCATTGGCATCAAGCGTTTGCCACAACTCTTGCGGGCAGTCATTCAACATCTGGGTGCCGTACACCTCGGCTTCTAATCCCGTGTCGCGCAGAAACATTGGCACCACCTCGCCGTAACGCACGCCGCGCATGTCATCAATAATTCGTTTTGAACCCGTAGCCGTCATGACGACAGATTACCGAAAACTACGAACCGACAATAAAAAAGGGGGTGTTGGCGCAAAAGCACCAACACCCCCTTGAATAACGTTATTTAGAGGCTTGCCAAGTCAACTGTTGACGGCACAAGCACCTTGTCAATCACATGAATGACACCATTGCTGGTTTCAATGTCTGCCGAGACAACCGTTGCGTCATTTACCTGCACGCCATCGGTGGTTCCAAGAGTGATTGGTGAGCCTTCTACTGATGGCACATCGCCTGCCATGACGTCTGTTGACATCACTTTTCCGGACACTACGTGGTAGGTCAAGATTGCAGTAAGTACACCTACGTTTTCTGGCAAGAGCAACTTCTCAAGCAATCCTGCTGGCAACGCTGCGAATGCATCGTCGGTCGGTGCAAACACTGTGAACGGGCCTTCACCTTGCAATGTCTCCACCAGGCTGGCTGCGGTCAACGCTGCAACAAGTGTGCTGAAACCTTCGGTCTCGCTTGCTACTGCAACAATGTCACCAACCATGGTCTCTTCCATGACGGTGGTGTCTACTGTTTCTTCGGTTGTGCTTGAGTCACTGCCACAAGCAGCAAGCGCGAAACTGGAAACCAGTGCCAATGCGATTAGCTTCTTCATAATTTCTCCTTAGGGGGTTAAATACGGAAACTTTCCGTAGGGCAATTTTCTCACATAATCGACGATTTTGCGACACTTTGCTAGTGAGTGATAACCCTTACTCATTGTGTGACAAATGTTGCAGGTTGGGCGTTTGGAGCTGTTGAAGCAAGCTAGATTAAAAACTTTCATGCCTTCAGGAAGTGAAAGTGAGCCATTCCTGATCCGACCAATGCTGGCGAAGCTCTGAAGTGACAAAATCTGTGACCCACTGCACTGTTTCAAACCAAGGTAAGTTGACCGACATCAATTCGGTGAATGCCATACCTTGCAGCATTAGTGCAGCATCATCTATTCCCAACGTGACCGATTCGCCCTCAAGAGAATCCACAAGCCGGGCATCAAGATCAATGATGTGTTCCGTGCTCCAACCTTGACTCGCTTCAAGTTCGAACAGTTGGTCGAGCATGATTCCAAGAATCTGCGAAAGAGCCAGTGTTGCTTCGCGGTCTAACTGAATAACTCGGGGCTCAATCACGATGTACCCCGTGTAGTGATATTTATTCTGCGTCGATAACGAACTTGTCGAGATTTGCAGGCTTGCCAGCAAGCAGAATCAACTCGCCAGGTTGCAAGATCGTTGATTGGTCTGTGTGCTGAAACTCGCCTCCTGGCGGCTTGATGCTCACAATCGTGACGCCATACTTTTTTCGAATTGCCAGTTCGCCAAGCGGTTGGCCAAGGCAACTCTTTGGGGCTTCCATCTCTACTAACGCGAAGTCGTCCTCAATGTGGAAGTAGTCGGTCACGCGTCGGGCAATGCTTCGCGCAGTGCGATAGCCCATGTCGTGCTCGGGCTGGATCACACGACTTACACCAACCCGCTCCAAGATCTTTGCGTGATCGAGTGAGACTGCCTTCGCCCACACCATTGGCACTTTTAGTTCGTCGATGAGGACAAGTGCAGAAAGCACTGACGCCTCAATGTTTGATGCAATCGCAACAACTGCGCGAGAGAACTGCTCGGCACCAATCTGTCGAAGGGCGCGCGACGACGTGCCGTCGCATTGCACGACATTGGGAATGTCTCCCGAAACGCGTTGCACAATCTCTTCGTCAAAATCAACAGCAAGCACCTCGACGTTTTGTTCGACAAGCCCGCGGGCAAGCGCCTCGCCAAACCTGCCCAAACCAATAATGAGCACGCCGCCACGGTTTGCTGCTTGGGCTTCAGCCCTGTTGGATTGAGAATTTGCGGGGTTCGAGATCGTCATGATTTCAGTGCGTCCGTTTCTTACTAACGAGGATATTCAGCATATGGGCGGCTCTGGGTTCAGCCGATGAGCGGGCGCTCGCTTGGAAACCTAAACATGTTGGGCCGCGAACGAAGAACTATGGCCGCAGCAAGCACGACTGGCCCAAGCCGACCTACGAACATAAGTACCACAAGAACAATGCGTGTTGGTGATCCCTCGTCGGTGGTCACGCCCGTGGAAAGCCCCACGGTCGACAATGCAGAAACTGCTTCGAATGCGGCGGCAGTCAGGCTCGTGTCCCCAAGCGTCATCAACGTGAGGGTGGATGCGGCGAGCACCCCAACCCCTACGAGGGCAACTGTCAACGCCTGGCGCTGTGAGTCCTCCGAGATACGTCGACCAAACATGTTGACGTCGCGATCGCCACGAATCTCCGCCCAAATCACAAAGGCCAGCAACGCAAACGTGGTTACTTTGATTCCGCCAGCAGTCGATGCGCTGCCGCCACCGATGAACATCAAAATGGTGGACACAAGAAGTGATTCTTCGTTGAGCGCAGCAACATCAACCGAGTTGAAACCTGCCGTTCGGGTTTGCACCGAGTGAAAGAACGCCGAATGCAAACGCGCGGACTCTGGAATTGCGCCAAGTGTGCGAGGGTTTGACCACTCGAAAACAAGAAACATCATCGTCCCAAGTGCAAGCAGCACAGCTGTCGCGCTCACCATCAACTTCGAGTGCATCGGCCACATTCTCCAGTTGAGTTTGTGTGAAGCAAGAGTGCGCAAAACAGGAAAACCGATTCCGCCGAGGATTACTGCGAGGCACAGAGCGATACTCAGGAACCAGTCGTTCGCAAAGCCCACGAAGTTGTCGGTGTAGAGCGCGAAGCCGGCATTGTTCCACGCAGAGATGCTGTGGAATACGCCGTGTATTGCTGCCGTGGAAAATCCGTAGTCGTATGCAATGAAGAAGCGTGCCGATAACGCCACAGCAAACAACGCCTCAAAAGCCAAGGTGGTAAGCACGATGTTGCGCACAAGTTTGGACACACTTCCATAGCCATCGGTGTGCAAATCTGCGGCCAGTACACGGGTGTGCGACAAACCAATTCGGTCGGCAACAAGCATTATTCCGATGCTGACCACGGTGACGATGCCAAGACCACCAACCTGAATCAGAAACAAGATTATGGCCTTACCAAAGCCCGTCCAATGTGTGGCCGTGTCTACAACAGCCAGTCCCGTCACACACACCGCGCTGGTAGCAGTAAACAGTGCGTCGAGAATGGTGGTCTTTCGGCCAGAAACCGTGGCCTGTGGAAGCAACAAGAGGGATGTCCCAATGCCAATCATCGCCGCGAACGACACGGGCAGCAGTCGGAACGGGTTCGATAACAACGATCTCCTCAGCCGAGAGGAAAAATTCATATCGCTATTCTACTGAAACCAAGGCTCTACTAGTTGCCGCGAATTCTGACCACTGCACCAGTGGCTCTAAATGATTCGAACATACGACCCGGGGTTTCAGCCCAACACAATCACCAACAAAACATCTAAGTGATGTAACTCGTGTCATGGGCTGAATGCCCGATGGACCAATATGATTGTCTACGCAACCAGTCAGTTGTCCGTTAAAAAAGGATTCACTCATGCCTGCAGTCACCGCCGACACACTCACACTTCAGCGCATCAGTACGCCTGGTGCCGAGGTAACCGACCGCCCCGTTCGCACTGTGACCACCGCGCCAAGCGGTTTTGAGGGTGAAGGTTTTCCTGTTCGTCGCGCGTTTGCTGGTATTGCAAAAAATATTCTTGACCCTTTCATCATGATGGATCAGATGGGTGAAGTTAATTACCGCCCCTACGAACCACGCGGTACCGACTGGCACCCACACCGCGGCTTTGAAACTGTCACGTACATCATGGACGGAACATTCATCCATCAAGATTCTCACGGTGGTGGCGGCGTTATCTCTAATGGCGCAACGCAATGGATGACAGCAGGTCGCGGAATTTTGCATATTGAAACACCACCTGAAAGTTTGGTTGTCTCTGGTGGTCTTTTTCATGGCCTGCAGCTATGGGTCAACTTGCCGTCGAAGCAAAAAATGATCTCGCCTGCCTATCAGAACCTTGAAGCCAACATGGTGAAACTTCTCACCACTCCTGATGCAACCACTCTCATACGACTTATTGCTGGTGACATCGATGGCGTTCAGGGTCCAGGTTCTTCCAAGACACCGATTGTTATGGCACACGCGACTCTTTCGCCTGGCGCACGCATGGTGTTGCCATGGAACCCACAGTTCAACGCACTTGCGTATGGGCTCAAAGGATCCGGCTTTGCTGGATCAGAGCGAGCACCCTTTCGTCTTGGTCAAACAGTCGCGTTCGGATATGGCGACACCATGACAATTGAGGCAGCAGGTGCAACTGCTCTCGATGTCATCTTGTTAGGTGGCCAACCAATTGGCGAACCAGTCGAGCAGCACGGACCATTTGTGATGAACACTCGCGCAGAGCTACAACAAGCTTTTGACGACTTCCAGCGTGGTCGATTAGGAGTAGTTCCGGCCAACGGCATTCAGCCTTTTCGCGGGAAGCCCTGACTAACTCTGCATTAACCGATCATTCATTGGTGCCCCCGGCATGAATCGAACATGCGACCTGCGGTTTAGGAAACCGCCACGCGAGGAGACTTCTCGCAATGAAAGCCCCTTGAAACAAGGCTTATTCGACATGTGATCTCGTTGCATGCGTAAAGTCCCCCAGGGAACTTCACACAAAACCCCACTCACCACTGTTCACCACGGGACATTGTTGGCGCCGTGTGCCACGACCGATACCTCCAATCACTATCTCACTGCCGGCGGGAATCAACCCCCTAACCCCCGCCGTCAGGAGAATAGAAATGACAACAACATCCGACACTGAAACTTGGGCGGCGGGAACGCTGACCATTGAGGACGTGCTGCGTGAACTGAAGATCGCACGCAGCACTCTTGACGCATGGCGCCGCCGCCGGAAGTTCCCAGCTTTCCGCCGACTTCCAAACGGACAGTTGCGTCTCAAGCGTTCCGAACTCGAGTTGTGGCTCGACGGATGCAGGAAGGCTTCCTGAGATGGCACGTCCCAAAGCAAAAGAATCCCGGGTCTACGGTCTGACCGACCTTCGAACAAGGCCATCAACTGCAAAACACAAGGCTCGCAAGGATGAAGCCAAGCGCAAGGTATGGCTTGTTCGCTGGACCGTTGACAGACGAGATCACCAGAAGGCTTTTCGGTACCAGAAGGATGCGCAGACCTTCATGGACGAACTCGAAAAAGCTATGGCTCGGCAAGAGTCCTTCAGTTTGACCACTGGTCTTCCTGCGTCATGGGAGCAACCGAATCCCAAGTATTGCGACTGGGCACGCCAGTACGTGCAGGAAAACCTCCCCGTATGGGCCAAGAAAACCACGGTTGCGAATGTTGAATCAATCAGCCGAGGTGTTGTGCTACTCCGCTCCAACGGAGCACCAGAAGTAGACGACGAGGGCCGACGCGAGATACGACAGTGGCTCGTTGGAAACGTCGAAGATTGCCCGACCTCCATTGCGCGTTGGTCTCTGACCTTGGAAGAATGCAATCGCAATGTCTGCGCAACAGCGCGAAACAAGATTCAGTTGGCGTATGACGGAACTGCCCTGAAGGGCAACGTCGCCATTCGACATCGAACACAGGTAAACGCAACATTCGCAGAAGCCGTTGATCGCGGGCTGATTGAAACAAATCCATGGGTAGTCAAACGCAGATCCGCGAAACGCGCTCGCAAGGTTGTGGCGTCGACTTTGTCCGATGACGACATCCCATCAGTTGCCGGAGCACAATCGATCATTGATTCAATCGAAGATAATGACTACCGCATTCTTCTTACGATCATTCTTCATGCAGGGCTGCGGCCAAGCGAGGCTCGTGGACTTCGCGTCGACGATCTGGAGCTGCCAGATCAGGGCTGGGGAAATGCTTCTATCCGTCGCTCATTATCAAACGGCGCAGAGGGTGAAACCGATGAGGCTGACCCAGTCAAGACCGGCAATCGTCGGGTCCCGCTGAGCCCATTCCTCGTGGACAAGATTCGCACTCACTTAGAGGGACGAGACTCTCGCCTTGTCGCGACCGCGTTGCGCGGAGGCCCAGTACCCGAGGGAGATTTGCAGGGTGCATGGCGCAGCGTCTGCACCAATGAAAGGTGGAAACCGTACTCACTCCGACACACCGCAGCCACCACCTGGATCAAAGCTGGTGTGAACCCAACTGAGGTTGCGCGACGTCTCGGGAACAACCCAGAGACTCTCTTCAAGGTCTACGTCAACTTCATCAAGGGTGACGACCTGCTGGCAAATGACCTAATCGAAAAGGAGACAAATCGCGCGATGGCTGACTAGAAGGTAATCACTCGTGCGAGACGAACGGATCTTTGTTGACTCGCGAGTCCCCCAGGAGTTCGGCGAGGTTTTCGTCGCCGAACTCCTGAGAGCCAGCCAAGAACCCACAAGCGAAAACCACCAAGAGGCGAACGACAAGAATCAATGCCGGTATTCCACCTGTCCAGATGACATAAGTGATCGTGGCCACACAGCCGAACAGGAATGCTCGTAACAATGCTCGCCTCACGGTTCGTTGCCCGGCAATGACTGCACCAAATCCAAACGTCGCACAGCCTCACGAAGCGCATCAGCAAGGGACCCATCGGCACCCTCCACTTCCACCAACAAATCATCGGGCTGATCTGAGAAACCAATCGCACTGACCATTGTCCCCAGTCGGTCTGCCACAATCACCAACCGAACTCGGCGACGACGTGGATGTTCCGAAGGTCGCGGTAGTGATGCATGAACATCATCGAGCGGAGCGGCCCACCCACACGTCTCAACCGCGACAAAAGGATCGGCTCCGATTGTCGAGTGCAAGCATGGAATCGCAGCTATACCCACGTACACATCCGGAGATTCGAGAATCAATCGGAGATGTCCGGTTTCGTCAATGACAAAAAGGCGAGAACACGCGAGATCGAAAGGGTTGTCGTCGTGAGTCGCGGCGGACTGATAGTAGGCCAGTCTTGCTATTGCTTTGAGAGTATCCATGATGTCAGGGTGACCAAATCAGCATGCGACACACACGGCGCCGAATGTGAAGATACGACGAGAAAGCAAGATGAAGTAATGAACAATGAAGAAAACATCGTCGTCGATGCGCTTCGATCTGCATCAACGAGCGTTATCGGGATTCTCAGGGATTCAGCTCGGACATTGAACAACAACGAAGGTGATCTTCTCTTTGACCCGCGGCTTCCTGCACTTGTGCGTGCAAGGCTTGGCACAGTGCCAGACATTCACATCGCATTCTCCGAAGCTGTGTCAATCCTCATTCGACTCAACATGCGACGTACAGAATCCTTCTGATTCCCTGGAGGTCTGCAGATCTAGCGCTACCACTCAGAGAGTGATTACTGATGACTGCGTTCGTGTAGGTCTGCAAGTGTTGCGATGGTCTTGCCATCTCTCTCAAGACTCCAGTAATCCCAGCCTTTGGTATCGCTCGGTGCTCCTGCCGCAAGTGCAGCGAGGTCTGGACTCTCATGTCTGACACCTTCGAAGACGATGCCGTAGTCATTACTGACCACAGAGCGCAGTGGATTCACCGGATCAGAGTTTGTAAGTGTGTCGCCATCTTCAAGTAAACCCTTGTCGATGATTTCAGCGAAACGTTCGTCGCGTCGCACATTCCATCCGCCACGAGTCGTTGCCTCGGGTTGCGCAGTGTAAGACAAGCTTGGTTCTTCAAACTGGCGAAACTTCCACACCGCATCGTTCATCTTCGAAGCATTGAATACCCCGGCGTTGACCAGTCGTTCGAAATCCTTGAGCGAGAGGGTGGTCACTTGCTCAAAGAGCTCAGTTTCGTCCTGTCGAATGATGTCAATCACCGTCTTTTCACGGTTATCAGTGAGATACATGAACGCAGGTATACGAGTGAGGAATCGACGAAGCTTCTCTTTGATTCCCTGGCGCTTCTTCTTCGCTTCATCCTCTTGCTTCTTCTCGTCCTTGTTGAGCTTCTTGTTGGCAAGCTTTTTCGGCTTGAGTTCGTTATTGGTAGAGATGAGTGCAGTGAGATCGTCGCTTATGTTGCGGAACATCTCGATTTTCTCAAGACTCTCGACAAGTTTCTCGTCGGCAAGAATGGCTTCCATCGCTTTGAGATCAAGCGTAATCAGCTCAGGCGAGTTCCATCTGCGGGCAAGCATTGACGAACTGATGCCCTTGGTTAGGTAGTCAATGACATCACCGGCGCTCACCTTGCTCATTGTGGACCCATCAAAGGCAAGTACTGGCAAGAACTCCATGAACTCTTCAAGTGCTGCTTCTTCATTGAACTCAGCCGCAGCAGTCGAACGCAGCTTGGTGGCGTATTCAACTATCAATCGCAACGCACGGTTTGGCGAGAAGTCAAGTACATAGCAGTGATCTTTGACGACGATTTCATCTTCGCCACCTTCTTCAGTATTCACTTTTCTGTATGACCATGGGCTCTGAACACGGAAGGCTGCCTGAAAGTAAGTCTCAGGACTCTTGAGTTCGCGCAACATGAAGATTCCTGCCCAAGCAGGAACGGTTACACCAGTCATAAGCTTGCCGCACGAAAGTGTGATCGTCTTTGACGACTGAGGCACTCTTGTAATCGCTTCTTGTACAGGTCCGAGGGCCTCTTGCCCCATCCCCGCATCATTACCAGCCGCGACAACAATCGTGTAATCGCGGAAGAACTTGTTGTGTTGCTTTCCAAGCAGATCGCGCATTGCGACGCATGCATCAACACCCGGCAGATACCAAACTGTGTGTTGCAGTGCAGTGAGCAGGTTGACATCAGCAAAAGGCATCGGTGGGCGGTTCGCTGTTGACACTGCAGCCCACAAGTCGGAGAGGTCTTGCCCACGAAGTAGGTCAAGCCATTTCTGCACCTCGTTCTCATGAATGAACGTCGGAGTCGCGTCCTTCGTCGTTCGGAAGAACTCTGTCAACGAGAACTCGGAAAGGTTGTTGAGTGCTGCCTCACGAAGTTTGTCAGGCATCTCGTATGCCAGCAAGTGCATCTGCGGAAGAGACGCGTACGGATTCTTTTCGTTCTTCCATGCACGCTTGGCTCGTTGCTCGTCGGAGTACGTCCAGTTGTAAACCTGGTCTTCGAGAAACTCTCCTTCAGTGAGTGCGCGAAACGGCGTGCCGGAGAGATACAGGTAATGATTGACTTTCAGCGTTGAATCAATCGCCTGTTCAATACCTTGGACGAATCCATCTTCTAGGTCAGGTGTAATCGCTGCGGCTTCTGACTTGTCGCCTTCAGTTTTCTCACCGGTGATGTCATCCTCTTCGCCGACATATACAGAGCGAGCAGCATCTCGCCATGCACCGAAGTGGTATTCATCGACTACAACGGCATCCCATTCGATATTGAACAGATCGAGGTTCTTCGTCTTGGTTTTCCCATCATCAGTTTTGCCGAGCACGTCTTGAAAAGACGCAAACCACACCAGTGGCGATGGGTCCTTGATGTCTGGGTGATCATCATCTTTTCCGTGAAAACGCCACTCAGAGAAGTCAATGTGCGCGAGGTCTTCACGCCATGCGGTCTCGACCGCGGGCTTGTATGTCAGAACCAGGATGCGACTCCAACCCATCTCGAGTGCGAGTTGGTAGGTCGTGAAAGTCTTCCCGAAACGCATCTTCGCATTCCACAAATAGTCCGGTGCCTTATCGCCCTTTCCCTTCTTGTGGGAACGAAAGTATGCAGCCGTTTCTTCAACGGCGCGTATTTGCTCGGGACGCATCGCGAAGTCCGCAATGGTCTTCACGTTCGGCAGATCTTGGCCAGCACGCACAGCTTTGATTGCTGCGCGCACTTCGTCCTTTGTGCATTCAAACCATTCACCAGCGATGTTGTGGTAGCCGGCCTTCTTGAGTGCCTTGTGAACTTCTTTGTCCGAAAACACTCTGCCGTCGTTGGTGAGAGCAGGTTCAACAATCCAGATATCGGGCACTGTTGTTACAGGCATCTTTACAGCAGCGAGCTGCTCGCGAATCCGAACTTCAACACTCCGTTGAGTCTCACCAACCTTGACCAGACCCTTGCCCTCTCGGCCGCCGACCCATGGCGTTGTCTTGTATTGGTCGATGCTGTATGCATAGATCTTCGGGTGCCTTACGCCTCCTGCCAAAGAGATACTCATGCAGGCATCTCCTTGACCATCGACGCGATGTAATCCTGCTCGTCTTTTGTAATGCCATACTTCTTGTACAACTCAGCATCAGTCCATAACCGATCCCATGTCTGTTGTGGAACCCAGGTGTAGTTCTTCTGTGTTGAGTTCTGGCTCAGCTTGCTAAGAGAAACAAGGAACCGCAGAAATCTTGTCTTGACGTACGACTCTGCACTCTCTGCCTCGGTCTTGTTTTCAAAGGGTCCGAGCACTAGATAAGTCGGCGAGCAGACTGAGTGTTGACCACCCAGCACCGGCTGTCCGATTACTTGGTGTGGGATGGCTTCGCTTGCACCATAAGCCTTGGGCACGAGCACCTTCCACTTTCGGATAAGGGAGTGATTCCTAGTCACCACTTCCGGGGAAACCCACTTTTCAACGCGTTGTCCTCCGACAACCATGAAGAGCTTCAGATCGCCTTGTTGCTTCTTGTCTCCCTTGCGATACCCGGTGAAGTTCGAGGAGAGAGTCGGACCGAAAGGATCGCGAGTGGAAACCATGTCTGAGAGCGAAGCTTCTTTACGCTTGAGAACCTTGTGCAAGATTGGCAGTGCTCGCGCATCACGGACGAAGATGTCGAACTCGTCTAGTTGTCGCTCAACTGGCCCTATAACCTCGCCGTTTCGATGTGTACTCGTCATACACGTACCGGGATTATCTCGATCCCAAAGGAAGTACAAAACTCCTGCCTTGATCTCGACCCCTGGAAAGAGCTCTCCAGCATTTGGATAGTCAACGATTCGTCTGATGCGCCTATCGATAAGCATGCTGGTTCTGAAGTCATCAAGACCTCTTCCCCCAGCCATCCATCGCGATGGAATAATCATTGCGATGTACCGTGGGTTCAAATCACGCGCCTGATTTACAAACGCGTCGTAAAGGGCGATCACATTCTTGCCTTCGCTATCTGCATCCATCTGGTAGGGCGGATTTCCCACAATCACATCAAACTTCATGTTGGTCTCCTTTGTAATCTGCCTACGCCCCTCAGCATGTATGAACCCGTAGGCGTAGTTGTCTCGACCAGTCTGTTCGAGACCTTCCTTATATCCGCCGCATTCAACACAGCGACCTTTTGCGTCATAACTGTGTTCGATTCGCTCATGCCAGACATTCCCTTCTTTGGTTGGAAGTTGCGAGGCAGCAAGTTCGGATCTCGCATCTTTCGAGCAATAGAGCGATCGTCGAGTCATCATCGCAGTCATGTCAGTGATAGCGAACGCAAACACCATTTCGCCGAGAATGTGCCGAAGTCTTTCGGTCTCGTCGGGAATAATCTGAGCAAGACCCACCATGAGGCGCTTGGTGATCTCACGTGGAAAAACGCCAGTTTTTGCGCCTGGGTCTAGCCAGCGCAAGGTTGGGTCATTCCATACGCCCTCAGGCAACAAATCGAGCACGCTGTTGACAACACGTGGTGGAGTAAAGACCTCGTTGCTGGACAGGTTTGCGATGACCTCAAGCACATCGGGTTGGTTTGTTCGTTGATAGTGATTACCGCTCATTGACGCCCTCCTGTTCCATTGCGCGCCGGTCCTTTGAGTTTCGGCGCTTCAACGCGTTCAGCGTCCGCAAGCTTGAGTGCTTTCCCCGACCACAAGAACTCTGGATCGGTAGGACCAAAAAGTTTGAGTTCATTCGTCGTTTCGGCATTTGCTGCATCAAGGACATCTCCAAGTGTCGTCTTGCATAGGGCGACACTCAGTGTCTCTGGCCCAAACTTGTATTCGATAATCGGGATCGCATCACGACCAGTTGGCTTGCCCGCAATATCAAGCGGAAGCATGTTGCCAATGATGAGGTTGTGTTCAACGATCCATTGTGCTGCACGAAGCGCTAGCGACCGCTCGGTGAGCTGTTTCTTCAGAGTCATCAAGTTCCATGCAGTGAATACACTCAACAAACGTTCACGTGCGCCAATCTCATGGCCAACTTTTCCACCGATGATGTTCTCAACTGAAATGTCCACTGCATAGATCGATGCGAGCGCCTCAAGTGCATGGACTTGCGCAGCTTCTTCGCTTATACCAGCTGGTAGTTTTCCGCTGCTGTAGGCTTTCGCAACAGCAGCGAGTTTGCGGGTGAGAATGGCAATCAGAAAGTTGCCGTCGCCGCATGCCGGTTCTAGAAACGTCGGGGACGGGTGAACGGCCCACATGCTTGCAGGGAATAAGTCGAGCATTTCCTCGACAGTTGTGGCAGGCGTAAATACCTCGCCAAGATCTCTTACGCGCTCGGTGGACTTGACCAGCCGCTCATCGTCCTCGGTCGCCATGCTCACACTCGCCCCCCTAGGACGAAGCCAAAAAAGAGTGCTGTTGCGTTCCAATGCGCATCTTCCTGAAATCTCATGGGCACCCCTTCCAGCCACCAAACGTTGTCAAGCGTTGAGGCCAACGGACCCGACTCCGCAAGCTTTCGCAAGGTTCACTTTTCAACTCCACTGTATTGGATAGGTGTACACCGAGATGAAGTTTCTCCGGATGCCCCACACTCTTGAGGAACGTTTCGGTACAAAACGCAGAAACAATGGATTCGGGCCTGTTTTGGTGCCGTGTGTGTTCCGCTTTTCCATCGTCACCGTGATGGCGTGCACCGTTTGTGCCACCCCGTGGTGCGCAAACGGTGTACGCCATCGGCAATCCCGCCGATCCAGAACAGAAAGGCCAGCAATGGCAACTTGCACACAACCTTCCACCCAGGACCTCGAGAGGTTCGCCAACACCATTCATCAGGCGTACCTCACTTCTCGGCAACCCGACGGCAGTGGTCTGCATGTATTCAGTTTGCTCGCGCGCCCGGATACCGAGATTGGACCATTAGAGCGACTCGAGCTGGCTCCAACTGCCGAAATCATCGCACCGACAAAAGATGGGAGTTTCCTGAAGATCCCCTTGTTGGAAACCCCTTGGGTCCACTTGCCGTTCTCAACGCGTATGGACCCCGAGGACCAACTTGTCGAGATGCGTCTACCGAAAGGAACTTTGGCCTTCGGATTGGGATGCACGATGGTGATGGCACCGCGACTTCCTGATGAAGACGGAGCGCCGTTTGGAAAACTCGACGAATCGAAGAAAGCAACTGTCCATGCGACGACCACTGTTGCAAGCGACGGCAGAATCTTCTCCTTGCTCACGACCGAGGACGGATTGACTTTCGCACCTGACGGATTGTGGAGCCACATTCCCGCCGTGATGAAAGGAGTTGTCCAACGTTCACGTGGATGAAAAAAATGAACATCATGACGAAGGTGCCGGCTCGCGAGGGCCGGCACCTTTTCCATTGATTGAAGCAAGTTGCTTTGCCGTGGCACGAACTACATCAAGTACGGCCACATGCGATTGTGAAGTTGAAGTTTGTCTAGATCGCTTGTGCCCGGATAGATGTGGATGAAGTCTTGTGAACAGCGCGAGCCGATGGAGCAGATAAGCAGTCGGCGAATGAACATGTTGAGGCAACTCATCGAGAAGATGTTTGTTCAGCGAAGACAAGTCGGACGTTGGTCCACCCATGCGCTGGATAACTTGACGAAGCCGACCCTCCAATCGGGCCCATTCGCGCACCACACTCCACTCCTCTACCGAGACTCCAAGAGCCCCCGACACTGGGCGAAGAACCGAATCAAGAGCATCCTGCCACACCTCGGCGGACTCACCTCCAGTGTTTTTGTTACGAGACTCCAGCAGAAGATCGAGACCGTAAACAGGAAGTACAGCAACATACTTGTTGGTGTCCGCAACTCGCTCTCTGATGAACAACCACCCGTTCTCCTCGAGACGGCGAAGAGAACGGCGTACGGTTTCCTGCGACATCTTCATCGCTCGTGCAAGTGTTGGAATCCCTGGATGACACTCTCCGGATTCATTCATGTAACTACTCAACATCATGGCAACGAACAAGTCGGTGCTAGTTCTCCAACTGTCAAGTTCCACCTTCAATGCGTCGATCCAGCGAAACTTGAACTCGGCGTCAGTGAAGTGGAGTCTGTACTTCGGTGGCACGATAATCGACTTGGGAGTCTTGGGTTCTTGGGTTCTCATGCCAAGAAAGGTCCTGTTCTCCCACCCCCTGTCAAGGAGGTGATTGATCAGATGATTGTTCTGGTTGTTATTGATTGTTCGACCCCCTGCGCTGAGCGAAGCAACTACTTCAGGAGCGGCATATACCCACCATGGCGCCAGGGGGTGTCCACAGTCGCGAAGTTTCACAAAGCGGATAGGCCCAACGAGAACCCCTCAACCTGCTCAGAACACGTTTCCCCCACTGGACATGAACTTGGACTAATGACTCCATGTAGAAGGAAACGTGTTACGGCACAAAACCCCATTCCGGAGTGGATTTCCGCGGCAGGGACAACTGGCAACCGACGGACCGATTCGAGCGCAACCCATACATACATACATTCTTTATTATTCTTATTTGTTTTCACTGTTGCCACAAGAAAGAAATACCTATGAGCATCCACCGATGGAAACCTCCCGTTCAAGCGATAGTTGGATTCGCAATCACCGCACTCATTGTCACCGCATGTGCCGGATTGAGCGACTCGAGGGATCAACCAGCAGAAACGCCTGCGACCACCGCTACTCCAATCGCAACGACTCAAACACCTTCTTCGCTGCCTGACAACGCGGGATCCGATACGGGTATCAACACCACTTCGACATCGGCGCTATCGGTGTCAACTACATCGTCAACTACGCCAGCAACCGCGACCCCGCAACCATCAACCGTGGGTAACACAGCAGCGCGAGCCCCAGCGACAACGCGACCTCGTTCGACTACAACAGCAACAACAGCTCCGAGAACTTCCGTAGTTGACAACGGCGTTGTCGACATCAACGGCGCCGTCCGGTCCGCACCCGAGGTGGTCGAGAACTGTGGCTCGATGCAGACCTACACCTTCACCATGTGGGTGCGGTACGACAACGGCGAGACCGCCCGATATCCGTACACCACCGTCGTCAATCCTGACGCAGTCCCGATTCGCGGCTGGCGGTTCGACCCGTACGGCCTCCCTCTCGCCCACCGAATCGTCGCCCAGTTCGACCCCGAACTGGCCTACATGCGCTGCATGTTCGACTGAGTCTGATTTCTGTTGCGTGTAGTGCCCCGCAAAACTTCACACGAAACCCCACGAATAGTGGTGAATAGCTGTGAACAGTGGGCAACGCATGACCTACCGATTACACGGAAAATCATTACAAACTCAGCGCCCCCGGCATGAATCGAACATGCGACCTGCGGTTTAGGAAACCGTCGCTCTATCCACTGAGCTACGGGGGCGGGGATGGTGCGAAATGTGGTGCGAAATTCGCTGCCACATGTTGCATCACCGTTGGTAAGGCTAGTGCAGCGCCACTTCAGAAGGAATACTGCCCTCAGATTCCGCTGTTCATGTTTGCGGGCACTGATTTACCTGTGAAAACACTTTCAGGGCGTCAACGAGCCAGTGCTCTTGAGTATTAATAGAGGTGTTAAGCGGCTTTTCGCCGTCGGGCTCGTTCGGGAGGTTCCCATTGCCCAAGGAACTCGCTCACGTCTCCCCCAGTGCGAATCTTCCAAGCCATCAGTGCCACCACCATTTGGTGCATCTGATACCCGCGCAGGTCCATCTCGCGTCTCGCTAACCCAACACTTCCTGCTCGCCTATTCGTCAGTCGTGATTTGTAATCGTTGTGCATTGATTCCGTGTCTTCGCGCAAGCCATAGAGGCGCGTGAAGTCAGGGTCGTTCAGCGGAATAGAACGCAGATAACGCGGGCGCGGCTTACCGGCAGCAATGTCTGCTTCAGAACTAAACATGCGTATCAGAGTTGTAGCACCCCGTTTCGAGAGTGGCACTAGTGGTTGATCAGGAATCTCGAACACGTTGTACATGCGATTCTTGTTGAGTTTGGTTTGTTTGCGAACCAACGGCACAACATATTTCTCGCCCGAGGTATCAACCACCAGAATTGTTGGGCAACCATCAATAGCAGTCACCACTTCATTGAATGTTTTGCCGTCCTTGTCGAACTTACGTTCACCAATAACTTCGGACCGAATCCGATCACCTTTGATGTGTGGAACTTTGCACAACACATGTCGCCCTGTTGAACCCACACGGTCTTGGTCTGCTGCTTTCAATGCCATGTCGTACACAACGCCACGCACAGTTCCTAATGGCTCGAACAAGTTGAGTGCCATGTCGGTAAACATTGTTCCGTCGCCGATGCCATCAGGTTTGTATCGTGAATCAAGAATGATGCGTTCATGCTCGTGTTCTGTGCGAGTCAACACCGACACGATGTAGTTACCAGGAGCTGACCCTTCACCGTGAAAAGGAATGGCATCTGGGTCACTTCGACCCGTAAACACTTCCCCAGTGATTTCATCAATGTAGGTACGACCTGCCAGACCGTTGTAAAGCGATTGCTCCCATGTGGCATCACCCATAATTATGTTCTTCTTCGACGGATGTGTAAGCGAGTCTTTATCTTGTCCGCACCCAAGGTGTCGTGCTGCTTTTACGGCTGCTTCAGTCATTGCTTGCCTAAAACTCTCGAAGAAATCCGGTACTTGTTCAATCATTGAGTCACGGGTTCGCATGTATTGATGACGAGTTGGTGCCGCAGATGTGAGTCTGCGCTCAGGGTGATCAGGCCAATGATGCTCCGCAGCTTCAACAAGTACCTGCCATGCGCGTGGGTCATCCAAGAAACGGTGCACAGCACGTGCAGACAACAAAAGGTTTTCCAAGAGTTGAAATACCAAGACATCAGCAACTCGACATTGACGTTTGCGTCCCACCGTGTATGAAGCGTCCAGAATCTTTTCGTACTCATCAGACATTTCCCACAAGACCGCGAGACCGACATACGCCTCCGCAATGTCGAGAACCGACAGGTTCAGTGGTTCCGTATGGCGCACCCTCTTGCGTGGTGCGCGCACTTCGCCCACTCCAGAGAATCCATCTACACGCTCAATTTCGCTCGTGTCACCCATGCGCAATTGCAGCGACGACAATGGAACAGGTTCAGTTCCTATTGCTCGCTTACGTGGCGGTCGGGGTGGACGATGCGAAGCCACTTAGTTCTGCGCCCACCAGTCGTATCGCAATGCCTTCGCTGTTGCATCTAGTGATTGATTGCCTAGGAATCGCGCAGCAGCTTCCAGACCGTCACTGCTGAACACCTTGTATGCAGCGCCCAGACGAATAGATACTCCCGTCAGTTCTGCTGCGGAAGCAAAGCCTGCGTGGCTCACTAGGCGATTAAGCCTCACTGTCACTGAATGACTAGCTCGTGCCAACGGAAGACCTGGGCGAACAACAATGGGTGTTGATTCTGCAATTCCTCCTACTACTTCTCGAAGGACGTCAATTGACCATTCATCGATTGGGTTGAGGCGCTCGGATTGACCATAGAAATGAATCGTTGAGGACTCGATGTCTATGTCTTCCACACAGACACCAGCGATTTCGCTTGCGCTCCCACCACACAGCGCCAAAGCCAACAAAATTTCATCGCCATTCGGCACCAGCACGTTGTGTGACATCACCTGAATCTGATTGATCTCACTGTCAGTCATGGGTCGTGTCGATCTGCCGTGTTCACGCGAGATTGTTGGCCCCGTGATGTCACCGCCTTCCCACAGACCCATGTCCACCAACAACGCCCACACTGTGCGGCAACACCATTGTCGTAGTGCTGCAGTTGCTGATGATGGTTCGTGGAAACCGTTCTTTCGCGTCGCCATCCAAAAGAAGTCGTCCAACATCTCCGGTGTTATTTCATGGAGATACTCAACTCCATTGTGTTGAAGTGTCGCCACAAGTTGTCGAAGGATCTTGATGCACTTCGCTGCGGTTCCATTGTCTGCAGGAAACCTCATAACAAGAGCACTGGGAAGCAACTCAACTAGTTCTTCAAGAGATACCGGATCACCACTATCCATGCGTGCCATCGCAAATTGCTGCATGACGGCGACGTGGCAGAAAAAATCGTGTAACTCTTGACACTGATGATTGTGCCGGGCTGCATCGTTGCGCCCGATGCCTGACAACATCAGTGGACACATCGCGAACAGTGTCAACTGGGTATCTGGCTTCGGCAACTGAAAACGTTGCTTTGCCATTAGGACAATCACCAGTATGCCATTCGCTTGTGTCGCGAGGCGGAACTTTTGAAACTTTCTTTTGTGCCAAAACGTCAATAGATAAACGCTTTTTCTTAATAGCTATTTCTATTGACACTTTGAATAATTCGAATACTGTCAACACCATCACGTCAGAACGGATACTCATCAGCCTCACTCACATCACACGAATCACTAAACGGACACATCGTGCAATGCTCTCCGCCCTCCACTAAGACGCCACGGTCGTTGCGGATATCTGCAATCGCTTGTGTCGCTAACTGCGTGCCTGCGACTGCCATCTCAAGCCATTCACGTTCAACGTCCATTCCGATGCCTTTGCCTGACTGCAGACCCCACACAACAAGTCGCTGTGGTGGACACCCTGTCGCGATGCCATGAACTACTGCAGCCAATGCCATCTCTTCGAGATCTTTTGGTGAAGGCCACTGGGGAACCAAACGCACCAACACAGCTCCTGGCCAGTTCACCTCAATACCCATGCGATGGTCTCCAAAGGTGACATCGACTGTGTCGACAGAAAACACCACATCACCAATGGCGATGTCTTCCAGCACTGGACCCACGGTGACTTGAGTACCGTCCACAATCTGCGGCCACGCCTCCACTAGGTGGGCGACTGCCATTGCCAGTTCGTTCTCTAACTCCACCCGTTCGAACCGGCTCTGCAGAAAGAGCCATGTTGCTGTGAGCGGGTCAAAGTTCGCCTCGGTGCCAAGGAAGTTGCGGACGAAGTCAATGGGCTTTGGAGCCTCATTAATGACCGCTGCTTCGAGGTATTCCCGAGCCACCCGCACAAAAAGGTCACGCCGAAGGATGAACACGTGAGCGGGAATCTCAGTGGCGATTTCCCGCCCCTGCCATAACCCGCCACAGGTCAACACCTCCGTGATGTTCTCCTGACGCAGGGTCAAACGCCCCACGTCTTCAGGGATTTCCTTCCGGATTCGCGCAACGGTGGCTGTTCCCCACCCCTGCTGATAACCCAATGGTTCCAATACTGGAATCACTAGTCCTGCCAATTTTTCTGTCATAACGTTGTCCTTTACTGTCTACGTTCGTAGACACTGTAACACCGACTACGGGTGTAGACAACCTTGTGACAGGAATGAATTAGAGTGGGGGCATGACAGGGGTGCCGCCAAAATATTTAGTGGGAGCTCACGAGATCGCCGAGCGCCTAGGCCTAAGCCATGCCCAGTCAGTCCACACCATCCGTAAAAGACATGCTGACTTCCCTGCTCCTGTAGCAAACCTTAAGACAGCGATGATTTGGGACTGGCGTGACGTGGAGAAATGGGCGCGGGACTCCGGTCGGCTTTAGATCGGGTAAGCAAATTTATGAGAGGCCAATAAAGCGTTCAAAGAATGCTGACAGCTTCTCAAGGACAGTCTGCTTTTTAACTGCATGTGCGCCCGAGGCTGCGAAACGCGATACCGGGGGAAGAATCTTGGTCACTGCGGTCCCTGTGGGCTGGATTCCTCCATCACGGAAAGCTGCCTCAATAAATGTCCGAGTTGCCTCACTGTCAAGGCCTTCTTCGTCAATGATTTTTTTGAGCTCTTGTTCGCGCTGAACCAAAACGAACTCACGCCATTCCACATCAACATCGGATGTCGTTGACAACGAGTCGACGAATTGCTGAATCAAGTCCTTCTTGTTGCGCAAGGTGGGGCTTGATTCAATAGCTCGATCGATGCTGGCGCGAATCTCTTTGTCGTCACCATCGCCTTTCGCAGCACGATATTGGTGAACAAGCATCAAGATGAAGTCAACATTGATCTCCACCTGCTTAATGAGCTCAATCTCAAACACAACGTCGTCAATGATTGATTCTTTTTCGCCATCATTTCGTTGCCTAAAGTCTTGATAGATGTTCAGGTATCGGCTTTGGTAATCCTGCAAATCTCGTGGTGCAACAATTTCATGACCTGAAAAATCATCGAACGACTGCAAAATGTTGCGCAACCGCAAAATCGCACCGAACACCTTTACAAATTCTTTCTGAGCTGTTTCGCCAACAATTTGCTCTCCCAGTGGAAACTCTGACAACAACAAAGCAACTTTGTCGGAATACTCCTCGTAGTACTCCACATATGGCTTGAGAAGAACTATGCCGCGAGCATCCTTGTTACCGAACAAGGCAATTGCATCGTTTGTTTCTTGCTCGAGGTTTCGGAAACTAACGATGTTTCCATACGTCTTCACAGAGTTAAGAATGCGGTTTGTGCGTGAGAAAGCTTGTATCAACCCGTGAGATTTCAGGTTTTTGTCCACCCACAAAGTGTTCAATGTGGTGGCATCGAAGCCTGTGAGGAACATGTTGACAACTATGACTACATCAATCTCTCGACGCTTCAACCGCAGTGAGAGATCCTTGTAGTAATTCTGGAATTTGTCAGCTGACGTATCGAAACTGGTACCAAACATGTCGTTGTAGTCCTGAATCGCGTCTTCCAAGAACGATCGCGAGTCAAGATCGAGCCCATCAGTCTCGAACCCTTCATCGTCCAAGAGGTCCAAGTCATCGGGTTCGTTCGCAGCGAAACTGTAGATAAGACCTACTTTGAGTTTCTTGTTCGGCGGCAACGTCTCCTGCTGCATAAAGAACTGGTTGTAGTAGCGCTTCGCCGCATCAATACTTGCTGTAGCAAACAAAGCATTAAAGCCGTTTACTCGCTTGCCAGCCAAGCTGTAGTGCTGAGCACGCTTAGTCTTTTGGTCAAAGTGCTCCAGGATGTACTCCACCACCTGCCTCATTCGTTCAGGAGCAAGCAGGGCCTTCTCCTTGTCGATGGCGCTGACTTTCTTGTCGGCAAGTACTTCAGGTGTTTTGATTGTGTTCACATAATCAATACGGAATGGGAGAACGTTTTTGTCATTGATCGCATCAACAATGGTGTACGTATGCAGTTTCTCGCCGAATGCCTGTTCAGTGGTACGGAAGTTCGGATTTCCACCAGTCCCTGAGTTAGCCGCGAAGATCGGAGTACCCGTAAAGCCAAACAAGTGGTATTTCTTGAAGGCCTTTGTGATCGCCGTGTGCATCTCACCGAATTGAGATCTGTGACATTCGTCAAAAATGATCACCACATGACCGTCGTAAATGGCATGGCCCTTATTGCCTGCAATGAAAGTGCTCAACTTCTGAATGGTCGTAATGATGATCCGCGCATTCGAGTCCTCGAGTTGCTGCTTCAAAACTCTGGTTGATGTGTTTGAGTTCGCAGCACCTGGGGCAAACCGGTCGTATTCCTGCATTGTCTGATAGTCAAGATCTTTTCGGTCGACAACGAACAAAACCTTGTCAAGACCGTCTATACGTGTCGCAAGTTGAGCTGTTTTGAAACTCGTCAGAGTCTTGCCAGATCCGGTGGTGTGCCACACATAGCCACCACCCTCAACGCTGCCCCACTTCTTGTAATTGCTAGCTACATCGATGCGACTAAGAATGCGCTCTGTGGCAACAATCTGATACGGCCTCATCACGAGGAGCATTCGATCAGCAGTCAAAACGCAGTACTTCGTTAGAACGTTCAAAAGCGAATGTTTTGCAAAGAAGGTCTTTGCAAATCCTGTCAAGTCTTCAATCGGACGGTTTGATGCATCTGCCCACCAACTAGTGAAATCAAAGCTATTCGAAGTCTTCTTAGACCGACGAGCAGGCGACTTCTCACCCAAGTGCTGCGTACGTACCGTGTTGCTGTAGTACTTCGTCAATGTGCCATTACTGATCACGAACAACTGCACATACTCAAACAATCCCGAACCAGCCCAGAAACTGTCTCGTTGGTACCGATTGATTTGGTTAAACGCCTCGCGAATGTCGACACCACGTCGTTTCAACTCGACATGGACCATCGGAAGGCCGTTCACCAATATTGTGACGTCATACCGATTGAGATGATTTCCCTCAGCTTCGTACTGATTAATTACTTGCAACTTATTGTTGTGAACGTTTCCCTTGTCAATGAGAAGGACATTCTTGGTGGAACCATCATCGCGTTTCAATAGCTGAATGTGATCTTCTTGAATCCGGATGGTCTTCTCGACTACACCGTCTTTCTCACTAGCAATCTTTTCGTTAAAGAACGCCTTCCACTCTTTGTCGGAAAATTTGATGCTGTTCAAAGACTCCAACTGTGCACGAAGATTTGCGACCAACTGTTCTTCGGTAGAAAAGGTCAAATATTCATACGCCTGGCCTTTGAGAATTTTGATTAGCTCCCGCTCGAGATCAGCCTCAGACTGATAACCAGATGCCTGATGGCCCTCATTCACGAACTCCGCAACAACGGTGCTCTCCGCACTCACTGCAATCGGTTCATACCGCGGCGTCGACCCCTTTGTCACGCGACGGCCTCAAAAGACAACAGGCGATCGCGGTAAAACTCATACTGCTGACGCCGAGCAATCAACTCAGCCGGTAGTCCCACCGAAATGTCATTAACCAATGCATCAAACTTGTCGAGAACACTGGAAATCTTCTGTTGGATTTCTAACGGTGGAACTGGAATGATGATCTTGCTGAGACCCTCTTTTCCAATCCGTCGCACTTTTGTCCCTGTGATGTGCTTCTGTTTTTGCTTGCGAAAATCATCAGTCTGAAAGAAGTAAGAGACAAACCTCGGATCCATCGTGTGTCTAAGAATGAATGCGTCAGTACTTACTGCAACCTCGTCAACTCCAAGCCACGCCGTGGCCTTACCGACGGCGGCATCATCCTCACTGGTCGTTGCAATTACAAGGTCACCTGTCTTTGCGTGGCGGGAACGTCTCGCAAGTTCGGCACTTACGAAGGTCTTGGTCTCGGTTGCCCAAGTTCCGTAGTGCGTATGTATCTGTCCATAATGAATGCATCCCACTCCGTCTTCAATGAAATCAGACTTCTGAATACCAGTTCCGCGAACCAATTCACCGATATCACCCAAGGTCAGCCACCTAACTCTCTCTCTCTCTCTCGAGTCAGTGAAATTCAGCAATGAGTCGCGATAAAACTCGTATTGCTTTTTACGTGCTTCCAGCTCTGCTTCCAGCTCTGCTTCCAGCTCTTGAAACGTGTCTAGCACTCGCACGATCTCACGCTGAACCTCCAACGGCGGCACCGGAATACTGAAATTTGAATACGTAGAGATCCAATGACGAGCATGTTCCGCTGGCACGAATCGGAGACAACACATCGCGTAGTACACATAACGGAAGTCAATTTCGGCATCAGGTAAAGGAGTGATCATCTTCATCGCCGAGGACTTCGCCTTAAAAGGGAAGTCAACCCAGTGAAATGCAGTCGTAAAGTCATCAAAAATTATGACGGGTTGTTCTTTGGAAGCTGGATATACCCCAACTATCTCGTCTGTATAACCAAGGATGAACGTCTGTCCAGCAGTCAAAACCGGGGTTGCATAGGAGTCGTCATAGTCCGTCGAGGCAACCAAATACTTTGTTGGTTGCTCATAACCCAACAGCCCACCTAATTCACGATGTGGGACACCCTCTGGACAGTGTTTACGGATTAGGTCGTCGATGCGGCTCATCAGTCGATTTCTCCGACTAGAGCGAGGAGGTCTTCAAGTAACAGTTGCTGTGACTTATCTGCACGATTGTCAACGAATTGAACACCTTCTTCGGCGAGTATTTCCGAAGGATGGCGCTGCTCATCTGAGTCGCCCCACTCGAAACTTTCTGCCACTCGTCCATCCCATGTGAGAACTCTGTGCGGATTAGGGCAGCTGCCACACGTGTTCATATGACCACCTAGTGGTTGGGCAGCTGTACCAACGGCTTCTGCAAGCTGGTGGTAGCTGGTCCATCTGCCTGCGGGAATTGCAGCAAGGATCGAGTGTGTCATTGACCAATCAAATCCATCCCGTTCTGTGAATCGCTCACGATATTGATCAAGCACAGCATCGGATAGTTCAAAGTTCTTCCAAATTTTGAGAGCTTGGTTAGCTAGACGTTCGGCTCTCTTTTCAATCTCTTGTGCATTCCATGAATCGAGTTGTCCAAGCCCTTGATTGAGGCGGAGTGGACTTTCCTTAAAACCACCCACCATGTCTCGCTTCTCGGTAAATGGCTTGTCGGAATATTCCGGGTTGTACCCAGTCAACGTGAGATTACCGAGCGTGTGGAGATACCGCTTCTGCACCTCTTGCCAGTCAGACCCGAGTGCATGTTGCCAGGACTCCGACAGCTTTGGATTTTGGGGCATGATGTGTTCAATTGTGTAGTCGACAATTGAAACCTCTTCCTTGCGTTCGAAGTTTTCTAACTTTCTCAGCAGATAGCGGGATCGGCGGTAGTTGTAGACGTCATTTGTTCGAAGCGACTGCGTAAATTCGTCGTCAGCCGGAAATCGTCGGTTTCTGGTAAGTGTGAGCAGTCGGCCGCAGACGCTTTCAACATATTTCTCAGGCGCGATACAACCAGCGAGAGAAGCGAATGTTGCCCTGAGAGTGTTGGTGGGAATTTGACACACTGACCGTCTAAACACGTACGAGATTAGGGATTCAAGAATCCTTGCAAAATCGGATTCCGTGAGCTTCTCCGCATCAAAATCCGCATACAAGCGGAGTAAGAATGGATAGACAACTGACGCACGTAACTGATCAATCTCCTCAAAAAGTACTGCGAGGGCTGGTCTGGTCTCCTTTCTTAGGGCGATCAGGCCAAACCAACGTGCGTGTTGTGACAGGTCTTGCACGAGTACATTCCGCGCAATGCCCTCATCCTCAATTTGGAATGCATAGGTCTTGAAAGCCTCATAAATGTCATCAAGACGAGGAATCTGCCCAGTCTTCAAAGTGAGGAAGTTGCGGACAAACTCATCAAAGAGGCCCTCGTTATCCCCCTTGAAATCTTTCTCCATGGGGTACCAATAATCTTCGTACATCCTGGTCTGCTGTGCAGGCGGAAGATCCATTAGTACAAAATTTCGAATCAGATCCGCTTGAGACAACTTCTTGCCGGTGGAGTTCATTGACTCAAACACAAGTTGTGGGTCATCAGTTCCGCGAGTCAGCTTGACATCAACTACCACCAACTTGCTCAGACCGTGACAAATTGTTTCGAGCGCAACACCAGAATTGGAAATTTTGGCTTGCAGATACCGAAAGTTGGGTGGAATTCGAGATTCAACATCGGGAATCGGAGCATTTCTTATGATCGCCTTGAGGGCATCTCGGTCGCCCTTTGACAAGATCAACTTGAAAAATGCATCGTCAGACTCATACACGTTGGTGAGATACAGCCCGCGAATCTTCTCCGGGGCGAACCCGTTGACAGGTTCTCGTTCTCCTTCTGGCTTCGCATCGAGATGATCAGCCAAAGCTGCCAGTAGCAAAGTCACAGTTGTAACTCTCTGTTGCCCGTCGATAATGAGGTCCGGTTCAGCAGCAGTATTAGTTCCTTGATCCTTTTCGATATACACAATGGATCCAGTGAAGTGTTTAGCAAGATCATTTCTGGTACCAGCCCGGACAACGTCTTCCCATAATTGATTGCATTCCGATTCGCTCCATGAATAAGCGCGTTGATAGATGGGCACAACAAATTGAGTGCACTTCTTCAAAAGTTCAAGCAAGTTTGCATCTACAGCCTTCATCTACTGCCCCCCTTCTAGATCAGCCACGATTTCATCAATTGCGGTTCGCAGTTCCTGTTGTCTTGCGACGATTCGGGCAATTTCAGCGTTGAGAGCTGTGATATCTACATCTTCGCGCGTGTCCTCGGCCAAGACATACGACGACACCGACAAGTTGTAGTCGTTCTCAGCAATCTCGTTGTTATCAACCAGACGAACGAAATGGTCAACATCCTTCCTCGCGATGTAAGCGTCGAGGACAGTCTTTTGATTGTCGCCTGTGAGCTTGTTCTTGTTACCAGCACGAATGAAGTGAGGTGAGGCATCGATAAACAGTGTCTTGTTATCGTTCTTTGACTTCTTTAAGACCACGATGCATGTGGAAATGCCTGTGCCGAAAAACAAATCGGGTGGCAATTGAATAACAGCGTCGACGAAGTTGTTATCAATGAGGTATTTGCGAATCTTCTGTTCTGCGCCACTTCGGTAGAGGACACCAGGGAATTCAACAATTGCTGCAGTACCGTCAACTGCTAGCCAGCTGAGAATGTGCAAAGTGAAGGCGAGGTCGGCCTTACTTTTTGGTGCAAGAACTCCAGCAGGTGCGAACCGTGGATCATTTATCAGAAGAGGATTCGAGTCACCATCCCATTTCGTGGAGTACGGAGGGTTTGAAACAATCGCCTCGAATGGTTCTTCATCCCAGTGAGCAGGATCTGTCAGCGTGTCACCATGGGCAATGTCAAACTTTTCGTAGTTGATGTCATGCAAGAACATGTTGATTCGACACAAGTTGTGGGTTGTGATATTCACTTCTTGTCCATAGAAACCCTGACGAACATTGTCCTTACCGAGCACTTTTGCAAACTTAAGCAGAAGGGCGCCTGATCCACAGGCCGGGTCGTAGACCTTGTTCACCTCGGTCTTGCCTACAACCGTGATGCGCGCTAGCAGTTCTGAAACTTCTTGCGGCGTAAAGAACTCACCACCAGATTTGCCCGCACTTGATGCATACATAGTCATGAGGTACTCATAGGCGTCACCAAAAGCGTCAATGGTGTTGTCCGCAAATTCACCTAGTGATAAGTCTCCAATTGCGTCCAACAGCTTCACGAGCTTTTCATTTCGCTTCGGGACTGTTCCGCCAAGTTTTGAACTATTTACATCAAGATCATCGAACAGTCCCTTGATGTCGTGTTCGCTATCAGCGCCGACAGCTGAACCTTCAATGTTGCGAAAGACTCGCTCGAGTGTCTCGTTTAGGTTCTCATCATCCTTTGCCCGCTTACGAACGTTTACGAAAAGTTCGCTGGGAAGGATGTAGAAGCCTTTCTCAACGACTGTTTCTCGGCGCCCGAATTCGGCGTCTTTGTCCTGAATCGTGGCGTAAGCGAAGTCCGTGTTGCCAGCCCGTTGTTCATGCTCGTTGAGATAGGCCGTCAGGTTTTCTGAGATAAATCGGTAAAAGAGCATTCCGAGGACATAGGTCTTGAAGTCCCAGCCATCAACGCTTCCTCGAAGGTCGTTGGCAATCCTCCATATGGTCTTGTGAAGTTCTGCCCGTTGGGTTTCCTTGGTCATTTTGGAGTCTCTCTAGGCTGCGTTACGTCTTCCTAGACACTAGGGCAGGGGTGATACGGGAGTTTGAACCGAATCGGGTGACCGATGGTGACTACGGGTGGTTCCGTTATGGAACTGACTCCCGCAACTCCTGTCACACCCACTGCTTATGGTGGAGGCATGCGCCTAGCCGACCTTCTAGAAATGATCTGCCAAAGTGACCCAACACATTGGAACTCCATTGATCCCCCATTTGCAAAACATGTGACTCACCTGGAAGTTGTTCGCGAGACAATCCAAGCAGAATCTTTCGGTTATTACGCCCGTTGGATTTATGTGGAGGATCTTCAAATTTCAGTAGCACTCAGTGAGGACCTAGACCGCCACGGCGCTGAGTATGAAGTCGAATGGAATATCTGGCCAAACAAACGAATTGATGAACACTTCCTTGACATCATGTACAACGGTCAGGTTGTATACAGAGAATTGGTATTAGGCGTTGATGGTGGTCGAGTAGTTCTTCCCAGTCCTAAGTTGGAAACTGTCGATACCGGCCAAATGTGGCACGAGCCGTTCACTAACTCGGTCACTGAACTTCAGTTTGAACTTGCCCGTTTTCTTGCCGGAGTACAAGGCAACAGGGAATTTGACGAATACTTCAAACAAGCTGGATTCCTTGTTCTTCCGGATATCTAAACAAACAAGGTCCGAGTTGAGCACCTCAAGAGAGTTGGCCAGCAAGCAACCGCCTCCCTATTAGGGAGAGAATCAGAAATCCCATAAACGAGTCGAAACTGTCATCGGCGCCGTTCTTTAGATTTCTTCAACGAAGCCGAATATCTTTCTCGGGCTTTCAGCAAATCACCTTCTGACAATGAGACCATTTTTGCAATGACATCTTGAGACCATTTCTTTGTATTTGTTGATTGGTCAATCCAGCAGAGAGTGGGATCATTTGCCATCTGTAGATTCCAGGTAACCGCTTGGAAATCACGTGCGTTGAAGTCACTCCTCCTCATTCTAATTCTCTCAACAGCCTCCTTCTGACGGAAAGGATGGCTCAAGTTCGGGTCAAGACGACGTTCAACAACTATTGCTTCGGCGTCAGGGTCAGCGAAGCTAACGACAAGTCCAAGATCAGATCTCATTGGATTCTTCTTAGACTCCAAGGACACGTCGACGTGAACAGCAAAATTTCTTACGTCACTTCCCTCTTCGTGCAACCTTGAAATTTGATTGGAAAAAGAAGTTACAAACTCTTGGACAGCGGGCTTTCTTCCTTTCCCCGACGACTTAAGAACTGAAATAATGTCCCGGGGATCGCGGAAAGACAGTGGAAGTAATTCCCAAGTAATTGTGTCCTGAAGAGATCTGTCAAACACCTGAACCAGAATTTTCTGAAAGGTCTGAATCGATGCAACTGCCAGTGAGTAGACGACATTAGACATTTCGGAGTCACCGTAAAAGTGAACCGATTGATCTCGATAGTTTTTTAGATACCCGAGATTCAATTCAGTTGGCGATACCTCTACACCTTTGGGCCATAACCGATTATTCCGAATCACGTTTAGACAATCATCAAAACTCAAAGACTTCCTTGGCTCATTTCTCTTCTTTCGATAGTGAATTGAGTACCCATGTCGGGAAATTACTGCTTTTAGTAGTAATTCCCAGGAATTAATCAACAGCTGGACGAATATTTCATCGCGATAGGCAATTCTTGGCTTGTTGTAAATCTCAATCGCCGCGAGCATCGCAGATTCAGAGTTTTCAACCAGTTTCTTGTGTGAAATACGAGTACTCATAATTCAATTCACCAAGTCCCGCTGAGGTTCGTCACTCTTCAACCAACGGGCTGATTAGTATCGATTTTCTAATCGACTCTTCCAAAAATGATTCAAGAACTTCACGACCAATAGCAGCCGAATTTGATTCTTCGAGAGTCTTTCGTGATGACTGCTCAAATCTCCGAATGGCCTCAATTTCTGACTTCGATGCAATCACTGAATACTTTGCCAATTGGCCCAACGCCTTCATGCGTGCACTGCGCGCATTGTGGGCGATTGTTAAATCCCCACCACGTGACATGCGATCTGCGTAACCCAAAAATTCCGTGAGTGACTCAATTGCATTTTCGGACAAAGCAATTTTCTGCGCCCTTTCACTTTCATCCGATTGGCGTTGATGCTCAGAATCCTCAAGTTGAAGCCTTCTCTTTTCAAGTCTGTACGAAAATATTGCTGGCACGATGCCAGCTGATGCCGTAGCGACGACGCTCCCGAACCCGACGAGAAGAGCGATTTGTGTGTTGTCCATACAACCGACAGTCTTTCACGACGGTATGGCACCCTTGGGAGGCCTTTGACTACACGCAAAAAGACGTTCTCAGAAACACCTTCTGAATCTGAAAATGTGACCTCCCGTAATTATCTACCCTGAAATGGCGTTCCAAAAAACGGAGTTTCGCGTTCCAAACGTTTACTGAAACCCCAACCACTACCCCATCAATACAGGGGTTTGGAATTTCGCACCAGCCTCACGAGGGCGGGGGATGGAACGGAACGTGGCGCGAAAGTTTGCTACACGTCAGTCCACTAAAGTCAAGGCTAACCGCCGTCTTCCGCGACACCCAAAATCGCCCATCCTCGAGTGGAAATCATCGACGAGAGACGTCGGAGTGCGCGCAGTCAGAACATTCGGGAAGCGATGGGCCTTGCTTCACAACCCGGCCGGCGACTACTTCCCGGACTTACAGGCGCGTCTGAACTATTTGGGTCAGCAGCTACCGGCCGCAAGCTGCTGAGATCGCAACAAGTACGTGATGCCACTGAATGATCATCAGCATAGAGAGAACCGAAATGGATGCCCCAACAAAGACACTTGCCGACCTATGCGGCGCCGTTGTAGCGCGAGAAAGATCCTTGATTCGTTCGACAGTTCCGTACGAGGCAATACCAAGTGCGTACCTACCTTCTACTTGACCAAGAGCGACTTTTGCAATGGTGTGCGCAACATGCTCGCTGTCACCGTATCGATCGACGGCTGCTTGATCAGCTATACGTTCGAGAGATAATCGCAACCGCGCCATCGTCAATGCAAGGAACGGGTTAAATAATGCGCACAACCGACCAGCAAGTAGCCATTGATCGTGTCGGTTCGAGACGTGCGACATTTCGTGGGCAAGGACCACATTGAGCTCTGATCGAGAAAGCCCGCAGATCAGCCCTTCGGAGAGCACGACTTTCGGTATCGGTCCGGGTAGTGCATACGCATACATGCTCTTGTCCGGGACAACCGTGATGCCAACGCTGCTTTGACGTCGAAGACGCCGTTCGAGCACGAGCGCTCTGAGAGCTCGAAACGTTGACAATGAAAGAAAGACGAGGGCCACTAAGCCGAAGATGCTCCGATCCATGGCGTGGTTTTGACCGCCTAACAGAACACGATGCAATGCCCAGCCAAGGTCGGGAACTCCGAACAGCCATGTAATAGAAAGGTGAATGAGTAAAGGAATGGCTGTGCAGAACCCGAGCACAAGAATCAACATCGACGCACGCGCCGAGGCGAGCGGCTGTACTCGCCTGAGTGACAAGACCACTGGCTGGGTGACAACGACAAAGATGACGAGCGGAAGGAGGAGTCGAATCATGCGCCGTCCTTTTCGGTCAACATTGCCTTGAGCGCTTCGCGATCCCGCTTGGAAAGTTTGCGTACAAATCCGGCAAGCAAAGTCTGATGATCGGGGGTCTCCTTCAAGAGGCTGAGCATTTTTGCGGCGTTCCAGTCTTCTCGCGTCGTCGCAGCTTGGTAGGTGAACGATCTACCGCTTGGCTGACGAATGACAAGCCCCTTCGCAGTTAGTCGAGTCAGGATTGTTGCCACGCTCGTATACGCGAGTGGCTCAGCGAGCCTCGCTTGCACTTCAACCGGCTGCAATGCGTCTTCGGCCGCCCACAGGATTTGAAGTACTTCCAACTCAAGTTGGCCATCGCCTTTTTTGCGCATACAACGAGTGTATCCGCTGGTAGTCTGGCACTCCTACACCTTGTAGTAGTCAACATATGAACCAATCAAGACCTCTCCATTGCATAGTTCGCCGCGCGCTGACCGTGATATTCCTCGCAGTCATTGGAGTCGGTCTTGTCGGTGGTGACGTCGCCCTTGCACACAACTCTGCAAGCGGAAGTTCACCATCCGACGGAGAGGTTGTCACAACACCACTATCAGTGTGGACGGTGACTTTCGTAAAGTCCGTTCCCCTCGCCTCGGCATCCGGCCAGTTGGTCGACAATGACGGCATTCGCCGAGATCTTCCTGGCCCGCGCCACGGCGCAAATGACAACGTCATCGTTTTCGATCTACCCTCGGACATCGCTGGTCGAGTGACTGCACGCTGGCGCCTTGTCGGCACCGATGGTCACGTCATAAGTGGCCGGGTCCTATTTTCCGTCGAAGTACCAGCAACCACAACACCAACGAGTACGCCGGTTCCGGCCGTTTCGAACTCATCCAACCCAGCATCTCAATCAATGACGCCAGAAGTTGAGACCTCACCAACTACGAGTGTTCCTGTGGTTTCCAGCGCACTTGACGGCGACGATGCCTCAGCCCCGGAACTCGTACGTGCGCTCGTGAGGTTCTCCACGTTTGCGGTACTTACATTGTTTGGTGGGCTTCTCTTTGCAGAGTGGTACATCGCCAAGGGCACACTTTTTACTTTGCGTGGGCGGCAAGTGCTTCACGCTACGACCATCGGTCTTTTCTTGCTTCCTGCTACGTCTTTGATGATTTTGGTTGATGATCTGCGTGGTGAGTCGACGTCATTCTTTGAAGGGTTGTCCGCTGCGATCTCGTTAACTGTCGGACCGATGATTGTTTTGCGAATCGCAGTCGGCGGGCTACTGGTCATGCTTTGTCGTTCGCTTCTCGGTCGACGTCAAGCAGACAATCGAGTTTTGCTGCATCTCCTAGTGCTGGTGGTTGTGTATTGCATCACCCTGTCGTACGGGGGTCATTCTCGCTCCCAGCGGTTGCCCCAGATAGGTATCCCTGCGGATGTCGTTCATGTTCTCGCTGCATCGGTATGGTTGGGCGGACTCGCGATACTTCTAGCTGTGGTGATTCCGGCCGTCAAATCAGATCAAGCGCTGACTGCGTTCCTAAGATTTGGTTACGCAGCTGAACGTACGGTGCCTTTGATCATCGTCACAGGGTTGGTTCAGTCGCTCCGACTGCACAACAGCATTGGTTCATTCTTCACCTCCGACCACGGACTACTCCTCTTGGCCAAAGTCGGAGTCGTTCTCGCGATGATGTACCTGGGCAACAGAAATCGACTCGTTCTCGCCAACCGGAGGAACCAGATTGGTTCGCGCGCCGAGATTGCGAAAGCAACCCTCATTCGCCGCTCGGTCTATGAACTGCTTCTGGGAGCAGGGGCGATCGGAATCACATCGATTCTTGTGTCCGTCACACCCGTTTGACACACGAGATTCTGACTACTACACTTTGTCGTAGTCAAGGAAATGGAGATTCACCATGAAGAAAAAGCTTGTAATACGAGGGGCTTCGGCAGTGTCAATGTTGACGTTGCTCGCCGCCTGCGGTTCATCGACTTCATCAAATGCCGTAACCACGACCATCGAATCCACTGTCGACATTGTCGGGTTTAACGATGACGACGTGATGTTTGCCCAGATGATGGTCCCCCATCACGAGCAAGCGATTGAGATGGCCGATATCGCTCTCGATCCATCAGTGGAAGCCAGCAAGGCCATCACCGACCTCGCGGCACAGATCAAAGCAGCACAAGACCCGGAGATCGCGCAGATGAAATCCCTCTTGTCAACGTGGGGTAAACCACTTGCCGGAGATGGTGGGATGGATCATGGATCGATGATGGACGGCATGATGTCGGCCGATGAAATGGACGCTCTAGGGAAGCTGACCGGCGATGCGTTTGACAAGGCATGGGCCAAAGGGATGATTGCGCACCACCAAGGTGCGATTGACATGGCCAACGACGTACTCGCGAATGGCACGAACATCGACATCAATACGCTTGCCAAGGCGATCGTGTCTGGTCAAACGGCAGAGATAGTGGTTCTCAGGGGTCTCGCAGGCTAAGTCCGATGCCACAGGCGCGCTCACACTTGCGTGCTGGCGCGCGTGTGGTGCTTTTTGACTAGCGGAAACGCATGATCACTGCCTGTGACTTGACACTGAAAACTTTGTCAGTGCAACGTTCCAAGAAATCCGCATGGGTGTTTCAAAGTGAACTCAACAATCCAACCGGCGCAAGGATTTAGTCATTTCACACCATCTCCACGGGTGATTCACGGCTGAAACTGCCCGTTCGCTACTCGCATTTCCCCTGACAACAAAGGATTCAGGCGGTTGACGTAGGGCCGCGAAGGTGTATGACGTTCCAGGATTTGGACAAATGCGTTCTACGCCCTGTCAGCCACCTGTTGCCCAGTCAGGGCTAGAGGTATTTCGCACCATCCCCACGAAGGCGGGGATGGTGCGAAATGTGGTGCGAAATTCGCCGCCACATCATGCTTCATCTATATAGAGGTTACTGGAGTGCGCTCAGAGTCGAAAGGCTACGCCAGCCGTCCGACGAGAACCATTGCAGGACCTGACCGAAAACGTTGGATTTGCGACGATTCGGCTACCACCCCACGCGCAGACAAGTCAGCAGTTAACTCTGCAATCCACTCTTCTGCAGGTACCGCGTCTGGCATAGCCCACGTGTGTAAGAGCACCACCAACACGCCACCAGGAACGAGAACACGAACACACTCGTCAAGTCCCACTGAACGATCACTCCACAATTGAATGTTGTTAACACTGACAACTGCATCTTGTGATTGATCTGGCAACGGAAGCAACTCTGCCGCAGCCCGCTCAACTCTTGTGAGGGGTTCTACTCGCGCACGGCGACACCGAGTACGAGTGCGTTCAACCATCACTTCTGACGGGTCAAGACCAATCACCATTCCGTTCGATGCGCGACGAGCAGCTGCGACTACTCCGACTCCTGGTCCGCAACCAATCATCACAACGTTGGCATCAGTTCCCAGATTCACTAATTCGACCGCTGCGTTCTCCATGTCCGCGTTGCCAGTAGCCATGACCGTCGCCATGATTCGGCCACCCCAGCCATCCCACGGCAAGATTCGATTCAAGATGTCCACAAAGAAATGGTGCCACACACGCGTTCCAAAAAATGGCGTTTCATGTTCCAAACGTTTACTGAAACCCCAGCCACAACCCCATCAACATTGGGGTTTGGAATTACGCACCAGCCTCACGGGGGCGGGGATGGTGCGAAATGCGGTGCGAAATTCGCCGCCACACCTCACGTCATCTATACAGAGGTTACTTAAGATTTTGGGCAGGCGACAGCGGCGAGCAAGGTGTCACCCGTGAAACTGCTGTTATCTTTTCTTAATGACTACAAATCTTCCGGTGATTCATGGGCGCATTCTTGACCTCGACAGCCACTTGCAAGTTCCGATTTCGCGATGGGGTGAGGTATTCGGTGACGCAACCTCGCGCTTCGGCAGACGTTTCGCTGGAATCCCACTTTTTGACGCCACAGACGAACCCGATCTGACCACCGAGTCGGTGTGGAACACCAAAGGAACTGCAGCACCCGGTGCATCAAACCCCGAAAGTCGTTTGGCTGCCATGGATGTCATGGGTATTGATCGTCAACTCATTTTTCCGCAGGTGATATTGGCAATGCCCGCATGGTCCGACCATCCGAGCGCTGCATCTGTGTTACACGAATACAACGACACGGTTATGAGGTGGACCAAAGCGGGCCGTGGGCGCCTGCGACCCACTGCGTTGCTCAATCTCACCACAATCAGCGGCGCGATCGCCGAAGCCGAGCGAGTAGCCGCCGGTGGTGCTCGAGCGGTGTTCATCCAAGACGGGATCGCTCCTGGTGGTCTCTCGCCAGCCGCCCCTGAACTTGATCCATTGTGGGCACTACTTGCTGAAGCAAGACTTCCCGTTACTCTTCACATCGGCGGCCAGGACGGCTTTTTAGCCAACAACGTGTGGGCTGATACCGACCTGTTGCGACCTGGAACCTTTTCAACCGGTGAACCAATTGGCCCGCACACACTGGCCACGATGCATCTCGCTGCGCAGAACTATTTGGCAACAATGATCTACGGCGGCGTGTTTGACCGTCATCCAACTTTGCGTGTCGGCATCATTGAACTCGGAGCAATGTGGGTCGGCCCGTTCGTGGATTTCCTCGAGGATCGTCTCCAGTTATCGCGTCGTCTTCGCGAGAGCCTGCAACGAAGTCCCCGTGAGGTTTTCATCGACCAAATACGCGTGACCCCATTTTTCTGGGAGCGCACTGCGCGCCAAATCGAGCGCTATGGCATGCCAGAGATCTACGCGTTTTCCACCGATTTCCCACACCCCGAAGGTGGCACCGACCCTATTGGACGAATGGCTGCTGACATGAAGCCACTGGGCGACGCGGCACTTGAAGCATTCTTCATCCATAACGCAGAGCTACTGCTACCTGCCTAAATCAGAGCATCAATCACGCCCGAGATGCTGAGCGCCTATCAGGCCGAAGTCGCAATGTTTGAGCGAGTGTAGAACAGGCTTAAATTCAGGCTCTCCTGCAACAATAGGTAAATGACCGAACAAGTCGACGTAGCAATTGTCGGTGCTGGTTTTGGTGGCATGTACATGTTGCATCGTGCTCGCCAGGCAGGAATGAGTGCCGTCGTTTTTGAGCGCGGCAGCGACGTTGGCGGAACGTGGTTTTGGAATCGGTACCCGGGCGCACGTTGCGACGTGCCAAGCATGGAGTATTCGTACCAGTTCTCGGATGAATTGCAGCAGGAATGGGAATGGTCCGAGAAGTACGCAACCCAGCCCGAAATACTTCGTTACGCGCAACACGTGGCCGAACGGTTTGATCTGAAGCGCGACATTCGCTTTCAGACGTCGGTGGTTTCACTGCACTTCGACGAGGCAGACAACTCGTGGTTGGTAACGCCGTCTCAAGGCCAGCAAGTTCGCGCTCGGTTTGTTGTTACGGCAATGGGTTGCCTCTCTTCTGCCAACAAACCACGATTTACAAACGACGACCAATTTCGCGGCGAGGTGTACCACACGGGCGAATGGCCAACGAGTGGTGTCAACTTTGCCGGCAAACGTGTTGCAGTAATTGGAACGGGTTCGTCGGGCATTCAGGCCATCCCACTTATCGCACAGGAAGCCAAGCATCTTGCGGTGTTCCAACGAACACCCGCGTACACCATTCCTGCGCACAACTCCCCTAACACGCCCGAGTATGTGCGCTCGATCAAATCCAACTATGCCGAATTTCGTGCAAAGAACATGACGACTCGAGCAGCGCTTGGTGGCGACACACCCACTGGCACTCGCGGCGCAACCGAGGTGTCGGATGAAGAACTGAATGAAACGTTGGAAGCACGCTGGGCCAAGGGTGGCCTGCTGTTCTTGGGTGGCTTCAACGATGCAATGGTGAACGCTGCGTCAAACGAGCGCATTGCTCAGTGGGTCCGCAACAAAATTGCATCGATTGTTACCAACCCACAAGTTGCTGCGCGACTGCAACCTCACACCGTGATCGGATGCAAACGACTTGTGGTGGATACGGGGTATTACGACACCTTCAACAGGAACAATGTCGAACTTGTCGACCTTGACCAAGCCGGCATCGAGCGATTTACGGAAAATGGATTAGTTGCCAATGGCGTCGAATTCAAAGCCGATGTGATCGTGCTTGCAACCGGCTTTGATGCGATGACGGGCTCTCTATTGAAAGTAGATATACGTGGGAAAGGCGGCCAAAGCCTGGCCGATGTGTGGAGTGCGGGCCCAGTCAATTACCTGGGTCTTGCTGTTCACGGCTTCCCCAACCTATTTACCATTACGGGCCCCGGCAGCCCGTCGGTTCTCACCAACATGATTGTTTCAATTGAGCACCACGTGGAGTGGATTACCCGTTGCTTGCAGCACGTTGTTGCCAGCAACGCACAAACCATTGAGACCACTCAGCAAGCGCAAGACGCTTGGGTTACCCATGTCAACGCAGTAGCCGACATGACGCTGTTCCCCAGTTGCAACTCGTGGTACTTGGGTGCCAACGTGCCAGGAAAGCCACGGGTGTTTATGCCACTACCCGGTTTCCCCGATTACGCGCAGCGCTGTAGCGACGTGGAAAAAAACGAATATCGCGGGTTTGAACTAACGCGCTAGTTATTGCTGGTTGTTTGCAGCTTCGTCTTCGGCAATCTGCTTACGAACGTCTTCCATATCAACATTGCGAATTGCATCAATGAGTTGATCGAATGACGCCGCGGGAAGTGCGCCCGGCTGCGAGAACAACAGAACACCATCGCGAAAAGCCATGATGGTTGGGATCGACTGAATGCCGAGCGAGCCACCCAACTGCTGCTCTGCTTCGGTGTCTACCTTTGCAAAGCGAATGTCTGGGTTCGCATCTGACGCCTTCTCAAAAATTGGGCCGAACATTTTGCATGGCCCACACCACTCTGCCCAGAAGTCGACGAACGTAATTCCATCGCCCATCACGGTCTGTTCGAAAGTGTCGAGTGTGAGGTTGATTGTGGCCATGATGTTCTCCTGTCAGTAATTCGTTTGTTTCAACTTATCTAGCCGTTGACAATTGCAAAACCAGTTGCATCGGCCGCTTCCTCAAGGGATCCGAGGTCGGCTATCTGGGTGAAGCCGTTTTCTTTCATCAGGTCTACTGCTATTGCCGAACGGCGACCACTTCGGCAGTACACCACATAATTGGCATTTGGGTCGAGGCTTGGAAGTGCCTGTTCGAGCGTGCCGTCTTCCACGTTGTAGTTCACTGCCCTGTCTAGATGTCCGGCAGCAAACTCGTCGGTTGTGCGAACGTCAATAATGATTGCAGTTGAGTAGTCCATGGTTGTTGCCTCTTCGTTGTTTCCACAGGATGAAAGCAGTGCGATTGCGCCCACGCATGCCACGGCCGCCATTGACATAATCGTTTTTCTCATCGCCTACCGTCCCAGCAGTGTTTTGAAAAAACCCGACTTGGAGGTACTGGTTGAACCGGACTCGCGGCAGACACACCGCTGACTCTTGGGAAGATGGCCCAGCGTTTCTTCGATGTGTGCCCCACATCCTGCCCAGTCTGCTTTTCCACACTTCTTACATGTTGTTTGTCTGCACATACCCCCTAGGGTATCGGCATTTGCAGATCAATGCAAGTCGGGTTTAATCCTCGGACAGCCCGGGCGTTAACCGCAGGCCTTCAATCAATTCCTGTAGTTCGGCGCTCGTTAACTTCGCTTCGGGGTGCCGCCCGAAACGTGTGTAATAAGCAGGCGGCATAGAGCCCTCTTCGATTACTTCAATTGTTTCGTCGGCGCCTCGTTGACGTTGATCAAATTCGGAATAGTTGACCTTTTCCCTGCCCTCAGCAACGTGCGCCTCAACCACCCATGAGATCGGTGCGACGCTGGCATAAGACGGATACTCCACTTCGTTGGAGTGACACCCGAAACAGGCTCGAGCCATTAGTTCGCGCGTACGCGGCGAAGACCACTGCGGCTCGCCTGTGATTGGTGGGTTGCTGTGCGCTCGGCCATAAGGAACTGCCTGAATTACAGGCAACATCACCAGAATCGATGCGCAAAGAACAAGCAGAAAACGGGCGTCGGTGAGTTTGTTGGTATCTGCACGAATCGAGCGCCATACATACACAAGCGTTGGGGCTGCAACAATGCCGACGATAAACACATAGCCAAATGATGGTAATCCAATGAGCAGACCAAAGATCACAAACACGATGCTCAGCACACCAATAACAACTAACGAAATTTTCAGCGACTGAGCTATACCAAGCAATCGACGAAGGGTCATAGCTTCACCCTATGTCTTTGGTTACCCCGCGAGGCTTTCGAAATACGAGACCAAACGATGCTCGAGGCTCGCTGCTCGCCCAATTCCAACGTATTTCACTGTTGTCTGAGAGAAATCGACAGAGCGCCACAGGTTTCTTCCATCAACCACATTGGCTTCACGCATCTCGTTTGCAAGCTTCAGCGGATCTATCGCTGCGTATTCTGACCACTCGGTCATGAGGAAGAGAACATCCGACTCGAGTGTGGCCTCATATGAAGAGTCTGTGATGGTAAAAATTTCGGGTGGCAGGCTGCTGTACATCGGCAGCCACTTCACCAGTGGATCGTGTGCGCAAACAGTTGCGCCCTCTGCGAGCAGAGCATGAATGAGGGCAACCGCTGGCGCTTCGCGAATATCGTCGGTTTCAGGTTTGAACGACAAACCCCAAACTGCACAACGCTTCCCTTTGAGCGAGCCAACTAGTTGTCTTGCCTTAGAAATAACCACTTCCTGCTGGGAATCATTAACAGCGATCACCGAACGAATGACATCTAAGTCGCAACCGAGTTCATTGCCCATTGCCACAATCGCTCGTAAGTCTTTGGGGAAGCAGCTGCCACCAAAACCGGCACCCGCATTCAGATACTTCGAGCCAATTCGTGCATCGGCAGCCATCACCCGTGTTATCTGACTGATGTCAGCACCCACTGCATCGGACAGTTTTGCCATCTCATTCATGAAAGAAATACGAGTGGCCAACATTGCATTTGATGCGTACTTACATAGTTCTGATGATTGTTCGTTCATCACCATCAGAGCATTTTCGTGTGTGCACAAGGGCTCGTACAACTGAGTCAGCATCCGTATTGCCCGTTCGTCGCTTGCTCCTACCACGATGCGATCGGGTTGCATAAAGTCGCGAACGGCATCGCCCTCTTTGAGAAATTCGGGATTGGATGCGACGGCGAACTGAACGCGGGAACCGCTCTGCTCAATTCCCGCCTGCACAGCGTGCGCAACTTGGACTGATGTCCCAACAGGAACGGTGCTTTTCACAACTACCGTTGCAAATCGTTGCAAATTGACACCGATAGCGTGCGCGGCTGCCAGCACTTGCGACGTATCAGCCGCACCGCTGCTCAATGGTGGCGTGCCTACACCAATGATTAACACGTCACCATGCGCGACAGCATCGGGTAGTGAGTCGGTAAAGGTCAAACGTAAATCTGCGATGCACTGAGTGACCAACTCGCTCAGGCCTGGTTCAAAAAATGGGATCTGCCCTTTGTTTAGTGAACCGATTTTCTCACGATCAATATCTACGCAAACGACATTGTGTCCGATTGCGGCGAGGCCAGCGGCAGAGACCAACCCCACATAACCAGCGCCAAACACTGCAACGTTCATTGGGGTCATCAGTTACGCAGCCTGCTGCTCGTTTGCGGTGAGGTGCCTGATGAGCGTGAGCCTGTGCACATCCTGGCCAGTGAGCCAACTGAATGTTTTATTCGTGGAGTCATTCACAATCTGGCCACCAACTCGATGCAGTCCAAGAATTCGGCGTCCACCTACTGCATTGATTTCACCAAAATACGCAGTTGCTCCATACGAAAGACACACTTGATCGGCATGATCGCGCAGCTTTCGCGAAACCGATCCATCCTGAAACCCGTGGCCAACATTGAGATGAGCGTGCATATGCACATTCTTTGGAAGCACCTTCCGCGTGCGAGATATGGTGAGCGAATCTTGCAACCTCAGCCAATAGAACCGGCGTGATTCCTTGTTGGAGCGTCCGGTAATCAGTGCCAGCAAGACACTCGCAACGAGGATGACAAAGTGCTTTCGCTGAACTTGATGGAACGATTCGCTATCGCAACACACCAAGCTGTAGCCAACTACCTCGCCATCGACAAGAGCAACAGTGCTATCCGCCGCCCCATTAATGAGATACCAATTGAGCCCAAGGTTCTCGTAGTGCTTGGCACAGGTAAGTTCAAACGGCAATGGGTGCCCAATGGTGACCGTTTCCCAAAACAACCTACGAATTTGCTCCTCCCGCCCTGCGATTGGGGCAAGCTGCACCGTTGTCACGCCGCTGCCCGCAGACTCTTGTTGTGCAGTGAGGAGTACAGCCACAACATCGTCGCCGCCGAGGAGTACCAGCTGTAACTTGCCGCCCTGGAGGCGCAGCGCATGCGCAATCGGCCTTGATCTTGGGAAAATATACGCAGCAAGGCTTGGGCAATCGCGGCACCGTCACTCGCAACTGCTTCACCGCAATCATTTTCCACGAGCTCGGGCCCTGCGCCCGTCGTTGCTGTAATCACAGGGGTTCCGCATGCAAGAGACTCCAGAATGCTTAATCCAAATGTCTCAAATGGGCTTGGGGCGATGGTGGCAGTTGCACTGGCCATGATCTCTGCCAATTCCGCTCTATCGGAAATACGTCCCAGAAATCTCACATCTAGTCCGTCCGCTGATGCAGTCAACGATGACTTCATTGGGCCATCACCAGCGATGAGAAACGGGATGTTGTGCCCTTGTAATTGCAGATGGCGTGCCGCTTCGATAACAAGATACGGACGCTTCTCAACCGACAGTCTGCCAGCGAAAAGAACAACGGGCGACGCGATATCTGGTGCTTGCCCGGCTGAACCGCGAAACACCATGTGGTCGACACCGAGACGCACGATGTGCACCTTGTTCGAGATATGCGAATACTCCTGAGCCGCGTAGTTGCTGGCGCAAACAATGGCATCAGTGTGGTCTTCAATATTCTGAGCCCATTTTTTAAAAACTCGTTTTACTGGCAACAACTTTGGAAGTCGTTCTGAAACTACGTCCGATGCGCGCTCGTGCGAGAAGAGCACGCATGGGATCTTGTTTTGCCGACACCATTCGGGCAACCAAGAAAGCGTGGTCTTATCTGAAAGTTCGACAACATCCGGTTGCAACTCGATCAGTACTCGCTGCAGTTCTTTGCGCTTGATAATTGCGCGATAACCGCCACTCAGTGGAACGGAGATACCAGGAACTTGAATGCACTTACGCTCGCCATCGCTCCATTCGGATTTGGTTTTTCCAGGGAATACAAGTGTGCAGCGGTTTCCGCGCTTGATGTACTCATGTGCCAGTGAGTTCAATGCCAAACGCTGACCGCCAGACGTGGGCGTAATGAAATTTGCTACCTGCACAATGTGCATCATGGAAGAACCCAGCCAAGCTGCCCTTCGAGCGATCGGTTCCTGACATAACGGGTGTTACTAATGAATTGTTTGTAGGTCATTGGGATGTAGCCAGATGCAACCGACCGATCAATAATGCGCAAAATTCCACGTCGGATAATCGGGTCGTGCAAGTCGGCTGGATGAATCGCAACACGAATAGGGAGATTGAGCATGCTTAGAGCGCGGGCAAGCAACATGGTCAAACGCAATACAAATCGGCTTGAAAAAGCACTGGTGCGCTGACAAACAACTGGTGCGAAGTATTTTCGATCGGCAGCCAAGTCGTTAATTCTGAGATGATTGTTTGTGTACTCAAATCCCAATTCACGCATTGCATCAATTGCCTCGTCGGAGGCCAGCCAACCCGGCGCAATAAACCCAGATGGTGCATAACCAAGCTGTTTAAAGACTGCAAGCCCATTCATCATTCGCTGGCGTGCTTCGGTGTGATTAACTGCCCAAAACTCTTCACAGCCGCGGGCAAGCACACATCCGCTTGCTACTTTCCACGGCTTGACCGGGAAGTGAAACTTTGCCTGATGAGAGAACCCGTGAAGAACCACTTCGTGGCGATCCAAGGAAACTTGCTTGAGCCAGGCTTGAAATGACTCATCGGTGGCAAGGTTGCCGCCAGCCCATGGCCCAGGAATCACCAGCATAGAAACGGGCAAGTTGCGCTCTCCCAATAGCTCCATCCACCTGCGAACCATCTCAAACGAACCAGGAGCAACGTCGTGCAATGAAATAATCAAAGACTTCATGATGCGAGCCCTTGGTATGCAAACGACAGCCCAGCATTTATCGCGCGATAATGCCCGGTTAGTTCGTTCATTACCTTGTTCCAGGACCTGTGTTCAACAGATTGTCGGGCATTGTTCGCACACGACTTGCGAAGTTCGGTATTGGTAACCAACTCTCCGACACATTCAACGAAATTGTCACGCTTTGATGGCGTCCAAAGGAAGCCGTTGTGACCATGTTGCACAAGATCAATGGGGCCGCCAGCAGCAGGCGCGACGACGGGAACACCAGACGCAAGCGCTTCTTGAACTGCTTGGCAAAAGGTCTCGTCAACTCCAGTGTGGGCAAAAACGTCGAACGATGCGTACAACTGGGAAAGTTGCTCCCCGCTTGCAAAACCAGTGAAGCGTGCTGTTGGCATCATTTTCTGCAGCTTTTCGCGACATGGTCCATCGCCAACAATCACCACCGATACACCCGGCAAGGCCGCTACCTCTGCAAGCCGTTCAACCTGTTTCTCACGCGCGAGCCTGCCGACAAATCCAACGATGACGTTTTGATTTGTGCCTAATTGCTTGCGGATTTCATCTGTGCGGAATCTTGGGTTAAACCGCTCGGTATCCACGCCACGCATCCAACGAGCAACGTTGTTCACCCCGTGACGACGCAAATCCCAAACCGCCGAGGATGACGGGGCCAAAGTTAGGTCAGCCGAGTTATGAACTGCAGCAATGTATTTCCAAACTGTTGAGGAGGTTGCTCCAAGTCGGTATTGGCGCGCGAACCCGGCAAGATCAGTTTGATAGATAGCCACCGACGGGATGTCGAGTTTGCGCGTGGTGCGAAGTGTAAACGCACCTAAAACGGCTGGTGCGGCAACGTGCACTACGTCGGGGGCGAAGTTGCGTAATTCGCTTTCTATCTGCCTGCGCGGGATAGCAATTCTCAGTTCCGAATATCCGGGGAATCCAACTGATCCGACCCGAACGACTGGAACGCCATTTACCGAATCTGGCCCGGGCCCTGGCGCAATAACCATTGCCTCGTGCCCGCCGAGGCTCAAGTGTTCCAGTGTGCGCAGCACCGAATTGGTCACTCCGTTGACGTGCGGCAAGAAGCTTTCCGCAACGATGGCCACCCGAAGCTTGGAGGGATCTGAATTGGTGGTTTGTGAAGCAACTGCGCGTAAGGGCAGATCCATTTGGATGCGATGCTTCACTCCCAACAAGTTATAAATGGATCGTTACAGCATTGATTACTCTGACCATCGTTTCTATGCACAACAAGTAAACGATTGGTTACATGGAATGGCCCCTTGAAAGTTAAGTTACTGTTCACTTCATCTGCACACGCCAACACAAAATTGTCGTAACAATGGAAGTGTGATTCGGCTTCGACGGAAGACCAATGCGGTACACGTTCGTCGTCGCGACCTCTTCAAATACCCCGATTTTCGTCGTGCTATTGGCGGCCAGGTGCTGTCGCAGTGTGGAGATGCACTTGCATCCCTGACGCTCGCACAAATCATGCTGTTTACGTTCACTGATGCGCCGTCGATTACTGCGCTAACTACGGCCTTGATCATTTCTGCAGTTCCGCTCATTCTCGTGGGCCCTCTCGCAGGCCATCTGGCCGACCGCATCGAGCGCCGAAATCTACTGTGCCGCGGAAATGCGCTCCGTGGGATTCTCACGTTGTTCGGTCTTTTTGCACTTAACTCTGAAACCCATTGGGTGGGCTACGTCGTCTTCGGCTTGCTCGTGGCACTGACAAGAATTTTGTATACGGCAAGGGCAACTGCTCTCGCCCAATTGGTGCGCCGTCACGAGCTTGTTGCTGCCGACTCGACAAGCCTCATTTTAAGCGTCATTGCTGGGGCGATAGGCGCTGGCATTGGCTCGACTGTTTCTACCAATGTTCCAGCCATTGGGCTTTGTATTGCGGCACTCGCGCACATAACAGCGTCCCTCCTTTTCCGTCGCATTTCGCTTTCGTTGGGCGGCGGTCGCACAACGACACACCGCGTAAGCCTCCGGGATGTAGCAATGCAGCTCGTAGCATCAAAAACTCGATTCGCAATGTCGGCAACTGCTTTACATCGAATGATGTTCGGAGTCTGTATTGCGAGCATTGCGTTGTTGGTTGACCGGTCGTATCACTTGCAAACAACTGGATATGTGACGGTGTTGGGCTTCTCGGCCGCGGGTTCGTTTATTGGATCAACTACAGCAGAGTGGTTGTCGGAGCGATATCCACGTAGGTCTATAACTGTGATGGCATTTGCGCTCGCAGGGATTGCAATACTTACTGCAGCGTTGTTTGAGCATCCACGATTAGGTCTGTTTGCAATTGCACTATGTGCCCTGGCGTTTCAGAACCTTCGCATTCGCTCAGATGCAACAATCCAGGCAAACTCGTCTAAGGCAAACCTAGGTCGACTGTTTGCGGCCTATGACGTGATGTACAACATTTCATTTGTTGTGGGATGCATGTCGGGCATTCTTGCGAGTGCATACTTCAGCTATGGCCAGGTACTAGGAATGGTCGCTACTGGATATGCCTCTTGTGCAGTGATCTTCCTCAAAGTAAACGATGGCAAACGCCAAGACGAGAGCCTGTCGCACCCTTCCGCTCGATTACGGCTCGACAATCGCCTCGTCGGTGTTTAACACCACACCAACCTGGTCTCCGACCGACAGATTGATTGACCGCGACAGCAACTGAGCACTAACAACAACACCGCTGAGTTCTAACCGCAATCGGACCATTGTTGTGGAGCCCCCGAAATGCTGGCCCGTAACCACTGCATCGAGCGAACCGACTTCGCCACGGGCGCAGACGGTAACTGCATCGGGCCTCAGGAGCATTGAGGAGTTGGGGGGCCGGTTGCCATCAGGAACTGTTGCGCTTGGGATCTCATTCATTGCGCCGACAAATCGAGCCACGAAGTTGTTTGCAGGCTTGAAATAGATCTCGCGTGGAGTGCCAATCTGCTGCACTTCCCCATCTTTCATGACACAAATCCTGTCGGAAATGCTTAATGCTTCGTCCTGATCATGTGTGACGAAGATCGTGGAAATTCCTGTGTCGCTTTGCAGTGCCCGGATTTCATCGCGAAGTTCGGCACGCACTTTTGCATCAAGCGCACTGAGCGGCTCGTCGAGCAACAGCAGCTGAGGTTCGATAACCAGTGCGCGCGCCAATGCAACACGTTGTTGCTGGCCACCAGAAAGCTGGTGAGGGTAGCGATCTCCCATGCCTCCCAACCTGACACGCTCAATTGCTGCAGCAGAGCGTTCGGCACAGACCGACGCCTGTACTCCACGTACCTTGAGACCGAAGCCGACGTTGCCAAGAACATTCATATGCGGAAACAAGCTGTAGTTCTGAAACACCATTCCCATATTGCGCTTATGTGCGGGAAGTTGAGTGATGTCGGTGCCTCGAAGTCGCACGACTCCGGAATCTGGCTGCTCAAAACCAGCAGCAATACGCAGAGCGGTTGTTTTGCCGCAGCCACTTGGACCAAGCAGTGTCACCAACTCGCCCGAAGCAATGTCCAAGTTGAATTGGGAAAGCGCCACAGTGCTTCCAAATGACTTACGTAGTGCTGAAAGTTGAAGTGCTACAGAGTCTGTATTCATATCTTCCATTTCTTTAGATTCCGACTGTCGGAACGACGGCACCCTTGTTGCGAGTAAATCGATTCATCACACCCAGCAGTGCTGCGCTCACCACTAACAGCAGCAGCCCAACGGTGAAGGTTCCCTGGGGGTTGTTTCCTTGCGACTCGGCCATGAACGCCGGCAATGTGAACTTGAGCAGCAATGAAGCAATTGTGTATTCGCCAAGAACCACTGCAAAAGTTAAAAAAGATGAATTGACAATTCCTACTTTTAGGTTGGGAAGTATGACTGAGCGAATGGTGCGCATCCATCCCGCTCCGAGTGACCGTGAAGCCTCCACCAAAGTTTTGATGTCAATAGAACTCAGCCCAATGTCTAGTGAGCGAAACGAAAATGGGAGCGAAATAATGACGTAGAAAGGAACCAGGCTGTATGGGCTAGCAATAAACGAAGGAACGATATTTCTCATTGCGCCAGAAATACCAACCACGAGGGCGATCGGTGGCACGACATACGGCAGGATCGAAAGAATTTCGATGAACGGCCTTGCTTTCCTCAGCCGGACATGAACATAAATTGCAGTCGGCACAAGAAGGACCATGCTCAGCACAGCAGTGAGCACTGCTAGGCGCACACTGAGCCACGCTGCATCCAAAAAGCGTGAGCTCGTTACAGCATCAAGCATCGGCTGGATTGTCCAGCCCTTGAGTATCGTCCCCCAACCCAACTTGATAACCGGCACTCGTTGAAATGAGAATCTTGCCATTGCCAACATCGGCAGGACATAAAACGTTCCCACAATAAGCAGAACCAATTTTGCCCAAAGCTTTCGTCGGTTCACTTACGCCACCTTTCTGAGATTTGGCGTAAACCCAGATAGCCAGACATTGCAACGATCATCACGATGACCATCCATGCGGCAAGCGCATAACCAAGATTCGATTTGCCAGTGATGGTGTTGCCCTGCAGAAAGAATCGAATTTGCACCGAAACCAAACGGGACCCACCGGCAGATAGCGCAAACGCAGTTGCATATGCTGCGAATGCGTTGGCAAAAAGGAGAAGAAATCCGCCAAGTAACGACGGCGATAACAACGGTATTCCGACTCGGCGCCAGTACTGCCGAGAATTGGCGCCAAGGTTGGCTGCCGCTTCTTTCAACGTGACCTTTAGGCCGTCTACGGCAGGCAGCATCACTAGCGTCATCAAGGGAATTTGGAAATACAAGTAAACGATCACGATTCCGGAGAAGTCTGAAATTTTAAAGCCAAGATCTGTCAGGTTGATTCCGATTGCGCTGAGCATCTTGGTGTACAAGCCCTGCATTCCAAGAGAAGAAATAAACGCGAAGGCAAGTGGTATGCCGCCTAGGTTTGCGGCAACCGCTGAATACCCAACCATCACGTTTCGCAAACCCCGCATGCGGTCGAGTGAAACAATTGCAATAGCAACTAACGATCCAAACAACATTCCCAAAAGTGCTGTTACCGCGGAGAGTTGCACACTAAAAAGTATGGATTTCAGATATTGGCCAGAAATCGCTTCAAGCATCGCTGCTTTTTCAGAACCATCAACCGGCTGGAATGCCGATCGGAAAACGCTGAAGGTTGGCCAGAGAAGAAAGAATACGACGAACAACGTAAATGGAACAATGCCAAGCCACGCTCTTTGACGCGCGAAAAAGCCAAAAGGGACTCGCTCAGTGAGCGAGTCCCTTGTTGACCTAACCGTATAAGACAAGGGGTGTGACTCTGTACTGGTTTACTTGTCGGCTACTAATGGGCCCCACTGAGCAGCAAGGATTTCCTTGGCTGCTGCAATTTGATCCTGCGATGGGAACTTGATGCCTGCAGTAAGCGCTGGATCTGGCAGGTTGGTCATCATTTCTGGAGTGACTTTGCCAGCTGCAACAAGTGCGTCGAAGCGTGCTGGGATTGCTCCACCAACGATGTAACCAAGCGCACCCTCATCCGAAATCAAGTGGTTGATCCACAGCTTCGATGCATTCTGGTTAGGGCTGTTCTTCACTACGCCTTGTGCGTAGTAGCCACCGTAGACACCGTCAGATGGGACGGTTACTTTGAAAGTAACACCGTTCTCCGTCAAAGCAGTTGCCAAACCTGGGTAGTTGTAGGTCCAGTCGAGCACCAGTGGTGTTTCGCCAGAGATAACCGATGCAGCAGTTACGTCTGCAGCTGAAAGGTTTCCGCTCTTCTTCAATTCGGCGAAGAAGTTGATGCCTGGAAGAATGTCGTCAAACGAGCCGCCATTGGCGATTGATGCTGCCATGACTGCTGCGAATGCTGCGCCCGACTCGCGTGGGTCACCATTCAATGCGACAAGTCCTTTGTACATCGGATCCTTCAAATCAGCGAAGGATGTTGGTGCTTCAGCAACAACTGTTGTGTTTGTACCGATTGCCATGAGGCCGTAGTACGCAGCAACCCACTTGCCTGCTGGGTCTTTCAATGTCTCTGGGATTTCTTCCCACAAGCAAGGCTGGTATGGCTCCCAAAGGCCCTTGGTGTCAAACTCCTGAGCGAATGCTGGCGAAACGTCCACAGCGTCTGGCATGTCGGCCTGGCCGGCAAGCGTTTCTACTGCTGTCAATTCGTCAGCCGAAGATGCATCTGGGTTTGCAACTGGGTATTCGATGTCGTACTTCTCACCGAATGCAGCAAGGATGCCCTTGTAGTTTGCCCATGTATCGGGAAGGGCAATCAGGTTTACTTTGCCTTCCGCGTTTGCTGCTTCTACCAACTCGGCTGCTGGGCAGTCTGTTGTTGCAGTTGCAGTTGTGGTCTCGGCAGAATCTGACGAGGTATCGGACGAACCGCATGCGCCGAGCAACAAACCTGCTGCAACGAAGCCCAATGCGATTTGTATTTTCTTGGTAACTTTCTTGTGTTGTGTCATGCGCTTATTCAACGCTGTCAACATGTCACAAGGGAAACAGCGATCTTGTCTTTACGTGAACTTCTCGCAAACTTTTTCCTGCTAGTAACCTGACAATATGAAGATTCTTGTGATTACCGCACACCCAGATGACGTTGACTTTGGTGCTGGTGGCACAGTTGCCACTTGGGTCGCTGAAGGAAATGATGTTGAGTATTGCCTCGTTACCGATGGCCAGGCGGGCGGCTCCGACAACACCGTGACACGCGAAGAAGTTGCTGCATTACGCAGGCGTGAACAAACTGCCGCAGCCAACATGCTTGGTGTCACAAAGCTGCATTGGCTGGGTTTCCCCGATGGAGCCGTCGTTGCCGACCTCAATCTGCGCCGCGAGATAAGCGCAGTTATCCGCAAAGTGAAGCCTGATCGTGTGCTTACCCAATCGTCTGAACGAAACTACAACCGCATTTATGCCAGCCACCCCGATCATCTTGCAACCGGCGAAGCAGCGCTGTGCGCCGTTTACCCAGATGCTCGCAACGAGTTTGCATTCCCCGAATTATTGAGCGAACGTGGTCTTGAGCCGCATGCCGTGCCAGAAACTTGGATCATGGCCGGGCCAAACCCAAAACACTTCGTGGACACCACCGACGTGCTGGACAAAAAGATTGCCGCACTTCTTTGCCACGCAAGCCAACACACAGACCCCGAAGGGCTACCCGAACGAATGCGTGGTTGGGGGCAAATGATTGCTGAAGCCGGTGGCTTGCCAAAGGGCCGCACCGCCGAAGCGTTTCTTGTTGTTGATACGAAGTAAACGAGTGCCGACTACGGCGTAACGACAGTGGTGACCGCGGCCGGGTCGAGCGTAGTTTCCGTTGTGGGAATGGTTGTTTCCACTGGAATGGTTTCGGGTGGAAGCGTTGATTCGGGTGCAGGCGCCTGCGTGGTGGTGGTTACAAAGACCCAACTGACATCCGGATATGGGATTGAGGACTGATCGTTCTCCGGTTGTGGTTGGCCAAGCCAAAAAACAAACGACACTAAAAAGATTGCAATGGAAACAAGCGTGCTGTTACGAGGGCGGCGCCACTTAAACATCAGTTACCTAACCCATCTTTAGCGACGACATAGGTGTCGCGAAGCTCTGCCGCAATGCGACGGCGCAATTCGCGTTCTACCTTCCACTGTTGAACAGGCAACGATCGGCCCGCAACACGAACTTCAACGTTTTCGGTACCAAGTTCGTCAACACCCGTAACGCTTGGTGTTTCGATCAGCATGGGAGCGAAACTCGGATCCTTTGCCATCGCCACGCACACCGCATCAATCTTGTCGATTGCAGCCTCTATGTCACTTTCACGCGGAAGCGGCACCGAAACCAGCACGCGCGACCAGTCGCGAGACATGTTTACGTTGTGACGCAACACACCATTGGCGATGCTGACCAAGTCGCCATCGAATGTGCGAATTTTGGTTACACGCAGCGTTACTTCTTCAACACGACCCTCTACCCAACCCACAACACCAAGTGGGCCCAGGCGAACAATGTCGCCAACACCAAATTGGCGCTCGGCAATGATGTACAAGCCAGCAATGACGTCGCCCACCATTTGCTGTGCGCCAAAACCCAAACCGGCACCGGCAATTGAACCGAGGAACACCAATGCAGAAGAAGGCAAATTGAGCCTGAGCAGAACGGTGGTGATCGCTACAGCAATAATGCAGAAATTGATGCCCCATCGCAACGCACCAAGCACCGCCGCGCGGTGTGCGCCAGTGGTGAGCACCGAGAGGTCGTCGCGCTCTCCCGCTTGAGACTTCACTTGCAGAATCTGTTGCTCGGCAATGAACGCCGTGAGGCGCATAAGCACATGGGCACCCGAAATCGTCATGATGATGGCCACCAGATCGGTGCGTAGCCACGACTCGATCGTGTCTCTGCCTGTAGTGGCAGCGAGCATGGCTATTGAAAACATCGTCATAAGACTACGAGAAATGGTGGGTTCGACCGTGTCACTGCAAGGCTGTTGGCACAGCCACCTGCCTAACCTTTACGACGCTTGATGATGGTGAATGCAAACCGCACGACAAGCAACAAAATACCCGCGATCACTAGGTACTGAAAGATGCTGATGTAGTCGGCGACGGCATCCCAGTTGTTGCCCAGAATTGCACCCGCGCCAATCAACACGATGTTCCAGACAGCGCTGCCAACAAATGTGTAAACAACAAACGGGACGATCTTCATGCGGCGAAAGCCGGCAGGGATCGAAACGATCGATCGAATGAGTGGCACGCACCGGCCTGCAAGCACCGCAGCCGTGGAGCGTCGATCGAACCAGGCCTCGGCTTTGGTTAAGTCCGATTCCTTAACGCCGAACCACTTGCCATATCGCACAACGAAATGGCGTAAGCGCTCTGGTCCGATTGCTGCCGCGATGTAATACAACACAAGTGCGCCGATGACTGAACCAATTGTTGCGGCAAGAATCATGACGTAGACCGAAGCGTCGCCGCGTTGTGCGACGAAGCCGGCAAACGGCAGCACGATTTCGGATGGGATTGGAGGAAACACATTCTCGATAATGACGAGAAGCGCTACGCCCCAGTAGCCCAATTGCTCAATAACGTCCTGCACCCACGTTGCAAGACCGCTCAACATGCTGGGTTGCTACTAACTACGGCTGAGTTCTTTGCGGCTCTTGAACTTTGAGGCGCGGTAGTCCTTGTTCATGAGCGCAATGACGTCGATAGAGATTTCCTTCGGGCATGCTGCCGAACATTCGCCGTGATTGGTGCACGAACCAAAGTGCTCGTCCATTGTTTCCACCATTGCTTCCGTTCGCTTGTAACGCTCGGCTTGCCCCTGCGGCAAACGATTGAGGTGGGCAATTTTTGCACCGGTAAACAAGCTTGCGGCGCCGTTAGGGCACGCAGCAACGCACGCGCCACAACCAATGCACTGCGCCGAGTCCATTGCAGCATCGGATACTGGTTTCGGAATAGGGATCAGGTTTCCATCAGGTGCACCACCGGTAACGGCGGTAATGAAACCACCCGATTCGATAATGCGGTCAAGCGGTGAACGATCGACCATGAGGTCTTTGATGATTGGGAAGGCAGTTGCGCGCCATGGCTCGACAACGATGGTGTCATCACTCTTGAACGATCGCATGTGCAGCTGGCAGGTGGTGGTTGCACGCTGTGGGCCGTGGGCAACGCCATTAATCATCAACGAGCAAGTTCCGCAAATACCTTCGCGGCAGTCGTGGTCGAAGACCACTGCTTCTTTGTTGTCGGAGATGAGGCGCTCGTTCAACACGTCGAGCAACTCGAGGAACGATGCCTCGTCGCTGATTTCATCGACGTTGTATGTCTCGAAGTGGCCCGAGTCGGTTGGGCCGCTTTGGCGCCACACCTTGAGGGTGAGATTTTTGAGGTGGCTCACTTGTAGCTCCTTGTTGCAAGATGTGCGGTTTCGAACACAAGTTCTTCAACGTTGCGCTTCGATTTCATTGGGTCGCCCGTCCACTCGAATGCAGCAACGTGACAGTAATTCTCGTCATCACGCTGAGCCTCGCCTTCAGGGGTTTGGTACTCGGAACGGAAGTGGGCTCCGCAGCTTTCTTCACGGGAAAGAGCGTCTTGGCACATTGCCATGCCCAACTGGAAGAAGTCGTCGACTCGGCCAGCCTTCTCCAAAGTTTGGTTCATCGATTCGCCCGTGCCAGTTACGCGAAGATCCTTTTTGAATTCGTCGTACAGGGCTGGCAAATCAGTGAGTGCCTCGTTGAGGCCTTCGCGTGTTCGCTCCATGCCGCACTTGTCCCAAATGATTTTGCCCAATTCGCGGTGGAACCAATCTGGTGAACGTGTGCCTTTGGTGTTGATGTATCCGCTGAAGCGAGCCTTTGCTTCGTTCTCGGCTTCTTTGAACGCTGGGTGATCGATGCCTGGGATTGTTTTACCCAGCAGCGATGCCAGTTGATTGCTGATGGTGTACGGCAACACGAAGTAGCCGTCGGCCAAACCTTGCATCAATGCCGAAGCGCCCAATCGGTTTGCACCGTGGTCGGAGAAGTTGGCTTCACCGGCTGCGTACAAGCCAGGAATGGTCGTCATCAATTCGTAGTCCACCCACAAACCGCCCATGGTGTAGTGCGTTGCTGGGTAGATACGCATTGGCGTCTTGTAAGGATCTTCGCCGGCAATGCGCTCGTACATTTCAAACAAGTTGCCGTAGCGCTCTTTGACGACGTCAAAACCGAGACGTTCAATGGCTGCGGAGAAGTCGAGGTTGACGCCGTTTTTCAGCGGGCCAATGCCCTGCCCTTTGTCCACCAAGCGCTTTGCTGCACGCGACGAAATGTCGCGCGGCGCCAAGTTGCCATAGCTGGGGTACAAGCGCTCGAGGAAGTAGTCGCGCTCTGCCTCGGGGATTTGGTCTGCGGGCCGGTTATCGGTTGGGCTCTTTGGCACCCAAACTCGCCCGTCGTTACGAAGCGATTCGCTCATGAGTGTGAGCTTCGACTGGGTTTCGTCTGCCTGCGGAATGCAGGTTGGGTGAATCTGTGTGTAGCAAGGGTTAGCAAACATTGCGCCACGACGATGCGCGCGCCATGCAGCAGTCACGTTGCAGTTCATTGCATTGGTGGAAAGGAAGAACACGTTTCCGTAGCCACCAGTTGCCAAAACAACTGCGTGCGCGGAATGCGACTGAATCTCGCCAGTGAGCAAATCGCGCACAACAATTCCTGCGCATCGACCATCAATAGTGACGGTGTCGATCAATTCGGTTCGGTTGAACAACCGCACTCCGCCTAAACCAACTTGGCGCGCCATCTGTTGGTATGCGCCGATGAGCAATTGCTGGCCCGTCTGACCGCGTGCGTAAAACGTGCGGCTTACTTGCGCGCCGCCGAAACTGCGGTTGTCCAGTTGGCCGCCGTACTCGCGGGCAAATGGAACACCCTGGGCAACCATCTGGTCGATGATGTCGACCGAAACCTGCGCCAAGCGATGCACGTTGGCCTCGCGCGAGCGGAAGTCGCCGCCCTTGATGGTGTCTTGGAACAAGCGGTTAATGCTGTCGCCGTCGCCTTGATAGTTCTTTGCAGCGTTAATGCCGCCCTGAGCAGCAATGGAGTGCGCGCGACGGGGAGAGTCGTGAAACGTGAACGCATCAACCTGGTAACCCAATTCGGCAAGCGTTGCGGCAGCAGAAGCGCCAGCAAGGCCAGTGCCAACCACGATGATCTTGAATTTGCGCTTGTTGTTCGGGTTTACCAACTTGGCATTTGCCTTGTAGTTATCCCACTTGTCGGTAAGCGCGCCTGACGGAATTTTTGCATCAAACATGTTCATAGTCCTTACTTCACGATTCCAGCGAGAACGGCAACAGGGAACGAAACGTTGCCGACAACGACAACGGTTGCAAAACCCGTTGCAAAGCCACGACGCCAGTTATTGAAACGTGGGTTGTTCCAGCCCATTGATTGAAAGATGCTCCACGAACCGTGGAACAAGTGAATGCCCAGCAAAATATTTGCGATGATGTAAAACGCAGACACCACCGGACGATCCAAACTGCGCACCAAGTTTGCATACACCTCGCCACGAACGAACGTGCCGTCGGTGCCTACGGCATTAACGGTGCCAAACGTGAAGTCGAACAAGTGCCACACCAAGTACGCAAGCACGATGATGCCCGACCAACGCATGGTGCGGCTTGCAAACTTGGCAACTTGATAATCACGCGGCCCCTGATACTTCACTGCTCGCGCATGACGGTTGAGGCGCGTGAGTGACCACGCAGCGTGCAGGTGCAAGAGCAACATCGTGACTAACCCACCACGAAGAATCCACAACACTGAATTTTTTGGCGCAAGTGGATAGAGCAGTTTTTTCAAAAACTCGGCGTACTTGTCAAAGGCCTCTGGCCCCTGATACATCTTCAAGTTGCCGATCATGTGGAACAAAACGAAGCCCATCATCGCGATGCCCGAGATGGCCATCACATACTTCTTGCCAACCGCGGTGGAATACAGGTCGATCAAAAATGGGCGTTTGCGCCGTGCCCGTGTTGCGGTGCCCGTTACGGGTGCCCGCCGAAGGCCAGTTGTTGTTGAGGTTTGAGACATAAGGATCGACATCACGCTAGTTCTGTCACCAAGATGCCGAGGAACCCATCGCTCGGCATCCCTATATATAGGTGCCACTGAAGGCGTGAACATGGTCTCATCTTGGGGCCATTAGGGGGTATTTCGCCCCAAGGCGCCCAGATTCTCTACACTTTGCGAGACACATTCCACAGGCTCCCAATCAGGGCGGGCCTCACAATCATTAACGGAGAAATTACACGTGACGTCACTATTCGCATCCGAAGGCGGCTGGCAAACATTCACCCTCAAAGGCGGTGAATGGGCAATCCTCGGTCTTTCCGCTGGTGCCGCCATTCTTGCCTTGCTCGTCGGCTGGTTCCTAGCCGTACAAGTATTGAAAGAAGATCAGGGCACAGCAAAAATGCAAGAGATCGCTCGCGCGATTCAAGTTGGTGCTTGGGCATACCTCAAGCGCCAGTTCCGCACCATCGGGATGATCCTCATCCCCGTTGGCGCTGTCGTCTTCCTCACCTCGGTCGCAATTGAAAAGCCTGGCGGCGAATCGGCACTTAGCTTTGTCGAGTCCGGCATCTACCGCACGCTTGCATTCGTCTTGGGTTGTGTTGCTTCCGGTCTCACCGGTTACATCGGCATGACACTTGCAACGCGCGGCAACGTTCGTACCGCAGCAGCCGCAACTCGTGGCTCCATGAAAGATGCGCTGCAGGTTGCGTTCCGCACCGGTGGTGTTGCAGGTATGTTCACCGTTGGTCTTGGTTTGCTCGGTGCAACCGTGATCATCGCGTTGTTCCAAAACACTTCGTCAGCAATGCTCGTTGGCTTCGGCTTCGGCGGTTCACTCTTGGCATTGTTCCTCCGCGTTGGCGGCGGCATCTTCACCAAGGCAGCCGACGTAGGCGCCGACTTGGTGGGCAAAGTTGAAGCAGGAATCCCAGAAGACGACCCACGCAACCCTGCAACCATTGCAGACAACGTGGGCGACAACGTGGGCGACTGTGCCGGTATGGCTGCCGACTTGTTCGAAAGCTACGAAGTAACACTCGTTGCCTCGATCATCTTGGGTGTTGCTGCGTTCAACGCAGTGGGCCTCAACCCAGCGCTTGGTTTGGTGTTCCCACTTGCAGCTCGCGCCATCGGCGTGATCGCATCTATCGCTGGTGTGTTCGCAGTGCGCGCACGCGAAGGCGAAACAAACGCCTTGAAGCCAATCAACCGCGGCTTCCTCACAGCAGGAATCATTACGGTCATCGGTACCTTCTTGTTGGCCCAGTACTACGTAGGAAACCCAGACAAGGGTGCAACCGAATTTGGTGACAAAGCAGTGACCATGTCCAACATCGGCCTGCGCTTGTTCGGTGCAGTTGTTATTGGTTTGGTTCTCGCACAAGTACTTAGCCGTCTCACCGAATACTTCACTGGCACCGAATACGGCCCAGTAAAAGAAATCGCAGAAAGCACAGAAACCGGCCCAGCAACTGTTGTTCTTTCGGGAACAGCATCGGGCCTCGAGTCGTCGGTGTACGCAATCTTGTGCATCGCAGTGGCACTCGGTGCAACCTTGTGGCTGGGCGGCGGAAGCATCCAGTTCTCCTTGTACCTCGTCGCATTGTGCGGCATGGGTATGTTGGCAACCACAGGCGTCATCGTTTCTGAAGACACCTTCGGCCCAGTATCCGACAACGCTGCAGGAATCGCCGAAATGGCTGGCGAACTCGAAGGCGAAACCGGCAAGATACTGGTCAGCCTCGACGCTGTTGGTAACACCACAAAGGCTGTAACCAAGGGCTTCGCAATTGGCTCGGCAGTTATTGCCGCAGTTGCGTTGTTCGCTTCCTACATCGAAACGATTGCCGGCGAACTCAAGCTTGGTCTAGAAGGCGACGCAATCTTCAAGGCAGCAGAAACACAGATCAACGTCTCCGATGTGAAGACCTTCATTGGTCTCCTCATCGGTGGTTCGGTTGCGATGATGTTCTCGGCGCTCGCCATTCGTGCGGTAGGCCGCACAGCAGGCGTCGTTGTGCAAGAAGTACGCAGCCAGTTCAAAGACGGCGGCATCATGGCCGGCACCAAGCAGCCGGACTACGGCCCAGTCATCGACATCTGCACCGCAGCATCGTTGCGTGAGCTCACCACCCCAGCATTGTTGGCAGTACTTACGCCAGTAGTTGTTGGTTTCGGTATCGGTTACGCAGCACTTGGTGCGTTCCTTGCAGGCGTCATCCTCACTGGTCAGCTCATGGCTAACTACCTCAGCAACGCTGGTGGAGCATGGGACAACGCCAAGAAGTACATCGAAGACGGTCACCACGGTGGCAAGGGCTCAGATGCACACAAGGCAGCCGTCATCGGCGACACAGTGGGCGACCCATTCAAGGACACCGCAGGCCCAGCCCTCAACCCGTTGATCAAGGTAATGAACTTGGTGGCATTGTTGATCTTGCCAGCAATCATCAACTTGAAGGACAACGATGCAGCACGCTTCGCCATCTCCGGCGTTTCGCTTGCCATCTTGGTCGTTGCCATTATGTTCTCGCGTCGTAAGACCGAGAGCATGGTTGCCGCCTAGTACGTATCGATTCGATTCGGTGCTGAGTTTTCGTTTATGCGATACCTCAGCACCGAATGGATCACTTCAGTAGCGGCCGCAGTTGCCGCAAACAGCGAGTTGCAGTCACTCGCTTCCCAACACACCGTTGGCCTCACTCAAGTAGTGACCGGTACGCCATTTGGCGACATCACCTACCACTTGCAATCCAGCAATGGCAAGGTTGTCTTTGCACCAGGTGAGGCACCTGAAGAGAATGTTCGTTTTACAGAGTCGTACGAAACCGCAGTAGCAGTTTCCAATGGCACCTTGAACGCTCAAGAGGCGTTCATCAGTGGCAAGATCAAGTTTGTTGGCGATCACCAAAAATTGATTGATGCGGGCGACGTGTTTGCCGCCCTCAACCCAATCTTTGAAGAAACCCGCCTCAGTACTACGTACTAATTCGTTTTACGAATAGAACGGGTTGGCGCCTGTTGAGTGATCGGTGAGGTCGCGCACCTTGACGATTGCCGGAATCTTCTCCGACACCATGGTGCCCACACCTTCCAACATGGTCTGCTTGCTCATCGAGCAACCGTGGCAACCGCCGCCCATGGTGAAGTACGCAGTTCCCTCTTTGTCGTGACCGGCAAAGGTAACGAAACCGCCGTGTGCGGCGAGCATCGGGTTTACTTCGGCAGTAACGATTGTTTCGATCTCGGCTGAAATGTCGTCGTCGTTGACGAGACCCTCAATCTTTGGGGCGATTGGCTTGTTGGGGTTGCGAATGAGCAAACCCTGCGAATCGGAGTGATCAATTGTTGCGCCCTGGAAGCTCTCGACGTCTTTTGCCGGGATGATGATCTTGAGCCCATCAATGGTGCGTACTTCGTCGCTGAATGCGGCCTTAGTGAAAAAATCGAAGGACAAGTCGTAGCGGAAATCTTCGCCTGGTTGCGACAAGATTTCGAGACGCAGGCCCAGTTGCGCGCCTTCGGTTTCGGCGTCGCGCAACTCGAGCAACTTGACATGCGCAATGGGCGAAATGCTGACGATCGTATTGGTTTTATCGACAGTGGAGGTTTCTGTTGCAAAGGGGCTCACGTAAAACAGGATACCTGTGCGCATTGCCCGTGGTCCTCACGGGGGTACAATGAATTTTCACGCACGGGGAGCTGGCTTATTGGCTGGCTGAGAGGGTGGCCACAAGCCATCGACCCGAATACCGGCTGGGTAATGCCAGCAAAGGGAACGCAATCGATGAACGCAACAAGTGCACATGACACCACCGCCCTCGTGGTGATTGGTGGTCTGCCACCTAAACGCTCTGTCGTTCAGCACCTTCCTCGCTACGACTTCGTGATTGCCGCCGACTCTGGGTTGCACGCAGCAATCGATTTGGGATTGCGCGTGACGGCAGTTGTTGGCGATATGGACTCGGTCGACCCAGCGGTGCTTGCGGTTGCCGAAGCAACGGGCTCACACATCGAGCGTGTTCCGCGTGACAAAGACAACACCGATACCGAGTTGGCCTTGTTGACTGCCGTTGCTCGCGGGGCACGGAAAATCACTGTGATTACTGGTGGCGGCGGAAGGCTCGATCACCAGCTTGGCGTGCTGGCAGTGATGCAACACCCCGCACTCGCCGGATGCAGCGTGCAGGCTTTTTGGGACACGGCCCAGTTGCATTTGGTTCGTGGCCCGGGCTCGATCGCGATTACTGGCCTCGTCGGCAGCATCGTTGGCATCACTCCCGCTGGTGGAACCGCAGAAGGCATCAGCACAAGTGGCCTGCGCTGGACATTAAATGACGAATCGTTGCTGGCATATTCCACTCGCGGGATAAGCAACGAGATGACCGAACCACAAGCAACGATCGCCGTTACAAACGGCAATCTATTCATCATTCAACCGAACGCCTTGGAGGGCTGACATGAAACGCATTTCCATAATTGCCGCAACATTGATACTTGCAAGTTGCTCTGCTTCAACAACAGACACATCTTCATCTGTTCCCTCCACAAACTCCCCTAGTGGTGACGCCGTAACGCTGACACTGCTTGCGCACGAATCGTTTACCCCCAGCGAGGGAATCTTTGATGCATTCACCGAACAGACAGGCATCAAAGTGGAAGTCGTTCGCTCGGGCGATGCCGGCGAATTGGTGACGAAAGCAGCGCTCACTGCCGGCAACCCCGAGGGAGACGTGCTGTGGGGCGTGGACAACACGTTGCTCTCGCGTGCGCTCGAGGCAGACGTGTTTGTCGCCTACGAAACTGCCAACACCCAGTTCATGAGCAAAACAGTGCTTGCCGACATTCCTGGCCACGAGGTGACGCCGGTGGACACCGGTGACGTGTGCATCAACTACGACATTGCATGGTTCGCAGAGCAGAAAATATCGCCGCCGTTGACATTGGATGCGCTGACAAACAAGAACTACGCCAACAGGCTCGTTGTGCCAAGCCCCCTCACCTCTTCACCAGGCCTGGCATTCTTAATGGCCACTATTGCCGAATATGGCGAAAACGGTTGGCAAGAATATTGGCAGTCGTTGCGCGATAACGGCGTACTTGTTGTGGACGGCTGGACAGAGGCCTATTACACCGAGTTTTCGGGGTCGAGCGGCAAGGGCGACAGGCCGCTCGTGGTGAGTTACAGCTCCAGCCCGCCGGCAGAAGTGTTGTTTGCCAACCCACCAATCACCGAGGCAGTTACTGCAGTTGCTTCACTCACGTGCTTCGAGCAAATTGAATACGCAGGAATTTTGCGCGGCAGTAAGCATGTGGAAGAGGCCAAACTGCTCATTGATTACCTGACCGATCTCGCTTTTCAAAACGACTTGCCACTGACGCAGTTCGTGTTCCCCGTGCACAGCGGCGCAACCTTGCCAGACGCCTTTACACAGTTTGCACTGCGCCCAGAAAACCCATTGCGACTAGCAGCCGATGTGATTGCAAAAAATCGCACAGCATGGCTGGATGAGTGGACTTCAATCGTTCTGAAATGAACGCCACAACTTCGCCCTACCCCAGCGCTTCTCGATGGTTGTGGTTTGCCCCTGCTGTAGCAATCGCGTTCTTCTTTGGCTTTCCACTCGTCACGATTGTCCTGCGTGGAGCAAACCTCGATGGCCTCATCGATACCTACACAAATGGCTCGATATTGCGAATGCTGTGGTTCACCGCGTGGCAAGCAGCAGCCAGCACCGCATTGTGTTTAGCCCTTTCCTTGCCAGCCACGTACGCCCTCTCACGATTTCATTTTCGGGGCGAGCGTCTGTTTCTTGCCTTGCTCACCACACCATTTCTGCTACCAACCGTGGTGGTTGGTGCAGCATTTACTGCGGTGCTGCCATCGCAATTGCACTACACCGCAGTTGCGATCGTTGCTGCTCACGCGTTTTTCAACATTGCTGTAGTTGTGCGAGTTGTGGGCGCCCAATGGGAGCAACTCTCGTTGCAACTGTCCGAAGCCGCGCGCACACTCGGAGTGTCACCGTTGCGAGCATTTGCCACCATCACGCTGCCGCTCTTGCGCGGCTCGATCACGGCAGTATCTGTTGTTGTTGGGTTGTTCTCGTTTACCAGTTACGGAGTAGTTCGCGTGCTTGGCGGCCCAGCAAGATCCACCATTGAAACCGAGATTTATACGCGTGCCGTACTGATCGGTGATTTGCCCGGTGCACTCGCGCTGAGCATTGGCCAGATGTTGGTGTTGTCGGCTGCCGTTGCGTGGTGGATGCGGTCGAACCGGCGCACAAATCAAATGGTCTTGTCTGCTCCTCACCGAACAATTGCACAGCGTGGCAGGCAGCGCTTCGTGCTGAGTGCAATCGTGCTGTGCACCGCGTTCGCAGTGGCAGCGCCCATGGTGGCCCTTGCGTGGCGCTCGCTTCGCGCAGGAAGCCAATTCAGCCTTGCTGGGTGGAACGCCGTGTTTTCCTCTGCGACAACTGCGGCGCTAAAAACAAGCGCAAGTTTTGCGATCGTCACTGCAATCATTGCAACGGCCTTCGGCCTGCTCATCAGCTTTGCTGTGGCGTACGGGTCGCGGCGTTACGCCGTCCTCGAATTAGTTTCGGCGCTGCCGCTCACGGTGTCGGCCGTGACGATTGGTCTTGGCATGTTGATCACGTTTGATGTGTCGCCTATTGAGTTCCGATCGGCGTGGCTGATTACCCCAATCGCCCACTCGCTCATTGCGCTTCCACTGGTGGTGCGAACCACATTGCCCGTAATCCGTGCGGTACCTAACGGCCTTCGCGAAGTAGCAGCAACGATGGGGGCTAACCGCTGGCACCGATTCCGCAGCGTCGACTGGCCGCTTACTCAGCGTGCTGCAGCAACTGCTGCCGCGCTTTCATTTGCCGTGTCGCTGGGCGAATTTGGGGCCACAAGCTTCCTCACCCGCCGCACGAGCGAGACTTTGCCCGTGCTCATTTCCCGATTACTCTCGCGCACCGGCGACACAGTGCAGGCACATGCCTACGCGCTCAGCACCATCTTTGTCATCAGCAGCATCGTCGGTATTTACATTGCCGACGCCATGCGCAAACAGCAGGTGTCGCGCTGATGCTCGAACTACGGAACATCGCTGTCGACTATGCAGACCAGCCGATTATTAGCAACCTCTCGCTTGCGGTTGCAACGAAAGAGATTGTGTCGCTTGTTGGCCCAAGCGGGTCGGGCAAGACAACGCTGCTGCGTGTGATTGCTGGCCTAGAGAAACCACGCACGGGGTGGATACTGATTGATGGATCAGATGTCTCGGCGGTGCCAACCCACCAACGCGGCATTGGCCTGGTGTTTCAAGACAACCAGCTCTTCCCCCACCTCACTGTGGAGCAAAACATTGCTTACCCCCTGCGCATGCGTGGATTATCCAAGGATGCCTATCTGCCGCAGGTTGAGGCCATGCTGCAACTGATCGGCCTCCAGCAATTTGGGTCGCGACACGTGCAACATCTTTCGGGTGGCGAAGCAAAGCGTGTTGCGGTGGCACGGTCGCTCATTGCTCAACCCTCTGTTCTTTTGCTCGATGAACCACTCACCGGCCTGGACACCGAGCTTCACGACCGATTGCTTCACGACATCGCCGCGCTCCTGCGAGCCCGCGGAACTACCGTTGTTCACGTGACACACGATTTATGCGAGGCAAGTACATTGAGCAACCGCGTCGTTGATATTCGTGAAATTGGTGCGACGTGCAAGTAAGCATCGTTTCCACCGAAGCATTGCTGCCTCTTCGCATGGCAGTCCTTCGCAACGGCACACCCTCACAAGATCCGCGCTACTCCGACGACGACGCGCCGGGTTCTGCCAACCTAGGCATCTTTGAGGGGGCCGAATTGGTTGCGTGCTCCACCTGGCTTCCTCGGCCTTGGCCGCTCGACCCCGAAAAACCCGCGATGCAGCTGCGCGGCATGGCGGTTGCGCAAAGGCTTCAAGGCAGTGGCGTTGGTGCAACACTGCTTGCTGCTGGTATCGAACGAGCCAAAGAGTTGGGTTGCACCTACGTGTGGGCGCGGGCGCGTGACCATGCGTTGTACTTCTATGAACGGCGCGGCTTCGAAACAGTTGGCGATCAGTTCATCGACGAAGCGTCGGGGCTCGGCCACCACTTAGTGGTGAAGACCCTGGCCTAGTTTTCTATTTCTACGTCGGTCGAATAAAGCAGCGTGGTGTTAGCGGTGGGCACCACCAGCACTTCCAATTTCCACGTGCCTTCAAATGCAAATCGGTAATTAGCCACGTAGTGATTTGGCCCAACTTTGTCTAATGCAAGCGGCCCAGTGGGAATGTTGCTCGCAGGCAAGGCAATGCGTGCAGTCACCGATTGCATCTGCTGCAGCGAGCCACCCGGTGGCGTGATGATGATGTGCACTTCACTGTTTCCTACACGCGTGGGGGTAACGGTGATGTTGACGAGCACATCCTGACGCACCAGCGTGGTTGCGAAGGGTTCAAGTGAAGAAACGGAGCGAGGTGGCAGCGCCACGAGCGATGCTGTGATTGCAATGGTCACAGCAATCAAGATTGCCTCGATAGAAAGTGTTTGCTGCAACGACTTGGGCCCAGAGCGCCGAAGCGATTTGCGTGCGACACCACCAAGTGCAACGACAACCGCAACCAACGATGTTTTGACGACCAGTGTTTGCCCGTATTGCGTGTCGGTTACACCACTGACGCCCTGCATCATGATCCATGCCTGCGCTACGCCGGTTGCAACCATGACCGGAACGGCAAAGCCTGCCACACGAGAAAACCAGTTCACTGCCTGGGTGGTTTGCTCATCGCCACTCAACCATCCGCGGCGGTCGATTGCAAAAATCACGACAGAACCAACCCAAAAACCAATTGTCGCAAAATGCACCATGTCTAGCGCCACGCTGAGAACAAGCGGGCTTTGTGAGTACGCGTGACCAGAAAACGAAATCGTTCCGATAGCAACAACAATGCTGAGCCACACCAACGTGGTGTAGCCACGCACCACCCGCCAACGCGAACTGCGAAGCACCACAGCAAGCACGATTAGTGCCGCAATTCGCACCAGCTGCATGCGGCCGAAGTGTGTGGTCAACGTGTCTTGCAACAGAGAAAGGCGCCTCGCCTCCCATATTTTCAACCCGGAAACATGCGGGCCGTATGCAATCAACGACTGCAGCGTGGCGAAAAATGCAAAGAGCCATGCACCTAACAGCAGGCTAGATGTGCGCAGCGATATTGCCAGCCGATTGAACTTCGTAAGCAATGCACATCCGCCTACAAGCACGACGATGCCCATAAACGTGACCCACCGAATGAACAGAAACAGCGTGGAGAGCCCATGGCTTTCTGCGGCCGCAGATGCGGCAACAGTTGCTGCGTCACTTAACGGCGAAACGGCAGTACCGATCTGGAACTCGAATGAACCCTGCACAGGGTGGCTATCGGAAGACGTAACTCTCCACACCACGATGTAGGCGCTTTCGGGCAAGGTGGGCAAAGGTAAGCGTGCAATCGAACTGTTGTCGTCGTCTCGTTGCGGGCGCCCTGCAGCAACTTCTTCCCCTTGTGCATCGAGCACCCGTATCGAGCCAAAGACCACGTCTATTGGTTCGTCAAAAAACAACGCAATCTCGGATGGCGATGCCGCCAACACAGAACTTGGCGCGGGTTCGCTGCCCTCCAAACCAGCGTGCGCAGACGCGGGCATTGCCGGAAGCACTACGGCAAGCAACAACCCAAGAAGCGTGCTTAACCAGACACCACGGAACCTAGAAGCCATCTGGCGTAGCCAACCCTTCTACTTCTGTTCGCCGCAACAGCCAAGCAAGCCGATGGTTGGGTGGCAAACGCAACGCCGCTTCCGGCAACACTGTCATGCCCATTGATTTGCGGCTGTGCCACAGCATTACCTGGCGGTCCAATTCATAACGCACATACTCCGCCGACCATTGCTGCCACGTTGCACCCAAGTCCAAATCCGACGTGTGTACTTCCACCTCACGCCATCGCAAAAAGACAACGTCATTCATGGGGATAGTCGCACCAGCACTGTTCATGCCCTCGCCCTGCCAACCCTGCGCATTCGTTGCCGCCCACTGCGCCTCGAGTGCGTAAATGCTGCGGCGGACATCGGCCACCAGCTGCTCTGCCGAACGCCCCGCACCTTCCTCGATTGCTGCGTTACGCGCCACCGCACCACCCGGATATTGCTCGCCCACTTCGCCACGCGATGCACACTGCAAAAGATGCACGTGGCTGTCGGCGTTGCGCGCAAGATGATTGAGCACATGACCGCGCGTCCATCCAGGAAGAGCCGTTGTTCCGCGGCACTGTTCATCGGTGAGCGTTTCGAGCGCGGCTAACAGCCGTTGGTGAGCGGCTGCGCACCCAACAACATGTTCGTTCAACAATCGACCAACATCAGACATCACGTGCCACGGTAGTGGCTATGTCGTTATAACAACGGTGTGCGCTGCGGAATCACGACAACGGTGCCATCTGGCTCGTGATGCACGCGTGCAGACACGCCATAGAACTCGGCCAACGTTTCAGAACGAAGCACATGTTGTGCCGTGCCCTCGGCCACTCGCCTACCTTGATGCATCAGCACCAACCTGTCGGCGTACATGCCAGCAAGCGTGAGGTCGTGCATTGCCGAAACCACTGTAAGGCCCTGCTCTCGGCGAAGGCCATCAACCAACTCGAGCGCTTGCTGCTGGTGACCAATATCTAAAGCACTTGTTGGTTCGTCGAGAAACAACACTGGTGCCTCTTGCGCGAGGGCGCGAGCAATCACTAATCGCTGAACTTCACCACCGGACAACGTGCCTAGCGGCCGCTTTGTAAACGAAGTGAGGTCGAGCCGGTGGAGAACCCGTTCCACCACGTCTCTATCGTTCTGTGATTCGCTAGCAAAATGCTTGATGTATGGGTTGCGCCCGAGCAACACGTAGTCGTGCACAATCATGTCGGTTGGTATCACCGGCGATTGCGGCACATAGGCAATATGGCGCGCTCGCCAACGCGCCGACGTTGCAGGGATTTCGTTCTGATCGATGGCGACAGAACCGCTGTACGACACCAGCCCGGCAGCAGCGCGCAAAACAGAGGACTTGCCAGCGCCGTTGGGGCCAATGAGGCACAGCCACTCGCCCGAATACAAGATGTCGTTGAAGTCGACAACGGCAGGAACGCCGTCGTAACTCACTCCTAGGTTGCAAAAGCCAAGTGTGCTCATTGCGATGTCTGCCGTGTGCGAAGAAGCAAGAGGAAGAACGGTGCGCCAAAGAAAGCAGTGACCACACCAATCGGTGTTTCGGCCGGGTTAGCAAGCACACGGCTTGGGATATCTGCCGCAACAAGAAACGCCGCGCCAAGCAACACGCTCAGTGGCAACACCCTGCGATAACTTGCGCCGGCAAGCAATCGAACTGCGTGCGGCACAATGATGCCAACGAAACCGATTAAGCCACTGACCGCGACTACCGAAGCGGTGCCGAGTGTTGCGGCAAGCACCACCACAAGCCGCACGCGCCGAACATTTACACCAAGTGCGAGTGCCTCGTCATCGCCCACCCGCATCACGTCGAGCAACCTGCGATGCAGCAACAACACCACGGTGCTGACAATGACATACGGCAATACCAAGCGCACATCACCCCATGTTGCACTCGACAACCTGCCAAGAATCCACGAATACACCTGACGAATAACATCGTTATTGCGCTGCAAAATAAAGGTCTGAATTGCTGTTGCTAATGATGTAACTGCAACGCCCGCTAGGACGAGTGAAACTGGTGAGCGACCTTCATTAAATGAAGTACCAATAAAGTAAGTAATCATCACGGCGAACACCGCTCCGAGAAAAGCCGCCAGTGGCAATGGATCGATGATCCAAGTTGATGTCGGTGAATCTCTAAATGAGAACACTGCTGTAGCACCGAGCCCTGCTCCCGCGGCAACGCCCAATAAGTACGGATCAACCAACGGGTTGTGAAACACCCCTTGATAACTCGCCCCAGAAATCGAGAGCGTTGAGCCCACGATGACTGCCAATACCACACGAGGAGCACGAATTTGCCAGACAATATTCCAGTCGGACGCGCTTACTCCGCTGTCAACTGAAAAAAGTGGCAATCGGTTAAGCAGCTCAAGCGGTATTCGCCACCACGTTGGGCCTGCTGGCCCAATCATCAGACCCGCAGTCATTGCGCCCAAAAGCAACAAGCCACTCAGGGCAAACCATAAGAACTGGTGGTCAACGTCCCGAGCGGACTTGTTTACTTCATGGCGTAGTAACACAATCTTTTTATTGCTAAATCAGCCTGCAGAAACCAAAGCAAGTGCGTCGCGGATCGCATTTACAAATTCGATTAGGCGTGGCCCCCATCGTGATGGAATATCGTCGTCCAACTCGATAACCCGATTATTCGTGACTGCTTTCAAACCACCCCAACCATCGCGCGCCGCGACAGTTTCAGCAGTTTCATTACAACACTTGGTATCAGCAAGGAATATGAGATCTGGGTCGGCTGAAACAATAACTTCCGCAGAGAGTTGTGGATAATCGTTGCCGGCTTCAACGTTGTCGGCAATGTTTCGCAAACCAAACAACGCGTACACCTGTCCAATGAACGTGTTGGACGTAACTGAATACAAAGTGTTATCAAGCTCGTGGTAATACGACAATGGCTCTGTTGGCATTGTTATCCCAGCCACAGCCGCCTGAATATCGGCTTGAAGTTGAGATGACAACTGCAACGATTCAGCCGCATGGCCAGTGAGCACTCCAAGTTGTTCTATTTGTTCGTAAACATTGTCGATACTGACGGCCGCACTTGCAATAAACACCGGAATGGATAGTGCATTGAGTTGCTCTACAAGGTTGCTTGGGTCATAAGCAATTACTACAAGGTCGGGAGTAAATCCAGCAATCGCCTCAACGTTTGGTTCGAAGCCAGAGAGATTCGTTCCCAATGCTGCAGCTTCGGCTGGGTAGTTTGAATAATCGTCTACTGCTACAACTTGAGCACCGGCACCAATTGCGTACAACATCTCGGTTGCAGTTGGTGAAAGCGAGACAATCCGCATTGGTTGGCTTTCCAACGTGAGATCACCCACGGTGACGGGGTAACTTGCAGTTTCAACCGCAACTGTTGTGTCGGTTGTTTCACTCGAACTGCTACAGGCAGATAGTGAGAATAAAAAAAGGCCGGCGACGCCGACCAGAGATAACTTGCGCATATAATTTCCTTCTGTCCCTCTGGCGAGGACCGTAAGTGGAAATGCACTACTAGGCGACCGGACTAACGAACAAAGTGTTCGCATTACCGTTGCGGGACAGTGCCGGAATTCCACCGGACTTCGCTGAGCAATACACTGCATCGACTATTGCCGAAGCACCACGAACATATCAGTGTTCGTGGCCCTAATGCAACTTTCGAAAATGGTGAACACAATGGAAAATGAAACAACCGAAGCCCCCCCGCAAGATGATCCCCGCCCGCCAGAACTTGTCACGCCCGATTCATTGCTGATCGTAAATACCGGTCACGGTAAGGGCAAAAGTACAGCCGCTTTTGGAATGATGATCCGAGGAGTGGCCCGTGGCTGGAAAGTTGGCGTTGTGCAATTTGTAAAATCTGGCGACTGGAATGTCGGCGAAGAAAAGATTGGAAAACAGCTCGGCGTCGACTGGATCACACTGGGTGATGGGTTTTCGTGGGACTCGGAAAATTTGGCAAAGGATCAGGAAACGGGACAATTGGCGTGGTCAAAAGCCCACGAACTGTTAATGGGTGGTGAATATGATTTGTTGATTTTTGACGAGTTGACATACCCCCTGAATTGGCGCTGGATTGAAACCGAGCCAGTGCTGAATGCCCTAGTTAACCGACCACGCAGTGTGCACGTTGTAGTCACGGGACGAGATGCACCGCAAGCGCTCATTGATATTGCCGACACCGTCAGCGAGATGCGCAACGTAAAGCATGCGTATCAGAAAGGTTTTAAGGCCAAACGTGGAATCGATTTCTAATCAAGGCCTCACTCTGCTTCTTGGCGGAGCGAGAAGCGGAAAGAGTTCGCTAGCCGTTGACATTGCATCTCGTACTCAACGCGAAGTTGTTTTCATTGCAACCGCTCAAGCTTTGGATGCTGATATGCAGGAGCGAATCGCTCGTCACCAAAGGGAGCGTCCAAAATGGCTCACAATTGAAGAGCCTTTCGATATCACGAGCGCAATCAAGAATGCTCCTTCCTCTGCATGCATCATCATTGATTGCCTCACGTTATGGGTGAGCAACCTCATGATGCGAGAAACATCCGAACAAGAAATCAGCAGCGCTTGCACAAAATCACTGAGTGCCATCTCCCAGCGCAATGGTAAGACAATCGTGATTAGCAACGAAGTGGGGCTTGGCGTAGTTCCAGAAACCGCATTAGGACGCGAATACCGCGAAATACTGGGCCGCGTTAATCAACAGTGGGCAAGAGCAGCCCGCCAGTCACTGTTCCTCGTCGCTGGGAAAGCTTTTCCTTTGCACGATCCGCAGGAAATATTGCAATGACTCGAAAATGGGTAGGGCAATGTTTGGCGGTATTGCCACGCGCAGATGAAACGGCCCGACGCAACGTAAGTGATCGTGCAGCCAATATTCTGCGGCCTGCAGGTGCGCTCCAAGCACTCGATGATGTTGCGATATGGGTGGCCCAATGGCAAGCAACTAGCCAACCCGCAATCAACCAACCAGCCGCCCTCGTTTTCGCCGCGGATCATGGTGTTGCACAAGGAGGTGTCAGCGCCTACCCGACGGAAGTGACGACAGCAATGCTCAAGGCCTATCAGGAAGGCCGTTCGACCCTGTCTGCGTTTGCCGCTGTCGCTGGTGCAACAGTTCACGCCGTTGATGTTGGCGTCGGTAAGCCAACGAAAGATATTCGTCATGAGGCCGCCATGTCCAAAATGCGTTTGGATGAGGCTCTTGAAATGGGCAGACGATCAGTCGAAAATCTCGAGTGCGATTTACTGGTCATAGGAGAAATGGGTATTGGCAACACGACTGTGGCGGCCGCACTAACAGCCGCTCTATTAGGTGGAACGCCATCGGATTGGGTTGGGCGTGGAACCGGCGTAGACGATGAAGGCTTGAGCAGGAAACTCGCTGCTGTAGAACAAGCAACCAGCCGCGTTTTTCACCTCAACGACCCAATTGAGCTATTGCGCGAGGTTGGAGGAGCAGAGTTGGCTGCAATGGTTGGCGCAATTTTGGCTGCACGAATGCGACGACTCCCAGTGGTGCTTGATGGCTATGTCGTCACTGCCGCGGCACTTGTACTTTTTCAACTGGACAAAACAGCTTTGGATCACTGCTGGATTGGTCATTGCTCTGCGGAGCCTGGTCATCGAAAGCTGCTGCACCATTTGGGCAAACCACATCTACTCGACCTCAACATGCGACTAGGCGAAGGAAGCGGTGCGATGGCGGCTGTGCCACTCATCAAAATGGCCTGCTCCGGAGTTGTAGATGTGCCAACCTTCAAGGAGTGGTTTGGCGCATGAACACAGGGCGAGGATTGTTTGTCGCTATTAGCTTTCTCACACGCATACCAATTCGTCATCGCCATGAGCCTTCGATAGGGCTCGCGGCACCATGGTTCCCCGCTGTAGGTCTGCTCGTTGGGGCGATCGTAGGTGCCGCTGCATGGAGTGTTGGCAGCTTGACCACACCATTAGTTGGAGCTGCGGTTGGGGTGTTACTTGGCGTGCTCGTTACAGGCGCATTTCACGAAGATGGGCTTGCAGATATCGCAGATGCCTTCGTTGGTGGTTGGAACGTTGAAGACCGATTAAGAATCTTGAAAGATCCACTTCACGGTTCTTACGGAGTGGCCGCTCTAAGCGGATCCATCATCCTGCGCATCATTGCGCTTGGTGCCTTAGAGCCAAAAACAATGTTTTTTGCTGCAGTCGCGGCACACTGCATGGCTCGGACAACCGCGTTGGCGCTGATGCTGACCACGAAACTGGCACGCCATGATGGGCTCGGAGCTGACTATGTGCGCAACTTGCCCACCCGAAAATCTATATTTTCGATATTCGTAGCAGTCTTGGTCTGCGGATTTATATTGCAGTGGTGGATCATTGGTGTGTTAATCGCATCCATCTGCTCAGGCGCAATCATCCGCTGGTGGTCAAAGCGCAAAATTGGAGGTATCACTGGCGACGTACTCGGTGGCGCAGAGCAGATTGCAGAGGCTGCAATCCTCGTAGTACTCAGCGCTCAATGATTTTTACTTGCTGAAAAGATTTGCGAGGCGATCCATTCCCTCAACCAAGTCGGCATCGCCGAGCGCAAAACTGAAACGCGCATAGCCAGGAGCACCGAATGCTTCGCCGGGAACGAATGCAACCTTGGCTTGCTCTAACACCATGTCGGCCAGTTGCATGGAGTTGGTTGCAGCCTGGCCACCAATGTTTTGGCCAAGCAAACCCTTCACGCTTGGGAAGCAATAGAAAGCACCCTGCGGCTCCATACACGTGATGCCAGGAATTGCGCTCAACATTTTGTGCATCAGTGTTCCGCGGTGCGCAAACGATTCGCGCATCATTGCAACCGCGGACAAGTCGCCACTGACGGCTTCGAGCGCTGCAATTTGTGCAACGTTAGAAACGTTGGATGTGGTGTGAGACTGAAAGTTGATTGCAGCCTTCATAACATCCTTCGGGCCGATCATCCAGCCAACTCGCCAACCCGTCATTGCATACGTCTTTGCAACACCGTTGACGATGACGCAGGTGTCGGCAAGTTCAGGAACAAGCGTTGGCATCGACGAAAACGTGTGCTTGCCATAGGTGAGGTGCTCGTAGATCTCGTCGGTAATCACCCAGATGCCGTGCTCAACTGCCCACTTACCAATTGCGATGGTTTCTTCTCGCGTGTACACAGCACCACTTGGGTTATCTGGTGAAACGAATAGCAACACTTTTGTTTTCGGTGTTCTCACCTTCTCCAACTGCTCTACCGTCACCTTAAATTCCGACTCCTCGGTGGTGTCGACAACAACAGATACTCCGCCGGCAAGTGCAACGGCCTCGGGGTACGTAGTCCAGTACGGCGCGGGGATGATTACTTCATCGCCCGGGTCGCACAACGCGGCAAACGCAACGAAGACGGCATACTTGCCGCCGTTTGTTACCAACACTTGCGATGCGTCGCACGAAAAACCGCTGTCGCGAAGTGTCTTTGCGGCAATCGCTTCTCGCAACTCGGGCAGGCCCGCTGCGGGTGTGTAACGGTGAAACTTGGGGTCGCGGGCCGCGCGCACCGCAGCCTCAACGATGCGCTCAGGCGTTGGGAAATCCGGCTCGCCGGCACCGAAACCAATTACGTTTTCGCCCTTGGCTTTGAGGGCCTTTGCCTTCGCATCGACTGCCAGGGTTGCCGATTCTGCGATGGCTGCGAGCCGCGCAGAAACTCGAGGGCGGGGGTTTTGATGCGTTGTCACGCCTGCCATGATGACACAGTGAACTGCGCCGTGACGAAAATATTTGGCCTCAGCCAATGAACATCAGCGAAGTACTCGACGCCGATTGGGACGCAGTTGGCCCGTTGCGCGACCCCGTCTTGGTCGTTGCGCTTCGAGGCTGGTTTGATGTTGCGGGCGTCGCAACGGGCGCGCTTGAATGGTCGGTGCAAGACCGCGATGTGGTGGTGGTTGGCAGTATCGACCCCGATCCGTTCTTTGACTTCACACAAGAGCGCCCCGAGACGTACCTAGACGAAGATGGCGACCGCCACATTCGCTGGCCGGAAAACGATTTTGTTGTTGCCCGCTTCCCCGAAGGCTCGCGCGACTTGGTGCTGATGTCTGGCGTGGAGCCTCACCTGCAATGGACAACGTTTGCCGACTGCATTGTGGAGTGCGCTCGCAAACTGAAATGCGAAGTGGTGGTTACCGTGGGCGCAACAGCCGACGGCGTGCCACACACTCGCTCGCCGCATGTGGTGGGCAGTTCCACCAATACCGCCCTCGCCCGCCGCCTTGGGCTTTCACGGCCGCAATACCAAGGCCCTACCGGCGTTGTTGGCGTCATTCACGAACGGCTCGAGCGCGAAGGCATCACAGCAGTCTCGTTGCGTGTGGGCGTGCCGCACTACCTTGCAAACGCCCAGCACCCCAAGAGCTCGGCTGCGCTCTTACGGCATCTCGAACACGTTCTAGGGGTGCCCACTGCGCACGGCGACATGTACGAAGAGATCCAGCGCTGGGAAGAGCTGCACGACGCCGCAGTTGAGGGCGACGACCAAACACTGAGCTACCTCACCATTTTGGAAGACGAGTACGACCGCCGCACAGAAGAGACAGTGGCCAGTGGCGAGTCACTCGCTGCCGAGTTTGAAAAATTCCTGCGCGAACAACAAGACGGCGACGAAACTGCATAAGTTCACCTGGATTTAACCAAATAAATGTCTCAATATTTATTGAGAGATATAAGGTAGCGGTGTGAGATCACAAGATGACCGCGCACAAATGTTCGCTGCCTTGGGTGATCGTCTTCGCCTCGACATTGTCGACGAACTTGCATTGTCGGATCGCACGCCAGGAGAACTGATTCAAAAGTTTGAAATTACCTCTGCGCTGCTCGCCCATCATTTAGACGTGCTCGAAAATGCCCAGATAGTTGAGAGAATTGAGTCAAGCGCCGATCGACGAAAACGATTTGTTCGCCTAGCTGAACGCAACCTTCCACTTTTGGTTTCCTCAAAATATCCGGGAAACATCCAATTTATTTGTCGTCACAACTCTGCCCGCTCGCAATTGGCTGCTGCAATTTGGAAAAAGCTGATCGGAACAGCAGCCAGCAGTGCGGGCACCGAACCAGCGAAGACCATTCACCCACTCACCATTCAAATAGCAAAACGTCATAATCTCGACTTGGGACAAGCAATACCACGCAAGTATCGCCCCACATCGGCACACGGCCGTTTAGAGATCACCGTCTGCGATCAGTCGCACGACGACTTGTCCATGCCATTGTCACGTTCGCACTGGTCGCTACCCGATCCTACGAAGGTGGGCACGATAGCTGCTTTCGAACAGACCTACCAAGAGTTGATCAAGAGAATTCTTCCACTCGCAAAATAAATACAACTACATAAAGGAGAAACAATGAGTTTTGTCGAACCAGTAGAAAGAGACGAGATAATCGAACAAGCAGCGAACCAACTTTCCCGAAAATACGCAGGGAAATTTGATTCGTCAGATATTGTTCCGATCGTTCAAGAGTCTTATGAAAGCTTCGCTGATGCCAAAGTACGAACGTTCATTGCGGTATTCACTAAACGATATGCCGACGATCGATTGCGGGCGATGGCAAAAAATCTTGGGCTCATCACAGACGCTCCACCGTCAGTTCTTTTCGTATGCGTTCACAATGCCGGCCGCTCTCAAATGGCCGCAGGATGGTTGAGGCATCTTTCGCGAGGGAAAATTGAGGTCTACTCAGGTGGATCGCTGCCAGGAAAGGACTTGAACGCTTCGGCGGTTGAGGCAATGCGTGAAGTGGGAATCGACATTGCAAACGAATTTCCAAAGCCGTTTGCAGTAGAGATTGTTCAAGCCGCCGACGTCGTGATCACGATGGGATGCGGGGATACATGTCCCATATTCCCTGGAAAACGCTACGAGGATTGGGCGCTCAATGACCCTGCTGGGTTAGGAGTTGATGCGGTGCGTCCAATTCGAGACGAGATTCGCCGGCGCGTTGAGGACCTAATCGCAGATCTCGGAATAAGCCTTAAAGAATAAATGGGATAAAAGAAAAGGCCCCGGGGAATCCCCGGGGCCTTTTCCATTCAGTTCTTTATTTCAGCTTGCGCCGCACTTCTTTGCCAACGCCGTGGCGTTAGTTGCTGTAGAGCCAAGGAGTGGTGTGTAGGCAAGTGCTTCAGCATTCTTCGGTCCGAAGTCACTAATTACCCACTGGAAGAATTGGGAAACTACTTTGTTCTTTGCATCCGATGCGGTTTGGCAAAGTCCATAAGTTACTGCACCGAGCGGGTATGCCGTTGGGTTTGCAGTCTGTTTCCAGTTGAACGTAATCAGGCCTCTGTCGTCCTGGGTTCCACCTGCAAGATGCGAGTTGTAACCTGCAGAAGTTGGAGCGACGAACTTGCCAGCTGCATTCAAAATGTTTGCTGCACGAACTCCAAGCGCTGCACGTGAAGGATCAGTAAAGTAAGACACTTCTCCGTACCCGATTGAACCGTTCGTGTTTGCGATGTAATTCGCCTGGTTGTTGCTCTGTGGTTGGCCAACGAAACGCGAGCCGTAGGCCGTGATTCCACCTGGAACGCAACTTTGGAAAGCGTCGTTGATCTTCCAGTCTGGGTTAGAAGCGCCTGCCATGTACTGGCAGAAGTTGTTGGTGGTTCCCGATGTGTCTGCGCGGTATACAACTTGAATAGCTTTGTCGGGCAGAGTTACAGAGACCTGTGAGAAAGTGGCGATTGTTTTGCCACCAACCTTGATGGAAAATGTATCTTTAGGACTCACAGCTGAAGACATGTTCACTTCGGCCTTTGTTCCAACGGTCAATGTTTTCAACACCTTCTTCTTGGTGTCGTCAATCCACTCGATCTTCTTGCCTTTGTTTGCCTTCAAAGTTGCGGGCAACATTGAGACAGTGATTTTTGCGGAAGTCGTGGATGTGTTTTCCCAAAGGGCCGTTGCACCTTTGACATCGGACTTCTTCTTCGAGTTTGCCCAGGCTGGGTTCAGCTTGAGATCCCTTGCAATACTTGGATCATTCCACTTTGAAATGATGCCACCAAATATTCCATTGATCGAGGTAGGGCTGAGCGAGAGAGTTACGCCCTTGAGCTCATCCAAGCGGTATCCAACTGCAATTGCACCTGCTACGTATGGAACATAGTTCCACCCGAATGATGGCAAGTCGGCTGATCCCACTGCTGAGTCAGTTCCTGCAAACTTGAAAGTCGTTGCTTTGAAGTTTTTCTTACCTGTACCAGAACCAGTTGATGTATAGGTGAGGTTGTGACCGTAAGTCTTATTGAACTCAGCAATTGCTGGTGTCAAAAACGAGACAGGAAACGATGCGCCGCCACCCGTAACATCTTCAGCCTTTGCTATTGACGACGTCGAGAGTACGCCGGCCGTAGCGATCGCAATCGCTACAAACTGCTTTAAACGCTTGTTCATATTTCTCCTTGTTGCTTTGAAGTGACTATCCATACCCGAAGGGTAAACCCGCATGATTTCGGTGCAATAGATTTGGAGCGTACGGATGGTAAAAAGAAAGTGAACAGTGCCTTAACTGGTCAGCCGAACTTTCCTTGCACGTAATCGGCGGTTCGCGAATCAGTTGGATTCGTGAAGATCTTTCGTGTCGCATCAGCCTCAACCAAATATCCTGGTCCGCCATCGGTTAAGAAAAACGCGCAGAAGTCGCTCACACGACTGGCCTGTTGCATGTTGTGCGTAACAATTACTACCGTTATTTTCTCTGCAAGTTCCTTAATTGTTTCTTCGATTCGTAGAGTGCTGCCAGGGTCAAGCGCGGAACATGGCTCGTCCATCAACAGTACCTGTGGCTCTACCGCTAGCGAACGAGCAATGCACAACCGTTGTTGTTGGCCACCCGAAAGTGAGCCTCCAGATGCACCCAGACGATCTTTTACTTCTTTCCAAAGACCAGCGCGAGACAAGCATTGTTCAACGATGTCATCATGGTTATCCCGCTTCAAGTGAGCCAACTTGATTCCTGCCAAGACATTTTCTCTAATGGTCATTGCGGGAAACGGATTTGGTTTTTGGAAAACCATGCCAATTTTCAACCGGATCAATGCAGGATCCTCTAACGGGTCGTAAATGTCCGAACCATTCAAGAGAATCTCGCCTGCCATAGCTGCCGACGGAATAAACTCATGCATCCGATTCAACAAGCGAATAAATGTTGATTTTCCGCAGCCGGATGGGCCAATCAGTCCTGTAACGGTTCGTTCTGGGAAACGAAGGGATACATCTGCGAGAGCATGATGTGTACCGAACCATGCATGAGCACCTCGGGTTTCGAGCCCCCTGAAATCTGGTGCTGCATCAAGTTGTTGAGACGTCGTTGTCGAGGTGCCAGCATTTTGTTGTGTCATATTCTCAATCCTTTGGCTCATGATTTTTTCTTCAACTTTCCGGCTTTTCGCGAATCAGCATGTGCTTTTTGAGCCGCGGTAGCACCAAGCCGCCGGGCAAGGACGAAAAACCCAAACACCACCGCAAGCAAAACCAACGATCCGGTCCATGCGCGGGCTGTTGAATACTCTGTGCCGTACATGAACATAGAGAAGATATAGGTAGGTAGCGAAGCAACAGTTCCACCGATCGGATTCCACACAAAACCGTTGGTGTTAAGGGAAGTAAGAAGCAGTGGGGCCGTCTCGCCGATCACTCGAGCAACCCCCAAGATGCCTGCTGTGATCAGGCCGGACTTGACTGTTGGCAGGACCACCATGATTGCTGTGCGCCATTGCCGTGCGCCGAGAGCATATCCAGCACTGCGCAAATCGTCGGGTACGAGCTTTAACACTTCCTCGGCAGTGCGAGAAACGGTTGGGAGCATCAGCACTGCGAGCGCTAGACCACCGGCCATACCCGAGTATTTACCCATTGGCTGCACGATCGTTGTAAAAATAAAAAGCCCTGCTACGACGGATGGCACTCCCGCCATCGATTGGACAATGAATCTGACGAGAAATGTCAACTTCCCACGTACTTCGGTGAGGTAAATACCACTCAAAATCCCAAGTGGCAGAGTAATGACCGTTGCGATCGCCACCATGATCAGCGATCCGACAATTGCGTGTCCTGCTCCGCCAATGTTGAACTCATCTTCGGGCGTTGACGTACGCATATCCGAGAAAAAATATCCAGGATAGATCGCGCGATAACCCTTCAATAAGACCGTAACGAAGATTGACAGCCATGGAACAAATGCGAGGACGGCAAGCGAAGTAAACACCACTCTTAACACTGCATCTCGTCGTTCCTTTACTCCCAAACGCGTAGTTTGACCGACGACCCATGCGACGTTGATAAGCAAGAACGCGACTGCCCATCCATCAATTTTTGCTAACGGAGTCACGAGCGTTACCACGAATGCAACAAAAGCGAAAGCAAGTGAGCGGGACAAGTTTTTGAGTCGTGTTGAACGAGTTACCGCCCACGGACGAAGAGGCTCAATACCTTGGTATCGATCGGTAGCTGAATTAGTAATCATGCTCGCGGCGTCGATCTTTGCACGATGCTCGATGCGATCATATTGACCATCAAAGTGATAATGAACAGGACTAAGCCAGCGGCAATGAGAGCAGAAATTTCTTTATCGGTTGCTTCTCCGAACTTCAGAGCAATCATTGACGCGACGTTTCCGCCGGCCGAGTCCAGAATTTGAAAGGAGTAATCAAAGACCAGGTTCAACATCAGATAAATCGCGACTGTCTCGCCTAAAGCTCGACCGAGACCCAACATCGCCCCGGCAATAACACCGCTCTTTCCGTAAGGAATAACAACGGAACGAATCGCGCCCCATTTAGTTCCGCCAAGGGCAAAACAGGTGTCGATCAAATCTCGCGGAGTGCGGGAGTACACCTCACGAGCAACCGAAGTTGTGATTGGCACAACCAGAGCTGCAAGCACACAACCTGCCACGAAAGGGCTTCTCGCGAAGTTCTCAAATTCGACGGAAAATAGTGGTATGAATCCCAAACGATCGTTGAGAAGCGTCGCCCACCGCACTCCAATTGGAGTAAATATTTGAATTCCCCAAAGTCCGAAAATCAACGACGGAACTGCAGCGGCAAGATCCAACAACGAAACGAGTATTCGGTATATCCCTCTCGGTGCATAAAATTCGATATACAAGGCCCCACCAATTGACAATGGCACTGCTAGAAACATCGCGATTAGCGCGACTACAAGGGATCCAACGATCATTGGGCCGATCGAAAAAACACTTGCGTCATCGGCATCTGCCAGCGCAGTAGTTGCTCCGCCGAGTGGGTCTTCACCAGCCGAAAACCACTCTGAGCCAGTGATGAAACTCAAACCAAATTCGCGGAAGGTACCCGAACTTCGAAAAATGAGAAAGCCGGCGATGAGGCCCAACAACAAGAGCGACGTAAGCGCACCTGCAGTCACGATCCTCCGGAAAATCCTGTCTGCCCGGCTGTAGACAACCACCATCTTTCGCGGGGTCGGAGTGGCAGCTACGTTCACATATTCATGATTCCACCGACTTGTTAACTCGATCTGACTTCAGGGTGAACGGACAGTAAATTAATGTTCTAGAAGTCCTGAATACATGCGGGGATCTGCTGTTTCCAGCCCAATAAGAGCGAGTTTTCCAGTTGTCGTAATTAGCAGCACCTGCCTAGCCCGATAAACGCTCATGAAGGCCCTGCTCCCCCGCGGCAAACAGACTACTTTGCGGCTTTGAAGCCCTCTTCCAAATCGGCGAGGATGTCGTCGATGGTCTCGAGACCAACCGACAAACGCACGAGGCCTGGAAACACGCCGGTCGACTTTTGCTCTTCCGGTGTGAGCTGGCTGTGCGTTGTTGATGCTGGGTGAATGACGAGGCTTCGCACGTCACCAATGTTGGCCACGTGGCTGTGCAACGTGAGGCCCGCAACAAACTTCTGGCCGGCTTCTACGCCGCCCTTGATGTTGAACGCGAGTACCGAGCCGTAGCCCTTGCCTTTTCCGTACTTCTTCGCGCGCTCGTGCCACTTGCTTGTGGGCAAGCCAGCGTAAAACACTTCTTCAACTTGTGGATGCTTGGCAAGGAACTCGCCAACTTTTTGCGCGTTGGCCCAGTGACGATCCATGCGGAACGACAATGTTTCAAGACCTTGCAAAAAGTTGAACGCGTTGTCTGGCGTTGTTGCCATTCCCAAGTCGCGCAACATTTGCACGCGAGCCTTGATGATGTACGAACCTGCGCCGAGCGCTGGCCAATATGCAAGGCCGTGGTACGACGGATCTGGCTCGGTGAAGTTAGGGAACTTGTCGTTCTGGCTGAAGTCGAATGTTCCGCCGTCGATGATTGCTCCACCGATTGACGTTCCGTGTCCGCCGATGAACTTGGTGAGTGAATGCACCACGATGTCTGCACCCCACTCGATTGGACGAATGAGATACGGGGTTGGCACAGTGTTGTCAACAATCAGTGGCACGCCAACTTCGTGTGCAACCTTGCTGATGCCTTCGATGTCAAGCACGTTGTTGCGCGGGTTCGCCAAGACTTCGCCGTAGAACGCTTTGGTGTTTGACTTGGCTGCTGCACGCCACTGATCGAGATTGTCTGGGTCTTCAACGAACGTGACTTCAATTCCAAGCTTTGGCAACGTGTAGTGGAACAAGTTGTAGGTGCCGCCGTACAGGCTTGGCGAAGCAACGATGTGTGAACCTGCTTCTGCAAGCGTGAGGATTGCAAGCAACTCGGCCGACTGACCGCTGGAAACCGCAAGTGCGCCTGGCAAACCAACTGCTGTTGCGGTGCCACCTTCGAGCGATGACAAGCGTGCTTCGAGCACACCCTGTGTTGGGTTCATGATGCGCGTGTAGATGTTGCCGATCTCGGCTAACGCGAACAGATTCTGTGCGTGCTGCGCGTCGCGGAACACGTAGCTCGTGGTGCGATACACAGGAACTGCGCGTGCGCCAGTTGCAGAGTCTGGCTCTTGGCCGGCGTGAATTTGACGTGTTTCAAAACCCCAGTTGTTAGTCATGGCAAGCACCCTAGAGGGCAATTGTTGACCTAACAACTCGGGATTAGAAATTGGCGGAAATTAGGGGACGAACCCCCATTTCCCTAGCCTCCTGAAACTTCGGAGACCTTCTTCTTACCCTTCGAAATCCACGGCATCATGCTGCGCAACTGTGCTCCAACCTTTTCGATTGGGTGATTGCGGCCTGCATTCTGCAGCTCGCTGAAACGCTTACGACCGCTTTCGCTTTCGTTGATCCACTCTTCAGCAAACTTGCCATTTTGAATCTCGCCAAGAATCTTTTTCATCTCGGCTTTTGTCTCGGCAGTGATGATGCGTGGCCCACGAGACACGTCGCCGTATTCGGCGGTGTCGGAAATGGAGTAACGCATACCCGCGATGCCTTCTTCGTACATCAAGTCGACAATCAGTTTCACTTCATGCAAGCACTCGAAGTACGCCATCTCTGGCTGATAGCCAGCCTCGACGAGCGTTTCAAAACCAGCTTGAACGAGCGACGTAAGACCGCCGCAAAGCACCACTTGTTCGCCGAACAAATCGGTTTCGGTTTCTTCGGTGAATGTTGTTTCGATAACACCCGCACGGGCGCCACCGATTGCTTCGGCGTACGACAATGCAAGCGCTTTGGCCTTGCCCGTTGCGTCTTGATGCACAGCAATCAACGCTGGAACTCCGCCACCTTCGGTGTAGGTGCGGCGCACCAAGTGACCAGGGCCCTTAGGCGCCATCATGATCACGTCAACACCCTTTGGTGGGTGAATGCGCTCGTAACGAATGTTGAAACCGTGTGCGAATGCAAGTGCCTTGCCATCTACAAGGTTTGGCTCGATGCTTTCTTCGTAAATCTTCTTCTGCTCGGTGTCTGGAGCAAGGATCATGATCAAGTCGGCATACTTCGCTGCATCGGCAATGCTCATCACTTTGAGGCCTGCGGCTTCGGCTTTTGCCTTCGACGACGAACCGTCACGCAAGCCAACAACCACATCAACGCCAGACTCTTTCAAGTTGAGCGCATGTGCATGGCCCTGCGAACCGTAACCAATGATGGCTACCTTCTTGGAGCGAATGAGCGCCGGATCGGCATCTTTCTCGTAATAAATGTTTGCTGCCATTAGCTTGCCTTCCCCTTGCTTGTTGATGTCTTAACGACTCGATCGAGTTTTGGAAGCGCGACGCGCCCTGTTCGTTGAGATTCGATGATTCCATATTGTCGCAGCAATTCGGCAAAATCGTCCAATTTTTCTGGGCTGCCATCCAGGGAAACAATGACCGCATCGGCGCCAACCGAAAGGATCTTGCCCTCAAAGACATTGGTGAGTTCAACGACATCGCCTCGCTCTTTGGCAGATGCCCGAACGGTGGCCACCATTAGTTCGCGCTCTACCGCCTGGCTTGGGCTCAGTTCGGAGATGCGCACCACTTCAATCAGTTTGAACAACTGCTTCACAATTTGCTCGAGCGGTGCCGACTCCACATCGACAACGATGGTGATGCGGCTGAAATCGTCTTGTTCAGTTGGCGCTACGGCCAGCGAATAGATGTTGTAGCCGCGTCGTGCGAACAGCGAGGCCACGCGTGCAAGCACGCCTGGTCGGTTTTGTACGAGCACCGACAACATGTGGTGAGTCGGCGCACTGCCGTAAGGATTGACCTTGTTGCTCATCGCAAAAACTCCCTTCTCGAAGATTGCATTGGAGGCAACAACACGTCGTCGTTGCTTTGGCCAGCGGCAACCATTGGAAACACCTTCTCGCGTGCATCGACTCGGAAGTCGACAACAACGGGACGATCATTGATCGAGTTGGCTCGATCGATCGCCGACTCCACTTCGCTTGGGTCGTCGACACGAATGCCAACGCAGCCCATGGCTTCTGCCCACTTCACAAAGTCGGGCAGATCTGGCGACAAGTAGACCTCGCTGTATCGCTCTTCGTAGAACATCTCTTGCCACTGGCGAACCATTCCCAAATACGAGTTATTCAAGATGCCTACCTTGATGGGGATTCGCTCGAGAGATGCGGTCACCAACTCTTGCGCTGTCATCTGGAAACAGCCGTCGCCGTCGATTGCCCACACCGTCTTGTCGGGACGGCCAACTTTTGCGCCGATTGCTGCAGGAATGGAAAAGCCCATAGTTCCCAAGCCGCCCGAGTTCACCCACGTGTACGGCTCGTTGAAACTCCAGTATTGGCTGGACCACATCTGGTGCTGACCAACGCCCGAAACAAGGATGGTGCCTTCCGGTGCTGCGTCGCGCAACTTCTCTAAACAAAACTGCGGCTTCAATGCTTCGCCGGGCTCGCTTGGTTCGTACGCCAATGGAAACTGTTCGCGCCAACCGCTGACACGGCTGCGCCATGCGGTGAGATCTGCTTGCTTCTCGCCACCTTGCATCAAATCCCTCAGTGCTTCGATCATGGCTTCAATCACCAAACGACAGTCACCAACAATTGGCACGTCTGGCTTGCGTACTTTGCCTTGTTCGGCTGGGTCGATGTCGACGTGAATGATCTTTGCTTCAGGAGCAAACGAATTCACGCGGCCAGTAACCCGGTCGTCGAATCGTGCGCCAAGCGCAATCAGCAAGTCGCTCTTTTGCATTGCAGTGATTGCGGTTGCCGTGCCGTGCATGCCAGGCATTCCTAAACACAACGGATGATTGTCGGGGAATGCGCCGCGTGCCATCAGTGTGGTTACAACAGGAATCTGCAACATCTCGGCAAGTTCGCGCAACGCAGATGCTGCACGCGCTTTCAATACACCGCCGCCGACATACAGAATTGGTTTTTCGGCGCGCAAGATGAGGTGCGCGGCTTCTTTGATCATGCGTGCATGACCCTTTGTGTTTGGTTTGTAACCAGGCAGCGAATCTTCAACTTCGTCTTGCGATGGCCAATTCCAACTCATGGTGTTTTGCAAAACATCTTTTGGCACGTCAATGAGCACTGGGCCCGGGCGGCCAGTAGTTGCGATATGAAACGCCTGACGAATTGCCATCGGCAAATCTTCGGCGCTCATAACCAAGTCGTTGTGCTTCGTGATGCTGCGTGTAATGCCAACGGTGTCGCACTCTTGGAATGCGTCTGTACCAATTGCGCTCGTACCAACTTGGCCCGTGATGGCAACCATGGGAATGGAGTCCATATATGCGTCGCACAATGGCGTCACCATGTTGGTTGCGGCAGGACCACTTGTCACCATTGCAACACCTGGGCGGCCCGTGACATGTGCGTAACCCTCGGCCATGTGCCCTGCGCCTTGTTCGTGACGAACCAAGATGTGGCGAATAGACGACTCGATCAATGGGTCGTACGCGGGCAAGATGCAACCGCCCGGCAAACCAAACATCACTTCCACGTTTTCCATTTCCAAGCCGCGAATGAGCGCCTGCGCGCCGGTGATCTTTTCGCCCTCTTTATGGTTATTCGACTTCCTGTTGGATGTCATTTTCTGTCTCCGGTTTGGTCTGTTTTTGGGGATAAAAAAAGCCCCCCATCTGGGAGGCTTAGGCACACGCGGCAAGGGCCGGTGTGCCTATTGAATAACTACTACTACTTCGCTATTGCGTGATGAAAAGCCGATCAAGGTGAACACGCCCTTCAGTGTGTCAGCCCAAATGCCATTCGGCAACCCCTCCCGGCTACGAGCCCTGCGTTGCCGTAACCACCACGCGGCGCGCCAAATTGGGTGCTTTCGCCCGCCCTGTAAGGCTTGCCGAAGCGGCTCTGATGCCCGTGGTTGGGCCCATCTGTGCAGACCATGCGGTGCGCACGCCCGGCACCCTGAGGGCAAGAAACGCACACACTGCCTGCGCGCGCTTGGCACTGATGCGCGTGACCACACCAAACGGGTTTGGCTCGGAATAGGCAACGCAACGCACGGTGTCGCCCGCACGAAGTTGCTTGCCGTAGCGAACGAGCGCCCGTTTTTGTGGCGACGCCAGCGCAACTGCATACGAAGAAAACGCCGGCACGACAAGCGTCGATAGCACGCGACGCGCAGGCGGCACTGCAACCGTCGTGCTGCTGTGCACTGTTGTTGTAGTCGCTTGGAGAGTTGTTGATGTTGGCAGCGTGGTGGTTGATGTATTGGTTGATGGAGCACTCGGCGTTGCTTCCGACGAGCCGCCGCTTGGAACCGTCGTTGTCGTAGTAGTTGTCGTGGTGTCGGGCGTAACTGCAACCGAAGCACCCGACGTTGCGCTGGTGTTCACCGCATTTAGCGCGCTCACACGAAACTGATACGCGCGCGCATTTGTTAAACCAGTAATGGTTGCGCTTGTTGCGTTCGACGTGCCGTCGGCAAATACCGACCACGTTGCGTCACCGTCGTGTTGGTACTCCACGATGTAGTCGGTGATGTCGCTGCCGCCATCGCTTGTTGGCGCATCCCACGAAACGCTTGCCTGCGTGTCGCCCGCAATTCCAACCACGCTGCGCGGCGCAGTTGGCTCGGTTGCGATATTCACGGTTGTATCGGTGCCAAGGTCGACAGCAGCAAGCACGGCCATGTCGCCACTGCTGCCACCAACATTGTTCATGTTGTTGGAACCCCTGCGGCCGCTGTCGCCACTGCCCCAGCATTTGAGTGATGCGTTATCAAGCAGCGCGCAGGTGTGTTCGGCGCCGGCACTGACTGCAAGTGCGGTGCGGCCTGTGCCGAGGTTGATGGCGGGGAGGGCGGTGCCCATTTCTGTTGGGGAGTCGCCGAGATCATTTTGATTACCAACACCCAATCGTCCAGATCCGCCATTGCCGAAGCACTTCACCTCAGTAGAAGTGAAAACGACACAACTGTGTGCCTGCCCCGCCGACACGGCTATCGCCGTACCACTATTACCAAGGCTGACTGCCGCGAGATTTGTACCCATCTCGTTTGTTCCGTCGCCGATGTTGCTTGTTCCCCCGCTACCGAGACGTCCATTACCAGCAGCCCCCCAGCACTTGAGCGCGCCGTCGTCCAAGATGGCGCACACATGATCGTCGCCCGCACTGAGCGCGCGAGCGGTGCGGCCCGAGCCAAAGTCGATTGCTGGAAGCGCAGTTGGCGACATGCGCTCGGTGGTGTCGCCAAGGCCAAGTTGGCCGCCGGTGTTGGCGCCCCAACACGTGACCGCAAAGTTGTCGAGCAGCGCACACGTGAAGTTTTTGCCGGCCGCAACGGCGCGTGCGGTGCGGCCAGTGCCAAAGTTGATTGCGGGCAGTGCGTCGCCCATTTCGCCAACACCGTCGCCGCGCGAGTCGGTGTTGCCATAACCCAACTGGCCGTACGAACTGCGGCCCCAACACTTGACGGTGAAGTTGTCGAGCAACGCACATGAGTGCTCCGCACCAACCGCAATGGCCGTTGCGGTGCGGCCCGTGCCAAGGTTTATTTCGGGCAGCGCGTCGCCCATTTCGTTTGCACCGTCGCCGCGCCACGTTGTGTTTTCATAACCGAGCTGGCCATAAGTACCGCGACCCCAACACTTGACGGCGAAGTTGTCGAGCAACGCACACGAATGCTCCGAGCCAACCGCGATGGCTCGGGCTGTCCGCCGAAGCCCGAGCTCTATCGCCGCAGTTGTTGCTACTGACGAGCTTGTTGAGTAACCGTTATCGAGCCCGGTGCCGTTGCCGAGCTGGCCGAACAACCCGGAACCGAAGCACTTCACGCTGCCGTCGTGCAAAACAACGCAGGTGTGCTTGTCGCCCGCGGCCACGTAACGCATGCGTGCCTCGGCCTGCGTTGATGCACCGCTTGGGGTGGTTAATACTCCTCCGGCCATTTCGGCGCGTGCATGGCGCACACCCAACAATGCAATCACGACAACAATGGTGGTGAGCACTGCACTGCGTTGTTTGAACATGCTTACGAAAGTAAAAAAGTTTGTTACACCACGCGCAGTTGTGATGCATGATTTAGATCAGCGTTAGTAAGCGTTCATATGCCATGCGTGTCATTCACCGACCAAAGGCATAACAGCGTTGCTTCATTCGTTGAATGCAATGCAAATGGCGAACTGTGTTGGCGGACAGCCGTCCCTATGTCGGTTGCAAAACAGAATGCGCATGCCGCCCAGGTGGTATTCGCGCATGCGTCAATTTGCATCTACAATGCAAATAGATTCAGTCAAGCCAAGGGGGCCTCATGAGTATCAAACCAACTAAAGAGCAAATCACTGCGTTTCTTGCTGCCCCGACGAGCGGGCCAATTCACATGGTCAACTTGTTGAAGTTCAAAGCAAAGACTTCGTCCGACACCTCCGGACAAGCGTCGTACAACAAGTACGGCGAGAACGTGTTGAAGATGGTGCAAGAGCGCGGCGGAAAAATCGTGTGGCATGGCAAACCAATGGGCGTGCTCATCGGCGACAACGATGCCGACGCGTGGGATTACATCGTGATCATCGAGTACCCCAGCCGTGACGCATTCATCGAGATGACGTCGCAACCCAAATACGATGAAATTCATGGCGACAGGGAGCAAGGGCTTGAACGCACCGCGCTCATCCCTACACGGCCATTCGACAATGCCGGCTGAAGTTGAAACCGACGGGCGCGTTGCGCGCTCTGGACGCACTCGCGAGGCGATTGCAACTGCCCTTTTAGAACTTTTGGAAGAAGGCGTCAGCCAGCCGCGCGCGCAACATATTGCCGAGCGTGCCGAAGTTTCGGTGCGCACCGTGTTTCAGCACTTCGACGACATGGAGGGCCTGTATTCGGAAATTGTGCAACGCCAGACCGAACGCGTTGCACCGTTTCTCGTTGCGCTCGACGAGTCACGCAACACGCACGAGCGCGCGCGAACACTTATTGAAATGCGCGACAACATGTACGCGCTTGTTGCCCCCGTGCGCAATGGTGTTCGCAACAGCGAAGTGGCCCGGCATTCCAACCTCATCGAGCGAGGAATGTCCGACTTGCGCAATGCAATGAACAAACAAGTTCGACAGGGCTTCGCAAATGAGATTCATCAGCACAATGAACCCACCGAGGTGCTTGCCCGCATCGAGGCAGTCACGTCATACGAGATGTGGGACCACTTCCAACGCGGCCAGAAAGCCACTCGCGCCAGCACCAGGGCGCACATGCTGTCGCTCCTGTTGCGTGAACTACTGAAGTAACGCCGCTTTGCCCATGCGGTGAAGGGTGGTTTGGGGGCGTAGCCTTATGAGGTCCTCATATCTAGGAGATTTCATGCCCTCATCTACCCCAACCGTCGCCCCAGCAGAAGGACGCCTCGGCGTTCTTACCGTTGGTCTTGGCGCTGTTGCCTCCACCCTGATTGCCGGCGTCGAGCTGGCCAAACGTGGCCTTGGCTCGCCCATTGGCGCACTAACCCAAATGGACACCATTCGTCTTGGCAAGCGCACCGATAATCGCAACCCGATGATCAAAGATTTCGTGCCACTTGCACGTCTTGAAGACATTGTCTGGGGAGCATGGGACCCGTTTCCGGATGACGCTTACGTAGCAGCAACGCGCGCAGGCGTATTGGAAAGTGGCAAGCACCTGGAGGCAATCTCCGACACCTTGCGCGAGATTCGCCCAATGAAAGCTGCCTTCGAGCGCAACTACGTAAAGAACATCGATGCCGAGAACACCATGGGCAAGATCTCGAAGCGCGAAATGCTCAACGCCATCCGCGCCGACATCAACAGGTTCCGTGATGAAAAGAAAGTTGATCGCGTGGTCATGATTTGGTGCGCAAGTACCGAAATCTTCATCGAGCCAGGACCACAGCACCAGAACATCGAGGCTTTTGAAAAGGCAATCGATGCCAACGACCCAATGATTGCTCCAAGCATGTTGTATGCCTACGCAGCAATTTTGGAAGGCGTTCCGTTTGCAAACGGCGCACCAAACTTGTCCGTCGACACACCGGTATTGCGTCAGCTAGCCACCGAGCGCAAGGTTGCCATTTCGGGCAAAGACTTCAAGACGGGCCAGACCCTGATGAAGACCGTGCTTGCACCAATGTTGAAGGCTCGCGTTCTTGGTTTGTCGGGTTGGTACTCCACCAACATTCTTGGAAACCGCGACGGCGAAGTGCTGGACGACCCAGACAACTTCAAGACCAAAGAAGAGTCGAAGTTGGGTGTGCTCGAAGACATCTTGCAGCCAAGCCTGTTCCCAGACTTGTACGGCAACGTGTTCCACTCGGTAAAAATCAACTACTACCCGCCACGTGGTGACAACAAAGAAGGCTGGGACAACATCGACATCTTCGGATGGTTGGGTTACCCAATGCAGATCAAGGTCAACTTCTTGTGCCGCGACAGCATTCTTGCTGCCCCACTTGCACTCGACCTTGTGTTGTTCATGGACTTGGCACAGCGTGCTGGCCTCGGTGGCATTCAAGAGTGGCTGTCGTTCTATTACAAGAGCCCACAGGTTGCACCAGGCCTTCACCCAGAACACGACTTGTTCGTTCAACTTGCAAAGCTAAAGAACACGTTGCGCTGGATGATGAACGAAGACCAGATCACGCACCTTGGACGCGAGTATTACGACGAGGCCTAATCGACGCGCCGCAATCACTGCGGCGATTGTCGATGTTGTTGCAGTAGTCGTGTTCGTTGTTGTTGGGCGACGCAACCACGACGAAGGCACCACGTTTCTCAACATTCTTGGCGTCGCTGCGCCGTTCCTCATTGCGCTTTGTGCTTCATGGTTTGCGCTGCGCACATGGCGCGAGCCATTTAACCGCGCTTCATTTGTAGCAACGTGGGTCATCACTGTTGGCGCAGGATTGTTTCTTCGGAAGATCGTTTTTGATCGAGGCATCGCAACATCGTTCATCATTGTTGCCACAATCACGCTCGGCGTATTGATCGGCCTTGGCCGCCTACTGACGCGAAGGTTGACAGCAAAAATCAGCCAATGATGTTGGTGATGGCGCCGGTCTCGGCACCTTGCACCAACTTGGCGTATTTGCCTAACACACCACTGGTGTAACGCGGTGGGTTTGGCTTCCAGCCCTTGCGTCGGTTTGCAAGTTCGTCTTCGCTCACCAACAGATTCAAACTCTTGGTATGCACGTCGATGCGAATGCGATCACCGTTCTTCACGAACGCAATCGGTCCACCATCGGTTGCCTCTGGAGCAACGTGACCAATGCAGAACCCCCATGTGCCGCCGCTGAACCGGCCGTCGGTAATCAGTGCGCAATCCGAACCACGTCCTGCGCCTTTCAATGCGCCAGTGATGGCGAGCATTTCGCGCATGCCTGGGCCACCCTTTGGCCCCTCGTAACGAATGACTATGACCGTGCCTGGCTGGATTTCGCCAGCTAGTACCGCAGCCATTGCTCCGTCTTCGCCGTCGAACACGCGTGCTTCACCTTCGAACAACATTTGATCTTTGGTGAGACCAGCAACTTTGACGACCGAACCTTTCGGCGCGAGCGATCCAGTGAGGATGTTGATTCCGCCTTCGGCATGAATGGGATCGGAAAGCGGGTGCACGACATCGCCGTCTGGTGCTGGCGGATTGAACTCCGCCAAGCTTTCTGCCATTGTCTTTCCACTGCATGTCATTACGTCGCCGTGCAACAAACCTGCGTCGAGCAGATGCTTCAATACCACAGGCACGCCGCCAATGCGGTCGACGTCGGTCATGTGATACTTGCCGCCCGGTTTGGTGTCGGCAATGTGTGGAACCTTTGCTGCAATGCGGTTGAAGTCGTCAAGATCGATATCGACACCGGCTTCGTTAGCAATAGCCAAAATATGCAAGACAGCATTGGTGCTTCCGCCGAGCGCATTTACAACCGCGATGGCATTTTCAAATGCCTTCTTCGTCATGATGTGGCGTGGGTAGATGCCCTTCATTGCCAAATTCATTACGGCAGCGCCCGCGCGCTCTGCATCGCTTTCGCGGCGCTTATCGATGGCCGGTGGCGATGCAGTACCGAGCAAACTCATGCCGAGTGCTTCGGCGATAGAGCTCATGGTGTTGGCGGTGAACATGCCGCCGCAAGCGCCTTCACCAGGGCAAGCAGCGCGCTCTATTTCGCCAAGTTCTTCTTGCGTCATTGTTCCAGCAGCGCAGGCACCAATGGCTTCGAACACTGTGGTGATGTCGATATTTTTCCCGTTGTGCACGCCGGGCAATGTGCTCCCGTTGTAAACAAACACGCTCGGCAAATTGAGCCGTGCCGCGGCCATCAACATTCCGGGAATGCTCTTGTCGCAGCCAGCAAGACCGATGAAGCCATCAAATCGTTCGGCGTGCACCACTGTTTCCACGCTGTCAGTAATGACTTCGCGGCTCACCAAACTTGCTCGCATACCTTCGTGGCCCATGCTGATGCCGTCGCTGACAGTGATGGTTCCAAACTCCAGTGCCACGCCGCCGTTGGCACGCACACCCTTTTTCGCACTGTCGGCCAGGCGCCTGAGTGATGCGTTGCACGGTGTTACTTCGTTCCATGAAGAAGCAATGCCAATTTGCGGTTTCTGCCAGTCGTCATCGGTGAGCCCCACTGCGCGCAACATTGCACGGGCCGCGGCCTTTTGGTTTCCGTCTGTTACGTCGCGACTACGTGGCTTGACATCTACTGGGGTTTCCGTTGGCTTAGTCATCGTGACTAAGGCTACTTGCGATCAATCAATCGGAGTATGCAAGCAATGATCCACGCGCCACTACGCCGACACGCGAACCTATTTGCGGCAATTGATCGGCTTGCAAACGAATGACCACTCGCTCACCTGTTGAAAAGGTGCCTTCAACGACCCCGTCGTGACCGAAAAACTTTGATCCCACGACGTGCACCGAAACAGAACCAGCAGTGCCGTCCTGGACAATCGACAGTTGCTCTGGTCGCACCACAATGTTCGCTGGCCCATTCGGACAAGGACGTGCAATGGGCACCATGTCACCCAACGCGCAACGAACATGATCACCCGACCCAACAGAAGTACCGGCGATCACAAACACATCGCCAACAAACTCGGCAACTTGGCGCGACACGGGAAACTGATACAGGTCTGCTGGGCTTGCGAGTTGTTGAATGCGTCCTGCGATCATCACCGCCACCTGATCCGCGGTTGACAATGCCTCTTCTTGGTCGTGTGTAACCCAGACTGCTGTTGCGTTGGTTGCACGCAGCGCGCGAACCGTTTCTTCGCGCACCTGCTCGCGCAAACCTGCATCAAGCGCAGCAAACGGTTCGTCAAGCAATACCACCCGAGGATGCGGGGCTAATGCTCGGGCGAGCGCCACTCGCTGCTGCATTCCACCCGAAAGTTGGCTTGGTCGATGCTTTTCATATCGATCCAACCCAACAATTTCGAGAACTTCCTTCACTCGTGCTCGCGCTGCCGCAGACCGCCGATTCTTCAGGCCAAAAGCAACATTGCCGCCAACGCTCAGGTGCGAAAACAGTGCGCCATCTTGGGGAACAATGGTGACCCCGCGCGACTGCGGAGGAATAACAAGTCGCGAGTTTTCGGCGACAACTTCACCTTCCACTTCGATGCGACCCCTGTCCGGCGTTTCAAAACCGCCGATCAATCGAAGGAGCGTTGTCTTGCCAACCCCAGAAGGACCAATGATTGCCGTAATTGACTGCTGCAGTACATCCAGGTTTACCGAATCCAACACAAGTCGATCCCCGTAATGATGAGAAACATCTCGAATTGAGAGGCTCAGTGTCATCGTGCAATCCCCTGCCTTGTTGTTGCAGTGAGCACTGCAACAGGGACGACGGCAAGCAGAATCATTGCTAAGGCGAACGGCCCCACCGATGCATAATCAGAAACCGCGCTGAACTTCCAGATTTGTGTTGCAAGTGTTTCTGTGCCGGTCGGTCGAAGCAACAATGTGGCCGGAAGTTCTTTGACGGAGGACAACATTGATAATGCACCCGCAGCCATAATCCCAGGCAGTGCTAATGGAATAGTCACACGTAGCAGCGTCATCATCGAACCTGCCCCAAGGCTACGAGCAACATGCTCCAACGACTGCGTACTCATTGCAATAGCCGTCCTCATAGACGCAACCGCCAGCGGCAAGAAGATGAGCACTTGGGCCAAAATCAACAATGGCATCTCTTGATAGAGAGGACGCAGTGTTCTGATGCCCAAGTACACAATTGAAATTGCGATCACAATTCCTGGCAAGGCGTGCGCAACATATGTAGAGCCTTCAAGAATCTGTGACGTTTTGCCTCGAAACCGCGCCGAGAGAAGCGCAATGGGAAGCGCGACGAGTGCGGTCACTACTGATGTGACAATGCCAATCCCGAATGAAGTTGCGATTGAACTGAATACAACGTCCCACTGCACATCCGTATTCGAGTCGAATCCCGTCCAGTAAATCACTCGCCAGATCGGCACTCCAGCGCCGAGCGAAACCAGCAATACCGCACCGGCAATAGTTGCAATGCGTGCGGTAACACCGAACTGAATGTTGGTCGTACGACGCACACCCGAGCCCAGGCGGAACGTGTCGCGACTGGATCGCACTCGAGCTTCAATCAGTGTTAACACCAATGCTGCCATCAGCAAGACGGACGACAATATGGCCGCACGCGATGGATTGAATCCGGCCCGATATGCACCGTAAATCACCCACGTGAATACCTCATAACGCATTGCAGCAACGGCGCCAAAGTCGGACAATACATACAACGCAACAAGTAACGCGCCGCCCGTTATTGCCGGACGCGACTGACCAAGTGTCACCGTTCGAAATACGCCAAACGGGCGTCGACCAAGCGAGAGCGCTACTTTTTCGGCCATCGGGTCACTGATGTCCATCGATGCGATCACTGGCAACATCACGAACGGATAACACACGAATGTCAGCACGATGAATGCGCCGAAAAAACCGCTGATACCGGGGATCCACGAGACCCAAGCAAATGCCGCGAGATACGACGGAATCGCCAGCGATAACGAAAAAGCGATGATCAGCAATAGACGCGGTCGTAATGGCGAACGTGCCACTACCCATGCAGCGAAAATTCCGATGACCACTGATGCGCTCGTGACGGTGACCATTAACAACAAACTGCGCAACACAAGCTGCAGCGTTCGGATCTGCATCAACTCATCAACTACGGCCGTGAACCCACTGGTGAATGCGGTTTGAAACAGATACCAAACAGGAACAAGACTGAGGACTGCTGCAACGAATGCGGGCGCTACCAGCGCGAATGGAGCCCGCACTCTGCTGCTCATTTAGTAAGCAGACCTGTCTTCGCTAGGAGTTCCTGAGTCTTTGCAATCGACTTCAAGTCTGACAAATCGATGGCCGGAGGATTGAGTTCTTCAATTGATGGAAGATCGCCGTACGCAGAGATTCCTGCCGCCATTGGATACTCAAACGTCTTTTGCGCAAAATACTCTTGGCCCTGAGCTGACAACAGAAACTTCACAAGCTGGTTGGCTGAGTCTTTGTTCTTTGATGATTCAAGAACCCCCACACCAGCAACATTGATCAGACCACCAATGTCGCCATTAGTGAAGTAATGATTTTTTGCTGTAACTGCGTCGGCACCTTCTGCTGCAATCTTTTCGTAGAGGTAGTAGTGGTTTATCAATCCCATCGACACCTCGCCAGCATTCACCGCGTCGCGCACGGCAGCATTTTTCTCGTAAGCAACGGGCTCATTCGCCTTAAAAGCCGTGAGCCACTGCTCCGCTTCATCTTCGCCTCGAACAACCCGGAGTGCCGTCACAAATGATTGCCACGAAGCATTGGTCGGAGCGAAGCCAACCTTCCCCTTCCACACTGGATCCAAAATGTCGTCAATGGTGTTGGGAACTGTTGACACCAAATCCGGGTTGTACACCGCTACGCGAGCACGCCCGCTCGTGGCAACCCAACGATCTTGCGTTGAACGAAACTTGCTGTCAACCAACTGGGTGATGTCGGTAGGTAATGCACTGAACAATCCAGCATCTTCAACTGCACCAAGCGCACCTGCGTCTTGCGAAAAGTACACATCGGCAGGAGAAGCATCACCTTCGGTGATCAACAACGCCGCAAGTTCACCCGAGTCTGCATAACGAACTTCAAGCTCAATACCTGTCTCGGTCGAAAACTGCGAAAACAGCTCGGCAACGAGTGCCTCACTTCGTCCGCTATACACCACCAACGGGCCCGATGATGTACTTGGTGATTCGCTATTGCTTACCGAGCAACCCGCAAGCGCTGTTACCGCGACAACACCGAGCACTACTTTTTTCAGACTTGAGATTTTTGGTGTCTGCTTCATCAGGTGATCACTCCCTCAATATGTTAGGTATGCCTAACAGTATGTTAGGGTTGCCTAACAGTTATTGCAACTCGGCCCGATGGCCCCTACTGGGAGCGGCGTGATTGCAGAATAGCAGTAACGACCTTGCCGTCGGCCTTGCCCTGCGAGGCCTTCATGATGGCGCCGACAAGAGCACCCATGGCCTTTTCTTCGCCGGCGCAATACTTCGCCCAGGCATCTGCTTGCTGTGCGATTGCGGCGTCGACCATGGCCTCAACTGCGCTGGTGTCGAGCGCTTCAAAACCTTTTGCGGCGGCAATAGCGGCCGGGTCTCCCCCGCCGTTTGCAACCATCTCAGCGAGAATGGTTTTTGCTTGCGTTGCGGTCACTTTTGCATCGCGTTCCATTTGCGTGAGTGCAGCAAGATGCGCCGCCGAAACAGCAGGCGTTGCGCCCTCTTCAGCAAATGCCTGTTGCACGTACACCAACGCACGGCCGGCATCGCCACCTGCTTGCGCAACAGCGGCGATGAATTCATCTTGTCCGCGTTCGACAACGACATACACCGATTCGCTTTCCTTATTTGCCCCAGTGAGGGTGGCAAGTTGTGCACGACGTGCGGCGGGCAACATTGGAAGCGAGGCGCGAATTTGTTCGATCCATTCGGTGCCTGGATCAAGAAGCACTAAGTCGGGTTCTAAGAAATAGCGATAGTCGTCGGCATCTTCTTTGCTTCGCAATGTGTGTGTTCGGCCCTCGGCATCGTCCCAGTGGCGGGTTTCTTGGCGAATGGTGCCGCCCGATTCGAGTACATCAATTTGGCGGCGCGCCTCGTAATCGATTGCTTTGCCAACCGCGCGAATGGAGTTGACGTTCTTGATTTCGCAGCGCGTACCAAACTCGGCGCCAGGCTTGCGCACCGACACGTTGACGTCGCAACGCATGGAGCCTTCTTCCATTTTTGCGTCGCTTGCGCCAACGGCCAGCAAGATGGCACGAAGCTCGGCAACATATTGGCGAGCCTGATCGGAGTTTCGAATGTCTGGGCGAGAAACAATTTCGACGAGCGGAACGCCGGCACGGTTGAAGTCGACCAACGAATAGTCGCTGCCGTGAATACGGCCGCTCGAGCCACCGATGTGCGTCGACTTGCCCGTGTCTTCTTCTAAGTGCGCGCGCTCGATGCCGATACGCACGTCTCCCGGCAACATCATGAAGCCATCGATGTTGATCGGTTGGTCGTACTGGCTGATTTGATAGGCCTTCGGCATGTCTTGGTAGAAGTAGTTCTTGCGGTGAAACGTGCTCGGTTGCACCGTGCAATTGAGCGCAAGACCAAGGCGAATTGCCAACTCCACTGCGTGCTTGTTGAGAACAGGGAGCGCGCCAGGAAGACCAAGTGTTACCGGGTCGATATTGGTGTTTGGCTCGTCACCAAAATGGTTTGGGCTTGCGGAAAACAACTTGGTTTTCGTATCCAATTCCACGTGTACTTCAAGGCCAACAACCATTTCCCAGCCGTTTGGCAATGCGGTGCTGTGCTGTGGAGCAGACGATGCGTTGCTCATGACGCGCGCTCCAATTGTGCGGCAACGCGGAACATTGCTTGTTCGCCAAGCGCCGGTGCAAGCACCTGCACGCCAACCGGCATGTTGTGCGCACCCGTGCCAAACGGAACACTCATTGCGCAGTGCCCAGCAAGGTTGGTTGGAATGGTGAAGACGTCGCAGAGATACATGGTGAGTGGGTCGTCGGCTTTTTCACCAATAGGGAACGCAACGGTTGGCGACGTTGGCGTAAGGATGACATCACACGAGGAATACGCCGTAGCAAAATCGTCGGCGATGAGACGACGAACCTTCAGCGCCTTGCCGTAATAGGCATCGAAGTAACCAGCTGACAATGCGTATGTTCCCAGCATGATGCGGCGCTTTACTTCTGCACCGAAACCTGCGGCCCGTGTTGCGCCGTACATCGAATTGAGATCGGGCGAATCGACGCGCAGTCCGTAGCGGACGCCGTCGTAACGAGCAAGGTTGCTGCTGGCCTCTGCAGGCGCAATGAGGTAGTACGCAGTGATTCCAAATTCGAGCGACGGCAATGTGATGTCGACAATGGTGGCGCCAGCCTGTTGCAAAGCAACGAATGCGGCTTCGAGCCGTGCAAGCACTTCTGGTTCGCAGCCCTCGGGCATGCCAACCAAACGACCGATTCGCATTCCCTTAACACCTTGGTCCAGCACTGCAGTAAGTGACGGAAGTGGTTGCGGAAGCGAAGTTGAATCCAGCGGATCGTGCCCACCAATTACTTCCATCAGTAATGCGGCGTCGGCAACTGTGTGCGTGAACGGGCCAACTTGATCGAGGCTGCTGGCGAAAGCAACGATGCCCTGACGACTCACCAAACCATAAGTTGGCTTGACACCGACAAGGCCGCACAACGAAGCCGGTTGACGAATGCTTCCACCCGTGTCGCTGCCCAAACTTGCTGCTGCAAAACCGGCAGCAACCGCGGCAGCGCTGCCGCCGCTTGAACCGCCTGGCACTCGAGAAGTATCGAGTGGGTTGCGCGTTGGACCGAACGCCGAGTTTTCGGTGCTGGAGCCCATTGCAAACTCGTCGAGATTGGTTTTGCCAACCATGACCGCACCCGCTTGTTGCAGACGTGTCACCACGGTTGCGTCGTACGGAGGTTTCCAGCCTTCAAGAATCTTTGATGAGCAGGTGGTGGCGATGCCGCGTGTGCACATGTTGTCTTTGAGCGCAACTGGCACGCCAGCCAAAGCGCCGAGTGCGTTGCCCGCCTTCGCCTGTTCGTCGATGTGTTGAGCAGTTGCGCGAGCCTGATCAGTCGTCACCAAGTTGAACGCATGAATTTCGCCTTCACGTTCGTTGATGCGAGCAAGATGTTGCTCCAGTACAGCGGATGCCGTTGTGGAACCATCGCGGATGGACTGCGCAATCTGAATGGCGGTTGCAAATGGCGTGGCCATTGTTACGACTCCTGCCCTGCGGAAGGCGGAACGCGAAAACGGCCGTCGTGTGCGTCGGGTGCTGCGGCCAATACTTCATCGCGGTCGAGACTTGGCATCACCACGTCCTCGCGGAGAACGTTTTTGAGGGGTACGGCTTGTGCCATTGGCACAACTGCCGAAAGATCCAGTTTGTCGATGTCGCCAAAGTGTTCGAGCATGCCGGACAACTGCTGGGCCATGGTGGCCATCTCTTGCGGCGTCAAGTTGAGCCTTGCCAGGTTGGCAACTTTTGCGACTGTTTCGATTGAGATGCTGTGCGGAGTTGCCACAACCCTTAATGCTATTGGCTTAACAGGTGGATGAGGACTGCAGATTCTGGGTGAAGCGCAGGTGGTTGCAGCCCAACTGTGGCCAACTGTTGGCCCGTCAGCGTGATCGGGTTTACGCACCACTGCGGCAACGTTCGCGCACTACCTTGCACGCCGCCCGGCAAATCCACAAGCCGAACTACATAACTTGCTTGCGGATCTAAACCAAAAACTTTCCACATTGCAGGCACCAGGCTCGCGGCTGTTTGCAGTTGTGCGTAACACAACAGCGCCTCACGCTTGTCTTGCGAAATCACTCCATGCGCAACGGCGGATTGAGGGTCAACTGTAGAAACCTCGTATCGAGCAAAATTTCCGCTGTGCAAAAGCGCACGATGTTTCTTGTAGATCCCAATGATTTCGGAAAGCGCCGACAACTCGTGCGGCTTTGCTTGCAGCAAGTTCCACTCGATGCCCAGATGGCCAAACATTGCCGTCACTCCGCGAAACGCAAGTGTGTGCCTTCTACCCGTGGTGTGAGCAACAGGTGGTCCAATGTGCGCACCCAGCACCTCGATCGGCACCAACATGGAAATGTTCCTCTGAATCTGTTGGCGCTCGAGGGCATCATTGCAGTCGCTTGTCCACACTCGTTCGGTTCTCTGCAACATCGCGTGATCAATTCGACCGCCGCCAGATGCGCACGACTCGAACTCGACCGTTGGATGCTTGGCCCGTAGCGAATCGAGCAAGCGATAAACGGCAAGTGTCTGATGATGCGAGCCAGCCGCACCGTCGGCGCCGCTGCCGTGAACATGCGCGCGGTTCATGTCCCACTTGACATAAGCAATGTCGTGATCGCTTAACAGCGCATCAAGCTGCTGTTCCACATGCGCGAATGCTTCTGGTATTGCCAAATTGAGCACCAGCTGATTGCGCGAAAAAATGGCTGCATAACCGGGTTCGCTCAGCACCCACTCTGGGTGCTGGCGGTACACGTTGCTATCAACGTTCACCATTTCGGGTTCGACCCAAATACCGAACTGCATGCCCAAAGAGCGAACGTGCGAAATCAACGGCGTAAGACCTTGCGGATACACGTCTTTGGAAACCACCCAATCACCAAGGCCGGCAGCATCGTTTCGACGTGCGCCAAACCAACCATCATCCAGAACAAAGCGCTCGACACCGCACTGGCTGGCGGTTTCGGCCAACGCTCCCAATTGTTGTGCGTCGTGGTTGAAATAAACGGCTTCCCACGTGTTGAGCGAAACCTTTCTTGGCTCGCGCATCGACGAGTGCTTGTTGTTTGCTCGAACGTTGCGATGAAACACCCACGATGCTTCGTTCATGCCTCTATCGGAATGCGCTGCGATGACTAACGGCGTCTCGTATTTTTCACCTGGCTCTAAACACAATTCGCCAGGATGTAACAACTCTCCAAATTGCGCGTACTTGCGGCCGTCGGGAAGCACCTCGGCAAACACCGAATGGTTGCCGCTCCACGCCAGATGCGCAGCCCACACTTGGCCGGCCCACTCGGTTGTGTCGCGCTGCACTGCCCACAGTGCCGGAATGTGTTCGTGAGAGGTTCGGCCACTTCGGTTCTCTGCAATGAACGCGCCGTGCGTAAACGGCGTGCGTTGCAATGTTGCTTCCCGCGCCCACCTGCCACCAAGCGAGAGCAATTCGGTTGCAGACGAATCAATGGGAAGAGTGACCGACAAGTTGGTTAACAAGTAGCGCGTGGTTCCGATGTTTGCGAGAGTTGCTCGAGCAGTAAACGCACCCGTGTGCTCCAACGACAATGTGCAATGCAGTTGCAGTTGCGCAACTTCGTCGAGGGCAGTGGTAGTAATCGTTTCGTTTGTTGCTGCAACGTGCTGCAACGAAAACCGCGGCGCCCACATGCGCCCGCCCGGGCGATGACCGCCAATTCCTGGCCGAGCGAGTGAGCCGTCTGCATGTGTTGGTACTAACGACAACGGTGCCTCGACATCGGCAGCACCAAACACCAGCGGCCTCGATTGTGCAGCGGCCAACGACGCCAGCGCGTTGCTCGACGACGCAATGGCCGAACCCCAATAGGAGATGACTGGCGTACCGCTTGCCACGTCGATTACAACTGAAGTTGTTTCGTTGCCGAGGTGATGCAATTGAGGTAAGGGCTGCGAAGTAGACACCACCGCGCACGGTACCTTGAGTGTTGCTCTATGACCACTTCTTCAGGCGCGCCTCGGGTCGACCCGTCCACCGGAACCGTTGTCCATGTGGTTGGGTCCCGCCAGAACCGCCCAAATCTGCCAACCGATGTTTGTCCCTTTTGTGTAGGCGGCTTAGAAGCACCCGAGCCCTATTCGGTGAAGTGGTTTCCCAACCGTTGGCCAGCAATGCCAAACGAGCGGTGCGAAGTGGTGCTGTATTCGCCAGACCACCAACAAACTTTTGCAGGTCTTGGGGTGCGTGGTGCTCGTGAGGTGCTCGATTTATGGGCCAGTCGAACAGCAGCACTTGGGCAGCGCGACGATGTTGAACACGTTTTGATTTTTGAAAACCGTGGTCGCGATGTTGGTGCAACGATCGATCACCCGCATGGGCAGATTTATGCGTTTGATCATGTTCCTGCACGCACGGCAGCACGAGTTGCAAACAACTGGGCCCCGCAAACGTCAAGCGAATTACTTGTTGCCGAGGTTGACGGTTGGACAACGTCGGTTCCACTTGCATCGGCGTATCCCGTCGCGTTGGAATTAGCGCCGCAAATCAGGGTGGGCACGCTTGATGAGTTAAACAATGAACAGCGAGACGCGTGCGCAGCAGCACTGATCGATGCACTCGCCCGCATGCAGCAACTCTTTTCACCGACTATCCCCTACATGCTGTGGGTCAACCAACGCCCAACCACAAATCGGCCAGAGCACGAAAACGCATGGCTCAACATTGAAATAGTTTCCCCTTGGCGAGCCAACAATGTGTTGCGCTACATCGCGGCAGCAGAAGTATCAACGAACGAGTATTTCAATCCGCTGATTCCGGAAGAGTTGGCTCGGTCGTTGCGGGACGTCCGCGCATCGCAATAATTACTGCCAACGAAGCAGCAAACACGGCAAGCGACACCCATTGGTTGAGTCGCAATCCGCCAGCGCTATTTGCCGGGTCGATACGCAAGCCTTCGATAAAAAACCGAAACACGGTGTAGCCAGCGGTGTAAGAGAAAAACAACCGACCAGCGCGCATCGGAACCTTTTTGTCCAACACGATCAGTGCGCCACACAGCAACAGACACGCAATCGACTCATACAAATAAGTTGGATGAAACTGAGTTCCTGCGTTGTACCCAGCCGCCTGGGCTGTGCTCGCCGAAACCTCGAGGCCCCATGGCAATGTTGTCGGACGACCAAACAACTCTTGATTAAACCAGTTGCCCCAACGGCCGATGCTCTGCGCCAATGGGAGGGCCGGCGCAACACACGTCAGCAACAACCCGACTGGCAAACCACGCTTGCGCGCTATACCGATGCCAACCAATGTGCCGAGTGCGATTCCGCCCCAGATACCAAGGCCGCCCTTCCAAATCTGAACAATTGCGCCTGGGTTGTCGCGAAACAACTGCCAGTCGGTAATCACGTGATACAGCCGCGCACCGACAATGCCAGACGGAACCGCCCACATTGCAATTGCACTCATGTCGTCGGTGGTGCCGATACCGCGTTGAACAAGTCGCTTTCCGCTCAGCCACACTGCAGCAACAACGCCAAGCGCAATCATTGCGCCGTATGCATTGAGCGTGAGCGGGCCAATATCCAAACTGCCGCTTGACGGGCTAGGTATGCCCGCTATCCAATTCACGATTGTGTTACTCGCTTCGCAAATTCGAGAGTCTTTGCATTGACAATATGTTTTTCAAGATCTTGGGTTGCAACGTGGAAACTCTGTTCGAGCATGACTCGCTCTACTTCGCCACCGTATTGTTCTGCCAGGAAGGTTCCGTGAGCCGGGTCGACTACGTGGTCATTAACCGAATTGATCAACAGCATCGGAATTTTGATTTGTGGATAGCGCAACGCAAGTGGCGCTACACCCTCGCTCAACATTGATAATGCTGGCCGCAATGGAGTCGCGTCGTACGAACTTTCTTTCACGTTTGGGTCGGCAATGTCGCTGCCGATGGAGTCGATGGTTTCCATACCGCCGTCGATCATCGATTGAATGCCCGCGATCATCTCGTCGCCAACCGGTTGCGCTGCTGGGTTAATGCACACGATGCCCGCAATTTCTGGGTGCTGCGCCGCAAGCCACAATGTGAGAGCGCCGCCCATTGACAAACCAACCACCACCACTTTTTTGCAGCGCGCCGCAAGCGTGTTGTATGCGGCATCCGCATCGCCAGACCAGTCGGCCCAGCGAGTGGTAATCATTTCTTCTACCGATGTTCCGTGGCCAGCAAGTCGTGGCAACTCCACATCGAATCCGGCGTCTGCAAGCATCTGGGCTACTTCGCGCATGGACGACGGGTTGCCAGTGAACCCGTGAACAACTAGCGCACCAACTGCGTTTCCGCCAACGTGCGACCACGCTTCTGCCCCTGGAATGACTTGTACGACCATTGTTCCCCACTGTTCCTTTACTTACCTATATTTACTTACCTATATATAGGTACCCACGCTAGTTGATTGCCTGATTGACTGAACTCATGAATACCGCGCATCGCCGGGCCGATTTGTCGGCAGTTACCGCATTCGCGCCCGTTGTTGCACTGCTTCCCGTATGGCTCGTTGCCATTGCCATCTACTGGATTCCCTTCCGCATCTATGGAAATGTTCCATACCTCCTGTTCGCGCTGTGCTGCATGTTGTTTGGAGTGGTCTTGTTTTCGCGTCCGGTGCAGCGTTTGGTCTTTGCGCGTCTACTAGATGCCCGAGCACCTGCAACAACAGAAAAAGAACTATTGGATGCCGCGTGGAAAGTGGTTGCACAGGCAAATCATCTACCGACATCGCGTTTTGTACTTGCGGTTGTCGACAGCGACGACGTCAATGCGTTTGCTTGCGGCGGCCATCTACTAGTTGTCTCATCGTTCTCTATCGAACATCTCACCCACGACGAACTTTGTGGTGTGCTCGCACACGAATTGAGCCATCACATGGGTGGACACACGATTGCACTCACTATTTCGCAATGGATGAGCCTGCCCATCATGCTGCTAGCGCAAGCCGGGCTGGCACTGCGAACCTTCAACAACACCGCAACGGGCATGCTCGCCGAGCGGTACCCGTCGGTTCGGATATTTGGAAAGATCATCAGCGTCGTGCTTATTTCACTTTCGCGAGTGTTGCTCACCGGGCTCATCGTTTCACAAGTGTTGAGTAACGCAGTTGGCAAAAGTGCCGAATATCACGCCGATGAAGGCGCATACAAAATGGGTTTCGGAAGAGAGCTTCTCCATGCGCTTCGACGCGTTGAGTCACGCGAACTATCTCAACCACAGTCCACGCCAACTGGCTTAGCAACCATGTCGCACCCTCCGGCACGAACGCGCATTGCTCGGCTCGAGGCAATGAGCACAAGGGGCGGACGATAGCGTTACGTGCAATGAACGCTTCAAAGCGGCAAGCACTCACCATTGCTAACGATCCATTTCTTGCCGCCGCAAACGGCACCAAAGTTCGTCACACACCAGTGTGGTTTATGCGCCAAGCCGGAAGAAGCCTGCCCGAGTACCGCGCAATACGCGGCTCTGGCAGCATCCTTGATGCAATTAAGCAACCCCGCCTCGCAGCCGACATCACGCTGCAACCGGTGCAGCGATACGGCGTGGATGCCGCAGTCTTATACAGCGACATCGTGGTGCCCGCACACGCAATTGGTTTTGGGATCGACGTAGCGCCGGGAACTGGCCCTGTTGCAGAGCAACCATTTCGCAGCGCCTCGGATTTGCAGCGGCTGCGCGCATTCGAACCGGAAGTCGATACGCCATACGTTTTAGAAACAGTTCGCATTTTGGCGTCAGAGCTGCAAGTACCGCTACTTGCTTTCGCCGGCGCGCCATTCACGGTCGGCAGTTACCTCGTTGAAGGCAAACCAAGCCGCGATCACCTGATTACCAAACAAATGATGCACACCGAAACTGCACTCTGGAACCAGCTGATGCAACGTCTCGCCGAACATGCTGTTGCATCTATTGGCAGCCAACTTGATGCGGGCGCACATGCCTTCCAACTTTTCGACTCGTGGGCAGGCAATCTCACCATCGACGAATACCGCCAACACGTTCTTCCGTTTTCCACTTTCGTGTTCGAACGATTGGCAAGCTCTCACCCACATGCTCGCGGCATTCATTTCGGTCTTGGCTGCGACCATCTGTTGGAGTTAATGAAACAAGCAGGTGCCACCATCATCGGTCTCGATTGGCGAACATCAATTTCCGATGCTCGTAAACGCCTTGGCGCAGACACGGTGATACAGGGCAACCTCAACCCCGAGTTGGTGCTTGGCGATGTCGCAACTGCAATCGCTGGCACCGACCGCGTGTTGGCAGATAACGCTGGCAACCCAGCGCACATTTTCAACTTGGGTCACGGTGTTCAACCCGCAACGAACCCAGAAGTATTAGCAGCAATAGTCCACCACGTTCATGAAAGAACAGCGCAATGACGAACAACAAAACAGCAGTCCTCTTGATGGCCTACGGCACTCCGCGCAACACCGAAGAGATTTTGCCCTACTACACCGATATTCGTCGAGGCCGCGTGCCAACACCAGAACAACTTGCCGATCTCACCGCGCGTTACGACGCAATCGGAGGAATTTCACCACTTGCTGCGCGAACCGAAGCACAACGTGACGCGTTGCAACATGCGCTAGACACCATCTCCCCCGACAAATTTCATGTTCAACTTGGCCTGAAGCATGCACACCCGATGATTGAAGAGTCGGTGAACGATTTGGCTCAGCAGGGTTTCACCACCATTATCGCTTTGGTGCTTGCACCCCACTATTCGTCGTACTCCATTGGTCAATACGTGGGCCGCGCCACAGAAGCCGCGTTGCCGCACGGCATCAACGTGATCGGCATCGACTCCTGGGCAATCGAGCCAGCGTTCATTCGTTTCATTGCTCACGACATGGAAAAGAAACGCTCGAATATGCCTGCACGAACTCGTGTGCTATTCACTGCACACTCTCTGCCCCAGCGCATTATCGATGGTGGCGACCCATACCCACAAGAACTGCATGCAACTGCAACCGCCGTTTCAAAACAATTGAACATAAGCGAAGGTGCCGACTGGGGCATTGCGTGGCAATCGGCCGGCCGCACCCCAGAGCCATGGATTGGCCCAGACATTTTGGCAGTGCTGCACGAAATCGCCGATACAAAGAGTGCGGATGGCGTTGTTGTGAGTGCATGTGGTTTCGTTGCCGATCACCTCGAAGTGTTGTACGACCTGGATATCGAGGCGCAGCACCTTGCCGACGAACTTGGCCTTGCATTTGCCCGAACTGCTTGCGTTAATGATGACGCAGAGGTGATGGCCGCACTTGCGCAGCGCGTGGTCTTAGCAGCACAACAGCACTAACCAGCAACATGAGCACTAACGCGGTTCACTTCGGCGACAAACATGTTGTCGTCGTTGGTGCGGGGATCGCCGGTTTAGCAGCAGCGCATCATTTACTGAAACAACCCAACCCACCTCGCGTCACCATTGTCGAATCCAACGATCGTGTTGGTGGCGTCATTCATGCCTCGCCCTTCGCCGGCCTCCACTCGGTTGACGAATCGGCCGATGCATTTCTCACACGCACTCCTGCAGCGATGTCGCTAGCCGCAGATGTGGGTCTCGACCAGCAACTCACCTCGCCTGCCCGCTCGCATGCCTACATCTGGAGCAACGGCATGCACCCAATTCCGCACAACATGGTGTTGGGCGTTCCCGGATCGTTGTCATCTATTTGGCAAACACCGGTGCTGTCGGTATCGGGCAAGTTGCGAGCATCCATTGAGCAGCTGATACCGGGCCCAGTTGGCCGAGGCCACGACAACATGGGTAAAGCAATTCGATCGCGGTTTGGGGCTCAAGTTCTGGAGCGGCTAGTCGACCCACTTGTTGGAAGCATCTACGCCACCGACACCGACCACTTCAGCGTTCAAGGCATGCCACAAGTGGCCGAACTGCTGATGCAACGCGGCAGCCTGACGCGCGCTTCGCACCGCGCAATCCAACGTCGCACCGAAGGCGGCCCAGTATTTGCTACACCGATTGGCGGCATGAGCGCACTGACAAGCGCCGTGCACCACAGCATCGTGGAGCGCGGATGCACCGTATTGCTTTCGTCGCCAGTAAACGAGATCAGTCGCAATGGAAGGGCTTATCGGCTTAATTGCGGAGCAAACTCTGTTGATGCAGACGCAATTGTTCTTGCTGCTCCGGCAAAACACACAGCACCCTTCATGCAAACTCTCGACGCCGACATCGCGGCGCAGTTCGCTCATGTTGAACATGCATCCGTTGTCATGATTGCACTCACTGTGCCTCGCTCGCAGTGGCCGGAGCATCTCACTGGCACCGGTTATCTGATTCCCAAGCCAATGCAAACGGCGGTTACTGCGGTTTCGTTTGGCTCAAACAAATGGGCGCATTGGCAAATAAAAGACAACGACATGATTCTTCGTGTGTCGCTTGGCCGCGACGGTATGCCAATGCATCACCTCGACGACGAACGCCTACTCGCACTCGCACTTGCCGATTTGCAATGGCACCTAGGCATTGACATTCAACCCACACATGTTCGTTTAACGCGCTGGGTCGAATCGTTCCCGCAATATCGGCCAGGCCATTCGGAACGCATCGACTGGCTCGAACGATCCCTTGGCGCAGTGGCACCAGGAATTGCCATTGCAGGCGCAAGCTACCGTGGCATTGGTGTTCCCGCTTGTATTGCAAGCGCGCAGCGCGCTGCATCTCAAACACTGAGCGCACTGGGTTCATGAGCAGTTCTTCGCCAACGCAGCGATGGCGATTGTGGGCTGTCCTTGGCGCGGGGGCACTCACCGCATTTAGCCTGCCGCCGTGGGGGTGGTGGCCTCTTTCGTACTTAGGCATTGCGCTCTTCGCATTGATTTCTCGCGGTGCTCCACAACGTCCACGCACGCAATTTGTTTTGGGCATGATCTTTGCCATTGGTTGGTTTGCTCCTGGCATGGGCTGGATGTGGTTTCTTACTCCTCCCGGATATCTGATTGCGGTGTTGTTGTTCGCAATGTTTCATGGTGTCGCCGCATTCATCACATCGCGTAGCGAACACCCCACACTGACTGGGCCACTCGCACACACCCTTGCCGAGGCCTTGCGCTTTTCATTTCCCTTCGGCGGAGTGCCACTTGCGTCGCTCGCTGTTGCACAGGCAAGTTCGCCATTTGTCGGCCTGTCGCGCATTGGTGGGCCATTGCTACTTTCGTATGTGGTGTGGCAGGTTGGTTTCATTGCTGCTCGTTGGCCATTTGCAACTGCTCGACGACATGTGCCCATTGCAATTGCTTCGTTGATTGCTCTCGTTGCAATTGGCGCATACGCCCCAAATGGAACAGATACAGACAAGTCGCTGCGCATTGCGTTTGTTCAAGGTGGCGGCCCTCAGGGCACACTCGCTATTTCCACAAACAGCCGCGATGTCGTAGAGCGCCATCTTGCGGCCACTCGGCTCATCGATGATGCAGAGCAAGTGGACATGGTGGTGTGGCCAGAAAACGTCATCGATGTCGACAGTTTTTATGAGAGCCTTGAACGCGAAGAAATAGCCGCCGAGGCGAAGCGGCTAAACGCACCGTTTGTTGTTGGAATCACCGAAGATGTGGATGCCCGTTTTTTTACTAACGCCCAAATCGTTGTCAACCAAGATGGAACACTTGGCGATCGGTACGACAAAGTGCGTCGTGTTCCATTTGGCGAATTTGTTCCGCTTCGCGGAGTGCTTGAATGGCTTGGAGCGCCTGTCGATCGCATCCCGCGCGATGCGCAAGCAGGCACAAACATTGCATCGCTGCAAGTTGCAGACACCAAAATTGGCGTAGCCATCTCGTGGGAAGTGTTCTTTTCTGGTCGCGCCAACGAAGGCATCGACGCCGGTGGGTCGATGCTTGTGAACCCCACAAATGGATCCAGCTACACCGGCACCGTGCTGCAGTCGCAACAAATCGCATCTTCACGCCTTCGCGCGGTAGAGACAGGGCGCTGGTTGGTGCAAGTTTCACCAACTGGCTTCTCTGCATTTGTTTCGCCCAATGGCGCAGTGTTTGAACGAACAGCAGTGAGTGAACAGCGCGTAGCCATTCGCGACGTTCCCCAACGAACCGGCTCCACGTTGTATTCGCAACTTGGCGATCAGCCAATCATCATCTTGTTAACGGCACTCGTTGCTTCACTGCTGTGGGTTGCTCGGCGGCGGCGATCGTGGTCGATGTAACTCGTTTACGTAACGGCTACATCTCTGTTGGTGTTGATGCGCTACATGGTGGTCGGCTCTCGTCGCTGCAAATAGGCAATCACGAATTGCTCGTTCAGCAAACAGCACAAGCCAACCCGCGGGAATGGGGTTGCTACCCAATGTCTCCGTGGGCCGGTCGGGTGCGCAATGGAACTTTCACGCACAACAATTCGTCATATCAACTTCCAATCAACGAACCACCTCACTCGTTGCACGGCACCGTGCTCGACACAAAGTGGCTGGTTGAAGAACATACCGACACGCATGCGGTGCTGCGTACTGAGTTTGATCAACGCTGGCCACTTGGCGGGCGCATTGAACACCGCATAGTTGTTTCAGAAAACAGTGTCTTACTCACGCTCACAGCATTTGCCGAACGTGAGGACATGCCAATCCAAGTGGGATGGCACCCTTGGTTTGTCAAACCGATTGCAGTTGATGCGCCGTTTGCGCAGATGCTGTTACGAGACGATCAGGGAATCACTACGACCGAAAGCATCCACACATCTTTTGCTTTTACTCACGAAGGAATAACTGACGACTGTTTTGTTTCGGAATCGATCTCCCCCGTGCTGTCGTTCAGTGACGGCATTCAACTTTCACTTGCAAGCGACTGCAGCCATTGGGTGATCTACGACAAACCCGTTCACGCAACTTGTGTCGAGCCGCAGTCGGGGCCGCCCAACGCTATAAATACCTGCCCAACGGTGATTGCTCAAGGGCAATCCCTTTCGCGCTGGTTTCGCCTGACTGTGGCTGGTTACCGACAGGTAGAGTGAACGAGTTATGCAGCGGCCGTTCGACCCCAACGGACCACTGCGCATTGCATACCTCACGTATCGTGGCAAACCCCATGTTGGCGGCCAAGGCGTCTACACCCGCCATCTCACCAAGGCTTTGGCAGACCTCGGTCATCATGTCGAAGTGTTTGGCGGGCAGCCATATCCAGTTCTCGACCCGCGCATTGCCTTACACAAAATGCCGAGCCTCGACATTTTCAACGACCAATACCCAGGTCGCTTCCCTGCATATTGGGAAATCAAGGATTGGCCGAGCTTTGTCGAGACGGCACAGTTCTTAAAGGGAACATTTGGCGAACCACGCGCGTTCAGCATCCGCGCTCATCGTGCGTTGAAAGAACGAATTAACGATTTCGACTTGGTGCACGACAATCAATGCTTGGGTTACGGAATTTTGAAGATCGAGAAATTGATACCCACCATCGTGACGCTTCATCACCCCATCACCAAAGATCGCAAACTGGAGATGGAGCACACGGCAACCTTGTGGAAGCGCGAGGGTATTCGCCGCTGGTATTCATTCGTCAACATGCAGGGCAAAGTTGCAAGCAAGATGCCGCGCGTCGTTGTAGTCAGCGAAAACTCGATTGCCGACATTCACACCGACATGAAAGTTTCGCTCGATCGCATGCGCCTCGTTCCTGTGGGAGTCGACCCCGATTTGTTTGCGCCAATTCCCCACGTTCAACGTAAACCCGGCCACCTGATTACCACCGCTTCGGCTGACGTCGCGTTGAAGGGCTTGTCGTACCTGCTTGAGGCGCTCGCAGTATTACGAACCGAACGAGACATTCACCTCACCATCATTGGTCGGCCGCGCGAAGGTGCAAACGCGGATTTGATCACCAAGCTTGGGCTGAGCGATTGCATCACGCACGTATCGGGCGTTACCGATGAACGAATTGTCGAGTTGTATGCGGAAGCAGAATTAGCAGTTGTTCCAAGTTTGTACGAGGGCTTCAGCCTTCCCGCTATCGAAGCAATGGCAACCGGCACCTGTCTTGTTGCCACTACCGGTGGCGCATTGCCCGAAGTAACTGGGGCCGACAATGACACCGTTTTGTCCTGCGAACCTGGTGATGCAATCGGCCTCGCCGCAGCCATCAGACGCGGCCTTGACAACGCAGAACTTCGCAACCGAATTGGTGCCGCAGGACGGCAACGAGTGGTTGAACGCTGGAGCTGGCGACACTGCGCTTCGCTCACTGTCGACCAATACCGTGAAGTGCTTGCCATGCCGCACAACGTAGAAAAACTTCGACGCAGGGACGCCAAGTAGCCGTGCTCACCGTTCAATTTGATCGACTGCCAATTGGCCCCGGCACAATGTTTTTGGATGCCGGTGCTGGTTTTGGGCGCCATGCATTTGAAGCGGCACGCCGCGGCGCACATGTTGTTGCGCTCGACTACGCACAAGAAGAAGTGTTGGTTACCCGAGCAACGTTTGCAGCAATGTTTGAGGCGGGGGAAATCAGGGAGAACAACTTTGTTGGCGTGCTTCGTGGCGATGCCACGCGCCTTCCGTTTCCCGACAATTCATTCGATTGCATCATCACTTCTGAAGTGCTGGAGCACATCCAAGATGATGTTGCTGCGCTGCACGAACTCTCGCGCGTGCTTAAGCCGGGCGGTGTTTTGGCAGCAACGGTTCCGTCTTGGTTTCCAGAAAAGATCAACTGGATGTTGTCCGACGAGTACCACGCACCGCACGTTGTGGGCGGCCATGTGCGCATCTACAGCGGCACCGAACTGAAGGCAAAACTGCGCGCTGCCGGCCTCAACGTATTGGGCCAACATCGATCACACGGCTTGCATTCACCGTATTGGTGGCTGCGTTGTGCAGTTGGCCCAGCCAAAGAAGACCACCGCCTGGTTAATGCGTACAAGAAGTTTCTGGAATGGGACATTGTTTCGTCACCAGCCCTCACTCGCGTACTCGAGAAAATACTTGCTCCGGTTCTTGGTAAGAGTTTCATCGTCTATTCCAAAAAACCATCGGGCGCCGCATGATGCTTGGTACTCAAAACGACAACCTTGTTGGCGTGATTACTCACGACGAGTTGCTTGCCACCGCGCGAAGCATTGCAGCGTTACAGCTTCCTAACGGCATGATCCCATGGTTTAAAGACGGACATTGCGACCCATGGAACCACGTTGAAACCGCCATGGCGCTCGACGTCATGGGTATGCACGCAGAGGCTCGCAAAGCCTACGAATGGCTAACAAGTGTGCAGCGCGCAGATGGAAGCTGGCACAACTATTTCAAACCAGACCTCACCCTTGAAGACCCAAAACTAGATACCAACGTGTGCGCATATATCGGCACTGGCGTTTGGCATCACTGGCTCAGCACAAACGACGAGGCATTCGTTCGCAGCATGTGGCCGACAGTTAAAAAAGCATTGAACTGGGTGCTCAGTATGCGCCGCGAAGACGGCGCCATCGTGTGGGCGCGCGAAATCGATGCAACTCCATGGAATTATGCGTTGCTCACAGGTTCATCCTCCATTCGCCATGCGTTGCATTGCGGCGCAAATATTGGTGCCCTTGTCAACGACCCGCAGCCAGAGTGGCGAGCAGCAGCAGACGTCATCGACCACATCATCAACACCGATCAAAGTTTGTTCGAACCCAAACAACGTTGGGCGATGGACTGGTACTACCCCGTGCTCACCGGCTCGCTGACTGGCACCGACGCCAAAACTCGACTACTTTCGCAGTGGGTCGAATTCGTTATCGACGGCAGGGGCGTGCGCTGCGTCAACGACGAAGACTGGGTGACCGCAGCGGAAACTGCAGAGTGTTCGCTTGCCCACAGTGCAACTGGCGACGTCGATAAAGCAAAAGAGCTACTGACTTGGACGCACGCACACCGCACCGAATCTGGGGCATACTTCACCGGCATTGCTTACCCGAACCGCATTGTGTTTCCTGCCGATGAGTGCAGCGCATACACGGGTGCCGCTGTCATCCTTGCGGCAGATGCAATTGCTCAGGCAACACCAGCGAGCACGCTGTTCACGCGCTCGACCGTGTTCGACTAAACGCGCTTCAATACGCGAAGCGAGCCCGTTGCGCTCACATCAACAAACTTGCCACTAGCAATTGCCGGCAAGTAAATCTCCTCAAACGGTGCTTGCCCGCCCAATGCTGGGTCTGTGAACACATCGTGTATTGCCAGAATTCCGCCTATAGCAATATGCAGCGTCCAGGAGAGGTAGTCGTTGCGTGCAACTTCCCTGCCGTGCCCGCCGTCGATAAAGCACATCGCGATCGGCTCTTTCCAAGCCGCAGCAATTTCTGGCGAATTGCCAACGATTGCAAGCACGGATTGCGTCAACCCAGCCAATCGCATGGTTTGTTCGAAGTGCGGCAAGGTGTTTATCCGGCCAGTTGACGGGTCGACAAGCGACGCATCGTGCCACTCCCAACCCGGTTGGTTCTCTTCCGACCCAACATGATGATCGACCGCGTGCAACACCGTGTTACACGCACGCGCAGCCGCACCAAACCACACCGTGCTCCGGCCGCAGTACGAACCGATTTCAACCATTGGTAACCCAGGGCAGGCAGTGCCAGCCAACATCGCGGCGGCGAACAGCGCGTCACCTTCGTCTTCTGGCATGAAACCAGTTGTTGCGAGCGCAACCGCTCGCAACGTTGCGTCAAGCACGGTTATGCGGGCCGCGGTGCAAGCGTGTTCGACTTGGCAATGCCACCCAGCCAATGCGCACTTGGGCGTGGTGTTCGCTTTTGTGTTTTCCAGTCGCACGCAACCAGACCGAATGTTGGGCCGTAGCCATACGTCCATTCGAAGTTGTCCATCAGGCTCCAGTAGGTGTAGCCGCGAATATCAATGCCATCGGCAATACAAGTGAGCACACCCTCGAGCGCACCGTGCACGTATTCGATTCGTTCGTTGTCGTCGCTCGTAGCAATTCCATTTTCTGTGACGATGATGGGCACGTTGCCCGTCTTGTCCCATGCCCTACGAATGCATGCCTCTAGTGCCTGGGGCCGAAATTCGTAACCCATGATGGTCTTGCGCATGTCCGCGTCTGGCTTAATTCGGCCATTCTGATCAAACCGCTCGCGCGTGTATGTCTGCACGCCGAAATAGTCGTCTCCCTTTGCAACTTCAAGGAAGCAATCCTCAAGCCCATCCCATGCCTGATTGCGCATTGCTTCGGCTGCACTGCGGTGCGAGTCGTCTTCAACATTGATGGTGTATTCCTGCATTGCAAGAGTGATGCCAAGTGGCGCATTTGACACCGATTTAACCGCATCGCGCGACTTCTCGTGTGCGCGGCAAAAAACATCGTTTGCCTTACGACGCGCTTCGCGGGATTTGGTGCCGGGAGGAAACTCACCCAACAGGTATCCGATTGTTGCAACCATGTTTGGTTCGTTGATCGTGCACCATTTGCCAACATCTTGCCCAATCGACTTGGCCACTTTCTCCGAGAACCGGGCAAACAAATCGGCTGTTGCGTCGTTTGTCCAACCACCCATCGCGGCAACCCAACGAGGTGTGGTGAAGTGATGCAACGTCACTACCGGCGTGATGTTGTTAGCCCGGCAGGCTTCAATTACTGCGCGATAATGATTAAGTTCGGCTTGCGAAAATTCGCCGTCTTCCGGCTCAATGCGACTCCATTCAACACTAAATCGATAGTTATCAAAACCCAATTTTGCAAGCATCTCGATGTCTTGAGGAAACAAGTTGTAGTGATCACACGTGTCGCCGCTGGGTTCTTTACACACCGTGTTTGGTCGATGTTCCCAATCCCACCAGTCGTTATTCCAGTTGCCACCTTCAACTTGGTGGGCCGCAGTGGCTGTTCCCCAAGTGAAACCTTTTGGAAATGTGTTTGATCGGGCATTTGACATATATTTCACGCTAGCGCAGGTGAAACTTCTGCCGAACAGTGGCAACATAGAGAGGTGCCTACCCCTCTCGAAGACCTCATCACACTGCTCGACCTCGAAACCATCGAGGTCAATACCTTCCGCGGTCAATCTCCAGACGAAGACCGCCAGCGGGTTTTCGGCGGACAAGTGGCAGGACAAGCCCTCGTTGCTGCTTCACGAACAATTGACGAACCAGACAGACTTGTTCATTCGCTTCATGCATACTTTCTTCGTTCGGGCGACCCCGGCGTTCCTATTTTGTACGAGGTGGATCGCCTGCGAGACGGCAAGAGTTTCTCCACGCGGCGCGTAGTTGCCATTCAACACGGCAAACCAATTTTCAACTTGCAGGCCAGTTTTCAGAAAAACGAATCTGGGTTGGAGCATCAAATCGCTATGAATATGGATGTTCCCGCACCAGAGACACTGCCCGACTTCAAGACTCGCATGGCTCCATACAAAGACAAACTTGGCGATTGGTACGACCGGCCACGACCCATAGATCAGCGATATGCCGATGGCGACCCAATCGCTCGCCGCGGCAACAAGCTTCCAGGCCAACGAGTGTGGATTCGCGCAGATGGAACACTGCCCGACGACCCTGTGCTGCATGCATGCATCGTTACCTACGCAAGCGATATGTCTTTGCTAGATACCGCGTTGTTGCCGCACGGACTCAACTGGATGGATGGTTCGGTGATGATGGCAAGCCTTGATCACGCCATGTGGTTCCATCGTCCATTCCGAGCAGACAACTGGTTGATGTATCAGCAAGCATCGCTCTCCACGTCCAACTCTCGCGGGCTGGCAGAGGGTCACATATTCACACAAGACGGAACACTTGCAGTCACTGTTGTGCAAGAAGGGCTTACACGCCTCATCAGCAAGTAATTGCTAGCGGCGCGCATCCATGAACATGCCGCGTAATGCCGAGAAGTTTTCGACACAGTGACCAGCACCAAGCACAACGGCTTCGAGTGGTTGATTGGACATGTTCACGGGAACTTTTGTATCGCGTTCGATGCGTTGGGCAAGGCCGCGAAGCATTGAACCGCCGCCAACCAGGTACATACCCCGCGTAAGAAAGTCCTGCGACAGTTCCGGTGGGGCCACGGCCAAGCAACGAATAACCGATGCAACCATCTGCGACACCACATCTTCAATTGCATCGCGGATTTCCTGCGACGTGAGAACCACCGTTTTGGGAAGGCCGGAAACCAAATCGCGCCCGCGTACTTCGGCGTCCCGGTCTTCGGCGGTTGCAATTGCGCTGCCGATACTGATTTTGATTTCCTCTGCTGTTCGCTCACCAATTGCCAAACCATGTTCGCGACGAACGTGCGACTGAATTGCAGCGTCAATATCAAAACTTCCAACGCGCACTGCCTCGAGCGCAACAATGCCGCCGAGACTGATCACCGCCGTTTCGGTGGTACCGCCGCCGATGTCGATAACCATGTTGCCGACGGGTTCGTTGATGTCGAGGTCAGCACCAATTGCAGCGGCCATTGGCTGCTCGAGCAACTGCGCATCTGCGGCGCCGGCACGACGTGTTGCATCCGTGACCGCACGGCGCTCCACTTCCGTAATTGCCGATGGAACGCAGATCAACACCTTTGGTCGCGAGAAACGCGAAACTCCTGCGCGCTGCAGCAAGAGCCGAATCATCTTCTCGGTGATTTCAAAGTCGGTGATTGCTCCACCGCGAAGCGGCCGCACTGCAACGATGTAGCCAGGCGTGCGGCCAATCATGCCCCACGCCTCGTGGCCGGTAGCCAGCACCTCGCCCGTGCGGCGATTGACCGCAATCACCGAAGGCTCGTTGATCACAATTCCCTTACCCTGCATGTACACCAGGGTGTTTGCCGTTCCCAAGTCGATTGCTAAGTCGCGTGCCATGGTTGCTTAACCCCTTTTTTGCCGTTCACGCGAGTCGTTTAATTGCTGTCGCAAATAAGCGCGAGAATCATCAGATAACGCATCCAAGTGGCGATGAAACGCAACCATCCCATTGCTTTTATTGGCACGACGCCCTTCTTGGTACATCAGATATGCAAGCGTCAATGCCGATACAACAGAAATTGCTGCGAACAACATTGCAGTCGCGCTCATTGCAAAAATCATTTCGCTCTCGATTCATTCAGCGCATCGAGCGTGGTGACATGTTGTGCGGAAGCGGCCCAATCGGCGCCATCACTCCATGTCTCGCGTTTCCAAATTGGAACTGTTGCCTTCAGCGCATCAATGCCGTAGCGCGCTGCTTCGAATGCTTCGGGACGATGCGGCGACGACACCACAACCAACACCGACGATTCGCCAAGTTGAAGTTCACCCAAACGGTGAATGAGTGCGATTCGTCCAAGCGTCGGCCACTGCCTACGCATCTCTTCGGTAATCAGTTGGCACTTTGGCAACACTTCTTCTTCGTAGGCCTCGTAGGCCAGTGTCTCGACCCCGGCTCGGCCGTCGGAGTGGTCGCGAACGGTGCCCGAGAAAACCACGACCGCACCGCAACTAGGCAAAACAGACCAGTTGTAGGTTTGATCCACGCTGAGTGGTTCGGTCGTCAACTCCAACAGCGTGTCGCCATTGTCAATGAGGCGGCGAAGTGTCACGACTTCAGCGTACCCGAGGTGGCCGATGACCTTTGTGAACAAGGGCTAACTATCCTTTGGCAGGTGATGAACGACGACGAACGCGGCGAAGAGGGGACGGGAAATTATTTCAACGCCCCGCTTCCTCCCTACGATCGCGATTGGCGTCACCCAAGTGAACTTTCTGACGTTGTCGAACCGCCAGTTACTTACGGCATCGGGCGCTCGGTCGTCCGAGGAATCGTGTTTTCCACCGCAATCATCAGTGTTGGTTTATCGGTAGCCATATTGCGGGTGGTGACGCCGGCATCGCAGCTGCCAGTATCTCGACTCACAGCCCAAAATGCCGCAACGAACCAACCACGCCCACTGGCCGCGATGCCAAGAACTGCGCGGATCAGCGGTCGAATAACGCCAGTGCTCGCCATCTCAGAGTCTGGGTATTTCGTTGCAGGTGCGAGCGACTTACAAGTGGGCACCGAGCTGCACATCATCACCGACGATGGGTTGGACCTGCTTGCGAGGGTGGTAGAAATCGACACCGCCCACGGCCTGGCCTGGTTGCACGCGGTCGATTCGGTTTCGCATCGTTTTATTCCAATCGACGACAACCTGCCAGTGCCGTCAACCATTGTCAGTGCCACAACAGGCGATCATGCGTGGTTAATGAACGACAGGCAGGCACTATCGATCACCATCGGCATTTCGAGCGGCATGCCACGCCAACCAGACGACATGTGGCCCGTAAACAATTTGGGACGACCTATCAGGCCAGGAGTTGTGGTTGACGATCTTGGCAACATGATCGGCATCTGTGTTAATTACAACGGTGCTCATTGGATCGTGCCCACCGAAACAATTGTCCAGGAACTACATAGGCTTGAATCCGATGTCGAACAATCCTGACGACCTTCCATTTTCTGGAATGCCGTTTTTTGGCGACTTAGCCAAGGCCATGTCATCGCAGGGTCCCCTGCAATGGGACGTTGCTCGCCAAACGGCAATGATGACGGCCACAAGTGGCACCAACTCCGAACCCAATGTCGACCCAGCCTCAAGAGTTGCAATCGAGCAATTGGCGGTCATTGCCGACATGCATGTTCGCAATCAAACTGGCCTGGCCACGGCCGAACATGGCTCGGTTCCCAACATCGTCGTTGTCAACAGATCCATGTGGGCGCACCACACACTCGACTCCTACAAACCGTTGTTCAACGAATTGGCCACCTCGCTCAGCGGATCGCCGATTCTTCCGGACAGCGCACTCGAATCTGCCGACGATCAGATGAGCAACATGATGTCGTCGCTGAACAAAATGATGGCGCCCGCGATGATGGGCATGTCGGTTGGTTCAATGATCGGGCAACTAGCGCTCAGCACATTTGGCCAGTACGACCTTCCATTGCCGCGCGAGCCGCACAACCAAGTGCTGATTGTCTCTTCAAACATCGACCAATTTGCTCTCGACTGGAGCCTCCCCATCAGCGACATGCGCATGTGGGTGCTTGCTCACGAACTCACCTCGCACGCAGTGCTTGGGGTTCCACACATTCGGCGGGCCGTAACGGCAGCCATCAGTCATTACATCGCCGGTTTCACACCAAATCCCAACGCACTCATGGAGCGACTCACAACGCTCGATCTGGGCACGACAGACCCAATGTCAATGATGCAAAAATTCTTTACCGACCCGACAATCATTCTTGGCGCAGTTCGATCGTCGAAACAAGAAGCGCAAGCACCCGTATTAGACGCAATCATTGCAGCGATCATTGGTTTCATCGACTACAGCGTTGACGTCACCACGAATGCACTACTCGGTGGCGGCCCACAGATCAGCGAGGCAGTCCGCAGACGACGCGTTGAGGCATCTCCTCACGATTCGTTCGTCGAGCAATTGCTTGGTTTACGTCTCACTCGCCAACAAATACAAAGGGGTCACTCATTTGCCTCTGGGATCGTTGAACGAGCAGGAGCGGAAGGGCTGGCCCAAATGTTCTCGCGTGAAGGCAACCTTCCTACTCCAAACGAACTTGATGCGCCCGGCCTTTGGCTGGCCCGCATCGACGTGCAGGACAACTAGTACTTGTAGAAGTAATACGCGCAGGCAAGCGATGCGTAAATGCCAACCATCACAAAACCAACCGCGCCGCTGGGAAGAAGAACAACTGCAACAAGGCCGCCGGCAACCTGAGCCAATTGATTTCGCGTCTCGTACCTTGCAAATGCACGAGATCTATTTGCGTCGGGCGCATTTGACTGCACGATCGAGTCGAAAGCCAGCTTGCCTGTTGCACCAAACCCGTTAACTACGCCAACGAGCACAATGCCCGCAGTTATATTTCCGAAATACGCGGCGACCCAGCCGACAAGCGCAACGATGCCAAGTGAACCAACCAACACGGAGTGCTCGCTTAATTTCATGCGCTTAATGAGCGAACCAAGCGAGTTGGCTACCAGTGTGCTTGCCGACCCAACCGCAAGTGCCAAGCCAAACCACGCCGTTCCTGCCTTTTGGTCGCGTAGCCAGAACGCCAGGTGCAGCAACATGAAACCACTGGTGACGCGAAGCGAACCAATGGCAAACCGGGCACGAGTAATTGCTGGTCGATGCAACTCCTCTTCCTCTAAGGAGGTGGCACGGTTGGGCGCTGCAGCAGTGCGCGGCAGCATGGTGAACGCCAATACCGCTGCGATCAAAAACGCGAAAGCAGATGCGCCAAGCGAAACTCTCGAATCGATGAGGTGAAGAAGCGCGGCTGGGACACCGGCAACAAAACCCATGATGCCGGTTAAGCGACCAATGCGGCCGTTTGCCGCCATCAGTTCGTTGTCGCTGCGCACCACCATCGGCATCATTGCCGACCGAGAAACTGCGTACACCTTGGCCAACACCAACGAGGCAAACGCAAGCGGAAATAACACCAATGAGTCGAACCAACGGATCATCATCAGCACCACGATCGCGCGCAGCACCGCAACGCCAACGACTGTTAACCGACGCCCGCCAGGAACTTTGTCGAGAAATGGCCCGATAAGCCCAGACAGCACAATGAATGGGGTGAAACTAAAGATAAGGAAGAGCAACACTTTGCTGCGTGCTGCGTCTGGGCTTACCGATAAAAAAAGCGAATCGGCGAGGGAGACTGCCAACGCAGCCTCGCCGGCAACAATTGCACCGTGCACCCGCGCAAGTTTGGAAAGCGGGCTAATCGGCGCAAGGCCGCTCTGAGTGGACGAAGTTGCTATGCAACTACTTTCTCATATTTGTAGCCAAGACCACGGATAGTGACAACCTGACTTGGGTTTGCAGGGTCGGCCTCGATTTTGGAACGCAGACGCTTGATATGCACGTCGAGAGTTTTCGTATCGCCGTAGTAGTCGGTGCCCCACACGCGGTCGATCAGCGTCTCGCGCGTCATGACTCGACCAGCGTTCGCAATCAGCACATACAACAATTCAAATTCCTTCAGCGGCAACTTTGTTACCGTGCCGCGAACCGTGACAACATGCTGCTCTGGATCAATGGAGATATCGCCAATACGAACCGTTCCGAAGCCCACTTCGTCAATTTCCGCTGGGGTAAGCGAACTGCGGCGCAACGCTGCACGAATGCGGGCCACCAATTCTCGCAGTCTGTACGGTTTGACGATGTAATCATCGGCACCCACTTCAAGGCCCACCACGGTGTCAATTTCCGAGCCCTTTGCCGAAACCATGATGATGGGAACCTGGCTTTTCTTGCGCAATTCACGACATACGTCGGTTCCAGAAAGTTTTGGAAGCATCACGTCGAGCAGCACGATGTCGGGTTTCACGCCATCAAACATGGAAAGCGCCTCGGCGCCATCGCGCGCTACATGCACCTTGAAACCCTCGCGCTTCAAACCAATTTCGAGGGCTTCAATAAACGATTCCTCGTCCTCGACAACGAACACTGTTGGCAACTCAGACTGTGTGCTCATGATGCTCCTCATTGGTTGGTGTTTCTTGTGGGGTGGTTGGAAGCGTCACTGTGAAAGTGGCGCCCTTGCCTTCTTCCGATTGCACAGATATCTTCCCGCCGTGATTGTCTACAACGTGACGCACGATCGATAGCCCAAGCCCGGTGCCACCAGTACTTCTGCTACGAGCGCGGTCGACGCGAAAGAAGCGCTCAAAGATTCGCTCCTGATCCGCAGGGGCAATGCCAATGCCTTGGTCGGCAACGGAGATCGCCACCGTCTCGGTGTCTTCCTTTGTTTCAACACGAACCAATTTGCCAGGCTCGCTGTACTTCACTGCATTTTCAATGAGGTTTGAAAGCGCTGAAACTAATTGGCTGCGATCGCCAAACACCATTGCGCCGTTTTCAAGTTCGAGCTTGATTTCTACATGATGGCGCTGCGCCAAGTGTTGGCACTGGCCTACCGCCTCACGAAGAACCGAACCCACCTCAACCGGCTGCCAATCGTCCGACTTACCAAATTCGATGCGCGAGAGGCTGAGCAAGTCGTCGACAATGCCCGACATTCGAAATGATTCTTTTACGATTCGTTCTGCCAATTGCTGGATAACCAGTGGGTCGGTCTCATTCGTCATGGTGTCGCCGAGTGCCGCAATGCCGCCGATTGGGGTTTTTAACTCATGGCTTAGGTTTGCAACAAAGTCGGTGCGAACGGTGTCGATCAAAACCTTTTGCGTTACGTCTTCAATCACCGCAACCGCGTCACCGCCCGATAGAAGTTTGGTGCGGATTAAGAAATGCCTCGTTGGTGGCCCAGCAACTTCCAATGACCGTTCCTGATTGCCATCAGTAAACGTTTGTGCAAGGAGCGCCTCGACTGCTTGATCGACAAGCACGTCTACATGACGAACCCCGGTCATGGCAGATGCGATGGTATTTCTCACCAGATGATCTGCCGATGCAACCGCAACCACTACTCCGATTGGTAGCGCATCCATCGCCGAAGCAAGCGGGTGCACGGTCAATGAATCGTTAGGAGCAATGGTCGATGTTGCCTGAATTACTACTCCTGATTTTTTCCGGGCAATGAGAAAAGCAACGATCGATGCAACTGCAATGCCAGCGAAAAACCAGCCGACCGACATCGCGTTGCTTACTGCGATTCGGTTGGAGGGTTGATGCCGGACGCTGTCTGACTTGCCTTGAACCGAGCGGCGCCCTTGCTTTCAGGAACCCAACCAGTGAGCAGGAAGTTGGTACGTTCGCCAACGTTTACCGCATGGTCGCCGATGCGCTCGTAGAAACGGGCCACCACTGCCAATTGCACTGCAACCTGGAGGTCTATTTTTTCGCGAGAATGGCTTTCGAAAATTTCCTGGATGAACTGACGGTGGAGGCCATCAAGGAACGAGTCCATGTCGTCGATTGCAGCAGCTTTCGGTGCATCGTTGGTTTCAAAAGCATCAAGGGCGGCAATGTACAACTGCTGAGCTTGCTCGCTCATTTTGCTGATCAGGCCGCGAAGCACTGGATCGATATCGTGCCCATATATACGCCGTGCTGCTTTGCAGATGTTGACGCAAAGATCTGCCGATCGTTCGAGCTCGGATGAAATCTTGATGATGGCTACCAACTGGCGCAAGTCGCCAGCTACAGGAGCCTGCAGCGCAAGTTGCTGAAAACACTTATCTTCGATTTCGATTGAACGCGAGTCGATTTCATCGTCTGCCTTCACTAAATAGTCGGCGCCTTCCAGGTCGCCAGTGAGCAACACGGCCGTTGCCCTTGGGATTGCCTCAATAACCGATGCACCCAATCGAACAACTTCATCGCGAATAGCGTCTAGTTCTTGATGGAAGGTTTTCCTTAATTCGTCCATTTTGCACTTCCTTCACATGTCGAGTCGACGAGCAATAACCATATAACTGAACTCTTACAACAGAGCAAACTGTAGATTACAGGCGAGTGAACTGCACCGCCCCGACTAGCGGACTTGCGTTGCCATTACCCATTCATGCAGTTTTTGTTGGGCGTCAACAGCGAATGATGCGCTTCCGGCACGATGCCATGTGTTGTCCGAGCCGAGTCTGAAGTGGGTGGCCTCATCGTCGGTTAAAAAGCCCAACACCGTGTCCAACCACATGCGATGTTTGGGGTGAGTGAGTGGCACTAGGGCCTCGACCCTGCCGTCAAGATTGCGACCCATCATGTCGGCCGAGCCGATGAGGTGAAGTGGCTCGTTATCCGACAACCCGTGCTCGAAGCGGTAGATACGCGAATGCTCCAGGAACCGGCCAAGAATTGATCGGACACGAATGTTCTCGGACATGCCCGCTACCCCAGCTCGAAGGCAGCAGATACCGCGAACAACAATGTCAATCTGCACCCCCGCGCCACTTGCGGCGTACAGCGCCTCGATGACCGCCGGGTCGGAAATGGAGTTCATCTTCATCGTGATGCGACCGTCGCCACCGAACGTTGCTTCCTTTTCGATGAGTGCGATCATTCGATCTCGTAACTGGTGCGGCGCGACGAGCAGCACTTGATAGTTGGGCTCGTGTCCGTAGCCGGTGAGGTAGTTAAACAACTCGGTGGCATCAGAACCGATGGCATCCTCGCACGTAAAGAACCCGATGTCTTCGTACAAACGAGCGGTAGACGAGTTGTAGTTACCCGTACCAATGTGCACGTATCGACGCATCTTGTCTGGGTCGTTGCGCACCACAAGCACACACTTCGAGTGCGTCTTCAAACCCACAAGCCCATACGTCACGTGCACGCCCGCATACTCAAGTTCTTTTGCCCAGCTGACGTTGCGAGCTTCGTCGAAACGGGCTTTCAACTCGAGCACCACGGCCACCTGCTTGCCAAGTTCGGCAGCTTTGATCAGATGTCGTGCGATGGATGAATCACCAGATGTGCGGTACAGCGTCATTTTGATTGACTGCACCTGCGGGTCGAGTGCCGCCTGCTCGACAAATGCCTCGACCGACGAAGAAAACGACTCGTGCGGATGGTGCACCAGCAGCTGGCGTTCGCGAATGACACTGAATATGGACTTGCCCGCCTCTTGCGCGGCAGACAAACGACCAGCCACTAGCGGCGGCCACGGCGTAAACCGAAGTGCTGGCAAATCAAGATTGGCGATCTGGAAAAGTGCAGTGAGTGCTATCGGCGCACGGTGACGTGTCACGTCTGTGGCATCAAGTTCAAGTTCGTCGATCAGCATTGCCAACATGTCAGCATCGATTGTCTCGGGAACTTCTAGGCGCACCGCCCTGCCGAAGCGTCGACGGCGAAGCTCCATCTCCACCGCCGCCAACAAATCTTCTGCGTCTTCATCGTCGAGTGACAAGTCGGCATTGCGCGAGACGCGGAACGTGTAGCACTGTTCAATGTTCATTCCTGGGAATAGTCGACCCAGATTTGCGGAAATCACGTCTTCAATCAACACAAAGCGAGTGGACCCGGGAACCGACATGAAGCGCGGGAAGTTTTGCGGCATTTTGACGCGAGCGAAACGGCGTTCCTGCGTGCGCGGATCGTTGGCGATGATGGCAAGGTTGAGGGCAAGGTTGGAGATGTATGGAAACGGATGCGCAGGGTCTACTGCAAGCGGTGTAAGCACCGGGAAAATCCTGGTCTCAAATTGCTCGGCCAAATATTCGCGCTCTTCGGGGTTTGCGTCTTCCCAACTCACTATTTCAATGCCGTGCTGGCGCAACTGGGGAACAAGTTCACTGTTCCACGTACTTTCTTGCGTGTCGACCAGCTGTTGCACGCGCCGACCAATTGCAAGCAATTGGGCTTGGGGTGTGCGACCATCCGGAGTTGGTGTTTGAACGTCTGCAGCAATCTGATCCTTGAGCGCAGCAACACGAATTTGATAAAACTCGTCAAGGTTGCTGCTGAAGATGGCAGAAAACTTGCAACGTTCTAGAAGCGGGATGCCAACGTCACCAGACAACGACAACACTCGCTCGTTGAAGTCGAGCCAACTCAGTTCGCGGTTAATCAATCGGGCATCGATACCCGAAGCATAGGAACCGCTCAATGCCGGCGTGTTGCGGCGAAGTAGTTGTCGCCAAGAAGTCATTATTGATTCACTTGCTCGTCATGTTGGCGAGGTTCGCCATTCATACAGCGCGGGTTTCTAGGCGTCTGCTGCCCAACCCAATTCCCACTCGACGGTAATTCTCTCGCGCTCGGCATCACGGTTAACGCGTTCTTGATTGCGGCGAAACTGCGGGTCGTTGCGGGGCAACAGCACCAAGCGCGCAAGCACACGGGCGCGGAACTCTTCGAGCAGGTTTGGGTCACCAAATTCGCTGTAGACCTCCCAATGAGGAGATGCTGGGCCTAGATACACAATGCGGGCATGGCCGCGTGAAGGCTCGACAATTGCTGCAGTTTCTGACATTCCGTAAAGGCTATCGGCAGAACTTACCGAGTTCTTACCTATCAAAATTGCCCCTTCAACCGCCGTGCGATACGGTTTTGTTTAACCCCAATGGATAACAACATTCGTTCAACTCGATGGATGGGTCAAGGCAACTGCCGTAACTTCCCGCCCGCCGTTTTCTTCCCTGTTGATGGCGCCGGTGTCGACAGGGCTCGTGCAATTTGTACCTCGTGCCCCGTTGTCAATGACTGCCTCGAATATGCACTCTCCGAACATATTGACCATGGTGTTTGGGGTGGATGCTCAGAGCGTGAGCGACGCCGTATTGCTAAGCGTCGTCGCATTGCACTTCGCGTTGCGGACTAGGTGCGTCAAAGTCGGCAACTAGGCTCGCCCCGTGGCAAACGACGCGGACAACCTCATCATTGCCGCACTCGACATCGGAACAAACAGTTTCCATATGGTGGTTGCCAAGCCAGTTGTTGGCGGCTTTGAGGTAATTGCCCGCGAGAAAGAAACCGTGCGCATCGGGCACGGATCTGGAGAAATGAAACAACTCGACGCCGACGCAATTGAGCGCGGCATTGCTTGCCTTGCAAGGATGCGCCAAGTTGCCGACTCGCACGGTGCCGAAATCAGGGCAGTAGCAACGAGTGCCGTGCGCGAGGCAAAAAATAAGTCGGAGTTTCTGCGCCGGGCGCGAAAAGAGGCCGACATAGAGATCGAAGTGATTTCCGGTGTCGAAGAGGCTCGGCTTATTCATCTGGGCGCGCTGCACGGCATAGGCGAACCTGAAAAGACGATGTTTTTGTGCGATATCGGCGGTGGATCAACCGAGATTGTTCTTGGCAACGAAGACGAAGAGATGATTGCCCGCAGTTTCAAACTTGGCGCAGTTCGACTTACCGACCGCTTTTTTAGCACTGCCGCATTGCACCCCAGCGCCGTTGGCAGCTGTCGTGCCTTCGTTCGTTCAACGTTGATGGTGCTGCAGTCGGAAATGGCTGAAATGGGTCACGAAATTGCAGTTGCATCGTCAGGCACAGCAGAGACGGTTGCCAAACTCATTCACGCTCGCACGGGCAATACCGACCCAAAAACGATGAACCGATTTACGTTTAGCGGCAAAGATATTTCTGAAACCGTCAAACAACTAGCCAGTGTCTCAACGGTTGAAGAGCGGCAAAAAGCGTTCAATCTGGACAAAAGTCGTTCCGAAATCATTCTTGCGGGCGCCATCATTCTTGAAGCGATCTCCGACGTTTTCGGTATTTCAACATTCATGTACAGCGATTATGCGCTTCGCGAAGGTTTGCTGATCGACACACTGCAACGACGTGGGCTTGGCCCAGAGGCGAGCGAGGTAGATGCGGCAATGCGCAGTGTGCGCCTGCTCGCCGACCGCTGCGACGACCGACCAGAACACTCGCAGCACGTTGCCCGAATTGCTGGCCAACTTTTTGATCTGTTGCACCAGCAACTGGGCCTCGATGTTTCCACCAAGCGCCTTCTTGAAGCAGGCGCACTGTTAGCAAATGTTGGTGTGGTCATCTCACATTCGAAGCACCATTTGCATTCCTATTATGTCATCCGTAATTCCGAATTGGTGGGGCTCAGCGACCGAGAAATCGAACTGATTGCCCAGGTTGCGCGCTATCACCGCAAGGGCTTACCGAAGTTGGAACACAAGGAATTTGCGGCGTTGGATTCGCCCGACCAGCATACCGTCCGAGCATTGGCTGCAATCTTGCGCATTGCCGTTGGGCTTGACCGAACGCAAGACGGACGGGTCAAAAAGATGTCCGTGGCGCTAACGGATCTTGATCTCAATATTTCGTTTACTACGTCGAAAAAGTTGGACAACGAGCTGAACGAATTTGCGGCCAACGAGCGTCGCTCGCTGCTTGCCGAAGTGCTTGGCGTGCGCGTGAAAATTTCCGCCAGCTAACGCCGGCGAAGCCCTTACTCGAAACTGCCAGTTACGCCGAGGGCGTATCGTTCTTCGGGGTTTCGTCCTTACCTGCGGACGACTGACCCTTCTTGAACTCTTGCTGTGCCTGTCCAAGATTGCGAGCAATCTTTGGAAGACGCGAGCCAAACAAGGCAACTGCGATAACTAATACGACGATCCATTCCCAACCTGAAGGCATGGCTTCAGGGTAGCACGGCGACCCCGAAATGCGATAAGCAAGACGGATGCTTGAATGCGTCATAAACATCAGTGAAGGTGGCAACCCCGAGAGCCTGAATGCCCTGCGGGAAAAACTCGGCCCCGACCTGCTCAACGTGCACAGCGATGCCGACCACAACCGAAGCGTGTTCACACTTGCGGGTACTGATGCCTCCCGTGTTCTTGCTCGTGAAGCCATCTCCATGTTTGATATTTCTGCGCACTCCGGAGTTCATCCGCGTGTTGGCATTGTGGATGTTGTTCCCTTTGTTGCACTCGAGCCCAGCACCTTTGATGAAGCCATGTTCGCGCGCAACGAATTTGCTGCGTTCGCATCTGAAGAATTGGGGGTTCCGTGTTTTCTCTATGGACCAGAGCGCACTCTGCCGTACATCCGCAAACACGCGTTCATCGACTTGCTGCCAGACTTCGGGCCGGCGAACCCCCACCCAACTGCAGGCGCAATGTGTGTTGGCGCAAGGCCGATTTTGATTGCCTACAACCTATGGTTGAAGGGCTCAACGCTGGAAGTGGCCAAGCGAATATGTGCTGAAATTCGGAGCGAATCGGTGCGAACACTTGCCTTGCAAGTTGGCTCGAGCGTGCAGGTAAGCATGAACCTCATCGCGCCAGAAGTAACAGGGCCAGACAAGGTCTACGACGCGGTTGCACAATATGCAGAAATTGATCGAGCCGAACTCGTGGGGCTTGTTCCTTCACGCACGCTTGCGGCAATTCCTCGGCAACGTTGGGCGCAGCTCGACTTGAGCACTGAAACAACTATCGAATGGAATCTTGCGGAACGCAACCGAAAGTTGCGCGCTTAAAACTATTTAAGCGCTAACGATGCTGCGCGTAGCCTGAGCACGCTGGCGTCGAAGTCGACGTCGCTCGCGCTCGGAAAGACCGCCCCAAATGCCGAATTTTTCGCCATTTGCGAGTGCGTATTCGAGGCAATCCTCGCGCACAACACAGCCCTTGCACACTTCTTTTGCTTCACGGGTAGATGCACCACGCTCGGGGAAAAATAAGTCGGGGTCTACACCGAGGCAGTTTGCCTGGTCTTGCCATGCCCTATCTGCGCTCAACGCGATGTGATCTTCTTGCACTCTGTTTTCCTCCCAAAGCCTCGGACCCAGTCGCGAACACGCGCCTACACCGAGGTAATTACAACGGTGTCATTGTGGCAAAGATACGGAGAAATTGCAAATACACGCCTTACGAGGCTCGTCGCCTACCCCGAGACATCTCTCGTTTGTGCTCCAGAAAATCCACCAGCACATAGTCGCCCAAGGTGTCGGGGGAGGTGAAAAAAGCCCTTCCTTTATTGACTTTTGTGAGCTGTTCGACAAAACGTCGTAGCCCATTATCGGCGTCCAACATGAACGTATTGATGCGAATTTCATCCTTTGTGCAGCGCATAACTTCACGCAAGGTTGCCTCGACTGTTTCGCGAATTGGGGGGTAATTGAAGAAAACCTCGCCAGAGGGCAGCACGTGTGCCGTTGGCTCGCCGTCAGTGATCATGATGATTTGTTTGGTGCCGGTCTGTCGTCCGAGCATTCGACGAGCAAGCGTGAACGCGTGATGCATGTTTGTTCCATATGCAAAATCCCACGACACCTCCGGCAACTGTTCGGGTGCCAACTCGCGGGCGGTTTCACCGAACCCCACTACCCCCAAATAATCCCTTGGAAATTGGGATGAAATGAGGTGATGGAGGGCCATTGCCACCTTTTTTGCAGGCAAAAAGTTGTCTCTCATTGGCATCGACATGGAGAGGTCGAGCATCAACACCGTGGAGGATTTTGTTGAATGCTCCGTGCGTTCAATTTCGAAATCATCTGGCAACAGTTTCACTGGCAACCCAGGCCCGCCGCGCCGAAGTGCATTGCGCAACGTGCCGTGCAAATCAAGACGGAACGGGTCGCCAAATTCGTAGGGCTTCGTATCGTTCGCACGTTCGTGACCGACACCAGTTGCATCCAACTTGTGCTGTCCCAACATGTCCTTGTTCAACTTGCCAAACAAATCGCTTAATGCATTTGCGCCCAATTTACGAATGGCGCGCGGGGTCAATTGCAGCCTTCCCTCCTTCTGGTCAATCAGCCCAGCGTCCTGCATCATCTTCGATAATTGGGACAGCTTTTCTAGCGATTTGGCCGCATCGTCGCCCAGCAAATCCCGCACCCTGTCCATGTCTGCCTCTGCCAAAACCGCAGGATTACTGGCATTTTTCATCAAATTCTCAAGTTGGTCGAGGTCGGCCAAATCTTGCATCGACTGCATCGCCTGCTGGAAACCCATCGGTTCTTGACCCGAAAAGTCGTAGCTCTTCTGCCACCCAGCCTGGGGGAACATCGACTGAAGATTTTGCGAGAGTTGGTCCATCTGCCAACGCAGATCCATATCTTCAAGCAACTGTTCGGAGAGTTGCTGCAACTGTGCACGCTGCTCTGGCGTCATCGAGTTGAGCATGGCTTGTGCCTGCGCCATTCGTTGAGCCATTGCTTCCAACAACTCGTCGAGGCTTTGCGGATTCTCTGGAAAGAAATCACCAAACTTTTTCATGAATTCCTCGAACTGAGGATCTTCACCATTTTTGCGCCGCTCGAGCATCTCGTTCAGCGCCGCCATCATGTCTTTCATTCGCGCCATGTCCTCGGCAGACATGTTTTGCATTGCGCTGGACACCTGGTCAAGGTGCTGCTGCATCAATTGTTCGCGCAATTTCTCCATTAATTGCTCAAAACGCTGCTGTGTATCCTTCGACTGAAAGTCGTAATGCTGCAGCTCCGAAACCTTGCCCGCCAGGTCGTCGGGCAACATATCAAGCCTGAAGTTTCTGTCCATTGCCGATTGCTTGGCCGTCTCTGCTCGGCGTTCGTCTCCCGAATTTGCGGCCTGTTCCGTGTAGTTCTGGATTGCGTGCCGTTCTTCATCAACAATGTCGTTGAGAGCGTCGGCAATTTCCGAATACACACCGCCCAAATCACCGCGCTCCTGTATCTCTTGGCGCTGCTCACGAAGTTTTTGCATTAACTCGCGCATGCCTGCAATGCGTTCGCCATTGGCATCTCGCAGGCCGTCTTGCATCATCTTTCGAAGCGCGCTGTTGACATCCCCGTGGTACAAAAGATCGTCCGTCATTTCGTCGAGCAACGAATCGGCATCCACCTCGAAGCCCCGCTGCGTGCCATCCCAGCGCGAATAGGTGAAGCGCGAACTCATAGGCGCACGATAGTGCTGCCTACAAGCCCAACCAGCACGGGAACCCGACCCCCAAGACATCCGTCACACCCCTATGCTGATGGGCACTATGCGCTTCGGCCGAACCTTTATCTTCGTTGACCTCTCTGGTTTTACTAATTACACCGAGAGCTACGGCGACGGTGCGGCCGCCCAGTTGCTGGCCCAATTCCGTGGCATCGCCCGTGCCGTGGGTTCACACCAAGGCGTCCGAATCGACAAATACCTGGGTGACGGTTTGATGGCCGTTGCAGTAGAGGCAATCGACGGCATCACGTTTGCAATGGAACTTCAGCGACATGCAGTTACCGCTTGTGCCCCATTGACGCTGCGTATTGGCATCGCCACTGGCGACACCATGTTGTTTGAAGGACAGGACTACATCGGGTCTGCGCCAAACTTGGCCGCACGACTGTGCGATGCTGCTGCACTCGTTGGCACGCTCATTCCGGAAGATCAAGCAAACAACTTGCCGCTTGGCGTGTATGCAGTTGCACACGAGCCCGTTTCGCTCCCTGGTTTTGCCCAGCCTGTAGAAGTAGTTGCCCTTGCTGGCGAGCCGCTTATTGATGGTCGTTACGACATCAACGAGTTCTGGACTCGCTCACCGTTTGTTGGCTAACACCGTTTAGGTGCGCGAGCGATAGGTAGAACGAGCCCCGCTTGAGTCTTTGTTGAGGCGCTTCGACAAGTGCAAACCCTCCAGCACAAACTCCACCGCGCTTGCCTGCGTGGCCTGAGACGCGTCGGCAGGCACAAGTAGGCCTACCAAGTCGCGAAGTGCAGGAACATTGTCGAAAAGCCCTACGTAGTCGGACGACGACACATCCTCGCCTGCGTGTGCAACCACACCTTCGTCGAATGCGGCAAGCACGTCCCGAATCTTTTCCGAGGTAACTCGCTGCTTGAACACTTGCAGCACTGAAGCCTTCACGATGTTCTCGAGAATGATCGACTCGCGACCTTCCTCCATGCTTTCAATTTCAATCTTTCCTGCAGTTGACGCAGCAAGTGCCACCAAATCGCTAACTCGTGGTGCAACTTGTGTTTCACCAACCCGCAATGCGCGGCGAACGGCATTGGCTGCCAGTGTTTCGTAGTTGCTGACAGACAACCGAACGCTCACACCGCTGCGCTGGCTCACGTGCGTGCTGGCGCGCGCGGTGTGGCTGATGGTCGAGATGATTTCTTCCATGAATTCGGGCCATTGCACCACCACGTCGCCAATGCTCGAAGTTCGGGCCTCTTGGCGCACGATGTGCATTTCGGTTGCAACTTCAAGCGGATAGTGCGTGCGAATTTGGCTTCCGAAACGATCCTTCAAAGGCGTGATCATGCGGCCGCGGTTGGTGTAATCCTCTGGGTTCGCCGACGCAACCAACATCACATCGAGTGGCAACCGAATCTTGTACCCACGAATTTGCACGTCGCGTTCTTCCAACACGTTGAGCAAACCCACCTGAATGCGCTCTGCCAAGTCGGGCAACTCGTTGATCGCAAAAATGCCGCGATTGGTGCGCGGGACCAAGCCGTAGTGAATGGTCAGTTCGTCGCTGAGGTAGCGGCCCTCAGCAACCTTGATGGGGTCTACTTCACCGATCAAGTCGGCAATTGAGGTATCGGGGGTCGCAAGCTTTTCGCCATATCGATCGCTGCGATGCACCCAAGCGATTGGCAAATTGTCGCCATGTTGTTCCAACAACTCGCGCGCATGGCGCGACACAACGTTGTACGGGTCGTCGTTGATTTCGCTTCCCGCAACAATCGGCATCCACTCATCGAGCAAACCAGTGAGCGAACGAATCATTCGTGTTTTTGCCTGACCGCGCTCGCCCAGAAAAATGACATCGTGCCCGGCGAGCAATGCATTCTCTAGTTGGGGCATCACCGTGTCTTCATAGCCAAGCACGCCATCAAATAACGGCAGGCCCGCAGCAATCCGTGCTACGGCGTTGCGACGCAACTCTTCTTTGATCGGTTCAGATTTCCAGCCCGACGCGCGAAGCGCACCAAGTGTTGTGGGTAAAGATTGCGCAGTAGCCATTTGCGGCAGGCTACTTGCTTGCCTTCTGCACGCGCACAGTCCGCTTGCCAGTAATTGTCATTTTCCCTGCTTTATCAACCACCACCACCTGGAACGACGAGTCGCCCAGCTTGTTTTTGGTGATCTTGATGGCACGTGCCGCTGCGGCGGGCACTGTCTTCACCAACACACCATCGCGGTAGACGTGCACCACCGACAAAGCGGGCGCCTGCACATTGAGCACGACGTTGTTGCCCACCACCTTGGACGAAGCAGGTGAAGATGCAGCTGCAAGAACCTCGGCAGGAAGTTGCGAGCCAATCTTTGGGTTGGTCAAGCGATTTGCGCCCGGGATCGGTGTAGTTGCCCGAGCCGAGCGTGGCACTGTTGTCGTTGGAGCAGGTGCAGTCGCAGTTGGAACAGTTGTGGTTGGAGCCGGCACAGTCGTGGTTGGCGAGGTTGTACTTGGTGCTTCGGGCGCATCGTCGCCAGAATCACCACCGCCGTCACCACCGCCACCTTCTGGAGCGCTTGGAATTGTGGTTGAAGTTGGGGGAACAGTTGTGGCTGGGGGAACAGTTGTAGAAGGCGAAGACGCCTGTGGCGGACTGGCACTGAGGCGCGAATAGACCAGCAAGTTGGGAGACCCTGTGCCGACATTTGCAAGCGCATCGCGCGTTGCCGTGCTGGTGATCCAGTCAGAAATCTGTTGCACCGAACTGTCTGGTGCAATTCCTAAACCAAGGGCCGCAACTCCAGCAACATGCGGAGACGCCATCGACGTTCCCGAAATAGTATTTGTTGCTGTTGCCGAGGTATACCACGCCGACAAAATGCTTGAGCCCGGAGCAAACACATCGAGGCATGTTCCAAAATTGGAAAACGACGAGCGGGCGTCGGCGGAAGTTGTCGAACCAACAGTTACAGCAAGTGGTTCACCAGCTGGCGAAGTTTGGCACGCGTTGGCGCTGCTATTCCCCGCCGCAACAACAAAAACCACACCGTCGCGAACGCCGTTTTGTACCGCAATGTCAAGCGCCGAAGATCGTCCGCCACCAAGACTCATGTTGGCAACCGCTGGTGCGCCAGCGATGTGATGCGCAACAACCCAGTCAATGCCGGCAATTACACCAGATGTTGAGCCCGAGCCATTGCAATCAAGCACGCGTACCGGCACGATGGCAACACTTGGAGCCACTCCATAATTGCTGCCACCAATTGTTGCGGCAACGTGCGTGCCATGTCCGTTGCAGTCTTCGGTGCCGTTGCCGTCACTCACAGATGAGTAACCGCTTACCACTCTGCCGCCAAACTCGGTGTGTGTGCTGAGCACGCCAGTGTCGATGACATATGCGGTGACGCCACTTCCGTTGGTGGCACGGCTGACTGTTCCGTTCAGAGGCAACGTGCGTTGATCGATGCGATCGAGGCCCCAAAGAGATGTTGCTACTTCAAGCGACGACGCATTGCGAGGAGTAACTGTTGCGGATTGCGCAGAAGATTCGCTTGTACCAATTGCGTTGGTTGCAGTAACGGTGAATGTGTAGTCGGTGTCGTTAGTCAGGCCGACAACAGTGCAGGTAAGTGAGCCGCTAGATGTGCACTGTTTTGCCCCTGGGCTAGATGTGACGGTGTAGCGCGTGATGATGCGAGCGCCATCACTCAATGGCGCTTCCCAATAAATTGCGGCCGCCGCATTGCCTGCACTACCGCGCACGTTGCGCGGCTCCGTTGGAACCGCTGGGTCAGGTGCGCGCATGTATTCCCAGTTCAACGCCGTAAGACCTGTTTTCCCGCCGTAGCCATCGATTGCGAAGTAGTAGGTGTTTCCGCTGGTCATTGCGATGGCGACGCGGCTCCAGGTGCCACCGCCACTGTCATCGTTTTGAGCAATAGTTGTCAACGCGTTGACTGCGTTGCCCGTGTACGCACCGAGCAACGTATCGAACGCACTCAGCCGTGTGTCAACAATGATCGAACCATCCTCAACCGCCACCCACTTGTACCAAAGCGATGCAGATGCGCCATACCCGCCGTGAGTTGGTTCGCCTGGTTGACGCGTTGCCGCCACGGTTGAACTGTTGAGCGTTCCAGTGTTTCCAGATAGTGCCGTTGCCCCAGAAAAAGCGTCGTTGGCGTACGCGTCAACAACAACAACCGAATTAGATACGACAGAGGGAACACTGGTGCCCCGGTTATTAATAGCGCTCACACGGAAAATATGTGCAACACCAGATTGCAATTGACGAACAGTGGCCGCGGTTGATGGTGAGACAGCACGAGTAAGCGTCGACCACGATGAACCTGCGTTGGTGGAAAACTCGATCATATAGTCGGTAATTGCCGCGCCACCATCGGTCGCTGGCGCATCCCAATCCAAATTGACTTGCCCCGCTTGCGCGGATGCAACCAAGTTCAGCGGCCTATCTGGGGCAACTGGAGTCCATGGCGTCCACGCATCAGAGACTTCGGATGGTTCGCTCGTTCCAATTGCGTTGCGCGCACTTACTCGAAATTTATGCGCAACACCATCGGTTAGGCCCGTGATGGTGCGCAGTGTTCCGTTGCCATGTGGCTCGGGCCATGTTGTCCATGAAGCGCCGTCGTTGATGGTGTACTCAATCACATAGTTGGTGATCACCGAACCACCGTCGGATGTTGGTGCACCCCACCGGATTGAAACATACGCCGGGCCTACAAGCGTGTTCGTAATACAACATGGCTCGGATGGAACGCCGGGCTTACGTGCGTCTGTTGATTCGGACGGCGTGCCAACACCTGCCGAATTTTTCGCAGAAATTCGGAAGATATACGGCGTGCCACTGACGAGGTCGGTAACGGTGACGGCGCGCAGAGTGGTGACCGTGTCGGCAAAGGTTGCCCAGCTAGAGCCATTGTTAGACGAATATTCGATGATGTAGTCGGTTACATTTGCGCCACCATTTGTTGCAGGCACAGACCACGTGAGCGAAATGGAGTTGAGGTCGACTGTGCCAACAGTTACCGCAAGCGGGGCACTTGGCAGATTCGCCGCCCAGGGAACGGCAATGACCACCGAAGATGCCGCGCCAGTGCCGAGCGTGTTTGAGGCACTGACCCGAAACTGATAGGTCGTTGAATTAGTGAGACCCGAGACGGTCGATGTTGTACCAGTGGACGTGCCGTCGTCGAACGTAGACCAGTCCGTTCCACCGTCGGCGGAATACTCGATGACATAGTCGGTGATTGCCGAACCGCCGTTTTGTGCGGGCGCCGACCACGACAAGCGAACTGCCCGATCGATTGCTGTTGCACTCAGCGATTGCGGCGAAGTTGGTACACCGATAACAGCAGATGCCGATGATGACGCGTCGCTGGTACCACCGCTGGTTACCGCACGAACACGGAACAGATACGTGGTTCCGTTACTGAGGCCCGTAACCGTTGCAGAGGTAGCAACCGAAACCCCGTCGTTAAATTGCGCCCACAATGAGGAGCCGCTCGTGGAATATTCGACGATGTAGTCGCTGATGTCGGCGCCGCCATTTTGGCTTGGGGCCGACCACAACAGTGATGCTTGGCCAACACCGCCAACCGCACTGAGCGACGTGGGCGTAGAAGGTGCAGTTGGTGCAGGCGTGTCGAATGTGGAGCGGGCGTACAGCAATAAGTTGGGCGAGCCCGAACCTTGGTTCGTCACTTTGTCCGGTGTTGCCACATTCAACATGCGCTGCGCAATCTGGTCGGGCGTTGCGTCCGGGTCGATCTGCAACCACAAGGCCGCCGCACCGGCAACATGCGGCGCCGCCATTGACGTGCCAGACATAGTGCGTGTCGAACTTGACGAAGTGATGCCAGCAGAAAGAATGCTTACCCCCGGTGCGAACAAATCAACGCACGATCCGTAATTAGAAAAACTTGCACGCGCATCATTGCTGCTGGTGGCACCCACCGTTATCGCATTAGGTGTTGAGGCTGGCGAGTAGTTGCATGCAGGAAGATTGTTGTTTCCCGCCGCCACCACAAACACCACGCCGTCGTCGATACCGCGTGCAACGGCTGCGTTCAATGCTGCGGATGCTCTGCCGCCCAGGCTCATGTTGGCAACTGCAGGCACGCCACTTTCGTGATGCGTAATCACCCAGTCAATACCGTTGATCACTCCTGAAGTAGCGCCGCTTCCTGCACAACTGAGAACGCGTACCGGAATCAGCGACACTGCTTTTGCAACGCCATATGTGGACCCGCCAACAGTGCCAGCAACGTGCGAGCCATGGCCATGGCAATCGCCCGAGCCATACGAGTCGGAGATTGCCGTAAAGCCAGCGCCAACACGACCGCCAAAATCGCTGTGAGTGGGCAAAATGCCCGTGTCGATGATGTACGCAGAGACACCGGCGCCGGTCTCGTTATAGGAATAGCGCGAGTCGCGGAGCACGTCGCGTTGATCGATTCGATCGAGCCCCCAAGGTGGGTTGATTTGGTCGCCTTGCAACACCACGAGCGTGTCTTGTTCGATTGCAACAACATCCGCGTCTTTTTGCAGACGCAACAGTTCGTCGTCGGACAACTTGGCAACAAACCCATTGAGTGCGTTGCTGAACACCGACAGAACTTGCGCCCCGCCTGCTTCTTGCTCGGCTGCAAATGTGCGTGCAACAACACTGCTGCGAAGCGTGACGATGTATTGCCCGGCAATTGGTACACCTGCAAGGTCTTGTAAGTCGGGGCCGATGTCGGCATCTTCGGCTTGCGCACCTTGCCCAACAACATCGTTATTAATCGACAACGTTTGATCACGTTCAACAACAAGCACATCTTTGTCTTTGCGTAGTCGCGCGACATCTTTGGAATCCAGTTCGGCAACGAACCCGTCAACAGCGGATGTGAATACGTCGCTGACGGCGTTACCCATGCCCGCTTCTTTGGCCACTTTGCGCGACACGTTGGTGCCGTCTTTCAATAACACGATGTAGTCGCCGGCAGGTGCAGCGGCCTCGGCAACGAGTGGCGTAACGCCCGACATAACAACGGTGAAGAGCAAGGTGGATACGACCGAGATCGCCGCAGCACGCAGCCTGAATATCCGCCTCATATGCGTATAGATCGGCTGGATCGGGGAAAACTTGAGGACTATGTGGTCAGGGTACCCCCTGGGTGTGCGCTCGTATCCTTGGGGCTATGAGCACTTCACACCAGGCGCCGGTCGCCGTTGTCACAGGGGCCAACTCGGGCATTGGAAGGGCTACTGCCCTCCACCTCGCACAGCACGGATATACCGTGTTTGGCACAGTTCGTTCTCTGAACAAAGCCGACAAGCTGCTTGCCAAAGCCAGCGAGTTAGGTGTGGTTATCGAACTTGTTGAGATGGATGTTGCAGACGACGACTCGGTGCGAACTGGTTTTGCCGACATTATGCGCAAGGTCTCCCATATCGATGTATTGGTGAACAACGCAGGCATCGGCGGAAACGGTGTCACCGAAGAATGCACACCTGCGCAGTATCACGAATCATTTAATGTCAACGTTGTTGGAGCAATTCGTTGCACGCAACAAGTGCTTCCTGGCATGCGCGCACGAAAAACCGGAAGCATCATCAACATCACGTCAATTGTTGGCCGCATTGCTGCACTTGCTCAGTCGCCATATGTTGCGAGCAAGTGGGCTTTCGAAGGCGTGAGCGAAGGGCTGGCGCAAGAAGTTGCGCCGTTCGGAATTCGCGTTGCAATCATCGAGCCGGGCGTAACGCGCTCATCGATTTTTAGTAAAAACATCGAGGCACCAAACAGCACTGGCGCGTACGACACGCATTACCGACGGATGTTTCAGTTTTACGCCGCCGGAATTGCGAATGCCACGCCGGCAGAAGAGGTTGGTGCGCTGATCTTGCACGCCATCACCACCGACACGCCGCAACTTCGCTACCCCTGCTCGTGGGGCGGGCAGCAAATTGTGGAAGGCCGCGCAGCCATGACCGATGAACAGTGGGTTGAATTGGGCGCCGTTCAGGATGATCCCGCCTATTTCGAGGCCTTCAAGACATCATTCGGGGTTGATATCTCCAATAGTTGACCAGTTTGGTCGGGTTTTGGGTATGCTGACCGCCCACCCAAGTACTTCAGGAGAACACCATGACCGTTCGTCTCGGCGATATCGCACCCGACTTCACTGCAGCAACCACGCAAGGCGAGATCAAGTTCCACGATTGGCTCGGCGATTCGTGGGGCGTGTTGTTCAGCCACCCGAAGGACTTCACCCCGGTGTGCACCACCGAGCTTGGCTACGTCGCCAAGATCAAACCGGAGTTTGATAAGCGCAACGTCAAAGTAATCGGCCTCTCCGTTGACAGCGTCGAATCGCACGAAAAGTGGGAAAGTGACATCGGCGAAACACAGGGAACGCCAGTTAACTTCCCGATGATCGGCGACCCAGACCGCACGGTTTCCAACCTGTACGACATGATTCACCCGAACGCCAACGACACACTCACCGTTCGCAGCGTGTTTGTCATTGGTCCAGACAAAAAAGTGAAACTGTCAATCACCTACCCCGCATCAACGGGCCGCAACTTTGATGAAGTGCTCCGAGTCATTGACTCGCTGCAACTCACTGCAAAATTTAAAGTTGCCACCCCCGCCAACTGGAGAGACGGAAACGACGTCATCATCGGCGCCGCGGTAACCGACGAGGAAGCAAAGACACTGTTTCCTGGTGGTTGGAAGACCGTGAAGCCATACCTTCGCGTTTTGCCACAACCAAAGTAAAAACCAAGTAAGAAACCAAATAGTGCATATTGGCCACATTCATTGAGCCGTAGGCTGAGGGGCATGACGAATCCCTCAGCCGCAGTTGCCACAACAGTTAGCAAGATTTACGGGTCTGGAGACGGCGAAGTTCGCGCGCTCGACGATGTCAGCGTGCAGTTCGAAAAGGGCAAGTTCACTGCCATCATGGGCCCCAGCGGTTCTGGCAAGTCCACCTTGATGCATTGCATGGCGGGGTTGGATGCTTTGACAAGCGGCAACGTTTCTGTGGGCGGCACCGAGTTGGCTGGCCTCAGCGACAAGGCCCTCACTGGTTTACGCCGCGAACAAATCGGTTTCATCTTTCAGGCATTCAATCTCATTCCAACACTGAACGCAGAAGAGAACATCTTGCTTCCGCTCTCGCTTGGCGGGCAAAAAGGTGACGCGACATGGATCGATCAAGTAATTGACACCATTGGTTTGCGCGATCGCCTCGACCACAGGCCAAGCGAACTTTCGGGTGGTCAGCAACAACGAGTTGCAGTAGCGCGCGCACTTGCAAGCAAGCCCGCAATTATTTTCGCCGACGAACCAACCGGAAACCTCGATTCGAAAACTGGTGGCGAAGTGCTGGGTTTCATGCGTCGTGCAGTAACCGACCTTGGCCAAACCATTGTGATGGTCACGCACGATGCGGTTGCAGCAAGCTACGCAGACCGAATTGTGTTTCTGAAGGACGGCAAGATTGCGGGAGAAATGACCGAGCCAACCCCCGACCGCGTGCTCGACTATTTGAAGCACCTCGGAGAATAATCAACATGTTCCGACTGTCATTAAAGATGACGCTGGCTCGCAAGGGTCGGCTCATACTTACTTCACTAGCCATTATTTTGGGAACAAGCTTCCTGTCGGGAACTTACATTTTTTCCGACACACTAAATAAGACATTCGAGCGATTGTTCTCCGATGTTTTTCGCGACGTAGATGCGTACGTGCGCTCTTCTAGTTTCGTTGAAGTTGATTTTGGTGGCGAGCAACGCTCGAGCACGCCAATCGAAGCGCTCGAGACTGTGCTCGCAGTGCCAGGCGTAAAAGACGCAGTCGGCGACATCCAAGGTTTTGCCCGAATCATTGGCAAAGATGGCACGCCGCTTGGCGCCGACAACGGTCCACCAACATTTGGTGGCATTGCCGCAGCCAACGCGGTGGGTTTGTGGAATATCGAAGAGGGCCGCCTTGCAGTGGGCCCAACCGAAGTGGTGCTCGATAAGGCTTCGGCAATCAATGGCGATTTCGTCTTGGGCGACCCGGTTCGCGTTAATGCTCAATCCGGAAGCCGCGAATTCACACTCGTTGGTATTGCCAACTATGGCGACGTCAGTTCGCCAGGCGGAGCAACGTTTGCATTGTTCGACCAGCCAACCGCATCCGAGTTTCTGCTCAAGCCGGGCCTCGTTGACTCATTTCTGATTCAGGGTGATGGTTCGCTGTCCGACGAAGAGTTGGCCAATGCCATCGACAAGGCACTCGACCCGGCCGACAAACTTGAGACTTTGACGGGCGCCGAAATCACCGAGGAAACACAGGGCCAAATCCAAACGGTGCTCAACTTTTTGACCACCTTCCTCAAAGTGTTTTCATACATCGCACTTGGCATCGGCTGCTTCGTTATCTACAACGTCTTTTCAATTACTGCAGCACAACGCCTGCGCGAGAATGCCTTAATGCGCGCAATTGGCGCCAGCAAGCGCCAAGTTGCAACTGCTCTGCTTGTTGAGGCAACCATCGTTGGTGTTCTTGGATCACTGATGGGCTTCGTTGCCGGTATCGGCATCTCCCGAGGCCTCAGCGCATTGCTGAAAGCATTTGGTGCCGAGCTTCCTACAAAAGGTCTCACCATTCAGACAAGTGCATTTGTCACCACCATGATCGTCGGTGTGCTCATTACTATTTTCTCCGCGGTATTTCCTGCACTGCGCGCGGGCCGTGTGCTTCCGCTTGCCGCATTGCGCGACACAGCGATTGAAACCATTGGCAGCAACGTCAAGCGATTTGTGATTGCAATCATCATCTTGGTGCTCGGTATCGTCGCAATCACAGCAGCGGCAAACGACGCACCACTTGGCGTACTTGGCCTGGGCGTACTACTTGTCTTTACTGCAGTTCTCATCATGGGCCCTGGTATTTCACGACCGGTTGCTTTGACACTTGGCCGACCAATCCGAAAAATCCGTGGCGTCACCGGTGGTATGGCGCGACAGAATGCGGCTCGCAATCCAAAACGAACCGCGCGCACTGCAGCACCCGTATTAATCGGAGTTGCGCTTGTTACGGCATTCGCCTCGTTCGCATCCAGTTTCAAATCCGAAATTCGCGACACCATCGGCAGTCAGTTCAAGGGCGACTTCGCCATCAGCGTTTCCAATAATGGTTTCGGTGGCCTGCCCATCACACTTGTCGACGAGATCGGCGCTCTTCCCGAAGTTGCGCAGGCAACAGGCCTTGGTTTCGCAACTATCACGCTCGACGGGAAAGGCCGTTTCGTTCAAGTCATCAACCCGAAAACCACCGCAGGCCTCATCGACCTCGAAATGGTTTCCGGTTCGCAAAGCGCACTCTCGGCGAACGGAATTCTTGTCAGCGACACTCGCGCAATTGCCAAAGATTGGTCCATCGGTACGCCGCTCGATATCGTGCTTGTAGACGGCACCACCAAAACAGTGACCATTGAAGGAACATTTGTTGCTTCTGGCTTCACTGGCTCCTACGTCATCAATCGCGACCTCTTCGCCGACACCACCAATACCTTGTTCGACAACTCCATCTATGTCACCCTCGCGCCCGGCGTTTCCGCCGATGTTGCACGCGCAAAGATTGAGTCGCTGTCGTCCGAGAAGGGCCTGGGCAAAGTGGAAAGCCGCGCCGAGTTCATCGATGCTCAATCAAGCCAAATCGACCAATTCTTCGGGATTATCTACGGCTTGTTATTCCTCTCCATCATCATCGCCATCGTCGGCATCGTCATCACCCTCTTGCTGTCGGTCTTCGAGCGACGCCGCGAAATTGGTTTGCTACGTGCAGTTGGCATGACGAGGGGCCAGGCGTGGGAGTCCGTCACGTGGGAAAGCGTCATCACCTCATTTATTGGTGCTGTCACTGGCATCGTTCTGGGAATAGTGATGGGCGCCGTGCTGATTACGGTGCTCTCCACTAATGGCATTTCAACATTCCGTCTGCCTGTCGGCACAACGATTTTTATTTTGATTATGGCATTCATCGTGGGTGTTATTGCCGCGATTTACCCTGCATGGCGCGCCACGCGTACCGACATCATCTCGGCGATCGCCACCAACTAGAAGGTGAAGTCATGAAGCCGTCCGATATCACGCCAGAGATGGTGCAGTTTTTACGCGATCGACATCTGGCAACACTCACAACGCTTCGCGCAGATGGATCGCCGCACGTTGTAGCAGTTGGTTTCAGTTATGACGTCGAACAACAGCGCGCGCGCGTAATCACTTTTTCGACGTCACAAAAAGCAAAGAATGCATTGCTCGGCGGAAGAGCCGCGGTTTCGCAGGTGGACGGTGGTCGATGGCTAACGCTCGAGGGCGTTGCAAATCTTGTTACGCGCGAAACCGACCCCGACGAAGTGCAACGTGCGGTTGCTGGATATGCCGCTCGGTATCAAGAACCAAAGGAACGCGACAACCGCGTTGCGGTGATTATTGAAGTCGACCGCATCATGGGTCGGGCGTAACAAAATCAGTACGTGTTGTGCTGGCTGTTATCGCGAGCAGAAATCACATCGTGCATGAACATTTGTGCGGCTGGATGCTGATCCATATACATTCCGTCGCGATCGATAGATAACGGCGTGAAATTCGGCCTGACTAAGGGCTGATGGGCCGTTTGGCAGCCTGGGCACCAGTACAGCACCCTGCTGGCTTCTCCGTGGTGGGCAACCCGAATCAAGTCGCCGCAGCGATGGCAGGCTTTGCCCTGTCGGCCATAAACCGCCAATTCGTGCGCGACACCCTCGGCGCTCTTGTGGGCGGGATGAACATAATTCGACTGCAACATTTCGTGTGCCAACTGCACGAGCTCTCGACATTCGGCGCGCTTCAACGTTCCGATATGTGCCCATGGATGTATCTCGCAAGCCCACAAAATTTCGCAACGATACACATTGCCTACGCCAACCATCACGCGCTGATCGTGCAGCACCTCCGAGATGGTCTCGTCGCGCTCTTCATACCCCATCATTCTGTCGACACACTCTTCGATGTCGGCCGATGGTGATCTCAGATCGGGCCCAAGTGTTCCTAACAATGGGTGACGACGTGGGTCGAAGTCGCGATATGTTTCGACACTCGACGAATTGAAACATGCTGCAACCCATTCATCGACTTCAACAACTACATGTGCGCTGTCTTGCGGCTTCTTCCACACTTCACCTTGCCGATACAAGTGCCACCCGCCAAGTAAACGCAACTGTGTTTCCAAAACCATTCCGTCGTCCCAAACAATTTCGATGCTCTTGTTGTGGCTGCGAACTTCTTCAATAGTGCTGCCGACTTCGGGCAATGGGCCTGCAGAAAGAGGTGTATTTATTCGGATTAACTCTTTACCAATGAGCGCCGTTCGCAATGCAACTGCACTGCGATAGATGGCGCTTTCCAACATGACTAAACATTATTCACCTCCGTCATTAGAGTGAGGGATCTCCCCTCTTTCACCATGACTTCACCCGACGAACAGCAACATCACGACGACGAATCGGCGATGATCAAGCGTGCCGCGCAACGTTACGGAACAGTTGGCGCGATGTTGGCGGGCGGAATGGTGGTCTTCGACAAGTTGCTTGGTCGAAAACCAAAAGAAAAACCTGCAATTGTTGTGGAGGCTTCTGGTGAACCCGGCGACATCGATACAGATGGCATCAACTTTGTTCTAGACGACAACACCGCCGTCAGTTCGCCCCCGCCACAGGCTCGAATGGGCCTCCGCCGCCAAGTGCGAAAACGGCGCAGGGCCGACACCCACAAGGATTTTCTGCCCTAAGGCAGTTGGCCTACCGAGCCCAACGCAAGGCGCACCAAGCGGTCGTGGCCGCTTGTCATCTCGCGCTTCATCTGGTCGCTAACGGCCTGCTCGGGTGTGAACCATCCCAAGTCGAGCGCCTGTTGCGTTGGGTGACAGTCGCCGGAAACAGGAACTACGTACGCAAGGCTCACTGCATGATGGCGCGGATCGTGGAAACCACTGATCGTTGGATCGGGGAAGTATTCGACGACGGTGAACGGCGCGGGTTCGGCAGGAATCTTTGGCAGAGCAAGAGGCCCTAAGTCTTTTTCAAGATGTCTGATCAATGCCTCACGGATTCGTTCGCCCAAGAGCACTCGGCCTGAAACAACCGTGCGGCTGATGTTGCCGTCGGGCGCCTGACGCAGCAACATGCCCACGTGCGTCACCTGACCCATGTCGTCCACCCGCACTGGCACGGCGTCCACATATACAAGCGGCACCTGACCACGCACATCATTCAGGGTTTGGGGGTCGAGCCAATTGGTTCGCACGTCGATATGGTCGGTCACCAGCGCACCTCGTTTTCGTAGTTCGGTTTCCATTGTCTCAGATGTGTGCACGCCGTGTGTGAATAGTGCATCTATTTGCAAGAAATGTCAGGATGTGGCATGGAAACTTCGCCGTCAACCAATGCCAGTGCCCGCATCATGGCCACATTCCTCATCGTTGCGGGCGTTGCACATTTTGCCAATCCCACATTCTTTGACGACATAGTTCCACCATGGCTTCCCCCAAGCGAACGGTTCTGGACGTATGCCAGCGGTGTAGCCGAGCTCGCCGTGGGCATCGGGCTCCTTTCGCAGCGCACCCGTTCGCGAGCGGCATGGGCTGCGTTTTTCCTCTTTCTCGCCGTTTACCCCGCCAATTTGTACATGGCTTGGGATTGGCGTGACAAGGCTGTAGCCGACCAGCTGGTTGCCTTCGGGCGTTTGCCCTTGCAGTTCGTCATGTTTTGGTGGGCAATCAAACTGGCGAAAGCCAGCGCGCTACCAGTTGCCAGCGACGTACTTGGTTTCCAAGAACGCAAGTAGCCCATCGTGGCCGCCTTCGCGGCCAATGCCCGAAGCCTTTACGCCACCGAATGGTGCGGCCGGGTCGGACACGATGCCGCGATTAAACCCGATCATGCCGGCCTCGAGTGATTCGGCAACGCGCATACCCTTCGCCGCGTCACGTGTAAACACATAACTTGCGAGGCCATACTCCACATCGTTGGCAAGACGCACCATCTCTTGTTCGTCGCTGCATCCCACGATTGGTGCAACTGGGCCAAAGATTTCATCCTTCAAAATTTCGTCATCAGGTGCAACGTCTGCCAGCACCGTTGCCTGGAAACCAAAGGCTGGAGAGGTAACTGCTTTGCCGCCGCACAATACTTTCGCGCCCCTACTCACTGCCCCATTCACCATTGCCGCAACAGACTCTTGTTCGGCCCGCGAAACCAATGGGCCAAGCGTTGTCTGTGCATCGAGCCCATCGCCAAGAACTAGCGCCGACATGCGCGCGGTCAACTTGTCGGTGAACTCGGCAAGCACCGAACTATGCACATAGAAACGATTTGCTGCGGTGCACGCCGCGCCGCCATTGCGCATCTTTGCCAGCATTGCACCGTCGACGGCGGCATCGATGTTGGCGTCGCCAAATACCAAGAACGGAGCATTGCCGCCAAGCTCCATGCTGCAGTTAATTACTCGGGGCGCTGCTTGCGCAAGCAAGATCGAGCCAACCTTTGTTGAACCAGTAAAACTCAACTTGCGAACTTTGCCGCTGTCCATCATTGCCGCGACTGCCGGGCCTGACGGATTGGTGACAACGACGTTGACCACGCCGGCGGGCACGCCCGCACGTTGCAAAACGTCTGCGATTGCCAACGCCGTTAGCGGCGTGTCTTGTGCTGGTTTCAGCACCAACGTGCAGCCGGCTGCGAGCGCTGGTCCAATCTTGCGAGTTGCCATTGCTGCGGGAAAATTCCAAGGAGTGGCCAAAAGCGCAACGCCCACTGGCTGGCGCGAGACCATCAGCCAATTGGCACCGCCTGGAGCGCGGCGATAGTCGCCATCAATGCGCACAGCTTCTTCGCTAAACCAGCGGAAGAACTCGGCCGCGTAGGCCACTTCCGCACGCGAGTCGGCAAGAATCTTGCCCATCTCGAGCGTGATCAGCCGGGCAAGTTGTTCCTGCTCGGCCATCATGATCTCGAATGCTTTGCGCAATATTTCTCCGCGCACACGCGGCGCAGTGTTCTTCCATGCATCAAATGCTTCGGCGGCGACGTCTACAGCGCGCAAACAATCGGCGATTGATGCGTTTGCCACACTTACAAGGCTTTTCCCTGTTGCAGGGTTGAGCACATCAATTTGGCTCGACGAGCCCACCCACTCTCCGTTGATAAACGAATTGGTGCGCATCTCGGCCATTGTCATTTGGTCAGTTCAATTCCAGAAATCTCTTTGATTCGATCACGCAGGAAGTCGAATGCGGTTTTGTTCTGTGAAATCATCACATCGTCGGCGGGATGCAAAAAGAGTGGTGTCGACACGCGAGAACGCGTTGCCGCTTCACCCGTCGGGTTCGTCACTTGGTGTGTGGTGCTTGGGTAGTAGCCCTCTGTTACATACTTCAACATGTCGCCCGCGTTAATCGCAACGCTGCCTGGGTCGCAAGGCACATCGTGCCACTTGCCGTCGAGGTCGCGCACTTGCAAGCCAGGTTCATTAGATGCTGGCAACACTGTGATCATGTTGATGTCTTCGTGAGCAGCGGCGCGCACCGAACCAGCAGGTTCGTCGCCTCGCAGCGGTGGGTAATGCAAAATTCGCAGCAGTGTGCGACGTGTGCCAACAATCATTTCTGATAGCGGCATTGAGAACTTGTTGGAAATGCTGTCTGGCGTGTTGTCCTCAACCCACGACAACAATTCCGTAGCGAGTGACCAACCTGCTTGATAAACAGCCGCGGCGCTTATGGATTCGGCGGTTGGCTGCTTGCCCCACGGATACCAATGAAAGTACTCCTTAATATCCTGCAGTTTCGCACCAACAGCCGTCTCTGCTTCCTCGAGAGGACGATAGCCGTCTTGCTCTGTTTCGCCTGGCAAGTAATCCCATTTGCGTTCACTTCGGAAAAAGTCGAGCCATTCCTGCTGCAATTTCTGAACAACTTCATACTGAATCGGATGATTTGTCAGAACAGCGAAACCGGTTGTGCGCAGCGAGTCAGTAAATCGCTTCGGCGCATCAGGTGCGGTGTAGTCGACAACGGCGACATCCATAAGACCATTGTATTGGTGCTACTGCGGCATTGAGACAATGCCTAATGTAGAGCGGTGCCGCACAAGCGTTTAATCCTCATCTTGCAAATTTCCATCGGTTTTCTTGCCGCTGGCTATGGCGTGATGTTCACCATGTTGGACGACTGGCGCGATCAATTTGGCATTAGCGAGACTGGTCTTGGTTTCATTGTCGCAATTGGGTTTTTCACATCGTTCTTCGCACAACTCACCATTGCCCCACTTGCCGACAAAGGGCACGCCCGCCGGCTGTTGACGTATGGCGTCGCACTCAATGTTGTCGGTTGCATCGTCATGGGTTACAGCACCGCAATGATGGGGTTTGTCGGCGGCAGATTTCTAATGGGCGTTGGCGCTGGCATGGCAATCCCCGCAATCAAGCGAATCGTCATCGTGAGCGACCCTGAGAACATTGGCAAAAACTTGGGACGCGGCGTAGCGATCGAGGTTGGCGGTTTTGCGCTCGGCCCAATGATCTCAGCACTGACTATTGGCACCTTCGGTCTCGCTGCCCCCTTTCTGATTCTCGCCACAATTCTTGTTGTCATGGTGATCGCTATCGCACGCGAAACGATCCTAGAAACGGCAGTCGAAGATCAACCCGACGAGCGCTTCGCGCTTGACTTGCTTCGTATACGTCCTCTCGCAGGCGCAATTCTGATTGGCGTTGCGCTCTACGTGATGATCGGCGTGTTCGACCCGCTGTGGGTAGTGATGATGGACGATCTCGACGCGCCGAGCTGGGTGGGCAATGCGGGCGTTTCAATATTTGGCTTGCCTTGGATTTTGTTTGCCACCGTTGGTGGCACTATTGCCCAAAAGTATGGGCCCTTTCGCATCAGCGCGTTCGGCCTTGCAATCGGCGCGTGCTACATGGCTTCTTACGGATTTATTGGTAGCCCGTATGTGATGTTGGGCGTTGCAGTAACGCAGTCGGCACTTGACGCGCTTACCGTGACGGGAACAGGAATAGCTGTTGCTCACGCAGCACCGCCGCAACGCCAAGCGGGTGCTTCAGGGCTTCTCGGTGGCATTCAGACTCTCACCGGAGGCATTGTGGCACTTGCTGCTGGCAGCGTGTACGAACATTTTGGGCGCGGTGTTGCATTCGGCACAACCGGAGTCGTCATGCTCTCGCTGGTATGTGTTGGATGTCTGCTCGCGGGCCCAAAGCTTCTTCGTCGCCCACTCCATTAGATTCAAGTTATGGAATTTCGATATCTGGGCCGTAGCGGCCTCAAAGTCTCGGCAATTAGTTATGGCAACTGGATCACTCACGGAAGCCAAGTGGAAGAAGATGCCGCTAACGCGTGTGTAAAGCGGGCACTCGAATTAGGAATCACCACATACGACACAGCCGATGTGTACGCCGGCACGAAGGCCGAAGCAGTATTGGGTCGTGCGCTTGATGGTGTGAAGCGCGAAAGTATCGAAGTGTTTACAAAAGTGTTCTGGCCAACGGGCAAGGGTGTCAACAACCGTGGCCTATCGCGAAAACACATCATGCATTCCATTGATGCATCGCTCTCGCGTCTCAAAATGGACTATGTCGACTTGTACCAAGCCCACCGCTTCGATGTGGAAACCCCACTTGAAGAAACGATGCTGGCATTTTCCGACATCGTGCGCCAAGGCAAAGCCCTCTACATCGGCGTCTCCGAATGGAGTGCCGATGAAATTACTCGCGGAGCAAAACTTGCTCGCGAAATGAACGTGCCATTCATTTCCAACCAGCCGCAGTACTCCATGCTCTGGCGAGTGATTGAAGAAGAAGTTGTTCCGGCATGTGAACACGAGGGCCTTTCGCAAATTGTCTGGAGCCCCATTGCCCAAGGTGTGCTGACGGGCAAATATCTTCCTGGTCAGCCGCCGCCAGCAGGTTCGCGCGCAACCGACGAACTCAGTGGAAAGAACTTCATTTCGCGTTTCCTAAATGACACCACGCTCACCAAGGTGCAGCAACTGAAGCCCATTGCCGAACAAGCCGGCCTCACTATGGCTCAGTTAGCAATTGCCTGGGTGCTGCAAAACAAGAACGTTGCCTCGGCCATTGTTGGTGCAACGAAACCCGAGCAACTTGACGACAACGTGAAGGCTGCCGGTGTTGTTCTCGACGCCGCCACCATGAAGGCAATCGATGACGTGCTCGGCGACATAGTCGTCACCGACCCTCGCAAAACCGAATCACCAACTACGCGCCCTTAAGCGCTGGTTGTCAGGCGGGGCCGGAGAACATTCCACCACGTTCGTACGTGGTGGTGGGCTGGTTGTCGCCCTCGTAACGAGCCAATTCGGCACGACCGACAACATGCCAGTGCACTTCATCTGGGCCGTCTGCTAGCCGAAGTGTGCGCTGACCTGCATATAGACGAGCAAGTGGCGTCCATTGGGAAATACCCGTTGCACCAAACACCTGAATTGCTTCGTCAATGATCTTGCACACGCGCTCGGGCACCATTGCCTTAACTGCACTTACCCATACGCGCGCCTCGGCATTACCCATGGTGTCCATTGCCTTTGCAGCACGCAACACCATCAGCCGCATCGCTTCAATTTCGATTCGGGCTTTGGCAATTGTTTCGGTGTTCTTGCCAAGCCGCGCAATTGGCTTTCCAAATGCTTCACGTGTGAGCCCACGACGAACCATCAGTTCAAGTGCGCGCTCTGCTGCACCAATCGAGCGCATGCAGTGATGAATACGTCCTGGCCCCAACCGAACTTGAGAGATCTCAAAGCCTCTGCCCTCGCCAAGCAACATGTTGCTTGCTGGCACACGCACATCATTGAAACGAAGGTGCATGTGTCCGTGCGGCGCATCATCTTCGCCGAACACTTCCATTGGCCCAAGAATCTCAACTCCGGGGGTGTCCATTGGTACCAAGATCTGTGAGTGACGACGATGCGGTGGCGCATCTGGGCTTGTCTGCAACATACAAATCATGATCTTGCAGCGTGGGTCGCCTGCGCCAGAGATGTAATACTTCTCGCCGTTAATCAACCACTCGTCGCCGTCGAGCACTGCTCGGCACGCAAGGTTCTTGGCATCCGATGACGCAACGTCTGGTTCGGTCATTGCATACGCAGAGCGAATTTCTCCTGCCATCAACGGCACAAGCCATTGCTTCTTTTGTTCTGGGGTGCCAACACGTTCCAGCACTTCCATGTTGCCGGTGTCTGGCGCGCTGCAGTTCATCGTTTCAGATGCAATTGGGTTCTTTCCCAGTTCTGCCGCAATGTATGCATAATCAAGATTCGAGAGGCCCTCACCCGTTTCCGAATTGGGTAGGAAGAAGTTCCAGAGCCCCTGCGCCTTCGCTTTATCTTTCAAAGTCTCTAGAAGTTCCAGCTGACCTTTGCCATACTGCCAACGATCTGGCCGGCCTTCACCAAGTCGGAAATATTCTTCGGTAACAGGATCAACCTCTGTCGCGACAAACTTCTTCACTGCTTCGTACAGCGGCACTGCTTTGGCCGACATGGCCAAATTCATCGCGTCGTCAGTAGTAATTCCTGAGTGCATTCCGGGTGCTGGCATGCCCCCACGCTACCCCCGACGGATTACGGGGTCTTAGTTGAGGATGATTAAAGGGATTTCGCGGTCGGTTCGTTTTTGATAACCGGCGTAGCCCTTGTACCGCTGCTCCACAATTGGCCACATGCGGGATCGCTCATCTGCCGTTGCTGTGCGGGCGGTCATCATTTTGATTGGGCCGCCTTTGTACTTCACCTGTACCTGCGGGTTGTCCACCAGGTTCAAATACCACGCTGGGTGAAAATCATCTCCACCACGTGATGCGACAATCACAATGGTTTCGCCTTCCTGAATTGGCGAAGTCAACATGCAGCTACGAGGTTTGCCGCTTTTACGTCCGATGGTGGTCAGTTCGAGAACGGGCATGTTGCCTGCTTCCCAGCCCTTTCGGCCTCCACTTACTCCCAAAATGATTCGGTGGATTGTGTTCATTGCTTTCAGGGTGAGGTTGCTTGGCATGTTCCGACACTAGCCCTCACCATCTACAGTTGCTCGGATGAAAGACATCTTCTCCCTTAAGGGCCGAGTTGCACTTGTAACCGGCGGCTCGCGCGGCATTGGCGCAATGATCGTTCAAGGTTTGCTCGAACATGGTTGTTCGCGCGTCTACATCACTGCCCGGAAAGCAGTGCAGTGCGACCAAGCAGCAAAAGAATTATCGATGTATGGCGAGTGCATTTCCATACCTGGCGACATCTCCACTCAGGCCGGCATCGAGAAATTGGCTGGCGAAATTGCTCAGCGAGAAGAGCGCCTCGACATCTTGGTGAACAATGCAGGTGCAGCGTGGGGTGCAGCATTTGACGAGTACCCAGAAAGCGGATGGGACAAGACGGTTGACCTCAACTTGAAAACACCTTTCTTTCTTACTCAGGCACTTGCACCGCAATTGCGCGCCGCTGCTGCCAACAACGGACATCTTGCAAAGGTGATCAACATCGCTTCAATCGACGGCCTTTCCATCAACATGGAAGAGACATATCCGTACGCGGGAAGCAAGGCTGGCCTCATTCACATGACGAAGCGCATGGCGCTAAGACTGATCAAAGACGGCATTGTTGTCAGTGCCATTGCCCCAGGTGCGTTTGCCTCTGAAATGAACCGAGTGGCCCGCGATCATGGCGACGCCATCGCACCAGGAATTCCTTCCGGACGAATCGGCACCCCTGAAGACATGGCGGGGGCAGCGGTGTACTTAGCGTCGCGTGCCGGCGACTATGTAGTGGGTTCGACAATTGTTGTCGACGGCGGAGTTACTTACTCGAGGTAGCCGCAACTGCAATTGCGTCAAGTGTTGCAGTCATATTTTTCAAGTTGTGCACGGAACGATCCGCTACGTTGCTGAGCTTCCCGCCCAACCATGTGCTGAACCATCCCCGACGATCGATCCATGAATGAGTGACGCGCGAACCTGTTGCGGTGGGTTCGATTTCATACACCCAATCGCACCACTGACTTCCAAACACCGTGAGCGCAAATGAAAACTTGCGCGGCGCATCCATTTCATTAATGGTTACTTCGGCGCTCCAATTCTTTTTGCCGTTCTGGTTCTTGCCCTTAAATCGGGCACCAACCGTGGCACTTGTTGCGCCCTTAATCCATTCTCCACCACGATTTTCGGGAGACCACTCGCCCATTCGCGGCAAGTCGGTCACAAGCGCCCACACCCGCTCGGGAGTTGCGGCAATTTCTTTGGTTACTGATACTGGGGTGCGTGTAGTCATAGCGAACAGTATTGCCTAATAACTAGTGCTTGTAACGAGCGAACGCCGCCGCAATCTCGGCTTGCGCCGCATCATGGCCTTCCCACCCACGAACCGTGGTGTCTTTGTTGGGTTCCAACAATTTGTAGACCTCGAAAAAATTGCCCACCTCGTCCAATAAGTGCTCGGGCAAATCGTTGATGTCGGCATATTGCGCAAATCGTGGGTCGGTCGATGGAACACACAGCACCTTCGCGTCTCCACCCGCTTCGTCTTCCATCCAAAACACCGCAACTGGCCGAACCCATACGTGGCAGCCGGGAAACGTTGGTTGACTAAGCCACACCAAGGCATCTAGCGGGTCGCCGTCTTCGCCAAGCGTGCCTGGAAAGAATCCGTAGTCAAGCGGGTATTGCGTGGCGGTGAACAGCGTGCGGTCGAGCCAGATTTCGCCCGTTTCGTGGTTCATTTCATACTTGTTGCGAGACCCCTGAGGAATCTCGACGATCATCTCAACTTGCATCACGCCAGCATACGCAACTAGCGGCGGTTTGGGTTGGTGTTCAAACACCTATTGACCAATGTGCGCAATTGGTCTATTCCTAAACCCGTGGACACACTTGTCCAAACAATTTCTGCTGCATCGATCTGACACGCGGTCGCTAATTCAATTCTGCGTGTTGCGCTTTTTGATGACTTGACCTTGTCTTGTTTCGTGGCCACCACCGTGAAAGAAACATTGCTGTCGCGAAGTTGTTCCAACATCATTAAGTCAAGATCGGTAGGGCCAATTAGGCCATCGACAAGAACAAAGATCATTTCAAGTTCTTCGCGCTCTTGCAGATAGCCAACGATCATTTTTTCCCAACCGCGCTTAATCTTGCCCGGCACCGCTGCGTAGCCATAGCCCGGCAGGTCGACGAGCGTTCCGCCGCCAGGGGTTTCGAACAAGTTGATCAGTTGCGTTCGTCCCGGCGTTTTGGACACGCGCGCTAATTGCTTCCGATTTGCAAGCGAATTAATCAGCGATGATTTACCAACATTGGAGCGTCCAACAAAAGCAACTTCAACAGGAGACTCTGGCAATGTTCGGTAATTGTCTGCCGAAGTGACAAATGCGATCTCGAGAGGTTTTGTCACGCCTTTGAGGCTACGCAGTATAAGTGGACAAAAAGTTGCCAATGCGTCCGATGGCCTCGGTGAGGTCGGCAGCCCAAGGCAACGTGACAATGCGTAAGTGATCTGGTGTCGGCCAATTAAAACCAGTTCCTTGTACTACTAATACGTGCTCGGCTCGCAATAAATCAAGAACGAACTTGCGATCGTCCGCAATGGGGTACATCGCTGGGTCGAGCCGGGGGAAGACATACAACGCCCCCTTCGGCTCTACGCACGAGACACCAGGGATTTTACGCAACGCGGTAATCGCAGCATTGCGCTGCTCGAGAAGTCGCCCACCTGGCAGCACCAAGTCTTTAATGCTCTGCCTACCGCCAAGCGCGGTTTGTATGGCGTGCTGAGCCGGAACGTTGGCGCACAGTCGCATGTTGGTGAGCATGGTGATGCCTTCGATGTAACTCGTCGCGTGTTTGCGCGGGCCGGTCATCACCATCCACCCAGCACGAAATCCTGCAAGACGATAGGCCTTCGAGAGACCACTAAACGTCAAAGTAAATACGTCTGGAGCTATCGCAGCAAACGTGGTGTGCACTGCATCGTCATACAAAATCTTGTCGTAGATCTCGTCGGCCATCACGATGAGGTTTCTCTCTACAGCAAAATCAGCAATCTCACGCAAAATCTCGGGGCTATACACAGCGCCAGTCGGATTATTTGGATTAATCACCACGATTGCTTTCGTACGATCATTTACTTTGGAGCGAATGTCGTCCATGTTCGGCATCCAGCCATTTGCCTCGTCGCACAAATAGTGCACAGGCTTTCCGCCCGACAGGCTGGTGGATGCTGTCCACAGTGGATAGTCGGGTGCGGGTATCAGTACCTCGTCGCCCTCATTCAGCAATGCATTCAATGCAACCGGAATAAGTTCACTCACGCCGTTGCCTAACCACACATCATCTACATCAGTGATATCGATGCCGCGTTCTTGGTAGTGCTGCACAACCGCGGTGCGTGCAGACAAGATGCCTTGCGAATCTGAGTAACCCTGTGAGATCGGCAGATTGCGCACGACTTCGACCAACACTTCTGGTGGAGTCTCAAAACCAAATGGCCCCGGATTGCCAATATTCAGTTTGATAATCCTGTGCCCTGCAGCCTCTAGGCGCTTGGCTTCCTCCAGCACAGGGCCACGAATGTCGTACAAGACATTGGCCAACTTTCGCGACTGCAGGATCTCCATGGCTCTCAAGCCTAAAGGGGCGGGTCTATCCAAAACGCCTCAATTACGGGGACCCCGATAAATTTGAGTGCATCGACCCCACAAAAATCCTCCTCTATTACAAGTTCACGCCGCTGGCAGACCCAGATGCGATTCGCTTGTGGCAGCGCGCATTGTGTGAGCGTCTCAACCTCAAGGGTCGAATCATCATTTCCAAACACGGCATCAACGGCACAGTTGGCGGCTCGCTCGAATCGATCAAGAAATATCTTCGAGTTACACGCGAATTTCCTGCGTTCAAGGACATCGACTTCAAATGGTCCGAGGGCAAGGGTGACGAATTCCCCCGCCTCTCCATTCGGGTTCGCGATGAAATTGTCACGTTTGGCGTACCCGAGGAAATTCAGGTTGACGAAAACGGAATCGTTGGTGGCGGAACGCATCTCAAGCCTGAAGAAGTAAATCAGTTGGTGGCCGAACGGGGCGAAGAAGTGGTCTTCTTCGACGGGCGCAATGCGTTTGAAGCCAGGATCGGCAAGTTTAAAAACGCCATAGTTCCAATGGTGGGCACGACGCCCGACTTCGTTCAAGAACTAGAGAGCGGCAAGTACGACCACCTCAAGAACAAACCCATCGTCACGTATTGCACCGGCGGAATTCGTTGCGAAGTGCTCAGCATGGTGATGAAGAACCGCGGCTTCAAAGAGGTGTACCAAATTGAAGGCGGCATCGTTCGTTACGGCGAGAAGTTTCGTGATGGCGGCCTATGGGAAGGTTCGCTCTACGTTTTTGACCAACGGCTAAAAATGGATTTCAGCAAGTCTGTAAGTGTTCTCGGTGTTTGCGACTACTGCTCGCAGCCAACAAATCAATTTCACAACTGCTATGACAACAATTGCCGCAAGCGCACTTTGGTGTGTGCCGATTGCGAATCGTCAGTTGAGGCAATTTCTTGTTTGGATTGCCGCACTATTGCAGCATCTCGCTAAAGAAATTGCTTTTGCCAACCTGCTAAGTCTTTTTCCAATCCAACACGGATTGCTCCGATTACCCCGGCTCGCAATCGTTTCTTGCTTGCAGCGTGCGCTGCGGCGTTGAGCGCGACTGTGGTCTTTGCATACTCCAACGCTGCGGGTATCAACTCTGCTTCGCTACTCACTACTCGATCAACAAAACCCGTCTCTACTGCGTTGCTTGGAGTGAATACTTCGGCCAAAAGAACTGAGCGGTTTAACGCAGCCGGCGTTACGCGTTGTCGCAAAATCTCGATCGTGGAAAATGGCATCGTCATGCCGATCGCCACTTCATTTGCTACGTACTTAAATTCGCCTTGCACGCCAATCCGATAATCGCCGCACAACATCAGAAATACGCCCATTGCGATGGCATGGCCGCCACACGCAATCGTTACTGGGGTAGGAAAACTGAGCAACCGAATTGCCAGCTCTAAACCACCGTTCAACATGTTGACAGCGGGCTGCCCACTGGCCATCAACGTCTTCAAGTCGAAGCCAGCCGAAAGAATGCCGCTGCGCCCAGTGAGTACCACTGGCACATTCGCACGTTCGGCCTCATCGAGCGCCGCGTTCAGCGCCTCTTGCATGGCGAGGGATATCGCATTTGCCTTGCCATCGTCCATCGTGATCACGGAAATACCGTCGACCAAGGAATACGTTGCTAATCCAGTCACAAAAATTCAGCCCCTTACAGTACGAAGTTCCAACTTACCAAGCCATCACTTGGCCACGAGCACTACGCTAATTCCACTATGCGCGCACTGTTTAAGCCATCTGCAGCACCCGGCCTTAAAATGATCGAATGCGCCGAACCCACTCCTGGCCCAACCGACGTCAAGATTCGTGTCGAGAAAACGGGCATCTGCGGAACCGACTTACATATTGAATCGTGGGATGCATGGGCTGCATCAGCAGTCAATGCTCCGCTCATTATTGGGCACGAGTTTTCTGGCCGCATCGTCGAGATGGGTTCGGAAGTCACTTCACTCGAACTGGGTGCTCTCGTTTCCGGAGAAGGCCACATCATTTGCGGTACGTGCCGCAACTGCCGCGCAGGCAGACGCCACATGTGCAAAAACACTTCAGGTGTTGGTGTTAACCGAAACGGCGCATTCGCCGAATACGTCGTTATCCCCGCAAGCAATGTTTGGGTGCACTCCGATGCGGTAGACGCTGAACTTGGTGCAATCTTCGACCCATTTGGAAACGCAGTACACACCGCGCTTACTTTCCCCGTTGCTGGCGAAGACGTATTGATAACAGGTGCTGGCCCCATCGGCTTGATGGCCGCCAAGGTGGCACGTCATGTTGGTGCGCGTTACGTCGTCATTAGCGACATCAACGAATCTCGTTTGGAACTTGCTCGATCAATGGGTGTCGATATTGCGGTTAACCCCATGACTTCTTCTATTGCTGCAACACAAAAAACATTGGGCATGAAAGAAGGCTTCGACGTCGCACTCGAGATGAGCGGAGCACCAACTGCGCTTCCCGACATCTTGGACAACTTGAGTCACGGTGGCCGAGTTGCGGTGTTGGGTCTTCCAAGCAAAGAGATCTCTATTAATTGGGCAAAGCTCGTCACCCACATGATCACTATCAAGGGCATCTACGGCCGCGAAATGTACGAGACGTGGTATGCCATGAACTCACTCATTCAGACCGGCCTAGATATTCGCGATGTCATCACCGATCGCTTTCCTGCAAGTCAATGGGAAAACGCATTCGCTGCGGCGCGCTCGTCTAATTCGGGCAAAGTCATCATGGATTGGTCTTAAGGAAAACCTATGTACACCAGTGTTCAAAAAGATCTGCAGAAAACGCTTGACGACATCCAGACAGCGGGCCTGTACAAGCGCGAGCGTCTGCTCGATTCTCCTCAGGCGTCACATGTACTCAGCAGCAAAAAGGATCTCATCAATTTTTGCTCCAACAACTACATCGGGCTTGCTAATAACCCTGCAGTGATTGCTGCCGCCAAAGAGTCGCTCGACGTCAACGGTTTTGGCATGGCCAGTGTTCGCTTTATCTGTGGAACCCAGTCGCAACACGACACTTTGGAATTAAAGCTTTCCATTCTGCTCGGCACTGACGCAACCATCCTGTTCCCATCATGCTTCGATGCAAATACCGGAATCTTTGAAGTGCTGCTCGACCAAAACGACGCAGTTATTTCAGACGAATTAAATCACGCGTCAATCATCGACGGCATCAGATTATGCAAGGCAACGCGCTACCGCTTCAAGAACCGCGACATGGCCGACCTGGAAGCCCAGTTGATTGCGGCCCAAGGTGCACGACGAACACTCATTGTCACCGATGGCGTGTTCTCAATGGATGGCTCGTTTGCTCCACTGAAAGAGATCTGCGATCTCGCCGATAAATACGAAGCAATGGTCATGGTGGACGATTCGCACGCTGTGGGTTTCATCGGCGCAAGTGGCGCGGGCACCCCAGAAATGTTTGGGGTTCGCGATCGAGTCGACATCATTGCTGGCACGCTCGGCAAAGCGCTTGGCGGTGCATCGGGTGGTTACATCTCTTCGCACCAAGAAATCATCGATCTCTTGCGCCAGCGCGCTCGCCCGTACTTGTTCTCCAACTCCATCCCGCCAACTGTGGTGGCTGGTTCGCTTGTAGCACTCGACCTCGTTGCTCAAGGCACCACAACCCGCGACACTCTTCGTGAGAACGCCAAACATTTCCGCAACCAAATGACTGCTGCCGGTTTCACACTTCTTCCCGGCGAACATCCAATTGTTCCCGTGATGTTCGCAGATGAACACGAAGCTGTTCGCATGGCCTCAGAGCTTTTCAAACTTGGCATCTACGTCGTTGCGTTCTCCTACCCCGTTGTTCCAATGGGCAAGGCTCGCATTCGCGTGCAAGTATGCGCAACGCACACCAAGGCGGACATCGATACCTGTGTTGCTGCGTTTGTCACTGCACGCGACAAACAAGTTTCCTAGGTTTCAGTTACTCCACGCGCAGGTCGGAGATTGCGCGAGCAATCAGTAGGTGTTGAATCTCTGATATGTCCTCTATTATGTTTTTGGCATGACAACCACGCTGACCGCCGTTCACGGACGCATCCTTGACCTTGACAGTCATTTGCAAGTGCCGATTTCTCGTTGGGGTGAGGTATTCGGCGACGCAACCGCACGCTTTGGTAAACGCTTCGCTGGAATCCCGTTGTTCGATGCCACCGATGAACCCGATCTCACAACCGAGTCGGTGTGGAATACCAAAGGTACCGCTGCACCTGGTGCGTCTAGCCCCGAAGGCCGTTTAGCTGCAATGGACGTGATGGGTATCGAGCGTCAACTTATTTTTCCGCAAGTGGTTTTGGCGATGCCCGCCTGGTCTGATCACCCGAATGCTGGTGTCGTGCTGCGCGAATACAACGACACGGTACTGCGATGGACAAAATCTGGTCGTGGACGCTTGCGCCCAGCTGCATTGCTCAACTTGACGACGATCGATGGTGCAATCGCCGAAGCCGAGCGAGTTGCGGCTGGTGGCGCACGAGCAGTTTTCATCCAAGATGGCATCGCACCTGGAGGTCGCTCACCTGCCGCGGCCGAGCTTGACCCGCTATGGGCGTTACTCGCCGAAGCAGAACTTCCCGTCACTTTGCATATCGGCGGCCAAGACGGTTTCTTTGCCAGCAACGCGTGGGGTGATGCCGACTTGTTGCGGCCTGGCACCTTCTCGACTGGTGAACCGATCGGTCCGCACACGCTGGCCACTATGCATCTCGCTGCACAAAACTATTTAGCAACGATGATCTACGGTGGCGTTTTCGACCGCCATCCAAATCTGCGAGTTGGTGTAATTGAACTTGGCGCAATGTGGGTTGGTCCGTTTGTTGATCTGCTTGAAGATCGTCTCGCGTTATCGCGTCGTCTGCGTGAAAGTTTGAAGCGAAGTCCGCGCGAAGTATTCGTCGACCAGATTCGCGTTACGCCGTTTTTCTGGGAGCGCACGGCTCGACAAATTGAGCGCTACGGGATGTCCGAGATCTACGCGTTTTCGACAGACTTTCCACACCCTGAAGGTGGCACTGACCCAATTGGTCGCATGGCCGCTGACATCACACCGCTCGGTGATGCGGCAATCGAAGCATTCTTCGTCAGTAACGCTGAGCTTCTCTTGCCCAGCTGATACCAGTTTTTATTCGACGCGCAAGCCGCTGATTGCACGAGCAATCACCAGTTGCTGAATCTCTGAGGTGCCCTCGAAGATGGTGTGAATCTTGGCGTCACGGTGCCAGCGCTCTACTGGGTATTCGCGTGTGTAGCCATAACCACCCAAAATCTGGATGGCGTCTTCGGTTACGCGTACCGACATTTCAGATGCGAAGTACTTGCTTTGTGAACCTTCGGCGTTTTTGTAGCCGCCATTCTTTGCAAGCCAGGAAGCACGCCAGATGAGCAAACGTGCTGCGTCAATTTGCGTGATCATGTTGGCAAGTTTGAACGCAATGGCTTGGTGCATGATGATCGGCTTGCCGAATGCATGACGCTCTTTTGCATAGTCGAGCGCATATTCGTGTGCAGCACGTGTTCATTTTGGCAACATCCCAGCATCTGCACCAGAGCCCGCAGCATGGCCAATACAAAACAGCTCGCTGTAAGCACTTATTTGGGCAATTGGTTTGATTGTTGTCTTTGCACCACTTACATCACGCTCGTATCAACGAGCTGGTGCTCGCTAAAGCGATTACTCGCTCTCCAATTTTCTCTTGGGTATTGAATGTGACAAAGTGTCACGAGACAATGTAGGCAAAGTCGTACGCTTTACTACTGCAGTTGAATTTTTCCCATTTGCCTTCATACACGCTGTTGGAAAGAGCAAGTTACCGCAGGGCATGCGGCGCATGCTTATCCGAGGTCGAAGACCGTTGCCAGCGAGCTCAGCAACGACAGGGCAATCTGAATATCGGATGTAAGTGAGCGATCCGACGTATCGACAGGCAGTGTCGAACATCGCTCGACGAGCTTGGTCGCCGACGGGCCGAGATCAACTTTTCGCGCTGCACGAACTGCAGTGATGAGTTCACATGCCACCACCATTCGGGCGGCGTCAATTGCATCTTGGGTCGCAAATACCGACTGCGTGGCGTACGGAGCATGGTCTTCAGTGCCCATCGAGATGGTGGTGGTGTGTCGCGTGACAGGATCCGCACACTGTCGCAACGACTCAAGGGCCGATGCCGAGGTGTACTCCAGCACCATTACACCTGATGAACCATTCGGGCCATCGGCGAGAAACCGTGTAAGACCGGTGTAAGACGGATCATTAAGCTTCACCGTTCGCGCAAGTGACAAAGTGAACCATTGCACGAGCGCAAGGCGAAGATGGTCGAGTCGCAACGCGAGACTGGTCAGATGGAACGCACCGTGGTGCCATACCTGGCCATCCGCAAACCGCGGGTTTTCGATTCCATAATTAATGCATACGTGTAATTCCTTACGTAGCACGGCAATTGCATCGAGCAAAGGGCCGTGCACATACGGTATTGCACGCCATGAAAATGGATCCTGCGTGCGCGCGGCCTCGTAATGCGAATCATCGACGAGTCGGCGCATCACCTCCGCGGCAATGCCCACTCCAGGAGACGGTCGCACCGCGGCGGCGACTTCGGACCACTGCTGTGTGTTGGCGCGCACTGGAACAGCTGACAGCGCAGCAACCACGAGTGATGACTTTGCGAGTATTTCAGCGTCGCGCAGCGCGAGCGCAGCATTTGCAATAGTTACTGCACTTGAAGACATAAACGCAAGTGCGTCGTTGGCTGCAAAGCGAACTCCGTAGTCGTGCAGAGTGCCGTCACGCCACGGCATCTCACCTGCCAGACACAATGCCAATTCACCGAGCACGGTGATCTCACCGGTGCCCACCGCACCGTGTTTGCGCACGATCGGCGTGCGGTCGTCGTTGAGGGCGCACACAAGTGCTTCGACAATCGATGGTGTGATACCTGATCCGGGTCGAGAGAGTTGGTTGATACGCACGAGCATCATCGCTCGGGCAACTTCTTCTCCGAGGTCTGCTCCACCGCCCGATGCGTGGGAGCGCACGAGTCGCATACCGTGGTCGCCGTCCTGGTCGTCAGCGGCGACGTCACGATTCGCACCTACTCCGGTTGTGCGGCCGTAGGCGTTGCCTTTTGCGGTTTTGCTCGCTTCAAGGTTTGCACCGAGATTAGGCACAACTGATTTTTCAAGCGTGACGGGAGTTGGTGATGCAAGCCAACGCCAGACCGCATCTACGGTGAGCGTGTCGACACCGATTTTCATTTCTTGACCGGTATCTGGAGTAATTGACTTGCAGCGATCCTCATGTCGTTAAACCACTCCAGTTGACCCGCCATGAAGAAGACTCCGCCATCGTCGTGTGCCACAACCTCGCGCAACATGGCCTAAGCGTAGTAGCACCGACTTTCCGTCTGGGGCGGCGAAAATCCTTGTTATTCGACGCGTAAGCCGGAAATTGCGCGGGCAATCACCAACTGCTGAATCTCAGAAGTACCTTCAAAGATGGTGTGAATCTTGGCGTCACGGTGCCAACGCTCTACTGGGTATTCGCGTGTGTAGCCGTAGCCACCCAAGATCTGGATGGCTTCTTCGGTTACCTTCACTGCCATTTCGGATGCAAAGTACTTGCTTTGCGAACCCTCAGCATTTTTGAATCCACCATTCTTGGCAAGCCAAGATGCGCGCCAAATGAGCAAGCGTGCTGCATCAATCTGCGTGATCATATTGGCAAGTTTGAATGCAATTGCTTGGTGCATGATAATTGGCTTACCAAATGCCTTGCGCTCCTTGGCGTAGTCGAGCGCATACTCGTATGCGGCACGCGCAACACCAAGCGCTTGCGCACCCACTGCGGGACGAGTGGCTTCGAACGTTGCCATTGCTGGCTGCTTGCCGCTTGATGTTCCTTCGCGGTAACGAGCAAGTTTGGCGTCAAGCTTTTCTTTTCCGCCCAACAAGCAGCGGCCAGGAATGCGCACATCTTCGAGCACCACTTCTGCTGTGTGGCTTGCACGAATACCGTGCTTCAAATACTTCTGCCCCTGCGACAAACCTTTTGTCCCCGGTGGAATCACGAAGCTTGCTTGGCCGCGGCCTTTGAGTTCGGGGTCCACTGCAGCAACTACTACGTGCACGTTGGCAATGCCGCCGTTAGTGATCCAGGCCTTGGTGCCGTTAAGCACCCAATCGCCAGTTGCTTCGTCGTACACCGCACGCGTGCGCAAGTTGGAAACATCGCTTCCTGCGTCTGGCTCGCTCACGCAGAATGCGCCGACCTTCACGTCGTCTGCGGTTCCGTAGCACTGTGGAACCCACTCCATCATTTGCTCGGGTGTTCCGTTGCCTGCAATGCCTGCGGCGGCCAATCCAGAACCCATGATTGCCATGCCGATACCAGCATCGCCCCAGAACATTTCTTCAATCGCCACCACCATGGTGAGGCCTGTTGGGTCGGCCATTGCATTCATAATGAAATCGAGGCCGTACAAACCGATCTTCGCGGCTTCTTGCACGATTGGCCATGGGAACTCTTCTTTTTCATCCCACTCGTGTGCGGCGGGGCGAATGGTGTCTACAGCGAATTGATGGATCCAGTCCTTCAATTGCAATTGGTCGTCATTGAGTGCGAGTGAAAATTCAGCCATGGGCATAAGTTACCGCATGGTAGGGCGTGAAACTACATTTTCATCTACTTCGGTTTGAAGACTCCTTCGAACGGCAAAAGACCACCCAGCATTAGACTTTTCCCCGAAAGAGGTACTCCATGTCGGGTCAAGACGCTTCAGAGTTAGTTCACTACTCGTCGACCCCAGAGGCGGCGTTCATAACGCTCGATTCCCCGACTTCACGAAATGCCCTCTCCCAAGCGCTGGTTGATGAGTTAATCAAACGGATTGCGGAAGCAGCCCAGTCGTCGTGCAACGTCGTGGTGCTTACCCACACCGACCCTGTTTTTTGCGCGGGGATGGACCTAAAAGACACTCGGTCGGTAGACCTCAGTGGGCTTACACAAGTGATGTTGGCACTTCGCAATGTTCCGCAGCCAACTATGGCAGTGCTTACGGGGCCTGCCCGCGCCGGGGGTTTAGGCCTGATGGCGTCGTGTGACTTTGTCGTTGCGGCCGACCACGTAACGTTTGCATTCACCGAAGTGCGTATCGGAGTGGTGCCGGCACTGATTTCGGTTCCCGTGCTTGCGCGTGTCGCTGCACCGTTTCTTGTCACCGAATTCTTAACAGGTGCCGAGTTCACCGCAGCACGAGCACTCGAGGTCGGGCTGATCACTCATGTGTCGACCGACCCTCACGGCGAAGCACAGCGACTTATTGCACAACTTGCTGCCGTTGGGCCGAAGGCACTTCGACTCACAACATCGTTGTTGCGTGAAGCAAACTCAATTGATTACGAGCAACGGCTTGTCAAAATGCAGAAGCAGTCGGAAGCAATCTTCGCCTCTGAGGAAGCCCAAGAAGGAATGTTGGCTTTCCGCGAAAAGCGAAAGCCAAATTGGCTTAAGCGTTAACTCGCAGTTTTGCTGGTTTGAGATATCGCGAGTGGTGATGGAAGGTCATGGCCGAGCATTTCTCGCAACTGAACGGTCAAAGAAACTAAGCGATCAACATTGATTTCAGTTGTGTAGCCCTCTTTATGTAGCAGCGAGACAAGCGACTCTGTTGCCACGTTGCCCGCAGCACCCTTTGCAAACGGAGACCCGCCAATTCCTCCTAGCGAAGAATCAAACCTCCGCACACCGGCTTCCAAGCCTGCAAAAGCATTAACGAGGCCGGTTCCGCGAGTTTCATGCAGGTGCAAGCCAATGTCGTTGCCGACCAACCCAACCGCGTCACGAATGGTTTTGGGAATTGCCTCACCGGTGGTATCAGCCAAAGTAATTCTGTCCGAACCAAAATCACGCAGTTGCGAAATACATGGAAGTAAATCTCTGTACATTTCAACGTCATCGTAAGGCGACCCAAAGGCACACGAGACAACTACGTCAGTTGTTGCCCTGCCACCAATTTCGGCAATTAATGCTTGTACACCCGCCATTGATTCGATAGTGGACTTGCCCGTGTTTTTGACACTGTATGTATTTGAAAGCGAAACGGTGATCGTGATTTCATCAAGATCGCAAGACAGTGCTCTTCGAACACCTGCAAGGTTTGCAACCAAGCCAGCAACCGTGATTCCACTTCTTTCAGAGATAGCGGCAATAACTTCTTCTGCGCCGGCCATAGATGGAACTACGTCGTCACGCATAAACGAGGCAACCTCGATGTGGCGAACTCCTGCAGAAATGAGTTGATTAATGAGCGAAACTCGATCGGCAATCGAAATAGGAGCTTCTGCCTGGAGTCCATCCCTTGGGCCAACTTCACGGATATCCACCTGAAGCACGCTTGTTACGGACTTTGTCTTCGCTGCATTGGAAACAGAATCGATGACATAAGTCTAAACAGCCTCCTTGGGGGAACTGTCAACCTTGGATAGACCTTGCGCTTTTCACGACAGTTATGATGGTCGAATGGCTGGCAAAGGCTCAAATTCGTCTGAAAGTGCTGCCAGCGAGGGCGACATCGAGCTCAAGATCGCTCGAGCGCTAAAAGGCAACGCTGAAAAAGACCGAGCCAAGCTCGACAAAAAGAATCAGTTGACGGTGCGAGAACGCATTGCTCTACTCACCGACGCGGAGACATTTGTAGAAGATGGCCTTCTTGCCAACTGCAGCGCAGACGATTTGCCTGCCGATGGCGTCGTGACTGGATACGGCAAAGTAAGCGGAAGATCTGTTTGCATCGTTGCGAATGACTCAACCGTAAAAGCAGGTTCGTGGGGTACCCGCACCGTTGAAAAAATCATCCGCATGACCGAATATGCACTTCGCCACGAATTGCCTATTTTTTGGTTGATTGATTCGGCTGGCGCAAGAATTACCGATCAGGTGCAAATGTTCCCAGGACGCCGAGGCGCTGGTCGAATCTTCTCTAATCAGGTGAAACTATCGGGCAAGGTCCCTCAGATTTGTTGTCTCTTTGGCCCTTCGGCAGCGGGTGGGGCATACATTCCAGCCTTTTGCGACGTGGTGTTCATGGTTGATCAAAATGCATCCATGTACTTGGGCTCTCCACGAATGGCCCAAGAAGTAATCGGAGAAAACGTCACGCTTGAAGAGATGGGTGGGGCAAGGATGCACACATCGATCTCGGGCTGTGCCGACAACTTGGCGCTGAGTGACACAGATGCAATCGAACAAGCCAAAATGTATTTCACGTTTATGCCACTGAATTGGCGTGAACTTCCACCCAAGTACTCTGCCGCCGAACCACTCACTCCGCTGAGCCGCAGCGTATTACCAAACGTCGAGACGGCCGGCTACGACATTCGCAATTTCATCAAAGGGCTCGTAGATGACGAGTCGTTCTTTGAAGTTAAACCAGACTGGGCTACCGAGCTTGTCACCGGATTCGCTTTACTTGATGGAAACGTAATTGGAGTTGTTGCCAATAACCCCATGATCAAGGGTGGGGTTTTGTTCGTTGATTCGGCTGACAAAGCAGCTCGATTTGTTTGGTTGTGTGATGCATACAACATTCCGCTGATATTCCTCGCAGATGTTCCAGGTTTCATGATCGGTACACAGGTTGAACGACAGGGAATCATTCGGCACGGTGCAAAAATGATTACCGCGATTACTGAAGCGACAGTGCCGAAAATTTGTGTTGTCGTTCGTAAGGCGTATGGTGCGGGTTTATACGCAATGTGTGGTCCGGCATTTGACCCAATCGCAACGCTTGCGCTTCCAACCGCAAAGATTGCCGTTATGGGCCCAGAGGCTGCCGTCAACGCTGTCTATGCCAATCACATTGCCGCCATAACCGACTTGGTTGAACGTGAGGCTTTCATTCAGCAAAAGCGTGCGGAATACGAAAAAGACGTAGAGCTCTCGCGACTTGCCAGCGAACTGATCATTGACGCTGTTGTTTCCTTTGAGCGGCTAAGAGCCGAGGTTATTGCTCGCTTCGCTATGGCCGACCCAGTGGATCGTCAAGCCATTGAAAAGCGACACGGGGTCTACCCGGGCTAGCTAACAAAGTGATTGAACATCACAAATATCAAAACCCCAGAAATTAATGCAATCGTGATCGCTGCAAAACCATCTCGACGAAGCTGATTCACCGGCTTTTTATCCGTTTGAGAAATTTGTTGATCAAAATTCTGAGGTGACATGGCGCCTAGGTTACTACGGTTGTCGGATAGCGACCAGTTACCACTCGGGCGTGTACCGAGATACTGGCTCAATAGGTCCCTTGGATGCCTGCTCTTTAAGTTCCATCCGACCCAACTGCATTCGGTGAACCTCATCGGGCCCATCAGCGAGGCGTAATAGTCGAGCTGTTGCGTACATGGCCGCCAAACCAAAATCATTCGCTGTACCAATTCCTCCGAAGGCCTGAATTGCGTCATCGACAACACGACAAGCCATCGAAGGCGCCGCGATCTTGATCATCGCAATCTCCCGGCGCGCTGCTTTGTTGCCGAGGGTGTCCATTAAATGTGCTGTTCTCAACACAAGCAAACGAGTTTGTTCGATATCGATTCGTGCGTTCGCTATTCGCTCAAGCGTTACGCCATTGTCTGAAACAGGGGCACCAAAAGCGACCCTGTGCTTACTGCGTCGACACATCATCTCCAATGCTCGCTCGGCCATGCCAATAAGTCGCATACAGTGATGCACCCGACCTGGGCCGAGACGACCCTGAGCGATCTCGAAACCACGGCCTTCTCCCAACAAGATGTTTTCGATAGGAACTCTCACATTGGTGAATTGCACTTCTGATGCCCGGTCGGGCATTCCATAAAAATTGAACACTGGAAGCGGCCTTATCACTTCAACTCCTGGAGCATCCTTAGGGACAAGGATCATTGATTGTTGCTGGTGACGATTGGGGTTCGTTGGATCCGACTTGCCCATGAAGATAATGATTTTGCAATTTGGATGCGTGGCATTTGTGGAGTACCACTTTCTGCCATTGATCACATACTCAGAACCATCTCGTACGATCGAGCTTTCAATATTGGTTGCATCGCTAGAAGCCACCGCCGGCTCTGTCATTGAAAAAGTAGATCTAATGTCGCCATTGAGCAACGGCTTCAGCCACTTCTCTTGTTGTTCCTTTGTTCCAAACTTCTCGAGCACTTCCATGTTTCCGGTGTCGGGCGCGGCACAGTTAAATACTTCTGGTGCCAAATGCGAGCGGCCCATGATTTCGCAAAGGGGCGCATATTCAAGGTTTGATAATCCAGCATTTGTTGTAACGGAATGATAAAAAGCATTCCAAAGTTCTGTTTGCTTCGCAATCGCCTTCAGTTCTTCCACGATCGGCCAAACCGCCCAAGGCCCCAATTCTGTTGACTCTTTGAAGAATCTTGCTTCATTTGGATAAATGTGCTCATCCATGAACTTCTCGAGAGCATGCCGCATCCGAAGCGTGCGATCTGACATTTCTGGAATCACTGTGTTCCCCGTTCTTCACAGGCTTGGCTGTGCAGCGTGCTTTATGAAACTTAATACCTATAGAGAAATTTACCCCGATAGCGCCAAAAATGGTCGGTCAAGACGGTGATATTTGGCCGAAGCCTTCATCGTAGGATTAAGGCATGAAGCTAAATGACAGCCCACTTCTTCCACACCTCATTATCCAGAGTCTGAATACCAGAAATGATGAACCGTGCATTTTTCTTTCCGGTCGGACAGCGAGCTACAAGGAGATCCGAGAACGCACGAGCCAAATGATTCAGGTGCTGCAATCAATTGGCATCAAGCGAGGTTCACGTGTGGCTGTGCTTTCCAAGAATCGTCCAGAGGTACTCACCAACCTCACAGCATCTTTGATTAATGGCAGCATTGTTACGCCGCTTCACCCGATGGGGTCGTTTAGCGACCATTCGTACATTATTAACGATGCAGAAATTGACTGTCTGGTTTTTGACAGCGACTATTTTTCGGATCGAGCAAGCGAATTAAAAGCGCTTTATCCTAAAGTGCAGTTTCTCGGTTTCGGACCGAATTCGGTTGGAATGAACTACATGGCAGAGGCCGACAAATACAAGCCGCTACCACTTGTAGCGCCTGACGTTCAGTCTGAAGACTTATGCACCGTTGTCTACACCGGAGGAACAACTGGTCGGCCAAAGGGTGTTCTCATGCCGCATCGGGTGTGGCAGGCAATGACCTGGATCCAGATGACCGAATGGGAATTTCCGAAACAATTACGGATTGCCATTGCAACTCCACTGTCACACGCGGCAATGTCGCTAGTTGCTCCTGTATTGATGTCGGGTGGCGCTTTTTATGTGATGGATTCCTTCAACCCAGACGAGTTTTTTGACTTGGTCGCCGAACATAAAATCACCTGCACACTGATCGTTCCTTCCATGCTGTACGCAATGCAAAGTCACTCGCGTTACGAAACTGCCGACATGTCTTCAATGGAAACCATGATCTACGGAGCATCACCTATGAGTCCGGCCAAATTAGCGGCTGCGATCAAGCACTGGGGTCAAATATTCTTCCAATTTTATGGTCAAACAGAGGCGCCTATGGTTCTCGCTCACTTGAAAAAAGCAGACCACGATCTTGCCAACATCGAAAGACTTTCCTCGTGTGGCAAACCAGTCCCTTGGATGCATGTTGCACTTCTTGACGAAAATGATCAACCGGTTCCACACGGCGAAACTGGCGAAATTTGCGTTCGTGGTCCCCTGTCAATGATCGGATATAAAGATCTAGAGAAAGAAACAGCCGAATGTCTTCGGGGAGACTGGCTCCATACCAGCGACGTGGGCCGATTTGATGACGACGGATTCCTGTACATCGTCGACAGAACAAAGGACATGGTGATCACCGGAGGGTTTAATGTCTACCCGCGCGAGGTGGAAGATGTACTAAGCGCTCATCATGCCGTAAGCATGGTCATGGTGATTGGCGTGCCTGATGAAAAATGGGGCGAGGCGGTTAAAGCGCTCATTGTCTTGCGGGCCGGTCACTCGGCATCAGACGAGTTGACGGCTGAACTCAAGCAGTTGGTTAAAGAGGAAAAGGGTTCGCAGCAAGCCCCGAAGTCAATTGACTACGTAGATTCGTTGCCACTCACTGCACTAGGTAAGCCCGACAAAAAGGCCGCAAGAGCGCAATTCTGGACAAATAGCGATAGAGCAGTTTCCTAGGGCTAAGCCCCCGGCTTGCCCCCGCCTCATTGCTGAGAGGGAGCAAGCCGAAGGAAGTTCTCAGCCTGCTTTACCCATTGCAAGATTACTTACATCTACGAACTCGGTCGTCAACGGCTTGACCTTACCCTTTTCCAAAACGCTAAAGATCACGTTTCGGTTAAACAGTCGGTTGTAACCCGCAAGACCATCTGTCCATTCCTTGGTGAAGTCCAAGACTGGAACCATGCCGCCCAAATCCAATGAGGATGTATTTGACGCTGCTTCAAAGAATGAAGTCGCGTTGATCTCACCACTGATTGTTTCGGCAATCATCTTGAACCCAACGTATGCAGCCCAAGTGCCCATTCCACCAAGTGAGTTGTAGTCCACCGTGGTGGTGTCCAAACCGGCTTCATCAAGTGCTAGGCGGAATTCTGACCAAGCATCTGTGGAGATGTCTGGGTACATGCCCGCAATGACGTCACCATCAGTTGACTCTTCGTTCCCCTTAGCCGAAACTTCGTTCAAGTTTCCTTGTGGACCGTACTGGCGTGCAGTCGTTCCCGACTGTGTCCAAGCGGTATTCCAAGTGATGTACGGAGTTTCAGAAATGACGGTTGCCACGCAATCCACGCCAGCTGTTGCTTTTGCAACTTCTGCCGAATAGTCCTGCGCCACACCGCTGATGATTACGATTTCGCCGAACTTCTTACCGTAGGCCTTCATTGCGTTTTCCATTGGCGGAATAAATACCTGTCCACCGTCAATGATGACTGCATTGAGCTTCTCGCACTTGTCAACTTCGATGGCATGCTGAATTGCACCTACCGCATACATCGGTTGGTTGCCAATCGGGAACGAGTACTTGCTTGTCAACTCGGACGGCGTAATTGGGCAACATGGACCAAACCAAGAAATGCTTGATTTCTCAATTACTGGAACAATGCTTTCCGCAAAGAACGTGAACGATCCAACAACTGCTACGACATTTTCCTCTACTGCCTGTCGTGCACATGTTGCAGCCACTGCTGGGTCAAATTGTTCGTCACAAACAATCACCTCAATTGGACGACCGCCAATTCCACCTCGAGCATTGACATACGATTCGTATGCCTTTGCTGTATTGGCGATATTTTGGTAAGTCGGACCTGCCGCATTGAGCGTGGTTACTGTCATTAATTTGATTGGCTCACCTGTAAGTGCTGGCGCTGTCTCTTCGGTGGCGGCTTCATCTGATGTCGAATCAGAATCACCTCCGCCACAACCTGTTGCCAGCAAACCCAAAATTGCAAGGCTCGCCAAAACCTTTCCTGTTTTTCTTTTCATAAACTCCCCCATGTTTGTAGTGAATTATTAACTGCCATACTTATCATTTCTTACTTTATTGGGCAACATCAAATGGTGCCCAAACCTACTCATCGGTAGTAACAGCACGGGAAAGCCCTACCGACTCCGAAGTTCTGAAATTGCCAACTCTGCCGCATTGGCACCACAAAGACCATGGGCCCCCGCACCCGGCGGCGTTGAAGCGGAACATAAATAGGTGCCAGCAACGCCTGTCGAATAGGGCGAGGTGGTCAATCTTGGACGAAAGAGAAGCTGTCTTGGGGACGATTGACCGCCAATGATGTCGCCACCGACATAGTTCGCGTTATGCACCGACATTTGCGTGGTCGATCGTGTCGCCATACCCACGATGCGATCTCTGAAGCCGGGTGCGAATCGTTCAATCTGCTTAATAATCGCTTCAGTTGCATCGCCATCGAAACCGTGTGGCACATGTGCGTACGACCACACTGGTTTGACATCGCCACTCGCACGGCTCGGGTCAGCAACATATTGCTGCCCCACCAAAACAAATGGACGCTCTGGCATTTTCCCTGCATGAATCATGGCTTCGCCCGCCATAACTTCGGCCGCGCTACCTCCAAGATGAACAGTGCCAGCCTGATGGGCTGCAGTCGCAGTCCAGGGCACCCCACCCTCCACTGCAAAATCAACTTTAAATGCACCAGCACCATGACGGTAGCGCTTGTACGCAGCAGAAATTTTTGACGGCAGTCGGTCGCCAAGAATATTGGCAGCAATACTGGGCGACACATCCAACATCAACACATCCACTGGCGGTAGCTCGTTTACCGACTTGACAGCATGGCCGGTCTCGATCACGCCACCGTGCGCCTTAATCACAGAAACAAGTGCGTTGGCAATTGACTGCGACCCGCCTTTAGCCACTGGCCAGCCTTCAGCATGTGCGGCAACGACCAGCGAGAGGCCCACCGAACTTGAAAACGGAGTGGTTAATGGATACAAGGCGTGGGCTGCAACGCCCATCCACAAGCCCCGGGCTGACTCCGATTTCAAAAGTGTTGCGAGAACAGACGCAGGCAATAGCGCACGCGCACCAAATTGAGCCAATAAGAGGGGGTGATTCGGGATTCTTAAAATTGGTTTACTAATATCTGAAAGCAAATCGTCAAAGTTTTCTGCACTTGACGAAAACACTTTTCCCCATCGTGCCCCTGATTTACCCAAGCGTTTCTCAGTCTCTCGCACACTTTGATGCAGCTCGGCTGCTGATCCATCATCAAACGGGTGAGCACATTGAATGGGTGGCGAACACCACTCCAAACCGTAGCGATGCAATTCAAGTTCTTTGTAAATAGGAGATGCCACAGCAAGAGGATGAAATGCCGCGCACTCGTCGTGAATGAGATTGGGCAAGATTTTTTCGGCACTTCTTGCGCCTCCACCAATTGTTGGCGCTGCCTCAATAACTGTTACGTGTAAACCAGCACGCGCAAGTTTTGCTGCAGCGGCGAGCCCGTTGGGACCACTTCCTACAACAATGGCTGTTGGCACTGAGCGCTTTACTTTTACTTCCGCCCGCCAGTGCCCGGGTGTGCGACGCCAGGTGCAACGTAGCCTGGCTTTACCCATGTGACCGTGTGAGGTATCGGACCGTCGGGAAGCCATGGCTGCGTGTTGTAGGCATCATCATTGTGATACCAGCCCTTTTCCACAGTGCCAAGGGCTGCGTCAATAACTCGATATTGAACCTTCTTGCTGAAAGCCGGCTGTGATTCCGTAAAAGCCACGACCACGTCGCCTGGTTCATACTGGCACTGCTCTTGCACACCAGCAATGAGTCGCTCATCACAGCAGTGACCATCACCAAAGTTCCACCCTGTAATAACATTCGAAAGAAATTCTCCCTCACGTTGCAGTCGATGGTCGAGGCTATCTGTGTGGCGCATGAGAGCTGAATAATGCATTCGACCCATCGGATGCATCATTCGGAATGCGCAAGCTTTCTGCATGAACACTTCTGAGATCTCCCGACCAAATAATGGCTCAATTTGATCAATTTGATTATCGGCATATTTAACAACGCGCTCATTAATACGATCTTCCATGCTTTTGTCTCGGAAAGACCACGTTGTTGATGCCCAGTTACCCGCATACTGTTTCATTCCAACAAGGAATGAAACATATTGAGGCTTAAAAGCGCCGAGAATAATCGGAGAAAGCCCTGCAACAACAACTATTGCCAGAAGCGTCGGATCCATATCAGCCACTGAATATCCATCGCTTGCGTGAAATCCAGCAAACAAGAAAGCCACACAGAACATGAAGTACACGTTCCATTCGAGTGGTACCGCGAGTGGAATTGTTGAAATAATAAAGGTGTGCAGCGCCCAGATTGAAAGAATTGCGATCCATGTTGCCCAACCCCAAGGGGAAAACAAAAGTACCAACGGCATCACTAACTCACAGGTCGTGCCACCAATGTGTGCGAGTAAGTGAGTGGTCTTCGAGGGTCGCAGATCATTCGGATAGTTCTTAATTGTTTTACGCCTGAAGTTTTTGAAAATCATCCAAGGCGTGTTTTGAACCATGATTGACACTGTGCTCGAAAAGCCATGATTAAATTTTGAAAAGCCGGCACCCATCCAGACAATTACGATGAAGATTTTTGCGGCAACAAGCATGTCCGTAAAATTGCTCATCAAACCGAAACACAGCATCGTTGGAACGTACTGCTCGGCTCGCGATGCAAGAAACACGCACTTGTCTCGAAGACCCATTATCAAGATAAGCGCGCAATAGACCACCAGAGCCCACTGAGGCATGACGCCGGCCGAGTCTTCAGGCATACCAGCGACCGACTCACCCGAAAGAAACATCATCATGACGAGCCAAAAGACAATCAGTTTGTAAAGACCTGTGTCCCATGGAGTGCGCCGTGTTCCTTTAGTGAGCGGCACGTGGTTCGGATAGGGAGGTATTCGGAACGTATCGTTTTGCCACCAATAGAGAACGTTTCCGATTGGTGGATCAAAACGAAAGTTCATTGGCCCCGATCCTGCGGCAAGTCCAAGGATTTCCATCAGGATCGTCCAAACCATCAACTTTTGGTACAGAATCGGTTCATTCCACCAACTGCCAATATCGTTGAACTCCAGACCGGCGGTGAAAGTACCCGAAAAGATCAGGCCAAATAGCCCAAAGAAGAAAATCTTCCAGACATAAAAAGTAACTGACTGTTTCGGGGTTCCGAATCCGTAATCCACCCAGTGAATCATCAGAATCTTCATTCGCTCAAAAAACGGAATTGATTCGAATTCGTCAAGGTTCACATCTGGAAGTTCTGCGTTTCTATAGCCCATGGTCAGTTATTTCCTTGCGCGTTGAGCGCGATCACGACGAATTTGTTCTCTTTCAAAGTAATAATCATCTTCATCAGCCTTTCGTGTGGACGTTATTGTTCCAGTTAAACGGGTCATTGATCGCTCCCTAACCCTCAACCGCCTCCATTGCTTTCGTTTATCTTTCCTTCGCTTTCGTTCAATATGGTCTTCTTCGGTCTCCGATGTTCCCTGCAGATACATCTGTTCGATCTCACCCAGTCTGTTCATAGCCTCTTCGGCTGTGAGGTGAAGCGCAATTTGTCCACGTGCAAGTAAATACACGCGATCTGCATATTGCAGGGCTTTCGATGCATGCTGCTCAACAATTAACGCTCCTGAGCCATTTTTGTCGACAGAATCACGAACTGCACCAAGTAGTCGATCAACAATCTTTGGTGCTAAGCCAAGTGACAGTTCATCGGCCAGCAAAAGCGAAGGTCGGCGACTCAAAGCCCGCGCCAAAGCGACCATCTGCTGCTCCCCACCGGAAAGCAAACCGCATCTCACATCAAGAAGAGGAATAAGTTCAGGGAAAAGTTCAATAGCGAGATCTACTGAAGCATTACCAAGTCGCAAATTATCGCGCGTGCTCATTTTTGTGAATATTAAGCGCCGCTCGGTAACAATTCCGAGCCCGCGACGCTGAACGCGCAGGTAGGAGGGTTCCCATGTCGGGACATTATTCAGCATTACCAAACCGTCAACTGCGTCCAACTCACCTGCAATCGTCAAAAGAGTTGTTGTCTTCCCTGCCCCATTAGGCCCGAGCAAACAGACAACTTCTCCCTCGTTAACGTGAATATTGATGCGATTTACAACCGCGCGGCCGTAGTAACCGGCCTTGAGATTTCGTGTTTCAAGCAAAGTTTTCATGAGGCTGCTCCAGGTTTCATTGCAGCAATCGGATCTTTAATGGTGGAACGAGTTCGATCAGATTCGGTTCCAAGGTAAGCCCTAATCACTTCTGGATCCGACTGTACTTCCGTTGGGCTTCCCGATGAAATGAGTTTTCCAAAATCAAGCACAAGAACCTGATCGCACACACCCATGACGAAATTAAGATCGTGTTCGACAACAAGAATCGCCATGCCCCATTCAACTGCGAGGCCACGAACTAATCGTGCCAGGTTTTGACTTTCGGCTTCACTAAGACCTGCAGCTGGCTCATCAAGCAGGAGCACGCTTGGAACCATTGCCACCGCTCGTGCGATCGCCAATAGTCGGCGTTTTCCATACGAAAGATCTTTCACATCACGATGCAAATCGTGCTCAAGGTCGAATTGTGTAATTGCTCGCACAACAGGCCCGGTGAACAGTGGATTCTTCGGTCTGACCAAGTCTCGAATGTACGACCAGCGATCTTGCGGGTCGGCTGCAACGCTAAGGTTTTCATACACGGTGGCATCATTAAAGAGTTCGAGTCCCTGAAATGAGCGAGACAGTCCAGACCGCGCACGACCAGAGGCGTTAAGCCTCGAAATATCTTGGACATCCAACATGACCGAACCAGTCGATGAAGTAAATCCAGAAACTGCGTCAATGAGGGATGTTTTACCGGCGCCGTTTGGTCCGATTAGCCCCGTTACCGTGCCGGGCTCAAGTTTAAAACTGACATCATCAACCGCTACGACTGCTCCGTACTGCACCCGCAATGAATTGACATGCAAGATACGGGGATCCACCTTGAACTCTTTGGCCACTTCGTTGGCAGGAACCGAAACATCGGCTAGATCAATATGGTACGACCGCCCCCATTTCTTCGTTCGCTTAAATTGCCGAAAAATCTTTACCCACTCCGCTGCCAAACCATCTTGGTAGTACAAAACAGTAAGCATTGTTGCAATACCACTAATCAGTTGGATCCAACGACCAACTCCGTCCCATGTAGATTCAAAAATTTCTTGTGTCAGTCCAGCAGCGGCCATTGTGCCACCAAAAAACGGTCCTAACAGTTGACCGATTCCACCAACCAACGCAAAACCTACATAAGTAATTGATGTAAACGTTGTAAATGACTGATAGCTGATTGAACTTACGCGGAAAGCAATCAGAATTCCACCGAGTGCAGCCACTGCCGAGGCCAGTGAGAACGCAAAAAGTTTTGCGGCAAAAATATCAACTCCGAGTGCAGCGGCGGCTCGCTCGTTCGTTCGCACGGCGATAAGGCGGCGACCACTTCGACTTCGTCGAACATTCGAAACAATCCACACCGCAAAAATAGCCATGATAAGTACAAAAATTCCGTACCGTTCCGGATACACAATCGAGTCGATGCTGTACCCGAAAATACTTGGGCTCTCAACCAACGTTCCTTTAACGCCTCCCGTGTAATTTCTGTTTTTAAACAACATCAATTCGAGAGTTGTCCCCATTCCAAGCGTCACAATCGCCAAGTTCAAACCCCTGGTTCGCAAAGCAGGGATAGCAAACAACATTCCAAGTGGTACGGCCGCAACAATTCCAATAACCATTGCAAGCAAGAATGGGATCTCGAATACGGAGGCAAGACGTCCAGCCGCATACGCGCCGAACCCAGCGATTGAATACTGAGCGAGCGATAGTTGTCCGGCATACCCGGTAAGCACCACCATCGAGAGCAAAACAACTGCCACCGAAAGAGAGACCGTGAGAGCGTCAATCCACTTCGGCTCTTTTGTCAACATCAGGAAAACAACTACACCCGAACCAAAAAGGGTCCAGTCCCAAGAAATCCGCCCGCTTCCCAACATCGGAAATTCCCTCAGGAAATAATCCCGGTTTGGCAGAGACGTCCCTCGGAAAACAAGCACAGCAATTACAACTAGAAAAGGCAGTGACGGACCAAGACCCTGCTGATCTGTGAAGCGCCCAACCAACGTTTGACCGATACCAAGTACGAAGGCGGCCGCAGTTGCGATTGGAAAAGATCGGAAATCTGCGACGAGCGCAGCAGCTAACGCCGCGAGAACGAGCCCCGTCATCACTGTGACCTGCAGCGTGATGATCGGCACGACCAAGATCCCTGCGACTGTTGTAAGCGATGAGCCGAGAACCCAGTTGAGCACCGCAATCGTGTTTGACGAAATGCCGACTGCGGAGGCGGCCTGCTCGTTTTCGGATACGGCCTCGGTGGCAAGTCCGAAATTGCTGGAGCGGTACAACAGCCATAATCCAACTGCCGACAAGCAGCCGAGAGAGAAAAGCAGAATGCGGTCCATTGTGATTCCCACATCTGCCCACAAAATCAAACGCTGAGGAGGAAGGAGGCTTGGAATCTGTCTGGGCTCTGAGCCGTAACGAATAACCACGCCCGCCTGAATGGTTACGAATACCGCCAAAGTCGCAATAACTCGAATGAGTGAACTGGCTTTGCGCAATGGGCGTAGCAACATCCAATGTGTAAGAAAACCCAACGTTGCCGAGAGCAAGATTCCAAAGAATGACGCCAGCAAAAACGACATCCCATGCTCGTACTGCAGTTCCCATTGCAGAAAGACTCCCGCAATCGCCGTAGCGCCGAGTGAAAAATTGATAATTCCAGTTCCGCGAAAAATTACGATCAGACCTTGGGACGCAAAGGCATACAGCGCCCCGACCCCGAGACCCAATAGGGCAAATTGAACAATGTCGTTTATGACGATAGGCACACCATACTCACGGCATGATCAGCCCCGCAAGTTCAACGGGGTCTTGATTATGTATTCGAGTCCTACTACTCAGTAACTGTTTTTACCAATGACTCTCACAGCTTCTGTTTTGAATGCCGAGCCCAACTACAGTCAAGTTCAATCTGAAATCCGCCCACACGCGATTGACTCAGGACATGAAGGGGTCGGTACGAAATGAACTTCAATTTTTCCGAGGAACACGAGGCGTTCCGCCTCGTTGTGCGCGACTTTGCCGAAAAGGAAATAGCTCCTCACGCCGCAATGTGGGATGAAAAAGAAATCTTTCCCTTGGACGCCGTCGCAAAAATGGCCGACCTTGGTTTATTCGGTTTGGTCTTCCCGGAAGAATGGGGCGGCAGCAACGGCGACTTTATTTCTCTGTGCATCGCAATTGAAGAACTTGGTCGTGTAGATCAATCGATTGGAATCACCCTTTCCGCTGGCGTTGGTCTTGGTGCGAACCCACTATTTCGTTTTGGAACACCAGATCAGAAACAACGGTGGTTGCCCGACTTGGTTGCAGGAAAGACACTTGGGGCATTTGGGCTGACTGAAGCCGACGCGGGAAGCGATGCCGGTGCAACCCGAACAACAGCACGACTTTCGGGAAACAAATGGATCATCAATGGTTCGAAATCGTTTATCACCAACTCGGGGACGCCAATCACCTCGATCATTACGGTTACGGCTCGCACCGAAGATGGAATTTCAAGTTTCATCATCGAGTCCGGCACAAAAGGTCTGACGGTTGAGCCTGCCTATCGAAAATTGGGCTGGCATGCCAGCGACACCCACGGGCTGTCGCTTGTCGACGTCGAAATCCCGAAGGAAAACATGTTGGGAGATATCGGCACAGGATTTCAGAATTTTATGGCGATCCTTGATGATGGACGCATTGCAATTTCTGCGCTCGCAGTTGGTTGTGCGCGTGCGTGTCTTGAGTTGTCTACCCAGTACGCGAAAGAACGACAAGCATTTGGTGGGCCAATTGGACGAAACCAAGGCGTTGCGTTTGCACTATCCGACCTTGCAGTGGCAGTTGAAAACGCATCGAACCTCACATATAAAGCAGCGTGGTTGAAAGATGCGGGGCTCCCCTGCTCTCAAGCAGCATCAATGGCCAAGTTGTATTCCACTGAAACAGCCGTCACTGCAACTCGGATTGCCACTCAAATCTTTGGTGGCAGTGGATTTATTGAAGACAACGCCATCGCACGCTTCTACCGCGATGCAAAAATTCTTGAAGTTGGAGAAGGCACGAGCGAAATTCAAAAAATCGTGATTGCTCGAGGATTGGGCCTACCAGTTCGCTGATCTCGTTACTTCGCAACTGGCAATTGCAGCAGTTGCTGAGCAACGGTTTCAAAGATCAGTTTGGCGCCGGGCTTGTAGGCATGGACACCATCCCAGCGGTAACTGAGGCTCGTTGAAATCTTGGGATTGTTGCACCACTCGCGCGGGCCGTTGATGAAGTACACGCCATCGTTTTCTGGCGCGGCAATTTCACGCAACAAATCGTTGAGGTGCGCAGTGCGAGTGTCGTCGCCGCGCTCTGGCAATGCGGGTACGGGCCCGCCACTCGAATCGACTGGCCGCATGCACGCCACTTCCAATAGTGCAACTGTTGCTCCAGTTTGACGCAACGCAGCAACACCGCGTAGTACCTGCGTACGGAACAACGTGTCTGCGGGCGTTGTGTTTACTTTGAACAGAAACGAATTGATTTTGAGATCAAGCACTTCCCAAGCCCCAAGCACCACGAGGGCAACTTCTGCTTTTGCCTTCGTAGCCGACTTTGCCCAACTCTTTTCAAAGCCGACACAGTTTGCAAAGTTTCTGCGGAAAGATCCGTTCTTGCCACCGGTGCCAACACCGCGGTCGTAGACACCGCAGCCATCAATCGAACCATCAGTGATGATGAATGTTTTTTCGATACCACTTGGCTTGTTCACGGCAAGCGAGTGAGCCTGCGAGTCGCCAACGATGACCACTCGGCGCGGAAGTTTTGCAATGGTGGTTGTGGTCGTTGATACACCGGGCAATGACGACACGGACGGCAACGTGGTTGGAACGACAAATACCACTTCGCTATTGGCAGTGTCGACAGAAAGATCACGGGCTTCGATACCGGCAACTTTCACACCTGTGCCGACGAGTGCAGAAATGATTATGACGCCGAGAGCAATGGGTAGTCGGCGGCGCATAGCAGTCAATTGTGATCGCTGACCCCACCAATTACCAATTGCGCCCTTGCGCGCGGGCGTCTCTATAAATACGTATGAAAACTCATTGATGACAACGGTGATTGTCAATGCCACGGCAAGTCGCACGCCGTTTTCGCGGGCTCCTACAACAACGAAGATCGGCCAATGCCAGAGGTATAAACCGTATGAACGCCGCCCAATCTCCACCAGACCTGGAATGGAGAGCAATTCTTTCATCCATGTGTTGCCCGGCTGCACCACAACCGCAACCACGCACGCCGATGCAAACGAGGTGAGCGCAAGTGCCCAGCGATAAAGGCTCTCGTCAAACACATGTTGTGTTGCGATCAGAATCCCGAGAACTCCCACTGCGAGAAGCGCAATCAATTCGGCGCTGACGCGACGGATCTTTGGTGCGCGCAGATCATTGCGCATCCATGGCCGCCACAGAAACGCAACTGCCGCGCCAAGCAATAAACCACTGGAACGAGTGAACGTACTGAGATACAACACATTGGTACGCATCTCGTCATCTGCCACAAACCGCGCTGCGGTAAAAGCCATGATTGCGACTGCACCAACTGTGCAGATGGCACCAGAAACCTTGCTATGTATTCGTTTGTGAGCAACTACCCCAGCAAACAATAAAGGCCACAGGAGGTACCACTGCTCCTCCACCGCGAGCGACCACAGATGGCGCAGCACCGGCAGCGCGCTCGCTGCGAAGTATGGCGTGTCGACAAAATAAATCTGCCACCAGTTGGAAATGTAGCCAACTACTGGAAACACATCGCGTCGAAAATCGGGCGCCGAGTCCTTTGCGTAAAACGCAACGACGAAAGCAGTTGCTGCCAACATTGCAAACAGTGCAGGCAGCAATCGTCGTGCACGACGAACCCAAAACATTTTTAGGTTGATTCGACCACGCGTTTCGCGCTCTTCAATGAGCAGCGCGGTAATCAAATATCCGCTCACTACGAAGAACACCTCTACTCCGAGAAAGCCCCCAGGAATCCATTGAATGTCTGCGTGATACAAGATCACGGCAATGATGCTCAGTGCGCGTAGCCCATCGAGTGCGGGCTGATAGCCCAACGTCTGTCGAACGTTCATTTCAGTTTGCGAAAGGCAATGCCGATTGCAAGAACATAAATGAGTGCGCCGAAAGTAAACGGTGCTCCGATACCGACGTGGTCAAATGCAAGGCCGGCAAGTGGCGGGCCAATAACTCGCGCAAGCGCCGATGCCGACTGCTGAATTCCGAGCGCCTCTCCCCGACGATCTTCGTGTGCCGAATCGGCAACGAGTGCAGTAAGTGATGGGTTTGAAATGCCGGCGCCAACCACCATAAACAACAGCGCAACGATCATCGTTGGCCAAATAACTGCGGCCCCCAAAAACAACAGTCCGATAGAAACAAGCACTAAACCGTTGCGCAATAACTGCAGCGAGCCAAAGCGACTGGTGAGCGGACCAATGAGCGAACCCTGCACAGCCGACATCACGACACCGACACCCAAAAAGACAACCGCGGTCGATGCCTCGGTGAGATTGAAGCGTGCACCGCCGAACAATGAGAACGTTGCCTCAAACCCAGAGAATGCCAGCATCGAGAAAAATCCAACGCCTGCAAGCGCGCCGTATCGACGCTTGCGGAAGGGCACATGAACGCGAGCGGTTTGGGCTGATCTATTCGGTACACGTGTTTCTTGCAGACGAATCATTGCAGCCACCGCATTGATGAGCGCAAGAGTTCCTGCAACATAGAACGGAATGTGCGGGCCACCCAATGCGGCAAGGCCACCAATTGCTGGGCCAAAGACAAAACCAATACCGAAGGCCATTCCTAAGAGGCCCAGCATGCGAGCGCGTTGCTCCTTACTTGCGATATCGGTGATGGCACTTTGCGCAACAGAGACACTTGCGCCCGAAGCACCATCAATCAGTCGGCCGGCGAACAACACCCACAGTGCGCCTGCAGCGCCAGTGATGAAGCTTCCGAGCGCAGTGCCAAGCAGTGAAATAACGATGACTGGCTTGCGGCCAACTCGGTCGGACCAGCGACCAAGTATTGGCGCAAAAATCATCTGTGATAATGAAAACGAAGCAAAGAGCAAACCAACTTGAAAACCTGATGCACCGAAACGATCGGCGTAGCGACCAAGAATTGGCGCGACAATGCCAAAACCAATCATGTCGAGTGCGACAGTGGACCAAATAACCCAGAACCCGCGCGGGAGTGGTTCGCGTGTAGTGGTCGCTGTATTCATGAGTGTGTCGTCAAAAACTACGCGCGGCGAACGCGCGTGCCATCTTTGGTTGACTCAACGACAAAACCTTCGGCTTGCAATTCGTTACGTATGGCATCGGCAGTTGCAAAGTCTTTCGCGGCACGTGCTGCATCCAAGTCGGATGCTCGCTGCATTGTTGCCGCATCCACCTCTGCTGCGGCGCGCAGCTCTAATCCAAGTGCGGAACACATCTGCAACACGGCGAGTGACATTGCAGCTGCTTGGCCACCGTTGCCCTCATCAATTGCAATATTAGAGCGGCGCACCGCGTCAAAAATATGAGCCATTGCACCAGGCGTATCGAGGTCGTTGTCCATCACTTCACGAAAGCGCGCGATCGTTTCGGCGTCGGGTTCTGAAATCGGTAATGAAGCCTTCGACATGCGGTCGGCAAAACCATCCAGGCCAGCAAGCGCATTCACCGATGCGTCAATATTGTCTTGACCAACTTTTACCGGCGAGCGATAGTGGGTTTGCAGGAGCAACATGCGATATGCGCGCGGGTCGTAGTGCTGCACCAAGTCGAGCAAGTTGGCAACGTTGCCCAAACTCTTGGACATTTTCTCGCCCTCGGTATCGACAACAAACCCGTTGTGCATCCAGTGACGAGCAAACTGTTTTCCTAAAGCAACAGCCTGTGCTCGTTCGTTTTCATGGTGAGGAAAGCGCAAGTCGGCGCCGCCGCAGTGCAAGTCGAAACCCTCTCCCAACAACTCAAGGCTCATCACCACGCATTCGCTGTGCCAACCCGGCCTGCCCTCGCCCCACGGCGATGGCCAACTTGGCTCGCCGGGCTTCGAGAACTTCCAGAGCGCAAAGTCCGCAGCGCTGCGTTTTTGCGCGGCGCCCAACACTTCGCGGTCGCCACCTCCAGAGAGCATGTCGTCGAGGCTTTGATGGGCAAGCAAGCCATAATCCGGCACCGACTTGACATCTAAATACACGCCGTCGTCTGTGGTGTACGCCGCATTGCGCGACATCAATTCGCTAATCATTGCCACCATTTGCTCTACATATTCGGTGGCGTGAGGGACGTCTGTTGGTCGAAGCACCCCAAGAGCGGCCATGGCGTCGAACCAGACCGTCTCGCACTTGTGTGTGATTTCGTTCCAGGGTCGATTCTCACGGTTCGCCCGATCGATGATTTTGTCGTCGATATCGGTGATGTTGGAGACGAGACGCACCGAGACACCGCTCCATTCCATATATCTACGCAGAATGTCGTAGACCAAGGTGGCCCGGCCGTGGCCGAGGTGCGGGGGGCCGTACACGGTTGGGCCGCACAGGTAGATGTCCAATTTGCCCTGCTGGCGCATCTGCAATTCGCGCACTTCGCGCGTAACGGTGTCGTACAAATGCAGCACGACCACAGCCTAGAGGCGGCGTTGCGCGTCAAGCCCAGTTGCGCGCCAATACAGTAATGACGCGATGAATGTGCCTGAAAAACCCACCCTCGAAAATCTTGAAGCCAAACTAATTGCGCGGTGGGAAGCCGAAGGCACCTACACGTTTAACCGCAGCGCCAAACGGGCCGATGTATTTGCAATCGATACGCCCCCACCCACCGTCAGCGGCTCGCTGCACATGGGGCACGTATTTAGCTACACCCACACCGACACGGTTGCTCGTTTTTGGCGCATGCGCGGCAAGCAAGTGTTTTATCCGATGGGCTGGGACGACAACGGGCTGCCAACCGAACGTCGAGTACAGAACTTCTTCGGCGTCTCATGCGACCCAAACGTTGCCTACGACCCCAACTTCACTCCCCCATTTCGTGGTGACGTGCCAAAGGATCATCGCGCTGTTGCAATCTCACGACCAAACTTCATCGCGTTGTGTGTTGAACTCACGCATCAAGATGAAAAAGTCTTTGAAGATCTGTTCCGGCGCCTAGGATTATCGGTCGACTGGTCGCTGTTGTACACAACCATCAGCGATCACGCTCGCCGCACAAGCCAGGCGGCGTTCTTGCGCAACTTGTCGCGCAATGAGGCCTACGCGCAAGAGGCACCTTCGTTGTGGGATGTTGATTTCGGCACTGCGGTTGCCCAAGCCGAGTTGGAAGACCGCGAGCGTCCTGGCGCTTTTCATGACATTGCATTTGCAAAGTCCGACGGCAGTGGCGACATCATCATTGCAACCACTCGCCCAGAGCTAATTCCCGCGTGTGTTGCGCTCGTCGCGCACCCAGATGACGAGCGATACAAGCCCATGTTTGGCAAGACAGTTCGATCGCCATTGTTCGGTGTTGAGGTTCCGGTTGTTGCTCACGAGCTTGCTCAAATCGACAAAGGCACCGGCGTTGCAATGATTTGCACCTTCGGCGATTTAACCGACGTCATTTGGTGGCGCGAACTGCATTTGCCTACCCAGCCCATCATTGGCCGTGACGGTCGAATACTTGTTGATGCACCGGACGGCATCACGAGTGATACTGGCAAGCAGCGGTACGCCGAACTTGCTGGAAAAACTGTGAAGCAAGCACAAGTTGCGATTGTTGAGATGCTCAAAACTTCAGGCGATCTTCGCGGCGAGCCACGCGCGATCATGCACCCAGTCAAGTTTTTTGAAAAGGGCGACCGACCGCTTGAAATTGTTACCAGCCGGCAGTGGTACATCCGCAACGGTGGACGCGACGAAACATTGCGCGCAGCATTGTTGCAACGAGGAAACGAACTGGAATGGCATCCAGACTTCATGCAACACCGCTACACCAATTGGGTTGGTGGATTGAACGGTGACTGGCTTGTGAGCCGCCAACGATATTTCGGTGTGCCAATTCCGCTGTGGTATCGACTGAACGCTTCGGGCGAACCCGACTACAACCAGCCGCTTGTGCCCAGTGAAGCAATCCTGCCCATCGATCCAAGCACCGACGTTCCCGACGGGTTCACCGAATCGCAGCGCGGTGTTGCTGGCGGATTCGTAGGCGAACCCGACGTGATGGATACTTGGGCCACCTCGTCGCTCACGCCGCAAATTGCTGGGCTCTGGCTCAACAACCCCGGATTGTTCAACAATATTTTCCCAATGGATGTGCGCCCGCAAGCACACGACATCATTCGCACATGGCTGTTTGCCACCACTGTTCGTTCACACTTCGAGCACCAAGTTGCCCCATGGTCCAATGCCGCGCTGTCGGGATGGATTCTTGACCCAGATCGCAAAAAGATGTCGAAGTCCAAAGGCAATGTTGTTACCCCGATCGACTTGTTCGAGCAATATGGAAGTGATGCCGTTCGATACTGGGCGGCAAGCGCAAGGCCAGGCGTCGACACCGCATTTAGCGAAGATCAAATGAAGGTCGGTCGCAAACTTGCAACCAAATTGCTGAATGCAACAAAGTTCGTTCTTGGCGCTGGTCCTGTTACCGAGGGAGCAGTGCCAACCCAACCAATTGATATTGCGATGCTGCAGCGACTGAACGACGTGATTAACGAAGCAACAACAGGTTTTGAAAGTTACGACTACGCACGGGCGCTTGAGCGCACCGAGGCATTCTTTTGGTGGTTCTGCGACGACTATTTGGAGTTGGTAAAGACTCGCGCATACGACGCCGATGAATTTGCAATGTCCGCGCGTGTTGCGCTGCAACGTGCGCTCAGCGCAATGCAACGACTATTTGCACCGCACATTCCGTTTGCAACCGAAGAGGTGTGGGGATGGTGGCAAGACGGAAGCATCCATCAATCTTCATGGCCAACAACAAACGATGTGCTGTCTGGTTGTGCGCTAACCGACAACTTTGATCAGTTACTCGACGCAACATGCACTGTCATTTCGGCTATTCGTCGTACCAAAACCGAAGCGAAAGTTACACAAAAATCGGTAGTCGAGCTTGTGTCCGTCTCTGCAACCACCGAGCAGATTGCACTGTTGAAATTGACACTTACCGATGTGACAAATGCCGGAGTTGCGCAAGTAGTCGAGTTTTCGTCACACGATGTCGAATACATTGCCACCATTGCACGGTTGGCGCCGATCACCGATACCAACTGACTTTCGCGCACTACGATCAGTTGTAGTGATGAGTAAATACAAACGCCCCCGCACGCATTACGCCGTTCTCACCCTCAACATCGTTGTGGTCGTGGGTTTATTGGTTGCAGGTAGCGGCCTGATGTGGGCCGGCCAGCGCCTCGGTGCACGACAAGTTGTCACGCTAGACCGAAACGAGAACGCCACACCCGTCGATGGAGCCAACATCGAACCGTCCGACGAATGGAACTTGACCGAGGGCGACTTAGAGGCCAAAAACTTCCTTCTCACGGGTTCCGATAACGGCAATTGTGTCGACCCGGATTCCCCTTATGCAGGTGCATTCGGCGATCGCAACAGTTTTGGCGAACGCAGCGACACGATCATGATCATCCGTGTCAGCCCGAAAGACAATCAGGCAGCGTTTCTTTCATTTCCGCGAGACCTTTGGGTGAAAATTGCTGGCACCACACGATCTAACCGAATTAACACCGCATTCGAGCGCAAGAACCCAAACAGACTTGTCGACACCATCTATGAAAATTTTGGTATCGCGGTCGATCACTACGTCAATATCGATTTCTGTGCATTCAAGGAAATAGTGGATGCCGTTGGCGGAGTCAGCGTTCCCTTTTCATATGAAACTCGCGACAAAAAAACTGGGCTCTACGTCCCAAGTGCAAGTTGCTTCACATTTACGGGCGATCATGCGCTTGCTTACGTTCGCTCTCGGTCTGGATATTCATATTTTGACCCTGCCAAGAATGAATGGATTAAGGACGGCACAAGCGACTTGGGCCGAATCAGTCGTCAGCAAGACTTTATCCGTCGCGCCATGCAGCGCGCCCTCGACAAAGGTTCGTCGAGCCCACGTGTAGCCAACGAATTACTCAATGCAGCGCTGAAAAACGTCATCACCGACGATGCCCTTTCGCCAATAACAATGCTGCAGCTTGCACAAGCAATGCGCAATATCAATACCAACAAGATTGCTACATACACCATTGAAGCGCTTGGGCAAATGATCGGCGACCAGGCTGTGCTCGTGCCAAAGATTCAGAACGAAACGATGCGCCAAGTGCTTGCATTGTTTCAGGGCAAGGCCGGGTTTGCAGCAACAGGAGTTGCGTACGACGAACCAACGTCGTCCGAGAGCATCACCGCAATGCAGACCATCATTGCAACCGTTGCTGTTGCAAACCGCACCATCGCTAGTGCACCACCAACCACAATCCCTGTTGTTGCACCAGAGCAAAACACGCTCGGCATCGTTCCACCGAACGACCCCAACTGTCGTTAGTCGAGCACTCGCGCTAAAGCGTCCGGCACATCGCTCGGCCCACTGACTGTTGTAAACCGCGCACCAACCGCTTCGGCAAAGGTTTTTGCCTCGGCGTCATCATTGAATGGCGCAATCACCACCAATTCGTCCAATGACATTGCCGCCGCAACAGCGTCGCCCTCCACGGTTGCCCGACAATCTGAAAGCAGAACCGTGATCCGTCGTGATGCCCTGCTTCGTTGCAATTGTTGATGTGCAGTTTGTAGCGCCTGTACAAGATCCGTAGTGCCGAAGCCGCGCAATGAAAGCACCGTGTTCACCACGTCATCGCTCGACCTGTGTGTGTTCTGAGATTTAGCAACAACAACGTCGTTGCCGAAGACAAGCACGCTGTAGTCATTTGGCTCGCGTGCCGCAACTGCCGCCGCAGCCATTGCAGAAGTCGCTAACGGTTTACCGCCCATCGACCCGCTTCGATCCACGACCACGCTGATTGCTGTGCCGGGTTTAATCCAACCCCTCACTCGCAGTTCATCGGCATCGAAAGACCCAAGCGTTCGAAGTTCATTCAGCGCGTCCAGGCTTGCATCGATATCAATGTCGCCAGCATCTGGTTGAAATCTGCGCAGCGCCATCTTGCCCACGCCGCGTGGAGTCTTTGCCCCTGTTCGCGCCAGCTCAATCATGATTCTTCCCGCAAGCTGACGGGCCAAGTTGCGAAGCGCTGGGTCGGTTGCAGCAGTGAGATCAGCAAGCATGGAAAGCGTTTCGTCGGGTGAGTTTTGCATGGCTTCGTCAAAAGCTGCTTCGTCTAGTTGCCCCACCTCGGGCGAAATTTGTTCAAAGCCGCCGTGCTTTGCGAGGTCTTGTCGAGAAACAGATTTCTTGTCTGCTTCCTGCGCGGCCTGTTCGGCTCGCGCTCCCTCTTTTACGAGTGGGAGTTGGTTGCCCCAGTCGGGGCGCCAGCTTTTCCCGAGTCGCGTTCACCTTCCACGCGGCCAAACACATCGCCCCAAATCTCAACAACGATCTCTTCTGCGCTTCGCACGCTGCCCTCGCGCACACGAACGCGGCCGGTGAGCGCGACAAGGGCGCTGTCTACGCCAATGCTCGGGGTGGTGATTGGCGCACCGCGAACTTGCGAAAGGCTGGCGGCAACTAGCGCGGCGTCGATTGCACCACGAATGGATGAACCGAAACGCAAGTCGGCATGACTCCTTGTGCGCCTCACTACCTCAACAATTTTTCCAACCCATTCCTCGTTGGGCATCTCACCCGCATTGGCTGCAAGAAGATGACGAGAGACGATTGCCGTTTCCTCTTCCGAAGACTGATACGTCATCGCAATACGACACACTCTGTCGTACACCGCACTTGAAATGCGTGCGGTGCCAACAGCGTCGAATGGGTTCATTGCCGCAACCAACCGGAAGCCGGGGGCGCTTTCAACAACCCCAAGTCGCGGAACTGTGATGTTGCCTTCACTCATTACGGTGATTAACACGTTCAGTGTTTCTTCGGGAATGCGATTGATCTCTTCAACATAAAGAAGTGATCCCTCGCGCAAGGCGGTGACGAGCGGCCCATCCACAAACACTGATGGTTGATAGCCATCAACCATTACGCGAGCAGGATCAAAATGTCCGACCAAACGAGCTGGTGTCAGTTCTGCGTTGCCCTCGACAAATGCGAAACCCATGCCCATCGCGCCAGCCATGCTGCGCAACAGCGTTGACTTGCCCGTTCCAGGAGGGCCTTCGAGCAAGATGTGGCGGCCCGCGATAAGCGCGGCCACCAACAACTCCCGTTCGCGTTTGCGACCGACTACATCGTTGCCGATTGAACGCAATATCTCGCTTGTAGGGCGAAGATCAGCCATATTTGATGACGCCACGGATATTTTCTCCGTCGCGCATCGCGCGGTACCCCTCGTTGATGTCATTCAACGAATACTCCTGCGTTACCAATCCGTCCAAATCAAGTTGGCCTTCGCGGTACAAGCCGAGCAACTTCGGAATGTCCGAGCGTGGGTTACCAGAACCGAACAACGATCCAACCAATTGTTTTTCCATCAGTGTGAGATCGAGCAGGCTCATTGATGCGCCGTACTCCATTGCGGGGTGAATGTTGGTGACCACAACGCGACCACGCTTTGCGGTAAGCGCCATCGCCTCACCAATCAATGCCCCGTTGCCGACACCCATGGTCATGATCACTTTGTTGGCCATTGTGCCCCAAGTGATTTCCTGAAGTAGTGGCAAGGCTTCGGCCATCGAGTTGGCAGTGTGTGTTGCACCAAACTCCATTGCCTTTTCGCGCTTGAACTCGATTGGATCGATTGCAACAATTCGCTTTGCTCCAGCAATGCGGGCGCCTTGAATTGCGTTTGCTCCGATGCCGCCAACACCAACTACGACAACCGTGTCGCCTGGTGCAACCTCGGCTGCATAAACACTCGAGCCCCAACCAGTGACCACGCCGCAACCGAGCAAGCAAGCCCGATCAAGTGGAACATCTTTTTCAATCTTGATGCAGCTGGCCTCGTGTACAACCGTGTGTTCGGCGAAGGTGCCGAGCAAGCACATAATGCCTAGATCCTTGCCATCTTTATGGTGACGCGAAGTCTGGTCACCAATCTGTTTGCCTGTCGCCATGTACGCACCAAGGTCGCACAGGTTCTGATGTCCTGTCGAGCAACTGACGCATCGACCACATGAAGGAATGAACCCGAATACAACGTGATCGCCCGGCGCCAACCAGCTGACATTGGATCCAACTTGTTGCACGACTCCTGCGCCTTCGTGGCCACCAATGATTGGCAACTCAAACGGCAAATCTCCCGTCACCAAGTGCTCGTCCGAGTGGCACATGCCGGAGGCGGCAAGTTTGACCAACACTTCGTTCGGGCCCGGCGCATCAAGTTCAATTTCCTCAACCGACCATGGTGCATTCAATTCCCACAACACCGCTGCCTTCGTCTTCATGATGTCCCCCTCGTTCGATTGCCCCGAAAGCACGATGCCCTCGGAGTCACGGCTCTTATTGTTGCCGAGTACCTCACCCTGACGCTAGCCAGACCGCCGAACCCTGAGTATTGTGTGTATCCATGAACCCAGACGCGCCTTCTACGAGCGAAAATCACGAAGCTTCAGCAGCCGGCCAAAATGCCACAGCTGTTGTTTCCACCCTTCGCCCACTTGCCGACGAACTGTTGATCGAAGAGATCTCCATCGATGGCATGTGCGGCGTGTACTGACCCGTAACTGCTCAATGACTATTTCCCTGCAGTCGTCTTGTGAACTGCATCCCCAAGTTGCCTTACGCCCGGAGCCGTTCGGTGCGCTTGCCTACCACTACGGCAATCGCCGGCTGATTTTTCTCAAACACCCCGACGTGGTTTCGGTAGTGAAGACCATGGCCGAACACGAAACACTCGAGCGAGCGCTGGAAGCAAACGAAGTAGACCCATCGCGCTGGCCAAGTTTTGTTAGCGCACTCGACTCGCTTGCAGCATCGGACATTATTCGTGTCCGCTAAAGCACTCACCGAGCAGTTGAAGGGCGGGCTTGATGCCCCCATTTGCTTGACGTGGGAATTGACTTACGCATGCAACCTGCAGTGCGTTCATTGTTTATCAAGTAGCGGCCGTCGCGACCCACGCGAACTCGACACTGGACAAGTAAAGAACGTCCTCGATCAACTTCGGGACTTGCAGGTTTTCTACATCAACATTGGTGGCGGCGAGCCAATGATCCGCAAAGACTTTTTCGAAATTCTTGAGCATGCAGAGTCAAATGGCATCGGTGTGAAGTTTTCCACGAACGGAACGTACATCACCGCCGAAAATGCGAAGCGCATGGCGGCAATGAACTATCTCGATATTCAAATAAGCCTGGATGGCGTTGACGCCAAGACCAATGACGCAGTTCGTGGCGAAGGTTCGTACGCGGCATCCATTGCAGCAATGAACTTTTTGCGCGATGCGAATTTTGGTCAATTCAAGATCTCTGTAGTGATGACCCGACACAACGTCGACCAACTTGATGCATTCAAGGCGCTGGCCGACGAATACGGTGCGCAATTACGAATAACGCGCTTACGTCCATCGGGCCGTGGCGCCGACACGTGGGATGAGCTGCACACCACGCAAGCACAACAGCGACAGATTTATTCTTGGTTGTCGCAAGCCGGCGACAACGTGCTAACGGGAGACTCGTTCTTCCATCTCAATGCACTGGGCGAGTCGCTTCCGGGCCTCAATTTGTGCGGTGCTGGTCGAGTGGTTTGTCTAATCGACCCAATTGGTGATGTTTACGCCTGCCCGTTCGTAATTCATGAACAGTTCAAAGCAGGCTCGGTGCTTTCCGAAGGCGGATTTGCAAAAGTGTGGAAGTCAAGCGACTTGTTCCTGTCGCTGCGCGAACCAGAATCTGCCGGTGCATGCGCATCATGCGATAGTTACGACCCATGCCAGGGCGGCTGCATGGCTGCAAAATTCTTTACCGGCCTCCCACTGGACGGGCCAGACCCAGAGTGCGTGAAGGGTCATGGCGAGGAACTATTGAAGATTGCAAAACTCAACATCATTCCCAAACCGTCAATGGATCATTCTCGGTCGATCAAAGTGAGGGTCAATGTCTGACGTCAATCCAGTGCTCATCGTAGGTGCGCTCATCGTGTCGTATTTTCTTGGCACTATTCCAAGTGCGCTGATTGTTTCAAAGCGTGGTGGCATCGATGTCACTGCCGCAGGCTCGGGCAACCCCGGCACATCCAACGTCGTTCGACTTCTCGGCTGGAAGTACGGACTCGTGGTCTTTGTGGCCGATGTTCTGAAGGGTTCGCTTGCCGTTGGTATAGGTGGATGGGTTGCTGGTGAACGAGTTTCGTTTTTCGCATATGCCTGTGGTTATGCAGCCGTAATTGGGCATACGTTCCCCGTCACTCGCAAGTTTCATGGCGGTAAGGGCGTTGCCACAGGTGGTGGCGCAATGTATGTGTTGTATCCGTGGATGAGCCTGGTGTTGTGCACATCGTGGTTCGTTCTTCGCAAGGTCACCGGCAAGTCGGCTGTGGCGTCGCTTGTCATCACCATTGCCGTACCGATCTATGTCGTCTTCATTCGCCGAGTGCTGTGGGAAGACTTTGCTGCGCTTGGCCTTGTCGTATTAATTGTTATTCGCCACATACCCAACATCAAGCGGCTTCGCAATAAAGAAGAAAACGCGGCATAGCGCAACAAACACCATGCCCCCCTACGTCAACGAATTCTTCGACTGGCTGAAGGATTTTTCCTCATCGCCATGGTTTTATCTCATCATTTTTGTGATTGCGGTATTCGATTCGGTACTGCCAGTGGTGCCCAGCGAAACATTGGTCATCATCGGTGGTGTTGCGGCAGGTTCAGGTTCGTTGTCAATTACCTTGGTGATTTTGTCCGCTGCTAGTGGTGCGTTTATCGGCGACAACATGTCGTACATGCTTGGACGCGAGGCGAGCCAAACCATAACTCGGCGTTACACCAAAACCGAACGCGGTAAACATCGGTTAGAAACGGTCATTAACCAAATTCACGAACGAGGTGGCCTCCTGCTCATCACTGCTCGATTCATTCCGGGCGGACGCACAGTCCTCACCCTTGCCTGCGGCATCACGCGCCAGGAGCGCAAATGGTTCATGCAATGGGCAACGGCGGCGGCATGCATCTGGGCCTTATACGCATCCCTGCTTGGCTTTATCGGTGGGAAGACTTTTGAGGATAACCACACACTGGCTTTCGGTGTCGCCTTCACCACCGCTATTTCCGCAACTGTGCTTATCGAATTGGTGCGCTTCGCGCGTAAGAGATTGCGGTCACGCGCCTCGTAGCCTGATCGCGTGGCCGAAAAACACGCGCTCGCATTAATTGCATCGATGGACATCACCGCGCGCGATTTCACTGTTATTGCGGTACCTCTTGGTTCGTGCGAACAACACGGCCCGCACTTGCCGCTTGGAACCGACTCGATCATCGCCGAATACCTCTGCCAACAACTGGCGTCTCAACTTCAGTCAATCGTTGTCGCGCCAACCATTGCAATCTCTGCCAGCGGCGAACATGCAGGGTTTGCCGGAACGCTGTCAATAGGCACCGAAGCACTATCCATAGTGCTGACCGAACTGGTGCGCTCGGCCGACTGGGCAGACGCCGTGATCTTCATCAACGGACACGGCGGAAATGCAGAGGCCGTTACACGTGCATTACGCACAGCGGAACTGGAAGGGCGCAAAGCGTTTGCATGGTGGCCCTCTCTTCCGGATGCCGACGCCCACGCGGGTTTCGCGGAAACTTCAATGATGTTGGCGATAGCGCCACATCTCGTTGATATGTCGCGTGCACAAAAAGGCAACACCGCATCGCTTGGCAAACTGGAGCCGGTGTTGCGCGCCGAAGGGGTCATGGGCGTTAGCGCCAACGGCATTCTCGGCGACCCGCGTCAAGCAAATGCGCAACAGGGTCTTGAATATCTCGATCAACTACAGCGGTCGCTCTGCGATTTTGCTGTGGAGCACTGCGTCCTGGCGGGTAGGCCGTGAGCACAAGCCGATTCATCGTTGATCCGTCGTGGAGGCGACCGGCAAGAGGCAAAACTGTCTTCGCGGGTTCTCCCATCAAGTTGTTCTCTTTAAGCGACGAAGGAAAAACAATTGTCGAGGCCATCGAGCACGGGCAGATGTTGCCTGATGGACACGATTCACTTACCTCTCGCTTGCTTGATGCTGGCGCAATACATCCATTGGTGATGCCTGGCGATGAATGCACCTTCAATGCGCTCGACGTAACCGTTGTCATTCCTGCGTTGGTTCGTAACGAGGATGACTGTCGATTACTACAGCAACTTGTGGAGTCGTGTTCATTTATGGCCGCCGTCATCGTGGTCGACGACTGCTCGCCCGTGTTGCTTCCCCAGCTTTCGGCGGCGCAGGTAGTGCGTACCGATTTCGCCGGCGGCCCAGGCTCAGCGCGCAATATCGGCTTGCAGTTGGTGGCAACACCGCTCGTTGCATTTATCGACCTTGATGTGTCGATTACGCCAGAGACCATCGTTGAAATGCTGCCCTACTTCAACGCGCAGCGCGTTGGCCTAGTTGCGCCTCGCGTGTGCTCCAAGCCCGGTGCAGACATTATCTCGCAGTACGAAACCGCGCGTTCGCCTTTGGACTTGGGTGAAGTCGAGGCACGCATTCGTTCGGGCACTCGTGTGAGCTATGTGCCAAGCGCAATGTGGCTTTGTCGAACATCTGCTCTTCGTGAAATACACGGCTTTGACGCTTCGCTCAATGTTGGTGAGGATGTCGATGCTGTATGGCGCCTCGACAAAGCGGGCTGGCAGTGTCGCTATCAGCCCAACGCATCGTGCACGCACGAGCCGCGTAAGTCGCTTCAGGGTCTCATCAGTCAACGAATTTCTTACGGCACGTCTGCGGCCACACTTGCAAAGAAGCATCGTGGTGCGTTGGCGCCAGTGCGAGTGAGCGGATTTAGCGCGGTGATTTGGACCCTGATTGCTGCCGGCTTCCCGGGCATCAGCGCACTTGTTGGTTTTGGAACAGTGGTTGCACTTGCGCGAAAACTACGCACCACGCCAGACGCGCCGCGCGAAGCACTGCGACTTGCCGGATTAGGAAATTTACATGCTGGACGATCAATTGCTTCAGCAATTACAAGAGTGTGGTGGCCAATCACTGTTGTACTTGCGCTGGTGTCCCGGCGCGCAAAGGTGGTGCTCCTTGCTGCGGCCGTTATTCCTTCAATGTACGAGTGGTGGAAAAATCGACCAGGTATCGACCCGCTTCGTTACACCGCGCTTCGCGCGTTAGACGACGGCGCGTACGGTGTTGGCGTGTGGAAAGGTGTGCTGCACGAAAAAAGCGCTGATGCGCTTATGCCTGATTTGACGTCGTGGCCAAAGAGCGCGCGCTGAAGTTATTGCACTCCTCGCATACATCTTTTGGAATAACTCCCACACGCATCAACCAACCAAACATGATGCAGCCCAAGCACACGGCAAATGCCGACTCTAAAAATGCGGCGCCGACCAGGCCTGCAATTACAATTCGCGCAGCAGTATCTGCGCCTGACAACATCAATACAGATGCGACGATTGAGAACGTTGCACCAACTCCCTGAGCAAATCGTTTTGGGGGGCCTGCAACAAAACGATGCTGCACCTTGATGCGCGGTGTGATCACCTGCGTTGCTAGTCGGCCAAGGGGGCTAAATTTTGGTCCGCTTACTACTCGTGCGATGAACCCGTAGGTGAGTGGTACAAGAATCCAGCCGTTACCGGTGGCAACAAATAGTGCCCCCATCACTACTGCGCCCGCGGCGACGATGCGTGCGGATGTTTCATTGACGGGATTGGGGAAACCAAAGAATGAAGCCATATTTCCAGCCTAGGTGCCGATTGTTGACTTAACAAGTCGGGTTTAAGAACGGGCCCAGAATCGGGCAGATACCGTCAAGAGCAATGACTTTACGACTTACCGTTCGGCGCCAGGCATGGCTCGACCACGTGCGCGCTACTGCCAATGCCGCCGGCCAGATGGTGCCAGTTGTCAAAGGCAATGGATACGGATTCGGTCGACCAATTCTGATCGAGCAGGCAGTTGCACTTGGACACGAAATTGCAGTGGGTACGGCGTACGAAGCGCGCGATGTCCCGCCAACGCACACGCCAATCGTGCTCACCCCCATTGGGATCGACCTCCCAACTACTCTGCCCAGCAACTCGGTGCTCACCGTTGGCTCGATTGAACACGTAACGACATTGCGAAACGCGGGATGGACCGGCCGCGTCATGGTCAAATTGTTGTCGTCGGTGAAACGCTATGGAGTGTCACCTGCAGAGCTTGACGAACTCACCCGTTGCATAGCCGATGCTCACATGCAGCACTACGGATGGTCCTTGCACCTTCCACTCGACGGAGACACGACGCAACATCTCGCTGAGGCCTCTCACTGGATTGCACAACTTCCCCAGCACTTGCCTTTACACGTCAGCCACTTAAGCCCCGACTCAATCTCTGCACTGCGCGCAGCGCACCCAACACAAACCATTGTTGCTCGTTTAGGCACCACGTTGTGGTTGGGCGATAAATCAAACATGCATCTTGCTGCCGATGTGCTTGCAGTACATCACGTCACTGATGGCACGGCCGGCTACCGCAACACGGCAATAACTACCGAAGGTGCGATCGTGGTCATTGGTGCCGGCACAGCGCATGGCGTGATGCCACTTGCACACAATGCAAGCCCTTTCCACTTTGGTCGTCAACGCATGCAGTTGCTCGAACCATCCCACATGCACACGAGCATGCTGTTCGTTCCCGCTGGAAACCCTTTCCCTGCAGTAGGTGACGTTGTCGATGTGCAGCAGCCATTGACGCGAGTTTTTGTAGACACCATTACCTGGAGTTAGTGGTGTCCACCCGAACGCCAACCCTTGATGTGGCGCGCGCGATTGCGCTCATCGGCGTCGTCGTCATGAATTACCACGCTTACCTGAACCCCAAAACGGCATACTTCCAAGTTTCACCGTCCATTTGGGATAAAGCGTTTAACCCACTCTCAGGGATTTTGACGTCGCGCTTTGCAGCGGCCTTCGTGCTGATTGCAGGTATCGGCGTAAGCCTGATGACCAACCGCGTGCGCGAAGCCAGCGATGTTGAGGCAATTCATGCATCTCGTCTTGTGCTGCTTCGCCGCGGTTTTTTGCTCTACGTCGTTGGGTATGGCTTGCAGTGGATTTGGCCGGGAACAATCCTGTTTTACTACGGCGCCTATTTCATGCTTGCTTCATTTATTGTGGCAAAGCGATCACAGGTGCTTGTTGCCATTGCAGCATTGTGCGTGGCAATTGCTGCAGCACTCTCGGCTTGGCGTGCAAACGAAATGCTCGCTGGCAACCTCACCTCCTGGTTATCCCCCACCCCCAACACGCCACGCAACTTGCTCATTCGTACGTTTCTTGATTACACGCACCCCGTGTTTCCTTGGTTCGCATTTTTCTGCGTCGGAATGATTCTCGGCCGATCGTGGGGCCGTTTTGCGCTATATCGCATACGGCTGCTCGGTGTTTCCCTCGCAGTGCTGGTGGTTGCACATGGATTGCGCGCAGTACTCACACCAGAAAATACAACGACAACCTCGCAGCACTTGCGCAAAGCAATGGTGTCCACCCAACCATTCGACCGTGGCGCGTTGTATTTCATCGGCACGTTGGCAACGGTGTTGTGCGCGATTGCATGCATATCATGGGTGGTCGATTCTGCACCAACGCATTGGTTCACCGAATGGCTTGCTCGGGCGGGCCAAATGTCGCTCTCGATCTACCTTGCGCACGTTGCGTTCTTCAATCTTGTTGTCAATCGCCTGCACTGGGTGCGTTCAACCGGCCTCGACACTTCGCTCGCCTTGAGCTTTGCGTTTTACGTTGTCGCTTTAACAACCGCTTCGTGGTGGGTGTCTCGTTATGGTCGGGGCCCAGCCGAACGTGCTTACCGATTCTTTGGTGGATGACATGCCAGACCGTTGGCACCCACGATTAGCAGAAGAGATCGCAAAACCATATTGGCTGCAACTGCAGCACTTTGTTCACAGCGAGCGTGAACAGCACGCTGTGTTTCCGCCAGCAGATCAAGTGTTTGCGGCACTACAACTAACGCCATTTAACGATGTGCGCGTCGTTATTCTCGGCCAAGATCCCTATCACGGCGAAGGTCAGGCGCACGGCTTGGCGTTCTCGGTGCAAGACGGCGTTGCTATCCCGCCATCCTTGCGCAACATCTTCAAAGAGTTGCATCTAGATCTTGGAATCGAGCCCTCGTCAAGTGGCAACTTGCAATATTGGGCGCAACAGGGCGTTCTGCTATTGAACACCACGCTCACGGTTCGCAGTGGAATGGCCGGGTCCCACCAAGGACGCGGGTGGGAGATCTTTACCGACGCAGTAATCAGCTTGCTCGACTCAAGAACGGAACCAATTGTTTTTGTTCTTTGGGGCGCGCATGCACAAGAGAAGCAGATTCTGATTCAGTCGGTACGACACACGTTGATCACTTCTTCCCACCCTTCGCCGCTTTCGGCGCACCGTGGGTTCTTGGGGTCTCGCCTATTTTCGGCGATTAACTCGGCGCTCATTAACCATGGTAGTACAGCCATTGATTGGCAACTACCAAACCGCCCAAATCGTGCGTAACCTTTATGCACTGACAATGCAAAAAGATTAGGTTGGGTTCATGGGAACAGTACGGCGAAGTGTGTTTATCGATTGCGATGCCGACTCTGTGTGGAGTTTTGTTGGCGCACCAGAGCGACTGCACGAATGGTTTCCAATTACAGCGTGCAAAGTCGAGGGGAACAAGCGTTGGATCACGTTGGCGGCCGGCATTGTTTTTGAAGAAGACATCGTCACTCTCGACCACGACCTACGACGATTTCAATACAAGATTGTCAACAATCCACTCATCACTTTCCATCTTGGAACTGTGGACGTGATTGCTGATGGCCCGAATCGCTGCATGCTCATGTACTCCACCGACATGGAGCCCGAGGTGTTGGCTCTTCCAATTGGCGGAGCAGCGGGCGTTGGGTTGGCAAAAGTAAAAGAAATGTTCGACAGGAAGTAACCATGGGTCGCAAGATTCTGTTCATCACTACCGACCAGCAGCGTTACGACGCATTGGGCTGCAACGGTGGAACAGTCGCAAACACGCCTGTCATTGATTCGCTCAGTAAATCGGGCATCACTTTCGACCGAGCACACCCACAAAATGTTGTTTGTATGCCGTCACGAAGCACCATGCTCACGGGGCAACATGTCAGCACACATGGTGTTTGGATGAACGGTGTCCCTCTGCCGCAGGACGCGCCAAGCATTGCAACAGATTTGCGGAACGCCGGCTACTCCACCGCACTCATTGGTAAAGCGCACTTCGAGCCACTGCTCGATCCATTTCTTCGCTTCACCGAAAACCGCCTTGCGGGAGAAAAACTGTTCACCGATAACCCGAACGATCCGCACCGCGGCTTCGACCACATGGAACTTGCCACGCATGGCGCAGCCGGCAACTTGCACTACTCGCAATACATCCGCGAGAATCACCCAGAACAAGCCGCTAACTACTATCGCGTGCTCGATAACGAGTTGCAAGTAAACGCACAGGGCGGCGGCGATTCTGGCGCGCCACAGGTGCATGTCAACAACATCCCGCGCGAGTGGTATCACACCGAATGGGTTGCTCAACGCACGATTGCGTGGTTGCAGTCGTTGCCCGACGACCAGGACTGGTTCTGCTGGATGAGTTTTCCCGACCCGCACCACCCGTGGGACCCGCCGGCAAGCGAGATGCACCGTGTGCGTTGGCAAGATCTGGATCTTCCCGAGGGATACATTGCAAACCCCGCCACCCGCGAGGCAGTACTGGATGACAAGTTGCGCCATTGGCGCGGATGGTACGACGGAACCTTCGTTTCTAATTACGAGGCGCCTGCAAAGTGGGTGCCCGCAACACTTACAACCGATCAAGTACGCGAAGTCAATGCGTACACGCATGTTGAAAATGAGCTCATCGACGAAGCAATCGGCACGGTGATGAAAGCAATCGATTCGCGTGGCTGGGGCAACGATGTCGACGTGTTGTACACCACAGATCACGGCGAATTTCAGGGCGACTTTGGTTTGCTCTTCAAAGGCCCGTATCACGTCGATGCACTCATGCGCCTGCCGCTTATTTGGCGCCCCGCACCCAATGCGGCAATTGCCCCAGCCCGAGTTGCCTCGCCTGTTGGCCTTGTCTCACTTGCCGCAACATTTGCTCATATCGCAGGCCTGCCACAACCAACATATGTAGAGGCACCGCGCTTGCCGCAGAACGACACTGAAGCAACAGTGCTCGGCCATGAGCGCGTGCTGACGGAATGGGACAGCGTGTTGTTTGGGAAGATTGTGCACCTTCGAACAATTTGCCGAGACAATTGGGTATGCACTGCGGCGTTACCAGGATCGCTCAACACGACCGGCGACGGCGAACTGTACGACCTGACCCACGACCCACTGCAACACGTAAATCGATGGGACGACCCAGCAGCACGCGCTATGCGCGACGATTTGCTTTCGGACATGTGGGCGAACCTGCCGAAAACTGTTCTTCCGCTTCGAACGATGGACGCGCCAGTTTAAATCTGTTGTTTACAACGCAGGAATTTGTTGCGTGATGCAATGAATGCCACCGCCGCCGTAGGCAAGTATCCCCCCGATATCGAGCCCAACAACTTCGCGATCGGGAATGAACTCTCCGATCAGTGCCAATACATCATCGTCGGCAGCGTGACCGCAGACGGGAACGATGACTGCGCCATTCACTAAGTAAAAGTTGAGGTAAGGCACCTGCACCGTTTTGCCCCCGAATTGAACAACGGGCAAAACAGGCACCTCTTTGATCACCAAGTTGTGCTGTTCGGCAATGCGTCGATTTTCGGCAAGTAGGCCGAAGTCTGGCGTTGATGGGTCATCACAACCTTGTAACACGATTGTTCGCGGCGCAACAAAACATGCGACGTTGTCAACATGGCCGTCGGTATCGTCGTCCATTGACAGGCCGTGTGGCAGCCAAACAATCTCGTTTGCTCCCAGCTCTTGCTGCAACATGAATGCAATCGCTTCTTTTGACAGCGTCGGATTGCGGTTCGGGTTGAGAAGGCACTGCTCCGTAGTTGCAAGCACTCCCTCGCCATCGACGGTTATCGAACCACCTTCAAAAACCATGTTGATGTCGCGCACTTCATGGCCCGCCAAGTGCGCCCACTTTTTTGCAACAGCAGCGTCTTTATCAAACGGCGGAAACTTCTCGCCCCACCCGTTGAAAATCCAGTCGCCGGCAATTCGCTTGTCACCATCGAACACATAGATCGGCCCAGAGTCACGGAACCACGAGTCGTCGATGGGCAGCGCAACAACATCCACCGTGTCGCCGCACAGCAGCTTGGTGCGCTCAACGTCTGTCTCGTTAGCGATCATGGTTACCGGCTCGAATGCGGAGATTGTTCGAGCAAGTGCGGCGTGCGCCATGCGCGCGTCACCCATTCGGTCGTTATACAGATCGGCCCGAGAAGGCCAACAAATTACCGTTCGCTCGTGGCGAGCAAACTCGCCTGGCATTTTCACGCAATGTCACCGTCAAGCGTGACGAGTGGAAAATACAACTCGGGACGACGATCGCGGAACAAGCCCCATGCATTGCGCATCGTTCGCAATTGATCACGATCGAAGGATGCAATCAAAACCGTCTCTTCTTCACGATTTGCCTCTGCGACTTTCGCCCCAGTGGCATCGGCAATAAACGACGAGCCATAGAACGCGATCTCGTTATTTACACCCACCTCAAGACCGGTGCGATTTGCTGCAACAAGCGGCATCACATTGGCGCCGGCATGCCCTTGCATTACCCGTTGCCAATGCCCCGATGAGTCCCACGATGGGTTTGGCGGTTCGCTTCCAATCGCCGTCGGATAAAGCAATACTTCGGCACCGAGTAATGCCATTGAGCGAGCCGTCTCGGGAAACCATTGATCCCAACAAATGCCAACGCCGATTACACCATGCATTGTCTCCCACACTCGGAAGCCTGTGTCGCCCGGGCTGAAGTAATACTTTTCGGTATAGCCAGGACCATCAGGAATGTGGCTCTTGCGATATATGCCAAGCATCAAGCCGTCTGCATCAACAATGGCAACCGTATTGAAGAGCACATTGTTGGAGCGTTCGAACACACTGATTGGCAAAACCACCGAAAGTTCTTGGGCAACTTGTTGAAAGTGAGCAATTGTTGGATGGCCATCGATGGGCCGCGCACGCTCCAAATCCTCGACGCGTTGGTCTTTGCAGAAGTAATGACTTTCAAACAATTCTGGAATCAAAATGATTTGAGCACCTTGCTTGGCCGCCGCGCGTACAAGTCGCTCGGCGGTTGCAACATTTGTGGCCACATCATCGGCCATCGACATTTGAATTGCGGCAACCGTCATTGTTGTCATGTCACGCCCTTCTCTCGACTTGTTGTCAGCCCAGCGCGGCAGTAATTGCAGCAATTACTTCGGGCGCGTTTGGTTCGGTCTTCGGGTGGAAGCGAGCAACAACCTTGCCACTGCGATCTACAACGAACTTCTCAAAGTTCCAGCGGATGTCGCCTGCGTAGCCTTCTGCGTCCTGCGTATCAACCAAGGCGCTATACAACGGGTGTCGTGCCTCACCATTGACATCGACCTTTTCGCTCATTGGGAAATCTATTCCGTATGTTGTCGAGCAAAATTCTTCGATTTCGGCGGCAGTACCTGGTTCCTGGCCCATGAATTGATTGCACGGAACCCCAATCACAGTAAATCCCTTTGCCGCCAAGTCGGTTTGCAGAGCTTGCAGTGCCGTGTACTGCGGGGTGAGTCCACATTTTGATGCCACATTTACTACGAGAGCAACTTTGCCTTGCGCGTCGGAAAGCGGGCTACCCGAACCTGATAGTCGAGAGATTGGTGTTTCATAGATTGACATTGTGCGCTCCTTGGCATTGTGCGGCGCGTTCGCGCTTGAGGTTTGATGGTAACGGAATGCAGAGCACCTGCTACACAAGATGCATGGCAAATAGCTTTGACGCGTCGTACTACAAACGCTTTTACTCCAGCACCCCGGTGCACAGCCGCAAGAAAGTTGCCTTGCTTGCAGGCGCCGTGCACAACATGTGCGCATGGTGGGATGTTCCCGTTCGGTCCGTTCTCGATGTTGGTGCAGGGCTTGGGTACTGGCGCGATTGGTATGCAACAAACCATCCCAAGGTGCGTCGTTTATCTGTAGATATCAGCGAGCATGCCTGCGAGAAGTACGACCACGAGCAACGCGACATCTCGAAGTGGGCTCCCGAACGCAAATTCGATCTGGTTGTTTGCCATGGAGTGCTGCAATACCCAACGGCCAAAGACGCCGATGCTGCAATCAAGAACTTGGCTAAAGCAACGCGAAATGTTTTGTACCTGGAGGTGCCAACCGCTTCAGACTTGCGCAATGTAGTTGACAAAAAGGCGACAGACCTCAATGTTCACGCGCGAAGCGGTGATTGGTATCGAAAGCGATTAGAGAAATACTTCGTGCAGGCGGGTGCTGGTTTGTGGGTGGCGCGTTCGAGCGATGCTCTGCTCTACGAATTAGAGCGCACTAAAAAGTAACAGGCGTTATTTACGCTTGTTGATTGCTGCCCACACGCCGGTTGTGCACGCAGCGGCAAGCAAAGCCTTGATCACGTCGCCAACCAGAAACGGTGCAACGCCCAATGCAATGGCGTTGGTCTCGCCAGTTGCGAAGCCAATGTTCAGATATGTCGTCAGCCAGGCGGCGCCGCAGGTGTAAATCAATGTTGAACCCAACAACATTGCAGGGAGCGACGTGGCGAAATTGCGGTCTTGCTTCTTTTCAGCAAGGTATCCGATTGCTCCAGCAGCAACGATGAACCCGACGAGGTACCCAAGCGTTGCGCCAGTGCCAGACTTCCAACCCCCCGCGCCTCCGGAGTAAAACGGCAAACCTGTTAGACCGGCCATCCAGTAGACCAATTGGCTTAGTGCTCCACGACGCATGCCAAGAACGGCGCCTGACAGCAAGACTGCGAATGTCTGACCAGTAAGTGGAACTGGGGTGAACCCAAGTTGAATTTCGATCTGAGCAGCAGCCGCGGTAAGCAATGCAAAGCCCACGACGAGCAGTACGTCGCGGACAATTGCACGCACTCGTGTGGTTGGTTGAACAATCAAATCTGCAAGAACTCGCTGTGGCGCAATGGTCAGTGAAGTTGTCATAGGCAGAAACGATAGTTCCAACACCGCCCGAAAATGCCATTTGATGCCTAGCCTTTATTCATGGAATTAGGCGTTGGCGAAGCATTTGCTCTAGCCGACAATGCCGCCGCCACAATCCGCGGTGCATTCGGCCCAAATCACGAGGTGCTCGTGGTGCTTGGTTCTGGTTGGGCCGAATCGGTGCCGGCGCTCGAGGCACTCTCCTCTGCACCCGTACAGACCATGGACGTTGGTGATATCCCCGGCTTCAAGAAGCCAACGGCGCTCGGTCATGGCGGGGCCTTGAAATCAATTTGCATTGGTGATTCACGGATGCTGCTACTAACGGGACGAACACACTTATATGAAGGTCGAGGGGTGCATGCCGTTGTGCACGGAGTTCGAACTGCGTACGCACTTGGCTGCCGCACTGTTGTTTTAACTAACGGTGCTGGATGCCTGCGCACAGAATGGCCTGTAGGTACACCAGTGGTCATTCGCGATCACATCAATCTCACCGCACACTCTCCGCTTACTGGTGACAATGCCCCAGCGCCGCTTGCCGGTCGGTTCGTCGACTTGACCGACGCATACAACGAGTCATTGCGTGCTCTTGTTCGTTCGGTCGAACCAAGCATTAAAGAGGCTGTCTATTTGGGTTTGCACGGTCCACACTTTGAAACACCTGCAGAAATTCGGATGGCGGCGACTTTTGGCGCAGACATGGTTGGAATGTCCACTGTGCTCGAAACAATTGCTGCCCGACATTTGGGCATGAATGTCTTGGCGCTTTCACTTGCCACCAACCTTGCATCCGGGTTGAGCGGCAACAAGCTGTCCGGAGAAGAAGTCATCCAAGTTGGCAAAGATTCATCAAAAGAAGTCGGAGATCTATTGAGCCGAATACTGATTGCATTCGACCAGCGAAAGGGCGAAATTGTTTCATGAGCAACGACATGCTTGCCATCATCAATGCGCGCATAGTCACGGTTGATGAACAAGGCACCATCATCAATAGCGGCACAATCGTTGTGGATGAAAACGGACTGATCAGCCAGATTGCCGACGGCACCATCGGCCATACTTCGGACAAAGTTATTGACGCACGCGGGGCAATCGTGATGCCCGGATTGGTTAATGCCCATGCTCATCTCGGCATGACATTGTTCCGCGGGCTTGGCGACGATATGAACTTGGAAGATTTCCTCTCGCGCCTCATGCCCGCCGAAATTCGAATGCTCAATCATGACGCTGTAATAGCCGGCACCGAACTTGGTGCTCTCGAATCTCTCCTCGGCGGCATCACTACAACGCTCGACATGTACTACTTGCCAGATACGGCGCAAGAAGTTGCACAACGAAGCGGAATGCGCATTTTTTCTGCACCCAATTTGCTGGAAGGAGACGGCCCAGAGCCATTGCCGTTTGATGCACGTATGGAGTGGGCGGAGCAGTGGCTGATTCAAGCCAATGCAACTGGAAACGATTCGCTCAATTGGTTGGCCCCGCACAGCACGTACCTGCTTGGGGAAGAACACCTACTTCGTATTGCCGCCCTGGCAGAAAAATACAACGCCCATATCCATGTTCACGCGGCCGAGTCGTTAGGCGAAATGCAACTTGTCGCCAGCCGCCATAACGGTCGCACACCAATTCAAGTACTTGCCGACACCGACTTACTGACGGACGCAGTGCTTGCACACGGTGTTCACTTAACCGACGAAGACATCGAACTCATTGCCGAGCACGGCGCATCGGTGACACATTGCCCCGCCAGTAACCAAAAACTTGCTAGTGGCACTGCTCGCATTATTGATTTGCACACTGCGGGCGTCAATGTTGCCCTCGGCACCGACGGCCCTGCGTCGGGTAACGACTTAGACCTGTGGCTAGCAATGCGCCTCGCGGGTTACGCCCAAAAGAACACTGCCAAAGACCCAACGGTTATGCCGGCATTAGATATCTTGCGCATGGCAACGATTAATGGCGCACGGGCACTGCATACCGATCATCTCATTGGGTCGCTCGAGGTGGGTAAGGCAGCAGACATCATCGTGCTCGATGCAGACTCCCCCTCACTCACCCCCATCTTCGACCCACACGTTGCAATCGTTGCCTCTGCGGGCCGCGGCGATGTGATGTCGGTAATTGTTAATGGCCAAGTGGTTGTGCACGAGAAGCGCGTACTCACTATTAATCATGCAGAAACAGTTCAAAAAGTGCATGCTTTGGGTGGTGTTGTGATGGCTGCTGTCGAAGAAGTGGAACGCTCCCGCCGCAAGTAATGTGGCGATATGGCCACACCCGCAATCGACTGGGCCGCGCTTCGAAGCGCCGCCAACGAAGCCGCAAAACACGCATACGTTCCTTACTCAAAGTTCCGAGTAGGTGCAGCCGCATTAGTTGATGATGGACGAATCATTTCTGGGTGCAACGTAGAAAATGCATCGTATGGGCTCACCCTGTGCGCGGAGTGCGCCATGATCGGCCAGCTGCACATGGGTGGTGGCGGTCGACTTGTAGCCGTCACCTGCGTTGGTAATGGAACACACGTCACACCATGTGGACGTTGTCGTCAATTGTTATGGGAGCACGGCGGTGCGGAACTCTTGGTTGAAGTTGAGGGCGTGCCAACACCGATGAACGTTCTGTTGCCGGCAGCATTCCCGGAACATTCCAATTTCGAGAATCCAGCGGAGCAGTAAGCACATGACACCCGTTTTAACCGACGAGCAACTGTCAAAGTTTCACACAGATGGATTTGTAGTGCTACCTAAGTTTGCAAGTGAAGATGCTTGCTTAGCGTTGCGCGAACGCGCCATGCACCTTGCGAAGGAATACGTTCCCTCTCCAGAGCAAGCAACCATCTTCACAGCCGATTCCAACGCGAAGCATGCTGCAGATGAGTACTTTTTATCAAGCGGCGACAAGATTCGCTGCTTCTTCGAAAAGGATGCTTTCGACGCCACCGGCACATTGCGCCACGAGGCACATCTGTGCCTCAACAAGCTTGGCCATGCGATGCACGACCTGGACCCCCAGTTCAGCGCGTTCAGCCATACCGAAAAACTTGGTGCACTTGCCGAGCAGATTGGAATGAGCTCGCCAAGGCTTTTGCAGTCGATGTACATCTTTAAGCAACCAAGGATTGGCGGCGAAGTTAACTGTCATACCGACCACACATTTCTCTGGACGGAGCCACAGTCGGTTGTTGGTTTCTGGTTTGCAATCGATGATGCAACAACCGAGAACGGGTGCATGTGGGCACTGCCTGGTGGGCACAACATCCCAGTTAAATCCCGTTCACGAGTGAATGCAGATCGCTCGGCGAGTTACATGGAAGTGTTTGATGAAACGCCCTATCCGACAGAGGGCCTCGTACCTCTTGAGGCAGAACGCGGAACGCTTGTCTTACTGAACGGCACACTCCCTCACCTCAGCGGCCCAAACACCAGCGACAAGCCACGACATGCGTACACCATTCATGCAATCGATGCCCAGGCTCATTACCCAGCAGACAACTGGCTACAACGGCCCAACCTTGTGATGTCGGGATTTAACGACTAGTAGCTATTTGACAAGCAACTCGGCGATTTGCAGTGCGTTGAGTGCAGCACCTTTTCGCAAGTTGTCGCTAGAAACAAACAACACCAAACCACGATTGCCGTCCACCGATGTGTCTTGCCTAATTCGGCCGACATAACTTGGGTCTTTGCCGGCGGCCAACAGTGGAGTCGGTATGTCTTCCACCACAACACCCGGAGCCTTACCCAAAAGTTCGATGGCTTGCGCCGCGGTAATTGCATGTTCAAACTCCAAGTTGATGCTTAAGGAGTGCCCGGTGAAAACAGGAACGCGCACACACGTGCCCGACACGCGCAGCTGCGGAATGTGCAAAATCTTGCGGCTTTCATTTCGCAACTTTTGTTCCTCATCAGTTTCAAGCGAACCATCATCCATCAACGAACCAGCAAGCGGAAGCACATTAAACGCAATGGTCCGAGCAAACTTCTTAGCGGCCGGGAATGCAACGGCACCACCGTCATACGTCAATGCTTCCGCAGTTGGGGCAGCGCTTTTGGCTTGCACTTCAAGTTCGCTTACGCCGGAAACACCGCCGCCGCTCACTGCCTGATAGGTGCTTGCCACCATCCGAACAAGACCGGCAGCATCATGCAACGGCTTGAGTACCGGCATCGCAGCCATCGTTGTGCAGTTGGGGTTGGCAATGATTCGCTTCTTAGCCAGAGCCACATCTTCCGGATTGACTTCGGAAACAATAAGGGGGACATCGGGGTTCATGCGCCATGCCGACGAATTATCAATGACCATTGCGCCTGCTTGCGCATACTTCTCGGCAAGTGCTCGCGAAGTTGTTGCGCCGGCCGAAAACAGCACAACATCAAGACCGCTTGGGTCTGCCTCGGTTGCATCTTCAACGGCGATGGACTGGCCATTCCACTCGATGGTCGAGCCCGCCGACCTGGCCGATGCAAACAGTCGTAATGTAGTTACAGGAAACTTTCGGTCGGCCAGCAACTGGCGCATCACGGTCCCGACCATGCCTGTTGCGCCAACAATGCCTACATTCATGGCTGTCAGACTAACGCAGCCAAGTGTTTATTTGCTCTGAGGTGAGATTGCTACCGCACAAAATTGTTGCCAAGCGCTCGGATCGTAAGTGTTGATGTTCGAGTACTGCCGCGACGCCGGCAATTCCAGCAGGTTCGATGACAAGCCCCGCGCGGTCGAACATCATTTTCATTGCATTCACTAGGCCATCTTCAGAAACCAGCACCACATCGTCCACGAGGCCCTTCATGTCCTCCAGCGCTTCGGGCACAGGTGTGCGCACGGCTATGCCGTCGGCGATGGTGTTGGCTGAGGGCCGCTCAATGAATGTGCCAGAACGCCATGACGCCTCCATCGCGTCTGCAGTGACGCTTGAAACACCAACAACGCGAACATCTGGTGCCACGTGTTTTATCCAACGAGCCATTCCCGTAATCAGTGCGCCATTACCAAGCGGCACGAGCACGGTATCGAATGTGCGCTGCTTCATCATTTCCACCGCAATAGAGCCAGCACCCTCGGAAATTGCGATGTCGCGACCATCTTCAACGAAGTGCGCGCCGGTCGAAGCACAGAACGCCTTGGCGCTTTCCTTCGATCCATCGAAGTTGTCGCCCTCTTGGCGCACCTCAGCACCCATTGAGCGCATTCGCTCAATTTTTAATGGGTTGGCATTTGTGGCGCTATAGATAATTAGGTGTCGCGATCTCTTGCGACATGCATACGCCATTGCCTGACCAAAATTTCCTGCAGTCGCGCAGACAAGTTGCTGACCTTGCAACGTGCTTTGGGTTTCACTCATGAAAAAATCTGCGCCTCTGCCCTTAAAACTTCGAATCGGGTTGATCGTCTCGACTTTCAGTGTCAACTGTGCGCCAAGTTCTTTGGACAGTGGTTCGCAGTTGAACTGTGGTGTATTGGTAAAGACCGCATCAATTTCGCTAGCGGCTCGCTCAATGTTTTCTATCAATAAACGATGCTGCATGATGTTGTGCTACCCCTTTAGATGAATTACTAGCCACCAATGGCTGGCATTAACACGATTCAGTGGCTGCACGGTTACGCCTGCTTGCTTTGCAGATCGGGCTCGTTTGGCCGAATGATGCACGGTTATTTCGCCTAACCGCTGTTCGACACCTGGCTGCTTGTACAGATACTCGAGAACATCGTCGGGGCTCAAACGGTTTGCTTGCCAACCGAAACGTGTTGCCCAACGCTGTTGTGATAGCCGACCTCCCACTATTGGCAGACGCCAAAGGGCTCGCACCAAAACACCGAGTGGTATCAGAACTACATCGGCGGGCACCCAGCTGCGGTAGTTGAGCATGATGGTTGCGCCGTCACGTGCCACACGAACTGCTTCGCGAGTAAGGGCGAGTGCGTCCGACCGTTCACAGTGTTGCAAGGTGATGTACGAAAACACCACGTCAACACTTCGGTCTCCCACCTGCAGTGTTCGCCCATCTGTTACGTGTGTCGTTCTCAATCGCTCTGGGCGGCCATGCTGCCCGACTGTTTCGTGACAGCGCTCGAGAAATGCGGCATCTACGTCGGTCGCAATCACCTGCGCGCACTGTTGGGTGAAGGAGGCCGTCATTCGGCCGATTCCACTTCCGATTTCCAGCAGGGTAAGCGGAGCAAGTTGTTCGGGAGTGAAACCAAATTGGCGCATATAGCGACGCACTTCCTTGTCGCCTGTTTCCACAAAGTCGGCAAGGGTTAGTTTCTTGCCCGTCTCGTTGTTGAACACCCAACCGGTTGATTGAACAATCTCATCGGCTGTTGCGCCAGTCTCTGTTCGGTTTCCGGCACTTCGCCAAGGAGTGAATTGCGTACGCCAGGTGCGTGCGCGTGCATTCGACATGATGCGTTACAACCTACTTGCGTTCGGGTAGTGGCGCCGAGTAATCCTGCCCACTGTCCAAATCAAATGCCGTATGCAGTGCTCGGATAGCTGTTTCAAGCATGTTTCGCTCTACTACTACCGAAATACGAATGGTGCTTGTAGAGATCATCTCGATGTTGACGTTGTTGTCGGCAAGCACCCGAAACATCTTTGCGGCAATACCCGGGCTCGACTTCATGCCCGCGCCAACGAGCGACAGCTTGACAATGTTCTCGTCCTGCGAAACACCCTTCGCGCCAACCTCATCGCCAACCTTTTTCAAAATTGGAAGTGCGGTAGCAATATCCCCAAGCGGCAAGGTGAAGGAAATGTCGGTGCTGCCGTCGATGGACGTGTTCTGCACGATCATGTCCACGTTGACATTTGCATGTGCTAGCGACTCGAATAACAAAGCCGATACGCCTGGGCGGTCTGGCACACCAAGCAAGGTCATTTTTGCCTCACCGACGTCATGGACCACACCCGAAATAATTGGTTCTTCCATTGCTGTATTCCTCTCATGATCGGCACCGATAACCCAAGTGCCTTCTTCCCACGTGAAACTTGAACGAACATGAATTGGCACGTTGTGATTGCGAGCAAACTCAACCGCACGAAGCGCCAACACTTTGCTGCCGGCTCCAGCCATCTCCAGCATTTCATCAAAACTTAAATATTGAATCTTGCGAGCCTGGGGAACAATGCGCGGGTCGGCGCTAAACACCCCAGTGACGTCGGTGTAGATCTCGCACGCGTCGGCATTCAACGCAGCAGCAAGCGCAACCGCAGTGGTGTCACTACCACCCCGACCAAGCGTGGTGATTTCGCGATCGGTGCTCACACCTTGAAAGCCGGCGACAACTGCAACTTTGCCTGCGCTGAGTGCCTCACGAACTCGATCACCTTTGATTTCCAAAATCTTTGCCTTCGTATGCGACGTATCGGTAATGATGCCCACCTGACTGCCTGTGAAACTCATTGCGTCGCAACCAACGTCGTGCAGCGCCATGCATAACAGCGACATCGAAATCCGCTCACCGGTGGTCAGCAGCATGTCCATCTCTCGGCCCTGCGGGTTGCTTGACACTTGGCGCGCAAGCTCAACCAAGTTGTCGGTTGCCTTGCCCATGGCAGAGACCACCGCAACAACATCGATTCCCTTCGCGCGGGTTTCGGCGATATGCCTAGCCACGTTGCGCATCCGATCGGGATCGGCCACCGATGTGCCACCGTATTTTTGTACGACCAACGTCACAGGTTCCTAACGCTATCGCTGCGCGAGTAACCTTTATAAATCATGGGAACAAACAAGCGAACACGCAAAAAAGAGAACCGCCGGCTGCGACAAGACCGAGATGCCAAAAGCTTCCAGCGTAAAAAGACGCGCAAGAACATCGTCCGAATCCTCGTTGTTCTCGGCATCATCGTGAGCGTCGGCGGCATCATCGCCGTTTCTGGTGATGACACAACCGATACCAACAGCACCGACACCACAACCACTAACGACACCGCTGCAGCCGCCACCAACACTGGTGGGCGCACGATCACGGGCGAAACACCGTGCCCAGCCACCGATGGGTCGGAGGAACGTGCCGTGTCGTTTGAACAGGCGCCACCCACCTGCATCACCGACGGCGCTGTCTACACCGCAGTTGTAACTACTAATAAGGGCGAGTTTGCAATAGTGCTCGACGCTGAAAAGGCACCCCTTGCAGTAAATAGTTTCGTCACGCTTGCGCGATACAAGTATTTCGATGGCACTGTTTGCCACCGCGCCATTCCCGGATTCGTCGTCCAATGCGGCGACCCAACCGCAACTGGTTCGGGTGGGCCTGGTTACTCCTTCGCAGACGAATTGCCGCAGGCCGGCGAGTACGTCATTGGTTCAATTGCAATGGCCAACTCGGGCCCCAACACCAATGGCAGTCAGTTCTTCATCATCACCGGCAACGACGGTGCGCAACTTCCTCCGAACTACACCCTGTTCGGTCAAGTTTCCGACGGCCTCGAGACCACAGTTCCAGCTTTGGACGCAGCAGCAAACCCAGACCCTGCTGCCAACGGAGTTCCCCCACTTGAAGAACTGCAAATCATCAGCGTGGTAATTGCCGAAATCTAGTCAATCAAAGTGTTCTGTAGCTTCATTGCTTCAGATATTTTCAACTTCATCAGTGGTGTCATTGCTTCGCTTGCGGCAATCGAAACATGAACATGATCGCTCCACCACCACTTACCATCTCTGAATGTTGAACAAGTCTCTTCTGGGCAAAGAGCTTCAATCGTGTCTAATAAAACAGTATTACGAACTGAATCTCGCGAAATCTGTTCTTCAACGAAACGGCCTAATCTTGATTCATCTAGTTGCTTTGTGTCTAATCTGACACTGGCTGAACACTTACCTATGAAAATCTGAAACTGTGAACACGTTTGTGGTTCCACGCGAACCGAAAAAGTAGTCCCGATAATCACTACTGGAATATTCAACTCTTCTAATCGCTGCAGCACTGGGATGAACATGTCTGGCCATGACTCTCCATTTGTCGTGCCCATGTCGTAGCCGGACTGGCCTATCACCACAACCGAAGGTCTGGGTTTAAGTGCTGCAAGTGTCTCAATGGCCTGAAAGGGGTACTCACTTTTTGTCAATTCCTGATCAAAGGGACGAAACAAAAATGGTCGATTTCCGTTTGTGGAAAGAACAGCATCAAGTCCTAACTGATTCGAAGCTTGAACAAATGCCTCCGAATACATTCCGGCATGCGAATCACCGAGCAACACAGAGAAACCAACACTGTTTTCAACCGAGATCGTGCACTGCCCACCAGGAATCAGATTTTCGAGTTTTCCGTACTCACACCCCAATTGGGCATCCAAATGAAAATCGAGTTCTGGAGCCAAGGATCTGCTCGAAAGTCCAGCAAATATCGGAATCAGTAGTGCAAAAGAAACTAACAGGCCCATCATTTTTTTGCTTCTCCATTGCACACCATGTCTCAACCTGTTTTCAACAAGAGAGTATGAAAGCGCGGCCGGAACGATTGCCAATAGACCTGCACATAAAGAAGCGAATCTATTATCGGGATAGAAGGGCTTAACAAATTGAATCATCGGCCAATGCCACAAATACCACCCGTAGCTTCGATCTCCAATCCAACTCAACCCTGGGATTGTTAGTAGTTTTCCTACCGCGTTGGTTGGCGCTGCAAACTGAATGACTAGTACCGCACCGACAACTGGCAACAGTGCAGCCAACCCAGGGAACGATTGAACATTCTGGAATATGAATGCCGCAATGACAATCAGAGATAAACCAATGAATCCAACAAACGCTGCAGTGGCGGATGCAACTCGACGAATTCCCACCCACGCGACCAAGACACCAGCAATAAACTCCCACGCGCGCGTTATCGGAAGATAAAAGGCGAATCGTGCATCGATTTCGCTAGTTCGCAACAAACGAGTAATGACGCTTGGCAAATTGGTGATGCCTCGCATTGAAATATAGACACATGCAGCGAATGACAGCAGGGCAACTCCTGCGAGACACCATTTCAGCAAACGGACTGGGTCCGTTTTGCGCTTCATACCGATGGATACAACTAGTGCAACGAGTAATGGGAACACTAGGTAGAACTGTTCTTCTATAGAAAGAGACCATGTGTGTAGGAGCGCATTTGTCTTCTCTGAGACAACGAAATAACCATCAGGACGAAATCGATATAGAAACAAATTCGAACTTGAAAATGTTGCGAAGAAGCCAGTTCGTACGGTTTGAACTCGCGATGAAATAGATGAGAGCCATGTAGTGAGAAACAAAACAGTTCCCAACATGAGCGCCAGTGCAGGAAGTAGCCGACGAACTCTTCGAGCGTAGAACCCAGCAATCGATATATTTTCACCAGATCCAAGCTCGCGACGTAATGATGCAGCGATTACATAACCAGAGATCACGAAAAATACATCGACTCCAATGAACCCACTATTAAACAAAACACCAGTGTGATAGAGAACTACCAAAATGATTGCAACCGCACGTAGACCCTGAATTTCTGAACGATGTGACAGGGTTAAATCTGGCAGAGGCGTCATCTAGCCCAAACTAGTTCGGCAATTGGCCGTGCAACACCACGGCACCACGTGTCGACCACGCACCATCAACGCGCAGCATCGCTGCACCGGTTGGCACCTCTGCCACAGCAGTATTCGCCAACTGCAATGTTCGATGCAGGCGATCGGCCGACCACGTTTCCGATTCTGCAATCATCGCGATACCGCTAACCAGCCCTAACCCCAAAGCAAACGCACCACCTCGCGGGTCGATCATCGGGTCACAAAGGGCTGCGGCACTTCCGCCTGCGGCAACAAGCAACCCAGTCGAGAATTGTTCTTGAAGAGCGTCGAACACCGATGTGTCTTTTAGGGTTGAGCGCAAGTGAATTGGCGAATCGCCAACAACATATACAGCACCAGCCTTACGAATGGTCTTGGCATGGTGCTCTTCATTGGCGTCATGACGGTTGTATACCTCACACACCCGAATTTCTCTCCCCAAACGAAGAGCCCATGTCTTGGCAGCAACAACAAGATCGTTTGGATTTTCAAAGGCATCGGCGGTTGGAAGCACGGCAATGTAGCCACTTGTTGCAGCAAGCACCTCTTGATCGAGTGCATCATTGCCAATGAATGGGCTGCCACCCTGCAACACCAAGACCGAGCCCATACCTTGGGAATGTATCACGCATTATTTGCGCGCGAATTACTTCTACCCTTCAAGCAACAGATGCTTGAGCGACGCAACGGTTTCAGGCTCCACACCAATTTCTCGCACATAGTTTGCTACCGAACCATATTTTTTGTGTAGATCTTCAAGAATGATTTTCATCGCTTCGGGGTCTGCTGCAAGGAAAACCGGTGGCATTGTGGCAAAGCGTTGAGCAAGCTCTGGTTGATGCTGTTTCGCCCAAGCCGTCCAACGCTGCATTGCATCTCTTGTCAGGCCGTAGTCCGCACAAATATGTTCGTCATCAACACCAAGCGATGCAAGCACCAACGCAGCAAGAACACCGGTGCGATCTTTGCCGGCAGCGCAATGAAACACTGCAGGCAACGCCGTTTCCTGTGACAACACCCGCATTGCTTCGGCAAACCGAGACGACCCAACTTCGAGCATGTCTCGATATCCCCACACTAAAAACTCCACAGGGTCGGTGATGTCGGGCGTTTCACTATTGCTCCAAGTGACATCAACAATTGAAAGGTGGTGAAAGGTCACCGAAATTTCCGCCGTGGGAAAAATACCTTGATCGTCTTGTTCGCGCTTTGTACGAAGATCGATTACTGAACGCAACTGCAACTGCTGCACGCGCGAAATATCTTCGGAAGAACGCAGGCGGTACAGACCATCTGAGCGAAACAGGGTGTTCCACTTAGTGGCCTTGCCCTCAGCCGTGGGATAACCGCCAAGATCGCGAAAATTGTGCACATGCTCCAGGCCAATCCGTCGATTGGGGTGTTGCGCTGCAGGCACGGTTGTGGCACTCATGACAGGCAACCTACCGATGCTGGGTATCGGCTCGGGGGCTAATGAGTTACCAATTGGTAAATCGTTACGGTGCCTGACTACCGTTGCAACCTATGACTAACACCACACCACAACTTGTCGGCATCTGCGGATCTGGAATCATGGGCTCGGGGCTTGCCGAAGTAGTTGCCCGCGCAGGAATAAACGTGGTGGTTCGCTCGCGAACACTAAGCGGAGCGCAATCCATGCTTGCGACCGTCGAGGGCAACCTTGCAAAGCAGGTGTCCAAAGGAAAGATGACAGAGGACGAGCGCGCAAAGGTGCTGTCTCACATCAGCATCACCGAATCATTAACGGATCTTGCAAATTGCGACCTGGTCATCGAATCGATTCTTGAAGAACTCACAGCAAAGCAGGCTCTGTTTGCCGAGCTTGATGGCATTGTTAAGCCTTCTGCAATTTTGGCAACTAACACCAGCACCTTGCCAGTGATCAAGATGGCGCAGGCAACCAACCGTCCCGACAAAGTGTGCGGCATTCACTTCTTCAACCCAGCTGTGCTGATGCCACTCGTAGAAATAGTTCGTCCAATTACGGCCAGCGACGAAACCATCGCTGCCGCTACGGCATTTGCAACAACATGCGCGAAGGAGCCAGTGCAAGTGCTCGACCGTGCAGGGTTCATCGTCAACGCGCTGCTCTTCCCATATCTCAACAACGCAGTGCGCATGTTTGAAGCCGGCACCGCGTCGATGGAAGACATCGATGTGGCGATGAAGGGCGGATGCAACTTCCCGATGGGGCCGTTTGCTTTGCTCGATCTCGTTGGGCTTGACACTTCGGTTGCCATTCTTGATGCGTTGCACGCAGAGTTCAAAGATGACAACTACGTTGTCACTCCTTCGTTGCGAAAACTCGTGAGCGAAGGAAAGCTTGGCCGCAAGACGAAACAAGGTTTTTTCTCCTACTAAATACTTCGGGGTACGGTGGACTATGACCACGTGGCACAGCACCCCAGTGCCATTACCCGAATCGCGTTGGCAGTTTCCTCCGTCTACCGATTGGCCGCGAAGCGACCTCGTTGGCCGAGGTGCCGATCTCGAACCCGAAACGCTGATTGCGGCATATCGCTGCGGCATTTTCCCAATGGCAACTGAGTTAGCGCTTGGCGATAACGACCTCGCATGGTTTTCACCTCGCAAGCGCGCAGTGCTTCCTCTTGAACAATTACGAGTGACTCGTTCGATGCGTCAAAGTGCTCGGCGCTACGAAATACGTATGGACACGTGCTTTGAGCGCGTCATGCGTGGGTGCGCCGTTCCCGACAGACCTGGTGCTTGGATAACCGAGCCGTTTATTGACGCCTACGCAGAACTGCATCGGCTGGGCTGGGCTCACAGCGTCGAAGCTTTTGACGAAAATGGCGTGCTGGTTGGCGGCCTATACGGCGTGCGAGTGAACGGATTGTTCGCGGGCGAATCGATGTTCCATCTCAAGCGCGATGCATCAAAAGTGGCGCTTATGGGTCTTGTCAACGAAATGATCTCAGCGGATATGACGCTCCTAGACGTGCAGTGGCTCACCCCTCACTTGCAGTCACTCGGAGTGATTGAACTTCCACGATCGGAATACCTCGATCGCCTTTCACGCGCCATAAGGCCGTAACCTTTCACCATGGCCGAACGCCGCGACGACCCATGGCTGATGCGCACCTATTCAGGGCACTCCACGGCCGCTGCTTCGAACGCCTTGTATCGAACCAACCTCGCCAAAGGTCAGACCGGACTTTCGATTGCTTTCGACTTGCCCACCCAAACGGGTTACGACCCAGACCACATATTGGCGCGTGGTGAGGTAGGCAAAGTTGGCGTTCCAGTTGTACACCTCGGACACATGAAAACACTGCTCGATGGAATTCCGCCAGCAGACATGAACACGTCGATGACCATCAATGCGCCCGCAGCATGGTTGCTTGCCTTATATGTGGCCAATGCAGAGTCGCAAGGAACCACCCCGCAGCAATTGCGCGGCACAACCCAAAATGACATTTTGAAAGAATATTTGTCACGCGGAACTTTTATCTTTCCACCGCTTGCGTCGCGTCGAATCATCGTCGACATGATTGCGTGGTGCTCGCAGAACGCTCCCAAGTGGAATCCGATGAACGTCTGTTCATACCATTTGCAGGAAGTTGGAGCCACCCCGGTGCAAGAAATTGCTTACTCGCTCGCCAACGCCATCGACATTTTGGATGCCGTTCGAGATAGTGGGCAAGTTGCCGATGAAACATTCACTCAGGTGTTTGGCAGTATTTCATTCTTTGTCAATGCTGGTATTCGCTTCGTTGAAGAAGTATGCAAGATGCGCGCATTCACCGAACTGTGGGACCGCATTGGTCTCGAGCGTTATGGCATCACCGACGAGCGCGCTCGCCGCTTCCGGTACGGCGTGCAAGTGAACTCGCTTGGACTTACCGAAGCGCAACCAGAGAACAATATTCAACGAATTGTGCTCGAAATGCTTGCAGTCACGTTGTCTAAATCTGCACGTGCAAGAAGCGTGCAACTACCCGCCTGGAATGAAGCGCTGGGCCTCCCCCGCCCGTGGGATCAACAGTGGTCGCTGCGCATGCAACAAGTTCTGGCGTTTGAAACCGACTTACTCGAATACGAAGACATCTTCACTGGCTCCCATGTCATTGAAAAGCGCACTGCCGAGTTGCGCGATGCGGCGTGGGCAGAACTCAATGAAATCCTTTCGCTTGGCGGCGCATTCGAGTCTGTTGATGAACTTAAAGGTCGACTCGTTTCGTCGATGGCAGAACGCACTCGTCGCATTGAGAGCGGCGATCAGATTGTTGTCGGCGTGAATAAGTACACAGAAACTGCGCAGTCGCCGTTGGGTGGCACCGACAACATTCTCACCGTCGATCCTCGCGTTGAACAGGAAATGGTCGACGATGTTCAAGCATGGCGTCAAGCGCGGTCGCAACCTGCTGTAGACAGTGCGCTCGCCCAGTTGCGCGAAGCAGCAACAGGCAAAGCCAACTTGATGGATGCATCAATTGCGCTGGCGAAGGCCGGTGGCACAACAGGCGAATGGAGCCAGGTGCTGCGAGACATTTTTGGCGAATACCGCGCACCTACCGGCGTGGGTGCTGCAGCCGGCAGACGCACCCACGAGTTGGCCGAAGTGGCTGAATATGTTCGAACTATTCCTGGTGGACCACCCAAGTTTTTGGTTGCTAAGCCTGGTTTAGATGGTCATTCAAGCGGCGCGGAACAGATTGCCGTCGCAGCTCGCGACGCTGGCATGGAAGTTGTCTACAGCGGCATTCGCCTTACGCCAGCACAAATTGCTGCTTCTGCCCGCGACGAAGACCCAGACGTGATTGGGCTTTCAATTCTTTCGGGCTCTCACTTGCAACTCGTTCCCGATGTCTTGCAACAGTTGCGCGAACTCGGTGTTGACGCTCCGCTCATTTTGGGTGGAATTATTCCTGAAGCCGATCGGGAGAATCTGCGTGCGATGGGTGTCGCAGCAATTTACACACCGAAAGATTTTGACATTGCTCGCATCATGCGCGAGATTGCAACACTTGCCGACAACCGTCGACGCACCAACGCTTAATTTTTCAGGGATCCATCGTTGTTGATGGAGCAACAGGAACGAAACCTGTTGGAATAGGAAGTTGCAATACCTGTCCTGCGTTTACTTTGTCTGGGTCGGTAATTCCATTGAGGGCCATCAAGTCGGCCATGTTCAAGTTGTAGGTCTTAGAAATTTGAAACAGTGAATCACCGGGATTCACTGTGTAGTAGACGGGTTCATAATAAATCGTGGTCGTAGATGGCGGCACTGTTGACTCCACAGTTGTCTCCACCGAAATCGAGTCATTGTCATTGCCGCGAGAGAGCACTAGAGCAATTAAGCCACTAACTACAGAGATTGCAAGGAGAGACCATTGCAATCGACCGCGAAGATACATCACCCGTCATGCTAGACGGCTGGTCTTCGCAGCAATGTTCATCAACCTTGCTCGGTTGTATCTTGCGATCATCCAGCAAGGAATGTTTCCAACCAGCGCGAAGGCCACATTGCCGGCAAACATTGCGGGCGAGTTCCACACCACGAACAACGGAATTGCACCGATTAACGCGAGGTGGGTGCGCTCCGCGCGAACACACTCGTCGATAAATCGCAGCCTTCCGCCGTTTGCAACCGACGGCAGCTTTCGTTTGCTTAAGCCTCCGAACCACGTGCCCGCGTCGGGGATGATGTCCTTCCAGAGTTGCACCCGGCACCACCTCCGGTAGCGCTCACCCCCATATTCGCCGGCACCCATACGGGTAAAGGGCCCCATTTTGCGCAACGCCACCAAAGGCCGTTTGGCCTGCCAATAGCCGCTGCCAACCCCAATGAGCACCCAGGCAATGACATCAAACACCAGCGCGCGTTGCCAAGTAAGTGAGATCAGCACCCCTTCAGTGTGCCCTATCGACTACTACCGTGTGGTGCTGTGCAGAACGTATTGATTGTGGCTCTGGCATTCGTGCTCATGGAACCCTTCACCTATTGCGCCCACCGTTGGGTGATGCACGGGCTGGCCAAGTTTCTACACGAAAGTCACCACCGCAATGCCGCGCGCACTGTCCCCGCATTGCTTGAGGCAAACGACTTCTTCCCCGTGATCTTGGCCGCGGCAGTCAACATTTTGCTGGCCCTCGGCTTTAATCAGCCATCGCTTGGCGCACTTGTGCCAACGTGTGTCGGCATCACCGCCTATGGCTTTGCTTATTTCATCGTGCACGATGTTTACATCCATCGGCGGCTGCGATTGTTTGGAAACAAAAAAGTTGCTGTGCTTGAGCGTCTTGCTGCTGCGCACCGCCTTCACCACCAATTCAATAGTGAGCCTTACGGTATGTTGCTGCCGATTACTGGTCAGCGAGCAAGCGGATCGACCCCATCCCACGTTCCAGCGGAATCGTAAGGTTCGAAGCGCGCAAAGAGTTCCTCTCCGTACCACCGCTCGTTACGGGTGCGCTCGACCACTGATTGATGCTGAGGTGCCTGCGTGGCAAAGCGACGCATTGCATCCAATGAACTCCACAAACTAAATGTTCCTAACCGGCCGATCGGTGCCTCACCTATTCCTACAACGGCCAGCAACCCTTCGGATTGGTGCAACTCGGTATTCACTGGTTCTCCAGCGCGACGAAATGCTTTCCATGAGCGAGGCCGAACATCTGCGCGAGTGATCATTGCAATTGGCCCATCTGTTTCACCTCTAACCAACTCGTGAGCAACTGCATACCCTCGCCACGATCCGTGCCCGCCCACACCGCGCAGCTTCACATGCCACGATTCGTCGGCGCGCTTCCAGCGCTGAGCAATGGGATGATGATCGAGGAATTGCTGAAGGCATTGCTCGTTTTGCCATACCGCAAAAAATGCAGTGCGTTTCAGGTTTGCGCCTTGGGATGTGTTGCTACCCGAGCCCGTACCCAGTAGCCGCCAAAAGACAAGCCCCTCAACATCTTTGAGGCGCAATCGATCGGTTCCCAAACGAGCAAGCGCACCTAACGCCCCAGGCCAAGTAGCCAAGTGAAACGAAGCAATGTTGTTCATTGTTGATATGTCCTACCACGCCATGTCGCATTGCGACCAAATACTTGGCGAATCAAGCCCCGAACGATGGAAACGAGTGCAAGTGTGTCTGCAAGCGGCGAAAGCCAATACCAAACACTGTGCTGCAAATATGCTCGACGCATTCCAAACAGAGTTCCGATACGAATAAGCAGCAACGCGATACTGACCGGCGTGCTTACACCGAGCACCAACATCCATAACGGCGCCACTTGAGCAAACGCCAGCACAATGCTGTGCCCAAACACTCTTCGTACGTTGTCGACACTTGCGAGCGAGAGCGAACGGCCCCAACCATTCCATGTATCAATAAATGACTCAAACATTCTCACCGTGAGCAATTTGCTTCCATCAAGCATGGCAACACGCCAGCCCATTGATGCAACCAAGCGAACAAGCGCGACATCTTCAATCGTTTCGCCTCTTACACGCGTGAATACATCTTGGTCAATGGCGTCGCGGCGTAGCAACGCCATGCACTGACCATTTGCAAGCTGTGAGTCTGAATTAATTTTGCCCTTGAAACCCGATGGCCCATAGCGATACACGAGCGTGGTCAGCATTGCGGGGTGCAACCATTGTGATCCCTTGCTTGGGCAATCAAAACGGGCTCCAACCGAGACAAACCTCAAGCTGTCACACTGAGCGCGTTGTACCACTGCTTGTGCCAGTAGTGGGTGCGCAACTGCATCAGCGTCGAGAGTGACCACCCATTCACCAGTTGCAGCCTGAACCCCTTGATGCAACGCCCAAGCTTTTCCTACCCAACCATTTGGAAGGGGCTTACCGCTCAACACTGTTGCCCCCATGCGAGATGCAACAGCGGCGGTTTCATCGCTCGATTCATCGTCCACTACAACTACTTCGTGTATTCCTGGTGCGCCAACAATGACCTCTAAACAGGCGCGGATTCGATTCGCTTCGTTGCGCGCAGGGATAATCACGCTGATTGTGGGGACAGTTACATCTCGGTCTATTTGGTTTTCGAGAGGCGCTGCAAGACGTGCAGCACGAATAATGCGCAGCATCGCCCAGCAGCCAGCGACCAATTGCAGAATCGACCACCAATTGAGTACTGACGATGCACCAAGAAACACAGCGGCAACCTAGCCTGTGAACCATGCGTGTGCTCGCAGCAGTTGACAAATTTCGCGGAACCGCGACCGCCGCGCAAGTTGCCGCCGCAATTGGCCATGCCTGTTGGGATCTTGGCCACGAATGCATCGAAACCCCTATCGGTGACGGTGGTGAAGGGACGCTTGATGTTCTTGGTGGCGCCAATCGCACCACCCGCGTAACCAACCCACTTGGCAAACCGGTGGAAGCTCAATGGCGTTTCGTACGCGACACGGCAATCATCGAAATGGCCCGTGCATCTGGCCTCACACTGGTTGGCGGCGCAACCAAAAACGATGTCATTGCCGCATCAACAGTTGGCACGGGAGAACTTATTGATTCGGCCCTCAACGACGGTGCCAAAAAGATCATCGTCTGTGTCGGGGGCTCGGCAACCGTAGACGGAGGGCTTGGTGCAATTAAAGCAATCAAGTCCCCAGCTCGTTTACGCGGCATCGAGTTTCTCGTGGCGTGCGATGTACAAACCTCGTTCACGGACGCGGCGAAGTTATTCGGTGCGCAAAAAGGCGCAACGCCAGCGCAAATCGAGTTCCTCACTGCCCGCCTCCACAAATTGCAGCAACAATATTTGGACGACTATGGCGTTGATGTTTCCAACATTGAAGGCGCCGGTGCTGCCGGCGGTCTTGCTGGCGGCTTGGCCGCACTCGGCGCATCACTCGTGCCTGGCTTCGACATCGTTGCCGACGAGGTCGGACTACACGAACTTATTGCATCAAGTGATTATGTCATCACAGGTGAGGGATATTTAGACAACGAAAGTTTCGAGGGAAAAGTTGTCGGTGGCGTTCAACGGTTGGCACAGCAGTTCAATAAACCCGTTTCAGTTATTTGCGGCGATGCAGATGCCGAAGTGCGCGGACGAATCGACGCGGTCACCTTGATGGAAATGTATGGCGAACGCCAAGCGTTTGATCAAACGCTCACCAGTATTGAAAGTGCAGCGCGCGAACTTCTTCAGAAGCGCACTACGAAGTAGTAGATCAGCCTGGTGGCAATGTTGTTTCGGTAGCAACCGGAACAGTTGGGACTGGAGTTGCAAGAGGCTTGCCAGCCAAATCAGTACCCAACAGGATCAACACACTTGCTTCACCAAGCTTGCCTGTTTCGGTTGGGATCGGAGCAGGCATTGCAGCAGTTGCTACTCCACCAAGTTGTTCTGCAACCATTGCCGCCTGGACATCAAAGCCCGGCAAGAAATAAACCACCGTTGCGGTTTGCTTCGGCGTTACTTCGCTCGAGTTCATTGCTGGCTGCACGATAAACCCACGGCCCTGCAATTCTGTGGTCATTGTGCCAGCACTTCCCGCCACCTTCGAGGCGTTTGCAATCTGCACTTTGAAGGCGGTAAGCGGAACGGTTACTACAACAGTTGTTTCCACCGGAATGGTGTCGGTAACGATGGTCTCGTCGGTGGCCTGATCTGGTGTGGCAGCAGTGCTACTGCCGCTATCACTGCGGATGTCACGCAAGATGAGAAACCCGAGAAGCACAGCAACTGCTGCAACAACGATGGACATAGTGGAATTGAGATTGCTTCCGCGAGAAACAGGGCCGCGGCTTGGACGACGTTGTTCTTGATTCATAGAACTACCGTACCTTCTGCACAACACCTGAAAATGTCATGCCCACAAAATCAGAGCCGGGTGTGGGGATTGAACCCACGACCTACCGCTTACAAGGCGGTTGCTCTACCACTGAGCTAACCCGGCCAAACCTTCTTCACTAAGCGCCTTAATGATACGGCGCAAACTCACTTCCGAGGGAACCGAATTGTTCTATTTCAAGGAGCGTAAACGGACGACTTCATAGGTTGCCAACGCCGCCGCCACAGAAACGTTGAGCGAAGATAATGCGCCCAACATTGGAATATTGACCAATACATCACAGCGTTCCCGCACCAGACGCGACAGTCCAGGGCCTTCTGCTCCAAGCACCAAACAAATGGATTCGTCGCCAAGTGAGCCCAATTCAAAAATGCTCTTGTCGGCAGCGTCGTGCAAGCCAACAATCCACACTCCCGCGTCTTTTATTTGTTGCAACGCAGTCGGCAGCCCACCAACAACACACATCGGTACGTATTCAGCAGCACCTGCGGCCGACTTGGCAGCCGTCGGCGTAATGTGCACGGCTCGGTGACGAGGCAAAATCACGCCGTCAACTCCGGCACCATCGCACGATCGCAAGATCGCTCCGAGGTTGCCAGGGTCTGTTACTCCATCCACAGCGATCAAGAGCTTTGGCTTCTTCGAGGCTAGATCTCCAATGAGATAGGCCAAGTCGACATCTGGAATAGGTGCTGCCATCGCCAGCACACCTTGCGGGGCTTCGCTTCGTGCCTCGCGCTCAATTTCTTTTCGAGCAACACGACGAACAGGAACACGTTGATCATTTGCTAACTCGATGATGTCATTGATTACTTCGTTGTCATCGATGTCATTTGAAATCCAAACTTCAAATGCGCGGCGCTTTCGCGCGATCAACAACTCTCGTACGGCTTGCCTACCTTCAATCTGTGCACCACCCAAGCCGTGCTGATCTGGCCGCGGTGCACGAGGGCTATGCGCATCTCGCACAGCAGCAGGGCGCTTCGGTCGTTCCTTGAGAGATTGTCTTGGTGCCTGCTTCGCACTACGAGGCGCACCTGGTTTGGCACCGCGAGGTGCTCCAGTTTTTGCACCTAAACGTTTTGTACCACTTAGGTTTTTTCCTCGACCAGAACCTGAACTACGTGGCTTCATGAGATCTTCCGTTCTATAACGGCAACCGCCCAGCAGGCAATGCCTTCTTCGCGACCAAGCGCACCCAAGCCTTCGGCCCGGCGCCCTTTCACCGACACTGGCGCACCTGCGGCCTTGCTTAAGTTTTGTTGCATTGCATCACGGTGTGGAGCAAGCTTCGGTCGTTCACACACAACGGAGCAATCGACGTTGCCAATTTCGTAACCAGCCTCGCCCAACATTGCGGCAACTTTTTCCAGCAACTTCAATGAGTCAACATTTTTCCATTGCGGTTCGGTGTCAGGAAAGTGTTGCCCAATATCGCCAAGACCAGCGGCGCCCAGCAAGGCGTCGGCCACTGCATGTGCAATGACATCAGCATCGCTGTGCCCGACAAGTGCACGCTCTCCTGCGAACGTGACGCCACCAAGCACCAACACGCGGTCCGACGGCCCATCGACAAATCGATGGATATCAAAACCTTGTCCTACGCGTGTCTGCACCGTCATTGTTCGTTCTACCTTTTCACACTTCGGTTCGCGCGGTGGCGCGAGCCCATTCCAAATCCTCGGGTGCCGTCAGTTTGCGGTTCAACATTTCGCCAGCCACGACAACCACTTTCCTACCTAACACCTCTAAGAGTGTCGCATCATCTGTTCCTTCAGGCGATGATGCATGTGCTGTGCGCAACACGCCTGCGCGAAATGCCTGCGGTGTTTGCACTGCCACAAGTGACGACCGGTCGGGTGTATGCACCACCACGTTGCTGGCATCAACTTGCTTAATTGTGTCCGTGACCGCCAGCGCCGGTACTGCGCCATCAGCACCAAGGTGCACTTGAGCAATTACTTCCATATATAGATGTTCGGTTGCAAAAGGACGTGCAGCATCATGCACACAAATAACGGTTGCTTCTGGGGGAACAGCGGCCAAACCACGGCGCACCGATTCGCTGCGGGTTGCACCGCCAATCACGCCACCTTCGCGTTCTGCTTCGGCTTCGGGCAGCACCACGACCACTCCCGAACTAACGCCCCGCGCCGTTTCTACCGACCAGTCAAGAACTCGCCGATCGCCAAGCATCGCAAACTGTTTTGGCCCACCAAATCGAGCCCCAGTGCCCGCCGCGACCACGATTGTCCAAACAATCTCGTTCGCTGCGGTTGTCACGCTCATTTAGGGTAGTACCGTTCTAGTTCGCATGACACACGAAGAACTACTCTCCCAAACCTCATTTTTTGCTCAAACACCTCCAGCAGTACTTACCCAGCTTGGTGCCCTGGCCCAAACACAAAAGTTGCAACGAGGCGATGTTTTATTCAACGAAGGTGACAGCCCAGACGCACTATTCGTAGTGCTCAGCGGTCGCATTGCAATTGCCATCGGCAATAAGCCACTCGATAGCAGAGAGAGCATGCTTGCGCTCATGGAAACTGGCGACTTGTTCGGCGAACTTGGGATGCTCGACAACGGCCCACGCAGCGCAATGGCCCGAGCAATCGAACCATCTTCGGTTTTGCGCATTGCTTATGCACCAATTCGTGAGCAAATGTCGCAACACCCAGACATGTTGTGGGGAGTGATCACACTTCTTGCTGCACGCTTGCGCACCATGGACGAAGTATTAGCCGACAGCGTTTTCCTTGACGTAACTGGCCGTACTGCAAAAAGATTGCTCGAGCTTTCTGGTGGCAGCAACGAATTTGTACTGCCTGTAACTCAGGAAGAACTGGCCGGCATGGTTGGAGCCTCGCGAGAGCGCGTCAACAAAGCCATCGCAAGTTTCATTCGTTTAGGTTGGCTCGAGCAACAGGATCGTCGTTATCACATCAAGATGCGCGACCGCATGGAAGTTCGTTCTAGCTAAGCAACCAACGATGCGTTCGTGAAAACGCATCAGCCGCATCTTCGGCTCTATGTGCGGGCCGAGCCGAGTCATGAGCAAAGCCATGCGCAGCTTCCTTGTATTCCACAACTGTTACTCCTGCATCGCGCAACTCGTCTACTTGTGCAGCCGGCGTATACGGGTCTTGCGAACCAATAATCGCCAGCACACGGTCGGCGTTGCCTGCTTTCAAACACGCAATCGGTTCTGCCTGTTTTGGCCCGGCCCAGTCGGAGGGAACGTGAATCATTCCGTAAAACGATGCGATACGCGCAAATCTTTCATGCTGCGCTGCCTTATGGCAATACATTCCACCCATGCAGTAACCAATTAAGCCCACTCGCTCCACACCCAGCGCATCGGCCGCTTGCGTCGCATCGCGCATTATGACGTCATCATCCAATTGCGACATTGCCGCAAACCGCTCGGCTACATCATCAGAAAAGGTGCGACCAGGAAATGGCTCAAATGCAATGACAGCCATGTTCCACTCTTTGGCAAATCTGGCAACCATTACTTCGAATAGGGGTCTGAGTCCAAAAATATCGGGGATGATTACCAATCCCATGCTTGGGTTTGCTGCGGATTGATCAATCTCGGCCGGTGTTCCTGATGGTAAAACAATTCTCATAAGCCCTTAATCTACGCAGTCATTCCAACTTGGTGAGACTTTGGGTGATTCTGTCGGTGACCATCTGGGTGTTTCGCATCTGGATCATGCATGGCATGACCACTTCAACACTGCAAACACCCACACTCATTCACCCATCGGGTTCGTCTCCACTCGTGCGAAACCTCGTCAACGAATGGACAACAATGCAATGCGATCAAAACGCACTGCGCAAAGTCAACAGTTGGGGGCTTCCCGGGCCGCGCATTAAGCACCTCGACGAGGTCTTGTACCGATCTGGCTACAGCCGCCCACCGAAAGACTCCGAGGGAGATCAATACCTACTCCAGCTAGTCATTCGAGCCGCCGATGACGACTTGGCCACGCGAATCGTGCTGCAGCGCATCTTGCCTCCACTCATCGCAATTGCCAGCCGTCGGGGCCGCATCAACGTTGGCGGGTTTAACGACGCCATCGTGGACACCGTCTCCAACGCGTGGGTGCTCATTCGCACTTATCCAATAATCAAACGCCCAGCCAAAGTTGCCTCCAACTTGGTTCGCGACTCCGAGTATCGATCATTCGTTCACAAAACTCGAGTGAAGGAATTACTCACCGTTCCCATGTCCGACAACTTCGAGTTTCAGTGCGAAGAAACCAACACCGAGCGCGATGCTGTCGCAGTATTGGCAGAACTTCGCTCGCAACTGAACACATGGACATTTTCTTCAAAATCCAGAGCCATGCTCGACTTGTTACTCGGCGGAGTTTCTCAACGCGCTGCCGCCGAAGAATACGGGGTTTCGTTGCGCACGATTCGCGCCTGGCAGCACACTGCGCTTATCGAGTTGCGTGAACGAATGCAGTATGCGGCGTAAGTTTTGCCGTCCGCAGGCGCAACGAATTGCTCACCACAAAGACGCTAGAGAACGCCATTGCCAAACCAGCCCACATCGGGTTCATATACCCAAGCGCCGCTAACGGAATTGCCGCAACGTTGTAGGCAAAAGCCCAAAAAACGTTTGCGCTAATTGTGCGTAGCGTTGCTCGAGACAACAAAATTGCGTCAGACACCAAGCGCAAGTCGCCGCTCACGATCGTCAAGTCACTTGCATTCATCGCCACGTCTGTCCCCGTGCCCATTGCAATACCTACGTCTGCTTGCGCAAGCGCTGCAGCATCATTCACACCGTCGCCAACCATCGCAACCGCGTAACCGCGTTCCTGTAAATCGGCAACTATCCGTACCTTTTCGGCCGGCAACACTCCAGCGATCACATGTTGATCGTCGGTCTCTATGCCCACTTGTTCTGCAACAGCCACTGCAGTTGCGCGATTGTCCCCTGTCAGTAGCACCGGACGCAAACCTAGGTTTCGCAACTGAGCAATTGCGGCTGCACTATTTTGCTTCGGTCGATCTGCGACAACACAAACAGCCTTCGCCGAACCGTCATAGGCAACCAGCACCGCCGTGTTGCCACCATTACGAGCCTCTTGCAATGCGCTTCGTAGCGTTGCCGAAATAATGACGGTGCGCGAATTCATTAATGCTTCACCACCAACCAACACACGTTTGCCGTCGACAACTCCAGACGTTCCCATGCCAGCCACCGATTCAAACTGCTGCACGCTTTCCAATTGACCCAATTCGGCTTTGGCTGCCGACGCAATTGCCTTTGCCACCGGGTGCTCGCTTGCGTGCTCTACGACACCAGCCAAACCCAGCACCTCTGCACGCGTAGCCCCAACGCCCACCACAACATCAACAAGTTGCATCACGCCCGTAGTCACCGTCCCGGTCTTATCAAAGACCACCGTGTCGATACGACGCGTACTTTGTAAAACGTCCACACCCTTAATCACAATTCCCATTTGCGCAGCACGTCCACTTCCCACCATCAGCGCTGTTGGTGTGGCCAAACCAAGTGCACACGGGCAAGCAATGATCAGCACAGCAACTGCAGCCGTAAACGAATCGGCAACGCGATCAACATCATCGCCCAAGAAGTACCACGCCAAGAAAGTAAGTAGTGCCAACACAATCACGGTTGGAACAAACACACTGCTTACTCGATCCGCCAGTTTTTGTACCGGCGCTTTCGTCGACTGTGCATCACGCACCAGTTTCGTCATCTGAGCAAATGTCGAATCGGCGCCAACCCGTCGCGCCTTAACAATCAAACGGCCAGAGAGATTGACCGTAGTCCCCGTTACCTTGCTTCCGCTTCGAACGTCTACCGGCACGCTCTCGCCAGTCAACATGGATGCATCAATTGACGATTCACCCTCTTCGACTATTCCATCGGCTGCAATTATTTCCCCGGGCCGAACCACAAATCGCTCTCCAACTTTGACGAGAGCAGCGTCAATGACCACCTCTTCGCCATCGCGCAACACCGTTGCAGTTCGTGCGCCAAGTGCCAATAGTGCGCGCAAAGCATCGCCAGCACGTCGCTTTGCTCGAGCCTCGAAATATCTGCCAGCCAAAAGGAAAATCGTTACTGCGACTGCAACCTCAAAATAGACATGGATTCCACCGCTCATCCCAATCATCTCTGAATGCGCTGTTACGTCTCCCCATATCAACGCCCAGACCGACCACGCAGTTGCCGCAAACACACCAAGCGAGATCAACGTATCCATCGTGGTGTTTCGGTGTCGCGCATTCATTAATGCGGCGCGATGAAATGGCCACGCACCCCATGTGACAACCGGTGCCGATAACAACAACGCGAACCACTGCCAATTCTTAAACTGCAACGCCGTCACCATCGAGACCATCACTACCGGCACACCCAAACCGGCGCTGATCGTTAAACGCGCCTTCAGTGATGCAACGCGTTCCCGAACTTCTGCATCCAACATGTCGGGTGTTGTCTCGGCAAGGGTTCGTGCGCCATATCCAAGCGATTCGACAGTGGAAACTAGGTGCGCAACATCAACAATCGATGGGTCGAACGTGATCCTTGCCGATTCGGTCGCAAAGTTGACTGTGGCTTCCACCGAATCGAGTGCGAGCAAGCCCTTCTCGATTGACATGGCGCACGCGTTGCACGACATCCCAGTGATGGATAAATCGACTTGGTTCGTAACTGCTTCGACTGCGCTCATTACCTACAGTCTCGCCCTAGCGAGGAGCTCTCAGACACCGTTTGCGGTGCCGTGTGATCTAGAGGCGGAAGTCTGGGCCGTTATCGCCGTAGCCGTTGTAGGAGTCCACCGCTGTCGAAACAACGACGTGTCCTACGAGGGCGACTGCAACAACGATTAACAGTGAAATGATCATGTCTTCAGTATCGCACGAGTATCAGTCAAAGAGATTACCCATTGGTAGGTATCTCTAAAATAGATATCTACTATCGTCACTGCCAGCAGTGGGTCGCCAGGGGCTCGAACCCTGGACCTGCGGATTAAAAGTCCGTTGCTCTACCAACTGAGCTAGCGACCCGAATTGCACTCAGGCTAGTTGCTGACAACGGGAGAAACTCAATCAGATCTATCCACCGTGCTTGACTGATGCGGTGCGTTTACTCCCCAAACTCAACGCCAATCGACGAACGATTTTGCTCTCCACTTGGGGGCTTTTCACTGGCCTCGCCCTGCTGTTAATCACTGCCGGCGTCTACAGCACCCTTGTCGGCATCCGCGCAGAATTGAAAAACCTTCCAACCATCGTCAGCGGTGGTATCACCACCGCCTATTACGCGGGCTTCTTGCTCGGTTCTTGGTACACGCTTCGAGCACTCAAACAAGTCGGTCATATTCGTGTCTATGCCGCACTCGCCTCGTTGCTCAGCGCCTCGGTTCTGATTACTGGTGTCTACGACTCACCGTTGGTGTGGATCATCATGCGATCCAGCACTGGTTTTTGTTTCGCGGGTCTCTACGTTGTTGCCGAGTCGTGGCTTAACGGCCTCGCCACCAATACATTCCGTGGCCGCCTTCTCGCCATGTACAACGTGGTGACTATTGGTGCGTACGGCGCTGGCCAGTTGCTCGTATTCAATTTCGATGCCCGCACGCTCACCGGTTTTGCATTTGCTGCCGTCGTCTCATCGCTTGCAGTCATTCCTGTCGTGATGTCGGAGCAAGCCGCAACGCCAGCAGTAGAAAACCACACGCACATCACCTTGCGCGAGTTAGCAAAGATTGTTCCAACCGGTGCCGGCACCATCTTGCTCGTTGGCCTCGCACACGGCGGCATGCTCGGCATGGCCGTCATCTATGCAACTCGAGAGGGCCTTGGGGTTGGTCGTGTTGGTATCTTGATTGCTGCCATCCAACTTGGCGGCATGGCGCTCACTTGGCCAATCTCCTCGGCATCCGACGACATTGATCGACGCATCATTGGCGTGCTCAGTTCGTTCGCCGTAATAGTCATGGGTTTACTCATGCTTACTCAAACACCGAGCAGTTGGGCTACGACTGCGCTGCTATTTGCAATTGGGGGCTTCAGTTTTCCCTTGTACGCAGTTGGTAGTGCCTACACCAACGACTGGGTGTCGCAAGAACAAATGGGGGCCGCGGCTTCGCAGCTTGTCACGCTGTATGGTTTCGGCGCAATGATCGGCCCGCTCGTTGCGGCTCCATTTCTGGACATCATCGGCACGCAAGGCTTTGCATGGTCAATCATTTCACTGCACGCATTGATCCTGTTGTTCCTTATTTATCGCATCCGTGCATGGCATGCGCCGGTCACCACAAAAAGTTGGGATGACGTCTCTTTTCATGGCCGTGCATTTTTTGTTCCGGCCACCATCGTCTCGCTCGGTGTCAATCGCCGCGATCCCAAGCCAAAGAACTAAATCAACTTAGGCAACGCGCGCAATCAACACGCCAACTCCTGCAAACTGCAGGATTCCGGCAACAACAGTGAACACGTGCCAGACCTCGTGAAATCCGAAGATGTGCGGAATAAGTTTTGGTTTTTGCATGTAAAACAACACCGCGCCAACGGTGTAAACGATGCCGCCAAGTGCGTACAAGAGCAGGCTTGTAAACCCTGCGCGGTGATAGGCCCACGGCAAGATGATCAATGCAGCCCAGCCAATGATTAGGTACAGCGCATGTCCAACACGCTTTGCTTTCCATGAGATCTTGAGCCCCATGCCCACTGCTGCAGCCGCCCAAATTGCAAGCAAGAAGGGAACGCCAACGGTGCGTGGCAAAGCCAACAGACACACTGGCGTGTACGAACCAGCAATGAGCACGTAGACCATTGCATGATCCACTTGTTGCATTGTGCGCTGACTTCGTTTTGAGCGTGTAAACAAGTGATACGAGGCAGATGTTGCGTACAACGCAAGTAACGACAGCGCATAAACACCGACAGCAAATCGAGCAATGCCTGCTGGGGTGACAAGAGTAAGAATGATGCCTGCGGGGATCGTGATGGCAACAGCAAGGGCGTGAACTCGACCGCGCCACCGAGGGCGCCATTTTCCAGTTGCGTGCATAAACACCGGAATATGGGGCATCGGATGACCTCCTCAGCCACAGCGTAACCTTTGCGCTATGACTTATCTGTTCGACCGATTCCTGCGCTACGACGAAATGGTGGCGTGGCTAAAGCAACTGCAACAGCGATTTCCTGGGCTTGTAGAACTGGAAACATATGGCAAGTCGCACAAAGGCCGCGATTTGTGGATTGCAACGGTTACCGACAGCGCAACAGGTGCGCACAACACCAAGCCAGCGCATTGGATTGATGCAAACATTCACGCAACCGAAGTAACAGGTGGAGTTGGTGCACTGTTCATCTTGGATTATCTTGCCAACAACTTCGGAAAGCACGACCATGTAACCGAAGCATTGCGTACGCGCACTTTTTATATCGTGCCGCGTGTTAATCCGGATGGCGTAGAGGATGCGCTAGCCGATAGGCCGTTGTATCACCGTTCGAGCGTGCGTTCGTGGCCTTGGCGCGATGGGCATCGTTGGCCGGGTTTAAGTGTTGAAGATATAGACGGCGACGGCTCTATTCGTACCATGCGAATTGTTGACGCTGATGGTGCGTGGATGGAACACGACGATGACGCCCGTGTGATGGTGGCAGTTGGGCCACTTGGTGCACCTGCGGGCAAAACTCGATATCGATTGCTCGACGAAGGTTTGCTCGAGAACTTTGATGGGTTCACCATTCCCATGCCGCGCGACCCAGCCGGCCTCGACCTCAACCGCAACTTCCCTGCAGGTTGGGGCACCAACGTTTTGGGATCAGGCGATCACCCAATGTCCGAACCCGAAGTAGACGCACTTGTGCGTGCCGCTCGGTCTCGTACGAACATCTGTGGTTACAACGCATTCCACACTGCAGGTGGTTTCATGTTGCGACCATCAAGCACTCGTGCCGATTCCTCGTTGCCGCCTTTTGACATTTGGGTCTTTAATGAACTTGGGAAAGTGGGCGTGCAACACACCGGCTATCCAGTGCACTCGGTATACGAGGACCTGACTTGGGATAAAAGCGACACGATGAGTGGTGCCGGCGACGACTGGGCTTACGAACACCTTGGCGTGTTTGGATGGACAACCGAATTTTGGGATGCCATTTTTCATGCCACCGGCAAACATTCGCCAACTGACATTTGGTACGTAGGGCCTACGCCAGACGACGAGTTGGCGGTGTGCAAGTGGAGCGATACGCACGCGCCTGGCTCCTACGTTGCGTGGAAAGAGTTTGAGCACCCACAACTGGGCTCGATCGAGATTGGTGGCTGCGACTTTTTCCGAACGTGGACTAACGCGCCTCCATCAAAACTTCGAGACGAAGTGCAAGGGCATGTTCATTTCGCACTGTTTCAAGCGCTGGCGTCGCCGCGTATTGAAATCAAACAAGCAACAGCAGAGGCTCTTGGCGACGGGCTGTGGCGAGTTCGAATGGGTATTGCCAACACCGGTTGGCTTGGCACGGAGATCAGCGCGTGGGCACACAAGAACGGCATCGTTCTTCCATTGACTGCGCAAATTGACGGCGTGTCTGTATCCGACATTGTTGATGGTGCGCCTCGCGTGCAACTTGGACAGCTAGATGGTCGTGTACGTTTTCGTGTCAGCGGCGACGCAAAGAGTGATGGAACGCCAGATCGAGTGCTGCATTCATGGTTGATTCGAGGCAAGAAGGGCCAAACAGTCACACTGACTGCAACGCATCAACGTGCGGGCACCTCGGTTGCAACAGTGGTGTTGCCATAACAACGGTGTGACTGAATTGCTCTGAACATAATAAAGAGCGAACTTGGCACGATCACTACGTTGGGCAATGCAACAAATAAGTCATCAATCATTAGTCCGTAGATTCCCCACGAGACCGACATGGTTGCGACCATTGCAAAGGTAACCACCGAGACACCAACAAGGTGACTAGTTCGTGCAGCACGCACAACCTGAGGAACAATCCCCGTTCCACCAACGACCACCGCAAGCACACCAAGGATGTCTTGCGAGACAACGAGAGCCAAAATCGCTAGCGCAATGACACCCGCCTCGACCACGAAGGCCTTGCGAAATGTGACTGCACCCAATTTGATTTGCTTGACCACGACGACGCCAAAACCGCAGATGGTCATGACATTTGCGAGCACCACCAGATAGGTTTCGGCCGCAAAACCGTACACCACCCACAAGATTGATCCGCTGAGATTTTGTAATTGAGACGAGACAGAAATGCCTTCTACCGTGTTGCGCCGAACTACGCGAAAAGCCTGAGGAATGGTGAACATGAAGGACAGGCTGATGCACCAGAGGCTAAAAATGTCGCGAAAACTCACTTCGCAACCATAGATGCTGTCGTTAGCGTTGATGGGGTCATGATTACGACCTACGCGATGAACTTGTCCACCAAAAAATGGACCGAGGACACCCGTCAGTCCAGCATCAATGCAATTCAGGCTTGGCTACAACGACATTTCGCCGCCGATCGAATGCCCGCAAATGTGCGGGTGAGAGTTCGCCATTCACCCGAAGATGAAGTCTTTCGTGTCGAGATTTCTGAGACGTTTAAACAAACAGGAGCGCTTCGCTCTACAACGATCACCGTTGCGCCGCACCGCGGGCAGTTGGTGTTTGGTATTCGCGTTCGCCAATTGCCTGGCAAAGACGCCGTCGTTCCGCGGCGAAATGTAGAGGCGCCACCAAAGCCGCTGCTGCAACTGGGTGTTGAAATGTCGCGGTTGCTTGAGGTCTACGACGCAGAGCGCCGGGTGGCCCCTGTTGTGCGCATAGTCAATACCTCGGACGAAGGGCAAGCCCTCGGGGCCGATTCGCTCGATGCTCTATCGCGCCGCTTACCAATCATTATCGAATACACATTTGGTAAAACCGTCGAGTCGTCGCTTACTGGCGCTCTAGCACAGGACTTAATTGGCATCGCCCACATTGCACATGTCACTTCGCCGGATGCGCTTCAAGCGTTTAATGCCTACTGCGCCAGCACCATGTTGAGCGAACAATACATCACGATTGTTTGGCCAGTACCTGTTCAGGCAACCATCCTCACCACTTCACAACCAAAACGCGAACAAATCGCTGCAATGATTTTCGATGCATCGTCAATGCAGCCAGAGTTGCCGTTGCAGGCGCCTCCACGCGCATCGTTGTCTCGCCAAGCACCACCATCCGCGATTACGGAACCTCGGGTTGGGGCCGACATTGCCACGCTCAAGAAAACCATTGACATACTGCAGCAGCAAATCGAAGAGCACCGATTTCATATTGATCAACTTGACGAGTTGTTGGCCGAGTCCGACGAACAGAACGATGCGCTCATCGATGACATCGAAGAATTTGAATCCGAAATCGACACGATGAGAACCGACAATGTGCGCTTGCGTGAGAACCTCGATGCAATCACCTTGCAAAAACTCGACTTGGAAGCCGAACTTGATCGGAAGGCCCCTGGTGCTATTCCACGAACAGTGCTTGATGCCGTGAATAAAGCGTTCAAGGAATGCACCAACTTGGATTTCTTGCCCTCCGCATTCAAAACCGCAGACCTATTGCAAGGGCCAAATCCAGAACGCGTTCTTAATGACCTTCGCAAACTGGACAAAGTGGTGCAAGCATGGCGCGCTAATGCGTTTTCATCAGCCGGGCTGGGCTCCTACATGCGAGACGAGTACAACCTCGACTATGCGGCGAACATTTCGGAAGACACAGCACAAAAATACGCCGGCTATTACACCGTTGTGTACGACGGTAAACCTGTGCTGCTTGGTGCGCATCTGCGCCGAGGCAAGAATCAATCACTCATCCGTATCTACATGCATATTGATTCAGCGAATAAGAAAATTGTGGTCGGAAAAGTAGACCGACACGGCCCAGACCGCACCAGTTAGCCCTTCTGCGCCACAGGCGCCCAGCGTCTATCGTGAAGACATGTCTTCACCCGTCTACAAACTCTCCGACCAATACATCACTCAGCTAGCCGCACTTGACCCTGCAGCGGCCACATACATGGGAATCCCGGGACACGACCACGAAATGACCGACTTCAGTCCTGACGGACATGATGCTCGCGCCGCACTCGACCGAGACACACTCGCAACGCTCAAGGGGCTCGATACAACCATTGATGCCGACCGCCTGGCCGCTGGAGTATTGCGCGAGTCGCTCGAGTTAAGCGCGCTTGAACACGCATCTAACGAACATCTTCGATCGATTCGAGTGATTGCCGGCGATGTAGATGCAGCAAGATCCATTTTTGATTTGATGCCGACAGACACCGCTTCAGACTGGGAAGTCATCTGCGAGCGCATGTCTAGAGTTCCGTTTTCATTCGCGGGAATGCGCGAGTCTTGGGCGCTTGGTGCACAACGTGGTGCGCTTGCTCAGCGACGCCAAGTGATCGCGTCTAGCGAACAACTTGCAGCATGGGCTGGCCGGGGCAGCATGCCCGCATTTTTTGAGCAATTTGTAGAAAGCGCCGCAACGGTAAAGGGCGCACCAATAGAGCGCTTGCGCGAAGTGGCCAAAGATGCATCACGTGCGCTTGGCGAGACGTCCGACTATTTGTTGAACGAATACGCGCCACAGGCCGACTTGCAGGATGGTGTCGGGCCAGAGCGTCACGCACTTGCGCGACGACGATTCATGGGTATGTCTGTAGAAGCGAAAGACGCATACGAATGGGGTTGGGGCGAGGTTCGACGCATCGATGCCGAGATGGCTCGAGTCGCACAACAAATCCAGCCCGGAGCAACCCTTGACGAAGTTCGTCACTTGCTCGACACAGACCCAGCCCGCTCGATTCAGGGCGAAGATGGGCTGCGGGATTGGTTGCAACATCTGATGGATGAGGCAATGGAGTTTCTCATCAGCAATAACCACTTCGAAATACCACAATCAATTCGTCGAGTTGAGGCAATGATTTCTCCACCCGGCGGTGCGGCGGCGATGTATTACACAGGCCCAAGTGAAGACCTCACACGCCCTGGCCGCACGTGGTATCCAACAAATGGTCGCACCGTTTTCCCGCGCTGGAGTGAACCGACAACCGCATACCACGAAGGAGTTCCGGGACATCACCTGCAAGTTGCAATTGCCACAATCAACTCTGAAAAACTCTCGCGCTTCCAACGCAACACGTTTGTGTCTGGTCACGGAGAAGGTTGGGCGCTGTACGCCGAACGGCTCATGGACGAGTTTGGATTTCTTGCCAACCCCGAATACCGGTTGGGCTACCTCTACGCGCAAGCATTTCGCGCCGCACGAGTGGTCATTGATATTGGCATTCACTGCGGCTTTGCGATCCCTCAAGATTCTGGTTGGCATGCGGGCGAAGCGTGGACACCCGCACTTATGCTCGAGTTCCTCAGCGCCAGGTCGTCAAGCGACGACGAGTTCAATCGTTCCGAGATCAATCGCTATCTGGGGTGGCCGGGGCAGGCAATTTCATACAAACTCGGCGAACGCGTTTGGCTTGATTTGCGCGACGATGCAAAAAAGAAACACGGCGCATCTTTTGATCTACGCAAGTGGCACGCACATGGGCTTAGCCTTGGCAACCTAGGGCTCGATCTCCTGAAGTCGGAGATGGCGCGTTTCTAAGCGCTGTTAAGGGACAACAACAACGCGCGTGCCGGGCTTAGCCCAGCGGTAAATAAACAACGCATCCTCTGTCGAACTTCTCAAGCATCCGCTTCCAAGAAATGTGCCAAGTTGTTCGACCGTCTGCATTGGCTTGCCATTGCGCAGTGGTATCTCATGAAATCCGATATTCCCACCGTTGCGACCAAGCGCGAATCGGGTCATAAATCTGAATGTCACTCCCGCCAGTTCAGGGCTAAATGAGGAAGTGGATTGGCTAAATACCGTATAACTACCACGCTTGGGTTGGCCCTTCATGCCAGATACCAAAAATGTACGGATCACTTCATTGTCGTCGTTGATCACCCAAACACGCTGTGCTTGATTGGCGTACACCACCCGCCGCCCTACACCCGACTGCTTGGGGACCGGGAATGAAACTGTTTCAACCATCGTTGTCGTAGTCGTTGTTTGCTGATCACCCGAAGACGCATGGGCAGTAGTACTCATCGGAGTGAGAACAATCAACGAACCGACGAGCCAACGAATAATCATGCGTTGAGTGTATAAAACTTTGGTGCTTAGTTTCGTTCGGACGAAGCAGCGTCAAGAATCGCACGCGAGGCCGATGCGCCAATGCGATTGGCTCCGGCTTCAATCATCTGCAATGCATCCGCCAGAGTTCGAATTCCCCCGCTTGCCTTAACGCCAATCGACGGACCAACCGTCAAGCGCATTAATGCAACGGCATGAGTTGTGGCACCACCAGTTTTGTGAAAGCCGGTTGATGTCTTGACAAAATCCGCTCCTGCTGCAACGGCAGATTTGCACGTCTCCACGATCTGTTCATCGGTCAGTGCGCCCGATTCGATAATCACTTTCAGCACTGCGGGTCGATGGGCAGCCGCACGCACTTCTGCAACATCATCCTCGACACCACGCCAATCTCCAGACAGAACGTGCGCAAGGTTGATGACCATATCGATTTCGCTCGCACCACTATCCAACGCAAGTTCTGCCTCAAGAGCCTTAACTTCGCTGCGGTGTGCGCCGGATGGAAAACCAACCACGCTCGCAACTTGGATTGTGGCTGGCAGCAAACCATGCGCGAGAGCCACATGTGATGGCGAGACACACACGGTGCCTACCCCTAATTCGACAGCCTCTGCGCAAAGTTTGGCGATATCGCTACTCGTTGCCTCGGGAGCCAACAGCGTGTGGTCGATCATTGCCGCAAGGGCCCGTGGATCGATTCCCATACCTCTACCTTAGACGCAGGTGCGAAGCTCCACCGATGGGGGCTACGGTTCTGTGTCGTTATGGCAACACTGCGATTCAGTTACGGAACGATGGGATCTGGGAAGAGCACGCTTGCACTGCAGATTCACCACAACATGTCGTCTCGTGGTGTGGCCGGTTTACTCCTCACCAAATTGGATCGTGATGGTTCGCAGGTGACGAGCCGTCTCGGAGTTTCTGCGCCAGCGGTCGATGTCTCTCCCGAACTAAACATTTATGATCTTGCGCAATCAAAGATGCCGCTGCAGTTCCTGGTTTGCGACGAAGCACAGTTTTACACCATTGATCAATGCGACCAATTAGCCAAAGTGGTTGACGAATTAGATATTGATGTTTATGCGTTCGGTCTTATTTCAGATTTCCGTGGGCTGTTATTTGATGGAACGAAGCGACTGCTGGAAATTGCCGACCAACGTGTTGAGATGCAAGTTGAAGCACGTTGCTGGTGCGGAAGTCGTGCCAACAACAACGCCCGCTTGGTGAATGGTGTCATTGTCTACGAGGGCGAGACAGTAGTTGTTGGCGACACCGACAAGACCACAAGCGAGCCATTATTTGGTGACGACGTTCGCTATGAACTGCTGTGCCGAAAGCACTACCTCTCGGGAGACCTTGGCTCTACTCAGTAGACCTTCTATTTCGAGCCTGTTGTAAGAGAACCATGGCAGCAACGAACCCGACGCCTAACGCATTACCAACAAGGTCGGTAAGTTGACGCGAACGCAGTTCGGTAAACACCGGTTGGCCAATTTCAACCACAATTGTCCACCCAAGCAAAGCGGCAAGCGAAATCATTCGGTGGCGAAATTTCGTGAATGAAAACGCCAGCAATGCGGCGCTCACGCCCCAGATGACAGCGTGCGCATCGGCATCGCCGCTAGGTCGGTTATCCATAACTGATGTTGTTGCATTTTCATTAACACGCAAAGCAAAAACAACGATGTCGGACCACCATTGGATTGCGGTATCAGACCACATCAATGCGGTGGCTAAACCGATTACAAGAAAAGCAACAACGCGAAGGCGGCGGTGCAATGTGACTTAGCCCAGTCGAATTGCGCGCTTCACTGGCCGGTCCCAGCCGGGCTGGCCGGTTGGCTTCGGGCTTGGCCAAAGGCCTGGGCCCATTTCCACCATGCCATGATGTGCGCCGTATTCACCGAGCAGGTTCAGGAACGGATCAGCATCAAATGCTTCTGCGCCGCGAACGCCAGTTGACTTCCAACTGCCATTTGCCAACAACTCAAGTGCAACAACTGGGCAAATTGCGGTTTGCCAAAGTACGGCTTGGGATCCCCAGTCGCGCATTGTTGTTTCGTTGTCGGCTACGTGATACAGGTAGACCTCGCGTGGTTCGCCATCGTATGTGCCACGAACCCATGTACCGGCGCATGTCTTGCCATGCATGAGGTGACCCAACTTGGCGGGGTTCGGTAGCACTGCTGCCAACACGTCACGGGGAGCAACGTTGACGTCACCAACACGAACATGTTCTTTGCTGTCGAGGCCGAGATAAGCGAAGGTTTTCAACCAGTCGATAAATTCGGCGCCAAGGCTGTACTTGAATGTCACTCTGTTGCATTCGATCTCGCGCGGGATAAGTAGCACTTCCTCGTGCTCTACGTTGACACACTCGTACGGCCCGATACCTGCCGGGAAATGGAACACTTCAGGCTCGCTGAAACAGTCGGTGGTGAACAATCCCTTGTTCTTTTCCCAGACAATTGGAGGATTCAAACACTCTTCAATAGTGGTCCAGATTGAAAACGTCGGTGCAAAATCAAGACCATCAATCGAAAGGTTTGACCCATCGCGCACGCCAATTTCGTCGATGGTGTCAAACAGGTTGTCTGCTGCATACCGAGCGAACACGTCACTCAGTCCTGGTTCGACACCCATGCCAACGAGCGCCAAAATGCCGCGATCGCGCCACTGGGCATCGGCAGCAAGTTGATCTTTGCCGAGTGGCGAACCGACTTCTTCGTATGGGTTTGTTTGATGAGGTTCGCTCAGATTCATCGCCATATCGATGTAATTGCAATGTGCCTCGTAAGCGGCGCCGAAGATGGGTTCATTCATGCGCGGATCACACGCATTAACTACGATATCGGCTTTTACTTTATGAATGAGTGCCTTAATGGCTTCTTTGTCTCGCGCATCAACTTGTTCTGCGACAAACTTTGATTTGTCATCAAGCAGAGCAATTGCTTCCTCTGCACGGGACTTAGTGATGTCTGCGAGAACGAAGGTGGTGAAAAACGAACGGGTTTCGGCAATAGACGCCATCGAGGCGCCTACACCACCTGCTCCGATTACCAAGATATTCATTACACACCAGTTCTTTGTGCATAAAACAAGGTTGTTTTATGCAGTTCTTACAAAGATCAGGCTATCGGCAAACGATTAAAAAACGTTCAGTAAATCAACCACGAAAACAAGTGTTTCGCCACCTTTGATTACGCCCCCTGCACCTTGTGCGCCATAACCCATATCTGGCGGAATGGTTAATTGACGACGACCGCCAACTCTCATTCCCGCTACACCGTTATCCCATCCAGAAATTACCTGACTGGCGCCCAAACGAAATTCGAATGCTTCGTTGCGATCCCACGATGCATCGAATTGTTTTCCATTGCTCCACGCAACGCCCACGTAATGCACAGAGACGTTTTTGCCTTTGACCGCTTCATCACCAATGCCAACGACGATGTCGTCAATGACCAGTTGGGACGGTGCATCAGATTGAGGGATGGTGACTGTTGGTTTGGTGGAAGACATCGCAGAAGATTAGCAAGACCGAAATACAAAGGGCCCCCCGATTTCTCGGAGGGCCCTGTATTACTTGGTGGCGGGGACAGGATTTGAACCTGTGACCTTCGGGTTATGAGCCCGACGAGCTACCGGACTGCTCCACCCCGCGTCGTTGAGGTTGTACGGTAGCGAGCGAGATACCACAACGGCAACCTCATACTGCAATCACCCAGACAACATGGCCCTCTTCAACCGAACTCCCAAAGCAACTGTTTCAGACCTCGATCTTCTGCGTACCGAAATAGAAGCCCTGCGCACCGAACTAACGAAGCGCACCAACGAGCTCTCTTTTGTAACCGCAGCAACAAACGGGCTAGATCAACGAATACATGCGATTGACACCCGCCTCTCCAATATGACATCGGAGCTGACACATCAGCTTCATGAACTTGGCAACGAAATACAGACAATTTCCGAACAACAACAAGATCCAGCGTCGGTTGCTGCACTAGAGCAACTGCGCGTTAACCAAACTCGCATTGCCAACGAACAAGCGCGTTACGAAATTGCATTCCGACAGGATTTAGCGACACTCGCCGAGATGCTTCGCCGACCACAATGAACTGGAAGAATTGAACTATGGCAAAGAACAGAACTACTAAGCCGCCACATAAATCAATCCTGCGCAATATTCAGGCAGTGGTATTTGATTTTGATGGGGTGTTTACAGACAACCGCGTCATTGTCTCCTCCACGGGAGAAGAGTTTGTTGTGTGCGACCGAGGCGACGGGATGGGTACGGGCCTGTTGAAAAATGCCGGCATCAAAATGTTGATTTTGTCCAAAGAACAAAACTCTGTGGTGAGTGCGCGTGCCAAGAAACTAAACCTGGAGGTCATCCAAGGTTGTGACGACAAGTTGCCAGAACTCATGAAGTGGATGGAGGCAAACAGCGTTCTGCCCGACAACACCGCATACGTTGGCAACGACATCAATGATCTTGAGTGCTTAGAACACGTTGTGCTTGGCGTCATCCCGTCCGATGCACATCAATCGGTACGCGCATCGGCACAATGGACGCTGTCATGCAAGGGCGGCCGCGGAGCCATCCGCGAACTCGCCGATGCAATTATCGACGCAAAGGGCTAACTCAGCCAGCAACAAGCGAAATTGCTGAACGAACAAGCGCTCTAGCCTCAGCAAGTTTCTGCTGATAGGTACCAAAGTCTGGCGGGGTTTGTGCCAGTGCTGCGTCCGCCTCATCAAAGAGGGTTTCTGCCTTGGCCAGCATTTCCGCCGCGGTGAGCGAACCGGTTTCGGTTGGCGTCGACGGAACAGTTGAATCACTACCGGGAACAGTCGTCTCTGTAGAACTCTCTGTTGGAAGGGTTTCCGTTTGACCATCATCTATTCGGTCGTCAAGATTCCCCGCGTATCCCGGAAACAACTTGGCAATTGCGCTGGTGAGGCCATCTGCAATAACCACCTTGTTGTTGTACGAAGCCAAGAATTTGCGAACAAACACCTGGCGGGCGTTCGCGTCATCCGGACGAACATACAGCGGCCGCAAGTACACGAGCCCCTTGCCCACCGGAACCATCTGCAAGTCGCCAAACACCACGCGAGAGCCGCGCTGATCCAGCAGTGTCACTTGCTGTGAAACCACCGGGTCGCTACCAAATTCGGCAGCCACTGTTGCGGGGCCTTCTGGAAGTGGGTCATTAATTTCATACACGGTGATCTTTCCGTAGGACTTCGGATCGCTGGACACCACCATGAAGGCTCGCAACTCTTTTCGTGCATCGTCCGAAGAAAACGGCACAAACGGACGGAGCATTGAGAAAACTCCAAGAGAGTTGGTCGAACCCGGCTCGTGGAAAATGGTGTAGTACGGCTCGAAGCGAGAAACGTTGGCGTCCTGAACATCAATGAGATCGGGGTTTAAGGCCGTACCAGCGGTGCCGACAATTCCGGTAGCTCCGTCTGGTTCGGACGGTGGTGCCTGAGCAACGCTCCATGCAGCATCGCGATTAAAGAACAGTGTCGGGTCGGTGAACTGATATCGGCCGTAAATGTTCGTCTGCACACGGAACAAGTCCTCTGGGTAACGGAAGTGCGATACCAACTCGGCGGATGCTTCGGATACGGGTGTAAACAGCTTCGGGAATGCTTTCGCCCATGTTGCTGCGATTGGGTCTTTCGCATCGACGACATACATCGTGATTGCGCCGGAATATGCGTCCACAACTACCTTCACGCTGTTGCGCACGTAGTTGAAATTTGCACTTAGCCCCGAACCCGGCGTGAGCTGAGAAACGTTTGCTGCCTGTGCATTTGGATAACGACTAGAGGTCGTGTACGCATCAAGAATCCACACAACTTTGCCGCCAACTACCGCAGGGTATGCATCAGCGTCGTATCGCAAGAACGGAGCAATCTTTTCTACTCGGTCCTTCACGTTTCGCACCCACATGATCTGCGATTCTGGCGAAATGAGATTGGAGCCGAACAGGTTGAATTCTCCGAAATTAAGAGCGAACGCAACCCGGCGCACGGTTGAAGAAAGAGCGACACCGCCCACACCTTCATACGCTGAAGCAGCAGTATCCGGACATGCCTGCTCGACTTGTTTCGTTCCAACAATTGAATATCCGTCCAGCGCTTCACCTACATATAGCTGTGGTCGCTTAACTCCAAGATCGATATACGTTGGGCGGCCATCAACTGTGACACGGCTTGCGGGTGCGGCCACCACGCCGCATCCGTGCGTGTAAATCAGATGGCGTGAAACCCAGGTGCGATTCGGTATACCCGCTGTATTTAACTCGCGTGCTCCGAGGATGACCTGTTGTAATCTGCCATCAATCGAATAGCGATCGACGTCGAGATCACGAATTGCATAGAACGATGTCTTGCCTTCGTCGAGTGCAAAACGATCACGCATTTCAGTTGGATCCAACTGGCGCACATCTCGAAGTGGCGCATCCGATGCCGTGACATCTGCCGTTGAAATTGGCCCAAACGACAAAGGTGTCCTCACGACGTCACCCAAGTTCATTGCGTGCTTAGTTGCCTCAATATTGTTTGCGATGAATGGCAGCTCTTTGGTGCTCACGTTTGGTTGCACAGAGAATCGTTGGATAATCGCTGGGTAAATGCCACCTGCCGCAATCGCTACAACAATCCACATCAACGTGGCCATAACTGGAATGCGCCACCCTTTCATACGAACGTTCCACAAAAACAGCAGTGCTACCGCCACGGAAACCAGGATCATCAAGTTGATGGCCGGCAACTGCGCATTGACATCGGTGTACGTTGCACCTTGCACAACGCCCCGTGTTGAACCTGAGAGACCAAAGCGAGACAGCCAGTAACCTGCTGCACGCACCAACGCAAGGCCGGCAAACAGCACCGAAAGGTGCGCCTTTGCCTGCGGAGTAACTTTGCGTCCTTGCACTTGAAGACGAATGCCGCCGTTGAGGTAGTGCACCGCGCTAACAACAAGAACTATCAGAACGAGAGCTCCAAACAGCCAGTTGACAACAAACTCTGCAAACGGCATCTGGAACATATAGAAACTGACATCTTGGTTAAACAACGGGTCGGCAATGCCGAATGATTGTCGATTAGTGAACAACAACCAGTCCTGCCATTGCGACATTGCTGGCAAGCCGACCATCAAACCAAGCACACCACCAACAACAAAACGAACAAGCCACTTGCGTGAACCAACAAGCTGTCGATAACCCGCAAGCGCTCGCTCTTCGGGTGATGGAGCAACAACTGCAGGTGCAATTCGGTCGGCAAGCCATAAGTTGACGACAATGATCACTAGGAAGACCGCAACGAACACCGCGCCTAACAGAACTTTAGTTGCAAGAACACTCCAATAGACATCGGTGCGGCCAAGTACGTCAAACCATAAGACATTGACATAAAAGCTGGCAATGCTTCGTCCTGAAATGACGAGCGCTACAAGTGCAGCGACAATAACTGCAGCGACAATTCGGCCGCGGCTTGGCTTATTAAACGTGAAACCGCCACCTGGTTGTCCTGGTCGGCGTGGGGGAAGATCTGAGGGGTTGCGCACCCCGAGGAGATTACTCGCCTATTGGTGCGAGTAGGCATCGGCATCCGGCATGTGCCGTTGGATGCTGATGACCAGTTGGATAATTGTCGCCGAGTGCCGTCGCGCCTGCCAATGAGTTATCTTCGGCGTCGGCACAGCTTGGGCCATTCGGGTCGACCATCCAACACATCTTTGTTCCCTGATCAAGCGTCAGATATGCACCCCTGCTGTACGCAAGCACCGCGATATCTGCCACAAACTGCTCGACTCGCTGCATCTTCCACTCACGGAACACGCTGCGGAGCAAAGATGCCATCTCGTCTCGGTCGCCGTTGCTTTGTTCGACACCGCGCTGAATACGTTCACGTAACGGGCGAACGATTGTTTCATCAATATTCTTCGACATCACCTGCATCACAGCAGTATTCGTGACTCGCTTACGCAAATCTGCCTTGAGGCTTGGCGAAAGGCTTTTGGCCCCTGCCATTGCGACAGTCATCACATCTTCGGTTAGTGCTTCAATGTGCTGTTGGGCATGGGTGTCGGCTGCGGGAAGCAAGGTCTCCAACGCAACGACCGACTTTTTGCCCTGTAAATACGTGAGCATTGCATTTTCTTCGTCGGCAAGAACTCGCTTTACCTTGCGCACCATTTGCACTTTCAAGGGGACGAGCGCATCGTCGCGCTGCTCAAACATTTTCTTGTCAACCTTGGGCACAACAACCTTGGCTTTAGGTTTTACAGGCCGACTCTCTTTTTCATCATTTTTTGACGAAGGCGTAACCGCTTTCAGCGCAGGTTTCTTTACGTTGTTTGCAACTTCACTAGTTGTCGATTGGCGCAATTTCGCAAAGAGATCATCTGCCGACTTCTTTTGTGGTTTCTTTGCAGCAGGAACCTCTGCCTCAACTTCGGGCTGATCTACTTTGCTTTTTCGCGAATTACCAAACAACTGAACAACAGTGGCAAAGTGTTCCTCTGCTGGTGGGTCGGTAGACGGGTGATCGCTCATGCCGGCTGGGGTTTCGCGCTTCGGCGAGACAGGCGCAGAGTCAACTTCCACCACCACTTCTTCAACCACGATGGCTTCTGCAACAACCGATTCTTCAACAACGATTGCTTCTTCTACATCTTCCACAACTTCGTCAGAAACCATTGTCATCGAACGTTGTGGGATTGCTTCTGGGTCCTTCGTGTGATCGAAAATAACCGGCTCGGTTGAATCGCTAGGGGCAACGGATGCCGCGGCCCGCGCAATCTCCTGAGAAAGATCATCGAATTCGGCTAGGTCGCCGACAACGTCGTCGGCTGCGTTTCGAGCACGATCAAATGCGCTCACCAACCGATCACGATTATGAATCAGTTGCTCTATTTGTTGACGTGCAAGTTCGCGGCGACGAGCCAACTCGCTGAGTACTTTCTCGCGATATTCGCGAGCTTCGTTAACCATGTCTCGACCCTGCTGTTTGGCAAGTTCAATTTCTGCCTCAACATCGGCTGCGGCATCATTTTGTCGACGGGCGGCTTCTAGTTCGGCATCTTGTCGCATACGAGATGCGTCGGCGCTCGCCTCGCGCACCAAACGTTCAGCAGATTCTGCGGCACGTAAGCGCATCTGTTGTGCAGCTTCGCGAGCAACAGTAAGCACCCTCGCCGTTTCCTCACCTAGTAATGCAGTAACAGTTTCTTCGTCGAGAACACCTGGGGCCGACATCCCGCGCGTTTGCATCGCACGCAATTCACTTTCTAGAAAGCGCTCACGCTCCTGCAGGCGGGCGAGTTCGGCCGAAACCATACGCAAAAAATCGCGTACCTCCTCCTGCTCGTAGCCGCGGCGCCCAACCGTAAACTGCGCTGCGCCAACTGCGGCGGGCGAGGATGGATCGGGGCGCGAAAATGAAATCGCCATGGAATCAACAGTACGCCGTGGTTACAGCGAGATCGTGGCATTCGTCAGGCCACTGCCTCCAAGGGCTTCGAGTGCCGCCAGGGCCTCTGCAAGATCATTGACAGGTATAACCGTTACTTTTGGGCCAACCGCACGACGCGCTGCCGCAATCTCTTCATCACTTTGCGACGCAGGAATAATGAATACGTCTGCTCCAATGGCCTTTACCGCTACTGCCTTTTGTTGCAGAGCGCCAATTGAACCAACCACTTCTTCTTCGCTAATCGTCCCGGTAGCGACTACTTTCTTCCCACCCATGAGGTCGCCTGGGGTCAATTCATCCAGCAGTGCAAGGGTAAACGCCAGGCCAGCTGATGGTCCGCCGATCTGGTCCGTATCAATTCCCACCTCAAAAGGAAGATCGACCGTACGAGTATCTGCAGGGACAAAACCGATAATGACACGGTTGGGTTCGTCTGGGCTAACGATGAGTTGCACTCTTCGTTCAACGCTGGTGGAGGTTTTGTGCGGTGTGACTGTGAGCGTCACAACTTCGCCTTCTTTTTTACCCGCCATTAATGGCGCAAGTTCGGCCAGCGTTTCGGTTAGTTCACCATTTAATGCAGTGATCGTGTCTCCAACGCCAAGTTGCTTGCATGCACTTAGTGCAACTGCGGTCTCCAAGCACACCAACTCGTTAACCACGATTGCGCCGAGCGTAAATGAGGCTTCAAGGCCCAACCGCGTATAAGCAACGTATTCAGCAATTTGCTTGGCAGAAGTCATTGATTGGAAACCAATTTGCTGTTGTACTCCTGGCGTACTTTCACCAAATCGTTCCTTGAACGTTTGAACATCTACGTCGGGGTCGAGCGCACCAACAAGAGCATCAAGCGCTGTTAATTGTCCTCCATAGGCGGTCACAAACATCACAGACGATTCGGCTGGGTATCGCGTCACTTGCGACAGTGCCTTTTTGTCAAAACTTAACCGACTTGCAACTTGTTCAACCGAACCGGGCGCAAGTTCCCACAGTCGCACACTGATGAGCGATGATGCGATGACGGCAATGAGCGAAACCCAACCAAGTGTCAAAAGTGGAAGGGCCCACCACAATCGACGATGTTCCTTATTGTTTGTGGAGTAAGGGTTTTCGGTATCAATTGCTATCTGCAACCCAGGTGGGGGCAAGGGTACGCTTGTATTCATCGTGATGCCATTGTCGTCATTCATCCCTGCGTTCATGTCCACCTCCTTTGCCGCTTCAGTGCCAGGAGTAACTGTACGGGCGCTGCTTGTATGTGTGTTGTCGTTTGGCGCACTTGTGCTCATCAGCCGCAGCAAATCTGAAGGCTCTAATGCCAGCAAAGTGATTCGGGTCTCAACAGAAAAGACACCTCTATATAAGGAGCCCGAACGCGAACACCGGCTGACATCGCTGGCAAGCCTCTCAATTGGCGCAATGGTCGCAGGAGCTTTAGTTGCAATCGCCATTTCAGTAGCCATTGCCTACATCGTCGGAACAGTTACAAGTCTGTTGAGTTAGCACATAGGAGAATTGATATGACCCGTGAAATGACTATCGCAAATCGCCTCATTGGTGATGCACACCGCCCACTTGTCATTCCTGAAATCGGCATTAATCATGGCGGCGATATTCGTCGTGCAATTCAAATGATTGACGATGTCGCCGACTCTGGTGGTGAGTGCGTCAAATTTCAGGCGCACTCAGTGGATGACGAGATGATCCCAAACGATGTTGTACCAGCTAATTCCACACGCTCCATTTGGGACATCATTGATCAATGTACGCTGAGCAACGACGAAGAACGTGTATGTAAACAGCACGCCGAAGATCGTGGTCTGTTTTTTCTGTCCACTCCATTTTCGCGTGAAGCTGCCACGCGACTGGACTCACTCGATGTACCGGGTTTCAAGATCGGTTCGGGTGAGTGCAACAACACACCACTTATTCGACATATTGCTCGTTTTGGTAGGCCGATCATCGTGAGCACTGGCATGAATGACATGGACTCAATTCGGCGAACTGTTGATGTCCTCGTGGAGGAAGATGCATCATTCGCGCTGCTTCACTGCACCAGCATGTATCCAACACCATTCGAAAATGTTCGACTCGGATCCATTACACAATTGCGCGATGCATTCCCAAATACGGTGATTGGCATCTCTGATCACTCCCTTTCAAACTTGCCTTCAATTTCTGCAGTTGCACTTGGTGCTTCAATTATTGAGCGACACTTCACCAGCGATAGTTCATGGATCGGCGAAGATATTGAAATTTCGGTCGATCCACAGGGTCTGCGTGAACTTATTGAAGGTTCAGCGATCGTTCATGCCGCAAGTGGTGGATCGAAGACAGTTTTGAAAGAAGAACAACCAACGATTGATTTCGCTTATGCATCAGTAGTTGCAATCGCTCAGATCGACAAGGGGCAAACATTAGACGACAGCCTCATCTGGGTGAAGCGCCCCGGGACTGGTGAAATCATCGCGTACGACCTCGACAAAGTACTCGGCAAACGATCGACACGCTCGATCGCACGCGGTGAGCAACTTCGGTGGTCGGATGTCGAGTAGTCGACACATAGCCTTCCTTACCGGCACACGAGCCGATTACGGAAAAATCAAGCCGCTGATTCTTGCTGCACACGAAAATGGATTTCGTGTGTCTGTGTTTGCAACAGGGATGCATCTATTGCCTCAGTTCGGCCGAACTATCAAAGAAGTGCGTCGAACACTTCCCAAAGACATCACTATCGTCCCGTTTAAGAATCAAGTTGAGAATGACACGATGGATGTTGTCGTTGCCAAAACCATTACAGGCCTCTCGGCATTTCTAACCAAAATGCAACCAGACCTGATTGCAATTCATGGCGACAGACCTGAAGCGTTGGCCGGCGCTATCACCGGCGCGCTACGCAATACGCGGGTGGTGCATATCGAAGGTGGCGAATTGTCTGGAACAATCGATGGAATCATCCGCCATTCGGTGAGCAAAATGTCTCATGTCCATCTTGTTGCAAACGACGAGGCTCGCGCTCGCCTCATTCAACTCGGCGAGGCATCAGCAAGCATTCATGTAATTGGCTCACCAGATTTAGACATCATGATGTCACCTGCACTTCCCACATTGAAGAAGGCTCGCGCCCGCTACAAAATTGACTTTGACGAATATCAGGTTGCAATTTTCCATCCCGTAACTACCGACTTGGATGCAAGCAAGCATGCCGCGAAAGAGTTTGTTGCGGCGCTTATCGAAAGTGGCCGAAATTACGTGGTGATTCATCCAAACAACGACACCGGCCACGAACACATCCTTCGGGAATACGAATTACTGCGAGAAATCCCACAACGCTTTCGTATTTTTGAATCCCTGCGTTTTGAATACTTTCTTACATTGCTTCGCAATGCTCAGGCTCTGGTCGGAAACTCCAGTGCCGGAATTCGTGAAGCCCCTATTTACGGAGTGCCGAGCGTTGATGTCGGTGATCGCCAACGTGGCCGATACGACGGCCCCTCGATATTCCCCTGCCCACCGAATCGTGCCGAGATTAAGGCTGCATTGGATTCGGCAGTTGCTGCACCGCGAGTGTCTCAATTGGGCTCATTTGGTGATGGCCGTTCCTCGGAGCACTTTGTTCAACTGTTGAAAACTGGTCAACTCTTTGATGCTCCAGTCGACAAAGTCTTCGTCGACTTGAAGGATGTGATGTGATGACCGCCATTGCCATCATTCCTGCAAGAGGCGGCTCTAAGGGAATTCCGGGTAAGAACAAGGCACTGGTAGGTGGCATCAGCCTCGTCGAACATGCCATTCGCACCGCACGCGAAGTGCCCATGATTAGCCGCATCATCGTTTCGAGCGATGATCCAGAGATTCTGGCCATTGCCAAGCAGAGCGACGTCGAAAGTATTGTTCGACCAGAGGATCTTGCCGGCGATGATTCGCCGATCGAACTAGCAATTGAGCATGCACTTCTCGAATCGTCAAAGAATGCTCAACTCCCAGCGACGTTGGTGCTGCTCCAGCCAACCTCCCCTCTTCGTGATTCGCGTTTGTTAAGTCAATCAATTACAAAATTTCAAACTGATGGCGGCGTCGGTTCGGTATTTGGAGTGGTTCAAGTGGAACATCATCCATCCAAAATGTTACGTATTGATGGAGAATTCGTCGTTCCGTTTACTTCGGCAGCAGAGCTTTCTGCACCACGCCAAGCACTACCTCGGGTGGTGCGCCAAAGCGGCAGTCTCTACATCGTTTCTACCGAGAACTTCCTTGCGACTCGCACTCTTTTTGTACCGCCGACACGATGGGTTGAAGTGGGGGCTCTGGAAGCCATTGATATTGACAACCCTGCCGATCTAACCGCCGCCGACAGCGCAGTCAACGATCTATAGGACCGAGTTGAACCAATTTATTTTGCGTATCAAAGGACTCTTCGGAATCTTTCGAACTAATTCATTCGCGTGGGGGAAACCACGTCGAGCCCAAATTGTGATCTACCCGCAGGGTAAGTCATCCGACATTTTGCTTCGCTATCTCGACCCAGCGGAAGTCGTTGTTATCGACCCATGGAGCACGAAACTGAACGTTCCTGCCCTCATCCTGACACTGATGCGCGGGGGTAGAAATCGATTTGATTACTTGCAGGCGATTATCGCACTGATCAAACCAAAGTTTGTCATCACTACAACCGACAATGACATGTTGTTTTATCGATTGAAAGAGTCTCTACCGAATTCGATAACTATTGCCATTCAAAACGGGCTTCGAGGAAACTATTCATCAATCCCAAACGGCGGGTTTTTTGATGAAGTACAGAGACGACCTCAGCTATGTGCCGACCACATCGTTGCTTTCGGTTCTGAAATTGCCAAGGTCTACGAGCAGCACATAGACGCCAAGGTGTTCGTTGGTGGAAGCCTCAGGAACAATGCGTTTAACTCGGATTCGAGTAGTAAACCGTCAAACAAATCGATTGTTTATGTTTCCCAACTGCCGAGCAAGCCGGCATTGCCAAATGATGTGATTGCATACTTGCAAGACCAACCCATCACCTACAGCGAGTTCTATGAGGCCGAGAAAATAGTCGTAGATATTCTTCACAACTATTGCATTGCCAACAATCTCGAACTCACAATCTGTGGAAAGCAATCCTCACAATGCGAAATCGAACAAGAGTTCTTTGGCGAAGTTGCTACAAGTGGACGCAATTCACCACTCGATAGCTATTCCACGCTTGACGCGGCCCATATTGTTGTCACGCTGGATAGCACTCTTGGCTACGAATTCCATGCGCGGGGCAAGAGAGTGTTGTTTATTGGGGGCCGATTCATGCATCACCAAAACGAATCGGTTCGGCATATGGCCAGCGTTACATTCGGGTTTCCAGCAAAACTTCCCCAGGAAGGCCCATACTGGCTCTCCGATCTTTCCGAAGCAAAAATCATCGAACGTTTGAATTTTCTAAGTCAAGCAACCGACAGTGAAGTGCGCGCATTGAATAATGAATTTAAGGATCGGTTCATGACCTTCGACCCAGACAATGTCAGACTGATTCAGTTCTTCTCATCTATCGGTATGCCAGTGCGAGTCTTGCCATGAGTGATGCAGCCAACCGCTATTTAGTAACGACTCACGACCAGGGCACATGGCCTTCGGACGCTCAGCTCGTTCTCATCGATTCCGGATTGCAAAACACAGCCGTCTCTGAACACCTTGTGAGACGAACCGAAGTTTGCCCAATAGATGAGCGACTTAACCGCCATCACCAGTTATCTAACTTATGCAGCGAATTACTTGAAGATCTCACCACTTATCTAAATGCCATGCACAATGAGCGTTTGTCAGCGCAAACCTGGAAAATCCGATTGGGTTTATGGCTTCATCATTTTGTGGACACAGTTTATGAACGATGGTTAGCCGTTTCGGATGTCGAATCGCAGTTTCCAAGTCTGAAGACTGAGCTCTTTCCCACCGACCCGCACGCAATTTGCCCCGAACAAAGTTTTGACTTTTACCCAATCTCGCAGTCGGCGCAATGGAACCATTGGGTTGCTGGTGAAATCATAAGATTTAACAAGCAAGTAGAAGTTTTAAACTCAACCAGAGCGCATCAATGGCACGGCGGTGCGCCAGGCAACACCAAAGACCGAAGTATCAAGTCACGGTTGCGGAGTTCGCTGCGTTCATCTCTTCTCCAAATTGGGCTCTTGTCGCGGCATATTCTTGCAACGACATACCTGCCTCGAAAAACTGAATTGTCCCTTGCACTACGCATGAAGTCATTACCAACAATCTGGAGCGAGCCAACGGTTCCTCGTGCGCAATTCAACACCGAACTGAGAAATTCGGTGAATTTTCCAAAATCCGTTGAAACCTCTTTCAATGCATTTATTCGTTCGATTATTTGCTCCCAAGTTCCTCGGTCAATGGTTGAGGACTACGTCGCGTTTTCTCAACGTGCACGCACTGGTCTCTTTGCTCGGACCCCCCACACAATATTTACGGCAAATCTGCACGTAACGAGCGATCTATTCAGTCTTTGGATGTCCATCAAAAAGTCACAGGGCACAAAAATTATTCTCGCCCAACATGGTGGACAATACGGCCAGGTGGCTCCTCCAACGAGAACGGAGGAGCACGAAATTTCCGTAGCCAGCAAATATTTCACTTGGGGTTGGAAAACCAACGATCTAAACGTTGTTGCTGCGCCGGCAATTGCTTTGGTGGATACGCCGCCATCATCAGTGGGCGCAAATTTGAGAAATTCTTTATTGCTGATCACCGACTGCACAAGCCGCTATGCACGGAGGCCATGGTCAATCGACTGTGACAACGCTCATTATCTCAACAACCTATTTGGATTTGTCCAAAAGCTTTCTTCGGATGAACGATCAGCACTTTGCGTTCGCTTGCATCACGATCATGCCAAGTATGACTTCAGCCATTCCACACGATGGCTGAATCGATTCCCAGAAATCAACCTCGACCCTGGCCAGTCCCCTCTTGCTCCACTGAGGGACACAGCAAGGCTCATCGTTTGTACTTCACTCGGCACCTCGGAACTTGAGCAACTCGCGGCAGGTCAGCCAACGTTATTCCTCCTCGACCCAAAGACCCACCCAGTGCGTGCTTCCGAGCAACAAGTATTTTCACAACTTGAAAACGCACAGGTGTTGTTTAGGGATGGCGGTGCGCTCGCCAGCCATATCCAGAAGATTTGGGGAGATGTTGATGGCTGGTGGTCATTGGATTCAGTACGTGAAGCAATCCATTTGTACAAAGAACATTTCGTAAAACAAGTTCAGAACCCAATTACCTTTTTCCGCAATGAAATCCTCGCGGCAGTAAAGGATCCACAGTGACGGCTGCGTTTCTCTTTAGTTCGCCGGGCGCAATTTGCCCTCAGCAGGTTGGCGTTAGTATTTCCTTTGATGGCTCAACCCCTGGGTTTCCTTCTGAAATTGCGATTTCTTTACCTCATTACATTGAGTCGAATGATGAGCAATTGCGTGCTCAGTTTTTGTCCTTCGTCTACGAGGTTGGAAAGATCGAGATACGTGGCAAGTCGGTAATTCAACATTTGCAGATTGACCAATCATTCAGTTTTTGGTGGATGACACTCTTTGCTCTTCGACGATGGCACGCTGATAGTGGCATAGTCCAAGCCGTAAAAATCCTTGCACTCGAACAAATTCTGATTGATTTAAAGATCAGCACGCTGCACATAGAAGTACCTGAAGGTTCGGTGCAGTCTTGCGTTGTAGATCTTTGCAAGAAACTGGGCATCAGCGTTGTTTTGCGCTACCCAATCAAACGACGTTTGCAGATCCCTCATGCATTTACCGCCCTGGCAACCTTTGGTCGAACTTTGCTAAGGAGTGGCTACTCTTCAGCGCGCGTTCAGCCAGAAACAGGTTCGCCAAGCATCACCGTCGTCGATTATTTCAATGGTTTTGACATTGCTGCAGCAGGTGGCGGTGAATATCGATCAAGATTTTGGTCCGATCTTCCAACGATCATCAACAACCAATTCAATTCATCTCAATGGCTCCATATCCGAGATGTCGGCAAGCAATCTCTTTCAAAGAATCAATCAGAGCATTTAGCAACCTCGTTAAGTACCTCGAAACGTTCGCACACGGCCATCGACCTGCTCGACATGCGCAACATTCGTTGGCGGGTGATCGTTGGTTATTTTCGATTGGTTCTTATCTCGATCAAACTGAGAAGTATTCGCAATGCCTTTACCCCCAAAGGCTCTCAAGCCAATCTTTGGCCGCTCTTTTCTGCCGAGTGGGCCAAATCACTTCGAGGTTCAATCGCAATCCAACATCTCACGCAATTCCACGCAATGCGTAATCGGATCTCAAAACTGCCCAAGCAGACCTGCGGTATATATCTCATGGAAAACCAACCATGGGAAATGGCGCTTATCTCGGCATGGAATGCAAGCGGACATGGAACGTTAATTGGCGTTCCTCACGCCGCGCCCAAATTTTGGGAGGTTCGTCGTTTTGTCGATCCGCAATCACGGGTCGCGAACGGAGTTGAATGTTTTCCTCAACCCGATGTCATTGCGACGAACAGTTCGCTCATGCATCAAGAACTTACGGACAACGGTTTTCCAAAAAATCGCTTAGTTCCAGTTGAAGCTCTTGCTTTTGCACACCTCGCTTCGCTCTATGCGAAACCGATGAGTTCCGCTACATCAAAACAAGTTGCGGTATTGGGCGACTTTAGCGAGACAATTACTCACCAATTATTGGACATGATTGGAGGCCTCAAAGGCGCGCTGCCGCAAGGATCGGTCTTTAAGCCACATCCCGCATGCGTTATCGAAGATGAAAAACTTGCTCAAGTCGGTCTACGCGCATTCACTGGGGAGATAAGTGATCTGCTTGCTACCGCGAACATCACCATTACAACATCGTCCACAAGTGCCGCACTTGAGGCGTACTGCCTCGGACGAACGGTCATCATGTTGGTAGATGGTGCACATTTCAATATGAGCCCGCTGCGTCGAAACGGCGATGTATTTTTCGTCCACTCATTAAGTGATCTAACGGCTGCATTAACTGCCGCCCTATCGAGTGATTCAGGACCGCAGCGAGAATTCTTTAATCTCGGCGATCAATTTCCATTGTGGACCGCATTTCTCACCGACTTATCTCACGGCTGACCCACGGCTACATCACCGCAAAATAGGTAGAATTAGCACTGGCTTTCCGGTGGTCGGTTTCTACGAGGTTGGTATTGAGCATATGAAAACAGTGATTTTGTGCGGCGGCTACGGAACAAGAATCAGGGATGTCGCCGACAATATTCCGAAGCCAATGATCCCGATCGGCAAACTTCCCATCTTGTGGCATTTAATGAATTACTACGCAGGGTTTGGGCACGATGACTTTGTGTTGTGCCTTGGCTATAAAGGCGACTCAATCCGCGACTTTTTTGAAAACTACTCTTCCAATTCAGGACAAGGAGAATTGAAGTGGAATGTAACGCTCGCCGATACCGGTCAGGACTCGATGACGGGAGCACGTATTAAGAAAATTCGCGAACACGTAGAGGACGAGCCATTCATGCTCACCTACGGAGACGGCTTAAGCGACATCGATATCAATTCGTTGATCACATACCATCAGTCCAAAGACGCCACCGTCACGGTCACGGGCGTACGTCCACCAGCAAGATTCGGGGAGCTTGAAGTTGGCTCCGACGGCAAGGCCACCGGATTCAATGAAAAACCTCAGGCATCAGCCGGTCTCATTTCGGGTGGCTTCTTCGTATGCGAACCGGCAGTCTTTGATGTTTTGGAAGACCGACAAGATCTTGTCTTTGAAAAAGAACCGATGCAGAGCTTGGTTGCACAAAAAGAACTCGCCGTCTATCAACACGATGGATTCTGGCAATGCATGGACACATACCGAGACTGGCAATTACTGAACGAAATGCTTGAGCAAGATAAGGCTCCATGGAAAACCTCGTAACCGTCCTTTCTAAGTTTCGAGGCAAGCGTGTACTCATCACGGGAGACACTGGCTTTAAGGGTTCATGGCTCAGTTTTTGGTTGCTGCAATATGGCGCGGATGTTTATGGATACGCCCTTCCTGCGTTGACAAAGTCTCATTTTCGTTCACTGCGCTTAGACAAGAGCATGGATCATAAAGATGGAGATGTGCGTGACGCAGAATTTTTGCAGAAGACATTTCGTAAAGTTAAGCCAGAGATCGTATTTCATCTAGCCGCACAACCAATTGTGCGCCGTTCCTACCGCGACCCCGTTGAAACCTTTGAAACCAATGTGAGCGGAGCAGTAAATCTCTTAGAGAGCGTTCGATTATCGGATTCCGTTACTTCACTTGTATTTGTTACCTCTGATAAGTGTTACAAAAATATTGAACAAGTAGCTGGCTATACCGAATTTGACCAACTCGGTGGCCACGACCCATACAGCGCATCCAAGGCCGCAGCGGAACTTGTCTTTTCTTCCTACAACGACTCCTTTTTCAAACAACGTCAAGGTTTTGGAGCAGCATCCGGGCGCGCTGGGAATGTGATCGGTGGTGGTGACTGGTCCGAAGATCGCATTATTCCTGATTGCATTAGGTCGCTTACAGCGAATACGCCAATCGTTCTTCGGAATCCAAACGCCACTCGCCCATGGCAGCATGTTCTTGAACCACTCTCTGGATACATCGTTCTCGCCGAACGTTTAATGAGCGAACCAAAATCTGTAGAGGGTGCATGGAACTTTGGCCCCGATGAGGCCGAAACCAGAACAGTGCATGATGTCGCGCAGGCTGCAGTCGGCCACTGGGGTTCTGGAAGTGTCGAGATTGAGTCAAATCACAGTCATCCTCATGAGGCCAATCTCCTTCAACTTGACTGCACCAAAGCAAGACAACAATTACAATGGGCTCCTCGTTGGCACTTCGCTGAAACTGTTGAGAAAACGGTGCAGTGGTACAAGCAGGTAGAAGACGGGGCAAAAGCGATTGATGTTACGACGAACCAATTGAGCGAGTACGAGAGGAAAATTCATGATTGATGGAGTCATCATCACCCCGCTTAAACAAATCCTTGACGAGCGCGGAAAAGTAATGCACATGCTTAAGAATTCCGATCCACATTTTTCGACTTTTGGAGAGATTTACTTCTCTTGCATTTATCCAGATGCAATAAAGGCCTGGCACATCCACAGCAAAATGACGCTCAACTATGCGGTACCTCATGGCAAAATTAAATTTGTTTTGTATGACAACCGCGAGAAAAGCCCCACTCGTGGTGAAATTCAAGAAATTTTCATCGGACCAGACAATTACGTACTAGTAACCGTTCCACCGATGGTCTGGAACGGTTTCAAAGGAATGGGGTCAGAGCTTTCGGTGGTCGCAAACTGTGCATCAATCCCACACGACCCAGATGAAATCGATCGGCTAGACCCAATGTCGGGTGAAATTCCATATGACTGGGCGTTGAAGCACAAATGACAAAAACCGTCCTCCTCACAGGAGGGTTTGGCAATCTGGGCGGTCGAATTGCCTCGTCATTAGGCAATAATCCAGATTTCCGTTTTCGATTAGGCACTCATTCCAGCCGAGAAGTGCCTGATTGGGCCCCCAATGCTCAGGTTGCAAAGTTTGATGTCACTGATACAACAACGTTTGGCACTTCATTTACTGATGTGGATACCGTCATTCACCTTGTGGGTCTCAGCGACATTGAATCGGCAGATAACCCGAGCCTTGCCGACCACATCACAGTCAGTGGCACCAACAACGTATTAGAAGCTTCCATCGCTAACGGAGTAAGGCGCTTTATTTATTTCTCTACAGCCCATGTTTACGGGTCTCCACTTGTCGGGCAGTTAGATGAGTCCACGCTCGCTAGCCCAAAACACCCATATGCCACAACTCATCTCGCGGCCGAAAAACTCGTCTTAGACGCACACCAGCAGCGACGAATTGAAGGAATTTCGATTCGCTGCGCAAACAGTTTTGGTCGGCCGATGGAGTACAACATGGGCGACTGGAAAACTGTTGTTGGAGATTTGTGTCGGCAATTGGTGTTTAACAACACACTCGTACTTCAATCAAACGGTTTACAAGAACGAAACTTTGTAACTCGCACAGATGTCTGTGCCGCTGTACAACACTTTCTCAAACTCGACTCAAGCAAGCTCGACAATGGTGTATTCAACATGGGCAGCACGACGTCATCAAGCGTGATGAAGATGGCACTTGCCGTACAGGAACGTGGCAAACAACTTTTTGGTGCAGCCGTCGACATCACAACGCCCCCCGGCTCCCAGACCGATGCCAAGGTTCCACCACTTAACTTTTCAATTGAACGATTAACTTCCACGGGTTTTACTCCAGAAGATGACTTCGCTACAGAGATTGACGGACTCCTATCAATGCTTAGCGGCGTCCATGGTTCTCGTCATGAATGAGCGCATCACTGCACCTCTTGTTTCCATCGTTATCCCCACGTACAACCATGCACCACTACTACACCGCGCAATTGAGAGCATCCGGGCGCAGACGTTTACTCACTGGAAAGCAATTATCGTCAATAATTTCTCAACGGACGACACAGTTTCCATCGTTGAATCATTCTCAGATAACCGCATCCAGTTAATTGACTTTGCGAACAACGGAGTTATCGCAGCGTCAAGAAATAAGGGAATCGAACTTGCCGATGGAACGTATGTCGCATTTCTCGACTCCGATGACACTTGGTTCCCAGAGAAGCTTGAAATGTGTGTAGGCGTTCTCGAGAAGGGCGCCGATCTCGTTTGCCACGGAGAGTATTGGGTTGGTCAACATGGAAGCCGGCGACAAGTTGAGTACGGTCCGAAAAACAGATCAACGTATGCGAAGTTGCTGTATCGGGGCAATCGAATCTCCACTTCGGCAACGGTCGTACGTCGATCAATTCTTATGGCCTGCAAAGGCTTCGACGAATCCCCTGCATTGATTTCAACGGAGGATTACGACCTTTGGATGAGAATTGCGCAGACAACTCCACGACTCGAGTTCATTAAACAACCGTTGGGCGAATATCACCTTCACGAGTCAAATGTCAGTGGCAATATCCAAAAGCATCTTGCGGCCGAGCTGGCTGTATTAACAAAACACTTTCCTCAATCAAAACGGTCTGTCACCGAAATTATCCGCCAACGTAAACGTATTGGTATCGCTTTCTACGGTGCTGGTCGTTCGTTGCAACGCTCGGGAAACTACGGCGCATCAGCGAAACTGTTTTTGCAATCTGCAATGAAATGGCCATTTGCAAGTCGGCTTCTAGCAGCGACACTTCTACTCATTCGTGCATCTTTGACGCCCAGGCGCTAAATCATGACTGCACCATTGCTTCGTCCCTCCGATCGAACGTTCTCGTTCGCTCGCCACGCTCTCGTCGAAGCATTTCGCCTTGCAGGATGCAAAGGTGCGGAGATCTTGTTGCCTGAATTCATTTGTCGCGACGTCCTCGGTGCTGTGAATGCGGCTGGCGCAACTCCCCGCTACTACCCGGTGAACGAACAATTGCAACCTGTGCATTTGGAAGGCGCTAAAGGTGCCAAAGCAGTACTAGCGGTCAATTATTTCGGTATTCCACAAGACCTAGCGATATTCCGCAAATATTGCGAGGAAAACGGAGCAGTGTTGATCGAAGATAATGCCCACGGTTTCCTGGGGCGCGACTTGAGCGGCGCGCTCCTAGGAACGCGCGGAGATCTCGGCGTGACAAGCTACCGAAAAACACTTCGCGTACTTGATGGCGCACAGCTCTATGTCAATGATCAGAGGTTCGTTGCCAAGACCGACCCGCAACTTGAACCGTCAAGGCAAACAGATCCAATGTCGTTTCGTATTCGTCGATCTACTTCCCGTATAGAGCGTCGAACCGGCCTCCCTCTCTTCCGCTTGTTGCAAACAACAACTCGTGGACTTCGACAGATGCGCACCGGTTCTTCGCTTCCTGTTTCAGATCCGATGAGTGAGAAGACACTGCCTGGAAGCCCGGAACCAACTTCCTCCAGCCTCAACTTCATAAGCAGGGTCAACTCGGAGCAGGAAGTGGAGCGTCGCAGGCGTCTTTTTGGGGAAATTGCTTCAGTTGTCAGCGGTTATGACATACAACCAATTATCAAACAACTGGGCTCTGGTGCTTCGCCGTATGGATTTGCATTTATTGGTTCTGCGAAAGAAGCAGCGCGAGTTCGGCGGGCGGTATCTCGTTTTCATGTAGAGACCATTTCATGGCCCGACTTACCGAGTGCAGTGACCGTCGACAACAATCACTTCTACCGCAATGTTTGGGTGGTTAATTTCTTGTGAGCAAAACAGACGATCTTTGGACTATTTACACGGAAGATGATGCGCACTGGGACGCCATGATTGGTTCGCTTCCCCATCATTCTGTGTACCAATCATCTCGCTGGGCGAAGCATCGTTCTGATTTTGGTTGGACACCATACCGACTCGTTGCTCGCAATTCATCAGGGCGCATCACCACCGCGATACAGGTGCTCGTCAAGACGGCACTCGGGAAATCGGTTATTGCATGGTCTGCTGGCGGGCCTGCGGGCGATATCTCGGCCCTTGACCATTCGGTTCTGCTCCTACTGCGTGAGCATTTAGGATCTCGCTTCACGTATTTACGCATCGCTTGCATGCGACCAACGAGCGTCGATGCCGATCTCACCCTAAAACAAAACGGGTTTCATCACGTATCAGCGCCTATTGGTGCGCAAGCAAGCCTGATGCTGGACCTTACGGCCGACGAACCAACTCGACTAGATCGTTGCTCCTCCAATTGGAAGCGCAATCTAAAGAGATCTACAAAACATGGTTCGGTTCCTTTTGTCTGGAAAAAGCCAGTTGCAAGAGAAATTGCAGCCGCTTATACGACCATGGACGATTACAAGAAGGTTGCCTCGACCAACATCACGAAAAGCGAAGAAGAGATCCAAAGCGTTATTAACTGTTTTGGTGATGATCTCGTATTTGTCCGGTGCAATGACGCAGATGGTTCACCCTTGGCAATTCGTGCAGCTCTTGTGCAAGGCGATCAGGCCTGGGACTTTATTGCAGTCGCAACGCCAGAAGGCCGTAAGCACTATTCCTCCCATGCCGTTCTTTGGCACATGGCGAATGAGTGTGCAAAAAGAGGCGTACAACGCATTGATCTTGGCGGGATAGACCCTGTGAAGAACAAGGGTGTTTTTGATTTCAAGCAGGGCACCGGTGCAGAAATCATTGATTACCTCGGCGAATGGGACATTTCATTTCCTTCATGGATCAGAGGTCTTGCAAGTAGAATTATTGTGCAACGGGTTCAGTAAACGTTGGCGTCGCCTAGACGCATTTGAGGAGATCCATGAAGCACTGGGGTTGCGGACGTGAATGATTTGGCGTCGTACGCAATTCAGGCAACGGCGCTAGGAGCCATTGCCTTCTTGTTTTGCTTGCGTCAATCAAAGATCGACCTGTTCGTTGCTTCGATTATCTCGCTGTGGACCGCATCAGTAATTGCAATTTTTGCCAAATATCGAGAAGCGCAAGTCCTGTTTTACTCCAACGACCAGGCTTGGCATCAAGACATCATCAACGTTCGAATACCTTACGAGGGAATTCAGCTCAGTATCAGTTCGGCATTCAACTTTAGATACCTAGTTACGGTCCCCGCCTACGTCGTGTCTCAGGTTGGTGGAAACCCGATGCTATTTCTGAAATTTTTGCAATTGGTTTTTCTGCTGCTCATCTACTTCAAGGCTCGAAGATTCCTATCCGAGTGCGATGTTCAAGTGCGTGCATGGCAGCTTGTATTTTTCAGTGGACCAATCATGATTTTCATGTCGGTGCTGGCGCTTAGAGACCTTGCCCTCGGCTATTTTGCCTTGTTGTTCGTGATCGATCGACGCCTCGCAATAAGACTCTTGGGTCTTTTGGCGGCTCTCTCACTTCGGCCACACCTTGCAGCAGCACTCATTGTTGGCTGGGCGATTAGTGAGATTTACCGATACTTCCCCCCACGTTTGTTCTATTTCAGACTGCTCTGCTCGACAGTATTTGTCTACACAGTGGGTGCATTCTCCTATTGGTATGGGGCGACAGTCCAGCAGGGTGCGTCACTCTCATCCCCGACATCTATTTTCACCCAATCGGGCATCACCCGTCTGGCGGCAAATTTCCTAGGTTTGCAGTTTCTCACTCTTGACGATTCGGTAGTTGAGGCATCTCGCATCACCCTCGTACTGGCCCGTTTTGTTTTCGTCGACACTCTGCTCATACCGCTGATGTTCTTAATCACCACTTTGCGACCAGACTATAAATTCAATACACGGAATATTTTGGTCTTTCATGCATTTATCTTTTTCTCGGGTTTGGTATCACAAACAGACTTCAACTCCTCCCGACAGAACATCGCCTTTTTTGTTTCAATGGGTGTTCTGGTGATTGCTAACTTGCAGACAAGAAACAGAGAAGATACGTATTCATTGACCCTCCTATCCTCAAATCGATAACACATGATGTCAAACAAGAAGCTTCTTTTTGTCATCACTGAGGACTGGTTTTTTGTTTCACATTTTCTCGAACGCGCCGAGGCTGCGATCAAAGATGGATTTGAGGTAGCGGTAGCTACACGAGTGAGCAAATACGAAGACTTACTGCGCCAAAAAGGCATCGCCGTATACCCAATCGACTTTTCACGCCGAGGTTTAAACCCACTAAGGGAACTGCGCACCGCGTTGCGGGTTCGCCACATCATTAAGCAATTTCGTCCAACTATCGTGCACAACATTGCACTGAAACCGGTGGTGACTGGAACTTTGGGCGAACGGTGGGCGGGTTGTCAAAACATTGTTAATGCCCCAGTGGGAATGGGCTACGTCTTCACTTCAACGGACACCAAGGCAACGCTCATTCGCCCAATCGTCAAGATGCTGGTCAAACGTTTGCTCAACCCGCCAGGTAGCCGCGTAATCATCGAGAACCCAGACGACTACGACTCGCTCATCAGCGGCGGTTTCGTACGAAGCGATTCATTGACGTTGATCAAGGGCGCCGGCGTGAATACCGACCTATTTGCGTCGACCACAGAACCCGAAGGGCCAATTGTTGTGGTCCTCATCGCACGAATGTTGCGCGATAAGGGCGTGGGCGAGTTTGTAGACGCTGCGCGCATACTCAAACCAAGATTTCCTAGTACTAGGTTTCTCCTCGTTGGGACACCTGATGATGGCAACCCCACAAGCTTCTCCCAAACAGATGTAAACAACTGGCAAAACGAAGCACTCGTTGAATGGCTTGGCCATCGTGACGACATTGCCCACGTTCTTGAAACATCACATATTGTTTGCCTTCCGTCGTACCGTGAGGGTCTCCCGAAATCGCTTATTGAGGCGTGTTCGGCAGGCAGACCTATCGTGACGACAGATGTTCCAGGTTGTCGTGAAGTTGTACATGAAGGTGTCAATGGTTTGTTGGTTTCGCCCCGAGACCACGTTGCCCTAGCCGCGGCCATTGAAATTCTCCTCCTCGACCCGGACATGCGCGTTCGAATGGGTCGCGCAGGTCGGGTACGAGCCATCACCGAGTTTTCATCAGAAATTGTCATTCGCCAAACGCTTGATTTGTATGAAACGATTCTTAAAGGATGAGAGTTTTACTGACTGGCGCCAACGGTTTTGTGGGTGGACACCTCTATACGCTGCTGAAAAGCAAGGGTCATGAAGTTCGTGCGTTAACAAGAATTGCGGATGCTCGCTACGGAAACGACAACATCGCTTGTGATCTTGAACGCACAGAGAACCTCGACTCAATCGTTGTTGGATGCGATGCGATTATTCACCTTGCTGGTAGGGCGCATGTCATGAGCGAAGGAAAGGTGGATGCATCCGCAGCCTACGAATCAGCAAACACCGATGTCACTCGTCGACTTGCCGAATGCGCAGCGAATAATGGAATTCGACGCTTTGTTTTCCTTAGTTCCATCAAGGTAAACGGCGAATCAACACCAAACAACAAACCATTTACTTCCAAAGATGCCCCCCATCCACGCGATCAATACGGCATTTCAAAACTTCACGCCGAACAGGAGTTGCAGCGAGTTGCGGGTTCGACAGCGATGGATTGCGTGATTATTCGCACCCCGCTTGTCTATGGCACAGGCGTGCGAGCAAACTTTGCATCACTGATAAAACTTTCCATCAGCGGAATGCCCATTCCACTTGGTGGCGTTCGAAATAGACGAAGCCTTATTTCGGTCCAGAACCTTTGCTCCGCCTTGTATCGGGCTGTGTCCATTGAGGTCCCGATCAATGCCACATTGCTGGTGTCCGATGGCGAAGACCTTTCCACACCTCAACTCATCCGCGCTATCGCCCGTGCGCACAATGTTTCCCCAAATCTTTTTTGGTTTCCCGTCGGGTTACTTAAGGTTTTATCCATACTCATTGGCAAGCATGGTATGTACCAGCGCCTTTGCGGCTCGTTAATGGTTGATATCAGCGAGACCAAGCAACTTCTGCAATGGGCTCCTGAGTTAACCGTGGTCGAATCCATGAACATCATGGCTCAATCCACCTTGGAGGCCCGTTCGTGATTCCGTATGTTTCAACAGCAGGGGTGCTTCTCGTCATTTCTGCACTACTCACTGCAATTGTTCTGAAGCGGTCTAGCAAAGTCGGACGCATCGACATTCCCAACGAACGAAGTTCACACTCCACACCAACCCCTCGGGGCGGCGGGCTTTCTTTTGTCATTGCTTCACTTGCTGGTATCGCTGCGTACGGTATTTCAAGCGACCTTCCATCGCGGCCCCTTTGGGGTTTGATCGTTGCCGGAGCTTTGGTTGCATTTGTCGGATTTCTTGATGATCGAGGCATTGCGATTAGCGCTGGCTTGCGTTTGTTCGTTCATGGAGTTGCAGCAGTTTTGGGCCTCATTTTTGTGGATTGGCTCAAGCCAGTAATTGTCTTTGGCGCAGAGATCAATTTGTCCATTGTTGGAAATGTGATCGCAATTATTTATGTCGTTTGGCTACTCAATCTCTTTAATTTCATGGATGGAATTGACGGCATTGCAGCGGTTCAAACAATTTCGGCATGTGTCGGCGTTGCGGTACTTTCGTACCAACAAGACCTTTCCTTGCATTCAACAGTCCCCCCGATTCTGCTTGCCGGCTCGGTCTTAGGGTTTCTTGCTTTCAACTTCCCGCCCGCAAGAATCTTTATGGGTGATGTGGGCAGTGGGTTTTTGGGGATCGTGCTGGCACTGATGTCACTTATTTCCACAAACGATGAGTCCAAATTCTTTTGGGTTTGGGTAATCATGCTTGGTGTCTTTATCGTCGATGCGACAATTACCCTCATCCGTCGAATCTTGCGTGGAGAACGCCCGCACGTTGCACATCGGAGCCACGCCTATCAGCGCCTAGCAATGCGCACCGAATCACATCGACGTGTCACGCTTGGCGTGCTCTTCGTAACCGTGGCTTGGTTGCTCCCATTTGCCTACCTAGTTGCCACTGATCGGATAGATGGAACTATCGGTGCAATCTTGGCGTATCTGCCTCTGATCGCCATCGCCATTGTGTCTGGTGCAGGAAAACCTGAAACAAATCTTGCTAACTAATTCGTTGTAGCTGAACCAAGGGAATTCTTCGGTCTGTCTTTTCCTGATAGTCCGCGAAACCCGGCCAAATTCCTACCATCTCAGCCCATGCGGTTTCCCGGTCACTTCCTTCCGCCATCGTCGTAGCGGTTGCATCGAATACTTCGGCGCCTACCTGTAAACGAACAGTTGGGTGCGACACCAAGTTGTTGTACCAAAGCGGATGTGTTGGATGGCCGCCTTTTGACGCAACAATCACGTAGTCGTTGCCAATTCGCCCGTAAATCAAAGCAGTGCGCCGATTCGCGCCGCTCACTTTGCCAACAGTTGTCAACAGCAGCGTTGGCACTCCCTGCCACATATGGCCATCTTCGCCATTTGATTGCACATACCTAGCAATGTGATCCGCAACCCATTCGGTTGGACTATCAACGATCTCTTGTTCTGAAGCCATGCGGTCAATATAACGCTGTTGCTTAGGCAATCAAGCCCTCATGCACCTCACGAAGAATGGGTGAAACGCTGCTTCCGAAGTGCCGGTCTCGGCGAACTGTTCGTTCATACGACGACCACTCTGATTCGATTCCCGCAAAGTCTCCTCGTGCGGCGAACGCTCGCATGCGAAGCGCGATCAACTCTTCGTGCCCACGCAACACCTTTAGCCCTTGACCAGTAGCCCAGAACACTCCGTCGATGTCGGCGCGCTCCAGGCAGTGTTCCGCAAGCAAAATTGCGGCAGTTATTGCGGTGAGTACCAACCTAGAGGTGATTCCTTCGGTGTCTGGCCACAGATAGCGGGTTCCCGCGAATGGAAGATCTCGCACATAGATCAGTGCTTGACGAAGCGAATCGGCCGCTTCGTCATTCATTTCTTGACGTGCTTGATGAACAGCATGTTCCAAAATGTCCGCGTCGGTGATGACAGTGTCAATTAGCGAGAGGTTGTCGCTAAATGTGCGGAGCAAGATCTCACTGTTGTCCTTGGCCGATCGGGAAAGGCCACGCCTCAAATCCGAGACGATGTTGTTAAACGTTGCATCCTGCACGTTCATTTCCCATAATGCCGTTCTTGCAGCAACTCGTGTTGGGCGTTCGCGATGAGTGGAGATCCATGCCAACAGTTCCAGTGCTTTAGATTTTTCAAACTGGATGTCATTGCCATCCTTCGTCTGCACGCCAACAGGGCCAAGAAGTCGAACACAGATTGACCATTCATTGATCACATATGGTGTGCTTTCCGTAACGGAGATCAAGGGCTGTTTGACATCCTCGAGCAACTCTTCAATCTCTGTAGATTCCTCGGTGCTCATTCCAAAGACCGACAAAGGTGTGCGGGTTGGAAAGAGCATCCATCCATGCTCTGTCAGCTCTAGTCGCTCACTTGACTGTGATTGCGGCAAAATACGAATAGTGACTGCGTTGGGTTCAATTGCGGAGTAGGTATCACGAACGATATTTGCCGAACACAAGCCATCCACTGCAAGCAGCTGAGCCGCTGCAATTACATGTCGGGAGGCGGACTCTGCAAGTGCAATGTTGTCCGCAACAATGTCTACACACGAACCGCGATGAAGAGCAATGAGAACAACGCTTCCGCCTGTTAAACCAAGCGGAACGTAAGCCAGCACAGGGCCAACTGTCCGTGGGGATTCCAAAAGTGTTCGAGTTTCTCCGTTGGGTTCGACAATGGCCACCTTCGGCGAACACTCCCTTGCTTGTAGTTGGAGGATCGCAAGTTGAACTGGTTTCACATTTTGCAGCGATTCGCGAGTCATCAAATTGCCAAGCGCAAATTGAGACCGGCGAGATAGTGGTTGAACACGTTGCCACGACGATGCACCACGAAGCTGACGGAGCTTCACGTATTCAACGTGTCCGATGATTGCAGCAATCAGCAAAGCCGAGGCCGCAAGCGCCAATGGAATTGGATTGAATGAAGAAGCAACCACTTCTACTTCGGAATTCTCTTCCTCAATAAAGTGTGTGGCTACTTGCTCTGCTGATGCAGTTGTTGCTCGCTGAGTGAAAAGAACCGACCACAATGCAACCACAAAGAGCAGAGATGCGCGATGTGAAATCGAGGTGATGGCGAGTGAACGTCGATTGCCCCATGTTCTAAATACGTCAATGACTACGGCAGTGGAGCCCCACAGCCACGCAACCCACAACACCAAAACTGCTAGCCCAAAAATGATTTGAGCGCTATCACGTAACTGCGCTGAGTCGACGATCAAACGCAGTGCTTTACCAACAGTCAGCCGAAATAAGACCAGCAGGACAGGAACGCCAACAAGGAACGACAAACCCGAACCGAGCGTGGCAATCCTTTTCATGGACCAGTAACAGCTTTCGCGCTTCGCTGCGCAGACACCATGCGGCTACCAGCACCGAATAATCCGAGAATTGACATCGGCACCACACGGCGCACAGAGACCGTAACTTCCTCGGTTGTTGCGCTTACTTCACCACTTACGCCCCATGAATGCAAGTATGCGGCGGCGGTGCTGCGTGCTTTACTTACATCAATATCGGGTTCACCACTACGTAAAGAAGTGACCTCTTGAACGCCAGCGCGTGCAGCATTTTCGGCATGGTCTGCAAGTTGCACACGGGCTGCAACCAGCCTTCCGCCGTCAACTGCCAGCCCTGCACAAGCAATGAAAGTGATCGCTAATACTGCAACGAAGGCCGTGATCGAACCCCGCTCTGTTTGTGGCTCTGGTCGCACTATGGTTCCGCTCGCCAACGGTCGATGACCTCTATGGATTGCGCTGTTACGACGCGTTCACTTAGCCCAATCAGACCTAGTCCTGTTTGGTTAACGACACATTCCACTTCGACAAGCACAGAGCGAACCGCCGAATCAGTGTCTACTGCAACATTTATTTGTGGGTTCACGCACGACATGCCACTGAGCTGCAAGTCGGCCAGAACAGCCGACCTGCCAACCGTTTCCATGCGCGAGATTCTGACGAGCGACGCAGCGCGAGCGCCCTGGTCCGCCGAATGACGAACCTGAGTGAGGGCCTCTGCCCCGCGGCCGGCATAAACAACGAACAGGGCCAGCACCACCAGCACAGGCGCAAGGAGCACCAACTCGACTGTCGCGCTTCCCCGATCGATCTTCATCGATCACTTTCGGCGACATATCGCTCGAATGGCTCACGCGATACCCGAGTAACTGTGAGTGCAAAAAACGGCGCTACTTGTGGCACCCGCAAATGAACTGCAACTGCCACATCTGAATCGGTAAAGGAAACGGATGGCACCTGCGAGCTTTCTGCAGACAATTCGGCGATCATCCTGGCAGCAGCGTCTAATGCTGGAATCAATCCTCCATCAGCTGCCGCCGCGGCAGCGGCACCTTGGGCGGCAGCGACGGAGGCGACATTTGCAGTGTGGAAGTACACCGCACTTTGAACCGCCAATAACAACAGCGAGAACACCACAGGGACCGCAAGCAGTACTTGTATAGTTGTCTCACCTCGATCCAGCTTCATTCGTTAACCAATCAGCCGAGATCCAGCGAATTTGCTTTGTCTCGAACCCTTGCTGTAATCGTTGCTCCTACCGCGATTGCTAGAGCAATCAACGCAGCAGCCATAACAACTGTTGTTGCACTTACTTCGCCCTGTTCCAGATCGCTCTGTCGAGATGCGGTGAACCTAATCCAGTAGTACTGGAAGGTGTTCTTCATTGGTGTCATGTTGTTCTCTTTCCTGTTGTTACTTATGAATGTTTAGTTACTGAATACATGTGTGTTTTCCTAAAGAGACTTGGAAACGATTTTCATAAACCCCCCAAAACGAGCGTTACTGCGGGGTATCCGATCAACATGATGAATGCAAGAAAGAGAAGAACCATGGGTACGCCCATTCGCTCGGTGGCAGAATTGGCGGCCGCCTCTATTTCGCTCATCTGGCGATGACGCAGCGATTCCGCCTTTGCAGAAAGCGACGACCGGATGCGTGCGCCATGCTCACCGGCAAGTTGAACGCTGCCCGCAACCTCTGTTACGTGCGTGAGGTTAAATCGCTCGCCCAGTGCTGCCAACTCGTTCCACGGCGAGGTTCGGGCGCTTCGCGCCCTGACTAACGCATTACGCAGTTGGCCGAACGCCCATCCATCGCCGGCATCGGCGGCCGCCATAAGCGCGGTCTCGGTGCCGGCACCGCCCGCAAGAAGAACATTGGTGAGGTCGAGAAAACTGGAAAATGCGTGAAGGAAACTTTGTCTGCGGCGGCGCGCTTCAGTCTTTAATCGCTGATCCGGAAGAACAAAACCGGTGAGCGCGCACGCGATAGAACAAAAAATAGCAAAGGTGTTGTCAATCGAGACACCAAGGACAGATAGCAAAGAGAACAGAGTTGCGGGCATCGCTGCGCCAGCAACTACACCAACGAGCTTCTGAACAACCATGTCCTCTGCGATTCGCTCGGTCAGGGCTAGGTCGGAGCGATGTCGTTCGCTTGTTCGTTGTTTCAATTGACGCTGCATAGTTGGCAGCCAACATGAAAGTTTTTTCACTAACCGGCCAAAGACCTCTGGAAAGGCAAGCAAAAATACTCCTGTTCCACATAGTGCGCCAGCAACAATGACGAGGATCATCGCACTATCGCCAACCGTCGCCGAATGAATCGTTCGGGCGCCTGAATGTGGGACATGCTGTGCATCAGAACAATCGCCGTTGCAAACATGACGAGAATGCACGACAAGATAAGTTGCCCTTGAATTGATGTGTACGGATCGAGATAGGCGCGATTAAAAATGAATAGTCCGCCGACAAATGCAGAAACAACTCCAGTAATGATTCGGACTGCGCTTCTCGTGCGCGCACGACCTACCCAAACCCTGCTCCGCATGCGGCTTTCATCTCGTGCGCACTGTGCTACGTGGCCAAGCAATACTCCAAGATCTCTTGCTTGATGTTGGGTTGCAGTTACCAATGCTGCAACGACAAAGTCGGCCGTGGGATGATCCACCTCCTCGGCGAATCTGCGCAAACCGTCTTGCAATGATCCGTATGCCATGAAGGCTGCGAGACGTTCTACTGCTTGCACAATTGGCTGCGGAGCGTGCTTTGCGGTTGCGACAATGGCTTGTTCCAAGCCGTGTGCACCAGCCAACGTGTCTCGCAATTGCTCCGTCCAAGAAGCAATGGCTTCAACAATCGCTTGCTCATCGCGTTGTTTTACTGGCCGGCGGCCAACCCCTGGCGTCGAGGCCATCACCGCAGCAGCAGCCGCGCCGATAACAATCCAACCAGTGACTATGAAAGCGACTAGGAAAGCGCCGGGAATGAGCAACATGATCGGACGCAACTGCACCGAACTTCCGGCGGAATCAAGTATTCGAGAAAGCCCTCGCGCACCGCGGTGTGCTGCCACCACAACAAAAATCCCCAGACCAACTACCGCGCCCATCAGAAGCGTGATTACCGCATTCACTGGCGGACCCCTATTTCTGATGTGCCGACATAGCCATTGCGCGATAACAACTCTCGCGTCTGTTCTCGCATGGGGAATCCGGTTGGGGCGTCACTTCCGTCAGACCACTTGAAGATTTCATTTGAAACCATCGTCGAGCCGTCACTGTCGACGACTTCCCGTATTGAAGTGATGCGGCGCGTTCCCGATGAATTGTCGATGTACACGACAAAATGCACAGCACTCGCGATTAATAAGTTGACGGTTTCGATTGGCAAACCAGTTGATGCCATCGACATGTAAGCCGCAAGCTTTGGGAAGACCGAGCGAGTGCTATCTGCGTGCATGGTGCACATGGACCCATTGTTTCCCTGGCTCATCGCCATCAACATTGGAAAGGCTTCCGCTCCTCGAACTTCACCGACAATCACGCGATCCGGGTCCATCCGAAGCGCCATTCTGGTGAGGTCGGCAAGTGTGATTTCGCCGCGGCCCTCAATGTTTGCTGGCCTTGATTGCAGCGCATCGTGGTCGGGATGTAGTTCTTCAAATCTTTCAATGCCCAACTCATAGGCATCCTCGATGGTGACGATTCGTTCATTGGGCCCAACCTCATTGATGAGAGCACGGAGAAGTGTTGTTTTCCCCGAACCCGTTCCACCAGCAATGATGATGTTTCGGCGCGCGCGAACTGCTGCAGAAAAGAATTGCTCCAGTTGTTCATCAAAGAGCCCACGCAATCGAAGATCTTTGAGTGATGCAATTTCGAAGCGGTGGCGTCGAATGACAAGGCTTGGGCGTGCAGATACTTCCATAGCAGCAAACAAACGAGATCCGTCTGGAAGTTGCAAGTTGAGTTCTGGAGTGCCTGCATCAAAGCGTCGTTCGCTACGCCCCATTCGAGTTGCAGCACGTCGGATGAGTTCGATCAATTGTTCATCTGTGTCGACAACTGGATCGCGCATCTCTCGCTGGCCATTGCGCAACTTGACCCACACAGGTGCGCAACCGCGTACATGTATGTCACTGATGTCGGGGTCGTCAAGCAAAGGTTGCAGACGACCAAGCCCAAGAACATGAGCTATCGCTGCGCCCACCAACTCGCGCTCCTGCACATCATTGAGAACACTTCCGCCCTCGCTTCTGCGAGCAGCACTTAGACGAGCACACTCCGCTGTTGCCGCACTGCGAGCAAGTTCCCACTCTTGGGGAATGCTGAGGTCGCTATCACCAACTGCGTGTCTGGCAATGCGTTCATCCGCTAGCGCCTCACTTACGCGTGAGGCCAAGGCCTCGACGAGCGATGGCGCGCTCATGGAGTAGTTGTCGTGACTGTGCCCTGAATTAGCGCAATATGAACCGAACCCGCTCCAGCGACTGCAAGAGCCAAATCCCTTGGCCCGCGAAATGTAACAACCGCCTTGCCGAGCGAATCATCAGGAGATGAAACAGACCACACCGTGACAATGTTTGAGTACATCGTTGGCGGAGTGATGTTGCCAGTGGTGATGTCCGGTGTGAAAACCAGCTGCACACTGTCGCCTTCGCTCAGACGCGGAGGATAATTGCCGATTTCAATGCTCGCTGCAACAAGTGCTTCACCTGATGTAAGAGGGCTGCGTGACGAAAGCATAGCTGCAACAATTGGCGAATCCTTTTGGCCATCTATTGTCAGCGTCTTGCCAACAATCTGTTGAGCATCTGAACCAGAAACAAACATTTCTGCCGCATCACCAGGCACCTGAACTGCAACGAGATCGTTCGCCGTGACCACATGGCCTCGAGAAACATCGCGTGACAGCGCAACTACGGTGACGGTGTTTGACGCCGATTGATAGAGCAAGAGTGAACCAACGGCGCCGCCGATGATTAAAACCAACCCAATGGCCATCTCTGGGATGCGCCGCTTCCTTGTGTTTCCCTGATCAAGATCGTCGGGTGCTACAACGCCATTACTGCCGTATCTCACCCTTGATCTCGTCAAGGAAGTTATTAACCGTTGACTCACGGCAATTACCCCCCTTGATCGCAATCAATCCGCCGATGGTGCGATGTGTACTTTTCTTTGAGTCAAGTGGAAGAAAATCAGTATCCCCTAGTCGTGCTCCAAACAATTTCTAATTACAAGGCCGCAATTAATGGACTCCGTCGGCACGATTCATGCCATAGCCTTGACGGAACGATGTCCGCTGAAGCACCCGCCTCCCCTCCCTCCATACTGCCAACGGCAAACGACGCCTGTTGGTGTGGAAGCGGTCGTAAATACAAACGCTGTCACAAACCATTAGAGGGAAAAGTTCTTCCGGGAATAATTAGTCCGCGCCGTGTCGTTCCTTCGCACATCACTCCTCCTCCATACGCAGAAACAGGCAAGGTAACTAGGTGGAAAGAGTCCGCCGTTAAGACGCCCGAAGTGATCGAACGAATGAGGGTTGCCTGCAGCACAGCAACCGAGGTGCTTCGCTTGGCGGGAGAGTTTGTACGACCTGGCATTACAACCGACGAGATTGATGCTTACGTGCATCAGTTGTGCATTGATCGCAACTCTTATCCAAGCCCACTCAACTATTCGGGTTATCCAAAGAGTGTTTGCACATCAGTGAACGAAGTCATCTGTCACGGCATTCCTGATTCACGAGTGTTGCTTGACGGCGACATCATCAACCTTGATGTCACCTGCTACATGGGTGGTGTGCATGGCGACACCAACGCAACCTTTGCCGTTGGAGAAATTGACGACGAGAACCGCAATCTCATTGCAGTGACCGAAGAATGTATTTGGCGCGGCATCGAAGCTGTTGTTCCTGGCCGGCCGCTCAGCGATATCGGCAAGGCCATCGAGACGCGAGCAAAACAAGACAAGTTGGGCGTCGTGCGGGCGTTTGTTGGCCACGGCATTGGCGAGCAGTTCCACACCGACATTCAGGTGCTTCACTACTACGACGCAAGTAACAGCACCATTATGCGCCCTGGTATGACCTTTACGATTGAGCCGATGATCTCACTTGGCTCGTGGCAGCACCGAATGTGGAATGACGATTGGACGGCAGTCACTGCCGACGGAAAACGAACTGCGCAGTTTGAGCACACCGTGTTGGTTACCGACACCGGTGTTGAAGTGCTCACCGCTGGGCCCGGTGCGGCTTCACCAAACGCACCATGGAAGCGCAACGGAAGTACTCAAGCGTGATTGACGCGATTGACATCGATCGCTATCTGCGATTTGACCGCAGCGAATGGGCCGAGCTTCGCGCACAGACACCACTTACGTTGCATGAGAAAGATCTCGAAGAGTTGCGCGGCATCAACGACCGCATCGATCTTGATGAAGTTGTAGCGATTTACCTTCCACTCACTCGCCTACTCAACTTGTATGTCAGCGCAACACAACACCTTCATCGTGTGTCGGCCACGTTCTTGGGCACGATTGCTCCAAAGATGCCGTATGTGATTGGCATTGCAGGCAGCGTTGCCGTCGGTAAAAGCACCTCGGCTCGTATTTTGCAGGCGCTACTTCATCGCTGGCCCGAGCACCCCCGCGTCGAACTCATCACTACAGACGGCTTTCTGTACCCAAATGCCGAACTTGAGCGGCGAGGAATATCAAACCGTAAAGGCTTTCCTGAGAGTTACGACAGTAAGCGTCTCGTGCAGTTCCTTCGTGAATTGAAGGCAGGAGTACCCGAAGTTTCTGCACCGGTGTATAGCCACGTCGAGTACGACATCATGCCTGATGCGCAACAAATCGTGCGACAACCTGACATTTTGATTCTTGAGGGTTTAAACGTGTTGCAAGTTGACTCGCAAGCAAGCGAATTCGTGAGCGACTACTTTGACTTCTCGATCTATATCGATGCGCAAGAAAGCGACATTGAGGACTGGTTTGTTGATCGATTCTTTGCGCTTCGAAAAACAGTGTTCCAAAACCCAGCAAGCTTTTTTACACACTTTGCGCAATTGAGCGACACGGAAGCCGACAAGGTGGCACGCTCCATCTGGCGCGAAATCAACGGCAAAAACCTGAGCGAAAACATTGCCCCCACTCGGTCGCGAGCCTCGCTGGTCATGCATAAGGGTGCAGACCATCGCATCACCGAAGTTCACTTGCGCAAGCTGTAAATCAGACAGGTGCGTGTGTAGCAAGCCATTGCGGAAGCTCCGACAAGGTTGCTATTTCAACAAACCGCGCGCCAACTTCGGGTACTGATTCTGCCGAGTCGAGCTCCCACAAGATTTCGTACGGCACGTGAACGGCAAAACCACCAATTGCCAACACTGGAAGGATGTCGCTCTTCATGGAGTTTCCCACCATGCAGAACCGATGAGGATCGATGTCCAAACTGTTAAGCACCTTCGAATACGCCGCTGGATCTTTTTCCAACACGATTTCGACATGGGAAAAGAGATGCGCCAAACCGCTGGTGTCTACTTTGCGGGTTTGATGTGCCAAATCGCCTTTTGTAATCAAGATGATTCGATGTGTTTGAGCCACTTTCGTGAGCACATCCGCAACACCCTCGAAAACCCGTACCGACTCGGTGATGTGGGCTCGCACGCCAGACAAAATCTCTTGTAACACTTCGGCAGGAATGCGGCCAGAGGAAAGTGTGATTGCGGTCTCGATTGCGGATAAACCAAACGATTTCACACCATAGCCATATGCAGAAATGTTCAATCGTTCAGTGGCTATTAGCGCAGCCTTGATGTTTGCTCCGGTTTCAACAAACGGAGAAACGAGTTCTACAAACCGATTTTCGTAGTGGCGAAACGAATCCTCGCTAAACCACAGCGTGTCGTCGGCATCAAAAGCAATTGCATCAAACCGTCTTGCATCAGACATGACTAGCGGTGAAGCGCGTTGAGATAGTTGTAAATAGTGATGCGGGATACACCCATTGCATCGGCTACGTCTTCCACCGCGCGTCGCAAGGTAAATGCACCTTGCTCGTCCAGCAAGCGAATGGCAACTTGCTTGTTGTTACGCGACAATGCGGAAAGTTTGTCGCCAAGTTCGCGCTCCACTCCCTCGATGATCCGGTCGAGCGCACCATGTAAGGGTGGCAATCGAACACCAGCAACCGTCTCGCCTTCCCAGACGAGCGGAATGTCGCCGCTCTGGATTTCATGTACCGCAACGAGGCGTCCGCCTGTTGCCTTTAGTAGCGGCTGAACCGTTGCAATAACTGGGTGTTTCGACGCCATTACTTGGCACCTGCATCATCTTGTTGGCCAACGTCGAGGCTGACATACGTTGCACCGTTGCCGTAGGCCGCACGCATGAGGTCTGCCGTTACAGCAGGCAGTTGCTCGACGGAGACGACAAAAGACGAGCCGAATGGGCCAAAGTCCACCACGATGCCATGCCCCTCTACAGCCGCAACTGCGGCCGTTACATGAGCGCCTGGGGAACCCTCAATAAATGGCTCAATCGTGAACTCGACAATCAACATGAGGGACTCCCTTTCGTGGATCTCATCGTAAACAACCGCGAGCCCAAGCGACACCCCCGACTGAAAGTGCCTACCATTGCAGGATGGCAACCAAAGCAACAACCGAGCCGGCATCCGAGCGACACGGGGGCACTACGGGCCTCCTTGAGCAGTCGTCGGGAATGTTGGAAGAGGCCCGAAGGCTCCGTCGCGAATTGCATACGTGGCCAGAAATTGGCCTTGATTTACCAAAAACTCGCGAAGCAGTGTTGCAGGCGCTCGAAGGCTTGCCGCTCGACATCACGCTGCACACCACCACAAGCGGAATCGCCGCGATGCTCACCGGAGACAAACCCGGCCCAACGGTGATGTTGCGCGGCGACATGGATGCACTTCCCATGCCGGAAGACACTGGGCTTGACTATTCGTCAAAAGTTGAAAACGTCATGCACGCCTGCGGGCACGACACACACGTTGCAATGTTGGCCGGTGCCGCTCGCATGTTGAGCGAACGCAAGTCAGATCTAAAAGGCCGAGTGCTATTTATGTTTCAGCCAGGCGAAGAGGGCTACGGCGGCGCCGAATACATGCTGAACGAAGGAATCCTCAATGTTGGCGATGAATCACCACTTGCTGCGGCTTACGCGCTGCACATCACTTCCTCGCTTCCATCTGGTTTTGTTGGAAGCAAGGGCGGCCCGATCATGGCGTCCAGCGATGTTCTGCAAATCGAAGTGACGGGCAAAGGTGGACACGCATCCGAACCGTTTCGCACACTCGACCCCATCCCTGTTGCTTGCGAAATAGTTCAAGCGTTACAAATGTTCATTACTCGCAGAATCGAGATTTGGGATCCTGCAGTCATCACCATTACAAAACTGATTGCGGGAACCGCATCAAATGTCATTCCCGAAACAGCGAAAATTGAAGGAACTATTCGGGCAATGAGCGCAGCAACACGAGCGAAGGTACACGACGGAATTCGCCGTATTGCTGAAGGCATTGCCGAGACGCACGAGATGAGTGCGGAAGTAACCATCAAACTTGGTTACCCAGTGACTGTCAACGATGCCCCTTCGGCGGACTTTGCACTTGACATTGCGAAGGCAGTGAACGGTGACAAGAATGTTGCGCATATGCCGAACCCGGTGATGGGTGCAGAAGATTTCAGTTACGTTCTCGAGAAAGTACCTGGAGCCATGTTGTTTCTTGGCGGAACACCGCAGGGCAAAGACCCACGCATAGCCCCACCGAACCACTCAAATCGCGTGACGTTTGAAGAAGACGCGATGACCACGGGAATGGCGTTGTATTCGGCACTTGCGCTTCGCACACTTGGCCTCACGCTGAGCTAGATCGAGGAACATATTCATGGCACGCGGCACTTCACCATCATCAGCGCAAGGCAAACGTCCTCTTGAGGGAGTTCGTGTGCTGGACTTTACGCGGGTGCTTTCTGGCCCGCATGCCACGCGAATGCTTGCAGATCTTGGTGCGGAGGTAATCAAGGTGGAGCCGCCAATGGGCGACCTGACACGTTTTGCAACCCCACGAATCAATTCGCAGTCGTCCTATTTCACCCAGCAAAACGTGGGAAAAAAGAACATCTCTCTGGACATGACAAAGCCCCAGGCCGTCGAAATTCTGAAGTTGCTGGTCGCTCGCTGCGATGTAGTGATTGAGAATTTCAGGCCAGGAGTAATGAAGAAGATGGGTTTGGACTACGAAGCATTGCGTTCCTCAAACCCACGATTGATCTACGCGTCCATTTCTGGTTACGGCGCAACTGGGCCATGGGTGACTCGGCGGGCATACGCACCTGTCGTCAATGCCGAAACAGGCATAACAAAACATCAAGGTGATGTGCGGGGTGGTCAATACGCCAATGACCCACACAGCCACGGTGATGTGTACACCGCGCTCGAAGCATCCGCTGCGATTCTTGCAGCGTTGTATCAGCGCGAACACACGCAGTGCGGTCAATACATCGATGTCTCAATGGCAGAAACCATGCTGTACGTAAACGAGCACGCGCACAATCACCTCTGGGACGACGATGTGCCCGAAGGAACCATTCGCTCATTTCAACCGGCTGATTATCCCGTGCTCACGGTTGCAGATGGCTCGATGGTTGTGGTCAGTGGGCATCCCGCCGAAAAAGGAACGTTCGACTTTTTTGTCGATGCAATGGAAAAACCAGAACTGCTTAGCGATGAGCGCTTCAAAGATATTGAACACCGTCTTCAACACTTCAGTGAATTGATGTCGATCATGTTGGAGTGGGCCAAAACCGTTCCAACCGCCGACGAAATTGAGGCACGGTTGGCAAAGAACCAACTCGCGTGTGGGCGGTTGCGAAGCGTTCGTGAACTTGCCGAAACAGATTGGGCCGAATCGCGCGGTGCCATTGTCAATATCGACAACCGCGGCACAGGAACCTTGCGGATTCCCAATAGCCCGTGGCATTTTTCCGGCTCCGACACAAGCACCCGAGGCGTCGCTCAATATCGCGGCGAAGATAATCGCGACGTGTTTTCCAACATCGTTGGGCTTGACGATGAAACGATTGAAACCTACGAGCGAGAGAACATTCTCTTGAGCCGTGGGCCTACGACTCGCTAGTTACCTGCCAGAGTGCCCGAAGCCGCCACCGCGGTCTTCACCCGACAGTTGATCAACTTCTTCCCACTGCACCGTTTCAATTTGTTGAATGAGCAACTGTGCAACACGATCTCCTCGTGAAACCACGTAATCAGCAACGGGGTCTGTATTGATCATGACTACTTTCAATTCGCCGCGATATCCGCTGTCGATGATTCCTGGGGTGTTCACCAGCGTGATGCCATGCTTCAATGCAAGCCCGCTTCGCGGCACCACAAGGCCCGCATAACCCAATGGAATAGCCACGGCCAACCCCGTGGGCATCAAAATGCGCCCGCCGCCCGCCGCAATCGTTGCATCCTCCCTGGCATACAGATCTACTCCTGCGTCCCCCGCATGTGCCGTTACGGGAAGGGCAAGCGTGGGATCTAGTCGTTGTACCGCAACACGAATACTGCTTTTCGTCATTGCACGAGATTACGCCTAGATTGCATGGCGTGCTGGTGTGGATGGACTTGGAAATGACTGGCCTCGAGCCCGACACCGACGTCATTGTGGAGATCGCCACCTTGGTCACCGACGACGATCTCAACATCGTGGCTGAAGGCCCGGACCTCGTCATCCACCAACCTGCCGATGTTCTCGCCATCATGAAGCCAATCGTTGTTGAAATGCACACCAAGTCTGGTTTGTTGGGTGCGATTGCCTCTTCAACAATCACCCTGGAGGAGGCCGGCGCAGCAACCCTCGAATTCATCAAGTTGCATGTTCCCGAGGCCCGCACAGTGCCGCTTTGCGGCAACTCCATTGGCACCGACCGCCGTTTTCTCGCTAAGTATCTGCCGGAAATTGAGAACTACTTGCATTACCGAAGCGTGGATGTTTCCAGCATTAAGGAACTGGCGAAGCGTTGGTTTCCAAAGTCCGGCATTGATCGCCCAAATAAAGGTGGCATGCACCGAGCAATGGACGACGTAAGGGAAAGCGTCCGCGAGTTGCAGTACTACCGCGAAAAGTTTTTTGTTAGTGAGTTACCGAGTTCGAATGGTTCGGCCACTCCATCGAACCCCGCCTCTTAAAACAACATCCCAAAAACTCTTGATCACCACAACGGTGAAGAGCAACATGTGCACAGGAAAAAGTGCAACGACAAGTGGGTGGAAGCGTCCTACTCTTCTTGCGAACATTGCTACTTGAACAAGCGATGCAAGATACATCCAAGGTGACGTCACGACGCCACCCACAAGCGACGCACACCAGGCGGCGATTAATACTCTGCGACCCATAGGCACCGACGTAGCGCCAGCCGCAATATTCTTTGCAAACCCAGAAAAGACCGCAGAGAACCCTTTGGGATACATGCGAAACGTGCAGGTTGATGGCGTACCCAGATACACCCTGGTTTGTTTAAATAATCGCCCAAGGGCAATGTCTTCCACCACTTGAGCGCGCACGCTGGCGTGCGAGTGCCCCTGGTTTGCAACATACACCTCGCGCATGCAAGCAAGTAGTGGCCCAAACACCAGTGGTTTTGATGCCTTCATTCCACTTCCCATCACACTCACGATGTTGAAGAGCATGCTTGCCTGTTCGCCAACTTGAACAGTGTTGTGCCACGGCTGCACGCTGAACAACGCTGTTGGCTGAGAAACCACACTGGACGCCAAACCTCTCACGATGTACTTGTTCGCAGTGTTGAATCGAACGTCGGCGTCAACAAACACCAACACATCATTCAGTGCTGCCTCGGTTCCAACCCAGCAGGCGTGTGCTTTCCCGGCCCACCCTTCTGGAAGCGCTCCCGCCGAAATTACTTTTGCGCCAGCGTCTTGTGCGAGTTGCAGTGTGTTGTCTGTTGATCCGTCGTCCACAACAACAATTTCGTCAATGGTTCGAATCTGCTGTCGCAACTCTTCTATCAGCAACACAAGGTTGTGTGCTTCGTTTCTGGCGGGAATAATCACACTAATTGCAGGTGGTTGCGAGTCTTGTGATTGCACAACCAACTGTTGTACCGAGCGCATCAGCACCCACCCGCACATCCAGCACACACCGAATATTGCGAGCCCAAGTATCACTGCTCCATCGTAAATCTCACGAACGAACACCTCCGCATCGCCGCAAAGGAAAACAAGCCAGTACTGTTGTTTGCGTGGCAGAACCGACTTACACCAAACAGGAGCAAGTGCCGGCCACAACTGAAATCACCGAGGTTGCACCAAATATTCTGCGCACTCAATTGCCCATCAACCTTCCTGGGCTCGGGCACGTCAATATGTATGTTTTGGAAGACAGCCGAGGCGTCGCAGTGGTCGACCCCGGCCTTCCCGGCAAGGCAACATGGACCGCAATCAACCAACGCCTGCGCGAAATTGGTGTGCCAATACGCCGCGTACATTCCATCATCGTCACGCACAGCCATCCCGATCACTTTGGTGGCGCAGGTCGGCTTCGGGCCGAAACCGGCGCCGAGATCATTACGCACAAAAGTTTTCGCTTGTTTTTCGACCCAACCGAACCAGATGACGTAGACGTCGAAACTGTTGCAGCGCATCGCTTGCCATTTGGTGCAACCCCCTGGGGCGGGCCTGGCCACTCGTTGCCGTGGAAACGAAAGCTGTATTACAAGGGAATCCGGCGCATGCCAACGCTGTTTCGGGCGCCTAAACCCACCATGCGCCTTGCCGAGGGAGAACACATCTCGTTAGCTGGACGCGAGTGGATGGCCATTCACACGCCCGGACACACCGAAGATCACCTGTGTCTCTTCGACCCAGAAGCGGGCGTCATGCTGTGTGGCGATCACGTATTGCCAACCATCACCCCACATATATCTGGAATGTCTTCGCAGCCCGACCCGCTCAATGGTTTTTTCGAATCGCTCGACAAAGTTGGCGCCTTTGGTTCGCAAGTGAAGGTTTCACTTCCTGCACACGGAAAACCGTTTACCAACCTTGCTCAGCGGTGTGAGGAAATAAAGACTCATCACATCGGCCGACTAGACAAACTGCGCACGACTGCAGCCGCATTCGATAAGCCGGCAACGGTCACCGAATTTTCGGGTCATTTGTTTTCGCCACGCGCACAAGGAACGATGGCCGACAGCGAAACCTTCGCGCACCTCGAGCACCTTCGCATTGCTGGAGAGTTTGATTATCGAGTTGTCGACGGCGTGCGCGAATACGTTCGAGTGCAATAAACGTTTTACAGCGCGACGATTTGGGTGACAGCAGCAACGTCCGTCGCATTGATCACATGGCGCAACACTGTTCGTTCTGGCAGTTCCTGCGTAACGATTCGCACGCGTTGGCCCGGGTCGATAGGAAGATGATGCTCCACCGTTGCGTGCATCGGTGCGCGTCTTCCCGAGTGCTGCGACAAATACTCTTCGAGCGCTATCCAATATGAGGCGTTGTTGAGATGTCCGACCGCGTCCATGTCGGCGAAACGAACTTGCCACTCTTCCGAAACCGCGCCGGGGTCGTCTAGCGGTGGAAGCGATTTACCAATTGCCAAGTTCGCACGAATCTTTCTTCCACCACTTGATTCGTGAACGAGAGCGAAGAAGTCTTCAGGCAATGGTGATGGCTTCATCGTCTGCATATCGACATGCACCCACAGCGCGGCGGCCTCGATCAAGCCACCATCGTCGGATGTGATGCGGGTGCGTCGCTCGGCCCAGTGCGAGCCGTAACCACCGCACCAGGTTTGCAATTGAACATCGTGCATGTACACAGGAAACTGATGCACCCAAAGTTCGGTGCGTCGCACTACCCATCCGTGAATGTCGGAAAAGGTTCCATCGACTGCATCATCGTTGGCGATGTCTTGCAAATATCGTGCCGTCGCATCTAAACGCAAGCGGCCCTTTGGTGTCACGTCGCCCAGCCGCACACGCCTCGATGCGGTAAATACCCTGCCCGAAACGGGCAAATCGACGGGTTCTTCTGGGCGCCACATACCCCTCGAACCCTATCCAGTATTGGCTCTCATGGTCTTTGTCATAAATCGCTTGCAATTCATCTGCGAAGGTGGTTTGCTACAGAGTCCATGTTGCATACAGCCATCGCCCGTTCACGTCAGTCAGCAATTGCTGGCGCGCGCGCGTTCGCCTATGCGGCATTCGTAGCCACCACCCGCACATCGCGTTGGTTCGATATGCAGGCCGGAGCGGTGAAATATTCCAAGAATTTCACTAAGCGTCCGGCCAAAGGCCTCCTAGCACTCACGACTTAACAGATTTCACGTCGGAGATCGCGAAAGAGGCCACTGGGAAAATCCCAGTGGCTTTTTTGTTTTCCCCCCGAAAGCCGATCTCCGGCGTGAAGCCAATCCCACAACAAGAAAGGAATAAATATGAGCACACTCACCGCAACGCAGGACTACTCGGAAACGATGGTTCTGTCGGCCAAACGATGCAGCGACGGCAACGGAACGTTGTCGTACCTCTTCTTTTCGGATGAATTTGTGGACATTCAACGCGCCAAGGTGATTTGCTCTCGCTGCTCCTCACGCAACGAATGCCTGCAAGGCGCACTCGACCGCACCGAGCCCTGGGGTGTTTGGGGTGGCGAACTACTTGAAGAGGGACGCATTTGTTCCACCAAGCGTCCGCGTGGCCGCCCGGTCACTCGCAATATTCGTGTCACGGCAGTAGAGGAGGTGCCAATCCCCGCTCACCTTGTGGCATGAACCACCGAAAGGGGCGCAACAGCGCAAAGTACAGTGCTGTTGTGCCCCTTCGTCCATTACGTCGCCGAATAGCGCTGTTATCACTCCTGGTGTTGGTGGTCAGTATTGGCGGCGGATGGCTCTGGAGCAGCCTTGCCGTCACCGAGTCGACCATGGTTCTCACTACGCCAGGCGAAACGCCTTACCCGAATCTGAACACCAATGACGACATCGAAGGACAGCAGCTTCCCGTTGTTGAATTGCAAACAATTGATGGCAAAGTGCAATCTTCCCAGTCGTTGCTGGGCGCCCCGCTCATCATTAACTTCTGGTACTCCACTTGTGAACCTTGCAGACGCGAGATGCCCGTGTTGGCAGATGCGCATGAAAAGTACGGTTCAAAAATCTCATTTCTCGGGCTCAATATGAATGATTCGGCAAGTGTTGCTCAAGAGTTCGCCGAGAAATACAACGTCAAATTTGAAATCGCTTTCGACCCAAGCGGCGCTTTTATCAGCGGCCTTGGCATAGCCACTGCCCCAACAACTTTGTTCGTCTCAAAGGATGGCGTGGTGCTCGACCAGGTTGCCGGAGAACTTACGGCCGAAAAACTTGATGGCCTCATTGCCGAGTGGTTTCCTTCATGATCTTTGCACTTGAAGGAAACTTTGCATACAGCTTCATGCTCGGCGTGCTTGCTGCGGTAAACCCCTGCGGCTTCGTATTGCTCCCCGCGTACTTGCTCTACTTCCTGGGCATCGACTCCGACAACAAACAAGCGCCCGTTCGCCGAGCCCTCGTTGTCAGTGCCGCTGTCTCATCGGGCTTTCTGTTGGTATTTATCATCATCGGCACCATCTCGAGGCTTTTCACTCAATGGATAGAACTGAATGCGAAATACGCGGGTTTACTCATTGGCTTGGCGTTAGTGGTGATGGGCATTGCCATGCTCGCCGGTTGGAAACCATCGTTCATCACGCCAACCATTGCAGGACAACGCGATCGTTCGCTGCGTGCGATGTTTGTATTTGGCATTGCCTATGCCGTGGCCAGCATCGGTTGCACAATTGGTTTTCTTACGACTGCCATTTTGGGATCTATCGGTGTACATGGTTTCGCATCTGGTGTAATCAGCATTGTTCTTTACGGCGCGGGTATGGCGCTTCTCGTCAGCACCCTCACCGTCACACTTGCCGTCGCCAAAGGTGGCCTACTTCGCGTGCTGCGAAACGGTCTTCGCTATATGGACAAACTGGCAGCGGGCTTTATCGTGCTTACGGGTCTATATCTTTCGTGGTATTGGTACGTTGCAATTAGCGAACGAACTTCGGCGGGGAATGTTACGAGCAATGTTGAAAACTGGCAATCCGATGTTGCCTCGTTCTTGCAGCGCCAAGGCTCTTGGCGGCTTGCCATTGTGTTCGCGGCGGTCATCGGTTTGGCAACGGTTGTAACGAAGCGCGTTCAAAACAATGCTTGACCGCCTACTCGCACATCCAGATGTGGAAGAAGTGTCAGAGTTGCGCAGCACGTTTGGCTTCATGGCATTCCACGGCGGTGGCCTCGAAGAACAAACTGACGTCATTGCCCGCGCCGCAGCCGAACAGTCTGGCGCTTCCTATTACGGCATTCATCAACCTGCCGATCTCAAGTGGCACATCCCATCACATCAGATAGACCCAGCCCACTCCCCGTTATTGGACACTTTCCTTACCCACGTCCACACCGTCATCACCGTGCACGGATATGGCCGACGCGGTTTATTCACCACACTTCTTCTTGGGGGAAGAAACCGCCCACTTGCCCAACATGTTGCCCAACACTTACGCAACGAGCTACCCGCCTACGAGATAGAAGACGACCTCGCCAAAATCCCGTCCGACTTAGCAGGGCAACACGCTGACAACCCCGTCAATCGAGTGCGCAATAGTGGCGTTCAAATAGAACTGCCGCCACGTGTGCGTGGCTCGAGCCCCTTGTGGTGGGATTGGGAGGGCCCGCACCTCACACCACACACAACTGCGCTCGTACGCGGACTATCCGCGGCCGCTCAAAGCTGGCCGATCTAGGGCGCGAGGCGCTCGATTGTCCACGCCGTATCGCTGGCAATTGGGCGTGTATATCTGAAGCGGTCGTGCAACCGGCTTGGGCGTCCCTGCCAAAACTCGAACATCGTTGGCGCAATCAGCCAACCGCCCCATGACGGTGGGCGTGGGACATCGGAGCCTTCAAATTGTTTGCGGAATTGATCAAGCCTTTCGGTAAGTACCGAACGGTCACTAATCACCTGCGACTGAGGCGAAGCCCATGCACCCAATTGAGAATCTCTTGGGCGTGATGCAAAGTACTCATCGCTTTGTTGCTGGTGTACCTGAACCACTTGCCCACGAACACGAACTTGGCGATGCAAGTCGAGCCATGCAAAAACAGCGGAAGCAACGGGATTCTTTTGTAGCTGTTCGCTTTTCTCGCTTGCATAATTTGTGTAAAAAACGATCCCTGTGTCGTCAACACCGCGCGCCAACACGATACGCGAGTCGGGCACGCCGTCGAGTCCAATTGTTGAAACGGTCATTGCATTTGGTTCGGTTACGCCCGCCTCGGCAGCCTGGTCGTACCACGCGTGCCATTGGGTAAATGGGTTTTCGTACAGATCGCTGCGCTCGAGCCCGGCAGTTTCATATTGAATGCGGCGATCCCGAAGAGACATGACCGAGGAAACTATTTGGCCGTTATGTGTGTGATGCCGCGCATGTACTTGTGCAATGCGTCGGGGACTTTTACCGAACCATCTGGTTGGCGATAGTTTTCAACAATTGCGGCCCACACTCGAGGCACTGCCAACGCCGAGGCGTTGAGCGTGTGTGCGATCTCGGTGCCTTTTTGCCCAGTGCGCTTGAAGCGAATATCTGCGCGACGAGCCTGATAGTCGCTGAACCAACTGACCGAACTTACTTCCAGCCACGAATCGCAGCCAGGAACGTAGACCTCAACATCGAAACTGCGGTGATGGCTTTGGCCTAAGTCGCCCGTGCAAATTTCGATGATCCGATACGGCAAGCCAAGCCCTGCAATGGCGGATTCGACTCGGCCAAGAAGTTCCTGCAACATTTCTGGTGCTTGTTCTGGCGTTGCGACGGAGAGAATTTCTACCTTGTCAAACTCGTGACTGCGCAACATGCCTCGGGTGTCTCGCCCGGCCGAGCCTGCCTCGCGGCGATAACACGAAGTGTGAGCCATGTAGCGCACGGGCAACTGTGCTTCGTCGAGCACTTCGCCAGCGTGAATTGATGTAAGTGACGACTCGGCGGTGGGGATGCACCACAAGTCGTCACGTTCGATTGCGTATGCATCTTCGGCAAACTTTGGTAACTGGCCGGTTGCTGTGAGCGTTGCGGAAGTAACAAGGGATGGCGGGCGTATTTCCTCAAATGCATCGGCGTTGTGGTCGAGTGCGTACTGACAAAGTGCTCGTGCCATGGTTGCACCAGCGCCGCGCTGCATGGTGAACATGGCGCCGCTAATTTTTACAGCGCGTTCGTTGTCGAGAATTCCTAACGCTGTTGCTGTTTCCCAATGCGGAACGCGGTGATGCTCGCCAAATGAGGCTGGCATGTTGATTGGGCCTTTGATCACGGGGTTTTCGGTGTCGCCAGCCCCCTCGACCACGTCCGAGTGCACAACATTGGGCAGGCGTAAGAGCACATCGCGCAGGCTTGCGTTCACGGTGTCGTACTCGGCGGCAAGCGACTGCTCGGTGTCGCCAAGCGACCGGCTTTGGGCCATAGCGGCCTCGGCTGCAGCGGTGTCGCCGGCCTTGCGCAATGCACCAACTTGCTTAGAAATGTCGTTGACCTGAGCCCTGGTGGCGTCGCGTTCGCTCGTGATGTCGCGCAGGCGAGCATCCAAACGATGCGCCTCGTCCAACTGGGTTAGTAACTCAGGTTTGTGCCGACGAGCCATCAGATTGCGGACCATCTCGGGGTCGTTGCGCAGAAGTCGTACGTCGATCACTGAACATTGAGGCTAGCGGTGGAGTACGCCGCGAGGGGTGTGGTTTGCCTACTGTTGCTCTGTGCGCACCAACGCCTCGAGCCACCCTTACGCAGTTGAAGTGGATGGGCTCGTCGTGCAGTACGACCAGATCACTGCAGTCAACAACGCCTCCTTTGCCGCTAGAACGGGAAAGGTGACGGTAATTCTCGGCTCCAATGGCGCCGGCAAAACATCCACGCTCGAGGTGTGCGAGGGCTTCCGTCGTCCTACTTCGGGCTCGGTGAGGGTGCTTGGTTTCGACCCCCTGCACGAACGTGACGCGCTGAACCAGCACATGGGCGTGATGCTGCAAGACGGGGGCGTCTACCCCAGTGCGCGCGTGGGTGAAGTGGTCGATCATTACTGCGCGTTGTACGGCAACCGAACGGTGGCGAAGGATCTAGTTGAGCGCGTGGGATTGACACATCGTCAATCAAGCACCTGGAGGCGGCTCTCCGGCGGAGAGAAGCAGCGCTTGTCGCTTGCCTTGGCGCTTGCCGCGAAACCCGACATTGCATTTCTCGATGAACCGACGGCGGGTGTCGATGTGGAGGGTCGAGAGATGATTAGGGATGTTGTGCGCGAACTCTCGTCAAGCGGCTGCACGGTAATCATGGCAACGCATGAACTAGACGAGGCCGAGCGCTGTGCCGACGATGTGATTGTTTTTCATCAAGCAGCAATCGTTGCTAGCGGAACATTGCAATCGTTGCGCCAGGGGCATGACGAAATTCGTTTTACGACGGAACGCGGGATAGACCCAGCCGCACTTTCTGCCCACATCGGAGCAACAGTTGTTCAGGACGGGGCCGACTATGTGGTTGCGGGGACAAGCGATGCAAAGATCATTGGATTGATTTCCGATTGGCTTGCCGAGCAACATCAAGGCCTGGACAATCTGCGCGCAGGTTCTCAACGCCTCGAGGAAATTTTCCGTCGTCTGACACAGCGGGGCAAATCGTGAGCGTCTTACTTGCACAGCTGAAGTCGGAATTGCGTGTCATTGGGAGGAACGGCGAACAGTTGCTGGTGATCATTGGCATTCCAACGATTCTTCTCGTCTTTTTTAGCCAGGTAGATGTGCTTCCACGTGGCGATCAAAATGCAGTTGACTTTTTGCTGCCAGGGATACTCGCGCTGGCAGTGATGTCGACCGCGATGGTCAGTCTTGGAATTGCAACTGGGTTTGAGCGGTCCTACGGGGTACTGAAGCGATTGGGTGCCACCCCGCTTGGCACACGTCGACTTGTGCTTGCGAAGAGCCTCGCCGTCGTGTTGGTCGAGGTGGTGCAGTTGCTGGTCTTGATTGGTGTGGGATTGATCCTCGGCTGGCGCGGAGATTTGAGCGCTGTTGCGCCCGTAGTTGGCGCGGTCATCCTTGGCACCCTTGCCTTTGCCGGCATTGGCCTGACGCTTGCCGGAACGTTGCGCGGCGAAGTCAACTTGGCGGCACAAAACGGCCTGTACTTAGTGCTGCTGTTGATTGGCGGGATCATGTTCCCACTCGACTCGCTGCCCAACTGGTTGCAGGTTCCCGCACAGCTCCTGCCATCTGGTGCACTTGCAGATGTAATGCGTGGCGCACTCACAGAGACTTCCCTCAATGGTGGTGCGTCGTGGATTGTGCTTGCAGTGTGGGCGCTTGTTGCCCCAGCAACTGCCGCGAAACTCTTTCGCTGGCAGTAACTACTCGCTGATTGACTGCCTCGGCTCGGCTGGTGGCGTGGTTTTGTCAAACGCCGCTTCAACATCGTCGTACGTTAACGGTTGTTCCTTGTAGCCCACCTCCGAGAAGAACCCTCGAATGAAACGGCGAAAGAAAATCACCACGATGATCGACCAGAGGTACATGCCGCCAAACGTTTTCATCACTGCACCGCCCAGTTGCTGATCGGTTTGCACTGAAAGCCCCCACACACGAATAGCAATGTCGTAGTGCTTGTACACCGCATCATCGGCAAACGTAAGCCACGCCGCGGGCACGGTTGGTATCACCGACATCATGAACAGGTAGATCATCTTTCCGCCGTAGCCAATGCGCAACGACGGGTCTGGCGAGCACACGGGCATCCACATCAGAAGTGCTGTGACTATAAGAATCACATGCAACCCATAATGCAGCGGGCCATTAGAAACACTTTGGTTCACCAGCGCTGGAATATGCAAGAGCATCACAACCAGATTGAAGAGCACACCGGCAACTGGAGGCCACGCGAGGTATCGAATGACTTTACGGCCTGCGCCGTCGCCGAAGATTGCACGGAACAACCACTGAGGCGTAGCAATCAGCATCAGCGGAGGAACAAAATATGCAATCGCCATGTGTTGCACCATGTGCACCGAATACAAATACTCCTCAGAAATATCGTGTATCGGCCAGTCGGTAGCAATCCACATCAGTGCCGCACCTGCCGTGAATGCAGTGATTTGCCGGCGCGTAACAATGACACCCTTGCCAACGGCCCGGGGGCCAATAACCCTGATGGCATAGACGTAGCTACCAATAACTACTGCCATCACCAACCACACTTCAACATGGCGCTGAAAGCGCCAAGGGCTTGCAAACTCGGTGACTTCAGCCAACATGTTCGGCCTCTACCACTATGTCTTTCGCGTTACTACGAAAAGAAGTGGAAGGTTGCTAGGGCCACGCTGTACACGCCAATGGCAAGTATGAGACCAGCGTAGAAAATCCAGGTAAACAGTTTGTTGTCAAACTTCAAGTGCATGAAGTAACTCACCACCATGATGAACTTGACGACCATCATGATCATCAGTGCTGGCAAGAACAGGCGACCGAAGTCGACGTAGTACGTGGCAACTTCGAGCGCGGTAATCGCGGCTAAAATGAGGGCGATTCGCACATATCCAGCATTTGACATGCCGTGCTCTTCGGTGTGGGTGGTGGTGTCGGTGCTCATGATCAGACCGGAATCAGGTAGATAAGCGTGAAGATAATGATCCACACGACGTCGACGAAGTGCCAGTACAAACCGAGCATCTCAATGGTTTCAGACTTGCTGCCAGGAACTTTGCTTCGCTTCATGATGCCAAGCGTGGACATCAACATGATGATGCCCACAGTTACGTGCACTCCGTGGAAACCGGTGAGCACGTAGAAGCTTGAGGTGAACAAGCTGGTGGTGAAGCCCATTCCCTCGTTGTAGAACGCTGTGAACTCGTACACCTGACCGCCAACGAACGTAGCGCCAAGTAGCGCGGTAACTGCAACCCAGAGATACGTGTTGCGATCATCGCCCTTGTGTGCGGCAGAAACGCCGAGCACCATCGTGAGTGAGCTCATGAGCAACACGAAACTGCTGACAGACGTAAACGGAATATCAAACACCTGCATAGGGGTTGGGCCTGTGCCCACGCGCCCGCGATACAGCATGTACGTAGAGATCAGACCGCCGAACAATAGGCATTCGGAACCTAGGAACAACCACATGCCCAACTTGACGTTGGAAAGGCCTGTTGATGTTACGTGTGCATCATTTGAAACCACTGCCTGGTCAGCCGACATGAGCAACCTCTACTGACGTACCGGATTCGGTTGGTGGGTCGATGTCGTCATCTGGGGCAGTCGACGGCTCGATTGCCCAGCCATACGAACCGAACAGAATAATCACGGCACCAAAAATGGCGAGAGGAATTGAATAGATCACGCCAAATGCAACTACCGGCAACCCAAGCGCAAGCACGATTGGCCAGTATGACGGCGAAGGCATGTGGATATGTGCATCAGCATTGTCTTCCAATTCCTTCAGCACTTCTTCTGCGGTCTTTACTTGCTGCATCACACCATTGGCATCTTCCTGATACTTACGGTGGAAGAATTCGTCTAGGTGGTGAACGGTAGGAATGCTGTCAAAGTTGTGCTCCTTCGGCGGGTTGGATGTCATCCACTCGAGGCTGCGTGCATTCCATGGGTCGAGCGGGGAAATTTGACCCCTGCGCGTAGTGATGTACACGTTGATGAGGAACAACAGAATCCCGAATGTCAACACCAGCGAACCAATGGATGCAATGAGGTTCCAGAAGCCTAAGTTGAAGAAGCCTTCACCTGCACGCGCTTCTGTCCACTGGTACATACGGCGAGGCTGGCCCTGCAAACCAAGAATGTGCATTGGCCCGAATGTCATGTTCATACCAATGACCATGAACCAAAAGTTCCAGGAGCCAAGACGTTCGTTGAGCAACTTGCCGAATACCTTCGGCCACCAGTAGTAGAAGCCGGAGAACAAACCGAAGATTGCTCCACCGAACAACACGTAATGAAAGTGGGCAACGATGTAGTACGTATCGGTTTGTTGTGTATCGGATGGTGCAACCGAGTGAGTGACGCCCGAAAGCCCACCAATGGTGAACAGCACGATTAGACCGATCGCAAACTTCATGGCCGCGGTAAAGACCAACTTTCCACCCCACAACGTGAGTGTCCAGTTAACAATCTTTACGCCGGTTGGAACCGCGATTGCCATGGTTGCAATCGAGAACACGGCGACGGAAACTGGGCCAAGGCCCGATGCGAACATGTGGTGAGCCCATACGCCCCAACCCACGAAACCAATCGCTGCACCCGAGAACACCACGAACGGATAACCAAACAAAGGCTTGCGAGAAAACACTGGGAGCACTTCAGAAATGATGCCAAAGCTTGGAAGGATGAGGATGTACACCTCGGGGTGACCGAAGATCCAGAACAAGTGCTGCCACAAGAGCGGGTCAGCACCGGCGGCAACATCAAAGAACGTGGCTCCGAAGTTGCGTTGGAAAGAAAGCAAGAAGAGTGCGACAGTAATAACGGGCACTGCGAACAACAACAGGAACTGCACAACAAGCTGTAGCCAGGTGAACACTGGCATGCGCATGAGCTTCATTCCCGGGGCCCTCATGTTGAGCACCGTGGTGATCAAGTTGACCGCACCAGCCAACGATGAGATGCCGGTGATCTGCAAACCAAGTGCCCAGAAGTCAATTCCATGGCTAGGTGAAAACACGGGGCCGGAGTTTGGCGCATACATGAACCAGCCGCCGTCGGCGGCGCCGCCCAAGAACCACGAGAGGTTGATGAAAATGCCGCCGAAGAGCAATGCCCAGAAACTGAACGCGTTGATACGAGGGAATGCCACGTCGCGTGCGCCAATTTGCAAAGGAATGAAATAGTTGGCGAGGCCAGCAGCCATCGGCATCACGAACAAGAACACCATCGTTGTTGCGTGCATGGTGAACATCTGGTTGTACAAGTCGGCATTAAGCACCTTGCCGTTTGGTGCTGCTAGCTGCAAACGAATGAGCACCGCTTCAAGGCCGCCAACGATGAAAAAGAACATCGCAGTTGCCATGTACATGATGCCGAGTTTTTTATGATCAACAGTAAACAGCCACGCCTTCCAGCCGCCAGTGGTTACTGGTCGACGAAGCGTGCCCAGTGATGACGATGGGGTTGCAGGCGCAATAACTGCTGGAGTCGTAGTGACACTTGGACGCTCAATGATGGCCATGTTGTTCTCCGGTTATTTCAGCGTCAATAGGTAGGCGACAAGTTTTTCAATATCAGATTCGGTCAGTCCGAGATTTGGCATTCCGCGGTACTTGCCACCTGTGCTCTCGAGTAATGCAGGGTTGGCATACATCGGCTTCATCTCCGGAGCGTTTCGCAACCAGCCGCGCAAATCAGACTGGTTCAGACAATCCTCTGAAACGCCCGCAAGATACTTGGCGCCGAATGATGCGCTGTCCGACTTCCACACATCTTCGCGACATTTTGGAGTGACCAAGTCGAACATGGCGCCAGCAAACGTGTTGCGGCTCATGAAATGGGAAAGGTTTGGCGCGGCACCGGCTACCAGGTTTTCATCTGGTGCGGCAATCACTGCCGTGCCGTCGGCGCGCTTCAGACCGTTGACTTGATGGCAACGCACACACTGGTTGAGGAAAACCGTTTCGCCTTCTTTGGCAAGTGTTGCTTCCGCCGGCGATGCGTATGGCTTCAGTTGGTTGGAAACCCACTTCGAAAAATCTTCTTTGCTTAATGCAATTGCTTCCATGCGCATGTTGGCATGAGAAAGACCGCAGAACTCGGTGCACTGGCCGGCATAAATACCTGGCTCGTCGGCCTCGAGACGGTTGAGATGCACGCGACCTGGCACCGCATCGCGCTTGCCATTAAGCGACGGGATCCAATATGAGTGGATGACGTCGCGGCTTGTTTGGCGCAACATCACTTTGGTGCCAACTGGGAAAACTAATTGACCAGAAGTAATGATCGGTTGCGTAATGCCGTATTCGTTTTGAACTGGATAGTCGTATTCCCACCACCATTGTTGACCGGTGACGTTGATAATCATCTCCGTGTCATCGGTTTTAGCAAGATCGAACACGGTACGGAAAGTGAACACACCAACCACCGCAAGAATGAGTGCAGGAATAATGGTGAGAGTTATTTCAAGGGCTGGGTTTCCGTGTGTCTGGTGTGGAATTGGCTGGCCGCGATCCCTGAACTTAATTACCGCATAAACGACGGCGACGAACACGATGACACCAATGATCCCTGCAACTGCGAAAACTGGTTTCTGCAACGTGTCAATTTTTTGTGCGTTAGGGCCTTTGGGGGCAAAAGTATCTTGTGGTGCATTGCTTGCACAGCCCGCAAGAACAACGGCGGTGCCCACTCCATACAACGCTGGTTTCAAGCGACCATACATGGAGGTCAGCCTATTGAGACGGTTCTTGGAGTGTCGGAGGGAGGTTTCGTGAATCACGGCACGACCACTTCAATGCTCTGGCCGCTCAAGCCAGCAACTTCAAGGGAAAAGGGCTCTCCGGCGGGCGCTGGCTTGGGGATTGTCAGCGTTAATGCCTGTTCCCCACCCTGAGGGATCAGCTGGGTGCATGTCTCTACTTTTTCCTTGACGCCTTCGGTCACCATCTTCTCTCCCAGATGAGCCACCAGTCGGAACTCGCCATCATCCAAGTTGCGGAACACAATGTTGGTTGGGTTCGCGCGTCCAATAGTGATGCTCTGTTGGTCGCCATTGATGCCTTCGACGCGAGCAATCAACTTCCCACCAGATAGTTCAATGACGGTGTCAATTGAGCTCGTCAACGAAACGCCTTCAAGCGGCAACTTGTCGAAATATTTCGATGCCTCGGCACCACATTCGCGATGCATGTAGTGACCTTCTTCTGCGGCGGATGCAAGATCTTCGCGCAGGCCCGAATTCATCGACCCAATTCCGGCTGCAACGATGCCGAGGGCGCCAACAACGCAAATTGATAACACCAGTGAACGCTTGAGCGCTGGCTTAAACGCGAACAAAATACCGGCCAACAAAATAAGCGTTGACAGCACAATGAAGATGACGGCGCCGGCGCTCTTGTCGATGGCCAACATGATGCGCGAGAACGAAAAGATAATGACGCCAAGACCAACTGCTGCAAGCACCGGAAACTCGATTGGGTTCATGAGGCGCTTGCGCAATGTTGCGTTGTATGCGCTGTCGCTCGAAGCACGCTCGCTCCATGTTTGCACCGCCCACTCCACAAACGTGGCTAGCAGGAAAATGATTCCGAACAGCGTGACGATGGGCGTTGTAATCGTTCCCACAAGTAACAACGCTGCACCTGCTGCGCCAACGAGTGGCCACATGGATGCGGTTGGCTGCTCTGACAATACGGATGAGTCACCAAGTTCGGTATCGCCATCGCGAGTGAACACCACCATCGTTGCCAAAAAGGCGGTGGCAGCAACGAGACCAAACAGAGCCGTAGCGCCAAGCGCCGAAGGGTGAATCAGCAACATATATACGCCAAATGACACCGCCGATAGAGCGGTGAGGCCGATAAAGAATTTTGAACCGTTATTCAGCATGTTCGTCCCTACTTCTGCACGTACACAACGAACCACAGTGCGCAAAACACCACAGTGAGGAAGTACCAATACATCGCATGTGCCGTCATTACTTGTTTGTCACCAAGCCGCCCTGCTGTTGCGCGAAACATCGCGACTAGTGAAAACGCGACTCCGGATGAGAGCAACACCAACATGGTGCCCGTGACTGCATAAAACATTGTTTGGTAAGCGCCGTCTCGAACGCCCATACCCATCTGCATGTAGATGGCGGCCTGCGCGTTGATTGCGGCAACGCCAATGAAGCCGGTGATCAACGTGGCCAACGTTGCATGCGAAGAATCGTTGCGACGAGCCGAGTAGACACCCCACTGCGCCATGATGCAGGCAACGACCATGGTGATCATCAACGTGTTGGCTGCAACTTCCGGAACCTTGATCTCGGATGGCAACCAATCGTGAATCAATTTGCCCTTTTCGTCCGTACGCAACGGCGATGCATCTCGAAACTTGAACCAGATGGCGAGCATGCCAAACATCAACATGGTGCCTGCAGCGCACACCGCAGCAGTACCCATCACCAACGAGTTGCGGTTTGCTGGCTGCGGGCCGGCTGGCAATGTTCGGGCAGTTGCAGTGCTCATTGCGCTCCTCCATCAACAGACCACTCGAGTGTTCGTGCATCCCAAGGATCTTCGGTAGCTTTCACACCCGACATGCGCGCGCGAATTACGGTTGCTACTGCAGCAAGCACACACAGCGCCATAAGTGCATGGCCAGCTGTTGACAAAATGCTCCACAACGATTGCGGACCGGAGTAATCAAAATCGGATACAACGTCTGCAGGCTGATTTGCAAAACCTGCGATGTAATACGGCAACGAAGCCAACACTGTTGCGATAAAGCCCAACACACCAAGACCGACAACGGCGACATCGGACAACATTTTTCCCCAAATTCGTGGGCCCCAAAATGCGAGCGCACCCCATGCAACAAGTACCGACCCATACGCGAGATAAGTGAGTGCGGCTTCGTCGAACACTGTTCCAGACAAGCCCGCCTGATCAATTCGTTGCACGGCATTACCCAGCATTGCGGTCATAATCAATCCAACACCAAGCGCTGTCGGGAAAAATGGGGCAATAATCTTTGGCTTACCGGATATCACTGCAAGCAGTGCAGTTGCCAGCACGATGACAAGGCCAAGTAGCGGCAACAAGTTGTACAGGGCGTAAGGAATAAAGCTCTTCGCCTTGTCGGTGAGCGAACCCGACCAGTTCAACGAGTGGGATGTCTGTGACACAGTGCCAACAAGCGCTGTTGAAATCAAACCCAAACCAATAACGACAGCACCGCGCAACGGTTGCTTTGCGCGCGCCATCACTGGTGTCATGTCGGCAAGCACTCCAAGTGCGACCACCACGTAGATGAATGTTTGAGGCTGCGTAAAGGCCCAGCCCAACCACGTCATGATTCCTTCGTTGCCACCAAATGCAAGGCGGTCATAATGATGATCGACCGCGGTAAATATGATTGTGCCGAGCATGACGGGAAGCGTGAGCAACAATGCTGCTGCGCCAACAAGTGACGACCAGGCAAGCATTGGCGCATCTGCCAGCGACATACCTGCAGTGCGAGCGGTGAGCACCGTTGAGAACAACGAAACCGATGCAGCAAGAGCGCCCAAGATGGACAATGCCAAACCGATCAAATAGAGATCAACCATCTGTGCGTTACCGCCGCCGGGGCCGCCATTTGCGGCAATCGCACCAACAATCAAGCCACTGCCGATGAGCCAAAGATAAAAACCGAGCGATGCAACACGGGCAAAACTGATCGCACGCGCACCGACCTGCATTGGCACAACAACAATTGCAAGCCCAATGAACAACGGGATCATGACACCAAATGAAGCGAGCGTGCGAACGAGTGAGAAGAGCTGCAGCACGCTGTCTGCCGGGACGAGAGAAGAGTCACTTGCGATGCGTTCGGCTCCCAAAATGGTGGAGACCACAACCATCGTTGCCAGCCACACTGCTGCCCCACCAATAAACAATCGACCAATGCGGCGGTGATCGGTGGTGGTCAGCCATTCGCCCGCCAACCCGAGTGTGGTTGGGTGTGGGGAATGGGTGAGGGAGGGCACTTCAACCGTGGACATAACGCTTACGACACTAACAATGCAGAGGCGCTCTATCCGAACTTCCCTTACGCTGAAATCAGCAAGACGTCCAGGGTGAGGGCAAGAAAGATTGCCGATACATAAGTAATAGAAAACGAAAAAAGCCTCATTGAACGGGCCTCTGTTGGGTTTGAGCCAAGTGCAATAGTTCCAATGACAAATGCCACTCCAAACACCAACGCTGTAATTCCATATATAAGGCCAAGATTTGCCACGGGAACGAGGACCAACGTAGAAACCGTGAGGATTACCGAATAGGCAATCATCGAACGGATGGTCTCTTTCATCGAGGCAACAACGGGGAGCATGGGCACACCTGCCGCCCGATAATCCTCGGTGTGGCGGATGGCGAGCGCCCAGAAGTGCGGCGGGGTCCACAGGAAGATGATGACGAACAGTACGACCGGCGCCCAGCCCAGCGAGTTTGTGACTGCGGCCCAGCCCACTAGGACGGGAACGGCCCCAGCGGCACCGCCAATCACAATGTTTTGCTTGCTCGAGCGCTTCAACCACAAGGAATACACAAACACGTAAAAGGCTGTGGCCGACATTGCCAAGCAAGCGGAAAGCAGATTGGCACCCGCTAAAAGAATGACAAACGCAACGACTTCCAGCGTGATCGCAAATACCAGCGCATTGCGCGGCCGAATTGCGCCTGTGGCTAGCGGCCGATTTTTGGTGCGCTCCATCAATTTGTCGATGTCACGATCGATGTACATGTTGATGGCATTCGCTCCTGCCGCAGCCAGCCATCCACCAACAAACGTCCAGACCATCAGCCAGACAGAGGGCCATCCCCTTTGCGCCAGAACCATGGTGGGAATGGTGATCACTAAGAGCAACTCCACAATTCGTGGCTTCGTTAGCGCAATGTACGAGCCAACTTTGGAGCGCTGGGACGCTGGCTTGTCACCGTGGCTGAAGAGTTTGGTGGTCAAACGAGATGGAACAAGAGGTCGAACACCGAGAGCCACGGCTCAAGGTTACGGCACAATGGAGTGGTGAGCGACACCGATGTACAACCAGTTGACGTACGCGACCCGAGTGTTGCCGACGACACCGACATTGATCGCCCATGGATTGTGCTCGTCTGGAACGACCCCATCAACCTGATGTCGTATGTCACTCTCGTGTTGCAAAAACTTTTTGGTTACAGCCTGGAAAAGGCAACTGCCCTGATGTTGGACGTGCACCACAAAGGCCGAGCGGTTGTTTCAAACGGGACGCGTGAGCGCGCCGAACTCGACGTTTATCGTTTGCACGAACACGGCCTTTGGGCAACCATGCAAAAAGAAGACGCTTCGTAGTGGCGAGGAAATATTCGGGACCAGTACAAACATTGCCGGGCGGTCGCTTCTCGCTGTCACTTGAAGTGCAAGACCGGGCTTCGCTTGTTGCGCTCATTGTGCAGTTGCGCGAAACCTTGCTCACCACTTCTACTGCAGACAGCATGCGCAGGCTCTTCCCCGCGGCCTATCACCAAGACCCAGAACACGACGCCGAATATCAACGACTGATGCGTGACGAATTACTTGCATCGCGGCTGCAATCGATGAACACCGCTAGCGAAATGTTGCAGCGTGACCCAGCAAGCAAGTCGATTGAACTCACCGCGGCCGAACTTGAAGAGTTCATGCGCTCCATCAACAACCTCCGCCTCGTGATCGGGACCATGCTCGACATTCAGGAAAGTGACGACCCGTACGAAGATGACGAGGTACAAGACGACGACCCCTCGGGCGTGCATCGCCAGCTTTATCACTACCTTGGCTGGCTTTTGGAGTGGGTGGTCACTGCGCAAAGCGCGGCGCTATAGGGTGGAATGCCCAGAGGGAATTGAGCCGTCTCACTGATAGATTTCTAGGGCTCTCTCAACTAAATATTCGTCCATGCCCCCATCGTCTAGTGGCCTAGGACACCACCCTTTCAAGGTGGCGGCACGGGTTCGAATCCCGTTGGGGGTGCGAAGGTAATACATATCAGCAAGACCAAGAAACAGTGTGCGACTTGTGAATAACAAGTCGAAACCAATTTTGGTCCCGTGGTGAAGTTGGAGTTCACGCCGCCCTGTCAAGGCGGAGGTCGCGGGTTCGAGTCCCGTCGGGACCGCTGAGGAGTGCTTGCACTCTTCAAGGTCGGGTAGCTCAGTAGGCAGAGCATGCGCCTGAAAAGCGCAGGGTCACCGGATCGACGCCGGTCCCGACCACAATTAGGCGTTACAGATAGTCGCACTACCGAATGAGGTCGTCGTGTTGCGGATTCCAATTCAGGAGAATGATCCACAGCCCGATGAACTCATCGGTCTTGCACAACGATTGTTTCCTATCTGTCGAAGTATTACGGGAGATGGCTTTCGACAGTCACTCAGCATTTTGCAAGAGCATCTCCCCGGCCTTCGGATACACGAAGTGGCTAGCGGAACAAAAGTTTTTGATTGGGCAGTTCCCGACGAATGGAACATTCGAGATGCATACGTCCTGGACCCTCTCGGCCAAAAAGTAATTGATTTCAAACAACACAATTTGCATTTGGTTGGGTACTCAGAACCAATATCCAAAAAACTATCGCTCCAAGAATTGCAACAACATTTGCATTCGCTGCCAGACAAGCCCGACGCAATCCCCTATGTCACTTCGTACTACAAACGTGCTTGGGGGTTTTGTCTTACACAAAGACAACGGGATTCACTCATTGACGGTGAATACACGGTGTTCATTGATGCCGATCTCGCACCAGGTTCACTGACTTATGGCGACCTTGTCATCCCTGGCGCCGTTAAAGACGAAGTTTTTTTCTCGACATACCTTTGTCATCCGTCAATGGCCAACAATGAACTGTCCGGCCCGATCGTCACAACATTTCTTGCAAAGTGGCTACTCGGTCTTCCCCACCGACATTTCACCTACCGAATTGCAATCGTTCCCGAAACCATTGGGGCGCTTGTCTACCTTTCTCAAAATCTTCGGACGTTAAAGAAACGGGTGAAAGCCGGATATGTGGTTACGTGTGTCGGCGACACGGGTAAATTTTCGCTGATTCCGTCACGAACTGGGGCAACACTCGCCGATCGAGTAAGCCAGCATGTGCTCAATCAATTTGCTCCCGACTATGTGCGTTATTCATTTCTGCAACGCGCAAGCGATGAGCGGCAGTACTGCAGCCCGTTGGTTGACTTACCGATGAACTCGATCATGCGCAGTAAATATCACGAGTACGCGGAATATCACACTTCGCTCGACGATCTGGACTTCATCACTGATGCTTCGATGCGAGAATCAGTTGCCATGTACCAACAGTGCGTTCTGGCGCTTGAGGGAAACTGCATAACTCGAGCTTCCACCGTGGGCGAACCACAGTTGGGGAAACGGGGCCTTTATCCCACCACCGGTGGCCAAGTACAACAGTCGGACGTGAGTGACATCGTCGACCTGCTTGCGTTATCGGATGGCCAGACAGATCTACTTGACATTGCAACCAGAATGGGGCAGCCAATTTCTGAACTGGTTCGAATCGCGGAACTGTTGCGACAGCATCAACTCCTGACCATCAAACCAATCAAGTAAGTACTACTGTTTCCCGAATGAATACAAGCGATAACCAGCGGGAAGCCTTCGTTGAATTTGGTCTAGAGGCGGGCACTTACGACCGCAACTATTCGGACTCCCCCGACCGCTACCCCGATCATGTTTTTAGGCTTCGTATTTTTCTTGATGTGTTGAAAGCAATCCAGCCTCAATCGCTTCTTGACGCTGGCTGTGGCAGCGGTGTCCCTTTAGCGACATTCCTCAAGGCCGGATTTAATGCTTATGGCTTTGACCGCTCGCCCGAAATGGTGGAAGAGACAAAGGCCAGACTGCAGGCAAACGGTTTAGACGCGTCTCGGGTGTTCGCAGGCGACCTCGACGATTTTGATCCCCCAACCTCGGAGCCGTTCGCCGCAATTGCAGGATTGGGTTCGGTCTACTACACGGTCGACACTCAGAAAACCATCAACAACTTGGTTTCGCATCTAGCCCCCCGCGGAAATCTTGTCTTCAGTCTGCGCAATAAGCTTTTTTCGCTTGGTTCGCTCAATGAGTACTCGGCTGATTTCATGCTCCAGGAGTTTTTCCCGACTCAACAGCTCAGCAGTTCTGCGAAATCAGAGCTTCAAACGATCATCTCGGAGCGATTCCCAAAAGCCAACATCGAGAAGCTTTTTGCAAATGTTGATGAGCGCCAAATTCGTTCCAACCTGCACAACCCGCTCACAGTTGAATCCGAGCTGTTGACACCAAACGGTCTGAAGCTTGAACAGATTTACTATTACCACTTTCATGCGCTTCCGCCGGTCTTTGAGCACACACATCAGCAGGAGTTCTACAAACTCTCAAAAGAGCGCGAAATACCAACCGACTGGCGCGGCATGTTTACTGCATCGTGCTTTGTTGTGCACGCAAGCAAAATTTAGAATACTTAAGGCGCGATGCGCACCAACGTTTCTTGAGCAACCGTTGCCACGTGCGTGCCATCTTGCGAAAAAACATAACCGTGTGCGAGCCCACGCCCATTCACGTAATTGACGCACGACATCTCGTACAGGTGCCATTGATCTGCGCGAACGGGACGATGAAACCACACCGTGTGATCAAGGCTTGCACTGAATCGTTTGCCGGCTTCCGACGCTTCGCGAAGTTCTGGAATTGCATTGACCACACTCTCGGTTGGTAAGTCGTCCGACAAGTACGCAAGTGCGCATCGATTGAGCAGTTCATCGTTTCCGAGCGAATCTTTCACTCGCAACCATGCAGCGGTGCGTCCGGCTCCATCGCGAGAGTGTTCCAACGATGTTGGAAGTGTGCGCCGTTCCAAAAACGAACTCCACGAGGTTTCTTCAATGTCGTCTGGCTGTGCGATGTTTTGCAGATGTTTGATTGGAGCAAAATCAGTTGAGGTTTCGTCTCGGTGAAATGATGCCTCAAGGTTGAGAATTGCGCTCTCGCCCTGTCGGGCAACGACTCGGCGTGTTCCAAAACTGCGGCCATCACGAATTCGATCCACCTCGTAGCGAACCGGCTGAGCATTGTCGCCACGTCGAATGAAATAGGCGCGCAGCGAGTGCGGAAGAACTTCGTCGGTCACCGTAAACGCGGCCGCGCGTAGCGCCTGGGCAACAATGTGCCCGCCGTAAAGCCCGCCCCACGGATACTCGAGCCCTTCGCCAACGTAGGTGTCGGCACCATCTGCCTCAAGAGCAAAAAGTTGTTGCAGGTTCATTACTGAACGGTGATTACGAGCAAGACCTCGCCAGTGACATGGCTCTCAAGCTCGAACTCGCCTGCAGTGTCGGCAACAAATTCGATAACGGCCTCTTCGCCTGCCGGAACCTCGCCGCTAGCAATGTCGTAACCGTGCAAATGGAAATCATCTTCGCTTTCGTTGTTCAGCAAGGAGATGCGCACCGTTGAGCCCAGAGCAATGGTTTCTGTGCGATCGGGGCCGGAGTCCTCGTCAACGATGACACTGATTTCGCTTACCGATACTGCATCAACAGCGCTGCTCGCTGCTGCAATCGTCTCGGTTAGAGCCACATCGGAAGATGACGAACATGCCGTGAGTGCAGTGAGCAACACAACTGCGATGAAGAAGCGTTTCATGATCCGAAATCGTATCCGAGGTCGGGCGCGCTTAAGAGTGGCAAATATTCGATACCTGCATCTTTTGCCATTTGTGCACACGTGCCGCCACGATCGACGATCACTGTGATGAAGATCGGTTCGGCACCGAAACTTCGCACGACCTCTACTGCTTCAAACAGACTTGTGCCTCGAGTAACTGTGTCTTCAACTATGGCTACTCGATCACCCGGCACTAACGCGCCTGCAAGCCGACCAGTAATGCCGTGATCCTTCGCTTCTTTGCGCACAGAAAAACTCCGCAGCATTCGACCACGTGTTGCGGCAACCGCTGCAATGCCAAACGCCACTGGATCTGCACCCATGGTGAGGCCACCAATTGCGGTTACCTCAATGGGAAGTATTTCAAGCGCTGCTTGTGCAACAAGCACAATGCCCTCCGGTCGGCACGCGGTTTGTTTCGTGTCGAGAAACCACGAACTTGATTGGCCGGATTTAAGTGTGAAGTTTCCAGATTTCAGCGAGTGCTCGAGCACATGAGCGCGAAGCGCATTGCGCGTTGACCCAAGGTCGGGAAGCGTCATGCCTTTGTTATAGCCAATGCGGCGTCGATGGTTCGTTGCGCGTGACGAACCGAACGCTCCAAATCGAATGCGTGGTCCAACTGTGCGGCGGTGAGTTGAACGCGAGCGTCAGCCGCAAGCACATCTCGAAATGAAGTCCGAGAGTTCCAGGCCAGTGCTGTTGTTTCTTGCACGATTCGGTAGGCGTCATCGCGTGAAAGCCCCGAATCCACCAATGCAAGCAGCACGGGTTGAGAAAATACGACGCCGAAACTGCTTTTGAGATTGTGCAACATTCGTGGTGCATCAACTTCGAGGCCCTCAATCAGACGCGTCACTCGCTTCACCACGTAATACGCAAGTATCGATGAATCCGGAAGCACGATGCGCTCGGCTGAAGAGTGTGAAATGTCTCGTTCGTGCCACAAAGCAACGTTCTGCATTCCAGTTTGAAGATTGCCCCGCAGTACACGCGACAGCCCTGTCAGTGTCTCTGCCGAAATTGGATTGCGTTTGTGCGGCATGGCCGAACTACCTTTTTGGCCCTTTTTAAATCCTTCACGAACTTCGCTTACCTCTGTACGTTGCAAGTGACGCAGCTCCACCGCAATTGCTTCAATGGATGTACCGATTGACGCACAAGCCCACAGGAACTCGGCGTGTCGATCTCTTGCCACAACTTGTGTTGCTGGAACTGGTTGCAGCCCGAGCGCAGTTCCGATGTGCGCTTCTACTGACGGGTCGATGTTCGAATAGGTACCCACCGCTCCCGACAGCTTGCACACCGCAATTGCCTTGCGTGCCGCCACCATGCGATCGCGATCGCGGCCAATCTGAAGCGCCCACAGTGCTGCTTTTGCACCAAATGTTGTTGGCTCTGCATGAATGCCGTGCGTACGGCCGATCATGACAGTTGCACGATGCGTTGTTGCTAGCTGTTGCAACGCAACAACCAGGTTGTCGAGTGCACCAACAATGAGCGAGCCGGCATCTGCAAGCATCCAGCACCATGCTGTATCAACCACATCAGTGCTCGTCAGACCATGATGTATCCATGCACCTTGTGGCATGCCGATACTTTGTTGCACAACGTCAACGAACGCAGCGACATCGTGATCGGTTACTGCTTCGCGTTCGGCTACTCGTTGAACAAAGTTGGCATCAACCCGTGGCGCATTGTCGCGACAATGTTTTGCGTCGGCAGCCGGCACCACACCAATCTTTGCTTGCGCCTCGGTAGCAAGTAGCTCGATTTCGAGATATCTCGAAAAGCGTGCTTCGTCGGTAAAGAGAGCGGCTATTTCGGGAAGGCTGTAACGCTCGATCATGCGCGCAGCACGCAATCGTCACGTTCTGGGCCAACACCCACGATGCTTACTGGAATTCCAATGTGTTGTTCGACAAGTTCGACAACTCGTCGAGCGGCTTCTGGCATTTCTGCGAATGATCTGCATGCGCGCAGCGGTTGTTTCCAGCCCGGCATATCAACATAGGTAGCGGTTACTTTGCCCAACAATTCGATGTCGTCGGGGTAACCCGAAAGCGGCTTGCCGTCGACCATGTAACCCGTACACACTCGCACGGTGTCGAACGTATCAAGTACATCAAGTTTCGTTAGTGCAAGTTCACTTAACGAATTAAGCCGCACAGCATGACGCAGCATCACCAAGTCCAGCCAGCCTGGCCGTCGGCGCCGACCGGTGACTGTTCCAAATTCGTGACCAATGTCGACAATTGCGTCGCCAAGTTCGCCAATCAGCTCTGTTGGGAAAGGCCCAGAGCCAACTCGTGTGGTGTACGCCTTTGCAATGCCCACCACTCGTGTGATGTCGCGAGGCCCGATGCCGGTACCAGCACATGCACCGCCGGCTGTTGGGTTTGAAGACGTGACGAACGGATACGTGCCGTGATCAATATCAAGGAAGGTTGCCTGAGCACCCTCGAGCAAGATGTTGTTGCCTGCCTCCAGCGCATCGTGCAACAAGTTGACAGTGTCGGCAATGTACGGCAACAGTCGTGCGCCAAGCTCTGAAAATTGCGCAACAACATCTTCAACGTTGAATGCTGCACCGCCAAGCGCCGTGATCAATGTGTTTGCACTAGTGCCGCGTTCGCGGACCAGCGTTGCAAAACGTTTCGGATCGCGTACATCGCCTGCACGTATGCCAATGCGAAGTGCTTTGTCGGCGTAGGCGGGCCCAATGCCTTTCAGTGTGGTTCCGATTTTTGCATCACCAAGCGCCGATTCGGCCAACGCGTCGTGCATTTGATGCCAAGGGAAGATCAGTTGGGCCAGGCTTGAAACACGCAAACGCTCGCACGAAACACCGCGGCGCTGCAGTTCGTCAACCTCTTTAAACAACGTGGGTAAATCAACGACAACGCCGTTACCAATTACTGGTGTAACACTGTCGTAGAGGACTCCGCTAGGAACAAGTTGCAGCGCGTATCGCTGATCTCCGACCACAACGGTATGGCCAGCATTGTGTCCGCCTTGATAGCGCACGACGTGAGAATGTTTGCCAGCAAGCAAGTCGATGACTTTTGCCTTGCCCTCGTCACCCCATTGAGTACCAACTACAACTGCGACGGGCATGTAACGCTCCTAGATGTGGGGAACGTAAGTAAAGCCTAGTGCCCAATGGCCGAACTTGTTGCTAGGCCGCAGCAAGATTGCTCACCGCTACCGAAAACTCTCCATCGGCAACGTCCACCACAATGGTGTCGCCTTCGGCCGCCTTGCCATCCAAAATAAGCAGTGCTGCGGCGTCGGAAACAGTCTTTTGAATGAGGCGCTTTAGTGGTCGAGCACCAAAATCGGCGTCGTAACCGCGTTCTGCAAGCAACACACGAGCCGCAGGGGTGACAGCAAGCGTGATTCGCCTGCTGGTCATACGGTCTATCAAGTGCTGTAACTGAATTTCTACGATCGCACCAAGATCGGACATCTCGAGCTTGCGGAAGCGCACTATCTCGTCAATGCGATTGACAAACTCTGGTTTGAAGTAATCAATCGGCTCGCCAACGAGGTTGCTCGTCATGATCAACACGGTGTTGGTGAAGTCGACGGTGCGACCTTGCCCGTCAGTGAGTCGACCATCGTCCAGTAATTGCAACAACACGTTAAAAACTTCGGGATGTGCTTTTTCAATCTCGTCGAGTAGGACCACGCTGTACGGACGGCGGCGAACGGCTTCAGTGAGTTGACCGCCTTCGTCGTAGCCGACATACCCGGGAGGAGCACCGATGAGACGACTTACAGAAAACTTCTCCATGTATTCGGCCATGTCAATACGCACCATCGACTTCTCGTCATCAAATAAATACTCGGCAAGGGCACGGGCCAGTTCTGTTTTTCCCACACCAGTTGGCCCAAGAAACAAGAACGAGCCAATTGGTCTGTTGGGGTCGGACAATCCTGCGCGACTGCGTCGAATGGCGTTTGCTGTTGCAGTGACGGCATCGTCTTGCCCGATAACACGTTGGTGCAATAGATCTTCAAGATGCACCAGTTTGTGCATCTCGCCTTCAAGCAACTTGTTTAGTGGCACGCCCGTCCACTTCGATACCACTTCTGCAATGTCCTCGGCATCTACTTCTTCTTTCAGCATGCGCTTCGAAATTTGTAAAGAGTTGAGCTGTGTGGTTGCATCACTAATCCGACGTTCTACTTCGGGAATCCGCCCGTATCGAATCTCTGCGGCCTTTTCTAAGTCCAGTTCGCGCTCAACTTGGGCGCGCAAAGATTCCAACTCCTCTTTAAGCGAACGAATTGCACCAATTGCCTGTTTCTCGGCGTCCCAGTGAATCTGCATCTCGGCGGTTTGCTCTTGCAATATGTGCAACTCGTCGTTCAAGGCCTCCAGTCGCTCGCGTGATGCCGCATCAGTTTCTTTTTCTAATGCAACTCGCTCAATTTCCAATTGCAGAACTCGCCTGTTCACGACATCGATCTCGGTAGGGAGCGAATCAATTTCGATTCGTAGCTTGCTGGCTGCCTCGTCCATTAAGTCAATTGCCTTATCTGGCAAAAATCGGTTGGTGAGGTAACGGTTCGACAACACCGCAGCGCTGACCAGTGCGCCGTCTTGAATGCGCACTCCGTGATGCACCTCGTATCGCTCTTTCAGGCCGCGCAAAATTGCAATGGTGTCTTCAACCGTTGGTTCTCCCACGTACACCTGCTGGAAACGTCGCTCGAGGGCTGCATCCTTTTCTACATACTTGCGATATTCATCCAGCGTGGTTGCACCAATCATGTGCAGTTCTCCACGGGCAAGCATGGGCTTAATCATGTTGCTCGCATCCATGGCGCCTTCGGCCCCGCCGGCACCGACCAACGTATGAATCTCGTCAACAAATGTGATGACTTCACCTTGGGCGTCGGAGATTTCCTTTAACACCGCCTTGAGTCGTTCTTCAAACTCGCCGCGATACTTTGCGCCTGCAAGCATCGAACCAATGTCAAGTGAAATAAGCCGTTTGCCCTTCAACCCTTCGGGCACGTCGCCGTGTGCAATCCGTCGAGCCAAGCCTTCAACGATGGCGGTCTTGCCAACGCCTGGTTCGCCAATCAGAACTGGGTTGTTCTTCGTACGACGAGAAAGCACCTGAATGACTCGACGAATTTCATCGTCGCGCCCGATGACTGGATCGATCTTGTTCTCATGTGCGCGAGCGGTTAAATCTTGGCTGTATTTCTCCAAAGCTTGAAACTGTTGCTCTGGGTCTGGAGAAGTGACGCGATGTGCACCGCGCACATCTTTCAGTGCCTGCAACATTTCGGCACTACCTAAGCCAACGCGTTGGTTCATGGCAACAAGCAGGTGTTCGACAGAGAGGTAGTCGTCTTTCATGTCGACGCGAAGAGTTTCAGCGTTTGCAAAAATATTTGACAACTCGCGATTCATTCGCGGCTCGCTGCCACCTTGCGCGCGCGGCAGTTTTGCCACTACTTCGTCGGCGCGGTCGCTCAACATCGTTGCTGCAATACCCAGTTTTGACAACACAGCCGGCACGACTGTGTCTGTTTGTCGGCACAACGCAGCCATAACATGGTCGGCCGTCAGCTCAGGATTGTTGTTTGAAGTCGCCGATTGCATGGCGGCAGCGATTGCCTCGCTGGTTTTTGTTGTCCATTTCTTTGGATCAAATGCCATGACTTACTCCTCCTCTTCAAAGATGCTGGGTTTCTTGCCAAACACTGCAATTGCTTGGCGCAGCGGAACAAGTTCGTAGCGACCGCGGCGGCCAGTATCGGTGATGGCTTGCGCCAATTCTTGATGGAGACGAACCACCTCATTCGAGAGGCGTGCAACTTCAGACTCCAGTTCGAGCACCTGACGAATGCCTTCGAGGTTCATTCCCATCTCTGCCAATTCGGCGATGCGCTGTAAGCGCTGAATGTCGGCATTGCTGTATCGGCGGTTGCCACCCGAGGTGCGAGCGGGTTGCAACAATCCTCGGCGCTCGTAAATGCGCAACGTCTGCGGATGCACTCCCGCGATTTCGGCAGCAACCGAAATGACATAAACGGCGTGCGGCTCGCGCTTCACGATGATGCTCTCTTCGACTGTTTCGCCTGCGCGAGAACAGTGTCGCGGGGTGAGCCATCTGATGCATGAGCAAATGCAACAACTGCTTCTTTTTGCTCGTCTGTTAATTCGGTTGGAACAACGACATCGACGGAAACAATGAGATCTCCCGTTGTCTTTACCGAGGCAATACCTTTTCCTTTGACGCGGTGGCGCGAACCAGATTGCGTTCCTGCCTTCAATCTCAATGTGACGGCCTCGCCACTTAGCGTTGGCACTTCAATGTCTGCACCCAACGCTGCTTCGGCAAAGGTAATGGGCAGGCGAACAGTGAGGTGATTGCCATCACGACCAAAGATTTTGTGCGCTGCAACATGACACATCACAAAAAGATCGCCAGCGGGGCCGCCGTTCGTGCCAGGTGTTCCTCTGCCCTTTAAGCGAATGCGCTGCCCGTCAGCAACGCCGGCAGGGATGCGCACGTTGACATCACGCGGCCGCATTTCTCGGCCAGTGCCCCTGCAACCAGCGCATGGGTATTCGATGATCACCGTTCGTCCGCTGCATTGTGGGCATGGTGACGAAAAAGCAAAGACGCCTTGATTGTCTTCTACCGAGCCGCGGCCTTGACACGTTGGACAGCGCTTTGGCGTAGTGCCTTGGCGCGCACCCGAACCATTGCACCCAGTGCATTGTGCTTCGCTGGTGATGTGTAACTCGGTGGTGAGACCTTGCACGGCATCCGAAAAATCAAGTGTCAGGGTTGCTTCAATATCTCCGCCGCGCTGCGGGCCAACGCCGGCAGAGCCACGGCGCCTCGCGCCGCCAAACATCTGGCTGAATATGTCTCCGAATCCTTCACCGCCCGAAAAGTTGGGATCCATACGAAACCCGCCACCATTTGACCCCGAACGGCGGACCTCGTCGTACTCCTTGCGTTTTTCTTCATCGCCCAACACGTCGTAAGCGCTAGAAACTTCCTTGAACTTTTCCTCGGCTGCTGCATTGTTGGGGTTGGTGTCGGGATGATATTGGCGAGCCAACTTTCGGTACGCCTTGGTAATTTCTTTTGCTGTTGCACTTTGCGCAACACCGAGCGTGGCGTAGTAGTCCTTTTCAAACCACTCGCGTTGCATGGTTATCCCTTTACCTTGACCATTGCGGCACGAAGCACGCGACCTTTCCAGCGGTAACCGGTACGCAGCACTTCAACAACCACGGCTTCGCCGCCGTCACCTTCTTCGTGCAAAACCGCCTCGGCTAGCGCCGGGTCGAATGGCTTTCCCTGCAGATCAAGTGCTTCGAGGCCGCTTTTTTGCAACGTTCCTAACAGCGACGACCAAATATTCTCGACGCCTTCGACTCCGTGTGCGACCGCAGCCTCACACGCGTCCAAGACTGGCAACATCGCTTCAACAATGCGGCCAGTCGAGCGATCAACTTCGTCGGTGAGTTGCACGGCGGCACGCTTTCGATAATTCTCGAAGTCGGCTTGCACGCGCAGCGCAATGTCTTTGAACTCGTCGCGTTCTTTAATCACCTCATCGATGTTGAGTTCGGCAAGAACATCTTGAACGTCCTCGACTAACTCAACATCCGACTCTGTTACCTCGGTTGGCTTTTCGGACTCCATTACTTACTTCTCGTCAACGATTTCGGCATCGACGATGTCGTCGTCGTTTCCGCCAGCAGCACCCTGACCGCTTGCAGACGTGCCTGCAGCATTGGTGTCTCGAGCAGCTGCTTCGTACAGCTTCTGGCTAAACGCTTGACTGGACTCCATCAGTTTCTCGGTAGCGGACTTGATTGCTGCCGTGTCGGAACCTTGCAGCGCTGTTTTCAAGTCGGCAAGTGGGCCCTCAACGGCGGTGCGCTCGTCTTCGGACACTTTGTCGCCTTGTTCTCGCAACACCTTTTCGGTTTGGTACACCAAGGAGTCGGCGTTGTTACGAACTTCTGCTTCGTCGCGACGGAGTCGATCTTCCTCGGCGTGTGCTTCGGCGTCTTTCACCATCTTGTCGATGTCGTCCTTGTTCAATGACGACTGACCGGTGATGGTCATCGACTGCTCTTTGCTTGTCGCACGATCCTTCGCAGAAACATGAACAATGCCGTTGGCGTCGATATCGAACGTGACTTCGATTTGTGGAACACCGCGAGGAGCTGGTGGTAGATCCACCAACTGGAATTTGCCAAGTGTCTTGTTGTAACTGGCCATTTCGCGCTCGCCTTGCAAGACGTGAATTTCCACGGACGGCTGCATGTCGTCTGCGGTTGTAAACACCTCTGTACGGCGGGTTGGAATGGTGGTGTTGCGTTCGATGAGTTTGGTCATCACACCACCCTTGGTTTCGATGCCGAGCGAAAGCGGTGTTACGTCGAGCAACAACACATCCTTCACGTCTCCGCGCAAAACACCTGCTTGCACGGCTGCGCCGACTGCAACAACTTCGTCGGGGTTAACCGTGCGGTTTGGTTCTTTGCCGGTGAGGCCTTGAACGAGGTCTTGCACAGCCGGCATACGTGTAGAACCGCCAACCAAAATGACATGATGGATCTGGCCCTTGGACAAACCTGCGTCAGTGATTGCCTGCTCGAATGGTTTGCGGCAACGCTCGATCAAGTCGGCTGTCATTTCCTGAAACTTGGCGCGCGTCAACGTTTCGTCCATGTGTAGTGGGCCGTCTGGGGTTGCAGTGATAAACGGCAAGTTGATTTGTGTTTGCTGCGTTTGCGAAAGCTCAATCTTTGCTTTCTCTGCTGCTTCTTTCAGGCGTTGTGTTGCCATGCGGTCGGCGGCAAGGTCGACACCGTGCGCAGATTTGAACTGCTGAACCATCCAGTCGATGATTCGTTGGTCCCAGTCGTCACCACCGAGGTGTGTGTCGCCGTGCGTGCTCTTTACTTCGAACACACCATCGCCGATTTCGAGCACGCTCACGTCGAACGTTCCGCCGCCCAAGTCGAAAACCAAAATGGTTTCGTCTTCGCTGCCCTTGTCAAGCCCGTACGCAAGCGCAGCAGCAGTTGGTTCGTTAATAATGCGCAGCACTTCGAGCCCGGCAATTTGTCCGGCCTCTTTGGTTGCGGTGCGCTGTGCGTCGTCAAAATATGCGGGCACCGTGATCACGGCTTGAGTCACTGTGTCACCCAGATACGCCTCGGCGTCGCGCTTCAACTTCATGAGTGTTCGCGCGCTGATTTCTTGTGGCGTGTACTTCTTGCCATCTACATCGTCGGACTTCCAATTTTCGCCCATGTGCCTTTTGATGCTGCGAAAGGTGCGGTCTGGGTTGGTGATTGCCTGGCGCTTTGCCACTTCGCCGACCAATACTTCTCCGGCCTTCGAAAATGCCACGACCGACGGGGTGGTGCGTGAGCCTTCAGAGTTAGGAATAACAACGGGTTCGCCAGCCTCTAAAACGGCAACTACCGAGTTTGTGGTTCCAAGATCGATTCCGACTGCTTTTGCCATGGTGTCTACTACTCCAATGTGGTGAGTTTCGGGGATAACTGCCCGGCCTAGTGGCCTTGCCCCATCAATAATAGTGGAGCGTGATGATGCTGACAACCCCGCGTACACAAAAGTTGAGTGATGGTCACTCAACTTATGTCACAGGCGCCCTTTTCGGGGTTTGGCGCTGTAGTCCTACTATTTAGGAATGCCCGGAACCCTGATTCTTCTTCGACACGGCCAAAGCACCTGGAATGAACTGAACCTGTTCACGGGTTGGCACGACGTGCCGCTCACCAGCCAGGGAGTTGCCGAGGCCAAAGCCGCCGGGGTGCTGTTGCGCGCGGAAGGGTTTCATTTTTCCGCCGCCCACACCAGCCTGCTACAACGGGCAATGGAGACAAATCGTTTAGTCCTTGAAGAAATGGGTCAGGCCGACTTGCCCGTTGCACGAACATGGCGATTGAACGAACGCCATTACGGAGCACTGCAAGGGCTAGATAAAAAGGCAACTACCCAGTTGCATGGCGCCGAACAAACCATGATCTGGCGCAGAAGTTTTGATGTTGCTCCGCCACCGGTAGATACAACAAGCCCCGAACACCCGATCAATGACCCCCGCTACGCGGCACTTGTAGCCGAAGGCCTAGACCCGAAAGAGTTGCCGGCAACAGAATGTTTGCAAGACGTAATCGTGCGCGTGCTTCCCTATTGGAATGACATGGTCGTTCCACAACTTGTCAATAACGAAGATGTATTAATCACCGCGCACGGCAACTCGTTGCGTGCACTCGTAATGCATTTGGAACACATCTCGAAAGACGACATTGCCGAATTCAACATTCCGACGGGGGTTCCCCGCAAATACACATTCACCGCAAATATGGATGTAGCAACGGTTCAGTTCATGGGTGATGCTCAAGCAATTGCCGCAGCAACCGCAGCCGTCGGCAAGCAAGCAACGGGCTAAATCCAGATACCGCTGAGTCTTTGCCGTCGCGGCAGGGCGGACTAGCGTGAGATGCTCATGGACACCACGCAGGCCACCCCAGACTCGTCAACCGGCTCACGCCGCCTTAAGCCATACCAAATCTCCATCGCTTTTGGTGTCGGCATCGGCGTGTTCACCATGATCTCAGGAATCATTCCTCAGATCACTGGATGGGAGGGTGACTCCAAGATTCACCGCAAAGTATTTGAAGGCCTTCCCGGTTACTTCAAGCTTGCTTTTTACACGATCATCCCGATGTTGCTTATTTGGGGATCGCTGCGTTTTGCACACCGCATTCGCAACTGGGAGCGCGGCGCGCCAGATAAGCGCAAAACCACCCGCAAGAATGTGAAGCAGCGCCTGGCCGACTACCGGGCCGGTGTGTACATGCGAACACTGTTGCGCGACAGCGCAGCGGGCCTCATGCACTCGATGATGTACTTCGGTTTCCTTATCTTGTTGGGCGTCACCACCGTGCTCGAGATCGACCACCAGATGCCGCCCGCACTCAAGTTCTTGCACGGCGACGTGTACCGCGGTTATGCGGCTGTCGGTGATTTCGCGGGTCTCATGTTTACTGGCGGCGTGGTGTGGGCAATTGTGCGCCGGTACGTGCAACGCCCGTATCGCATCCGGATTAAGAGCAAGCCGGAACACGCGATCATTCTCGGCGTGTTATTGGCAATCGGTGTCACCGGCTTTGGTGCCGAAATGTTCCGAATTGCTCAGGGTCAAGCTGCGGGCGTCAACCTTGACCACGAGAAGTGGAGCTTCGTTGGTTACCCACTGGCACAACTTGTCAACGGCGCTTCGCCGGACGTACTGACCACCTGGCATCAAGGATGGTGGCTTGCACACGTTGCAACATTCATTGCCTTCTTGGTCATCTTGCCTGTGACTATGTTGCGTCATATTTTTACCTCGCCACTCAACATGTACCTAAAAGACCGTGATCGTCCAAAGGGTGCAATGAAGGCAATGCCAAACCTCACCGAGACATCGCTCGAAACATTTGGTGCGCACGTTGTTGAGGACTTCACCTGGAAACAATTGCTGGACTTGGATGCATGCACCATGTGTGGACGCTGCACCAGTGTGTGCCCCGCGCACGCAACTGGCAAGCCACTCGACCCGCGCGAAATTGTGTTGAAGAGCGGCGAAGTAATGGCTGCTACAGCCGCACATGCTCCCGGCGGAAAAGTGTCGCCCCCAATTGGTGTCGACAGCGAAATCACCATTTCCGCCAATTCGCTCTTCGAGCGCATCACCACTGAAGAAATCTGGGCGTGCACAAGTTGCAAAGCATGCGACGAGATCTGCCCAGTAAATATTGAAATCCTCGACAAGATCCTTGACATGCGCCGCTATTTGGCACTGATGGAAAGCGACTTCCCGGCCGAACTAGGTAACGCATACCGCGCAATGGAGAACCAGGGCAACCCTTGGGGAATGAACCAAGGTGAGCGTGGCGACTGGGCAAAAGACTTGGACGTGCAGGTGCTCGATCCAGGTGCGGCGTTTAACCACGAGTACTTGTACTGGGTTGGTTGCGCAGGAAGCTTCGACGACAAGAACAAGAAGGTAACGCAGTCAATGGCAAAACTGTTGAAGCGCGCAGGTGTCGACGTTGCAATTCTTGGACCAAGCGAAATGTGCACCGGTGACAGCGCTCGACGAAGCGGAAACGAATACCTCTTCCAAATGTTGGCGATGCCAAACATTGAAATGCTGAACGGAATGGGAGTGCGCAAAATTATTACGCAGTGCCCACACTGCTTCAACACGCTCGCGAATGAGTATCCACAACTTGGTGGAATGTACGAAGTGATTCACCACTCGCAGTTGTTGGAGCACCTCATCGACTCGGGCAAACTCGATGTGAGTAACGCAACGCTCGAAGAGCGCATCACCTATCACGACTCGTGCTACCTGGGCAGACATAACGATGTCTACCTTGCACCTCGCAATGTTGTGAGTTCGATCAAGGGTGTTGATGTTGTCGAGATGCCTCGCAACGGAACACAGGGCATGTGCTGCGGTGCTGGCGGAGCCCGCATGTGGATGGAAGAAACCATCGGCACAAAGGTGAACGACGAACGAGCAGCAGAAGCAATTTCTACTGGCGCGTCACGTGTTGCCACCGCATGCCCGTTCTGTTACATCATGCTTGACGACGGCGTGAAGGGTGCGGGCAAAGAAGAGCACGAGGTAAAAGTTGCCGACATCGCTATTCACTTGCTCGACGCACTTGAAAACGGCGAGCGAATGCTTGCTGAACGTGGCGCGCCCTTGGGCGTTCCTGTTGCAGGCGAATAACGCTTAACGAAAGTTTTCGAAATATCGACTTGGCGTAGGGCCTCGCTGCCCTTGATACTTTGATCCGTGAGCACCTTTGCCGTACGGGTTGGCTGCGGGTGTTGTCATGTTCATAAAACTGACTTGACCAATTTTCATGCCTGGATACAACGTGATTGGCAAGTTGGCAACGTTTGACAACTCGAGTGTGATGTGGCCATCAAACCCGGCGTCAATAAATCCGGCGGTGGAGTGAATGAGCAACCCAAGACGACCGAGTGAGCTTTTGCCCTCAACACGAGCAACAAGGTCGTCGGCGATTGCAACGCGCTCCAGGGTGGAGCCAAGTACAAACTCGCCTGGGTGCAACATGAACACACCGTCAAGCGGGACTTCGATCAATTCGGTGAGATCGGTGAGATCCTTCTTGACGTCAATCACTGGTGCTGTGTGGTTGCGGAACACACGAAACAGATTGGAGATCTTGACGTCGATCGAAGATGGCTGAATGCACGATTCGTCGAGCGGGTCGATCACAATGCGGCCGGCGCCTAGCGCTTCACGAATGCTGATGTCAGACAGGATCACAACGGAGCACCCTACCGAAAACCATGCGCCAAGCCGAAATGGGCAAATAAATAAGGTTGATTGATTGCGGTTAACCGCTGATCAAACTGACGAGGGCCCACAATGCTGCGATGCCCCCCATTACGGCCATAGCAATTGTTCGGCCGACTGGCGCCTTATTTAATTCGGCGTCATCTTGTTGTTTGCTCGGTGGTCGAACAAGTGCCAATACGTTGCCGACCAGCATTGCCCCACCAAACGCCAGCACCAACCACACCAGCAAATCCTCGCCAAGAAACATGTTTAGTCGCCGAGGGAAGTATCAGTGGAGTGGTCTGTGGCCAAGTTTTCGAAACGGGTGTACACCGCCTGCCATGCCAACCGTGCCAAACCAAGCGGGCCAGCACGGTGCTTAGCAACGTTGACTTCGGCAAAACCTTTCAGGTTTGGATCTTGGTCGTAGATTTCTCCGCGATACAAGAACATCACTACGTCGGCGTCTTGCTCGAGTGCGCCTGATTCGCGCAGGTCGGAAAGTGTTGGATGCTTGTCGGTGCGTGTTTCTAGCTGGCGGCTGAGCTGACTTAAGGCAAGCACTGGAACATTGAATTCACGTGCGAGCAATTTCAACTTACGACTGATTTCGCTGACCTCTAGCTGTCGGTTTTCGGGACGTCCATCGCCGCCCATCAGCTGCAAATAGTCGATCACGATTAATGCGATTGCGCCTTCGCGACTGAAAATGCGTCGTGCTTTTGCCCGAATTTGGCCCACGGTGGTGCCTGCGCTGTCGTCGATGATCAACGGAATGTCAAGCCTGCCCACGGCGTGGCCCATTTTCGTCCAGTCGTTGGGGCTCGGACGACCAGTGCGCAAAACCGTTCCGTCCACTCGCGCTTCGCTGGCAAGAATACGTTGGGCAAGTTCTGCCTTGCCCATTTCAAGTGAGAAAAACAACACCGGTTGCTGCACCACTTGGGCCACATGCACCGCAATGCCAAGCGCAAATGCGCTCTTTCCCATGGCGGGGCGAGCACCAACGATGTTCAGTGTGCCGGGCTGCAACCCAAGCAAAATTCGGTCGAGGTCGGTGAACCCAGTTGGTGCTCCGCTCATCACCTCTTTGTTGTTGAAGCGCTCCTCCAACTTGTCCATTGCGTTTTTGATGAGCAAGTCGACACGCTCGGAGTTGTCTCCAACCTGGCTTTCCGAAACATCGAAAATTTTGCTTTCGGCGTTGTCAATTGCTTTGTCTACGTCGTCGGGTTCGCTGTACGCAATCTCGGCAATGTCAGAGGCTGCGCTAATTAGTCGACGAAGCCTTGCGGTTTCGCGGACAATCTTGGCGTAACGGTCGGCGCTAGTAATCGCTGGTGTCGCATTTTGCAACAACATCAGTGCGTCAAGACCACCTACGGTTTCAAGCAGGCCTGCACGACGTAGTTCGTCGCCAACCGTGATCGGGTCTACGGGTTCGCCGCCAGTGTTCAGCGACCGAATGGCGTCGTAGATGTGCCGATGTGAAGGCTTGTAAAACTCGTCGGGGTGAACACCGCGTTCGAGGGCGACACCAACTGCATCGCGCGACAACAACATTGCACCAAGCAGCGAAGCTTCGGCGTCGATGTTGTGTGGCGGAACTCGTTGCGCGCTTCTAGACGATGAGCGTGAATCGTTGCGATACTCGTCTGAATTTGACATGCAACTACCTTGCCCGTTGTGGCCTGTTGAACGCTATGAACTACCTACTACTTGGCAACCACCGACAATTTGATGACGCCTGTGACGCCACCAATCATTTCGACAGAAACCTGATGATCACCGAGCGAACGGATGGCTGTGGCAATAGTGACGGCCTTGCGGTCGACATTCATGCCGGTCTGATTCAGTACTGCTGCAACGATGTCGTTTGCAGAAACCGAACCGAACAGACGACCTTCGTTGCCTGCTTTGGCCTTGATCACGATGGTGTGCTTGGCCAGTTCGTTACTAATTGCAACGGCCGACTCGCGGTCGGCGGCTTCGCGCAAGTCGCGTGCGCGACGCATCAACGTGGCCTGTGTAACTGCACCGTCTGTGGCAATGATTGCCAAGTCATTTGGCAACAAAAAGTTGCGCGCGTGACCCGACGAAACACTGACAATGTCGCCGCGGCGACCTACGCCGTTGACGTCTGAACGAAGAAGAACCTTCATGATTTATGCCTCCTCTGTTGCTGCGATGGTTGCATCGACTGCTTGGTCGGTGTCTGCGTCTAGAACCGGATCGAGGCCGGCAATGTCTGCGTACTTGTCAATCAATGCGGCTTCTGGGTTCTCGCGGGACTCGCGAGGACCACGACGTGGGCGGTCGTTGTAATCGCCGTCCTCTTCACCGCGGCGTGGCGCACGAGCCGATGCAACGCGCTTCGTGTATGGCAAGAGTGCCATTTCACGCGCGTTCTTAACGGCCAATGCAATGTCACGCTGTTGCTGAACGGTGTTGCCATTCATGCGACGTGCACGCAACTTTGATCGATCGGACATGAAGCGCTGTAACAGATTGATGTCCTTGTAGTCGATAAAACCGACTTTCTCGGCATGCAATACGTTCGGACGCTTTTTGTACTTGCGCATTGCAGCTTTCGCTGCGCGCTCTTTATTTTTTTTGCTGGTCATGTGATTGTTCCTTTATGAGATGAGTGGGTAGAGAGATTTCAGAACGGTTCTTCGCCGCTGTCGAATGGGCTTGGCTCGGTGCCTGGGTTAGAGCCACGTGGTGCTCCGCCTTGGCCGTCGCTCTTTGGTGTGCGCTCTACTTGTGCGGTTGCCCAACGAAGGCTTGGCCCAAGTTCATCGGCAATAACGTCGATGGCGGTGCGCTTGTCACCTTCACGGGTGGTGTATTCGCGCTGCTCGAGACGTCCGGTGACGACAACGCGTGAACCCTTGGTGAGTGAAGCGGCAGCATTTTCGCCGAGCTGACCCCATGCGGTGACGTTGAAGTAGGAAGTCTGTTCCTGCCACTCGCCATTTACTTGATAGCGACGACCAACGGCGATGCCGAATGATGCGACGCCGCGACCAGTGGTAGTAAACCGAAGTTCGGGATCACGCGTGAGGTTTCCCACGAGTGTGATGGTGTTATCTGCCATAGCAAGATCTCCTTATGTGACGTATATGAAATGGTGGGATTGCTGAACAATCAGACAGCAGCAACGGACATGCCGCGGCTTTGTGCTTCTTGATCTGGCAAACGGAGAAGTTTGTGGCGGAGGACATCGTCCGCAAGTTTCAATGTGCGCTCGACTTCGTCGAGTGCACCGCCGGCAGCCATGATGTTGAACACAGCATAGAAACCGTCGTTTTGTTTGTTAATTGGGTATGCAAGACGACGCTTGCCCCACCAATTAGGTGCTCCGTGCACAACACCGCCAACGCCTTGAACGGCTTTGGTGATGGTGTTAATCCAGTTGTGTGCGGCCGACTCTTCGAGGTTGCCGCTCACAATGACCATTAATTCGTAATTACGCATAACTGCGTTAACTCCCTTCGGATCCGACCGAAGCCGGAGCCCCCGAGGGGGCAGGGTGGATAAGGACTCTGGATCGTATCGGCACGACGAGAGCGTGCCACACCCCTGTTACAGAGATCCCTCGTTGCTTGTTCCCGTTGCCTGTATGGGCGTCGTATCGGTCATGGGCAACGAGCGCAATAAATGGTGCCAGCCGCATTGATGGCACGCCTCCACTACATAGGCAGTGTGTTGCGGTCGTCGATATTGGTCTAGTTCGTCGGGTCGGGTGATGCACCGCCCGTGCTTTGGTAATCGTGGCCCAAACACATACGTCACCAACACCACGTTAGATACCTGACAGATGGGGCACTGGACGGTTGTTGCGTCACCAAAGTTTCGTGCTGCTCTTAATAATTCTGGGTGTGCATCGCACACTTGATCACGACGAAGCCGGCCTCGTCGATATTCATTAATGAGTGCACGACGCGAAAGCCGGTGGTCGACGATGCCGCCAACAACTTCACCGCTGTCGTTCGTGATGCTGAGCGCGCTCAGCCAACCCTTCGGTCGTCGATACCGATTCATACCCGCGCACGATAGTCACTGCTCGGCTATTTCTGCTGAGCAGCCCACCAAACATCCAGTCGGTTCCGAATTTCCTCTGCACCAAGCTCGCCCTCGTCGAGTCGGATGTCCATCAAAAAATTAAGTGCGGCACCCACCTGCCTGCCGGGCGACAACGAAAGGTGCTCCATCACCTGTGCTCCGTCCATCTCTGGTCGCAGCGCTGCGATCTCTTCGCTTTTTGCAAGTTCGGCAATCCGCTCTTCCAACTCATCCATTCTTTTTGACAACATCAACGCTTTCTTTTCGTTGCGAGTGGTGCAATCGCAGCGAGTAAGCACGTTCAGTTCTGTCAAGAGCGGGCCGGCATCGCGCACATAACGTCGAACTGCCGAGTCGCTCCACCCCATTTGATATGTATGAAAACGTAAGTGCAACGCAACAAGTTCGGTGATTGCCTCAACATCTTGGGTTGAATAACGCATGGCAAGTAGACGCTTTTTTGCCATGCGTGCCCCAACCACCTCATGATGGTGAAAGGTCACGCCCTTGCCATCGGCAAAAGCACGCGTTTTTGGTTTACCGATGTCGTGAAACAATGCCGCGAGTCGTGTGATACGAAAATCAAATTGCGGCGCAGCATCCCGACGCACATTTTCAACAACGGCGAACGTGTGCGTCAGTACGTCTTTGTGTCGATGAATTGGATCTTGTTCCAGTTTCATCGCCGGCAATTCGGGGAAGAAGTGTTCGGCAAGGCCGGTATCGACCAAGAACCACAAACCAAGACTTGGGTGGTCGGTCACCATCAATCGATCCAGCTCGTTGCGCACGCGCTCGGCAGAAATAATGGTGAGTCGCTCGTGCATAGCGCGAACAGCGTCCACAAGTTCGGGCACGGGTTGCAGTTGCAGCGCCGACATGAAACGTGCAGCGCGCATCATGCGCAGCGGGTCGTCGGAGAAACTCTCGCTTGGTGACAGCGGCGTGCGCAATGTTTTCGACAACAAGTCGGCCACGCCTCCAAACGGATCCACCAATTCAGGTGCGTCTGCGGTGAGTTCGAGTGCCATCGCATTTACCGTGAAATCGCGTCGCGACAAATCGGTGCCAATGTCGATCGAAAACTGCACGTCGGGTTTACGTGAGTCTGGCGAATACGCCTCGGCGCGGTGAGTGGTTATCTCGTAGGTTCGTCCATCTTTTTGCAACGAGATAGTGCCGAACCGCTCGCCTGCGGTCCACACCGCGTCGGCCCAACCAGAAACAGTTTTCTTTGTCTGCTCGGGAAGCGCGTCGGTGGTGAGATCAAAGTCCAGCTCCCCCGTTGCCCGATCAAGCAACAAGTCGCGCACGGTGCCACCAACCAAATACAACCGAGCGTTGGCCTCCCTGAACCGTTTGGCAAGAGGGGCAAGTTCTGCCAAGACTGGTGCAAAGCGTTCTGGGATCACCATATTGAGGTTAGGCCGTGCTGTCGATGTGCAAAGCGCGCTACACCAAATACTGAGAGAATGGAACCAATGGAGCACGCCAATGAATAGGAGTGGCCGCAGGTGGAAGCGCCTAGCAGTGCTGTGCTTTGTCGGTGTTTCGCTTGCGCCGACCGTCGCTCATGGAGCAGCCCCACAGCCATTTGACATGACCCTTGTCGGACAGAACTTCAACGTTGCTCCCGGACGACAATTTCGTTTTGTTTTTGCATTGCCCGACGGCGCCGTTCGCGAATCCGTCTTGACCGACAGTACGGCGGTGGTTCGTGTTGCTGTATTTCCTCCACTTGTTACTCGCAACGAGGTTCGCTTGTTCGCAACATCAACAACCGGACCGGCCGCACGCCCAGTAGACCAGGTGGACAGCCGGATCAGAGATCTTGAACTCACCGCAGCCGGCGACTTTGTGTCACTGTTCGCAAGCACAGGAAGGATTAATGCACTCAACTTGGAGCAAGACGGCATTTATCCGGTTGTGCTCTCGGTCATTCAAAAAGATGTTGTCGTGGCCAGATTAAACACATTCGTCAATTACGTCGACCCACGCAGCACCATTGAACAATTGCCGGTTTCAGTAATTGCAGATGTCAACACTCCACTCGCATTACAACCGGATGGGTCGATCCAAATTGGCGATGGGGTTCGCACACAGTTGGCAAATTTGATTGCGGTGCTGTCGGTGGGCGCCGCGCCCTTGTCGCTCCACATGGCGCCCGAGTTGCTTGAAGGTTTGGGCCGATCATCCGACCCCGCCGACATTGCACTTCTCACACAACTAACACCCCTCCTTGCCGCACATGAACTGCTTACCAATACGTTTGTTTCTTTCGATCCTTCCAGCGCCAGCAGATCTTTACTGAAGGTCGAATTTGCCGAACAGCTTGAGCGTGGTCGAGCGGTGCTTGACATGAACAACGGCGAAGGTGATGTCTCTGACACTGTGTGGTTCAGTCGTACTCTCGTGGACGACGACGGAATGAAACTTCTGCGCGAGTTTGGTGCCCAATCGGTGGTCTTTACGCCGCAGGCTGCAGCGTCAATAGGCACACTCGACAGCTATTTGAAGCCATACAAATCGGCGGACGAAAATTCTTTGGCGATTCGTGTATCCGACCCAGGCTTCGCAAAAACCTTGTCCGGGCTCTACCGCAATCCCGTGCAACAGTCGTTTGCCCTGGCTGCCGAAATAGTTGCACAACAACAAGAAATTTTGTTGGCCGGCGGCAAACCAAACGAGCGACAGCTGTTGCTCTCCAGCACATCGGGGGCACTGCCAGACCGAACCATCATGGTCCCGTTGTTACTAGCGCTCGACCGTGCGCCACAGTTGGACATAGTTGGGCTTTCTACTGCATCACTTGTCGACGAAAATACAACCGCTGTTGTTCTGCCGCGTACAACTCGTGTTGATCTTGCAGCATCGAAAGATCTGATTGTGAAACTTCGCGGAGAAGTGCAATCAACTTCCACCATGCTGCCTCCCGACGCGCCACAACATGTCTTGTGGAAATCATCGTTGCTTGCAACACGTGCCGACACGCTCGACGCCGATGGATTTGCGCGTTATGTAAAAGGTCTTCGTGGTCAACTACGGGCGCTCCGCCTCATGGTGAGTGTTCCCGATTCGTTGACATTCACACTCGGCAGCAAATTAAGCGACTTACGTTTGCAAGTGCGAAACGAATCGGCGGTTTCACTCAGCGTCAAGGTCGAGTTGGCAAGTGCCAAATTGCAGTTTCCACAGGGGCCACAGATTGTCACCATTGCGCCCAACTCGGCACTCGATGTTGTTGTTCCCGTGCAGGCTCGCGCCAACGGCAGTTTCCCACTCAATGTGATTTTGACTACGCCGGATGGGCTCACACAGGTTGGACAGCCAACTCGCTTGACCGCTCGAGTTAGTGCACTTGCGGGGCTTGGCCAGGTGGCAACGGGAGCGGCCATATTGATTTTGATGTCCTGGTGGATTGCACACTGGCGTGCCCGCAAACGCGCGCAGGCAGTACGAAAGCATCCTGCACTACAATAAAAACATGACCGTACGTATTATCACCGACAGCGCAAGCGACCTTCCTCAGCAATTGGTAAACGAGCACCGCATTGGAGTGGTGCCACTATCTGTTCGCTTCGGCGACAAGGAATACATCGACCGACAGGATCTCACCGTCGCCGAATTTTGGAATATGTGCAGCAGTTCGCCCACCTTGCCCGAAACCGCAGCCCCTTCTCCAGGACAATTTGAAGCCGAGTTTCGTAAACTTGCCAGCGAAGGCGCCACCGGAATCGTTGTTGTCGCGTTGTCCTCAGACCTCTCCGCAACCATGCAAAGCGCGGACCTCGCAGCCAAGGCAGTTGCGGGTGACATCCCAGTTCGCATTGTGGACAGCCGATCGGCGTCAATGGGCCAAGGCATCACCGCCGTTGCATGCGCGAAGCTTGCCGCAAGCGGCGCATCGCTCGACGAAGTGGCCGAGTTGGGTATCCGTCTCGCTGCCAAATCCAAGTTGTGGGGCGCTCTCGACACCCTTGAAAACCTGAAAAAGGGTGGCCGCATTGGTGGCGCCAAGGCAATGCTTGCCTCGGCTCTTTCCATTAAGCCAATCATCACCGTTGAAGAGGGAAAAATCGCAGAAGGTGGAAAGCAGCGAACCCGCAGTAAAGCCCTGGCATTTCTTGTGGATCAAGTGAAAAATGCTGGACCAATCGAAAACCTTGCGGTTCTTCACGCTCAGTGTGACGACGTGGATGATTTAGTTGCATCACTACGTGCAGTGCACCAGGGCGACATCGTCGTGGGTGACGTTGGTGCAATCATCGGTGCACACACCGGCAAGGGAACTATCGGAGTGACGTTTCACTCCAAGTAGCGGATATCCCTCAAACACAAGGGGTTTCAGCACTAGCGTCGCGTGACAGCGATGTCTATAGATGAATCTTCCCTTGGCCTCATAGGCGGTCGTTACCGACTTGATCATTACATCGACCGTGGCGGAATGGCCGAAGTGTGGATGGCAGTCGACACTTTTCTTGACCGAAAAGTTGCTGTAAAACTCTTGAAGCCTCACTTAGCCAACGACGCACAGGTGGCTGAGCGTTTTCGCAGAGAAGCAATTGCGTGCGCAAAGCTTTCGCACCCAAACATTGTGGCCGTGTACGACTGCATCGAATTCAACGGCAGACAAGCGGTCATTATGCAGTACGTGCAAGGCAAAAGTTTGCGCAATTTGCTGGACAAACAAAAACGCCTCGGACCAAACCTCACCGTGCACATCGGAACTTCCGTTGCGTCTGCCCTCGATGAGGCGCACCGCGAGGGTTTGATTCACCGCGACGTTAAACCCGGCAACATCTTGATCACGCCAGATGGAAAGGTGTTGCTGGCAGATTTCGGAATTGCCAAAGCGTTGGACTCCACCGATGCAGACCTCACCAACGACAACATCATGATGGGCACTGCAAAGTATTTGTCTCCCGAACAAGTTCGCGGAAAACCATTGGATGGACGAGCCGATTTATATGGGCTCGGGTTGGTGTTGTACGAGTGCCTTGCGGGGCGTGTCCCGTTTGTTGGTGAATCTGATGCCGACACCGCTCTTGCGCGACTGCAACGTGAACCTACCGATCTTGGAAGGCTGCGCCCATCGCTTGCACCGCAATTGGTGAAAGTGATCCACACACTGCTTGCCCGCAACCCCGACCACCGATATGCCACCGGGAAAGAAACTGCTGGCGCACTCGAAGATTCGATCATTGAGCACGACATCACCGAGGTGCTGGAAGTTGCGCCGGTTGAAACAGCACGAACCAAAAAACCGAGTTCGCTTGGCGACCCGCACATTGTGCAACGAACCCAACGTGCGCCATCACAAAACCGCAGTCGTCGTCGGGCCCGTGTTGAAACACGCAGGCTCTTCGTCTTGTTGGCGGTGCTTGGTGTTGTTGCGGCCGCAGTTGTGTGGCGGTTGTCCGACAACACAACACAAACAGTTCCGGTGGAGATTGAAGCGCCAGCACCGGTAGAGGCAGCGCCACTTTCTATCGTTTCGTTAACAAGTTACGACCCAAATGGCGACGACGGCGAAGAAAACGAATCGCTTATTCCAAACTTGCTCGACGGCAACCCGGAAACCACTTGGTCGACCACCTGTTACGCGAATCAGTTTTTTGGTAGCAAAGAATATGTTGGTTTGTTGTTGCAGCTTTCGCGCCCCGCAACAGGAACGCTTCGCGTGGGAATGAAAAACGCCCCATGGGCCATCGATGTTTTTGGCGCAAACGACACTGCCCCAACAGCGTTTGAGGCGTGGGGGCAAAGGTTGGTGGGTGGCTACAACACCGTTCGCAAAGGTTCCAGTTTTCTAATTACAGAACCCTCCCAATTCATATTGATTGCATTGCGCGAAGTGGGCCCCAGCCCACAATGCAGCGCCAACAACCAATATCAAGGAGTGTTGGCAGGGGTCACCTTCGTAGAGGGTTAGCCTAAAAACATGCCGTCCAACCCATTTACCGACCCGCACTGGGCCACCAGCGTGGTGGACGCCATCGACAGCTTTGTTGCGTTTGTTCGCGATCGCACCACAAAGCCCGCTGTCGTCGTTCTGCGGGCGCTCATTTTTGGGACGATGGCCATTGTCGGCGTGCTGTTTGTCAGTGTCATCTTCTTGATTGGGTTGATGCGTGCTCTCAATTCGTTGCTGGACATTTGGTGGTCCCGCGACACCGCAGTATGGGCTAGCTACTTCATCATCGGCGCCATATTTGTTGTACTTGGCGCGCTGTCAATGCGCCAACGCAGCCCGCGCGACTAGATTTCGCTTTACACCCTCGTTACGAACAAGGAAGTTCACTCATGACTGTTACCTCCCATCACCACGTTCTTATTATTGGCTCGGGCCCAGCCGGCCTGACGGCCGCTATTTATGCCGCGCGAGCAAGTTTGGCCCCACTGGTTATTGAAGGCGAACCGTCATCCACATCGGATCAGCCAGGTGGCCAATTGATGTTGACAACCGAGGTAGAAAACTTTCCTGGTTTCCCCGAAGGCATCATGGGGCCAGAGTTGATGATGCGTTGTCGCGAACAGGCAATGAGGTTTGGTGCGCAGTTTCTCACCGAGAAAGTGACCAAGGTGGACTTTTCACAGCGCCCGTTCCGGGTGTGGGTGCGCGACACGCAATACACAGCCGACAGCATCATTGTGAGCACAGGCGCCCAGTCGCTCATGCTTGGCCTTGAAGAAGAGAAGCGTTTGATTGGCCATGGTCTTTCAACGTGTGCCACGTGTGACGGTTTCTTTTTCCGCAATCAACACATTGCTGTAGTTGGTGGTGGTGACTCGGCGCTAGAGGAAGCACAGTTTCTCACCAAGTTTGCATCCAAAGTCACGCTGATCCATCGACGCGACACCTTGCGTGCATCAAAAATCATGCAAGACCGTGCGATTGCCAACGAAAAAATCGAGTTCTTGTGGAACGCTCAAGTGACAAAGGTTCTTGGCCAAGAAAAAGTTGAAGGTGTTGAAGTTACCGACACCGTCAATGGTGCTGTATCGACGCTTCCAGTCACCGGAGTGTTCGTCGCAATCGGGCACCGACCAAACACCGACTTATTCAAGGGCGTTCTCGACATGGCCGACAGCGGATATCTGACCACACAACCAGGGTCTACCTACACCAACATTCCTGGTGTGTTTGCGTGTGGCGATGTGCAAGACCATGTGTACCGACAGGCAATCACCGCTGCTGGGTCTGGTTGCATGGCGGCAATAGATTGCGAGCGTTGGCTAGAAGCACAACACGCTTAGCGGGGCTTGTGCCACAGCAGTAAATCAAGCTGGTCTGCCCTTTTAGTGGCTACCATTTCCTCACTACATAAAAGGACAAACATCATGGCGCAATCAATTCTGACTTTAACGACAGGAAATTTTGACGAGACCATCAAGTCGTCAGATACCCCGATTCTGGTTGACTTTTGGGCCGAGTGGTGTGGGCCTTGCAAAGCAATCGCACCGGTGCTTGCAGAAATTGCGACCGAGCAGGCAGGCAAGCTTTCCATTGCGAAACTTAATGTGGATGATCACGGTGACATCGCAATGCGTTTCAGCGTGATGAGTATTCCAACTCTGATTGTGTTTAAAGACGGCGAACCAGCCAAGCGCCTTGTTGGCGCCAAGGGCAAAAGCCAGTTGTTGCAGGAGCTTGCAGAATTTCTTCCGGCTTCCCACTAGCGCGCGGACAGCGCGCCGAAGTTGTTGTTGGAATACAACGCCGGTTGGGTGCCGCCCGATTTCTTGACGTAACCAAGGTTGATCTTGGTTTCTTTTGCGATGCAACGGCAGAAGCACTTTCACGTTTTCAACAATTGCGCGGTTTGCCAGCAGACGGAGTGTGCGACACCAACACGTGGACATTGCTCGTTGAATCGTCGTGGTTGCTTGGATCGCGGCTGTTGTATCTCACCTCACCACAATTGCGTGGAGACGATGTTGAACTGTTGCAGACCACGTTGGCAAAACTTGGTTTTCATTGTGGTCGTGTTGACGGAATCTTGGGCCCGAAAACCGTTGCCGCATTAAGTGACTTTCAACTGAACTACGGGCTTGTTGCCGACGGTGTTTGTGGCGAGGAAACATTGCAAGCACTCGATCGTATAAGTGGGCAGAGCGGTGAAGGCCCTGGAGTAGTGAGTGTTCGCGAATATGAAATACTTCGCGACAACATTGCGTCCAGTTCCGGGCATCGAATTGTTGTTGGGCATTTTGGTGCAGCAGCAGACGTTGCTCGGGGTGTTGTGCGTGCAATGCGAAATGCTTCGTATGAAGTTGCGCTGGTTGAGTCGGTCGACGAGCGCGCGCATGCGCGAACAGCTAATGCGTTTCAAGCAGACGTATATGTTGCAATTTCTTTATGTGATGACGAACAAGAGGCTGTGTTGTTTTATCAATCCGATACAACAATCTCGCCGGGTGGTTATTTGCTCGCCGCCGAATTGCAACATCACCTCTCCACCGTCGGAACGCCGGTGGTCGTAACTACTGGTTCAAGGCTGCCTGTTCTTCGTGAAACCATCATGCCTGCGGCAATTTGTCTACTTGGTCTTCGGCTGCAGGAAAACGAGGTCATCCCCAGCATTGCCCGTGCCATCGAGGCATGGTGTCGTAACCCTCTCGCCCGCGCCGAATAAGGCACCGAGAGCGTTCTCTCCCTCACCATTTTTCTGGATAAAGGGTTATCCTGTTGGTTATCCACAGAGTTGTCCACAGGCTGTGTAGAACCTGTTGTGTAGGTTGACGCTGATGCTCTACAACAGCCTGAGGTAATTTCAGTTGTTGTCGACTGGACCTTCGGTCATCAATCGGTAAATGCGCTCCAAATCAGTGAGGTCGGCAAATTCAACGACAACTTTTCCGTGCTTACCGCTCATGGTCACCGAAACTGATGTCTGTAAATGCTCCGACAACAATTCTTCTAGTTCATGTAAGCCTGGCTCGCGAAGGGTGGAGATGCTTCCTTTAGACGCCGACTTCCCAACTGGTTGCGGTTTGTTTGGCGAAGTCGATGGTGAAGTCGACGGCGAGGTCGTGCCTCGAACCGCATCCTCAATCCCTCGAACTGTCCACCCCAAATCCACTGCCTGTCGGGCAAGGCTTTCCTGTTTTGCCCTATCGGGCGTGCCAAGCAAAGCCTTTGCGTGCCCAGCCGACAAGCGACCGTCTGCGAGCAATTGTTGAATTGAGGCTGGAAGCGACAAGAGGCGAATTGCGTTAGTGATTGCCGAACGACTTTTGCCCACCTTCGTGGCTACCTGTTCGTGAGTCATGTTGAAGTCTTCGAGCAACTGTTGGTAGGCGGCCGCTTCTTCTAGTGGTGTTAAGTCTTGCCTATGAAGGTTTTCAACAAGTGCCTGCTCAACAGATGAGACGTCATCGGTAACCCGCACAATCGCGGGAATCACTGTTAGTCCGGCGCTTCGGGCCGCCCTCCATCGGCGCTCCCCTGCGATCAATTCAAATTTTTCGCCGCTTGGTCGGACCAAGATTGGTTGCAATACCCCAATGGCGGCAATCGAGGCACTGAGCTCGGCTAGCGCAGCCTCATCAAAATGAACGCGTGGCTGGTTTGGGTTTGGGTGGATAAGGTCGACTGCAATATCGCGCAGCCCTACACCATTTCCGCCGCTTGTCCCCGCCGGGGCTTGCGACCCACCAGGAATAAGAGCGTCAAGACCTTTACCGAGCCCGCTCCGGCGCGCCACCGCTCACCTCCAATGCAACTGCTCGGTAGGCCTTTGCGCCAGTGGATGAAGGGTCGAACGTGGTGATTGGTTTGCCATGGGACGGAGCCTCGGCCAAACGAACGTTGTGGGGGATAACGGCTTGACAGACTTTGTCGCCGAAATGTTCCCGAACTTCAGCAACCACATCGCTCGACAGCTTGGTTCGAGTGTCGAACATGGTGCAAATAATGGTGCTGACACCCAGTCCTGGGTTGAGATTGCGGCTGACGAGGTCGACGTTACGAAGCAACTGACCCAAGCCCTCAAGGGCGTAGTACTGGCACTGAATGGGCACGATCACTTCGTTTGCCGCGGTGAGCCCGTTCACGGTGAGCAAACCCAAAGACGGTGGGCAGTCAATGAGCACATAGTCGAATTGGTCGATAATCGCAGCGATTGCTTTTTTAAGGCGGGTTTCGCGACCCATGACCGGCACCAGCTCGATCTCGGCACCGGCCAAATCCAGGTTTGATGGAGCAACAAATAAATTCTTTACCGCAGTTGCCTCGAGGCAATCCTCAAGGGGGGTCTCGTGTAGCAGGACGTCATAAATGCTGGTTTCCATCTCACGGGTATTCAGCCCCAAGCCAGTTGAGGCATTGCCTTGCGGGTCCAAGTCCACCAACAAGACCCGATATCCCTGATCTGCCAGACAAGCACCCAGATTGATGGTGGTGGTGGTTTTACCCACACCGCCCTTCTGATTGGCCATGGCGATGATACGCGGCGTGGGCTTTGGACCTCCGGAGGCTGCTGTTGTGCTGATCATCGTGAGAACAGAATACCCCTAGTTGCCGCAAGGTTGGGGGATGATGTTCCACGTGGAACATTGGTGGTGTGGGGCTGAGTTGGTAGATGATGGGGTGGTTAATGTTCCACGTGGAACATTGCCACTGGTCCCAGCCGTTCAGGGCTAGACACCCCGAATAAGCCGAGGTTGATGTTGGCCCAACGGTCTGGGCTGCCTGGTGGTGGTTCACTGACTACGATTGACCCACCCGATCGAACCAACGCAGAAGCCCAGGCCAGCGTCTGTTGAGGTGGGCCGAACCCTCGCGCACATGCGGCGTCATAACCGTGGAGGTGTTCGGGTTGGGAAACGACCTCTTCCACGTCGGCGCAGAGCACCCGCACCCGGTCGGACACCCCAAGTACCCGAACGGCGCGCAACAGGGCATCGGTTCGTTTTGCTCGCCGGTCTACCAGCGTCAATTGCATCTCTGGTCGAATGACGGCAATGACCAGGCCCGGGACCCCGGCCCCGCTACCCAAGTCGATGCAGCTAAGGGTCGACTGGGGGAGAGCGTCGGCAAACGCCGCTGCGTGGGTAATGATTTCGGCAAGGGGTGCGCTACCAAGGGCCCCTATTCGTTGGGCGTCGCCCAATACCTGCAGTAAGCCTGGATGTGTGGCCGGATTACTCATCGGGCCAATGGGGCAAAATCAGTCGTCAGATTCGCTGTCGCTGCCAGCAACGGCAACCACAACACGGCGATGTGGGTCTTGGCCCTGCGAGCGAGTCTCGACTCCGGCGACCTCAACAAGCGAGTCGTGAACAATCTTTCGATCGGCCGAGTTCATTGGCTCGAGAACACGCGGTTGTCCGCTGGCAACGACGTCGGCTGCAACCTTGTGCGCAAACCTGCTGAGCGCCTCGCGGCGCTTTTCGCGATAACCCGCAATATCTACGCGGAGATGCGTTTCGTGGTCGCCAAGCCTGCGTTGGCTCACAACACGTGTGAGATCCTGGATTGCCATCAGCGTGGCACCCTTTGCCCCCACGAACATTGCTACTTCGTCGCCGGTCACGTTGATATCAATGTCTTCGCCAGCAACGGTTGCCTGTGCCGAACCAGTGAGGCTTGCTGCGGCCAGCAGTCCATTTAAAAATGTGGTGGCTGCAACGCTCACAGTGGCTGGGTCAACAGGTGGCATGTCTGTGCGAGGAGCACGCTCTTCGCGTGGTGGGCGTGGTTCGCGCTTTGGTCGGTCGGAGCCCGACTTGGGGCCTCGACGCGAATTGCTGCCTTCGCCAGCGGCACGAGGTGCTCGCTTTGGCCCACGATCACGACGTTCGTTTTTGCCGCGTGGGGTATTCGGGCGCACTCGAGCACGCACTCGTGCTTCGCCTCGCGTGCGACCAAACAATCCTTGTTTTGGTTCCTCAACTACCTCAAACTCGGCATCATCTTCAGCAACACCCAATTGGTCGAGTGCCAAACTTTTTGCAAGTTCGATTGTTTCAGCGGTGGTTTCTACCCATTCCATTAGACGTCCTCATTATTTCTTTGGTTTGCGTTGCACTGAACCACTGCGATTTTTTCCAGGAGGTTGCGGGCGACGAGTTGATGGTGTGTTTGGTTTATTCTTTGGAGCAGTAACACGCTTGCTCACAAATGGTTCGTTGAGATCGGTGGTTTCTTTTGCTGCCGACTTCGCCTTATTCTTTTTGTCGTCTTTGGACATCTCATGCGCTTCGCTGCTGGCCGCTTGTGCCTGCCGACCAAGCGAACCCTCGTGTCCATAAAAACGCTTGGTGATGTAGTACTGCTGCACAATGCGAACGAGTGCTTGCACCATGTAATAAACGATCAAACCGGTGGGCAAAATCAGCTGAAATACCGCAAAAACAACCGGTAAATACTGCATTACCTTGGCCTGAGTTGCCGACATGGTTGGGCTCACTGTTCGCGAGGCAACCATCTTTTGTTGAACAAAGTACAACCCGGCCAATGCCGCAACGAGTGCGATGTATAACAACCCGGATGCAAAATCATCACGCACTGCATCGATCGGGGTTTGCGCAAGGTCTAAGCCAAGAGAAACCATTTTTGATTTGCCGACGAGCGACAGATATAGCTCGGAGTCTTCGTTGAGATACTTCGGAACAAACAAGCCGTCTTCGCGCGCAGTCAACCCGCTGATTGCACGGAACATGATGATGAACACCGGCATTTGCGCAACGATTGGCAAGCACGAAGCCATCGGGTTCACTTTGTGTTCCTGATACAACTTCATCATTGATTCGTTCAGTTTTTGGCGATCGCCTTTAAATTCTTTTTGGAGACGTCGCATCTCGGGTTGCAGGCGCTGCATCTCCAGCATGCCCTTGGTGCTTTTCAGTGTGAGTGGGGTGATCAACAACATCACCACCACGGCAACAAGGCCGAAGGCTGCCGAGTAACTGTGTGTCCAGGAGTAAAAAATGTCTATGAGGCGAGCGGCGTATTCAAACATTTGGGTTAGCGGCTTTCTAGGGGGACGTCAACAGTGCCCCTGACGGTAGAGGGATTCTGGTCAATACCCTCGGCGTTTGGGACAGGATCGAACCCCGACGGGCCAAAGGGTCGGCAGCGGGAGAGCCGCTTGACCATCAGCCAGCCACCACTGCGGGGGCCATAGGTTTCGATTGCCTCATAGGCATACTCGGAACAGGAGGGAAAGAACCTGCAGGGCGATGGGTGCCCAGGCCGAAGCGACTGGTACCAGCGAATGGCCCGCAACATGGTGTGTTGGGCCTTATCACCGATAGTGGTGTGTTGCTCACATTGGTGGTGGGAGAGGTTCATGGCTTTTGGGCCACTTTCCCAAGAAGGGCGTCTACCGCCTGAGAAAGACGCTCAAACGAGGCCCCTGCAAGCGAACGCTGGACGCCAATGAGGTACCAACCGGGCTCCAATTGGGCCTCGCGGGCGGAGAAAAGGGCCCGAAGCTGACGTTTTACGCGGTTTCGCTGCACGGCACCACCTACCGACCGGCCAATGGCATAGCCAATATGGGGGGAGGAAAGCGTTGGATCGATCATCATCGAACACCACAGACCACTAGAGCGAACATATGTTCCCTCTTTGGAGAGTCGGGAGAAGACCTCCCGTTGGCGAATTCGGCCGATCAAGCCGAGAGCCGGTGACGGCCCTTGTCGCGGCGCGACTTCAAAATGGCACGGCCCGCACGGGTGCTCATGCGATGGCGAAAGCCATGCTTCTTGGAACGACGACGATTACTTGGCTGGAAAGTGCGTTTCACGCACGCCTCCTTGGTGAGACGACTAAACCTGGTGGCCAGCCGCTAGGACTACAACGGCTTGCACTCTACAGGGGAATCTCGGTTTTTTCCGCCTGTGGAAAACCTGCTACCTTCGCTGTCCCCACCTCGTTCGGGTGGGGCTGTCCACACCCTGTGGACAGTGTTGTGGACGGTTACCAAAGCGGTTGTGGCACAGGGCCATAGCAGCAAAAAGTTTTTACAGTGTGCTCTCGGCCGAAAGGCATTAAAGGATTTTTATGGAACAACAAACTCATGTTGATGACCACAATGACGTGTGGCGGGCAACTGCTCAGGTGCTTCGCGCTCAGGTCTCGGAGGCCGTCTGGTTTTCCACCTTCAACGATGCAGTGGCGGTTGACGACGACAAGATGAGCCTTCGCCTGCAGGTGCCAAACACCTACGTGCGCGAGCGAATTCTCACCCGTTACATGTCGCTCGTTCGCGATGCGCTGAACGAGGTTGGGGCAAGCGAGCGCCAACTGCTGATCGATGTCCAGACCAATACCTCGGAAGATGTTTTGGAGCAGTTGCGCAACGAGGTGGTGCCCCAAGAGTTGCCGGCCCAGCTCAATACCGAAATCGCCGAGAAACCCAGCACCGAGTCGCTCACCCTGAAAAGCCGCACGGGCAAAGGCACAGCGGTTGGACTGAACCCTCGCTACACCTTCGAAACGTTCGTGAAAGGCACCAGCAACCAATTTGCTTTGGCTGCCGCTCAGCGTGTTGCAGAAACACCCGGCCGCTCCTACAACCCTTTGTTCATTTACGGTTCGGCTGGGTTGGGTAAGACCCACCTACTGCACGCAATTGGTTATTACGTTCACCAGCACTACGCACATTACGAAGTTCGTTATGTCTCTACGGAAACATTTTTGAACGAGTATGTCGACGGCATTCGAAGCAACACCATTGCTGCTTTCAAGCGTCGCTATCGCGAAGTTGACGTGCTGCTCATCGACGACATCCAGTTCATGGAGGGCAAAGAAGGTTTGCAAGAAGAGTTCTTCCACACCTTCAACTCGTTGCACGGCGCAAACAAGCAAATAGTTATCTCGTCCGACCGTGTTCCAGATGCCATCCCCACCTTGGAGGACCGCCTCCGTGGCCGCTTCCGTTGGGGTTTGATCACCGACATTCAGCCTCCAGACATGGAGACCCGTTTGGCCATTTTGCGCAACAAGGCCGAGCGAGAGCGGAACATGGTCTCCCATGAGGTGCTCGAGTTCATTGCCAGCAATGTCACCACCAACATTCGTGAATTGGAGGGCGCCCTGATTCGGGTGGCCGCCTACTCCAGCCTCAACAAAACCCAGGTGGACGTGCCAATGGCGCAAAAGTTGCTCACCGACTTGCTCACGCGCACCGCTGTGAAGCCACGAACCGACGAGCAGTTGTTGGCCGAGATCGCCGACCACCTTGGTTTCGACGTGGAGGCACTGCGTGGCAAGAACCGCCAACGACCGCTAGTTCAGGCCCGACAGACAGCAATGTATGTGTTCCGTGAACTCACCGACTTGAGCTACCCGGCAATCGCCAGGTTGTTCGGCGGCCGCGACCACACCACGGTGATTCATGCCGTTGACAAAACCCAACGAATGATGAGCGAACGCAAACAGGTGTACGACCAAGTGACAGAACTTGTTCAGAAGTGCAAGACGTCGTAACTGCCATGGGGACAACCGTGTGGACGAAGGGCGGACAACTAGTGGATAACTCTTGGTTGTACACCGCTCGAATAACTACAACCGTGCAAGATGTGTTGCGCGGGTGGGTTGTGTGTGTGCAACGTTTCGTTGCTGCATTTGGGTTTGCACCACTTCATCCACAATCCACAACCCTTATTACTGTTATTAGACCTTTATATATCCATCCACAAACAACACTAAAAGCACAGATGCCAGGGGTGACGTCATGAAATTCAGAGTCGAACGAGAAGTTCTTGCAGAAGCGCTCAGCGCAACTGCACGTGTTGCATCTACCCGCAACAATGCCATGCCCGCGTTGTCAGGTGTTCGAATGCAAGTAATCGGCGACGAACTTCAACTGTCATGCACCGACAACGATTTGTCTGTGCAATTCACTTTGCCAGTTGGTGGTCAAGGTGACGGGGTAGTGGTTGCCAGCGCAAAACTGATGAGCGACATCGTCCGTTCGATGGGTGAAGGAAAAATCACGGTCGAAACAACTGGTGAGGATGTTTCAATCAGTGCGGGCCGCTCGCAATTCACGGTGTCTACGTTTGCTGTTACCGACTTCCCAACAATCGCCGTAGCCAGCGCACCACCAGTAACTCTTTCGGCGCCTGTTCTCGCCGAGGCCTTGCGCCAGGTTGTTCGTGCAGCAAGCGTCGACATGCAGCGCCTTGCCCTTACAGGCGTATTGATGGCAGCCGAACTGGAAGGTTTGCGCCTTGTTGCAACCGACTCGTACCGCTTGGCTGTTCGCGATCTACCCGGCACAACCGTGCTCGGACATGGGCAAAAAGTGGTTATTCCGGGCCGCGCACTTGGCGAACTGAACCGTTTGCTCGGCGCTGGCGGCGACGTCACATTGTGTTTAGAAGAAAACCGCGCAACATTCCGCGTCGGCAACGCATCGTTGTCCACCAGCCTGCTTGCAGTCGAGTTTCCCAACTATCGCCAACTCATTCAGCCGAGCTACCCAAACAAACTAACAACAGCGCGCGAGCCGTTGCTCGAAGCAATTCGTCGTTGTCGCATTTTGGCGCGCGAAACAACTCCTGTTCGTTTAGAGATGACCGCAACTTCGTTGCGACTCGTCGTGCTTACACAGGATGTGGGTAACACTGTGGAGGAACTGGACGCAACACTCGTTGGGTCGGAAGTAATTGTTGGTTTTAATCCGGAGTATTTGGCCGCAGGCATCGAAGCGGTGAGCGGCGACGAGATCACCATTGAAACCACAGACCCGATTAAGCCCGCTGTCCTTCGTGGTGTTGGGGCCGACGAGTATCTGTACTTGGTAATGCCGCAACGCCTCACCACATAACTTGTTTGTTGTGGCGCAAGCGTGATTATTCAACACCTGGAACTCACTAATTTTCGTAACTACGCCAACGCAACCATTTCTCTCACCAACGGCGTCACCGCAATTGTTGGAAACAACGGTCAAGGTAAAACGAACCTCACCGAAGCGTTGTCGTTTTTAGCAACGCTAAAAAGTTTTCGGGGCGTACCCAACGAAGCAATGATCCGCACAGGCTCCAACTCGGCCATCATTCGGGCAACTGTTGTTCACGACGATGGGCGAGAAGTGCTCATCGAGGCCGAGCTGGCAAGGGTGGGGCGCAACAAGGTGCAGGTAAACCGCCAAAAACTCGCTCGGACAAAGGACTTGTTGGGGGTGATGCGCACCACGGTGTTCTCCCCGGAGGACCTCGACTTGGTCAAAGACTCCCCAGGTGTACGCCGCCAATTTCTGGACGATGCGCTTGTTGCTATCACCCCAACCATCGACGCGCTCCTCACCGAGTTTGAACGGGTGCTCAAACAACGAAATGCGCTGTTGAAGCAATCAAACGGTCGCTTAACTGCCGACATTGCCACCACGCTCGATGTTTGGGACGAAAAGTTTGCGACACTCGGCACCGAACTGGGCGAACATCGTGCGCGCCTCGTTGCAACCATTTCACCCGAAGTGTCACGCGCGTATGAAGAGCTGGCAGAAAAAGAAACCCCGATTGCCATGATCTACGAGCCAGAGTGGCGACGTAACGGCCTTGCCTCCGAACTTGCAAACCATCGCAACGACGACATCCGTCGCGGTTCAAGCACCGTTGGCCCACACCGCGACGACGTCGATCTGTTGATCAACGGCTTGGCTGCCCGATCGCACGCGTCGCAAGGGGAACAACGAACACTTGCGCTCGCAATGCGCTTGGCGGTGCACCGCCTCGTCACCGAAGCTGCCGGCAGTAGCCCCGTGCTCATCCTCGACGACGTGTTGTCAGAGTTGGACCCACAACGCAGCGCCGCGCTGTTACGCCATTTCCCTGTCGGGCAGGTGCTGATTACTACCGCCGGGCTGTTGCCGGCCGCGGCACACCCAGACCGTATAGTCCACATTGCCGCGGGCGCCATCGTCCCCGACACCGGCGCCGAGTACACATCCCTATAACCATGACCAATCTTCCGCATTCACCCGACGACGAAATCCCCTCGTTTGAAAACATGGGCACTCTCGGCGAGCAACTCAACTTGCTGCTTAGTCGACTGGGTTCTGAATCGGCAGACACCATCAACAGTGTTTTTGGCGACTGGACGATTTTGGTTGGCGAGCATGTTGCCGCGCACGTCACACCAATAAAAATTGAAAACCAGCGGTTGCATGTTGAAGTAGACGAAGCATCATGGGCAACGCAAATGAGGTTTCTCGAACCACAGCTACTCGCGTCACTTTCGTCCGCTACAGCAAGCACCATCGTTGGCATTGATGTGCGTGTAAAACGCACTACGCGCACGAAGTAATTGGTAGACTTCAGCGTGTTGTTTATGCCTCTCAATTCCTCATTTTTTCCGTCCTCACAAGTAGCGAGTAACTGATGGCCACCAGCAAATCCACAAAGTCGGCAACAACCGGCTCCGCAACTTATGGCGCGAAAGACATCCAAGTTCTTGAAGGTCTCGACCCGGTTCGCAAACGCCCCGGCATGTACATCGGTTCCACCGGTCTTGCTGGTTTGCATCACCTCATCTGGGAAGTGGTCGACAACGCAGTAGACGAGGCAATGGCCGGTTATTGCACCAAGGTGGTTGTCACATTGCACGAAGACGGCTCCTGCTCGGTTACCGATAACGGTCGCGGCATTCCAATCGACCCATACCCAAGCGGCCCGCACAAAGGTAAGAGCGCACTCGAAGTGGTGCTCACCGTGTTGCACGCCGGCGGAAAGTTTGGCGGCGACGGCTACAAGGTGTCGGGTGGTTTGCACGGCGTAGGCGTCAGCGTTGTCAACGCGTTATCGAAACGTCTTGTTGCAGAAGTTGATCGCGACGGCGTTCGCTACCGACAAGAGTTTGTTGATGGCGGAAAACCAAAAGGCAAGATTGCCAAGGTTGGTCCGTCTCCAAACAAAACAAACACCGGCACCACCATTTCGTTTTCTCCGGACCCAACAATTTTTGCTGCGGAAGGAGTCGAGTTTGTTGCACGCACCGTCACCGAGCGTTTGCAAACCATTGCGTTCCTTAACCGCGACCTAGAAATTGTTTTTGCCGACGAACGCTCCGACAAGAAGCAAACAATCACCTATCAATACAAGGGTGGAATCGTCGACTTCGTTAAGCACCTCAACGCCTCGCGCGAAGCCCTATTCACCAAGGTGGCGCATTACGAGGCCAGCGAAGCCGACCAAACCGTCGACGTAGCCCTGCAATGGAACACGGGTTATTACGAGGGTATTTATGGTTATGCCAACGGCATTTCCACGGTCGAAGGCGGCATGCACGTTGAGGGCTTCAAAACCGCGCTTACCTCGGTACTCAATAAATACGCAAGAGCCTCCGGCGCCCTCAAAGAAAAAGATGAAAACTTGCTCGGCGAAGACATCCGCGAAGGCATCACGGCAATCATTGCTGTGAAGTTGCGCGAGCCACAGTTCGAGGGCCAAACCAAAGCCAAACTCGGCAACGTCTCCATCCGTTCGTTCGTGCAAAAAGAAACCAACTCAAAACTTGAAGAGTGGTTGCAGGAAAATCCAACCGAGGCAAACCGCATCGTTAAAAAAGCAGTTGCAGCCGCACAAGCTCGCATCGCTGCAAAAAATGCACGCAACGCAGTGCGCCGCAAGACTGCACTTGCTGGCGCGGGCATGCCCGACAAGTTGAAAGATTGCACCAGCACCGACGCCAGCGAAACCGAATTGTTCATTGTTGAAGGCGACTCGGCCGGCGGCACAGCAGTAGACGCACGCGAGCCAAGAACGCAAGCGATCTTGCCAATTCGCGGAAAGATTCTCAACGTCGAGCGCGCACGCCTCGACAAAATGTTGAAGAACACCGAAATTCAAACACTGATCACCGCCATCGGTGGTGGCATCGGCAACGACGAGTTTGATGTCAGCAAAGCCCGCTATCACAAAGTGGTCATCTTGGCCGACGCCGACGTAGACGGCAGCCACATCCGCACACTGCTGCTCACGTTCTTCTATCGCCAAATGCGCCCCATGGTCGAGGCCGGATACATCTATATTGCGCAACCTCCTCTGTTTTCCACCGAGGTTGGCAAAGAAAAGATTTATCTCAAAGACGATTCCGCAAAAGAGAAGTTCCTTGCCGAACACCCGAACCACAAAAAAGAGTTTCAGCGCTTGAAGGGTCTTGGCGAAATGGACTGGCAAGAGCTTCGCGGCACCACCATGCATGCCGACTCGCGCACCTTGTTGCAAATCACCGTGGACGAAGCAGCACTTGCTGAAGACATCATGAGCGTGCTCATGGGCGACGACGTAGAAAGCCGCAAGAAATTCATTCAGACCAACGCGCGCGACGTGCGCAACCTCGACTTCTAGACGCGACCACCAAGGACGATTGAGTTATGGCCAGCAAAAAACCAGCCAAAAAAGTAGCGAAACCGGCAACCAAGTCCGCAGCCAAGGCCACAGCCAAAGCCACGGATAAAAAGGGAACCGAACCAGTAACCGCCGGTGCAACCCCGCCAACAAAACCGCCGCGCCCGCAAGAGAACCTGTTTGCAAACCCCGACTCGGTGCAACCAGTGCAGTTGCAAGACGAGATGGAGCGTTCATTCCTCGATTACGCAATGTCGGTCATCATGTCGCGCGCGTTGCCCGACGTTCGCGATGGCCTCAAGCCGGTTCACCGCCGAATCATTTGGGACATGGACCAACAGGGCTTCCGCCCCGACCGTCCATTCGTAAAGTGTGCCCGCGTCACTGGTGACACCATGGCCCGCTACCACCCGCACGGTGACGGCGCAATTTACGACGCACTCGTGCGCATGGCGCAACCATTTTCTTTGCGCCATCCGCTCATCGACTTCCACGGCAACTATGGTTCGCCAGACTTCGGCCCGGCCGCCAGCCGTTACACCGAGTCGCGCTTGCACCCACTTGCCATGCAGTTGTTGGCCGACATCGACGAAGACACGGTCGACCTCATTGCCACTTACGACGGAACAGCCGAAGAACCAATTGTTCTGCCAGCACGCTTTCCCAACTTGCTCGTTAACGGAAGCCAAGGCATTGCCGTGGGCATGGCCACCAGCATCCCGCCGCACAACTTGGGCGAAGTAGTCGACGCTGCTCTGCATCTCATCGAAAACCCCCAAGCAACAACCGCCGACTTGATGAAGTTTGTCAAGGGCCCCGACTTCCCAACAGGCGGAACCATTCTTGGTCGCGACGGCATTCGAGACGCCTACAACACCGGCCGCGGCAGCATCAAGATGCGCGCGAAGGTGAGCATTGAAGAGGGCCGCAAGGGCCAGATGCTGATCATCGTTACCGAACTTCCTTATCAAGCCAGTTGTTCGGCAATCGCCGCACGCATTCAAGAACTGGTCGATGGCGGCGAGTTGGACGGTATTGCCGACGTCAACGACAACTCGTCTGGTGGCGAAACAAACCTCATCATCACTCTCAAGCGCGATGCCAATTCCAACGTGGTCATGAACAACTTGTTCAAACTGACGCAACTACAAACAAGCTTCCCCGTCAACATGGTTGCACTCGTGCACGGCGTGCCACGCACACTCAACTTGCGCGACGCGCTGGTTGGGTATGTCGATCACCAATTGGAAGTCACCACAAGGCGCTCGAAGTTCCGTCTGCAAAAAGCAAACGACCGCAACCACATTTTGGAAGGTCGACTTAAGGCCCTCAACGTCATCGACGAAATCATCAAGCTCATCCGCAGTAGCGAAGATGCATCGTCGGCCAAAGAAGCGCTTATGGGCAAGAAGTACGGCTTCTCCGAGCGCCAGGCAATCGACATTCTCGACATGCAGTTGCGCCAATTAACACGGCTCTCACGCATCGACTTGGAAACCGAACAAAAAGATGTGCTCGCACGCATCAAAGAGTTGGAATCAATTCTGAACTCCGACACCAAACTGCGCGCAGTAATCACCAAGGAACTCAGCGCAGTGCGCGAAGCCTTCGCAACACCGCGCGTTTGTCAGATCACCCACGATGTGGGCGAACTAAGTGTCGAAGACTTGGTCGATAACAAAGAGTTGGTCATCGTGATGACCGAAGCCCAGTACGTGAAGGCCGTCAGCGCCGACTCGTTCCGCACCCAGGGCCGCGGCGGTCGCGGTGTGAGTGGCGCAAAGATGAAGGCAGACGACATCGTTCGCCACGTCATCTTCACCACAACCCACTCGTATCTGTTGTTCTTCTCCAACCGCGGGCGCGTCTATCGCCTGCGTGCACTCGACATCCCCGAGCGCGAGCGAACAGCAAAGGGCATGCCAATTGTCAACCTGCTTCCCCTCAACCAGGGCGAAACCATTCAGGCCATCATCGACACTCGCGAATTCCCAGGCGAGCGCTTCTTGTTCTTCGCAACCAAGCAGGGCCAAGTAAAGAAGACTGCCTTTAACGAATACGACTCCAGCCGACGTGATGGCCTCATCGCGTTGAAGTTGCGCCCAAAGGACGAACTGGTTCGCGTCATCGAAACATCCGGCACCGACGACGTGTTCATGGTCTCTAAAGGCGGACAAACCATTCGCTTCGCCGAAAAAGTTGTACGCCCGATGGGTCGTTCGGCAGCAGGTGTTCGCGGCATGAAGTTGCGCGCAAATGATGAAGTGGTGTCGGTTGATGTGGCCAAGGACGATTCGGCCATTCTCCTCATCACCGAATCTGGCTACGGCAAGCGCACACAACTCAACAACTTTGCTCGCAAGGGCCGAGGCGGCATGGGCATGATCGGAATCAAACTCACCGGCAAGAAGGGCGCGGTTGTTGCTGCGTTCATGGTGGGAATCGACGACGACATTGTGGTGGTTTCATCGGGTGGCACAACTATTCGCACCCCAGTCAAGGAAATTTCAAGCCAGGGTCGCGCGGCAACAGGTGTGCGCATCATGAGCCTTGATCAAGGGCAAGTGGTTGCATCCGCTGCGCTCATTTTGTCGCACGACGAATCCTGACAAACATAGACAACACCGAAGACGGCAACATCCTCATTGTTGTTGTCGGTGGGTTGGGCATAACCAGTGCGCTCATGGCATTGCTCATGTTGTTCTCTGTTCAATTAGTCAATAACGCTCGCTCACAAATTGCCGCCGACGCAACTGCACTCGCCGGCATTTACGGCGGTGTCGAACACGCAACAAATGTTGCGGAAGCCAACCTCGCAACCCCCGCGTCATTCACCGATAACCGCAACACCAACGGCACGTTTACCGCAGTGGTAACCATTGGCGTAGCAAGTGCATCTGCACAGGCCTTCGATCAATGGGCACCCGCGTTGCCTACAATGAATCCGTGACTACATCGCCACGGGGCCCACGCGTTCGACGCGTATCGCGTGTCATCCGCGAGATCGATCCGTGGTCGGCATTTCGCGTCGGCATTGTGTTCCACGGCGTGCTGTATCTCATGGCACTTATTGCACTCGTGTTGTTGTGGAGCGTTGCGTCGGCAACGGGCACCATCGACAACATCGAACGATTTCTCGAGTCGTTTGGCTGGGAGTCGTTCCAGTTCAACGGGGCTCAACTGTTTTTCAACACCATGTTTCTTGGTCTCTTTGTGGTCGTGCTGCTCACCGCCATTTGGGTCTTGTGCGCCACAGTGTTCAACCTGATCACCGACCTCGTTGGCGGCATTCGGGTCTCTGTATTGGAAGAAGAGGTCGTGGTGAGCACGGTTGAGGGTGAAGGAAAGCGCCAGTAGGCTCTTTTCCCCCGATAACAATTCGGGGCTATAGCTCAGTTGGTTAGAGCGCATCCCTGATAAGGATGAGGTCACAAGTTCGATTCTTGTTAGCCCCACGCAATACCTCAGCCCGCATGCGCAATTGAAACTTCGGCTAGTTTCATCGCGTGGCAACGGTGGGCGTTAAATGGAACAAGGCCATTATTGCTCCCGCGATCATTGCGGTTCCGGGCTCGCCATACCTCCTGCTCAATGGGCTGCCGTTTGTTTCACGAATCGAAGTCGTAGCCATTGTTTTGGTGACATTGGCGTTTGGTGTTACGGCCATCCGAAACAGAGTATTTTCAAGGTTTTCCTTCAGCAACAAAAACGTTGAAGGCCTTGTATATACAGCACTTGTAGTCGTGCTTGTTGCGAAGGTGTTCTCTTTTGCTTTGCAACCACTGGGTTCTGGTTTTGAAGCGTGTTATCGAAGCACGTATTCACCAACTGCAAACAATGCTTGCGAAAAATCATATGAACTTCCGTATTACCGAAATGACGAAGTAAATTCAATTGGAGACATCACCCGAATTGATAAAGAAATAAACTTTGGTTCCCGATCGGAAACCGCAGACTCGTTGCTTGGGGCGGGTTACTCAAATTGGAATCTTCCGTTTGCAAACGACTATCCACGGTTGAGCACACCCTGGCTCAGTCGGCTTCCTTTCACCGTTCAGTACGGCGGCTTTGTTGAGATTGAACGAAATGGTGTCATTCCAATTGAATACGTTGGAAAGATCTCGTTGGCTTTCGGCAACCATACCTATGAGGGCGAATCGTATAACCAGCGCAGCACTGCTCTTATTCCTGTTTTGCCAGGACGCACACCGTTTTCATTGAAGTACATATTCTCCGACGACAACACGGATGAAATACCAGATAGCGCACCAAATGCAAGAGGCCCGTATGCACATTTATATGTGGGTGCTGTAACACAACAAAAAGAGACGCCCCTAAACGCTGCGGTACAAGTGCGTGGGTGGGTAGCAGACACCACAGACTCAAAAAAGATTATTGCGGTTCGGGCTAACACCTCGGGGTTGAGCGAGACTGCGGAGGTTGGCACAACGGACCGCCCCGATGTTGGCGCAGTGTTGAACAACCCCCAGCTCTCCCAAGCGGGATTTGTCATCGAAGTTCCCATTAACGAACCGTTGGCCGAGCACAATCAAATTGAACTTAATGCGGTCTTTGCCGATGGCTCACAGCAACGTTTTGCCACAATCCGTCCGGGGGTTGCAGGTTCAACCGGAATTATTGATCTGCCAAGCTTTGTGGCAGACACAGAACTTCAGTTACAGGTAGACGCAGCAACCTACGTACTCGGTGAACGTTCGGAGACGCTGGCAGCAGAACGGATGGCGCAACCGGGGAGTGCAGTTGCCCTCATGATGTGGCTCATTGATGCCATTCAATTGCTCATCATGGGTGTCGCACTGTTCTTTTGCCTGATGCACGTACGGCGCCCGCTTGAACACGCAGCACCAGTCATGGCTGCAGCGGTTGGTGCTGTTGCAGTGATTCGGTTTGTTGGTCGGTTTGTTGCGATCGATTGGACAACAATTCAAACAATTGTCGTGGTCGGGCTCGTGGGCATTTTTCATGCGCGACGGCGATCGGGGCTACTAGTCAGCGCAGTGGTTGCCGGCGGTTATCTCACCATTGGCCGAATGCTTGATTTCTTACAAACTTCAATGGGTGTGAGCAGTGGCAACTGGTGGGGGACTCAACTCTTTCGCCAACGAGACTCGGACTGGCTTGTGTATCAGGGTTACGCCCGCGAAATCTTTAACAGCGAATCCCTCCGTGGCGGAGAGAACGTCTTTTATTTCATGCCAGGCGCCCGTTATCTGATTTTTGTTGAGCATTTATTGTTTGGAGACAACGATGTATTCATTGCTCTCTTGACCGGCACTGCATTAATCGCACTGCTTGTCTATGTAACCGTCGCTATTTGCAGCAACATCGAGCAAAATAAGGAAGTTTTTTCCGCCATCATTCCAGCCGCTGTTGTATTGCTTTTCACAACGTTCGAGATGTTGCAATTTGCCGCGGCCTCGGCTGGCGAAGTACCCGCGTGGTTGTTGCTCCTTGCGTCAACCCTCTTTATCAATACTGCTGCAACAAAAAAAGAACGCTTTCTTTGGTTTGCAGCAGCACTTGGCCTCGCGGCAAATTTTCGCCCAAACATTGCAGTTGCCTTGGTGTGGATACTCGTGCTGATTGTGATCAAGATTTTTGTCGAAACCCCAAACAAAATGGAAGCAATAAGTAGAAACTTCCAAGCAACCTTCCTGTTCGGCAGCGTGTTTTGTCTGAGCCTCATTCACAATCTTTGGTACGGCGCGACATGGGTGTTTTTCAAACCCCTACAAGCAGACGTAGTCGAGTTTCCAGCCGGTGATCTAGTGACTGTTTTTTGGAATGAGGAAATACGGTCATTGGTCGTCAATAAATCTCTACAGGTGTTGGGATGGAGGGAAATCGGATTTGCTCAACCAGAAGCAACCGCATCGGTTCTACTCCAACTGGTGTGGTTGTTTGCAGTAGTAAAACTCTTGCGAACACCCAAAACCAACTGGTTTGTACTGCTGTTTGGTTTGACGCCGTTGCTGTTGCTCATCAGTCAGTTGCCGTTTTTGTACACCAGCATGCCGTCACGACACTTTGCAACTGTGAACTTGATGTTTGGCATTACCGCAGCAGCAATGCTTGGTAGAGGGCACAAATCAACGAATCCAAACAGTCGCCGCGACGCGGGGGAAATATTGATGGAGAGCTCTGTAACCTTGGATGCGTAACTGAACTGTTAATCAATACGGGAGGACAACATGAATTTCATCCGACGTGTATTGATGGTGCTTGGCATCGCGGGTGCCGCAGGGGCAATTTTGCGCCTGAAGGGCCGTTCGGTGCACACCACGCGTCAGGGTGGTTGGAAGCCCTTGCAATTACCGTCCGATAAATAGGTGGCGTCGTAGTGATTGCAATTGTGGGGGCGGGCGTAACGGGGGCTCGGGTTCTTGAACAATTGATCCGTCTCGGCAATACACATTTTTTGCTGCACGATCGCGAAGAATTTAAGGCAGAGGTCCTGGCCGCAAAGCATCGTTCGGCAGCCATCAACATCAGCGTGGTTCGTAAACGAAATCTCGTGCAGGCACATGTAGTGGTGTTGGCGTGCGGCGCACCACACAACGAACTTGCACTGTCGGTTATGCAGGCAGGCGCTCATGTTGTTTCGATGAGCGATGATGTTGATGACACAACGGCACTGCTCGACTTAAACGATTTGGCCACGCAACACAATCGCCTGCTGGTTGTGGGGGCCGCAGCGTCGCCTGGGCTCACTGGTTTGTTGCTTGCGCACCTGGCAACACAGTTCGACTCAGTTGACGAAGCACATGTTGCAGTGCACGGCACCGGTGGGCCAGATTGCGCAAGGCAACACCACTCTGCATTGGCGGGTTCATCCGTTGGTTGGCACGACGGAAGTTGGCTGCGCCGGCCGTCGGGAAGTGGGCGCGAACTGTGTTGGTTTCCAGAACCAGTGGGCGCATACGACTGCTACCGGGCAGAAGTGGCAGACCCACTGCTGTTGCATCGCGCAATGCCCCAACTACAAAGAATCTCGGCGCGCATATCGGCAACCCGCCGAGACAGGTTTACTGCACGCCTGCCAATGCTTGCCCCGCCCAACGCAGAAGGCGGCATGGGCGCAGTGCGTATTGAGGTGCGCGGCATGCGTGGTATTTCTCGTGCGATGGAGATTGTGGGTGTTGCCGAGCGCCTTGCACATATTGCTGCCATCGTTGCTGCAACAACAACCAACGCAATACTCCACAACAACATTTCGGCAGTTGGTGCACATGTGCTTGGCGGAAACGAAATGCCAAACGCACAACTACTGCGCGGCGTTGCCGATGCGGGGCTGCATATCCACCAATTTGTTGGCGCATAATTTCACCTCACGCAGTTAGATTTTGATTGTGGTTTCGCACGCGCACTCGGACATTCATGGAGAAGTGGCCGAGCGTCTGCGTGTGGCGGGGCAGCGCTACACCACCAAAAGGCGCACCATCATTGATTTGTTGGCGGGTGTCGGCCAGCCAATGTCGATTGCGGATTTGTTGGAGCGCAGGAGCGACTTGCCGCAGAGCTCGCTGTATCGCAACCTGGTGGTGCTTGAAGAGTCTGGTGTTGTTTCAAAGGTGGTGACGACAGGGGATCAGGCGCGGTACGAATTGGCCGAACACCTAACCGGCCACCATCATCACCTGCTGTGTTCTTCGTGCGGCGCGGTGCGCGACGTGGTGGTGCCCGATGCGTTGGAACACGAACTGGATAACGCGCTTGGCAAACTGGCAAAGCGAGAGGGTTTCACGCTCGACAGGCATCGCCTGGATCTGATTGGAAGGTGTTCATCGTGTCAGTAATTCGCAAAAAATCTCTGCAGAACGAACCATTACTGCCGTGGTTGCCCGATTCGCACATTGTTACCGTCGAGAACCGCGGCGAGTTTTTTGTGCGACGATTTCAGCACAGCAACTCGTCGGCACCAACGCTTCTGCTGTTGCATGGCTGGACTGGCTGCGCCGACACCAATTTTTTCTCGGCCTATCGGCAACTTGCAGAAAAGTATTCATTTGTTGCTATTGATCATCGTGGCCACGGCCGTGGTTTGCGTTCGCATACCCCGTTCACACTGGAAGACTGCGCCGATGACGCGGCCATGGTGTTGGCACAACTAGGCATCGGCAACGTTGTGGTGGTGGGTTACTCCATGGGCGGGCCGGTTGGCATGTTGTTGTGGCGCCGACATCCGCAGTTGGTGGCAAGTGTTGTGTTGTGTGCAACAGCGCTGGAGTGGTGTGCAACGCGGGCCGAACGAAATCGTTGGCGTGTTGGCCGGCTCTTGGCACCAGTGTTCAGAATGGTGAGCACGCCCGCTGTCATATCCCGAGTGGTTCGTCGGGCAATGGGCCGTAAAAGTGAGATTGCATCACTGCGCCCTTGGATTGTTGCAGAAACCCGTCGCAATGATGCGTGGGCAATTAATCAGGCTGGTCGCGCACTCTCGCGTTACGACGCGCGCGAGTGGGCACGGGGTATCGATGTGCCCGTTGCAGTCGTGGTAACCACGAAGGACACGTTGGTGCTTCCACATAAACAACACGCACTTGCTGGTGCTACAGCGGCACATGTGGTGTCGTTAGATGCCGACCATATGGCCGTGATGAATGCGCCTGACAAATTTGCTACAGCGTTACGAATTGCTGTCGACCACGTTGCCTTTATTGGCAAGTAGCTTCACCACTTCTTCAAGCTGTTCGCGCAATTCGTCGGTTGTCACTACGTTGGACAACGCAAGTCGCACGCTTGCTAGTTCGCGGGCCAGAAACTCGGCGTTTGCTTGGGTGCTTGCTGCAACGGCGCGGTCGGTCTCGGCTTGTCGGCGGTCGCGTTCTTCTTGGCGGTTTTGCGCCAACAAAATGAGCGGCGCCGAATAGGCGGCCTGCACGGAAAACATCAGGTTGAGCAAGATGAATGGGTATGGGTCCCACTGGAAGGCAATAAATGCCACGTTGAGTGTGATCCAAATGATGACCAACACCGTCTGCACGATAAGGAAGCGAGCAGTGCCCAAGTAGCGGGCAAGGGCTTCAGAGAATTGACCGAAAGCATCTGGGTCGTAATGCACGCCAAGTGTTGGGCGGCGATGACGTGGACGTGCGAGGTCTCCGCGCTTCTTCATGACATAACCCCAGGCGTTGGGTTGCGTCGCCAGTTGGCGGGCAACGTGCGGTCGAGCACGTCGTCGACGGTGATTGCACCTAAGAGATGATTGTTGTCGTCACATACCGCAACGGCCAACAAGTTGTATGAAGCAAGGCGCACGGCAACATCGCGCTCCACCATGGTTGGGCTGATGGTTGGCTCCATGTCGACACACTGCCCAAGCGTGAGGTTTGGCGATTCGCGAAGCAGTCGTTGGAAATGCACAACACCCAAATAAGTTCCGGTTGGTGGGTAGTGCGGTGCGTGCGCAACAAACACCTGTGCAGCAATTGAAACCAAAATATCTGGCTCGCGAATTCGGGCAAGTGCGTCTGCCACAGTTGCGTCCGGCGACATCACAATCACGTCTGGCGACATCAGCGCGCCCGCGGTTCCTTCTGCGTGCGACAACAACTGGCGCATGGTTTCGGCGTCGTCGTCATCCATTGCTTCCAACACACGGCTGCGTTGTTCGCCAGGCATTTGCACGAGCAAGTCGGCAAGGTCGTCAAATTCCATTTCTTCGAACACGTTGGTGAGACGTTCCATGTCGAGACCTTCAATCAGTCGCAACTGCTCGTCTTCCGGCAACTCTTCCAACACGTCGGCAAGGCGTTCATCGTCCATCGCTTCGGCAACGAGCCGACGTTGCTCGAGCGGAAGTGAACGAATGAGAATTGCAACGTCGCTTGGGTGCATGTCGCGCATGCGAGCTGCTTCAGCTGCCATTGCGGTGGTTGGTGCGAACAATGCAGCAATGTGTTCCCAATCAACCAAGCGATAGCTAGGACGGGGGTTGCGCAGGCTGCGCTTTGCAAGGCGCACTTTTGCAATATGCCAACCAGGCGTGCGGCCGGAAACAAAACCAAGTGCAACGTCGCTCACGGTTTCTTCGCCTACCCGCTGGTCGAGAATGTCCTTGCCAATCAGCCGCTCGCCGGCTCGAGGGTGGAACGGGTTCAAGTCGACGTCCCAGCTTTTGAGCCGGGCGCCAGAGTTGTCGAGCGACCCAATGCGCGAGGCGCTCACGAAAATGCGGCGGCGTTGGCTGCTGGCCACAAAGCCAAGGACGCGGGGGGCCTCGGTGGCGCGGCCCGAAACCACAACGATGTCGTCAATCTTGCCAATGGGGGCGCCGCCCGCATCCAGCAGGGGCAGCCGCATCACGCGGAAGGCATAAATGAGCTCGCCGATCATACTTGCGAGGCTACCCCCGTCGTTTTGGGCACACCCACCGAATTACGAACTCCACTTTGGTAAACGCTGTGATCGAACCGCTACCCTGATGTTTCGCCATTTAGGGGACGTAGCTCAGTTGGCTAGAGCACCTGCTTTGCAAGCAGGGGGTCGTGGGTTCGAGTCCCATCGTCTCCACCACAATTTCATCTGCTGCAGCCGCAAATCAGATTTCTCCGCGCGACTTCATTAGTCGGTATACGTCAAATACATCTTCCCTCAAGTCATTTTCAGACTGTGAGCCCAACAGTTCTTTGATTTGATCCAGTCTTGTTTGGCTATCCCCACCCACCCAGGGACCGAGGGCCTCTAGCAGAGCATTAACTGGATAGTTGCAAGTGGTGTCAAGATTTTTGATGTCTAGAACCCTAAAAACCAAATCAGAGCGACGCTTGATTCGATAGTCGTCGTATAAAACCTCGAGTGGATCGGCGACATACATATTCATGTACCCCTTCATGAAATGATCACCACTTTGGCTAGGTACTGAAAATCTGTCCAACGAACAGACAACCGGGGCAATTGACCGGTAATCAAGGCTTCGTTGCTCCATCGGCCCCAACTGCCCCACTAAAAGCACCAGGCCGAGAACTGCTGGAATCAATAATTGGACTACTGATTGAAACCTTGGAAGAAGACTCTCTAGAAATTTAAATGCTTGTTCCCAAAAATGAATCAAAAGACACATTGCTAAAGGCAAGAAATAAACCGAATAACGGGTAATGCTTGTCGCAGGTACATACTTTGCGACATCAAACGTTGCTGTAAGTGGTAGCAAATAAGGAAGAGTGAAAAGAAAACTCATAATTGCAATTATCAAAAACAGCGCGCGTCGAAAAGTTAAGACAGCAGCGAAGGTAATCACTACACCAATCCAATAGACATTAAGTTCAAACTGGGTGTGAGACCAACGAGCAAAATAATAGAGATACTCGTTAGAAAAGTAGGCAAACGGAGGGGTGATTGCCAGCAACGGGGTGCCAACTCTTGGTAACCAAATACAAAGCAAACAAAGCGCAAGCACAGCTACACGAAGAACAATCATTGCTCGACCAGGGGATTTCAAATACCAATGATTTTTCGGAAGAGGAGAATTCTTCTCCACTGGTCTGCGAACCAACACATATTGCAACAAAAATATGAAAGGTAATATCAATAGCAATAATGTGCTCGGCTTTGATTCTCCAATTAGATTTAGAGAGGGCCTAATTATGTTGAATCGAGATCCGCCCATGAAATTCTCGACATGAGTTCCCAGCCGGTTAGTGAAAACTCGCTGAAGCTGAATTAACAGTGGCAAAAGCCATGCGAGCGAAACGATTTGGTAAAAGCGTGGCCGTCTCATAATGAGAACGGTAAGCACTAGAACCGAGAGTGGGATACCTATTTCGCGGCCCAGACCAACAAGCAACAACATGAAATTTAACGAAAGTAATTCAGCAAATCCGATTTGATTGTCTGCTCGGGGCCTGCTCAGCAACCTAAATGTCCAATAACACCCGAGTACGCCAAAGAGCACGGTAAGCGTGTGTTGAATAGGAACAAACCAAGCACGCTGATCAATCAGCGCTGGGGAGGAATAGAGAATTAAACCCGACGTAATCGACACAGACTTTTTAACACCTAGAACTATTGCGATTCGACAAAGAACGGTAACAAGGGCCACAATCGCTAGGTTTGCGAAGAGAATGAGCAACCAATTGGATTGCAAACCACTCCATTCTCCGACAGCCAAAAGAATCCAAATAAGTGCACCAGCCATGTCGCCTTCTTGGTCAAGAATCCAAGAAATTGGTGCCAATAAGCCACTGGGCATTTTTTCGATGTTCCCAACCAACATCCATGTGTCATCCCAGTAACCAGCGAATGCGAATTGTTCAGAGATCCAAAGTGCGTGCATGACTGCGGCGAATATTAGAAATATGACCAGCAAAGTTAAACCTGTAACTTTTTGTATCATTCGGTCTAACACGACTCCGACTGTAACAACTCGAACCTGATTCGGGCCAAAACGATGATAAAAACAAAGTCAAACAGAAGAGGAAAAGCAGATTTGTCCTCATTCAAGATGTAACACACTCAATGCAACATGAAATCCAGAAATATCGCGCTCCCTGAATCGCAATCGTATGAGAAACCAAGTGTAGAGGAATAGGGCTTGTAGGTCCGAGGAAGGGAAGACCACTAGAATGGGGTATGTGATAAGCCAATCCAAAGTTCCGTTTGTGGGGATTGTTGCACTCTGTAAAAACGAGATAGATGCGTTGAGGGTGATTACCAGCCAGTTAAATGAGACGCTTGAGCAAGAAGATTTCAAATCCCATGTTGTTTATGTTGATGGGAACTCCACAGATGGATCTTTCGAATACTTGATGAATTCGGGGTGCCATGTAATAAGCCAGACTGTACCCGGGATCGCCGAAGCGTTAAGAGTGGGTCTTGAATCAATAATTGAAATGGGTTGTTCACACGTTGTGATGTTTCAGCCCGACGGGAATTGTGACCCAACTTTAGTTCCAAGCCTCGTAGCACCGATGATAAACAATTCTGTAGATTTGGTGATCGGATCGAGATATTTTAATGCAAGCAAGTCACTTGATGACACAGCTCTAACCTTTGTCGGGAATAGCCTTTTTCGATTCATGTACAGACTTCGTTTTCCATCTTCGAATTTACGCGATCCAATTGTTGGGTTCAGAGCGTTTCCTGTAAGGCTGCTTCGCGAGTTAGATTTGATAGACGAAACCGAGTATCGATGGCTGGAAACTTTATTGAATGCGACCCTTAGCTTTGATCCACTGATGACAACCAGGGCGTTGGCATCAGATTTAAACGTACTTGAAGTTGATGCGCCAGAGGGACAAAGAATTGGTGGTATACCGAAACGAACGGCTTGGCGGTGGGGTGTTGGATACACAATACAGTTGTGGCTTGATCAGCCAATAAGACTATTCACTGGAAAGAAGATTTTTACTAAACGAAGAATTGAGGAGATTAGATGTCTGTAGCCTCCACCAACTCCTTCGGTGATCGAATAAACAGAATGAACGAAATGGCGGATCAGTGGAATCTGGTTCGACCACACGCGATGATGGTAGTCCATCGCATCGACCCAACACATTTCTCAAATCTTCAACAGGCCGTTCTCCAATATGTTTCTCGTGCACTTCGAATTCACGGGACACCATTAACTGATTCTGAGATCGGACTGCTTTCTCCAGCAACCGTAGATCTTCTTAATGTCACACCCAATGGTGCGGTAGTACCCAAGAAAGAGTATCAATTGGAGTTCAATTTAGTTTTACGTGAGTGGACAAAGATTTGCAAAGCAATGATTTCGCCTAATCCAAAGTTGCTCACCAAGTTTCGAGCGACTCCAAATATCCGACTTAAATTTTCAAAAGAACAAAGCGAAAACATTGGCCGTCCTTTGAACACCTCTTTACTCCACAGCGATGCGTGGGTGGAGGGGCCCTGGGGAATGAATTGTTTCATTCCGTTGGCAGGTGATACTGCATCAAATACTCTTGAGTTTTGGGACACAGATCAATTCAGCGACGATTACTTGAGGTTGTCCCCTTCGTATGAAGAGATGAGTTGGGTTCAACCCTTCTTTAGTCCCATTCCGGAGCTAATTCCAGAAAAAGGAAATTTGCACATATCTGACTATTCGTTACTCCACAGGACGATAATGAAGCCTGCTTGTGGTGCTCGTCTTTCTATCGACACAACAATAATGGTTGGTAATCACGAGCTTATGATTCGGTCAGACGAATACATAGACGAAGTCCCTGCAATTGGCGATAGCGAGTTGGTTATCGTCGAACGCTCTGAAAACGACGAAATCAAGACAAATACGTCAGCATTTCACCACTACACCAGTGGAAGTTTACGCCTTGTAAGAATTTGTTAATTTTCTAAATGAAGCGACAATAAGGAAGTCTTTAAACGACATGTCCAAAAATTCAAAAAACGAATCTAAAAATCTTGACGTTTTGTTCGTTTCGCCAAACTCCTCTCGATCCGCTTACCAAGCGCTTGCAGATGATTATTCTGCGATCGAACCTCCAACATGGGCTTTGTTACTTGCCGAATCTTGTCGTAGTAAAGGATTTGGGGTTGCAATTCTGGACGCAGACGCGGAACGGCTGGACCCAGAAAACGCAGCAAAACGGGCTATTGAAGAGAACCCTAGATTGGTCTGTCTTGTCGTTTATGGACAAAATCCAAACCCCGGAACAACAAATATGGTTGGAGCGTTAGCCTTCGCGAGTCAACTCCGTCAAATTGATCCTTCATTCAAAATCGCGATAGTCGGCTCTCATACGAGCGCATTGCCAATGGAGGTGCTTGGTTATAACTGCATTGACATTGTCATTCTGAATGAAGGTGTTTATGCTCTTCACAATCTTTTGCGCTCGGATCTCGGCTCTGAGCTTTCAAAGGTTAAGGGCATTGGTTACAAAAATGAAGGAAAGTTGGTTCTCAACACCCCAGAGGGTGTGGTACCAAATGATCGAATGGACATTGATCTTCCCGGGTATGCATGGGATTTGTTACCAAAGAAATCCAAGGATCTAGATCTATACCGTGCCCACTTTTGGCACACGGGGTATGACCACGAAACTAGGACACCATTTGCAGCGATTTATAGTTCGCTTGGCTGTAAATATGGGTGTGATTTCTGCATGATAAATATCGTGAACCGCGTGAACAACGGGGAAGATGTAACGGCCGCAGATTCAAAGGGCATGAGATTTTGGAGTCCAGAATTTGTCTTAAGAGAAATGGGCAAGCTTGCGGACATGGGTGTTAACACACTTCGAATTTCAGACGAGATGTTTTTCCTTGATCGTAGATATTTTGAGCCTTTGCTTAAAGGAGTAATAGACAGAGGCTATGACTTCAATATGTGGGCATATGCGCGAGTTGATACTGTTCGCGAGAAATATCTGGAAATGTTCAAGAAAGCCGGTGTGAATTGGCTGGGTATAGGCATTGAGGCAGGCAATCAACTTGTTCGCAAAGAAGTATCAAAAGGTACTTTCAAGGATGTAAATATTCGAGACGTTGTGACGTCAATCCGGAACAGTGATATCAATGTTGGCGCCAACTACATATTCGGATTTCCTGAAGACGACCGGACCACGGTGGCCGAAACCCTGCAACTCTCTCTGGAGTTGTGCACAGAATTTGCAAATTTTTACCCATGTCAAGCGCTGCCAGGTAGCCCATTGCATCTCCAGGCAAGGTTGAACGGATGGAAGCTTCCGGAGACTTATGAAGGATTTGGCTTTCTTTCGTATGAGGCGCAGCCGCTTCCCACCAAATTTCTCTCTGCAAAAGAAGTGCTGCAACTTAGGGACGATGCTTGGCACACCTATTTTTCGTATGAGCCGTATCTTCAATTGGTTGAAAAAAAGTTTGGAGCAAAACAGAGGCAAAATGTTGAAGAGATGTCCAAGATTCGTCTACGACGAAAACTTTTAGGACACTAAATGGAGAGTTTTGACGAAGGACTCCAAATTTGTGCTGTTGAGGTTTTTCACTTAAAGAAAGATCTAAAAAGTGAAATGAGAATTTCTCGCGGAGGCTTCAAAGTGCGGGAGCACGCGCTAGTGCAGTTGCGCACCAGGTCTGGCCTTGTTGGTCTTGGCGAAGGAATTGGAAACGCAAGTCAGATTTCTAATGTTCTCAGCAGTTTCGTCGCACACAAAGCACTCAAATTCTCTGCCAATGAAATGAGTCGGTGGAAACAAACATGGTCTTACGAACCCACCTACTTTGAACAACTTGGGACGGTCTCCGCGGCAGTAAGTGCGGTAGAGATGGCGATGTGGGACGTTTATGGAAAGGCACTTAACCGTCCGTGTTATGAATTATTTGGAGGTGTAGCGCGAAAGTCTTTGCCAGCGTATGCAAGCGATATTTACTGGCAAGACGATATTGACGCAATGCGGCGAGAAGCGTATCGAATCAGGTCCCTTGGTTACTCAAAGATTAAAGCTCACCTCGGTGTTTTACCACCGAGAGAAGAATCTTTACGAGTAAAGGCACTACGCGATGAAATTGGTTTAGACGCTGATTTGATGATTGACCTCAACTGTGGATATGACTTACGTGCCGCCAAAGAGGCCATTGGGCGCTGGGCTGAGCATAGGTTGTATTGGCTTGAGGAGCCTTTACAGCCCGAATACAACTTTGCTCTGGCTGAATTGTTGTCTGGAGCGCAAGGGATACCGATTGCTCTGGGCGAGAACAGCTTTTCTCCAGCAGATTTTTCGCATCTTGCATCATTGGGGGCAATTGATGTGTTGATGCCCGACGTTGGTCGTGTTGGGGGCATATCAACCCTGAGGGATATTGCTGCTGTGGGAAAGTCGTTTGGTCGACTGGTTTCGCCACACAATTTCTCCTCGGGTGTCTTGCTGGCTGCCACGGCACACGCTATCTGCGGCTCGTATTCGATGGATCTGATTGAAATGGATACTTCTGGAAACGCGGTTTATGAGGAGTTGCTTGACTCTGGTTGGACAATATCTGGCGGAACAATTCAGATCTCCGAAGCCCCAGGCCTTGGAGTTGTTCTGCAGGCATCTACACTTGAGCGGCACTGCATAAAGTCTGAAAGGATCGAGCAATCATGAGAAGGGTAGTGATACTTACTGGACCAGGGTTCCAGGACGAAGAATTTGTCTACCCGTACTATAGATTTCTTGAAACTTGTGAAGTCGTCGTTGCAACGACAACAGGGAAAGACGTATTGGGTAAATATGGTGTTCCTGCAAGATCAACGACGGGTTTCAAAGAATTAGATCCGAAGGATTTTGATCTGGTTTATCTGCCCGGAGGTTTTGAGGGTCCCGACCGGGTACGAAATGAACCAGACGCAGTGCATTTTGTAAAACAAATGGGAAGTTTGAATAGAGGAATAGCGGCAATTTGTCACGGACCTTGGGTGCTGGTCACAGCAGACCTATTGCGTGGTCGCCGCGCCACGGGATTCCAGAGCATTAAACAAGACTTAATAAATGCTGGAGCAATTTACTCAGAAGAGCCAGTCGTAATTGATGGTAATTTGGTGACTTCGCCTCACTACCGAAACAATCCTGAGTTTATGATTGCGACACTCAATATGTTGAATCAATTACCAAAGTTTGATTGATTCGCTTAATACTGTGGATGCTGTACGTAAACCTTGGGGATTTGAATACCCATTAATTGAAACCGACGAAGTTGGACTTTGGTTTCTCAATCTTGATCCAGGGGCATCAACATCGCTTCATTGTCACCCCAAAAAGAAGACTGGACTTGTGGTGCTTTCTGGCGAGGTTGAAGTTGACTTCCTGAATAGTTCAATAAAGGTGGGTCCAGCTGAGAGAGTTATGCTTCGCCCTGGTCTTTTTCACAGAAGTACGGCTTCAGGAAACAAGTCAGCACTAATGCTTGAAATTGAGTCTCCGAGGGACAAGGACGATCTTGTCAGATTTGAAGATCGTTACGGACGAGAATTCACTCCGTACGAGGATGTATCCCACAACTTCCAAATAACCGACCCAAAGTCAGTCGTGTTGGATGCCCAAAAATTGGTAGTTGAAAGCCAAGCAATTGGTGAAGTCACGGCAACCTATAAAAACATTGGTTGTTTAGAAGACCTCGAGTGCTTTGACTCAGATTCAACAATTTTGATAATTCGTGGGCGAATGAATTCTGGTCAACACTCTGTCTTAACCCCAGCCGATGTGATTTCAGTTGCAACACTACGTCGACTATTTGAAAAATTCGAAGTCGAAAATTCGTTAGAAACGATCGTAGTATCCCGAAGTAGCATTTGAGTAAGCAGCTCGTCATTCTGAGTGAGTCAAAGAGGAATAATATGGGGTCCAATCGCGACATTCGTGAGAAAATTCAAAATGGCAGCTATCAAAACCAATACCACGAAGAGTTGTCGGATCGAGAAATCACGTCGATTTGGCGGAAGTGGGTTTTTAACCAAGCGTTTGAATCACAAGTAGCTAAGGCCATCCAGGACAAAAGGATTTACGTTCCTTCGTATCTATCAATGGGATCAGAGCACGTCCCCGCCAGTCTTTTCCACGTGTTGAAGGGCTATCACCTTTTTGCTCAGCATCGTGCACACTCGTATTACCTCTCACTTGGTGGTTCGCCGGACCGGTTAAGGGATGAATTACTGGGCTTGGAGACTGGTTGTGCGCGCGGTCGGGGCGGATCTGCATCAATACACGATCCTGCTATTCGCATGTGGGGACATAGCGGTCTGATGGGTGATCAGGTACCAATTGCAGTCGGCATGTGTTTAGCCTCGGGAGAAAAGACAATTACAGTCATGGGAGATGCGTCTGGCGAGGAAGATTATGTGTTGGCAGCGTTTGGTTTTGCGGCGACCAAGAAACTTCCAATTCTTTTTGTGTGCGAAGATAACGACTTTTCCATTTTGACCAAAGTGGAAACTCGTCGATCATGGAGCATTACAGACGTTGCGGAATCATTTGGGGTTGCGTCAAGAGAAGTCGATGATTCCCCGGGTGAGATAATTGGCGCAACAAAGGAATTATCGGTCAGGCTGCCTGCTCTCATTAACATCAACATCGCTCGAGGGGGCTGGCACGCTGGATATGGCACCGACGGCCCCCCAGAATGGAATCGTATGGAGCGGTTCAAAAGTAGTTATCTTGGCACTCAATTAGAGTCTGAGTTAAGTGAGATTGAAGAAGAAGAGCGTGATAGAGCAAGCAATATTTGGAATTCGGCGGCTGTATGAAAACGGCTGAAGTTATCTCCACTTTGACCGAAGAGCTAATTAGAAACCATAAAGGCCTTGTTCTGGGTCAGTGCCTCACTGCTGTTGGGTGGGTCGGAGGTACCGTACCGAAATTGCCAGAAGACCCAGGTCTCATTGAACTTTCAATGGCGGATGTCGCCGGAGGGAGCATCGCAGTCGGTGCAGCACTTTCCGGTAGACGTGTGATTTACATCGTAAGATATCAGGGGTTTATGTGGTACAACGCCGCCTCTGTGGTGAACTACGCGGCAAAATCCAAAGATATGTGGGGGATTCCCTGTCCAATTTTGGTTCGGGGAATTGCGATGGATGGATCAATCGGCCCAGTCGCTTCGGGCGTGAGTCATGCAATGATTGCAAGAATGCCTGGCATCGTCGTTACGGCACCAATGTCTGGTAGCGAGTGGGAGCAAGTCTACAACTGGTGGTTAAACCACGACGACCCCGTGTATATCAGTGAAAGCAGAAGGTCATTTGAGCTAGATGAAGGAATGGGTAACACAATCAGTGACAACCCAGTAGCGACGCTCATTGCTGTGGGCGCCGCACGAATATCTGCCGAAGAAACACTGGCTTTGTTTAAAACTGATTCAATTAATGTTTCCAATTTTGGAGTCGTTTGGCTTAAGCCGCTGGCGCTGTCATCTGAGTTGATCGAATCGGTTCGACAATCGAAAGTTAGTGTTGTTGTAGATTCGGATTATGAATCCTGCTCGATGGCCACAACCATTGCACACAAACTTCAGCAACTAACTGGTCGCAGAGTTGACGTTTTAGGACTCGAAGAACGCTCAGCTGGATTTAGTCGAGAATCAGACAATACAACACCAAGTTCAAGCACTATTCACAATTATGTTTTGAAACGTTTAGAAACAGAAAACATGGTGAATAAGTGATAATTAGCCGAGCACCGTTTCGACTCTCGCTTTTTGGTGGAGGAACTGACTATCCAGGCTATTTTTCCACCGAACCCAGTGTGATAACTGCAGCTGCAATGGATAAATACTGCTATTTGACGCTTCGCGCACTACCACCATTTTTTGATACACACATTACACGCCTTGTTTACTCAAGAATTGAAGCGGTACAGACAAACAATGACCTAAGTCATCCGACAGCTCGTGCTTGTTTGGTGGCAATGGGCATTGAGTCGGGGCTTGAAATCCACTATGACGGAGACCTACCTGCCAGATCTGGAATTGGATCAAGTTCAGCCTTTACCGTCGCGTTGGTTGCTGCAATCAACCGACTTAAGGCACAGAAACACTCCACGTCTGAGATAACCGAACAAGTCTTAAAAATCGAACACAATATCGTAGGAGAGTCAACTGGAATTCAAGATCAGATAATCGCGGCCCAGGGAGGTGTGAAAGTCATCTCGTGTGGACCCGACGACAATATATCGGTACGCAACCTGTTGGTAAGCGATGAATATCTTAAGTTGCTCTCTGATTCGATCTTGGTTGGTTTCTATGGAGCACAAAGAGACGGGGCAGAGCATTCGAATTATTTAACTGAATCGATTAAATCGGGGAAAAATAAGCGATCATTGGATTTAACCCGTCAATTATCATTTGAAGCACTTGAGTTACTCGAGGCAGAAAAATCCATGGGAGAAATCGGTGGGCTTCTGAAAAGTGGTTGGCAATTGAAGCGGGGGATGATGCAAGAAACAAATTCACTCGATCCTCTTAACAATTTGTTTGAAAAGGCACAAAAACTTGGATCCCATGGAGGGAAACTGATGGGAGCGGGTGGATCCGGATTCTTTTATTTATTGGTTGATCGAGAAAATCAACAGAAGGTTCGAGATGAGTTTCAAGAAATCAAATTCTGGACAAATATTCAATTTGACAAACACGGAGTGACGACCTGGAATTTGAGCGAAGATGGGAGTCGAGAATGAGCTCAACATACAAGTTTCCATTAATGCGTAACAACATTACGAGAACAGATCTTGATTCTTTGATTTCCTATCTCCAACAGCCAGAGCCAATGTTGACCAATGGAAAGAAAGTCCGAGACTTTGAATCGGCTTGGTCCGAATGGCTTGGGGTCACATCAAGCACGTTTGTTAACTCCGGAGCTTCGGCCAACCTTATTTCAATGTCAATTCTTAAACAAATGTTTCCAAACGGTGGAGAGGTAATTGTTCCTACGATTACTTGGGTATCTGATATCGCATCAGTACTACAGTGCGGATTTACACCTCGATTTGTAGATGTGACCTTGCCAACAATTGCCATGGGAACTGAACAGATACTCCAAAATCTGAATTCCAATACGCGGGCAGTGTTTATCACACACGCCCAGGGATTTGATGCGCTAACCGATGAGTTGGTGGATGAATTGCGGAAGCGCAACATTTTATTAATTGAAGATGTATGCGAATCACATGGAGCAATGCACAATGATAGAAGGCTTGGATCTATTGGCCAGATATCCAACTTTTCTTTTTACTACGCACACCATATGAGCACGATCGAGGGAGGGATGGTTTGTACTAATGATCCAGAAATCCATCAACTTGCTCGAATGTTTCGCTCACACGGCATGGTCAGGGAGCTGACAAATGAACAAATGAAGGACGATTACAAAATTGAATACCCGGACTTAAACCCAGACTTCATTTTTGCAATTCCTGGCTTCAACATGCGTGGAACAGAAATAGGTGGAGTGCTGGGCCTCTCACAAATAGAACGACTTGATTCGAACGTAGTTCGCAGAAATCAGAACCACGAGTTATTTTTATCGGAAATTGATAGGAATCGGTTTTTTACCGAGTTCAAACTTGACGGATCTAGCAATTACGCATTTAATCTCATCATCAGAGACCCGGATGTAGGTTTTCGGGATCGGCTTGTGGCCCACATGCGAAAAAATGGAATCGAACATAGGCGAGGAAGTGCTGGTGGTGGAAACCAGTTACGTCAGCCGTACCTCAAGGATATTGTTCCGTCTGGCGAACATGAAAAGTTTCCGGTGGCTGAACATATACATTTTTTCGGTTTCTATCTCGGGAACTACCCAGAACTTTCATTAACTGATGTTTCGAAAGTATGCGACATCCTAAACGACTGCGAGTAAAAAGCAATGAATATTTTGGTGACAGGTGGAGCTGGGTACATTGGGTCTATCTTGGTTCCGCAGCTTCTTAATGCTGGCCACAAAGTTGTTGTAGTTGATAATTTCATGTATGACCAGCAAAGCCTTTTGGATGTATGTGGTAATTCATCGTTGGAGATTAGGCGCGGAGATGTTCGATCCCAAGCCCTGATGCAAGAGGTGCTGCGAGGGGCGGATGTGGTCATACCGTTGGCCGCATATGTCGGTGCACCATTGTGCTCACGTGATCCATTTGGTGCAAGGTCAGTGAACCATGACGCCATAGAGATGATGTTGGGTTTGATTTCCAAGGATCAGCTAGTGATTATGCCTACGACAAACAGTGCCTATGGCTCGGGTGACGCAAACAACTTCTGCACAGAGGAATCTCCCCTCAACCCAATATCACAGTATGCGTTAGATAAAGTTGAAGTTGAAAAGAAATTAATGCAGCATCCATCAACAATAAGTTTGCGACTCGCGACTGTTTTTGGAGCATCTCCCCGAATGAGAATAGATCTCCTTGTGAATGATTTCGTCCATAGAGCGGTAAATGATCATTTCATGGTGCTTTTCGAAGCACATTTTAAGCGAAATTTCATACACATAAGAGATATATCTCGCGTGTTTTTGCACGCAATTGATTCGAGTAACCGAATGGTTGGCAACATTTACAACGTGGGCTTATCAAGCGCAAATCTGTCAAAACTGGAACTATGCCAATCGATTGCTGAGCACATTCCCGATTTTGTATTTCTAGAAGCTGAGGTTGGTGTAGACCCGGACCAAAGAAACTATATAGTTTCAAATGCAAAACTCGAATCCACCGGGTTCGCCACAATGTTTGACTTGAATTATGGAATCAAAGAACTAGTTCAGGCTTTCACGATTCTGAGAAATCGTAAGTATGGGAACATTTAGAAAATGTTGGTAGGTTTCATAAGCGACACTAAGGTGTGAATTAAATGTCGCAATCTGTATTTGTCGCTGGTCATAATGGGCTGGTTGGATCGGCTATCGTGCGACGGCTTTCATTGGAATCGGACATAAATGTAATTGTCGTGGATCGTGCAGACTTGGATCTTCGAGCAGAAGATAAAGTCATTGGTTTCCTTTCAGCAGTTAAACCCGACGCAGTAATAGTTGCTGCAGGATTAGTCGGGGGCATTCGATCAAATGATTCTTTGCCTGTGAACTTTATTAGTGAAAACTCTGCGATTGCATTAAGCGTTATAAGCGCTTCGTTTAAATCAAACATTTCCAAACTCATGTATTTGTCGTCTAATTGCATTTATCCACGTGACGCGAGACCTCCACATAAGACGGTCATGATTGGGTCTGCACCAATGGAGCAAACGAATGAATGGTATGGCTTCGCAAAATTGCTTGGCATGAAGTTGTGTGAGGCGTATAAAAAACAGTACGGAATGAACTATTTCAGTGTTATTCCCACCAATACGTTTGGACCCAACGACAGCACAAAACTGGGTGATGGACACGTTATGTCGGACTTGATTATGAAGTGTTTGGAGATAGGCAGTGCGGGTTCCCCACGGAAAAAATTGAACCTTTGGGGAAGTGGAAGCCCAATACGCGAGTTTCTCTTTGTCGATGATTTGGCAGATGCCATCATATTTCTTCTTAAGAATTATGACGGAAGGGAAACCGTGAACATCGGAGGCGGTACCCGATTAACAATAAAGGAATTAGCCACAGCGGTTGTCGAACAAATTGATCCTGCGATAGAGGTGATTTTCGACTCAACCAGCCCCGACGGCGCACCGGCTCGATTTCTAGACAATTCAGTATTGGATGAAATGGGTTGGCGCCCTTCAACCCCCTTTAACGTGGGATTGAGCCGAACTATTGACTGGTACAGATCGAACGCGGGTTAGAGACAAATTCACGCATCAGCAAACATTGATTCTTCAATGCCGTAACAAATAATATGCAAAAGAAATTGGTAAGTATTTTGAATTACTTGTGTGTCTGAAGATGGCACGATGATGGAAATATCACTGGCTTGTGAGAGTCGCGCTCCCATGTTTCCAGTTATTGAAATGACATTTAGGTCAAGACTCTTAGCTCGGCTAGCTGCCCGCAGCACATTTTCCGAGTTGCCACTCGTGCTGATGCAGATGAGACAGTCCCCCTTTCTTCCGTGTGCTTCAACTTGCCTGGAATAAACATCCTCATACGAAAAATCATTAGCAAGTGCAGTTAGTGTCGCAATATCGTTTGATAGCGCAAGCGCTGAGATTCCAGGACGTTCCAGTCCACGTCTAAACGTTGCGACAAGTTCGCCCGCAAAATGCTGTGAGTCGGCAGCACTTCCACCGTTTCCACAGATGAGAATTCGCCCGCCGTTTTTACATGACTTAGTGAGCGTCGCAACAGCAACTTCAAGGTCCGTTTTGCAAGACGTTGGGATTTGACTTAACACGTGGATGAAATCGGTTAGTGATTGATCTAGATAATTACCAAGCGGCAACTGTGGGACTTTGCTAATCACACGCCAAATCTATCATTTTGAATGTTTTTACAGCGAACTTGATGGCAGTAAGCAGATTTTCGAACGATGGAAAATCTGGCGACGACATACCCTCGGGACCAGTTTGAACATGTAATCCTGGAACGCCAGCACGTCTTGCAAGCTCCATATCACGGTCGGAGTCGCCGATAATCACACATTTCTTAGCATCAATATTCAGGTAATCCGCTGCCTTTGTCAACAGGCCAAGTTTGGGCTTGCGACAGTCACATTCGGTATCTGTATGGTGCGGGCAGACAAAAAAGGTTTCAATGTGGGCACCCTGTTTTCTCATCTCTAGTTTTATGAACTCATTTATGTGATTGACTGTTTCCATCGTTGCTTGACGTCGACCAATAACTGGTTGATTCGTCAATACGACAACAGGGATTTGCAATGAATTAAGTAATTTGACTCCCGTAGCTGCGTCATCAAAAAGCTTCACCCCTTTCACATCTGCAAGGTAGGGGACATGCTCAATTAGTGTCCCATCCCTATCAAGTGCGACGAACATGGGATCTCCTCAATTAGGGGTGGATTACGAATGTACATAGAGACAAATCCATCTACGAAATTGGGTGGCCAGAGAGAATCTTCCTATTCGTTCTGATGATGTTTGAACCTGTGAACTCAATAGTTTCTTTATGAAGGGCTCTAGGGGGCTTGGAGAGCGCCTGAATGGGTGTTTGGTGGTCTCGACCCCAATTTGGCCGATTCCTGGGCTCTTTGAGCCCCAGGGCGACTTTGTAGGCTGTAGACGCCCAGACCCGATGCTTTGCAAGCAGGGGGTCGTGGGTTCGAGTCCCATCGTCTCCACCACAACAATAAAAGCAAGGGAGTCCACCATGACCACCGCAGTAATCGTTGATGCAATTCGCAGCCCACTTGGCAAGCGAAATGGCAAGTTGAAGAACTGGCACCCAGTTGATCTTGCAGCAGAAATCATGCAGACATTGGTGCAACGCAATGGCATCGATCCAGCCACCATCGACGACGTGGTGATGGGTTGTGTAATGCAGGTTGGCGAGCAGAGCCTCAACGTTGCCCGCAACGCGGTGCTTGCCGCGGGCTGGCCCGACACGGTGCCAGGCACCACAGTGGATCGTCAGTGTGGCTCCAGCCAACAGGCCGCGCACTTCGCAGCGCAGGGTGTTATTGCCGGCGCGTACGACGTGGTTGTTGCAGCAGGCGTCGAAGTAATGAGCCGCGTTCCAATGGGCGCGTCGGTTGCCGATCGCAATTTTGGTTTCCCATTCGGCCCTCGCGTGCAGGCTCGTTACGAGTCGGTTGGCGGTTTGGTTGGTCAGGGTGTTTCGGCAGAAATGATTGCCGAGAAATGGAACATCAGCCGCGAAGAACTTGATGCATTCGGTGCACGCTCACAGGAATATGCCGCTCGCGCAACTCGCGAAGGACGTTTTCAAAACGAGATCATCCCCGTTGTCGATGCCGATGGCGCAATGATGACCACCGACGAAGGCATTCGCGACACCACAGTTGAAAAACTGAGCCAACTGAAGCCACCGTTCCGCGCTGTGGAAGAGGGCGGCCGCGTAACTGCTGGCAACTCTTCGCAGATCACCGACGGCTCGTCGGCCATTTTGATTATGAGCGAAGAGCGTGCAAAGAAGCTTGGCTTGAAGCCACGTGCTCGTTTCGTCAATTTCGCAATGGCAGCAGAAGACCCGCGCTTCATGTTGACCGCACCAATCCCGGCAACAAAGCGCGTTCTCGAGCGCGCCGGCCTCACCATGGATGACATCGACTTGGTCGAAATCAACGAAGCATTTGCTTCGGTGGTGTTGGCATGGGAAAAAGAACTGCACCCAGACATGAGCAAGGTCAACGTCAATGGCGGCGCCATTGCACTTGGTCACCCACTCGGCGCTTCTGGCGCACGTTTGATGACCACACTGCTCAACGAACTAGAGCGCACCGGTGGTCGTTACGGTTTGCAAACCATGTGTGAAGGTGGCGGCATGGCCAATGCCACCATCATCGAACGCCTCTAGACAACAACTACCAACATGTTCGGAACCATCATCTGGTTCCTTGTCGGGGTTGTGCTGTTACTGCTTATCTGGCGCACCGGTATCGGAATGTTGAAGTCGATGACGTCGACACTTCCACCGCCACCGCCCGCAGGAGAAATGCGACGCATCAATGTTCGCTACCGATGTGGCGTATGCGGTGTGGAGTTACGCATGGTGATGGCACCAGATCAGGACCCGCCCCCACCGAGGCATTGCCTCGAAGATATGGATCTTGTTGCGCCGATCGAGTGACGCGTTAGTGATATTTGGTGGCGGTGAAAAGGCCGCCTAAGACCATGCTGAGGCCGCCAAAGAGATACCAATTGCTGCGGCCACCCGGCACAAAGCCAAGGTAATAAAACAAAATAACTACGGCGCCTACACCCAGCAGCGCGAACATCAAGATGGGAACCCACTGTGGGCTAACACGCACGTTGTGGGCAATGGGCGGCGTGTAACGCGAGGAGGCCTCGGCCGTTGGGTTGCCGTGCTGCTTGTGCGACTGTTGTCCAGGCTTTGTGCCTTTTGGAGTGGTTCGACCACCGGTGCGTCGTTTTGAGGGCGCCATGAGTACTTCAGTGTAAAGCCAAAAACAGGTTTCGGCTCGGCACTTGTGCTGCCAAGATGACGGGGTGACTCGTGTGCTGGTTATCGACAATTACGACAGCTTCACGTACAACTTGGTGCAATACCTTGGCGAACTGGGTGTCGAGCCAATCGTTGTGCGCAACGACGCCATCACTATTGACGAAGCTCGCGCATTGTCGCCAGACGGCGTGTTGCTCTCGCCCGGCCCGGGCAGGCCAGAGGACGCAGGCATGTTGTGCGCAGCCATCACCGCGTTTGCCGGCGTCGTTCCAGTGCTTGGAGTGTGCCTCGGGCACCAAGCCATTGGTCAGGTGTACGGCGGCAACGTTGTTGGTGCCCCGCATTTGGTGCACGGCAAGACATCACCTATTTCGCATAACAACGAAGGCGTGTTTGTTGGCCTACCCAACCCACTTGCTGCGACGCGCTATCACTCGTTGATTATCGAGCGCGAAACACTGCCCGAAGTGTTAAGCATTACCGCCACCACAGACGACGGAATGATTATGGGTGTTCGCCACAAGTCGTTAGACGTGGAGGGCGTGCAGTTTCACCCAGAGAGCATTCTCACTACATGTGGTCACGATTTGTTGCGCAACTTTGTTGCACGCTGCACCACTAAGGCGTAGTTACTCGCCCCACTACCAGCGTCACTTTCGACCCTGGCGCAACAGACGAACCGGGCTGCTGTGTTTGTGAGATCACTCGCCCCTCGTTTGCGTCTCCCGACAATACGTTGACATAACGCATTTCCCACACCAACCCCACCGAGTTGAGTGCGGCTTGTGCCTCGGCTTCGGTCATTGTTTCCACGTCGGGTACTACAACTTTTGTCGAACCACTAGAGATCACAAGGGTGATGGTTGCCGCGTTACCGATCGGCGAACCAATCACTGGGTCGGTACGAATGGCGCGGCCTTTTTCAACAGTGGTGCTTGGCTCTTCAACCACAGTGACAACAAAGTTGTATGGGGCGGTCATCAGCAGTTGTTGCGCCGCCGACGCGACCTGCCCTTCAATGTTGGGCACCACTAAGTCGCCAGCGCCACCAGAGACAACGACACTGACAGCCGAACCAGAGCGGGCCTCAGTGTTTGCCGGCGGGTCTTGCGAGATGATCTGGTTAATAGGAATGGTTGGGTCGTTGAGCTTTCCGCTGATGGTGAGTTGCAAGCCAAGCGGGGCAAGTTGTGCCGTCGCGTCGGTGATCAGCAGGCCCTGAATTGCAGGTACAACAACAAGTGCGCGCGCGGGGTTGTAAGTAATTGTGACAACGTCGCCTTCGCGTGCCCCAACATTTGGTGGCGGGCTCTGGGCATACACCACGTCGTCGCCGACACCATCTTTTGCAACGGCGTCGGGAATAGGAGTGAGCCCCATGTCGAGCAGCACTTGGCTGGCCTCGGCCAATGTGCGGTTGGTGATGTCGGGAACGGTGAGCGAGTTGGAGGAATTGCCGCCAATCATGCGGAATAACAAAATGCCCACGAACAACAACACGATGGTGGAAAAAACGGCCCCGAATATGTACAAAGCGGTGCGCCCTGGCGCCACGTCGTCGTAACTGCCGTAGTCATCGTCGTATGGCGGCAGTGATGATGGCTCGTTGACAATCACAGGAATGGCCATGGTTTTGGCAACGTCAGGCTCTGCAGCTTTTGGCCGCACCTGCACAAGAGCGAGCACATCTTCACCGTCAAGTACGCGGCGAATATCGTCGCGCAATAAGTGCGCATTGTCGTATCGGCGGTCGGGCATCTTTGCCATGCACTTGGCAACCACAGCCTCGTAACCAAGTGGCACGTTGTCGATGTTGCCGCGCAACGGCTCTGGCGTTGCGTGCACTTGTTGATAGGCAATTGCCACAGCCGAATCACCAACAAATGGCGCACGCCCCGCAACCATTTCATACATCACGACGCCAAGCGAATACAGGTCGCTTCGCGGGTCGGGCTGGCTGCCCTTTGCTTGCTCGGGCGAAAGATATGTTGCGGTGCCCATGACAGAGCCCGTCTCGGTCAGGCCGTCTTCAATGGCCGAACCCAGGGCGCGGGCAATGCCAAAGTCGGCAACTTTCACTTGCCCGTTGAGGCCAATCAAAATGTTGCCCGGCTTGATGTCGCGGTGCACCACACCGTTGTCATGAGCTACCGCAAGTGCTGCGGCTACCTCAACGGCAACATCGCACGCCTGATTGACCGTCAGTTTGCCCTTGTCGCTCAACAGGCTGGCAAGCGTTCGGCCCTGTACAAACTCCATTGCAATGAAATAGGTGTTGTTTACTTTGCCCCAGTCATACACCGCAACGATGTTTGGGTGCGAAAGGTTGGCGGCCGATTGCGCCTCGCGTCGAAACCGCTCGACAAACGTGGCATCGTTTGCAAACTCAGGAAACAGCACCTTGAGTGCAACAGGGCGATCAAGCAAAATGTCGCGCGCCAAAAACACTTCGGCCATGCCTCCGCGGCCAACGCTGCGCTCCACGCGGTAGCGCTCATTGACAAGAGGCATGTTCCCGTCAGCCATTGCTGCTCGCAACTTCCGCTAGTTGCACAAGGTAACTCTTTGCGTCCTTGAGCGAATCAAACTGGGGCTTTCGGTCAATCTCGCGCTCGAGAGCCGACAGAACATCGCCCCGAGAAACATCGGAAACAAATGCAACGGTTGGGCCAAACCACAAGAACCCATTTGCAGAACCCTGATAGACCGTCACTTCTGCCGAGCTTGACGTTCCGTCGAAATCCAGGAAGTAACCGCTGCGCGCGTTGCGTGCACCAACAATAAATATCGTGAAGAGTGCTAACACCACAAGCACAACAGCACCAACCAATATTGCGCTGCGCGAACGAGCTGGCCCTGTAGTCGACATCGGCACATCCTTGTTTGTTCCTTCGCTTGCTGCTGCAGTTGGCGAAAGCGCATCAATCACAATCACCGTGATGTTGTCTCTGCCACCGTGCTTCTTCGCCGCGGCAACTAGCGCATTAGCCACTTCCACAGGGCTGGCTTGCAGTAAACACAACGACTCAATTTCACTTGGTGGCACCTCGTCCACCAGGCCATCGCTGCACAGCATGAAGCGGTCTCCGGCAATGATGGGGATGATCGACGAGTCGACCGAAACGGCAATATCAATGCCCAACGCGCGGGTAACGATATTGCGTCGCGGGTGGGTGCGGGCTTCGTCTGCCGTAAGCAGGCCCTCCGTCACCAACTCTTGAACGTAAGAGTGATCGACGCTTAATTGCCGCAACTGGCCGTCACGAAGCAAATACGCGCGCGAGTCGCCAACGTTTGCAAGCACCATATGTGGCGGCTCGGCACCGTCGTCGTTGGCAACCACGGCAAGCGCCGTGAGGGTGGTGCCCATTCCACGCTGTTCGGTGGTTGCTGTTGCAGCCTGGAAAATGGATTGATTGATCTGCTGAACTACTTCAACGAATGCCTCGGGCGTGGAAACCGCGCCCTGCGGCAACGCGCCCAACAATTGAGTGGTTAAAGCGCTAGCTACTTCTCCGGCATTGTGGCCGCCCATTCCGTCGGCAACAGCGAACAATGTGTTGCTCGCAAAAAATGCATCTTCGTTCTGTGCACGAACGTTTCCCGTATCGGTGGCTACACCGTGGCGAATGGTCAGCATGTTGCTAACGGCTACACCTTTTCAAAACGTACGATCAGCGCACCAAACGCAATCTCTTCACCGCCAAGTAAGGACACTGGCGAGGTGAGTGTTTCTTTGTTCACGCGGGTGCCGTTGGTAGAGCCGCGGTCCTCAATGGTCCATGTGCCATCAACTAGGCGAAGCTGCGCGTGCACCCTGCTGACGTTGGTGTCGGCAATAACCACAGTGCAGGTACTGGAGCGGCCGATAGTTGTGTCATCTTGTGTCAGTTGCTGGCGTGTGCCATCCGGCAAAACAAGGAAATACGTATTTTCTGCAACCGCCACGGGTGCATGGTGCTGTGCTGGCTCGGGGCTTGTTGCAACAACGTTGCACTTGCCGCGAGCAATGGTCTCATCGCGCACAATTACAGCAACTGCATCTGCGCCAAGTTGGTATTGCTCGTATGTTGCGTGGTTCGTGATGGCTTGGCGCAGCTCGCTTAACAGCGGTTTCATGGCGGGCGCCAATAGTTCGTAATCAGTTGGGTTTACATGCACGGTGTAGGCATGCGCCAAGGGTGATTGGCCATCGGCCGAGAGGGCATCCATCTCCTCAACGACGCGCCTGCCAATGGTGATGGGCCTAATGCCGCCAAGGCGCGTGCGAGAAAACACCCTCTTATTCTACGCGGATTGGCGCGTGTAGTCCTCTTTACCAAACATGCGCTTCCAACGCCTTTCAAGCATTTGCATCTCGTGTGGCTGCACCGTTGGGTCTCGCGTAAGCGACTCGAAGTGGTACAGGCGAACGAGTGGAGTCCACACAATGTGTCGGCCCGACTCGGTGAGTTTGTAGCAAAAATCAAGGTCGTTAAAACACGCCGGGAAATCAATCGAGAATCCGCCAAGCTCCTCATATACATCGCGAGAAATTGCGGCGCATGCAGCGGTCACGCCACTTACACGTCGAGTGAGAGCAAACATGCCAAACGAACCAACGGATTTGGATGACAGACCTGAACCCAGGTTATGCGGGGTAGGAATGTTGGTGTGCCCGGCACTTTGAATGCGGCCGTCTTCTAGCAACAGCATTGGGCCAACCATGCCAACACCCTCGTATTGCAACATGGCAACAAAGGTTTCCAACCAGTCGGGGCTGACCAATTGCACATCGTCGTTTAACAACACGATGACATCACCCGATGAGGCCTTGACCCCAACGTTGCACTTGTCGGAAAAATTGAACGGGGCTTGATACGGCACCACTTTCACCCGTGGGTCGGCGCCAAGATCGATGTTGTAAATGGGGGCGCCGTCTTTGTAATCATGAACCACCACAATTTCGTAATTGGCATAAGTGGTTTGCCGAAGAATGCTGTTGACCGCATGCTCAACCAGGCAGGTGTGCACCCCCCAAATCCGTTTCGCATCGCCACGCGTAGGGATCACGATGCTGACACGTGGAGAATCGTTCATTTTCGGACGTATCTGAATAAAACCCTCGTCCGACATCCACACATCTGCCTGTTGATTGGTGCGCGCCATGTGTTCTTTAGTTGCCTTCACCGCACTGTCAAACGCGTAGGGCTTGGCGTCATGAACACTTGCGGCCGAACCAGGTATTGCACGCCAGTGATACAACACCTGGCCAATGTGCGCAATGTGACGCGCGCGCTCGGTTGCGCGAAGAATCAAGTCAAAATCCTGCGAGCCGTCAAAACCTTTTCTAAACCCGCCAATGTCGTCCAATAATGACGAGCGGAAAACCGAGAAGTGGCAGCAATAATTTTGGGCCGCCAACCGAACGGGGTCGAATGCGGGCTTCTTAAATACGTCGTAGTGATTACCGTCGTTGTCAATCTTGTCTTCGTCGGTATACACATAGTCCACAAGCTCGTCTTCGGCCAGCCGTTGTGCAACCTTGGCCAACGCCTGGGGGTGCAACTCGTCGTCGTGGTCGAGCAGCGCGATAAATTCGCCCGTGGCCATATCGAGTGCGTCTTGCGAAGCGGCCACAATGCCACCGTTAGCACTGCGAAACGCAACTCGGATGCGTGGGTCGGATGCCGCCGCTTTGCGCAACACTGCGTGCACCTTCGAGTTTGGTGAGGCATCATCGACCATGCACCACTCCCAATCCTGCAAAGTCTGTGCTTTCACCGATGCAATACACGAGCGAAGCGCACTCAGCGGCGTGTTGTAAACGGGCGTGATGATGCTGAATTTGGGCATGGAGCGAGTTAGAACAACCGAACGATACGGCGCGCTATGCGCACGGGAAGCAACATCATGTTGCCAATCTTCCATGTGCGTGTTTCAAGAGTTCGTTTCAGTTGCTGGCGTGCCTGATGCGCCTTACGTTCGGCATCGGCAAGGTTTGCGCGCAACTCGCCAACTTCTGCTGCTGCGCCGCGGGCGAAGTCGCGCGAGTGGAGGAGCGACATTTCCAGGTTTGCAATCTGAATATTGGCGTCATGAATTTGGGTGCGAAGGTCTTCAAGAAGTTCGGGTACTCCGGTGATGTCATATTGGTGTTTGAGCGTGCCAATCTCTGCAAGCAGTCGTTCGCGCGACGCATCGCGCAAATCGTCGAATGCGCCCACCGGGTTTACACCACCAGCAGTCATGGCGTAAAGGTTACAACAGCAATGTGGCATGCGTGGTTGGTGTCAACACACCTGATTGCTAGCGTCAAGTTGTTACTCGGGCGAGTGGCGAAATGGCAGACGCGCTGGCTTCAGGTGCCAGTGTTCGTAAGGACGTGGGGGTTCAAGTCCCCCCTCGCCCACAACTGATGTTGGTAAGGTTTTCCCCAGTCGTGCAACAACTTTCTCAACTTCGTCGATCACAAAACCTGCTTTGGAATCTCACCCTGCGCGAGTTGCGGTCGAAGTACCGCCGCTCACTTTTGGGCTGGGCGTGGTCGATGCTCAACCCGCTTTCAAACATGGTCATTTATTGGTTCGTGTTCGGCGTGGTCTTTGGCGCAACTGCCCCAATTGGCGACCCATCCGGTATCGAGATTTATGCCTTATACCTACTCAGCGGCATCTTGCCGTGGGGCTTTTTTGCGCTGGTTACCAACCTTGGGCTTGGCTCATTGCTTGGAAACTCCGGTTTGGTCAAGAAGGTGTACTTCGCTTGGGAAACACTCGTCTTTGCACAAGTCATTTTTTCCTTCGTCCAGTTCTGCATTGAAATGTCGCTCTTGTGCGTTGCACTGCTCATTGTTGGTAGCCCCATCGCGCCATGGCTCCCCTTCGCTTTTTTACTCATGTTGCTGCTGGCGGTGTACGCGGCAGGGTTCGCTTTGGCGCTTTCAACTTTGGCGGTGTATTTCCGCGACTTGCGTTATCTCTGGACAATCATCATTCAGGTGATGTTCTTTGCAACCCCAATCATTTACACGCCCGACAAAATTGAGGGCAAAGTGCCACAAGTGCTGGAGTTCATCTTGCACTGGAACCCCATGGCCGTGTTTGTTCAGGCGTTCAGAGATTTGTTGTATTCCGGTAAAGCGCCGCATTGGGGCCACATTGGATATTTGTTGGTGGCTTCTGTTGTGGTGTTTGTGTTGGGCTGGACGATCTTCGTCAAGCAATCACGACGCCTGGCCGAAGAGCTGTAAAAACTATTTGGCCTGGCGGCTGATGTGCCAGGTGGACGGCACAGCTACCAGGCCTTCTTCAAACAAGTCGGTCTGGTGCACTTCGAAACGCACCCAATTTTGACAGTGGTCGTATTCGGTTGTGCCCGTGGCATCCGTGCATGCAACTGAGATGTAATACGTTCCCTCTAGCAGTGGCAAGCGAGCGATGTCGATGGTGGCAGTTACTACCTCTTGCATGTTGCCAACTTTTCCTTCGGCGCGGTGCGACGTTGTCGACCACATCACTACACCGTCAAGCTTGCTGATGTATACCTTGATAACAGGCGAGCGAAGTGCTGTTTGTGCGGTGATGTTTGCCCGAATTTGAACTGCCGCATTGGTGTCTACGCGAGTTATTGGCGCACCCTGCGCATCCAGCAACTCCACACTGTTAATGCGTGCCTCTTCGGTGCCCCAGCGCTCACGGAAGTCGGCGTCTTTGGCGGCGTGTTGCGTGTAACTTCCACCCGTGTATGCAGCAATCACTTCTGCTGCTGGGCCCTTCATTCGCAGCTTGCCCTTTTCCAGCCACACGATCTCTTTGCACAATGTTTGCAACGCGCCAAGGCTGTGGCTAACAACAACAATTGTTCGGCCTTCGCGGCGAAACTCTTCAATCTTTTCGCTGCTCTTGCGTTGAAACTGTTGGTCGCCAACGGAGAGCACTTCGTCAATCAGCAAGATCTCTGGTTCTACGTGGGCGGCAATCGAGAAACCAAGGCGCACGGTCATGCCCGACGAATAGTTCTTTACCGCGGTGTCAATAAACCGCTCCAACCCAGCAAATTCAACAATGCTGTCGAACTGGCGGTCGACGTCTTTTTTCGACATGCCCAAAATTGCGGCGTTGAGATAAATGTTTTCGCGGCCCGATAATTCGGGGTGGAAGCCAGCACCCAATTCCAGCAGTGCGGCAACATTGCCATTGATCGCAACTTTGCCCTTGTCGGGGCGATAAATGCCGGTGAGGCACTTCAGCATCGTGCTTTTACCCGACCCGTTGGAGCCAATGATTCCAACAGTTGCACCGTGGTCCACATTGAACGAGACATCGTCGAGCGCCCAGAACTCTTCGTAACGTGCGCGCCTGCCGCGCAAAATTGCAGCCTTGATGTAACGGTTTCGTTCGTGGTACAAACGGAAGTTTTTGGAGACCGAATCAACGGTGATTGCGTACTCAGACATCTGTATGCAAGTTTACTGATTTACTGGCGCCGAGTGCTGTTTGCGCAGCAACTGCAGGTGCGCACGCAAAGAAGCGGGGAGCACCGCATGATCCCAGTTGATGATCAGCGCATCAGCATGTTGCACGTAATACGACTGTTCCTCCGTTGGTTCTGCCGAATTCTGATACCACGGCATATGGCGCGCGGTGTACGGCGGGGCCGAGCGCAAGCATCGATTGTTCTGATGATGCTCGCCCGGGCGGTACATGGCAAATGTGGTGTCTATTTCGGCGACATACATGCCGCTCTTGTGAATGTTGCGCCAAAACTGCGACTCCCACAACGTGACATCGCTGCGATGTGCATACGTTGCAGGCAAGTCGTCTAGGCGCAGGCTAAACCCAACTTTGTCAAACTCTGGGTTTTCATCAAGCGTGTTGCGAAACACCTCAAGCACATCGTCTGGGCATTCTTCGCTTGGCACCACATCGGGGTCGGTAACGATGAAGTGTTGGTCTAACCCAAGTTCGGTAACGAGTCCACTCAGCCACGGTGCACGGTGCCCCAGGTTGGTGCCGTTGCGCACCACATGATGCGGCGATGCCTCAAGGTATTGCACGAGCGGCGGGTATGTGCTGGCGTTGTCGCACAGCCAAATGTTGTTCTGCCCAATGCGTTCCAGCCAGTTCACTAAATCAACAAGCGGCGACAACCTGTCGCGCACATTAATTATGACTGGATATTGCTGCATGCCCGCTAGTTGCCCTTGGCAATAAACGGAAACCAGCGCACCAATCGTTGGGCAAGCCGATATTCGCTGGATGCCTCAACTTCGGCCATTCGGGTTCGCAGCCTGTCGCGCTGGTCGGTCATTTGGGTGTGAGCCACTCCAAGCTGTTCGTGTTCGGCTAGAAGCGAGTCGAGCCGGCCCTGCATTTCGTTGCGTTGCTTCGTGGCTTCTTCAATGCCCGAGCGCAAAAGTGCAAGCTCTTCTTCAAGTTGTTTTCGTGTGGCGTCGTCAAGCACGGCTTGTAGTTGGCGCTTGGTTTTCACCAGCTCGGCAACTTTTGTTTCTACGTATTGGCTCAGTTGCTCGGCTTTGGTGCGCAGCCCAAACGACTCGGCAAGCAGTTGCTTGATCAGTTCGTCGCGGTCGTCGGCGCCTTCAGACATCTCTTTCAGCATACTTACAGAGACTCTCCACCATCTTTGAGCGCGTGTAGATTTAACCCAATGCAGATCACGGCCGAACGTGTGCGCACACTGGTTCGTTGGTGCGAATATGGCTATGTAGTAGTGCTGCTGTTTGCACTCACGCAGGGCCCGGTCTTCACCTTGTGGTTTGCCAGCTCGGTCAATGTCGTCGGTTCATCCATGAATCAGGTGCACGTTGCAACATTTGCCGCCCTGCAATTGCCTGCTCTGTTTTTGTTGGGTTATCGGCGCCTTCCACGCACCTCGATGGTTGGGCCGATCGGCGTGCTTGCAGCGTTCTGCGGTTGGATGGTGCTCAGCACCGCGTGGGCAACGCTTGGGCAACACACCATTGTCGAGGCAATGTCGTTGTGCCTCACGTGCGCCGCCGGTTTGTATTTCGCACGCAGCTTTTCTCTGTTCGAACAATTGGTGTTGGTTCTTGTTGCCATGCAACCAGGGTTGTTGTTGTCTAGGTATGCGGTTGCCAACAATTGGGACAGGGCAGTAAGCATCGACGGCAATTGGGTTGGCATCTACTTCAACCGCAATTCACTTGCCCCCGTTGCCATGGTCAGTTTGCTCGTGGCCGCTGCATTGATGTGGCTCGTGTTCTTGCGCCGCGATCAGCGTTGGTCGAAAATAGCGCTGTTCGTTCTGTTCGATGTGGCGTTGTTTGCCGCCGTCATGCTCTACCGCACTAGTTCCAACACCTCTATCGGCGCCGGCATTTCATTCGTTGTGGTGTGGGTGTTCTGGACACTCATTCGTTACTTACACCGAACACAACGCCTGCAACCAGGCGCCCTACACCGCGCCGTGTATCCAGCGTTCGTCACCGGCGCTGCAGTGCTCACATGGGCCGGTGTGCAATTTCAAAACACCATCCTTGGAATTTTTGGCGAAACAGTCGACTTCAACGGCCGAACCGCATTGTGGCGTTTCAGTTGGACTGGATTCTTGGAGCGTCCAATTTTTGGTTGGGGCTGGCTATCTGCATGGCGCACACCAAAATTTTTTACGCGCGATTTATGGTGGACACTTAACAACATGCAGTGGTCGCACAGCGGCTACATGGACGTATTGCTGGGCGGCGGCTTTATTGGTGCGGCACTACTCGTCGTTGCCATCGTGTGGGGTGGGTCTCGACACGTTGATCACGCAGTAACAATGCCTGCGGGCCAGTGGGCCCCAGCAATCATGTTTTTTGTACTCGCCGCCGCCACGCAAGAGAGTTTCTTGATTGGCAACCATTTCTTGTGGCTGCTGCTCGTCGCAGCGATTGCCGGCTCGCTACACGAAAAAAGCCCTAGGGCTTCGCAATAACGTCGATCATCATCGCCCGTGCATCCGACGGCGTAGAAAGCACCAATTCGCTTCCCAAAGGTTGCACGGCAACATGAGAGATCAGCGGGTGGCGGGGGCGAGTATCAACTTCGCCATCTCCGAAAAGTTCCTCGTGTACTTTTTCGCCAGAACGTAGGCCCACAATCTCAATCTCCACGGCCTTGCCCGAGTTCTTTACAAGTTGTGCGGCAACCTCATAAATAGACACTGGCTTGCCCATGTCGAGAACCAGCACCTCGCCGTTGTTGCCAATTGCGCCGGCCTGAATAACCAACTGCACTGCTTCCGAAATGGTCATGAAGTAACGGGTAACGCCCTTGTGCGTAACAGTGACTGGGCCACCCTTATCGATCTGATCGCGGAACGACATCAACACGCTGCCGCGCGAGCCCAGCACGTTGCCGAAGCGCACAGAGATGTACTTACCCTTGCTTCCATTGCCGCCAAACCCTGCAGTAAGGCGTTCGGCAATGCGCTTCGAGTAGCCAAGCACGCTGATGGGGTTTGCTGCCTTGTCGGTCGAGATATTCACAAATACAGCCACGTCATTTTTCTCGGCAGCCTCAAGCAAAGTCAGCGTGCCGCGAATGTTGGTTTGGTATGCCTCAAGTGGGTAACTCTCTAGCAGCGGCAAGTGTTTAAGTGCGGCTGCGTGAAACACCACTTCAGGTTTCCGCGTTGCAAAGATGTGGTGAATGGTGTCGGCATCGCGCAAGTCGGCAAGCACGGTTTGCGGCGTGTCTAGTAATGCTCGGCCATGAATCGACAACTGCACTTCGTGCAACGCGCTCTCGTCGCGGTCGAGCATGATCAGTTCGGAAGGGTTAAAACGCGCCAACTGACGACACAATTCGCTACCGATGCTGCCACCGGCACCCGTTACCAACACGCGGCGGTTCACTACGTAATCAGAAATTTGTTGCAAGTCGATGTTGATGTGTCGCCGACCCAGCAAGTCCTCGTCGGTGAGGTCGCGAATGTCGCTGGTGGTAAGCGGCCGTTCGTGCAGGCTTTGCACCGGTGGCACCACTTTCACTTCCATACCCGACGACTGGGCAAGTTGGCTGATGTTGGTAATCAGTGCCGAATCAGCCGAGGGGATAGCAATAAGCAGCGTGGTTGCACCAGTCTTTTTGCGTGCTTCAGCCATGTTGTCGCGGCCACCCAAAACAGGCACACCCGAAATAGAAAGCCTGTGCGTCTCCGGGTTGTCATCAATAAAACCAACTGGCAAATATTGCGACGAAGGGTTTCGCATCATGGTGCTCACAATTTGAATGCCACCCTCGCCCGCGCCATATACCAACAACTTGGTTGCGGTAAGCGATGTGGGGCGGTGCACCTGTTCGCGAATCAGGCGCCACACGTAACGGTTTGCACCCACTAGGCATAGCGCGGCAAAGCCTGCAACCACAATCACGCTGCGTGGAAACGCATTGAACGAGTTGTCGAAGAAGCGAAGCACCAGCAAGATGCTGGTGGTAATGGAGGAGGCAATAACCAGCCCACCAATTTCGTCAAAACTGCCGTATCGCCAACGCCTGCGGTAAATACCAACAACAAGGCCAACAATGGCGTGCACCACAAACACGATGGGAACAACACGTTCTACCGAATTGGTCGTTGCCCCCATCGGGTCGTGATGGCCTTGGTACACAAAGCGCATATACGAGGCAACAGTTGCCGTCAGCGCCCAAGTAGCCGAGTCGATAACAAATTGCAGCACCGACGTGAATGGCGAAAACTTATTCGAGCGCGTGAGGCGAAGCAGCATGGCCGACACCTGCATCTTTGGGCCAGTCTTCATCTGCCTATCAATCGTGCGCGGCAATCAGCATCACGCCAACCACGTTGTTGCCGGCCTGGCGCAGCACCTGCTGGGTGCGCTCTACATCTTGCATGTCGGTTTCATCTTTGGTGGCAACCACAACACAAGCACTTGGCGTTGCCGACAACTCGTCAACCGACATTTCGTCAATGTTCTTGCCCACCACAATGCGCACGCCAGAAACCGCAGACACCAATTGCTCAAGTTCTTGCGGTGCTGCACCAGAAGCAGGAACCAACAACATCGAACTTACGCCATGCGTTTTTGCGTGGGCCACCAACGCAGCAGCCATATGGCGCACCGACGGTTGATTAGCCGCAGCAAGTTCGCCAAGCATTGCCACGTGGGGCAGTCGGCTTGCAAGGCGGCTAGCCGAACGAACCTTCCTGTCGACGATTGCAAGTTGCAACACAATCAGTAGCGCAACCACCAAGCCAGCCGCCGCACCAAATGCGTAGGTGGTCTTATCCACCGTGCTCATCGTTGGGCCGTACGTTTCAGTACGGGTGCTTACAAATGTCACTTCGCCCGTAACTGTTTCAGCACTGCTCAACAGCGCTTCTCGCTGCAGGCCCAACTCGCTACTTGAAGCACTTTGCTCAACCAATGCGATCTGCGCAGCAAGCCGCTTCATGCCTTCACTAATCGAGGCCTTTCGTTGTGCAACCGTTTCGGCAACGTAAATATCAATGACTTGATTACAGATGTCGACGGTGTCTGCGTCACAGCGGTATTCGTAAGTATTCACACCAACGCTCATCACGGTGAATTGCTGGCCAGAGTCGTCGGTGGGGCCGTTAATGAGCGACACCCGAGGATCAATTTTTGTCACCTTTACGCCAATGGGTTTGCCCAACGCTTGCTCAACTTTTAGGGCGGCTGATTCACCAATGAGACGAATCTGCGTTTGAAAACTTGGGTATTCATTTACGGCGTTTGGGCTTATGCCAAAAACACTTAGGCCAAGCGTTTCGTCGCGTGTCTCGTAGTAGCTGGTCACCGTGGCGTAGGCCGGTGTGGTTTGCAAGTCACTTTCTTGGGCAAACATCACGCCAGCACCAATCACCATGCACAGCGGAACAATCCACCAGCGCCGCTTGAGGGCAACAACAATGTTGCGCACATCAAGCTGAGGAATATCGCGATTGAGTGCCCCCATACCTGTGAAATGCTACCAGCGGCTATTGCTGGCACTTACGCCACTGCACCATGCGGCTATTTGGCGTGCCATTCGTGTAACGATGGAGGTGATGTCTGTTTCACCACACGAACCCCTAGACGACCTCGTTCGCGTGTTGGGTTATGTCGACGCAGTCGACGACACACACGCCATGCACCAGGTTGGTAACGAAATGTTTGCCATGTCGTGTTGGACACCGCAATTTTGCCAAGCACTCATCCGCGCTGCCGAAGCAGTGGGTGGCTTTGCCGCCGAACCGGGCGACCCAGTTCCAGGCCACGAGATTTCATTGGCCATGATCAGCCCACGTTTATTCGAAGCCGTGCAAAACGACATGGGCGAACGCATCTGGCCGCAACTGCAACAACAGTGGCCACTCATCGACTATCACGGCATCAACGACGCCTTCATCATCAAATACCAACAAGGCGGCCAGGAAGAGCTTCGCCCACATCACGACGTTGCTCAGGTGTCGGCAAGCATCAAACTGAACGACGCATACGAGGGTGCTGTTCTCGAGTTTCCTCGTCAGGGCGCCAACAACGCCGCGCTACCAGTTGGGTCGTTACTCGCTTGGCCAAGCCTGGTGACGCACCCGCACCACAGCACCCGTATTACCAAAGGCACCAAGTACAGCCTCACTATTTGGTTCGAACTTCCACTTTCACTGTCATGACACGTCATCACCACAAATTGCTGCTGCTCGGTTTGGCCGCGGTGTTACCAGCATGCGGCCAATGGTCCAACGCGCAAAGTGTGCCAACAACGGTTGCCCCAACCACCACCACAACGATTGTCGAGCGAGGCATCAGCGAATCTGGCCAACGAAGCGGCCCAAGCACCATGGCTTCCCAAAAGAAACTGCTCCAACTTGGATTTTGGCTGCACAGCCCAGACGGCACGTTCGACGACACCACACGCCAAGCCGTCATGGCTTTTCAAAAGTATTACCAATTGCGCGCAACGGGCAGCATCAATACCGCTACAGCATTTCTGCTCGAGCGCATGGAGATACCAGCCACCGCAATCGAAAACCGAAAGACCCTTGCAGAGGTGGACAAAACACGACAACTGTTGTTCCTAGTGCAAGACGGTGTCACCACCCATGTGCTCAATGCCTCAACAGGAGACGATCGCGAGTACACCGAACCCGATTCAAACACTCCCGGCGTCATGATCACCGACACCGCAGTAACACCAGTGGGCACCTTCCGCATCAACCGCGAACGCCCCGACGGCTGGTGGGTGGGCGACTTGGGCCAGATCTATCGCCCCAAATACTTCATTGGCGGCGTTGCCATTCATGGCTCGCTGAGCGTTCCTGCGTACCCCGCATCGCACGGTTGCGTGCGCGTCAGCGTTGCCGCAATGGACATGATTTGGGAGCAAGAAATACTTCCTCGCGGCACCACCATTGTGGTGTACGGCGAAATTAGCTAGTTCGTTTACGAATTCGTAGCGGCTTATTCTCGGCATTTTTGCATTTGCCATCACGCACCCCAAACTTCCATCCGTGCAGTGTGCACACCACGTAATCACCTTCAATCACTCCAAACTCTGACAAGTCGGCTTGGCGGTGTGGACACTTGCGTTGCATAACGTAATCGCCTAGTTCAATCTCGTCCGATACGTCGGTATCTGGGGCATTCTTCCGAACAACTTCCTGCTCGGCCCTACGCATGCGCTCCACCGACAGGCTCTTAAAGAAGTTGTACAAGTATTCGTTGTATTCGCCTTCCCGCCACGCACTAAAGCGGCACGACAGAAACAACGAATTAGACCAATCCACCGCTTTGCTTGCAACCACCGACTCCAACAATGGGCGAGGGATGGTAAATCGATATTTGTGCTGTTGCCGATCAAACGGCACCACCACGCCAGCTGCAAAATCGATATAAATAGACAACCCTTCGGTGTTCACCACGCAGCCGCCATCAATCGCCGCCCGCAAGGTTGGCGCCATTGCCAATAGCGGCCCCCACCATGCGTTCAGCGCCGCAACCAAATTGGTGTGTTCTTTTGGCCAGGTCTCTTTGTAGTCGGCAAGCCACGGGTCCCAGTCGGCTTTGTATTGCTGCAAGTAGGCAGCCTTGTTGTCAAACGGTTCGCGAACCAGTTCGTCACTCATCGGGTGCACCACGCGCACGTCGCCGTTCACCACTTCAATCATCGTTCCGGGCACGTTTAACACCGCTGCGTTGTTGCCAACATCGGCCAACCGGCGAATGAATTCTGTTTGGTCGGGGAAAATAGACAACTCGTCACCCGTGATCATGTTGTTGCCAAACAAATCATCATCCAAAAAACAGGGCGGCCCGGCCGAAGGCACTACCGCCCGTGCACCAATCACTTCGACATATTTCATCGAACGCGCAAATTGGCTCTCCACCTTTGCTTTTGCAAGCCGCAACAACTCTTCGCGTGGCTCTTCGTACACCATCGGGTACCAAATGGCGCCACTAAATTGCAGCCAGTGCATATCTACTGGCCCGTGTGCAAGTAGTGCATGCAAGTCGCTTGTGCGGCAATCGTTTTGGTTTACCAAGCGGGTCGTGCCGTCACTAATCACCAGCGCCGAGTCGCCACCTGGGCCGTCGGCAATTGCACTTTCCACATGAATTGCAATCTTTAATCCGTCTCGCAGTTCCATCTCTTCGCCATTGGCGGTGCGGATGAAGTTGTTAAACCCCAGCAGGCTTAACCGACGCTCCAGTTCGCGCGTTGCAAATGCGGGCAACAACACGGGCGTGCTTTTGTCAATGTGGTTGGTCAACCATGCTTCGTCAAGGTGGTCGCCGTGCTGGTGGGAGATATATAAGTAGTCAGGGTGCTCGACCTTTGCCATCAACTCTGGCGACAACTGATCGTTTCTAGGGAAAACAAACCACGAAGCAAAAAACGCTGGCACAAACCACGGGTCGCACACAATGGTGGCCTGCTGTGTTTCCACCACCATGCCGGCGTGGCCAATCGAGGTTGCCCTCATCAGAAACTATGCAACCGGTGCGTCGGTAAATTGCTGGCCGCCACGGGCCACGTGCTCTGTCCATTCCTTGCCGTCCCAGTAACGCAACTCGTACCGCTTCGATGGGTCGGCGTACCACGCTGCCGGCGCCGCAGCACCCGTAGCGGTAGCAGTGGCGGCAACAGCAACTGCGGCGACCGCACCAGTAGGGGTTTCCCCAGATTGCCTGCGTAAAAATGCGCAATACCTGCCATCGAAGGTGGTGACGATATTGACCACTTCCCAGCCCTCGGCCGACTTCTTTGTCAGTTCGGCCGCAAGCGCCTCAGGGTTCGAGTTGTAGGGGTTGAAGGCAACGTATTCGTACATAATTTCAGGCTAGTGGAGAGCGATTATGAAATATCAGCCGTCCTTCAAGGTGTTGTGCGCCTAGCCTGTTTCGTGTGACATCGGCAGCACAACGAATCGGCTACTTCGGCCCTGCAGGCACCTTTACCGAACAGGCGTTGCTCAGCCAAGCCGATCTAGCTGGGTGCGAACTGGTGCCTTATCGTACGGTGCCCGACGTGCTCGATGCGGTTGATAACAATGCTGTAGATCTTGGCTTCGTGCCCATCGAAAACTCAATTGAGGGAACGGTCAACTTCACGCAAGACGCACTGGTGTTCGATCACGACTTGCTTATCCAACGCGAAGTAGTGCTCGACATCGAGCATTGCATTGTTGCAAAAAAGGGAGTGGCGCTTTCCGATATCACCACGTTGTTATCAATTCCCGTAGCAACAGCGCAATGCCATGCATACATCCGCGAACATCTTGGTAATGCCGAAGTTCGAGCCGCAAACTCCACAGCCGAAGCCGCTCGCATTGTTGGCGAAGATAGTGCGAAATCAATGGCAGCAGTCGCGCCACGCAACGCGGCAGCCTTGTATGGGCTTGAAGTTTTGGCAAGCAACATCGCCGACCACGAAGGCAACCAGACTCGTTTCGTTCTTGTAGGGAAGGACACTATTCCTGCAGCAACTGGTCACGATCGCACAGCACTGGTTGTGTTTCAACGCGCCGACGAACCCGGCAGTCTGATTTCAATTCTGCAGGAATTTGCTGCACGACGAATCAATTTGTCACAACTACTCTCGCGCCCAACTAAGCGCGGTGGCTTGGGCGACTATTGCTTCATCATGTACGCCGACGGCCACATCAAAGACGAACTTGTTGCCGACATCCTTCGCGACTTGCATGCGAAACAAGGCGCTGTAAAGTTCTTGGGTTCGTACCCAGCCGCAGGTGTGCACGCACACACCACACGAGAGCACGCCGATGCGCGCTGGCGTGAAGCCGATGATTGGGTGAGCGCGCTCAGGTCGCAGATTGCCCGCTAGCGTTCCCAAACGGAACGGTGGCAGAGTGGACAAACGCATCCGCCTTGAAAGCGGACGGCTCAAAAGGCCCGGGGGTTCGAATCCCTCCCGTTCCGCCAGTACACTCAGCAACTCATTCATCAGGTTTTTCCAGGAGAGGTGCCAGAGAGGCCGAATGGGGCGCCCTGCTAAGGCGTTGTCCGGGTAAACCGGACCGTGGGTTCAAATCCCACCCTCTCCGCCATGATCTATCGCGTTGTGCGGTTAATTGTTGTTGGCGCGTTCGCTTGCGCCATGTTGTCCGTAGAAGCGTCTCCCGTTCTGGCAGCATGCTCGAATACCTATGTCGTTAAACAGGGTGACTCATGGTGGCGCATCGCTGCTAAATCAAACACCACGTTGAAAAAGGTTCTGAAACTCAATAGCGCCAAGCAATCAACCCGCATCTTGCCTGGTGATCAAGTGTGCATTCCCGCAGTCCCTAGCAAATCTCCTAAACCACCCCAAAATGAATTCACGAAGGCCGAAGTGATTCAATTCATTCGCGACGCGTGGCCCGATCAGTTAGAAGAACGAGCACTGGCAATTGCCGAACGTGAAAGTCGGTTCAACCCGTCGGCACTGAGTGGAAGTAAGTGCTGTTATGGCCTCTTCCAGATCTACTACCGCTGGCACACCTCGTGGCTGCCGAATGTAGGGATTACCAGTCCAAGTCAAATGTTTGACCCACGCCTAAACGCAGCCGCCGCCTATCGCCTGTATCAGCGCAATGGTTGGGGCCCCTGGGAGTAGAGGTGGGTGGAGTGTTGCCGAAACCGCAAGTAGGATCAGGTGTCGTTAAGCGCTCGTAGCTCAATGGATAGAGCATCTGACTACGGATCAGAAGGTTGTCGGTTCGACTCCGGCCGAGCGCACCAACATAGAAGAATCAGCCACAAAAAAGCTATAGCTCGATGACCGAACATTCAGAGTTGGAAACCAGAACTTTATAGCCAGCGACTTCCGTCCAGGTTCGATCAGGGTTTGGTAATCGAGTATCAAATATAAAGTACTCGGCCCCCAGAGATTTAAGAGCGACACCCAAACGAGGATCCACCGTATTTCCGAAATCTGTATGTGTATTTTTTAATGATTCAAAGTAGTTGACAGAAGGCCAGTCGACGCCTTTTGAGTACAGAGGACCGTCTATCAACACCCGCCGCTGCGTATACAAACTTACAAGGAAGTACTTTTCCTCGCCCGAACCAGGAATTCCCCACAAATTTGACGCAATAACAGCATCCGATGGCGTGTTCTCCCGAATAATACCCAGACAGTCATCAATATTAGGGCCACCAAACATGCCTGTCATTGAATAACTATCTTGAAAAAACCTACCGTGTTTTATTGAGTCGATTATGGGAACAAAAAACAAACTCACCACGAAGCAGCTAAGCGCAACTACCACACTTTCCATTCTTGAAGTTGATTTCTTCGAATACAAAACAAGCCAAAGGCAACAAACCAAAAAGCAAAACACCATTAACAACAATTTAAGTATTCCATTGTGAAAATTGATCAAAATCACATGCAGATTGAAATATGTGAAAAAACTAACCCCAACCAAAATAAGAACCAGTGCTACGTGGGCAGAAACACCAACTGATTGCCTTGAAATAAACTTAAGCGAAACACCTGACGCCAACAATGTGCCCGCAAGACCGATTGGCGCCCATAGTTTCGCGTTGAACTCACCAAGATTAATTGTTGAAATCAAAATTATCGAGATACAAGAAAGAGAAACGAACCATTTTGCCCAAAACGTCTCTAAACCGCGTCGAACTAAACCGCCAAAGATTATTGAGAAAGTTGACAAAACACCAAGAATGTAAATAAATGAATTAAGTCGAACTGCCAGTGGTCCACTATCCGTAGAACCACCAATCTGAATCTGGACTCCTGGAAAACGAAGCCAATTATCAAATCCGAAACCTTGGTCATCAACTTCGACCAAACGTGTGCTGAAAAGAAAAATCTGAATTGCAATAAGGATGCTAGAGATAAAAACAAAAATGAAAAGAAAAGGCCGAACTGTTAACGTTTTCTCTCTAAGAAAATAGAGAGACAAAAGTAAAATTGATGCACCCAAGCTGAACCCGTAAAGACTCTGCGCCAACGTTGTAAGGGAAATCAATATTGAAAGAAAAGCACAACTCAATGTGGTTGGATTGTCCAGTAAAGCTTTGAAAAACACAATTGAAAAAAGAAAAAGCCCTCCCCCCCATAAAGTCCCGATTGACGACAGATCGGTGGCGTTGCCAAATGCTGCGACAAATATGACAACCAAAGATGTTTCCGCCGCGTTCAGTTCTATGGTTCGAGCAAATGCCGTTGTCCCCAAAATCACAAGAGAAATTCCCAACATTGGAGATAGCCGGCTTATCGAATCAAATTCGCTGACTGACCCCACACGAGTTAGAAATCCACTAACCGACTCACCCAACCAGTGGTATTTGAGCGCATAACCAGATCCAAAATTAATATCCGTATAGCCCCATCGCGATAATCCAGTTGATATAGAACCTCGAAAAATTTGGTCGTAACTCGTCCAAAAGGTGGATGAATATGGTTGGACAAATTGTCTAGCAATGAATGCAGAGACAAAAACCAATGGGAAAAAGAGTGAGAATTGCACCAACTTTGTGAATCGACCGAGAAAACCCGACCAACACTTCTGAACGACAAAAACCAGAGACAAAGCACACGCGGTGAAGCTCAAAAACAGCCAACCTCTAAAAACTAAGACCCAGAGTAGAAGCGTCGAATGCCCAATCCAAAGATTGACATCTTGGGGTTTGGAAACACTAGAGCCTGTATAAGAAAAGAAATCGTCAAATCGTACTTTTCTGATTATGCCAAGTAAGAGACAACCAAGAACCAATAACAAGAGTTTGGTATAAAACAAATCATATGAAACGATCATTGTCCAGGTAAAAGCTGAAACAACTATGAGAAGAATAGAACCAAGAGTCGTTCCAGAGAACGACGGATATCGGTTATCGCCAATTTTTGAATTTAGAAAGACGGAAGAAAATGTCATGAGCAAAAAAAGACGGATACACGAATAAACTGGTAAATCAATTGAATAAAAAAACACGAACCAGCAACTACCGAAGAAGCCACTAAAGAGTGTGAGATTTCTCAACCGAAATCGGGCATACCCTTCACTTTCGCAACTATTGGTCATCGAAACCACTGTAGGTTCAGCGCTCATCCGGGATGAGCCAACGAAACAGAATATGACCAGAATGAATTTGCATCGCGACGACACCAACACCTAATAATGCGGTGGAAATCTGTACATCAAATACCAAGACGGATATAAATAATAGAAAAAAAGTCTTAATCAATCGTCGCTGATTAAGGAGCGAAAACATTAAATCCATCTTTGATGAACATTCGCGTTTGTGACTTATCCTGTAAGCCTTTTAGTTTATTCCACAAATTAGTATCCTGAATTATGTAAAGGTTTAGACTCGAAAAGTCGCCTTCTAGTAAAGATTTCTCGACCAGTAAATCTTCCGCACGATAAACATTTAAGTTTGATCTCGAGAAATTTCCACTATTTGTTGATAATCCATTGGCAGATGCAAATCTGGTGATGTCCAACCATAGGTCATCCGGATCGTTGTTCAGTGGTGGCACTACAAGTATTGATCGATACTCTTTTGCCCAAAAGTTCCAGAGCGGATCCTTCAAACGGGATTCCCATATTGGAGTGTTCGTGAATCGTTCCCGTACTCCGTTAAAGGCCTTCGTGCTGTCGACAATCTGGAAGAGCAATGCTGCCGCTAGAACTGCGCTCCGCAGTTTTTTGGGGATCAAAGAGAATGATCTAATGATGATTAATAATGTGATGCCGTAAAAAGCAGGCCAAATAGATCGTCCGTGAGTGCGGAAGGTTTGTGTGAACTCTTTTAAGCCCGGCAGTAGTGGATATTCGAAGAACTGTCTTGTACCGAGGCCAATCTTGTTCGTCATGCTATAGATACCTAAAAGCAGGCAAGAAATGACCAGAGGTCGGTATGAAATTACGCCCCCACCGCTTGACGGCTTGAATTGCTTCCAGCCTGCAACCAGTAGAAAAGAGACCAACGAAAGAAACGAAGCAAGGTTAAAAAAAATGGCCAATTCGATCGAGTTTCGATACAGGGATATCGCCAGCGCAGCGATAAGCGGTAACGCAGAAACAGAAAATCGAAAAACTTTAGACTTTGTCGTGTTCGCTAAAAACAATTGTCGTGCAGACACGATCATGACGAGAAGTAAAAGACCAGAGCCGAGATAGCTGAACGCTTCGGTGTCGCCGGCTAATTGGGCAGTGTTGCGGAAGAGATAAGACCAGCCAGTAGAGCCGTCGGTGCCTGAATCAACCAGCGATAAAGGCTGCCAACGAAATACGTAGTCCCAACCAGTTGGGTTAAAGGAAGAGCCCACGACGAAGTAACCGGCAGCCCATGCCACGAAGAGTAAAACGCCGAGAGCGCCGAACAGCTGGATTGATGCTTGCCGAACACCTTGTCGCTTGGAGAGCACGTTTCTCACGAGGTTGGCGCCCCAAATGGCAAGCAGCATTGGAACAAAGTAGGCCTGGATCAATACGCCTGCTGAAAGCAGGATGATCCAACTTTTGAGGCGAAGTCGATGATCTAGATACAAATCAATCGCGGCAAGGATGAGGAAATGACTGACGAGGGCAATGTGCCCTGAACCTTCGTGGATCATGCGGTAAAGGAATGGAGGTGAAATAACGAAAAACAACGACGAGAGGGTGATTGTTAACTGCTCGGTACTGAATTTTGAAATGATTCGATGGGCAAAGTGATATTGGAGAACGAAACACAGCCAAATCCATAGCCCGAAGTATTGGAATGAAGATCCCAAAATGATTGAAAAAGGTTTAAACAGAAAGGATGCAAGGGGGATGGAGTCGGTGAAAACAATAGAACTTGAAAAAACAAGACCCAATGAAGGATTTAGTCCAATAGGCCACTGAAACAGCGCTGTGGTTCGAAAAAATTCCCAACCAATCTGATGTTGCGCCGCATCTCCAATCATCAACCATTGATCATTGGATGGCAGGAAAATGGAACCACCAGTGAGGGAAATAAACGCAAGCGTTCCAAAAAAAAGTGAAAGAAGTACCCTTTGACCAAGCAGACGCTTCATCCAATCGGTTGTCTTCATTTAATGGAACCTTCTAGGGCGCGATTACAACGAACTCGTTCAGCCTAGTGATGGTGGCGCCACCCACGAGTGGTGAACCATTAAGGCCGACAAGAGCATCGGCGACAGGGTTAGGTGGATAATTTGTGAGCACGTACAACGTGTCGGCATCGAACTTGCGACGCTCTAGCAAGCCTTGAAGTTCCCCTGCTAGCTGGAACATGTGCGCCTCATTAGTTCTGCTGACATAGGCAGCGTTGGTTGTCAGTTTGAATGAGTTTGCAAACAAGGCGAAATCAATCCAATTGGGATCGTTGTTCAGGGGTGGAATGACCACGAGGTGTTTGTAGTCTGCTGCGAATTCTTTCCAAAGTGGGTCTGATAAAGCTGACACAAAATTGGACTCTTCGAAGCGCTCCTTCGTGTTTGCAATTGCTGTCGAACTGTCCCACACCTGAATCACTGTCAGTAATGGAATCAAAACAACAAAAACTCCGCTGCGAACCCTCAATCGTTCAATGCCAATGATGGCAAGAATCAAGATCAGATATACGGCCGGCCATGAAAATCTGCCAGCAGATCGAAAGGCAGAAAATATTGGAGTAAGAGCATTAGGAACTGAGTAGCTGAACAATTCACGGCTGGCAATCGAAATAGAAGGAGATAGCGCGAATAGTGAAAGTGCGATTGAGACGAGAATGATTGAGACCAAAGAGAGATGCCTCTTTTGAAATACCCAGTTCAATCCAAAACAGACAAAGGGTATGAGAAGCAGGGAAGCCATCCCAACGAAGGCGAATCCTTCAGAGCTTCCTGGTAAATCTGAAACATTGCCGAGAATATGTGACCATGAAGTGTCTAATGAAGGTTGAGGGTCGATGAGTGAAGTGAGCGAAGAGCGGTAAACACCGAATCCGGAAGATGTCGCATCATTGGGTATCAGTCCACCTGCCAGATAGAACGCAATTAGAGTAAGAACTCCAGAAAAAATGCAGTTTCTGGAGATTATTAATAGAACCAAACTTTTTGACTTGTTTGAGAAAAATAAAAATACGAACCAAGTAAAAGAGAATGACAGCACCATCGCAAAAAGATAAAAATTGATAAGTATTGAAACAGGGGCGAGAACTATCCACGACCGTGACCGCGGGTTATTTGACAGCGCCGCATCTATTGCCCAGAGGACAACAAATTGCCCAGTTAGCGCTAGGTGACCAAAGCCATCGAATGTAAGTCGGTAGAGAAAAATGGGTGATACGAGAAAGAGAACTGGACCCGCCAAACGAAGTATTTTGCTGTTTGAAAACCGGCTGATAATTCTTTGTGCGAAGAAACCCTGCAGCACGAAACACAAGAGAAGCCAAAAACCAAAGTATTGAAATTGACCATGGTAGGCGAACAAGAGAAATTTTAGTGGGATTGCAATCAGCGGAATTGAATCGGTGAATACGATTGAGGAACTGAATCCGATGCCAAAGTTTGGTGATGAACCCAATGGAAAATTAGCAAGAGATGATTTGCGAAAGAATTCCCAACCTAGATAATTTGCGGCAGCCCCACCCAAAAGCCATTCTGTTGATTTTGGATTGACTCTTGCAAAACCGACAATGAGTTGGAAAGAAATTGTCGATGCAACGAAACCGATGATCCGTTCAAAACGACCCAACGGCGTGTAATTTGTCGCTGGTCTAATGTTGTTGGTCATAAATTACGTTCTCTGCAGATGCCGAAGTGTTGATTGCCGCGGAGGAGACATGACAAGCGCATTCGCCTTTGCCAAAAACTTCTTTGTGGGGTCTTGCAAAACCGTCAAACAACGACACGATTGAAGATGGTACTCCCTACAGCCCGCGTGGATTTGGAAGCGGTGCAATCACGTGTCTTCCGTTCAGATCTCCCATGAAAGCCACTCGACGAGGCTCTTGAATGAGGCCGTCCCATAGGTCATTGTCATTGACAACATAAATGTTTGATGGATCCAGTTCGTTAAGAATGAGGTCATAACGGATTTCGCTTGTAGGTGCTTCGTATTGCGTTACATCCCACCGTGAGAAGTAGAAAGAGTTTGTTCCTAACTGATAGGTGGCCGCAAAATTTCCCATGACTATCCACTCACCCGCCGCGTCTTTTTGTAATGGGGGATAAACGATGAGATTTTCGTACTTATTGCCCAGCAAATCCCAATATGGATCGGTAAGGGGATCTGACCATTCTTTGGTGGTGTCAAATCGCTCTCGGGCCTGGCTGATAGCCCCGCGGGTGTCAACAAATTGAACCGCCAGGCAAACAACCAAAAGTGAAGTTGCCGCGTGTTTGACAATGCGCTTGTTTACGAGGATGAGCACTGCAATAACCAGCAGGTAATAGGCCGGCCAGATGTACCTTGCGTGGGTGCGGAAAGTCTCCGTGAAAGTCTTGACACCAAATATGAGCGGGTATTCAAACCAGGTGCGCTGTCCAGAGCCTGGACGATTAGTGAGTGAGTAAAAGGCGAGTACTGCCACCGCCAAGATAAGCGGAGTGTATTTCTTTCGTTGATGGATGTGTGAGTTGCTAAATAAATGAGCAAGAAGTTGGCTGGCGATAAACACCATTGCCGCACTGAAAAGAATATTTGAAAAAACCTGTCGTGAAGTAAAAATTAATAGAACAGCTCCCAGCCCGCACACCAAAATCAACGCATGTAGGGTGGTCAGAGCGCTGTTCACATATTGCACGAAAATTGTGACGACCAGAAAAGATACAAGCGCAATCATGCCGAGGCCTAGAAAACTAAACCCCTCACTATCGCCCATCAACTCTTGCTGGTTGTACAGCAAGGTTGACCAGCCCGGTGACATGTGGGTAGCAGAATCAACGAGCGAGAGTGGCTGCCAACGAAAAATGTAGTTCCAACTGTCTGGTGTGACTCGGCTGTCACCAATGAATAGCCTTGGGCCGAGCGATGCATAACCAATTCCAATTGCAGTAGTCAAGCCTGTAAGACCAATGATCACTATCTGCATCGCGGTTTGCTTTGTTTTGGAAGTTTTGTTTTTTCGTTTTAGCCAAAGATTGGCGAACCAGATGAATGCGATCATCGGTACGAAATACGCGTGGATTAACAATGTCGCAGCAAAGAGAGTGCACCAAGATTTTGTCTTTCGATTCGTGTCTAAATAGAGATCAAACGCGAGGAGGATCAAAAAGTGGCTTGCAAGTGCGATGTGACCGTAACCATCGTGGATTAATCGATAAATGAGTATTGGAGAAAAGACGATAAATACACAAGAAAGAAGCAGGTGAGGGAAGTAGTGGACGAAACGCCTCAGGATGCGTATTGACCAGTACGCCTGAAGCACGAAGCAAGACCAAATCCATAGTCCGAAATATTGAAAATCAGTACCAAAGAAGCGGCCGAGCGGTTTGAAAATGAGTGCTGCAAGTGGGAGTGAATCGGTAAATACAACCGAACTGGAAACATCTAGACCCAATTTAGGGTTGTTGCCAAGTGGGAATTGAAGGAAAGGTGTGTGGCGAAAGAATGCCCAACCGAGATAGTGCTGTGCGGCGTCACCCACCATCAACCAATCGGTGTTGGATGGTAGAGCTATTCGCCAATCGGCGACATATGTGAATACAGACGTGCCCACGGCCAAGGAAACAATGAGAAGAAAAACACCCGTTGGTGAACCAAACTGGAGGCGCAAAGAAGCTTGTCGAGAATGCGACATCAAGACATAAAGGGTATCTCTTTTATAAGAAGGCAGACTCGTTTATCGTGGGTTGCCGCAAGCTGGCCTACTTCTGTAAAACCAATGGATTGATGAAAGCGCAGCGAACCCGGGTTGGGTGGCTCAAGGTTCACTTCGCAACACAGCGGGTATTCAAGCCTTGACTCCCGCATGAGTTGTTCGATGTGTTGGTAGAGCAACTTGCCTAAGCCCATGCCTTGGGTTTGAGAGGTAAAAGCAATTCTGTCGAGGTAGACAAACTGCTCGTAGCGTTCGCAAAACCAGAGGTAGTTGAGGCTGTCGTATGGGGCATTAGGCGCAAAGGTGATGCAGAAACCGACAAGTGCGTGGTGCTCAACGACAAGCGCGTGTAGTGAGTGCTCAACCAAGTAGTGCAACTTCTCGAGGGTCAGTTCACCAACCGCAGGAACATTGGAGTTGTTGATCTCTAGCACTTTCAAAATATCCGATGGCGCAATTGGTCGGATGATCGGTTGTGCATTGCTCATAGGTAGGACTTAGCATGACACGCATGAGTACACAATTGCCAAATGCCCCGCAGTCGGTTCTGTTTGGGATGGGCTGTTTCTGGGGCGCCGAACGATTGTTGTGGCAGACAGATGGCGTCATTTCTACATCGGTTGGTTACGCAGGGGGACGCACCCAGAACCCAACGTATAAAGAAGTGTGTTATTCGGATACGGGGCATGCGGAAGTTGTATTTGTTGAATTTGACCCATCTCGCATTTCGTTTCCTGAACTGCTGAAAGTGTTTTGGGAAAATCACGACCCCACCCAGGGCATGCGCCAAGGAAACGATTTCGGCACGCAGTATCGCAGTGCGATCATGTGCACGACAGAAGATCAGTTGCAGAGCGCAATTGCAAGCAAACAGACTTTTGAGCCTCATTTGCGAAGTGCTGGATTTGGGGAGATTACAACGGAAATAGTGATGGCGCCCGAATATTTTGTTGCCGAGGAGTACCACCAGCGATATTTGGAAAAGAACCCAACGGGTTATTGCGGCATTGGTGGCACAGGGGTTTCTTGCCCGATTGGACTATTGCAAGAAAACGGCTAAACCGCGGCCGCAAGTTGTGCTTCGGTGGGCTTTCTGAATAGCACCAGCATGGCAATGCCCGAAGCGAAGATGATGCCTGCGGTGAGATGCCACGAGTTGTGGAAGCCCTGCAGCGGATCGGATGTTTTTGTTGCAGCGACGAGCATGGCACTGACGAGTGCGACGCCGAGTGCGGCACCAACCTGGCGGGCGGTGTTGTTGAGCGCCGAACCCATTGCAAACTTTGGCTGAGGGAGAAATGCGGTTGCAGAACTGCTGATTGTACTGATGCACATGCCGACACCCAGGCCTGTGTAGATCATCGTTGGCAGATATAACGACCAGTAGTGCACCTCGGTAGTCAGTTGTGAACTGAGAAACAGGTTGCCACTGCCGAGTAGCAAAGCGCCAACGGCAACAACTTTGCCGTGTCCGATGCGTTGCGCAACGCGGCCGGCGGGTGCCGCCACGAGCGCCGCGGTAATTGGGCCAGGTATTGCAGCAAGGCCAGAAAGCGATGGACTAAAGAGCCATACGCTTTGCAACCATTGGGTGTTGACAAATATGAGTGAATAAAAGCCCATGGTGAAACCGAAACCGCTGATTGCGGCTGCGGTGACAAATGGAAGCTTGAACAACTTGAGATCGAGCACGGGGTGTGCCGCAGTATTGCAGCGGATGATGAAAAGCAAAATCAGTAGCGCGGAAATGCCGAACACGATGAGTGCGCGTTGCGAAACCCAGCCCCATTCGTCGCTTTGCACGATCATGAGTGTGAGCATGCCGACGCCGCTGACGGCGAGTGCGGCGCCCATGTAGTCGACGGTGCGGGGGGCGGTTTCATCGCGCGATTCGTGCAGCAATCGTGAGCCGATGATGAGTGCACCTATGCACAACGGTGTGTTGATGAGAAATACAGCGTGCCAGCTGAAGGCGTCGACGAGGAAGCCGCCGATGGTTGGGCCACTTGCTGCCGAAACCGCGCCAACTGCGCCCCAGATGCCGATTGCGGCAGATCGTTTTTCTACGGGAAACTCGGGCAACACCAGCGCAAGTGATGCGGGAGTAAGAATTGCGCCACCAATTGCTTGCACAACGCGTGCAGCAACAAGCACGAGCGCAGTTGGGGCAAATGCGCACAAGATAGAACCGAGCATAAAGATGGAAAGACCGGTGAGAAATGCTCGTTTGCGGCCAAATGCGTCGGCGAGTCTTCCCGCGGTGAGCAACCCTGCCGCGTAAGCAATGTTGTAGGCGGAAAAGACCCAAGTAAGTGTGCGGCGGCTTTCGGGGCCGAAGTCTTGGGCGATGGAACCAAAGGCAACGTTGACAATAGAGATATCAAGTGAAACGAGCATGACGCCGATGGAGGTGAGTGCAAGAACTTTTGCTCCGCGCGACCATTGCTTCATGAAGTCGCTCCCCATCCATTTTTGGCAATGTCTTCGTGGTCGGCATCTAGCGCCCGACCTTCCCAGCGTAGAACGCCAGGTGTGTGCGACAGCGAGGCGAGAAGCCCCTGCATGGGTGTGGTGCCAACGGTTTCGATCATTTGTCTAGCGGCGTAGTGCTCGTCTGTTGCAATTTCGGCCATGTCGAACACTGGGCCCACTGCAGCGTCTGCTTGGGCAAGTGTTGCTACTACTTCGTCGCGTGTGCGTTGCGCACACCAGGCAACCATGAGCGCTTCAAGCTCATCGCGGTTTTCGGTGCGGCCAGTAAATGTTGCGAAACGAGTGTCGTCGCCAACACCAAGCACAGTCATGACGCGTGCCGCGACGCTGTCGCTTGATGCGGATACACCAACCCACTTGCCGTCGTTGCATTGGTACACGCCGCGAGGTACGGAATAAGGAAGCCCACTTCCGAGCCGTGGCTGCAACTGGCCACTTAGTTTGTAGAGCGAGATAACTGGGCCCATGATTTGGAACACGGTGGTGAGCAGGTTGATGTCGACAACTTGGCCAACACCGGAATGCAATGCAACCATCGTTGCGAATGCAGCCGCGATGCCGGTGGTCTCATCGGTGAGTGCGATAGCAGGAAGCATTGGAGGGCCGTTCGGGTCGCCACTGACTGCGGCAAGGCCTGCCATTGATTCGGCAATCGATGCGAAACCTGGGCGCGATGCATAAGGGCCATCCTGGCCAAAGCCCGAGACTCTAACGATGACCAGTTTGGGATTGCGCTTCAACAAGTCGTCTGGTGCAAGTCCCAGTCGTTCAAGTGTGCCTGGGCGAAAATTCTCTACGAGTACATGTGCGTCATCAAGCAGTTTGCGCAACAGTGCCAGGTCTTCTTCGTTTTTGAGGTCGAGCGCGATGTTGCGCTTGTTGCGATTGACAAGTTTCCACCACAGGCCTTCGCCATCGCGCGGGTCGCGCCAGGCCATTCCTCGAAGCGAGTCTCCTGTGTTGGGTCGTTCTACTTTGATGACGTCTGCGCCGAAGTCGGCAAGGTAACGCGCACAGTTTGGGCCCGCCAAGACGGTGGAGATATCGACAACTCGAAGATCGGAAAGTGGCGCGGCCATAAGTGACGCCGAAACGCGTTAGAAGCCGGGTCGGGTTCGGCGTGTTACGGAAGTGTCGCTCCACCAGCGGCCGCTAAATCGCCACGACGTGTTGGGGTTTTCGCGCTGTGCAGCCGGCATTGCTTTCGGCCACAGCGCTTCAATGGCGGCAGCAATTGCTGTTGCCTCCTCTGCGGTAGTTGATTGCGCAATGACGTGTTGCATGATTCTTTACAGCGGCATGTTGCCGTGCTTGCGCCGCGGCAACTCTTCTCGTTTTGATTGCAACATTGCGAGGCCCGCAATCAATTTGATTCTGGTTTCGGCTGGGTCGATGACGTCATCGATGTAACCACGCTCGGCAGCGGCGTATGGGTTCGAATACTTTTCGGTGTATTCGGTTACTAGTTCGGCGCGTCGTGCAACGGGGTCGGCTGCTTGTTGCAACTCGCGGCGATACACAATTTCTACTGCGCCCTGAGGGCCCATTACTGCTAGTTCGGCAGTTGGCCAGGCGTATGCCAAGTCGGCGCCGATGGACTTGGAGTTCATTACTACGTATGCGCCGCCGTATGCCTTTCGCGTAATTACTTGGATGCGCGGCACGGTGGATTCGCAATATGCGTACAGCAACTTTGCGCCGTGGCGAATAATGCCGCCGTATTCCTGATCGACGCCGGGCAAGAAGCCTGGAACGTCGACGAAGGTGATGATTGGAATGTTGAATGCATCGCAGGTGCGCACGAAGCGCGCTGCTTTTTCGCTGGACTCGATGTCGAGCACGCCGGCCAAGATCATTGGCTGGTTGCCAACAACGCCCACCGATTGACCATTGAGCCTGGAAAAACCGCAAACGATGCTTTTTGCCCAGTGTGGGAAGTATTCGAAGAACTCGCCGTCGTCCATCACTTCGGCAATGACTTTCTTCATGTCGTACGGCTGATTGGGTGATGCGGGCAAGATGGTGCGCAACGATTCGCACAGGCGCTGTGGGTCGTCGGTTGCGTCGCCTGCTGGTGCTTCGCCCAAGTTGTTTTGTGGCAAGAAACTGAGCAGGTAACGAACGTCTTGCAAGCAGGCTTGTTCGTCGGCGCTTACAAATGTTGCAACACCACTCTTTGAAGCGTGGCTCATTGCGCCACCCAACTCTTCGAGTGTTACGTCTTCGCCAGTTACGGTTTTGACAACGTCGGGACCAGTGATGAACATGTGGCTTGTCTCGCGCACCATGAAGATGAAGTCGGTCATGGCGGGCGAGTACACGGCGCCACCAGCGCAAGGGCCGAGAATCACGGAGATTTGTGGGATAACTCCCGACGCTTGCACGTTGCGATGAAAGATGCCACCGTAACTGGCGAGCGAAACGACGCCTTCTTGGATGCGCGCACCGGCGCCGTCGTTGAGGCCGATGAGCGGCGCGCCAACTTTCAGCGCCAAGTCCATCAGCTTGTGAATCTTCTCGGCGAACACTTCGCCTAGTGCGCCACCAAACACGGTGAAGTCTTGGCTAAAGACAAAAACTTTGCGGCCGTCGATGGTGCCCCAACCAGTGATGACGCCGTCGGTGTATGGGTGTTCTTCCAAACCTGCTGCGTGTGCGCGGTGGCGTGCAAGCAAATCCAGTTCGTGAAAGCTGCCCTCGTCGAGCAATACGGCAATGCGCTCGCGGGCCAAGAGCTTGCCCTTTTCGTGCTGTCGCTCTACCGAGCGTGGCGAACCTGCGTTGTAGGCGGCCTCTTTGCGGGCTTGCAGGTCGGTCAATTTGTCGTTCATCGAGGAGTTACTCACCCGTATGACGATAGTGCCCGCTGCCTACGCAGCCCCGACGCGGCTTAGCCGCCGACAGTGGTGGGCACTTCGGCAACAGTCGTTTCGGGCACAGGGGCCTCGGTAACGGTGAGCGTGGTAGCCAGCGGAACGAGTTCGCCCGTTGTTGTGGCCCCCGTAATTTCGATCGACCACACGCCTGGTGCATTTAAGAGGAATGTGCCGTCGCCCGCAACAATGGCTGCGCCCGGGCGCTTGAGCGGAACATTGATGGAGATGCCGGCAAAGCCAATTTCTTGAGGAATCAAGTTGACCCTGAAGTTATTGATGCGTGAAGGCTTCAGCAACTCGATGCGCATTGCATTGACGCCTGTGGTTCCAGGTGTCAGCGACAAGATGACGTGGAAGCGATCATTTTTTAGTTCTTCACGAAACTCGTATACCGCACTTGGCCCGCTGACCGAAGCGCTGGCTTGTGGTGGGCGCATCGGGATCATCCACGAGGTGAGACCAAGCGCCACAATGCCGATGAGCAATTCGGTGCTGACCGCGCGGCGAAGACGCCATGCCATTTTGTTTGTCAGTTCGGTTTCGCGCGAAAGCCTGTTGACAGTGAACGACTTGAGCATGAGTGTGATCCAGACCATTGCGGCAACAACAATGATCTTCAATACGTTGAGCCGGCCGTGGCCTGTGGTGAAGATGTTGAAACCATCGAGCAAGTACACCTGCATGACGCCTGTGAGCCCGGTGGCAATAATCAGAGGAACACTGATGCGCGAAAAGCCGCGCACCGCGTGAACCAAATCTTCCTCGCCGGGGCCCATCAGCACCGCACGTGCAAGCAGCGTTAAGCCGCCAATCCATAAACCAACAGCAAGTGCGTGCACAACGCCAAAGACATACGAGAACAGCGCAACATCTTGGCCAACACGTGTGAGGCCGTAGGTGGCCATCATTGCAAAGATGATGGAAATTGCCGGCACTTGTGTTGCCGGGTCAAACACGCGATCGGGTTTGAATGCAACCCAGAACGAAGCGCCAACCAATACGAAACGCAACATAAGAATGCGGCCCGAACCGGTGTCTAACGCACCGAACCAACTGAACGGATTGAGAGCACTAGCGAAGCCGTCGCCCGACTGTCGCATTGCGGAAATAACCACAACGAAATACATCGTGATGATTGCAAGCAGCCACGTAACGCGGAAGAAGCGCAGACACACGCCGTACTCGATGCCCTCTGGCCACGCCAGCACCACCATCATCAGGCCACCGAAGATTGCTGCAACAAGCAGGTACTCCAAAATTCGTAACAAGCCCAACATGCCACCAACACGAGGGCCGCCACCCGTAGACACGGGAACTACTTCACCAATGACCGCTGGTTCGTCGGTGCCAACAACGGGGACGGTGTCGCCCGGGGCAAGCGTAGATTCCGAAGTGGCGGTGGAGGTAAACGAAAACGAGCCAATGCTTTTGTCGGGCAATGCCCAACTGACGGTGCACAGCCCCGCGGGTGGAATTTGCGTGAGTGCGGCCGAAACAGTGAACCCGTCGGCGCCAAGTTGTGGCTGTGCAAGGCCAACGAGGGTGCCATCGCATGCAAGCGAAAGGCCCATGGTGCTTGCAACCTCGGGGCTTGCTAGCGCATCACGAAACACCATCTGCAATTGCGTGGGCGGAACCTCGACCACTTGGTTGGCAGCAGGGTTTGATGACACCACTTCATTGGTGCCGGCCGCGCCAGAGGCACCAGCGGAGGAAGCTGCGAAACCAAGCCCAAAAATGAGCCCAAGTACGACACCAATGCGAAGGACAAGCGGCATTCGATTCGTCATAGGTCTACCTAGACGGTAGCGAATTGCGCGCTGTATGAGGGTCAACCCGACCACACTGCACCGCCTAGATAGGCTCGCAGGCAATGGCTGTTCAATCGTTATATCGCCGCTATCGGCCTCGTCGTTTTGACGAACTGAAAGGCCAGGAGCACGTGGTGCGCGCGTTGCGCAACGCCGTCATCAACCATCGCGAAGGCCAGGCCTATTTGTTCTCTGGCCCGCGTGGCACGGGAAAAACTTCCACCGCACGCATCTTGGCAAAAGTTTTGAATTGCGAAGACCCACAAGAAGGCGAGCCATGTGGTGTGTGCAATTCGTGCGGTGCAATTGATAGCGGCAATAGCTACGACGTGCTCGAGCTTGATGCCGCTAGCAATAACGGCGTAGAAAACATGCGCGATTTAATCGAACGATCGTCGCTTGGCAACCCTGGTCGCCACCGTGTGTTCATTTTGGACGAAGTACACATGCTGTCGAAGCCGGCCGAGGCTGCTTTGCTGAAAACACTGGAAGAACCGCCACCGCACGTGGTATTTGTGCTTGCCACAACCGACCCGCAAAAAGTCAGCGAAACCATTCGCAGCCGCACGCAACACTTGCAGTTTCATTTGTTGCCAATGGACGACTTGGAAGCGCACGTGCGCTGGGTGATTACCGATGCCAACCTCACCGTTAGTGAAGACGCCATCGCACATGTGTTGACACATGGTGGCGGTTCGGCTCGCGACACGCTTTCCGCGCTGGAGCTAGTTGCTGCAGGCGGCGGCGAAGTAGATGCCGAAGTTTCTTCAGACGAATTCATCGAAGCTCTTATCGATCACGACCCAGGCCGTGCGCTTGCTGCAACAGCAGCAACGGTTCAGCACGGCACCGACCCGCGCACACTGACGGAAGAAATTGTTCGCCACTTGCGCGAAAGTTTCCTTTCAATTGTTTCGACTGATTTAGTGCAGTTGCCGAAACAACGAGTGGAGCATGTTGCCGATCAAGGCCGTCGGCTTGGCCTTGGTTCAATAGTGCGCGCCATCGAAGTGCTTGGTGAAGCGTTAATCGAAATGCGTCACGCGCCAGACGCGCGCTTGTTGTTAGAGGTGTCGCTCGTGAAACTGACGAGCCAGGTTGCGGGCAACGATGTTGCAGCCCTCACCGCCCGCATCGAACGCCTCGAGGCAGGCGTGGTGCGTGAAGCAAGCGCACCTATCTCGCGTCCCGCACCGGTAAACCCCGCAACCGGCCGCGCCCAACTGGGCGGCAAAGCAAACACAGCGCCCGCACGCAGCCAAGCGGCAACAACGGGCAGCATGGTGCGCCCGACTGCACCTACCAGCATGCCTGCACCTGCGCCGATTGCAGCACCAGCCGAGCCATTGGCCGATGGCCAAGTGTTGGCAGCATGGCCCGAAATGGTTGCCGGCCTAAAGCCGTTAGTTCGCGCCCTATACAGCGCGGTGACGGCGGTCAGTTGTGCCGACAACACGCTGGTGGTTCATGCACCAAACGAGCCGCACATGAAAAAGGCTCTCGAACACATCGACACAGTAAACGAACGCATTGGTGTTCTTACGGGCCGCCCACTGACCATTTCGTTTTCGGTTTCCGAAAACAACACAGCCACAAGTGGCCGCGCACCAAAGGCGAAGCAAGTTGTTGAAGACGCCTACGAGGCAATCGATCGTTCCGAACTCACCGACGTTCCTAATGGCGCTGTTCCGTCGGCGGTAGACCAATTAGCAAAAGCATTTCCGGGTTCGACAGTTGTCGATCAGCCGAACAAGAAATAACCGAAAGCAACCCACGCGCACATGGCCTCCGCGTACACCGCACCGATGCAAGCATTGATTGATGCGCTTGGCAGGTTGCCGGGCGTTGGCCCAAAGAGCGCGCAGCGTATTGCGTTCCATTTGCTTAAGACAGATGAAAACGATGTCGAGCGCCTGGCGCGAGCGATTACTGAAGCAAAAGCCCAAGTTCGTTTTTGCGATCGATGCTTCAACTTCTCCGAAGGTTCTATTTGCAAAATTTGCGACGACCCAAGGCGAGACCCAAGTGTCATCTGTGTCGTCGAGGAATCTCGCGACATTGTTGCCATTGAAAAGACAGGCGAGTTTCGCGGCCGTTACCACGTGTTACTTGGTGCGATGAACCCGCTGGAGGGCATTGGCGCAGACCAACTGAAGATTCGTGAACTGTTGGCACGGCTGGACGACGAAGGCATCACCGAAGTGATTTTGTGCACAAACCCCAACACCGAGGGCGATGTAACCGCCATGTATTTGGCTCGTTTGTTGAAACCGCTTGGGTTGCGTGTTACGCGCATTGCAAGTGGTCTTCCCGTTGGTGGCGATTTGGAATACGCTGACGAACTGACGCTTGGCCGCGCACTTGAGGGGCGCCGAATTATTGAGGGCTAACTACAAATGATGGCTCAGGATTTTGCGGGGTAGCGACGCCACGCAAAAGGTGCATTGATCGCCACTGCAAGCAACACCAGCAAAGAAGCATTCAACAACACTGGGCGCCAAATAAATGAGTACCCAAGTTCGGTAACTGCCTCACCACCAATCACTGCAGTTAACGCAGTGCCACCACTTGGCGGATGCATGTAGCCAAAACGAACCATCAAGCCAGCATGAAGACCTACTGCGATACCAACGGCAAGAGCAGTGTTATCGATAAGTTGTGCTGACAAAATACCCCAAAATGCGGCAACGCAATGGGCGAGAATCAGTGGAACAGGTTGTGCCGCAGGGGCATGTGGCATCGTAAACAAAATGACCGCTGAAGCACCCATCGATAGCGCAAGTATCGGCGAAACACTATCGAGCAGTGCATCACACACCAGCCAGGTAATTGCCATACCGAACGCTGCACCAACAGCGCCGATGAGCGCATCTTTATTGCTTGCTTTTGGAGATGGAAAGAGTTGCACTAAACGGTGCGAACAATGAGTGCGTCGCCTTGGCCGCCACCGCCGCACAATGCAGCAGCGCCCATGCCACCACCACGACGCTGCAGTTCGTGCAACAACGTGAGAGCAAGACGATTGCCGCTCATACCAATTGGGTGACCGAGTGCAATGGCACCACCGTTGACGTTGACAATGTCGTCGGAGATACCCAACTCGCGCATGGATGCAATTCCAACGGCAGCGAATGCCTCGTTGATCTCGAACAAATCAACATCGGAAACTTTTTTGCCAATGCGATCGAGGGCCTTCAAAATGCTGCGGCTTGGTTGGTGCAGAAGCGAGGCATTGTCGGGGCCTGCAACCATTCCGTACGAAACGAATTCGCCAAGCGGTTTTACTCCGCGCCTTTCAGTTTCGCGCTTCGACATCATCACGATTGCTGAACCAGCATCGCTAATTTGGCTGGCGTTACCTGCGGTAACGGTTCCGTCTTTGTCGAATGCTGGCTTCAACGAACCAAGTGATTCCATGGTGGTGCTTGCACGCACACCTTCATCAGAATCAATCACCAACGGGTCGCCTTTGCGCTGTGGAATGGAGATTGGAACAATCTCATCGGCAAGTCGGCCAGCAGCAATTGCTGCAGCGGCGCGCTGGTTGCTCTTCATTGCTAAGTCGTCTTGCACATCGCGGCTGATGTCGCCGGCTGCGTAACGCTCGGTGCCTAAACCCATGAGGCATGCATCGAATGCACACCACAAACCATCGCGCTGAATTGCATCAAGCAATTGCACGTCGCCAAAACGGAAACCACTGCGTGCTCCCATTGCAAGGTATGGAGCATTGGTCATGCTTTCCATTCCTCCTGCAATAACAATGTCGGCTTCACCGCTTTGAATCATTTGGTCTGCCAAGTAAATGGAGTTGAGGCCAGACAAGCACACCTTGTTAATGCTGATACTTGGCACGCTCATGGGAATGCCGGCCTTGGATGCAGCTTGGCGCGAAGGCACTTGGCCCTGGCCAGCCATGAGCACTTGGCCCATAATCACGTGTTCCACTTCGTGTGGTGCAACGCCCGCGCGTTGCAACGCCGCGGCAATGGCGAACCCGCCAAGGTCTGCAGCAGAAAATGAGGCGAGTGCACCACTCATTTTCCCAATAGGGGTGCGGGCTCCGGCGATGATGTATGAACCTGGCATGACTAGAGCGTAGGCGTATTTGCTCACTACCCTCTAACCCATGAAAAGCATCCTCGAAGCCATCGAAAACAATGCCGACTCCAAGGCATTTGAAGCCCTGCATATCCCAGAGTCATACCGCGCTGCCGTGGTGCGCAAGGACGAGCAAGAGATGTTTGCCGGCGTGGCTTCAGCCGACAAAGATCCACGCAAAAGCACGCACATTCAAGAAGTAGCAACGCCAGAAATTGCGCCAGATGAAGTGCTCATCGCCGTCATGGCCAGCAGCATTAACTTCAACACGGTGTGGAGCAGCATTTTTGAGCCAATCTCCACCTTCAGTGCGCTCACTCGGCTTGCTCGCGAAAGCGAATGGGCAAAGCGTCATGATCTTCCGTATCACGTCATGGGCAGCGACGCTTCGGGCGTGGTGTTGCGTGTTGGCTCAGCAGTTCGCAACTGGAAACCTGGCGACAGAATTACGGTGCATTGCAACCATGTTGATGATCAAGACCCAACCTCACACAACGACTCGATGCTTGGTAGCAACCAACGCATTTGGGGTTACGAAACAAACTTTGGTGGCCTCGCCGACTTAAGCGTGGTGAAAGCGAACCAACTCATGCCAAAGCCAGAGCATTTGTCGTGGGAAGAGGCTGCGGTCAATGCATTGTGCAACAGCACCAGCTATCGCATGCTCGTTTCACCAAACGGCGCACACATGAAACAAGGTGATGTGGTGTTGATCTGGGGTGCAACCGGCGGCATCGGCGCATATGCAACGCAGTATGTTCTGAATGGTGGTGGCATTCCTATTGGTGTGGTCAGTTCGGCCGACAAAGCAGAGATTCTGCGCGGCATGGGTGTTGAAGCAATCATCGATCGCCGCGCCGGTAACTACCAGTTCTGGAAAGACGAAACCACACATGATGAAAAAGAATGGAAACGTTTTGGCGGCGACATTCGCGCACTTGTTGGCGAAGATCCAGACATTGTGTTCGAACACCCAGGCCGTTCCACCTTCGCTGCGTCTATGTATGTGGCAAAAAAGGGTGGCACCGTTGCCACCTGTGCAGCAACAAGCGGCTACATGATGGAGTTCGACAACCGTTACTTCTGGATGAGACTGAAAAAACTGGTCGGCTCACACTTTGCTAATTATCGCGAAGCATGGGAAGCCAATCGACTTATTCAAAAGGGCATGATTCACCCCGTGTTGTCGCAGGTATTCGACCTGAACCAAACAGGTGACGCCGCATACCAAGTGCACAAAAACATGCACGAAGGAAAAATTGGCGTGTTGTGCATGGCCCCACGCGAAGGTATGGGCATTAACAACCCAGAGTTCCGTGAAAAGGTTGGCGAAAAGAACCTTCGTCATTTCCGCAGGAGTTAAGGACCAATCATGTTGCTTACCGAAATTGACCACATTGCCATTGCAGTAAAAGACCTTGAAGCCGCAATCGCCTATTACCAAAATGCATTTGGTGCAACGGTTGACCACCGCGAAGTGGTGGAGTCTGACGGAGTAGAGGAAGCCTTGCTGAAAGTGGCGGAGAGCTTCATCCAACTGCTTACCCCAACACGCCCCGATTCGCCCGTTGCCAAATCGCTTGAAAAGCGCGGTGAAGGCCTGCACCACATCGGATACCGCGTAAACAATTGTGCAGAAGCACTTGCAGCCATGATCGCTGCCGGTGCAACACCACTCGATAAGGCACCACGCCCAGGTAGCCGCGGCACCACCGTTGCATTCATTCATCCAAAAGGAAGTTTCGGGACCCTGATCGAACTCGTTCAGGAATAACACGTGTCTTCGGCGGGCCTCGTTCTCGCCGCGCTTATCGGTGCAGTTGTTGCTCGCCGTCGCGCACGCCGAGCACAACGCACAATTTTTTCGCTGCAATCACTGTCGGTAATCAAAACCACACCGATCATGTTTGTTGGGGCACTGCTTGGCGCAGCAACAGCAAACACGTTCGGCTTTACATTGCAACTGTTTGCCTACGGCCTCATGATTGCAATGGCTCTTGAACAAACCCTTATCGACATCTGCACACACCGGTTGGCTCGCGGCGTAACCATGAGGGCGGCGCTAGCGGGTGGCCCACTGCTTACGCTTGCCGCCATCAACATCGACGAAACCGCTCGCATCGCAACCATGATGGCTGCATTCGTTGCAACGCTTGTTTTCTTTTTGGTGCTGTCATTTATCAGCAAACGCGGCATTGGCAGCGGCGACGTGCGCCTTGCACCCGTGTTGGCGATGTTTCTTGGTTGGATGGGTTGGTCATACGTATATATAGGTCTGGCCTCGGGCTTCGTCCTAGGTGGCATTTGGGCGCTTGCACTGGTAGCCACGGGTAAAGCAAATCGTTCCAGCCGCATCGCCTTTGGCCCATTTCTCTGCGTTGGGGCAGTAGCCACATTGTTTGCCCTGTAGGTTGCTGCCATGCAAGTGCACCTCGTCGACGGCACCTATGAGCTGTATCGCCAACATTTCGGCCAAGCATCTAAACACAAACAGCCACCGCCATTTGCCGGCACCATCGGCGTACTCACTTCAACGATTCAATTACTACAAGACGGCGCCACTCATATTGGCATAGCAACCGACCACATCATCGAAAGTTTTCGTAACGACCTATATAGCGGTTACAAAACCAGCGAAGGCATGGAGCCAGTCTTGCTTGAACAAATCCCCATCCTCGAAGATGCGCTTCGCGCCATGGGTGTCACCGTGTGGGCAATGGAGGAGTTTGAGGCAGACGACGCACTTGCCTCCGCCGCAGCCGTTGCATGCGAAGACCGCACAGTGCACAAGGCAATTATCCTCACTCCCGACAAAGACTTAGGCCAATGCGTTCAAGGCAAGCGGGTGGTGCAATTTGATCGTCGCAACAACATCATGATTGACGAGGCTGTCGTAATCGAGAAGTTTGGTGTCGGCCCAAGCTCTATCGCCGACTATTTGGGCCTCGTCGGCGACACCGCCGACGGCTTTCCGGGTCTGCAAGGCTGGGGCGCAAAGAGCGCATCGGCTGTGCTTGCCGAATACGGCAACATCGAAAACATCCCCGACAACCATCAGCAATGGATAAGCGATGGTGTTGCTGTTCGAAGCGCCGAAAAACTCGCCACAACACTCCGCACCAACCGCAGTGATGCCGCATTGTTCAAACAACTGGCAACCCTCATCACCACGGTGCCCGTCGGCGATATTGTTGATTGGAAATGGGCCGGCCCAACAGCGCGGTTCCAACAAGTTGCAGAAAAACTTGGAGCACCGCAGTTAGCAGAACGCATCCGCCGACTGAAGTGACGGCCATGTAGTCTTCGAGGAAACTCTTACGCCACAACCGGCCATCCCATTTGTGGGCAGAAGCCAAACAAGCAATAAACGAAGGCCACTAAAGTGTCGATAACAACTTTGTGTGAGAAACGAAATACTTCAATGTATCAACCAGTTTTAAACTATCTACGTCGATACATACTCGTAGTCGTACTAGCACTGTTTTTTTTCTTTCAAGTAATTGAGTTCGTGAAACTTTCTATTCTTGACTTCGACAGCCATCACGACGGGTATGTCTTGGCAAGTGCTATTGGCGTTTCCGAAGGTGAGGTTCTCTACCGAGATGTTTTCTGGCAGTATGGCCCGCTACAACCTTATTTTCTAGCCAGTTTAATTAAAGCCTTGCCTTTCATGTCACCACTGCTGGTTGCGCGATTAGCCGGTCTGGTTCTGGTTCTGCTTACGTTTTTAGTGATATTACTCCAACCTTCCTTCACCAAACAAAAACAGAACCAAGTGCTGGAAATCAAACTAATTACTTTGATCCTATTTTTAGGACTACAAGATTCATATTATGGAGTGCCATTTTTGTTTTGGCCGAATCATTTACTCATTCTTTTTCTGACATTGAGTATGGATCAGTTAATTAAACAGATTCAAAAACCTAATAAATACAAGAATTCAGCATTTGCATTACAAGGGACTTATTTGGTTTTTGTGGTGCTTTCACGACCTCAATTTTTTCCGATCGCTTTTGTAATTTTACTACTGATTGCCATTCATCTCCGATCCAGAGGCGAGGCAAAGAGAATTAAGCTTTTGTTAGTTGGACTCAGTGCGCCGCTCTTAATCGTCGGATTGTTGATGACCAAATATCATGTGCTTGGAGATTTTCTTGAGCAGACTTTCACTTGGCCGCGAGCCGCATATGGTTCACAATTGACCGCAGATTTCTTTCAAATCTCAGAAGAAGTAGTCACGAACAATCTCGTACTCATTGCATTGATAGTTGTTTTATTAGCAGATTTTTTCTTGAAATTTTCGAGTCCGATTTGGCAGAAAATGCTTGTTTTTCTGCTTGTTTTATATTTTGTTTTCAAAATCAATTACGGAACGTTTTACATCTGGACTGCAGCCAATGTTAATCCAGCGAGAATTTCGATTCTAGTGTTGGAAGTTGCCATTTTGGCAACACTTGTGCTTTGTGGTTTCTATGTTCTATTCAGTTTCTTTCTCACAGTTTTTAGAAGAAATGTAAAACACAAGTCAACCATACTTCATTGGGTAGTTGCCGTTATCGCTGTATTATCTCTTACTCAAGCATTTCCAGTATTTGATACGCGCCACACAAACTGGGCAATTCTTGGCCTCGCTCCTTTGCCGGTTGTGTTTCTTTTGGGTAGCCAGCGGAGATATCAAATCGTTTTTGTAATTTTTGGTTTAATTTTGACATCATATATCTATACAGAAACTCAACGAACGTCAAGTTCGTATGAAACTCTGACACGGGTACGTGGGGAAAGCGGTTTTGTGGATGGCGGCATTTGGACGCTAGTTCCAAATGACTCGATGTCAACCTCGACGCGTCGAAGTTCATCCTTAGGAACGGAATTCCAATTCTTAGATTCGGTTTTTGAAAACGATGAACAGGCGTTGTTTCTCAGCGAGGACGCTGCTTTCTCAATTTTTGACGGGACTTATAGGTCGATTGATCAATGGTTTGTGAATTGGGGGCCGGTGCCAAAGCTGTCAACTAGAATCAGTAAAGAAAAATTTCCAATGATCATTATGGATGAACTTTCGGTGAGCAATTCTGAACGGGATATGGTTTACGCGGCTGGTTACGAATGTATAGATCAATTCGGTCGTCTATCAGTTTTTCGATTGCAGGAATCTGGTGAGTGAAGTTTCGATTTGCCATTTTTTTAAATAGCATCTTAAGAAACCTTACCGTAGAACCAATTCTTATTTTACCGAATTTGTTATGAAAATGTTTGATACCAAAACAATGTGACCGAGCAATCCAAGGTGCACTTGGTTTGAGTATCCGACTCCGCCGACTGAAGTGACGGCCAGGTGGTCTGCGGCACTCGAACGTTTCCGATGAAGGCTGCTGTCTTCCGACCCTGACCTGATTCTCGGGCGTCCGTTGCACAGGACCCGACCGCCACCTCACTCGACGGAAGCGTGAAGTCACGATATCGCTGAGTAAGCATCGAGTGGTCGGCGGTAACCTTCGGTAGCCGCATAAATACGCGGTTCGCAACCTAGGAGGGGTGCGAGAGCGGCCGAATCGGCACGCTTGGAAAGCGTGTGAGGCGCAAGTCTCCGTGGGTTCGAATCCCACCCCCTCCGCCATGAAGAGTGACTTTGAATTGGCAATGCGCGAGGCACTGCGACAGGCACGCCTTGCAGGTGAAAGCGGCGACGTCCCGGTTGGCGCAGTAGTACTTCATGGGGGCAAAGTGATTGCCTCCCGACATAACGAACGAGAGTTAACGAACGACCCAACGGCTCATGCGGAAATACTGGCATTGCGTGACGCAGCAAGAATTCTTGGTACCTGGAGGCTGACAGAGTGCACACTGGTAGTCACACTTGAGCCATGCGTTATGTGCGCCGGGGCATTAATGAACGCCCGAATCGGAACATTGGTGTATGCCACTGCCGATTTAAAGGGTGGTGCAACCGCAAGTTTGTACAACGTATGCACCGACCCACGGCTTAATCACCAACCGACCGTCGTGCACGGCATATGCGAAAAAGACGCAAGGGATCTTTTGACCCGCTTCTTTTTCAACAAACGCTAAATTCGTTCAAACTCTAAGGATTGAAAGAGTTGATAGCTTCAATCACCCGAGCTTGTTCATTCACGGAAAGAGTATTGAATAGTGGAAGGCGAACAAGACAATCACCAGCATGTTCAGTAACCGGGCAATCACCGACAGATCCACCCAATTGACGGCCGATCCTCGATAGATGAAGCGGCTGATAATGAAAAACCGCCCCTATTTGACGCTCGGCCAAATAGGTAATAAAACGATCACGCATCTCTCCAACCTTGAATCGAAGGTGGTAGACGTGGGCCGTGTGCGTTGTTTTGGCCGGGTGGAATGGAGTGATCACACCATGTTTTTCAGCCCACTGGCGCAGTTCATCGTCGTATCTATTGTAGATCGCTATTCGTTGAGCGTTTATTGCGTCCGCACGCTCTAATTGGCCGCAGAGAATAGCGGCCAGCATGTCGGACATAACCCAACTAGAGCCAATATCTACCCAAGTGTATTTGTCCACTTGGCCTCGAAGGAACTTTGTTCGGTCTGTACCCTTTTCGCGAAGAATTTCAGCGCGCTCAATCAAACTCTCATCATTGATTAGCAGTGCTCCACCCTCACCGCACGTAATATTTTTTGTTTCGTGGAAACTTTGCGTTGCAAGATTTCCAAAACTTCCGAGTGATTTGCCCTTATAGGTAGAGAAAAGGCCGTGGGCGTTGTCTTCTATAACAGCAAGATTGTGCTCTCTGGCGATTTCCAGAACCCTGTCCAGATTTGCCGAAATACCGCCATAGTGAACCACACAAACCGCTTTGGTTCTGGGAGTAATGGCCTTCTCTATCGCAATCGGATCAATGTTTAACGTGTCTTGCTCGACGTCTACAAAAACGGGCGTTGCACCGAACAACAAAAATGCGCTTGCACTTGAAACAAAAGTGAACGAGGGAACTATTACTTCGTCGCCAGGCCCCACCTTTGTGAGCAGCGCCGACATTTCTAGGGCATGTGTACAAGAGGTTGTAAGCAGTGCCTTGGGCGCATTCACTGCTGCAGCTAGAAGTGATTCGGCGGTTTTTGTGAAGGAACCATTTCCTGAAATATGCCTATTTGCAATCGAAGAAGCCAATAACTTTATATCGGATTCGGTAATCTCCGCTCGATTAAACGGAATCATTCATGCCCCGTGCGTTCGATGCTGCATACAGAGTTGGAAACCCTCTCGTTAACAAGTGACCGGATTTCGCGCAGTTCAGTCATAGCGGTGAACAGAAAAACACCGGAAATCCCTATCGACAAGAGCATCAGTATTGAAAGTGTGGCGAAGCCAGGGATTGGTGATCCAGTAACAATAAAAAACCAAAAGTAGTAAACAAGTACGACCAGTGCTATCGCGCTACTGATCAAACCAAGTGCTGCAATAGGCCGCACCAAGAATGAGAACAGGTGGCGGAAGAGCGGTTTTGAGGCACGTAAAAGGGAGCCGAATGTATATGTGGACGACGCCCGAATGCTCTCAAACTGCTCCAGATGGACATTGGCGTATCGCTGTGAAAGTTCGAACATCCATCCAAGTTCAATTTTTGGTCGGAACAATAAATCGGCGCTTTGGATGAAGTCACTTCGGTAAACGCAAAACGACGAAAATCCAAAATTCTTTGGAGTTCGATATTTCGCAGCTGCGAGCCGATGAGCAATACTTCTTGCGATTGTCTTAAAGCGGGAAACTTTAGTTGTTTCAAACTTGGCAACAACAAAATCTAGATCATCTTCATCAAGATGAGCAATTAGTTTGCTGATGTCTTTTGGGTGGTGTTGAAGATCGTCGTCCATCGTAACGATGTACTTGTTTTTCGCATGGGCAAGGCCGATCGCTGTCGCTGCAGCTTGCCCCATATTCCTCCGCAACGAAATCAACGAAATGCCCAAATTTGGAAATCGGGGCGTTAGTGCCCTAATAACTCTTAGTGTTTCATCGTTGCTCAAGTCATCGACGAGAATAATTTCGAGATTGTAGTGAGGGGCGCACTCTTCCTGGATTTGATAGAGAAGATTTTCAATGTGATGAGATGCCCGAAACACTGGCACCACGATGGAAAGAGCGTTGGCGTTGGTTCGGCTACGGTTGTCATCGTATGTACTCAAGGCAACCCCTAAACATTGGTTTCGTCGGCGGTTCGGTTCATTCAGCGATTGGGAATGTCCATCGTATTGCCAGTTCTATGGACCGTAGATTTTCGCTTACAAGCGGATGCTTTAGCCGAGATTCTAGCGTCAACAGTGAAACGGCAAATGCATGGGGGGTGGCCGAGGATCGTCTGTACCCAGATTTCCTCACAATGCTTAACGAGGAGCGGGGGCTTCTTGATGCGGTAGTGGTATTGACACCTGTTAATTCACACTTCGAGGTGATCCGCGAGGCACTTCGGCTCGGGGTAGACGTAATCAGCGAAAAACCATTGTGTTCGTCGCCAAGTGAAGTGCAACAGTTACGTGAAGTGCAACAGCAAAGTTCAAAAAAACTGCTTGTCACCTTCAACTACACGGGCTACCCCATGGTGAGGGAGCTGAAACGCCGAGTTGAGCGTGGAGATTTTGGTTCTATTCACAGTGTGCGCTTGACCATGCAGCAGGAGGGCTACCTGCGCGTCAATGCCGATGGAGCACCAATCGTTCCCCAAAGTTGGCGCTTAAAGGATTCCGACATCCCTACGGTTTCGCTTGATTTGGGAACGCATGTGTTTCATCTGCTGCATTTTGTTTTGGGGGTCTGGCCCAAACGCGTATTTGCACGCATGTCATCAAATGGAAATTTCCCGACGGTTGTTGATGACGTTGATGTGCTTGCCGATTTGGATGATGGTTCACATGCGAGTGCCTGGTGGAGTAAGTGTGCATTGGGTCATCAGAATGGGTTAAGTATCGAAATTTTCGGGTCAGCAGGATCTGCATATTGGTTACAAGCGGACCCAGAATCGATTCTGCTGAGCAACAATGCGGGACATAAAACCCAAATACATCGCGGTTCAAGGGATTGTTTGGTAGCACAGGAGCCTCGTTACAACCGATTCAAAATGGGCCATCCAAGTGGGTTCATTGAGGCATTTTCTAATCTTTATTATGACATTTACGAAGCGCTTCGTTCGCAACAGACGAACTCTTTTGTCTTTGATGCAGATAATTCTTTGACGGTGATGAGATCACTTGCAGCGTTGTCCACTTCAGCAAAAACACAATCCTGGCAGGAGGTGTAACTTGTGAAGTTTTCAGTGAATGAAGATTTGTATGCATGGATGGAAGAATTTTCAAAGAATCCAGCCAGGCGTTTCGTATTTGGGTGTAACAAATGGGGATCTGAAATACATGAAGTGTTTGGGTTGGCCGGATTTATTGATGATGTGGTAGGCGAAACCACTTACTGTGGAGTGCCGGTTATTCGTTCAATCGAGATTCCGCTTGATGCTCTTGTTGTATCTGCAGTTGTAGGTGTTAGGCCACTGACCGCAAAACGTAAACTTCTAGAGTTGAATGTCAACGTAGTCGATTATTTTGACTTTTATCGCGCCAATGCGGGGAAGCTGACGGAAATCAACTATTGGCAGGGGGTTCAACTTGATAAGACAGACAACTCCCAGCGTTATCAAGAATTGAAAGGCGCTCTTGCCGACAGCGAGTCGGTACGGACGCTGGACGCTGTTTTACAATTTCGAGAGTCCTATGAGCTCTCGTGCATGAGTGGATTTATTGACCGGCAAGAAGATCAATACTTTGAGCCCTTTCTCACCCTCGGCCCCGAATCGGTTTTTTATGACGTCGGAGCCTTTGATGGCGAAACCTCAGTACAGTTTGCAAGGAGGGCAGTTGTCTACAAAGAGATTCATGTTTTTGAGCCAATTGCAAGCGCGTACGAAAAAGCCAAGAAAAACTTAGGCGATTTCCCGAATGTGCATTTACACCAGTTTGGGTTGGGGGCTGAATATGGAGAGTTTAAGTTTGAAAGTAACGGCAGTGCGTCCAGGCCGTCGGACAGCGGGAACGAACTGTGCGTCATAAAGCCATTGGACAGTGTCCAAATAACAGACCCTACATTTATCAAAGTAGACATTGAGGGTGCAGAAATAGACTTTCTTCATGGTGCCTCGAAGACTTTGGAAAAGGCAAAACCAACGCTCGCTATTGCCTGCTACCACGATCCAGAGCACATCTGGTCAATCTTTGACTTTGTGAGCAAGATTTTGCCAACGCATGCGGTGTACCTCAGGCACTATACAGAAGGCTTTGCAGAAACGGATTTGTTTTTTGTTCCTACGGAATAGAGATCGATGTTAATTGCAATTCTTGGGTCCAGCCATGCAGAGTTACCTCTTGTCAGGGCCGTTGCCGAACTTGGGCATACATCACTTTTACTCAGCGGCGATCCAGGAGGCCATGCAATTAATGAAGCGGATCACTTTGAGCTTTGCGATTATTCATCATCCGAGGCGGTCTTGTCACTAGTTAAACGAAGAGGGGCAATCGCTCTGATTGCCGGCTGCAATGACTTTGCCGCAATAACTGCAGCGCGAGTATCAAATCAATTGGGCTTGCCGGGATACGACGATACCTACTTGGTGGAAATGATCCATACAAAGGATCGCTTTCGTTCGTTTTGTAAATCTATTGGCATCCCGACCCCAAATTCGCATTCTTTTGACAATCTCGAATCAGCGCTGGAGTACGTCGGAACTCTGCCGGGTAGACAAATATGCAAACCAGTCGATCTGACGGGTGGAAAAGGCGTTGCGGTCATCTCAAATGTTCTTCATGCAAAAGAAATCATCGGTAGAGCTTTGGCACTTTCAAGAAAGAGTCGAGTTGTGCTCGAAGACTTCATCGAAGGCCCATTACACAGTTTGTGTGTACTCATAAAACAGCAAAAACCTGTATTCACATTTTTTGCTGATGAGGTGTCATACCCCAACCCATTTTTGGTGTCTGCCGCAGTTACACCATCTGTGCTCAAACAGGACTCGTGTGCATTAATGCTTGAGTATGTATCAAGAATTGCGGACGCAATGGGGATGGTTGATGGTGTATTTCATCTGCAGTTTATTGAAACTGTCTCTGGACCAATGATCATTGATGTTTGTAGAAGACCACCAGGAGACCTTTACCTTCAGTTAATAACCAGTGCCACTGGTTTTGACATCAGCAAGGAAATTGTAAGTGCCGCACTTGGAAGTGGTGTCAACGCTCCAAACATAGTTTCATTAATACCGACATTGCGACAATGCTTGATGGTGCAAGAAAATGGAGAATGTATTTCTGTAACCGTTTCTTCAACGTATAGTGAGTTGGAAATTGAGACGACAGTTTTGCGGGAGCCACCGACTTTGGTGCGGGACTATATGATTGAAAAAATAGGCATCGGAATCTTTCAGTGCGCCGATCCGTATCGACTAAGAGATTTCATGCAGGACTTCGGTGCGCATTATGTACCCGTAATGAATTCCTAATGTCTTCAATTGTTCGCTAATTTGCCCAGTAAGATTTAGAACGGAAGGGTGCCAGAGCGGCCGAATGGAACGGTTTCGAAAACCGTCGTGGGCGCAAGTTCACCGGGGGTTCAAATCCCCCCCCTTCCGCCATACAAATGTGTTTAACTGCGCTTACCGACCCTGTGTCGTAAGGCGTATTTGATGGTATGGCCAAGTATTTGCAGACCATATTTGATCGTATTGACGCGTGATATTTCCTCGCCATAAAAAGTGGGTATCTGCAGTTCGGTGATGCGTTGTTGGGACCCAATCATCTGCAGGATGATCTGCGTGTCGAAGTCGAAGTAGTTGGAGTTTTTCTCAAATGAGACATTATTTAGAGACTTCACACGGTATGCGCGATAGCCGGTGTGCCATTCGCTGAGGCGGACACTAGTAAGGAGGTTTTGTGTGGAGGTGAGAAAGATGTTGCCAACGAATTTGTAGAGCGGCATTCCACCTTTGATCGCTTTTGATCGTTGCATCATCCGCGAACCAAAGACAACATCGGCTGTATTGTCCAAGATTGGCCCCACCATTCGTGGGATCTCCTCGGGGGCGTATTGGCCATCTCCGTGAAGTAGGACCACGACGTCCATCCCGTTATCTATGGCCCACCTGTAGCCAAACTTCTGGTTGCCGCCGTAGCCACGATTTTTGGAGTGGCGAACAATGTTGAGGGGGAGATTTGAGATCTGCTGATATTTGATCGCTTGGTCGTGTGTGCTGTCGGTACTGGCATCATCGCAAACCAAGACCACAGCAATTTTGTTGACAAAGTCTTGAGGGATGCGGTCGAGCACTTTGTGCAGTGTGTCTTCGGCGTTGTAAGCGACAACAAGGATGGCAATTTTGGGCGAGCTCAAGCGGTTAATCCCAAATGGTGTTGATGTCGGTAGAGCACAGGCCCAAATCATAAACAACACCCGTTGCATCTTCGTATAACACGGGCGTCATGTTTGGAATGTTGTCCTGCACGGGGAATGCTTTGAACCACACGGCGTAGCGATGCGTGCATGCAACTGGCCAGGGTGTGTCCATCTGAAACTGGGTGAAGATGGGCCAGTTTTCGACAAAGGGCGCCAGTTGTTGCGGGGCGTTACTAAATAGGCCGCTAGATGGGGGCAATTCGCGGACAAATGCATAGAGGGGAACATTCTGATTTTCGGTTGTCGATGAGTGTCTGCTGTTTGTGGCGAACGAAGCGGTGTCAACGGCGAATACCACGGCGTTTACCAACACAACCGAAAGGGCAAATGCAAGCAACGCGACAGAAACACGTTTGTTGTTTTTGGTTGCGTAGTCGACGGCGATAGCAATAACGACGACGATGGGGGCAAGAAGTGGCACCATCATGCGGGTGTCGAGGCGGCCCAACTCCCAGTGAACAAAACGATATGCAGAAAAAACTAGATAGGTGAAAGCAACAAAGGCTGGCATGGCAGCAGCGATTGCGGTTGGGCTGCGAAAGATGCTTGCTGATATTTGTTTGGAAAGTGTGGCTAGCAGCCCAACTGAGACTAAAGAAAGTATGACAAAAGTTATTTGTGCGGCTATCGGATAGTTAGACCAGTTTTGGTAGCTGATGGAATCGAATGGTTGGCCACTAAAGAACGTTCCGATGGTGCCGAACCCGTTTAGGAGTGCTTCGAGAAATGTTCCACCGCCGGGTTGGCGCGCGCCAGTGAATGTGCCGTCGATGCGTTGATTGCGGGCGAGCCACCACCACATGGGAATGAACGATGCAAGAAGTGCCGCGGCATTGCCAATAAGCGATTTGAGCCAGCCGCGAAAGCGTGCGTCGGCAAGCACGCCAACTGATGCAATTGGGGCAGAAAAGACTGGGCCGACGTAGCGCATGAAGAAGAGCGCAGTGAAGAGCCCGGCGAGAATTGCGTACTTTGCTGGGTGTTGCATATATAACGAAACAACGATGGTGAGCATGAGCGCTGCAACAAATGGGGGTTCGCTCCAGGCCATGGAGTATTGCCAAAGCAGTGATGGGTTGAGCAGAACAAACGATGTGGCAATGATTGCGGTTACTTTGCGGGTGTGCCTATAGAGCACGGTAAAGGTACAAGTGGTGACGATGCTTGCGCACACAGCGTTGATAGCAACGAGGGTGAAATTGGTGGGCAAGTTGAGCCACTCGCCAATCGCTATGAGGGCCGGGTACCCAGGTGTGCGCACCGTCATGGGTTGGGCGGTTACATCGAGTGGGCCTAAGCCACGCGAAATAGAACGGCCGGCAGACACATAATCGGTGGAATCCCAACTCCAGCCGATGCCAGACCAGTTGGTGATGACGACAAGAAGTGCCGATACACCAGCAAAAACCGCCAGGAGCAGTCGGAATGTTCGCTGAGGAGGTAACAACACGGGATGATCGTAGTGCCATAAAACAGTGTGGAATTTGCGATTAGTGGCGTATTGACGTTGGAGTGAGCGTGAAGAGATGACACCCTGAACGGGTGCTACAGGTGCAAGGTCTCTCCGTTGAAGTTGGCGGGAAGATGGTGGTGGAGAATGCATCGTTCACCGTGATGCCGCGCGACAAAGCAGGCCTTGTAGGCCGCAACGGCGCGGGCAAAACAAGTTTGTTCAAGGTGCTGGGTGGCGCAGTAGAGCCGCACCTTGGCAAGGTGCTGCGAAAAGGCGGCTTTGGTTATTTGCCGCAAGACCCAAAAATCCCTGGTTCGCGTGAAACACTGTCGGCCATTTCGCACGTGTTGTCGGGAAGACAGATTGACGAAGACCTGGCCCGCATAGAAAAGTTGCGCGCTGCAATGGAAGCGTCGGCAACACCACAAAACATTGCCAAGTTCTCGAAAGCCGAAGATGAGTTTGCATCGAAGGGCGGTTATGCGGCAGAAAGTGAAGCGCGAGCAATTGCCGCCGGGCTTGGATTGAAAAGCGACAGATTGAGTTCGCAGTTGAGCGTGTTGTCGGGTGGCGAGCGCAGGCGTGTGGAGTTGGCGCGCATTTTGTTTGCAGGAAGCGACACGCTGTTGCTGGACGAACCAACCAACCACTTGGATATTGATGCAAAGACGTGGCTGCTTGGATTTTTGCGCGACTATCGCGGAGCATTGTTGGTGATTAGCCACGACTTGGAATTGTTGGATGAGGCAATTACCCGAGTGCTGCATCTTGATAGGGCGCAAGAGGATTCGGTTGGAGAAATTGTGGAGTATCGCGGTACGTACACGCAGTATTTGTCGTCGCGCGCTGCCGACGAGTCGCGGTTGGCGAAGAAGGCATCGCTGCAAGAAAAGGAAGTTGCACGGTTGCAGGGCGTGGTGGATCGTTTTGGTGCGAAGGCGTCGAAGGCCGCAATGGCGCACAGCATCGAGAAACGAATTGCACGTATTGAGGAAACCAAAGTAGAAGGCCCAAGCAAAGACAGGCAACTAAAGGTGCGCTTTCCCGAACCGCCTGCTGCAGGTCAAACCGTGATTACTGCGAGTGGCTTGCGAAAAACCTTTGGTGGGCCAGACATTTTTCATGACGTGAGTTTTGATTTGGGCAGAGGCGAGCGGTTGTTGGTGCTCGGCCTTAACGGCGCGGGCAAAACCACACTCTTGCGCATGCTTGCAGGCGAGTCGAAGCCCGATGCCGGTGAGATTGAGTTTGGGTATCAAGTAACGAGTGGGTACTTCGCGCAGGAACACGACAACCTCGACCCAGAGGCCTCATTAATTGATCACATGCGCAGGCATGCGCCGGTGCGCCTTGGGCTTACCGAGACGCAGCTGCGTGGCATGTTGGGTATGTTCGGTTTGTCGGGCACCAAAGTGTTTCAAGAGTCGGCCACGTTGTCGGGTGGCGAAAAAACGAAACTTGCGCTTGCCATGCTGATGGTGGGCCGTAACAACTTGTTGTTTTTGGACGAACCGACCAACAACCTCGACCCACCAAGCCGCCAGGCAGTGGCCGATGCGTTGTCTGCTTGGAAGGGCGCCATCATTTTGGTAAGTCACGACACCGAATTTGTAGAGCAATTGGCACCGACGAAAGTGCTGCTGATGCCCGATGGGCAGGTGGATTACTTCAGTAACGAGTGGCTCGACTTGGTGAGCCTGGCCTAGCAACTACATTCATTCTCGTGACAAAAACAGTTGTTGTAACCGGTGTTGCTGGCTTCATTGGCTCGCAGGTTGCCGCGCGAATGGCGCGCGAAGGTTTTGCCGTTATCGGTGTGGATGACTTGTCGTCGGGCAAGGTTGCCAACATTCCCTCATCTATTGATTTTGTCGAGGGTGACTTGGCGGTACAGGGAACCATTGAGAAATTGCCGAAGCAGTGCGCTGCCGTGTTGCACTTGGCGGGGCAGTCGTCTGGCGAGATGAGCTTTGACGACCCTGTTGCCGATTTGCATAAGAACACGGTGTCGACACTGAACCTCATTCAATATTCCATCTCGGTTGGGGTGCAACGTTTTGTCTACGCAAGCTCGATGTCGGTGTATGGCAACGTGCCGGATGCACCTATTGCCGAAGACGAACACGTTGCGCCGCTGTCGTGTTACGGCGTGGGCAAGTTGGCTGCCGAGAATTATCTAGCAGTGTTTGCAAAGCAGTTATCGAGCGTAAACATGCGCATGTTCAACGTGTACGGGCCTGGGCAAGACATGAGCAACCTGCGCCAAGGGATGGTGAGCATCTATTTGGCTCAAGCGTTGGCAAACAAGCACATAGTGGTGAAGGGCTCTTTGGAGCGATTCCGTGATTTTATTTTTATCGAAGATGTGGTGGAAGCCTGGTTCCGCGCCGCAACATTTGACGGCGTTGGAGGAAACACCATCAACATCGGAACAGGCGTGCGAACCACTGTCGCGCAAGTGTTGGAAACGGTGAAGGGCCACGTTGTGGGAACAACTGTTGAAGTGACAGACCCGACACCCGGGGACCAAAACGGGATTTATGCAGACACTGCACGGTTGCGTTCGGTGTTGCAGATGAACGAATTTGTTGGTTTAGCCGAGGGCGTGCGCAGGTTTAGCGAGTTTGTAAAAACTGCTTAGCGCGCTCTAAGTCCTCTGGGGTGTCGATTGCGATGCCCACAGAGTCGACCTCGATCATTTGTACGGGAACACCCATTTCGACAAAGCGAAGAATCTCGATGTCTTCTAATTCTTCGTGCGGAGTTTTGCTTGATTGGGCTGCAAACATTTGTAGTGCTGACGCACTGAATGCGTACATGCCAATTTGCCGGCGTGCGCGAACAAACTGCAACGACTTGGTGGTGGGGATGGCGGCCCTGCTGGCGTAAAGCAACATGTTGTCTTGTGAGCAGACAACTTTTGGCACCGTGACGCTGCGGAAATCCTCTTCGTTGGTGATGTCGCTGTAGGCGTTGATCACTTGGGTGGTTGGCTTTGCGTTAAGTGCAGCATCGATTATTTGCGTGAGGCCCGCGGGGTCGAGAAATGGTTCGTCGCCTTGCACGTTGATGTACCACTGTGCTGGGCGCAGAGTGGCAACTTCGGCAACGCGGTCGGTGCCGGTAAGGCAATTGTCGCTGGTGAGAATCACGTTGATGTTGTTGGCTGTGCAGAAGTCCACAATGCGATTGTCTTCTGTGGCAACGACGATGTTGTCGGCGGAAACCGCCAAGAGGCATTGCTCGTAGCAGCGTTGCACTACGGCCTTGCCGCCAAGTTGGGCCAAAGCCTTGCCAGGGAAACGCGAGGATGCGTAACGGGCGGGAATGACAACGAGAAAGTCGGTGGGTGTTTGGGTCACGTCAGAGCGGGGCAAACATGGAGGAACGCTCGATGTTGAAGCGTGTGCGGGTGATGGAGACCACCTGTGGTGCGTTGGCTAGCTGCGCAAACTTTGCAAACACGTCGTCCATTTCCTGAAAGCGATGATCGTCTGGCGAGAAACCGTCGAAGCCGGCAACGAGGATTCGTTTTGCGCCACCCTGTGCTGCAAGCGCGAGGGCGTATGCCGCCGAAAGCAAGCGTGGAAGTGTGGCCTGTGTTGGTGCAAGAGAAAAGCCTGTTTCGGTGATGGCAACGCCAACGTCGCGTGGCTGTTTGGTGGTGATATCAAGTTCGTTCAGCAGTGCCGATGGAGCAAACACTGGGCATTGCAGTTGTGAGATGGCGGTTGCCTCTAGGGCGGCGCGTTCCGGGTGACATATCGCAACGGCATCGATGAGCGATGGGTTGATTGCAGAAAATGCGCCAAGACCGATGACGACTGGTTTGTGTTGAGCAATGAATTGCTCGAGTTCTACTTTTTTGGTGCGGGCTTCGTCGCCGGGGCCAACGATGAGCACGTCTTTGCCTGCGCACCATGATGATGCGTCGAAGGTGCCTGCGTAGTTAACAACGCGGCCCGCGGTGATGCCAACTAAACGATTGCGATCGAATTGTGCGCCGCCGTGCTCGTTGAGGTGCTCGAGTGCGCCAACGATCTGTGCTGGTGCGTAGCGGCCATCTTTTGTCAGTTCCATGACGTAGGTGGGGTGAATGCCGTAGTTGGCAGACAAGAAGTAATACAGGTTGGATCCCCACTCGTGTTTGCGCTGCAAGTTGGTGAAGTCGCGCGAGACAAGGTTGACGAGTGGCATGACGTCGATGTTGCTGCGGCCAAGACGTTTTAGTTCGGGCGCAAGATATTCGGTGCGCACATTGCCGGGGCCGCGGCCCATGCCAAGAATGGTTGCGTCTACCCAAGTTGCACCTGCATCAACTGCGGCAAGCGTGCTGGAGAGGGCATACGTCATGTTGTCGTGCAGGTGGCAGCCAACTGGGCCTTCAAAACCTTCGGCGAGTGCGTGCATGATTGGCGCAAGCTCGTGCGGGCGAAGGCCACCGAACGAGTCGGCAATGTAGGCAACTTCGACACCCATGGTTTTGCATTGTTTACCGAAGGCACGAATTTCTTCGGGGCTACGGTCGGAGACTTGCATCAAGTTGATGGCAACGCGATAGCCAAGCGTGTGCAGTGTTGCAACGGCGGGCGCGAGTGCGTCGACTTCGCTATGTATAGCGGCGAAGCGAATCATGTCGACACGAGATTTCTTTTTCTCGACAAATGCAGCGCTGATGGTGCGGGCGCTGTCGCCGCCCTGCACTACGTCCTTTGCATTCATCATGACGGCAACGGTGATGGACGATGGAATGTTGAGTTGCTGCAAGAACGCGTCGGTTGTCCAGGCGGTCGGGCCGAGGTACTTGTCGGCTTTCAGCTGGCGAAAGCCCATCTCGATGACATCGACCCCTGCGCGCACCATGGAGTCGACGTAGTGGGTGATGAGCTCGTTGGAATAATCCCAATCGTTGTAATAGCCGCCGTCGCGCAGCGTGCAATCGACAAGAGTTACGTGGCCAGGCGTTGTCACTATGCCAATTCTACCTGTGGAGTGTGGCTAGCTCTTGCAGATGGTTTCGTTTACTGGCACGGTTAAATCGATGAGATAGTTGTCAACTGCCATGATGATGCAGGTGTTGGTGCCATAGCCCGTGTGCTGGTCGGCCTCGACCACAAGGAGCACGCCAGACTCGAGTGCCTTGGCCATTTTGCGTGTGGATGAAAGCGGGGTGGCCGCGTCGCCCGTGGTTCCGACGACGATGATTGGGCCGGCGCCTTTTCCAGAGATAACCACTTTCTCTGCTTGCTTCACGGGCCACAGCACACACGAGTAGCCGTGAGCAAAGTTGGCACCCAAGCGTGGAGCGACCGCAATGAATGCATCCACCGATGCATCAACTTCTTCGATGGACGATGCGCCCGGGTCGTCCAGACACGAGATGGCAAGAAATGCTTCCAACTCGTTGCCGTACGAGCCATCAGACTTGCGTTGGTAGTAGTCGTCGTAGAGCGCAAGCAGACCTGCGCCGTCGCCCCGTTGTGCATCGGCAAGTGCCGATTGCAGCTGCGGCCAGTAGTAATCCGAGTACATGGCCTGTGCGATTGCGGTGAAGGCAACCCCCTGCGTCACTGGTGTGCGCTCGGCGGTGACAATAAGCGGGTTGGCGTCTAGATCAAGCAGCAGCGCATCGATTGCGTCTTCAGAATTGCCATCGTTATGAAACTCGCATGTGGCTTTTTTGCTGCACTGCGCAAGAAATGTAGTGAGCTGTTTTTCGAAGCCGCCCGCTTGAGCCATGCCCTCTTCGGTTGACGTAGAGAGCGGGTCGACTGCACCGTCGAACACCGCGGCGCGAACGGTGTTGGGGAACATGGTGGCCCAGGTGGCACCAAGTTCGGAGCCGTAAGAAAAACCGAAGTACGAGATTTTCTCTTCGCCGAGCGCCAAGCGGATGCTGTTTATGTCGGCGGCACTTGCGCGAGTTGAGATGTAAGGAAGAATGGTGCCGGAATTTTCTTCGCACTTGTCGTTGAATGCTTGCGAAGCATCGATCAGCGCTTGTTTTTCTTCGGGGGTATCTGGTGGCGAGTCGAGGCCAACATATTCGTCGAAGGAGTCAACGCAATCGACTGCCGGGGTGGTGAGCCCAGTGCCGCGCGGATCCCACCCAATGATGTCGAAACGATCGAGCAAAGTTTCGCTGAAGTAATACGAAGCGTCGTCGGCAAGTGAACTGCCGCCGAAGCCAGGGCCGCCGGGGTTAACCAGCAAGGACCCAATTCGTTCGGAGGGCACGGTGGCCTGACGGCGCTTCATATAGAGGACAAACGAGCCCTCGTCGGGGTTGTCGTAGTCGAAAGGCACCTCCAGGTTGCCGCATTGCACGAGAGACTCGGGCGCCGTGTCGGGGCACGCAGCCCAATTGATGCCACCCACCGAGAATGTGGTGCTGGATTGCGTGGTGTTTTGTGAGTTGTCTGTGCTTTGTTCGCTACTGGAACATGCCGCAAGTGTGAGCACAAGAATGCCGCTGGCAACGATGGGTGCGTAGCGAAATCGGCGAACAGATGTCACTCAGTCAGCCTAGAAGCAACTGCGATGAAGTATGGGTTGTGGGCTTAGCCTGACATCATGCGAATGGAGCCACACGGACTGATACCGGGAGACGCCAAAGCAATTGCTGGGATAAAGGTTCGCGGTTCGTCAATGAAGCGCGTGTGGCAGTTTGCAACACCATATAAGTGGTCGATTATCGGCCTCTTGGTCTCGATTTTTGTCGCGGCACTGTTGGCGTTGGTGCCGCCGTTGTTGTTTCGCCTCATCGTGGACAAGGCAATCCCCCAGGCCGACAAAAACCGCATCGTGACGCTCACCATTATTTTGGTAGTGGCAGCACTTGCCGATGCTGTTTTGCAAATTGTGCAGCGTTGGTATTCGGCCCGCATTGGTGAAGGTTTGATTTACGACCTGCGCGTGGCTTTGTTCGACAAAGTGCAACACATGCCGATTGCGTTTTTTACGCGCACGCAAACCGGTGCACTGATCAGCCGCCTAAATAACGATGTTGTGGGTGCGCAACAGGCGGTGACGGGCACGCTTGGCAGCGTGGTGTCCAACGTGTTGGTGTTGGTTACAACATTGATTGCGATGCTTGCGCTGGAGTGGCGATTGACGTTGCTTGCGTTGGTGGTGTTGCCGGCTTTCATTATTCCCGCCCGCAAGGTTGGTGTTCGTTTGCAAGATATTTCGCGCGAGCAAATGGGCCTGAACGCACAAATGAATACGCAGATGACCGAACGCTTCAATGTTGCTGGTGCAATGTTGGTGAAATTGTTTGGCCGTCATACCGACGAGGTTGGTGCGTTTAGTGGGCGCGCGGGCAGGGTGAGAGACATTGGCATTATTTCGGCCATGTACGGCCGCGTGTTCTTCGTTGCCCTTGGTCTTGTTGGTGCGCTTGGCGCCGTTGCCATTTATGGAATTGGCGCGTTCATGGTGGTTTCGGGCGGCATCACGATTGGCACGTTGGTGGCAATGGCCGCATTCGTGCAGCGTATTTATCAGCCACTAACGGGCCTTACTAATGCGCGGCTTGAAGTGATGACGGCCCTTGTCAGTTTCGAGCGCGTGTTCGAGGTGTTAGATGCGCCGGTGTCGATCACCGACAAGCCCGGCGCTGTCGACATTGTGGGCGCGAAGGGTGCGGTGCAGTTTGATCACGTCGGCTTTCGTTACCCCGATGGCGCATCGGTTTCAATTGCATCGCTAGAGGCCGGGGGCATCATGCAAGGCGCAGACCCAGACGTAGATGTGTTGGTAGATGTTTCATTAACTATCGAACCCGGCGAGACCATTGCCATCGTGGGCTCGAGTGGCGCAGGCAAAACAACGCTTGCCAACTTGATTGCGCGCATGTATGACGTAACAAGGGGAACTGTGAAACTGGACGGGCACGATGTGCGCGACGTAACTGGTATTTCGCTTCGGTCGGCAATTGGTGTTGTCTCGCAAGACCCACACATGTTTCACGAGTCGATTAAGGCCAACTTGCTGTACGCGCAGCCAGGTGCAACCGATGCGCAACTTGTGGAGGCGTGCAAGTCGGCATACATCCACGACACCATTGCGTCGCTGCCCGATGGGTACGACACGGTGGTGGGCGAACGCGGCTACCGCCTGTCTGGCGGCGAAAAGCAGCGTTTGGCAATTGCCCGATTGTTGTTGAAGAACCCGGCGGTCATGATTTTGGATGAGGCCACCAGCCACCTAGACAACGAAAGTGAAGTGTTGGTGCAGCGCGCGCTTGAGGCTGCGAGCACTAACCGAACCGCAATTGTGATCGCACACCGGTTGTCTACTATTCGTGATGCAGACAGGATTGTGGTGCTCGACCAAGGTCGGGTGGCCGAAGAAGGGACACACGACCAGCTCATGGCATTAAATGGCTTGTACGCATCACAGGTTCGCGCCGGCGGAAGCTTCACTACTTCAGCAATGCAATGAGCGACGAAGCACGCACGCTGTCGGTTAGCCAGTTTCTCGACATTGTTAAAGGTGTCCTGAGTCAGGCATTTGAAGGTGGGCTGTGGATTCAGGGCGAGATCGAAGGCTTTAACGGCCGAGGCAAACACACGTATTTCACCATCGTCGAACGCGAGAGCGGCAAAAAAGCCGCGGTGAGCATTGCCATTTTTGAATATCAGATGCGCCACATCAAGCCGCTGCTAACAAAGCACCGTTTGGAATTGGCCGACGGCATCAAGGTTCGGCTGTATGGAACCCCCGACATATATGTAGACAGAGGCTCGTTCAGTTTCAAGGTCACCAATATCGACCCGCGTTTCACACTGGGCGACCTCGCCGGCCAACGCGACGAGATTGTGCAACGCCTAAAAACTCGGGGCCTGTATCAGGCCAACAAGTTGGTGCCACTGCCCGTTGCGCCATTACGCATTGCGTTGATCACCAGCATCGGCAGCGCGGCCCATGCCGACGCATTGCACGAATTGGAAGCATCAGGAATTGGTTTTGAAGTATTTGTGCACGACGTGCGGGTGCAAGGTGCCGAGGCCGTGCCAACAGTGGTAGCAGCAATTGAACAAGCTGGCGCACGCACCGATATCGACGTGGTGATGTTGGTGCGCGGCGGCGGATCAAAAACCGACTTACTTGCATTTGATAGCGAAGAAATTGCCGCATCAATTGGCATGTGCCCTTTGCCCGTGTTCACCGGCATTGGCCATGAAGTGGACACCAGCATTGCCGACGAGGTTGCAAACCGCGCGTATAAAACACCAACCGCGTGTGCGGCGGGAGTGGTTCAGTTGGTGCAAGAGTTTGTGCAATCAACCGAAGATGCGTGGTCGCAAATTTCACTCACCGCATCCGAGTTGTTGAGCGATGCCGAGCGTACGTTGAATGAAACCGCGCAAGCAGTGAAGAGCGCCGTGGTGTTGGCACTAAACGAATCGGCACATGCGTTGCGCGCAGCGGCCGACCGCGTGCGGCGAAGGCCTACCGAAGTCCTTTCGTTGGCAACACATTCGCTGAAGTCGGCTTCCGACAGGTTGCGTTTGCTCGACCCAGTGAACACCATGGCCCGTGGGTGGAGCATTACGCGCGATGCAAACGGCAAAGCAATACGTGGCGCAAGTGCGTTGAAGCAGGGGCAAGTGATCACCACTTCATTCGCAGACGGCGACGCCACGAGCACAGTCGAAACAATTTCGACTCGAACCAAGCAACAATCAACATCGAAGAAAGCAGGAAAGAGATGAGCAAGGCAAAGAAACCAGCATCGGCCACGGACGACTCGGTTGGGTATGCAGAAGCGGTTGCCGAACTTGAGGCAATTCTTGAAGAACTGGAAAGCGATGATGTTGATGTGGACGCCTTGGCCGAACATGTGCAACGTGCTTCGCAACTGATCGAACTGTGCCGCGAACGCATTGGTAAGGCGAAACTGCGGATAGAGGAAGTGGTTACCCAACTAGACAACGACTAGGCACAGCACCATTTTTGTGGCGTAGCCTTACGGTGTGCCTGCAGCGCCAACTTCTCTCTCGCACATTGCTCGCCGGGTAGATGCCCGCCTGCAGTTGCTGCTTGATACCGAGCGAACACGGTGGTCGGCTTTCGACCCCGACTTGGCCCAACCGATCGATGAAATTGCGCGCTTGGTGTTGGCCGGCGGCAAACGCCTGCGGCCCGCTTTTTGTCATTGGGGCTTCGTTGGTGCTGGTGGCAACCCCGACGACCAACGGGTGATCGATGCCGGAGCGGCATTCGAGTTGATGCACGCCTTTGCGTTGTTTCATGACGACGTGATGGATGGGTCGGCAACCCGACGCGGTGAACCAACAACGCACGTCGTGATGTCCCAATTGCATGAAAAACATTCGTGGGTAGGCGAGTCGAGGCGATTTGGTGAAGGGGCCGCAATCTTGGTTGGCGACTTGGCATTTGTGTACGCCGACCAACTATTGCTTGGTGCGCCGCAGCCCGTGTGGAGCGTCTGGAACGAGTTGCGCGTGGAATTGAACTTTGGTCAATACCTCGACATGTTGGGTTCGGCAAATAGCGAACGCCGATTGGTGAAAGCTGAGCGCATTTGTCGTTACAAGAGTGGCAAGTACACCATTGAACGCCCTCTGCATCTTGGTGCAGTGCTTGCGGCACCGGAGAAGGCCGAACAGTTGTTGCCCGCGCTCTCTGCGTATGGCTTGCCGCTTGGCGATGCGTTTCAGATGCGCGACGACGTGATGGGTGCGTTTGGCGAAACATCGGTAACCGGAAAGCCAGTGGGTGACGACTTGCGCGAAGGTAAGCCAACGCCACTGATGGCAATGGCAACTGCACGAGCCAATGCTGCGCAACTTGGCATTTTGCAATTGGTGGGCAACACCGTGTTGAACGATGCCCAGGTTGCCGACGTGCAAGCCGTGATTCGTGAAACCGGCGCACTCGATCAGTTGGAACAATTGATCACGTCGCTCACCGACGAGGCAATTGAAGCAATAGGAAAGGCGCCGCTTTCGCAAGAAGCGCGCAACGAACTTATAGAACTTGCAGCATTCGTCTCGTGGAGGTCTGTGTAATGAAGGTCGTTGTAATTGGTGCTGGTCTTGGCGGTTTGTCTGCAGCGGCGCAGCTTGTTGCGCGAGGCCATGAGGTAACCATCGTCGAACGCGATGCCATTCCGGGCGGGCGCGCGGGCATGGTGGAGTCAAACGGTTTTCGCTTAGACAACGGCCCAACCGTCATGACGATGCCCAACTTGTTGGAAGATGTCTTTAACGCAGTTGGCGCGGAGATGCGCGACTACGTCACCATCAAAAAAGTAGACCCCATGTACAGGGCTGTGTACGCCGATGGCAGCGAACTGAATGTGGTGCACGGCCGCCAAGAGATGGCAGAAGAGATCAGCCGATTTTCGAACAAGATTGAAGCAGCATCATTTTTGAAATTCTGCACGTGGCTAGAGAAGTTGTACAAAGCAGAGATGGGTTCGTTCATCGACACCAACTTCAATTCGCCGCTCGATTTGGTGAAGCCATGGCGCGCGGGGTTGCAGTTGGTAAAGATGGGCGGGTTTACAAAACTGGATAAGAAAATTGGCAGCTTCTTCAAAGACGAACGGCTGCAGCGTATTTTTAGTTTCCAATCCATGTACGCAGGCCTCGCGCCGTACGAAGCATTATCGATTTATGCGGTTATCACTTATATGGACTCGGTTGAAGGCGTGTACTTCCCCGAGGGTGGCATGCATTCGATGGCAAGTGGTTTGGCCAACGCACTCACCGACAAGGGCGTGACAATTCGGTACAACGCACCTGTTACGCGCATCTTGCGTTCGTCGGGAGTGAATGGTGCAGTGACTGGCGTTGAAGTTGCCGGAGACGAACGCATTTCGGCAGACGCCGTGGTGTGCAACCCAGACTTGCCCGTTGCCTACCGCACATTGCTTGGAGGTGTTGAGGCGCCGCGGGTTGCGCGCAGAGGAAAGTACAGCCCAAGTTGCGTGTTGTGGATTGCCGGCGTGAAGGGTTTGCCGCCAGCAAACGCGGCGCATCACAACATTCACTTCGGCCACGATTGGAACGGTTCGTTTAAGGCACTCATTGAGGATGGCGTGCGCATGCCTGACCCATCGGTGTTGGTCACGTTGCATTCGCTCGACACAAAGGGCTTGGCACCAGAGGGCGACTCGTCGTTGTATGTGTTGGAGCCAACACCAAACCTCGATGGGAAAATTGACTGGAGTCGCGAACGCGATCGCATTGTTGGCGACATTAAAAATCGTGTTGCGTCACTTGGTTACCCAACCGATGTTGTTGTCGAGCGCGTATACGACCCGCTGGATTGGGAGGCAATGGGAATGGAGCGCGGCACGCCGTTTGCCCTCGCGCATACGTTCTTTCAAACGGGCCCTTTCAGGCCGAACAACGTAGACAAGAAGGTGCCTGGCTTGGTCTTTGTAGGTTCCAGTACGTTGCCTGGTGTGGGCGTACCGATGGTGCTGGTGTCGGGCAAGTTGGCCGCCGAACGCGTGGACGAGTACGCGAAAAGCCGAAGGTAGAGCCGTGCCCAAAAAGCAACCGCCCGTACCAACGACGCATTTGTTGCCAAGTGGCCCGGTAACGCTGCAAAGCAGTTATGCGTTATGCAAAGAGTTCAATAAACGTCACGGCACCACGTACTACTGGTCGACGTTGGTGTTGCCTGCAGACAAACGGCCACACGTGCACGCGCTGTATGGGTTTTGCCGGTACGCCGACGACATCGTGGATGACTTGGGCCCTGTGCCTGTTAGCGAGCGTGCCACTGCGCTTGCCTCATTCGGCGAACGCTTCTTTCACGACCTGGACGCGGGCAAATCCGACGACCCAGTGTTGAAAGCTGTTGTGGATACGGTGCTCAAATTCTCTATCGATCGCGAATGCTTTGCACGTTTTTTGCGCAGTATGACGATGGACCTCACGGTGGAACAGTACGAAACCTGGGACGACTTGCTTGCTTACATGGATGGCTCGGCCGCGGTCATTGGCGAGATGATGTTACCAATTTTGGAGCCGCTGACACCAGAGGCCATCCCACACGCGCGGGATTTAGGCAATGCGTTTCAGCTCACCAATTTCTTGCGTGACATAAACGAGGACTTGGACCGAAAACGGGTGTACATACCGCAAGAAGACATTCGCCGATTCGGGGTAGACATTCATTCGCGCCAGTGCACACCGCAGTTTGTTGAGTTAATGAAATTTGAAATTGCGCGTTGCCGCGAGCTGTACGCGTCTGCCGATATTGGGTTAAGCATGCTGCCCAAGCAGTCGGCACGATGCATTGGTGCAGCGCGCGTGTTGTACGGACGGATCTTGGAAAAAATAGAGGAACAGCAGTACAACGTGTTTGCGCAGCGAGCGTCGGTTTCCACATGGCAAAAAGCAATGATGGTTACTCGCCTGATGCGCCCATGGGGCTGACATGACGGGCAACAATCGCCGACCGCCGCAGACATTGCTGGCAGCAATTGCCACCGTTGCATATTTGGGAATGATTGCAACCCCGCTTGCGGAAAAGCAAAGTGGCTCGCGCGTGATGTTGTCGGCGATTGTGGTGGGCGGTTTGTTCCTGGTCTCGCTAATTTCGGCAATTCGGCGCTGGGGTTATCGACGCGCGTTGCTTTCGGCCGTAGTGGTCGCGATTGCGACAACGGTGCTCGAGGCGGTTGGCACTAAAACAGGCTTTCCATTTGGCAATTATGAATACACCGATGCGTTGCAGCCGCAAGTGATTGGCGTGCCCGTGCTGGTGCCGCTTGCATGGTTTGCCATGGCACTACCGGCACGCGAAGTTGCGCACGCCGTGTTGGGTAAGCATGCGCAGTGGTATTTACGAATGACACTTGGTGCGTTTGCGCTGATGGCGTGGGATGTTTTTCTCGACCCGCAAATGGTTGGCGAGGGCTATTGGCAATGGCCCGACGGTGGTTGGTATCGAGGAATACCGTTGTCCAACTTTGCAGGGTGGCTGGGAAGCGCTGCAGTGTTGATGGTGTTGTTCGAGCGGTTGTTGCCGGTGCGCGAGCGGCCAGACCGAACACCCATTGTGCAATATGCACTTGTGGCAATACTTGAAACTGTGGGCTTCGCGTTCTTCTTCGACGACGTTGTGGTGGCAATTGCAGGCGGCATTGCAATGGTGCCGTTAGCACTAGTTGCGCTACAACGATCTGGCTCTGCTCGTGCCTAACTCATTGCCAAATGCAGTCGTTGTCGGTGGCGGCATGGGTGGCTTGCTTGCCGCCATTCGATTGCGCGCTTCAGGACACGAAGTGACGGTGGTGGAGCGCCTTCCAACACTGGGCGGAAAGCTTGCAACTTACGAACGCGATGGCTACACCTTTGACATTGGGCCCTCGCTTTTGACATTGCCCGCACTGATTGACGAGGTGTTTCAACTTGTTGGCACCGGCCTGAACGATCATGTGGAACTACACCGACTCGATCCGCAGTTTCGTTATTTTTGGCAAAACCGTCGAGCCGTAACGGTGTACGACAACCCCGTGGATACGGCAAGCGCAATAGATGCAATGATCCCAGGCTCTGGTGGGCAGTACTTGCAGTTTTTGAAACACGCTCGACGCATCTGGAGCATCAGCGAGCGAACATTTTTGGCCGGCCCAATGACAGGGGCCGTTTCGTTGTTTAAACGAATGGACTCGCTGCGTGACTTTCGCCAAATTGATGCAATGCGCAGCCTCGCCGTTGCTGCAAAGAAACATTTCTCCGACCCGCTGTTGCAACAGTGGTTGGGTCGGTACGCAACATACAGCGGTTCGTCGCCTTTTGAAGCGCCCGCAACACTTGCGTGCATCGCGGCAGTAGAGGCCGATCATGGTGCGTGGTATGCACACGGAGGCCTTGGCGCGCTGCGCGATGCAGTGGTGAAGGTTGCAACACTGAATGGAGTGCAATTTCGCACGAACACCGAAGTGCTGCGTATTGAAGGCAACAAGCGCCGAGTGATAGGCGTGCGCTTGGCAAATAACGAAGTGCTTGCCGCACCCATTGTTATTGCCAACGTGGATGCAGAACACCTGTACACAGATTTATTGCCGCAACGTAAAACGCTGAAAGCAGTGCGCCGTGCGGGGCGCTCAACAAGTGGTGTCATCGTGTTGGTTGGCGCTAAGGGCACAACGCCAAACATCGTGCATCACAACGTGTGGTTCTCGGCCGATTATCAATACGAGTTTGAACAGATGTCAAAAGGTGAAATGCCGAAAGACCCAACCATTTACGCGTGCGTGTCATCGGTTACTGATGCCTCGCAAGCACCGGCAAATTGCGAGAACTGGTTTTTGTTAGTTAATGCCCCGGCAGGCGCGCAAGTAGACACGGAAACATACGGGCAGTGGCTCATCAATCGTCTTGCAACAATTGGTGTCGACTTACGCGACCGCGTGCAGTTCATTGAAACAATTGGGCCAACCGAGATTGCGCATCGTTACCGTTCGTCTGGCGGCGCAATCTATGGAACCTCGTCGAATGGAAAGCGTGCAGCGTTTCGACGCCCCGCAAACAGGGGCCCTCGCAAAGGCCTCTACTTGGTTGGCGGCTCGAGCCACCCCGGTGGCGGGCTGCCAATGGTTGCCATCAGTGCGCGCATTGTTGCCAACATGATTGGCCGTGATTTGCGAGTCAATCCCAAATCTCGATAGCGCAGATAGCGTTTGGGGCATGGCCGTTACCGTACGAATCCCCACCACATTGCGCCCACTTTCCGGCGGAGCATCCACCGTGCAGGTGGAAGGCGACACGCTTGCCGACGTATTGAAGGGCTTGGATGCCCAGCACCCAGGTTTTTCTGATCGGTTGTTGGACGACGCCGGTAACTTGCACAAGTTTGTCAACGTGTTCGTATCCGACGACGACGTGCGTTACATGGACGGTTTGAATACCAAGGTGCCTGCAGGCGAAACAGTTTCGATTATTCCCGCAGTCGCCGGTGGCGATAAATAAGGCTTCAGCAGCGCTTGATGAATAGTGTCATCGCGGTGCCAGCCCGGCTGGAATCGTCTCGTCTACCGCGCAAGGTGTTGGCCGACATTGGCGGCAAAGCAATGTTGCAACGAGTGCTGGAGCAGTGCGCGTTGTCGAAGCTGGCAACAGAGGTGTTGTTATGCACCGACTCGGAAGAACTTCGAGATATCGCAAAAGGCTGGGGCTTCAATACGGTGATGACGCCGGCGTCGTGCTCGTCTGGAACCGACCGAATTGCATTTGCCGCGCCAAACATTGACGCCGATGTGATTATCAACGTGCAAGGCGACCAACCATTTATCGACCCGAACGTGATTGATGCAGTTGCAACCGAGTTTGCACGTCGCACACCTAGACCTTCGGTGTTAACGCCAATTTACAAATTGCGCCAAGAAGGCATTCACAACATCAACACTGTGAAAACTCTGCGCCGAACAAACGGCGACGCCGTGTACTTCAGCCGCAGCGCAATACCTGCGCAACGCGATGCAGCGCCAGAAGAATGGGCTAAGCACGCCACGTATTGGGGCCATGTTGGTTTGTACGCGTACACCAAAGAGGTGTTGTTGCAGTGGCCGTCGTTTACCGAATGCGAACCAGAGAACCTGGAAAAACTCGAGCAACTGCGGTTCATCGACAATGGAGTGGTTGTTGGAACCATTGAAATTGACGAGCCGTTAGGCGAGGTGAACGTGCCCGCAGACCTTGATTTGGCTCGGGAAATCGTTGCAAGCAACCGCGACAAGCCAACGAGCAACTAGAACAGAGAGTGCAATGACTACTTCACAGGGCTCCAATGCGCACGATGTTGTCCAAGCCCTATTGCATGAAGCCGCAGCAATTACCGCAGCGGCCAATCGACTGAACTCGGCAAGTGTCGACAAAGCAGTTGAAATCTTGGAACAGTGCCAGTCCAAAGTAATCGTGAGCGGTGTGGGCAAGTCGGGCCTCGTGGCCCGAAAGATTGCCGCAACCTTTAGCTCGGTTGGTTTGGTTTCGCTCTACTTGAACCCACTCGACGCACTGCATGGCGACTTGGGCGTGGTGGCCCCTGGCGACGTGGTGATTTTGCTGAGCAACAGCGGCGAGACACAGGAAATCGTTGCCATGATTTCGCACCTTCGGTTGCGAAAGACGCAATTGATTGCGATTGTCGGCAAGGTGGACTCGGCAATAGGCAGAGGTTGCGATGTTGCAATTGATGCTGGTGTAGAAACCGAAGCGGGGCCGCACAACATTGTTCCCACCTCCAGCACCACGGTTGCTATGGCCATTGGCGACGCGTTGGCAACGGTGTGGATGCAACGCCGCAAGATAACGCCAGACGAATTTGCAACCAACCACCCCGGTGGCCAATTGGGTAAGCGCCTGACATTGTTCGTTCGCGATCTCATGATCCCCATCGATCGCATTGCCCCGTTGCCCACAACCGCGCCACTGGTGACAGTTGTTGAAGAGCTCACCCGTTATGGCATTGGCACCGTGTGGGTGCGCGATGCACAGAGCAAGAACGCAATCGATGGGTTGATTACCGACGGCGACTTGCGCCGTGCGCTTCGCTCGCACGAACCGGCACAGTGGGCCGCGCTCACAGCAGGCAACATCATGACGCCAGACCCGATCACTGTTGACGGCGACACGCTTGCATTCGATGCAATGAAGAAGATGGAACGTAACAACAAGAAGGCAATCAGTGTGCTTCCCGTTGCAGACGTCGAAGGTACAGTTATTGGCATCTTGCGACTGCACGATTTGGTGCAAGCGGGCCTTGCAGAACAACCAGCAGAGGACAACTAACCCATGAGCAGCACCGACCATTTGGCAAAAGTTGGAAATTCGGTAGTTGTTGGTGAGGGCAAGCCGCTCACATTGATTGCCGGCCCTTGCGTGATTGAAAGCACCGAACTGGTGATGCAGGTTGCCGAAACCGTTTCCGAAATTTGCAGCCGCCTGGGCGTGCAGTACATCTTTAAGGCCAGTTTTGATAAGGCAAACCGCACCTCGGCGTCTACGTTCCGTGGCCCTGGTGTCACCAAAGGCTTAGAAGTGTTGCAGCAAGTAAAAGACAAACTGGGCTTGCCAGTACTTACTGACATTCACGAGAGTCATCACGTGGCCGAGGTTGCCTCGGTTGTTGATGTGCTACAGATACCGGCGTTTCTTTGCCGCCAAACCGACTTGCTGGTGGCGGCTGCCGAAACCGGCAAAGCAATCAACGTGAAAAAGGGCCAGTTTTTGTCGCCACAAGAGATGGGCCAGGTGGCAAAGAAACTACGTTCGTCGGGTGCCGAAAACTTGATGCTGACCGAACGCGGAAATAGTTTTGGTTACAACACGCTGGTTGTCGACTTCCGCTCGCTTCCCCAGTTGCAATCATTTGGTTGCCCAGTCATTTTCGACGCAACGCACTCGGTGCAGCAACCGGGTGGCCAAGGCGGCACCTCCGGCGGCCAACGCGAATACGTCTCCCCGCTTGCGCGCGCCGCAGTTGCCGTTGGAGTGGATGGCTTGTTCATGGAGATTCACCCGAACCCAGACGAAGCAATGAGCGACGGCCCAAACATGTTGCCGCTTCATCGCCTTGAGCCATTGTTGAAACAGTTGTTAGCCATTCGCGCGCCGCTGCTTGAAACTGGCCCGATGCCGTCGTCGTTTTAAGGAGCAACAATGGCCGACACCATCAAAGTGTTTATCGGTTACGACGAAAACGAAACGGTGGCGTTTCATGTGCTTGCGCACAGCATCATGCGCCACGCATCTAAGCCCGTCGAGATTGTTCCTGTTGTGAAAAGCCATATGAGCGCGTTCTACACGCGCGAGCGCTCGGGCCTCGAATCCACCGATTTTTCGTTCACACGCTTTCTCGCGCCTTATCTGTGCGACTACAAAGGCTGGGCTATTTTCACCGACTGCGACATGTTGGTAACCGCCGACATTGCCGAGCTGTGGGCGCTGCGCGACGACAAGTATGCGGTGATGTGCGCAAAGCACGATTACCAACCAGTGGGCGACACCAAGTTTTTGGGCCAGGTGCAAACGAAGTACGAGAAAAAGAATTGGTCGAGCGTGATGATGTTTAACAATGCTCGTTGCACCGCACTTACGCCCGAGGCGGTCTCCACCGAAACCGGCCTCTTTTTGCATCAGTTCAAGTGGCTTGGCAACGACGACCTAATCGGCTCGCTTCCACTGAGCTGGAATTACCTGGTGGGCGAGCACCAACCCGCAACGAGTACGCCCGAATTGATTCACTACACACTGGGCGGGCCTTATTTTGAGAAGTATCGCGATTGCGAATTTGCCGACTTGTGGCGTGCCGAGTTGGCCCGCCTGAACTTCGCAACGCCAGACAAGTAGCAACGATGGCCGACGACAAGTCGTTTGTCTTTGTGATGCGCGGCTCGGCCGACATCGATCAGATGGCGCCCGTCATGTGGCAAAGCCTGGAGATGGGCCACCCCGTGGTTGCAATTGTCGCAAGCGAATACAAGGCAGGAAATGACTTTCGCCTGAACTTTCTTGCCACGTACCCCCGCTTCACGTTGCTGCACCTGCCAGGGGCGTCCTTTGCCCCAAGTGGATTAAAGAAGTACGGGCGTGTTCGGTGGAACGCAATGCGCACGAAGCGCATGTTGCGCAGCATCAACGCGGGGATGAGCATCTTCGAATGGGGCGACGGCGTCGCCGACATAGCCAAAGCAAACGGCGTGCTTTTGCGAATGCGCCGCGCACTGTTCACCGATTTTGTATTGCAAGCACAGTTGTCGGCGAAGCACTTGGGTATTCCAACAGTTGCCCTTCCACACGGGCACTCCACCAAACTCAACGTCATTCGAAGCAAGCAGGTAGAGCGGGCTTTGGCAGACAACAATGGCAAACTTCCGTTTGCCAACCGCGACAGCTTCGACGCTTACGTATTTTGCGCCGACTATCACCGCGACGTCATTGTGGGCAACTCCACGATGTCGGGCAACAACGTTGAGGTGTGGGGTTCCGCTCGTTTTTCGCGCGAATGGCTGCACGTGCTGTATCGCATTGCGCCGCAGGTGCAACTGCCGGCACTTAACGGCGCGCAGCATCATCGAGTGCTCTTCTTCTTACCCAAGTGGCACAACATGGTGGACAGGGGCGCAACCATTTCGTTGCTTCATGCGCTGGGCAAGCTTGCCAACATTCAATTGGTCATCAGCGGCCACGTGCGGGGCGACGACACCCAGTTGTCGGCCAGCGAAACAGCAGAGATAGCGGCGTTGCCGTCTGTGGTGTTTGCACCGCAGGGAGCAAACTCGGTGTCACTCATTCGCGAAAGCAACGCCCTTCTTGATGTGGATTCAAGCATTGCCTTCGATGCCGTGCAATTGGGCAAGTTGTACATCCGGCCAAAGTATTTGCAGGATGCAGCAGTGCGAACGGTGTACGACCAGTTTGGCGGTGCATTGCAAGCCACGACACAAGAAGAGGTTGTTTCTGCTTTAAGTGCGCAGGAACTACCTGTGGTGAGCGTGCCCGATGCGTTTCGCTTTGCAGTAATTGGCGACGAGGCCAGCAATATTTCGCAACAGTATGTGTTGCGGTTGCGCCAACTTATGCAGCAATAAGCAGTAACGACTCTTCTTGTGCGGCGGTGTCTTGCGCATCTTTCACGTGGCGCTTGCGCCAGCGATACAAATTGTTGGTATGCGTGATGATGTAGATCGAACTCATGACGACAAAGCCCGGCTTGTTAAAGACAATGGCGTAGACCATCCAGGGAAGCGAACTAGTTAAGACCAAGCCCCAGCCCCACCACTTGCGGGCGCCAACCATCCACATGCCGCCAATGGCGACAAGTTCGAACCCCACGAGGATCCAGCTCCAGGTTGCTTCAGTCATGACAACAGTTAACCGCAGTTAATCCTTCCGAAACTGCGGATTTACTGGCATAATGAGGGCTATGGCAGATGAAATCGTTTCAATAGATAAAATAGACCGAGAAATCCTCAGTATTCTGCAAACTGACGGACGAATCGCTTGGCAAACCCTTGGCGACCGAGTGCATCTGTCGCCCAATGCCGTGGCAGAGCGGGTTCGGCGCCTCACCAGAACTGGCGTGATTAAGGGGTTTCGTGCCGAGATCAACCAGGCGGCCTTGGGCCGAACCCTCGAGGCCGTGATCGACGCCCGCATGCCTCACACCCAAGGGTTCGACGATGCCGTCATGAAGCGCGACGACGTGCTGTGGGCCGCCCATGTCACCGGTGAATCCGACGTAACCCTTGCCGTTGCCTGCAACGGCACAGCCGGTCTAGACGCCCTCCTCAAGTGGCTGCAGCGCGAAGGCGCCACCGAAACCCATACCGACGTGGTGCTTAGCAAGATCCGTTAGGCCCTCCCAGTTTGATTTAGCAGTCTCGGCGGTAGAGTGCTAACGCATATTCCCATTGGTTTTTCGGAGGTTGTCATGTCCAAGATCATCGCGTTTGACGAAGAAGCCCGCCGCGGCCTCGAAAACGGAATGAACAAGTTGGCCGATGCCGTGCGCGTCACGCTCGGGCCAAAAGGTCGCAATGTTGTGCTCGACAAGAAGTGGGGCGCACCAACGATCACGAACGACGGCGTATCAATCGCCAAAGAAATCGACCTTGAAGACCCATATGAGCGCATTGGCGCCGAACTCGTTAAAGAAGTAGCCAAGAAAACCGACGACGTCGCCGGTGATGGAACCACCACCGCAACCGTGCTCGCTTGGTCGATGGTTCACGAAGGCCTTCGCAACGTTGCCGCTGGCGCAAACCCAATGAGCCTCAAGCGCGGCATCGAAGCAGCCATCGAAGCAGCAGTTGCCAGCATTCGTTCACTTGCCAAAGAAGTCGACTCCAAGTCGCAGATTGCGCAAGTTGCATCGATCTCGTCGGCCGACGAAGAAATTGGCCGCATGATTTCGGAAGCCATCGACAAGGTAGGCAAAGACGGCGTTATCACCGTTGAAGAGAGCCAGACCTTCGGCATGGAGATGGACTTGGTTGAAGGAATGCGCTTCGACAAGGGCTACATCTCGCCATATTTCGTAACCGACACCGACCGCATGGAAGCCGTCATCGAAGACGCCTACATCTTGCTCGTTGGCGGAAAGATTTCAGCAGTGCGCGACTTGTTGCCACTGCTTGAAAAAGTGATGCAGGGTGGCCGCCAGTTGGTCATCATTGCCGAAGACATCGAGGGCGAAGCACTTGCCACACTCGTTGTCAACAAAATCCGCGGCACGTTCAAGAGCGTGTCGGTGAAGGCACCAGGCTTCGGCGATCGTCGCAAGGCCATGTTGCAAGACATCGCCATCCTCACTGGTGGCCAGGTCATCAGCGAAGAAGTTGGCCTCAAGTTGGAGAACACCACACTCGAGTTGCTTGGCCGCGCCAAGAAAGTTGTCGTCACAAAAGACGAAACAACGATCATCGAAGGTGCCGGCGAAGATTCCGACATCAAGGGTCGCATCTCACAGATCAAAGCCGAGATCGAAAACACCGACAGCGACTACGACCGCGAGAAGTTGCAAGAGCGCCTGGCCAAGTTGTCCGGTGGCGTTGCCGTTTTGAAGGTGGGCGCTGCAACCGAGGTTGAGCTGAAGGAAAAGAAGCACCGCATCGAAGACGCAGTCAGCACCACCAAGGCCGCCATTGAAGAAGGCGTTGTTCCTGGCGGCGGCGTTGCACTATTGCGTTCGCAAGATGCCGTCAACAAGGTTGCCGAATCACTGAAGGGCGACGAAGCAACGGGCGCACGCTTGGTAGCCAAGTCGCTTGAAGCACCGCTGAAGCAAATTGCCGAAAACGCTGGCATGGAAGGCGGAGTAGTCGTCGAGAAAGTGCGCAACATGAAGGGCAGCGAAGGCCTCAATGCCGCAACCGGCGAATACGAAGACCTCGTCAAACTTGGTGTCATCGACGCAGCAAAAGTAACCCGCTCTGCACTGCAGAACGCCGGCTCCATTGCTGCGTTGTTCCTCACCACCGAGGCTGTCATTGCCGACAAGCCAGAAGAAAACTCACCAATGCCGGGCGGAGGCATGGAGGACTACTAGTCCCCACGCCAATATCAGCAGAAGTTTTCTTTCAAGATGATTGCGCTCGCTACCGCTCAGTTGGCGCGCGGGCTCGATCACGATCTGGACATACTCTCCGAAGCGCTCGACGCAATCGGCCAACCATGGCAGATTGCGGATTGGGACGACGCGTCTGTCGACTGGTCAGCGTTCTCCATCGTGGTGCTGCGCAGCACCTGGGACTACTACAAACGCCTGGACGAGTTCACGCGCTGGATCAATGCCACCGCTCAGGTAACGCAGCTGTACAACCCTGCCGAAATCGTGCACTGGAACCTAGATAAGCAGTACCTTGCTCAACTTATTGCAGCAGGCATACCCGTTATGTCGACAACGTTCATCAACTCGGTTAGCGACATCAATGAACAACAGTTGCAACACGACATCATCATCAAGCCAACCGTAAGCGCAGGGTCGAATAACACCGCGCGTCACCGCAGTGAACCTGCAGCTGCGCGTCAGCACATCGAGAAAATTCTTGCGTCAGGCACTTCGGTTTTGTTGCAGCCGTATCAGCCAAGCATCGACGTGAATGGCGAGACATCACTCGTGTATCTGGGTGGCCTCTTCAGCCACGCGTTTCGCAAGGGCCCAATCTTCCACGGCACCGAACAAACGCACAACGGCGCGTTCATTGACGAAGAAATTTCTGCGCGCACCGCAACCCCAGCCGAATTAGTGCTCGGTAATCAAGTGCTGGCATTCCTTGCTCAACGTTTTACCGACCAGCCCCTATACGCGCGCATCGACATGGTGACGAACGAAAGCGGTGTGCCAGAAATCATGGAAATCGAATTAACCGAGCCCTCGCTGTATCTCCACCTCGACGCCGAAGCACCAATTCGCGCAGCTTCCGTGCTTGCTAGCGCAGCCGCAGCAACGCACAAGTAACCTTGACCGCATGAGCGAACCACTTTCTCCATCGGTCGGCATGGGTGTCATTCACCTCTTCGGCCACCCCGCAGCCGACTTTGACGCACAAGCCCTCATCGCAGCCGTCAACGACGCGAAGGGCCGTGGAACACAAGTAGTCACCGTTGCAATGCTCGGCCACAAAGCCGACATGGCATTCATGGCCGTCTCGGCCGACATGCGCGAACTGCGCGCTCTACAAACCGCCATCCAAAATGCCGGCGTCTTCATTTCTGACAGCTACGTATCGCTTACCGAAGTAAGCGAATACGCCGCCAACGTGCCCGAAGAAATGCGCAACGCACGTCTGTACCCACAGGTGCCAGTTGCTGGCAAGAACGCATGGTGTTTCTACCCCATGTCGAAACGCCGCGACCCAGAAAACAACTGGTTCACGTTGCCATTCGACAAGCGAAGCGAACTGATGATGGAACATGGCAAGAGCGGGCGTGCCTTTGCTGGTCGCGTTGTGCAATTAGTAACCGCGTCTGCCGGCTTCGACGATTACGAGTGGGGAGTGACCCTGTTCGGCGTCAACCCCGACGACTTGAAGGATGTTGTTTACACCATGCGCTTCGATGAAGCCTCGGCCAAGTACGCCGATTTTGGCTCGTTCTACGTAGGAATGGTGACACCAGTAGAAGAACTTGTCGCCAGCGTTTAGGTAGAAATGCCTCATCCAGAATTAGAGCGACTTACCAATGACTTTGGATGGGAAAACCGTCTAGTCGCTTGCTCACAGCGAAATGCATTTGACAATCCAAATTGGTCGGGTTCCGCAACAACATTTTCTGATGATCAATCCGTGTCATTGAGTGATGCAGGATCTTCAAGTTGGTGGTATGAAACACGAAACAAAATTATTTTTGGTGCATTGAACAAGCTAAAAATCGAATCCTGCTTATGGGACATTGGCAGCGGCCCAGGTGTTGTGAGTAGTTATCTCTCCGAGATGGGCATGCCTTGCGTGGCGGTAGAGCCAAGCTCTGCTGGTGTCACCGCATCTGCCGAACGAGGTGTTACGTCGATTGTCAGCGATCTTGAAAGCCTCCACTTACCATCACAGTCTGTGGGCATGATTGGATTGTTTGATGTCTTGGAGCACATCGAAGACCGCCAACATCTGCTGGCTGAAATTAGACGCGTACTTACGCCAACGGGGAAATTGATTATTGCGGTACCCGCTCTGCGGGTGTTATGGAGTTCGGCCGACGTGAGCGCAGGCCATTTTCTGCGGTACTCGCGACGCGTACTGAATAGAGAACTCAAAAAAAGCGGATTTCAGATACAGAAATCACAGTACTTCTTTGCCTTGTTGGTGCTTCCTCTTTTGTTGCTTCGAGCAATTCCATTTCGTCTAGGAATTCGACAACCGGTCGAAGACCAAACGCTTCTCAGTCAACAAGGCGGGCCGATAAGCGGCATTCTGCAGAAAATAGAGATATTTTTGAGCAAATTTATGCCGTTCGGAACTTCACTACTTGTAGTTGCAACAAAACGCAGCGAGTAACGCGAGTTAGTTTCCGTCGCCCTGCTCACGAAGGAACTGCTCTACCTCATCCATCAACGTGGCCGCGTCGGCTTCGTCCTCGCCGCTGTCGGTAGCAAAATCAAACTGCAACTGCCCGTCGTCCACTTCGTCATCGATGCTCATGCCATTGTCGGTCATGGTTTCTAGGCGTTCAACATATGCAGCCAAATCTTCGTCGTCGCTTACCAGCGTGTTCACTTGCTCTTCGTAGCGCTCGATGAGGTTCATGACCGAAGCAACGGGTGCCGGAGTGCCAATGATTTCGCACGAGCGGCGCATGAGTGACAGCGAGGCTTTAGGCGACGGTACTTGCGAGGCGTACGCGGGCACTGCAGCCCACAACGCTGCCGATGGAAGCGCTGTCGACTCGCATGCTTCTTGCAGCACGCCGATGATGCCGGTTGGGCCTTCGTAGCGCGAGCGCTGTAACGAAAACCTTTCCACCAAGTCGGCGTCGGTTGAAGTGCCAATGATCTGTACTGGGCGGCTGTGGGGAACGTCGGCCAGAAGCGCACCCAATGTGAGCATCATTGATGCACCGAAGTGGTCGGCAACGCCCATGAGTTGTTCGGAAAACGTACGCCAGCGGAGGCTTGGCTCGGGGCCCAAAACCAAGATGATGTCGCCGCCCGCGCCAGCAACGTGCCACATGCCAACAGTTGGCCACACGATGCTGCGCACTCCGCCTTCTTTCAAGCGAACATGTGGGCGAATGGTTGCAAAGTCGGTGAATGCTTCGGGGTCGATCTCGGCAAGTGGTTGCGCGCGCCAACCCTCAATCAAGTTGCGCACTGCGTTGGATGCCGCGTCGGCTGCATCGTTCCAGCCGGTAAAGGCGGTCACGATAACCGGTTGTTTCAGAGATGGTTTAGACAACCAGCGAACATGGTCCAGCGTTGACATCTGGCTAAAACGCTATCTCCGAATTCGCACCACTTTTGAATCGATAACGCGAATTCCGAATTTGAACAGCGACCAAACCGACAGTGCCACAAGGGTAAATACCGTGATTGCACCCTCGCTGTGGATAACTCGGAAACCCTGCAATTCGCTTCGTTCCATCTGCCACAAGCGCCCACTTTGCCCCTGCCCGCCGTAGCCAGGGTTGCTGCAATGAGCGAGCGAGGCGTTGACGTAGAGCGCAGGGCCATGCTGATGCGTGATCTGCATCCACAGCAGATAGTCCTCGGCGAAGTGCTTTTCGGCTTGAAATCTTTGGGTGATGGTTCGACGCAACATCACGCTTGGCGTTGAGCATCTGTTGCGCAGCAAAAACTTTGAAAACGGGACAAGTGAAGTAGTTGTTTTTGTGCTGTCCAAAGTGGCCCACGAAGTAGATGTTGTGAAGGTGTGCGCGTGACACGACATTGCAGCATTGGGGTGCTGCAGCATTGCTGCGTGCTGCAGTTGCAATTTTTGCGGGTGCCACTGGTCGTCGGCATCAAGAAATGCAACGAATTCGGTGTGTGCTACGTTCCACGCGGCATTGCGCGTGCCACCAGGCCCTACGTTCGATGGCATGTCCAGTACGCGCATAGGAATTGCGGAGGTTGCTGCGTACTCCTTGGCAAGTTGCAAGGTGTTGTCGGTACTCACATCGTTGGCAACGATGATTTCAGTGGGTTGCAGTGTTTGTTGCGCAACACTGTGCAGGGCGCGCAGCAAGGTTTGTGCTGCATTGTACGCGGGGATGACAACTGTTATTGATGCATTCGTCACGTGAGTAAACCAAACCAATTCCAATAACCCAGCACTTTGTCGCGCACCGTGCTTGGGCTGTCGCCAGCCCACATGTCGACGCGCTTCAGCATCATGTGGTCGGTGTCTTGCGTGTTGAAACCCCACGTGCTGCACGCAGCCTGGGTGAAACCAACTTGTTGCGCGGCTGCACGAACTGCTTCATTCACGTGCCCATACGGGTAAGACATGGTGTCGATCGTGTGCTGCACTGCTGCTTCCACACCAAGCTTGCTTGTGCGTAAATCATTGGTGGCTTCGTGAATAGAGAGTGAAGTAAGTGATTGATGCTCGGCCCCGTGGCAGCCAATGGTGGCGCCAGGCATTGCCGCTAGTTCTGCAACTTGCGAGCTGGACATGTATTTGCGATCGGTTCCGTTCATGCGGGCAGATGAGACAAACACGTGGAAGGGGATGCCTTTGGAGCACAGGAGCGGGGCAACGATGGTGAGCGCATCGATGTAGCCGTCATCGAACGTAAACGAGACGCTGTTCTCGTGTGCGGCAGTAAACGGAACGATGGCAATGTTGTTTTCGTTTGCCAGTTGCTGAATGGTTTCTACCTGCTGCGCAAATTGCGAGTTGGACATGGTGTAGATGCCGTTGATATCGCCGTCCACTTGGTTGCCAACCGAGTGATACATCAGTATTCGTCGGCCGCGAGGGGCGGAAATGGGCGTTAGGCGGCGAGCAGTGCCAATGACTGTCGCGATCTTGCGCTTGGCAGTGAACACCCCGTAATTCTACGGCTACGCAGATTTGGCGGCGGCAAGTGCCATTTCGTGCGGGCCCATCTTCGGGTATCCGCCGACAGCCTTGATTGCCGCACCCCATGGGGCAAGCAGGCTGCACAATTCGTCGTAGTCGTCACCGATTGCTGCAATTGCTGGCAGTGTCTGTTCGTCGGTGTGCACTTCAATGATTTCCCGACGTTTACGCCCAGCAGCTGTGTAGGTGCCTGATTTTGCGTCGAGTAAGCCTTTGGCTATCAACCGCTCTGTTGCCGGGTCGAAATCGGTATCTCGCCAGCCACGTGTTGCGCTGTAGGTGCGAAGTGGCAATCCAGAAAATGCATCGGTGAGTAAGCACAGCTCTACCGCATCGAGGCCATGTGAGATCCACGCAGCAATGTGGCTGTCGCCGCGGTATTCACGCAGCGCATCAGTCAGGCGCCACAATTTGCCGATTGGGGTTGTGGGCATTTGCAAACCTTTGAGGCCGGCAAACAACGCGCGTCCTTCAACACGCAGTGGTGAGTATGCGCGCAACAAGATTTCATTAACGCGATCAATGCCCTCGGGTGTAGTGCCGAGAATACATTCGAGTTGTGCAATGGCGCCGCGGTCGCGTGCGTCGCAAATGGTTGCGGCGTCGGTAAGCGCCCACCCTTGTTCAACCGCCGGTATCACCACCTCCGGGTTAAATACCGCAAACGTTGCCGTAACTACTTGCCCAGAAACTTGCCCCATGATCGAACCACGCGATGTGAAGTATGCAGAACGATCGGGCATAGCAACGCCATCTTGAACGCCTCGGCTTCCTGCAAAGCCAAGTGCTTGATAATTGGCGTGGCATTCGGGCGAGAAATACACCTGGCCTGCAATGGGCTCGAGAAGTGCCCATAAGTTGCGTGATTTCTTGCTGAGTGTGGCGATATCCATGCACTCAAACTAGGCAAACAACAAGCACCTTGGCGAACCCGCCCCGTGTGGCAAGGTAGAGGGCGTGGTAACCACGGTAGAAATAGCCCAGCGTGTCGACGACGAACTGGTGAATGCGTTTACTTATCTCATACCTCAGTTGTCGTCTTCCAACCCGCCCCCTTCGCGAGAGCAACTAACCGAAATGGTGCAGTCGCCAGCGACCCTTGTGCTCGTTGCCCGAGTGGATGGCCGCATTGCGGGTTCGCTCACGTTGGCAATTTTTCGCATACCAACTGGCCTGCGAGCATGGATTGAAGACGTGGTGGTCGACGGAGATGCGCGTGGCAATGGCGTTGGCGAAGCACTCAACTTGTTCGCTATTGAAGAAGCGCGCAAGCGTGGCGCGGTAACGGTGGATCTTACCTCGCGGCCATCCCGAGAAGCAGCCAACAGGCTGTATCAGCGGCTTGGCTTCGTTGCGCGCGATACCAATGTGTATCGCTTCACCATTTAATTTCGACGCAACACCAACCACGTAAACGACTGAGTAGAGCCCCATGGCGTGGTGTGCAATTTGCGTTCGGTCTTGAGAAATGAAAAGTCTTTGGTAAAGAAATTGGCAAGTTCATCTGCTGCCCAGCGCCGCACGGGAAGCCCGGAGCACATCTCGGGGCCATCAGGAGCGAACGTAGCCATCACAATGTACGAACCACTTTGTGTTCCGTGCTTTACCGTTTTGAGGTAATCCTGCTGCTGTTCTGTATCAACTAAGAAATGGAAAACTGCGCGATCGTGCCATAACCCAAACTGTTGAGGGGGATTCCAGCGAGTGATGTCTGCAACAGTCCAATGAACTAGTTCGGAATCGGTTCGCGCCTTGGCCTCCGCCAGGGCAGCAGATGAGATATCAAGAACCGTAATATTCGTAAATTTTCTTTCAAGCAGTGCGTCTACTAAATGCGAACTGCCGCCGCCAACATCAATAATGGGCGTATTTGTTGGTAACTGCAGCGAGGTAATAAAACCAAGCGATTCGGTTGGAGAATCTTGTGTCCAGGAGCGCTCTGCTGGCGACTTAGAGGTGTAGGCGCCGTCCCATGAATGATTTGCGATCACGCTTAACACCATACTCATCGGGTCGAGTTTCGGCCATGGGTAGTGATCTATATGAGACGTCGTGCGTGGCAGGACGCGAAATGATCGTTGACCAACCCCAACGACTGCATTGCTGCATACATGGTGGTTGGGCCCACAAACTTGAAACCTCGCTTGAGTAACTCTTTTGATAGCGCTTTCGACTCGGGGGTTGAAGCGGGGATATCGCCGAATTCGCGAGGCATCTTGGTTGGCTTCTTTGGCGCAAACGACCAGATGAGCGCATCGAGTGAGCCCAGTTCGCGTTGCACCTTGAGTGTTGCTTTGGCGTTAGCAATTGTTGCTTCAATCTTCATGCGGTTGCGCACGATGCCCTCATTCTTCATGAGCCGTTCGACATCGCGCGAGGTGAACCTTGCAACAACCTGCGGATCGAAACCTTTGAAGGCGGTACGGAAGTTTTCGCGTTTCCGCAAAATAGTGAGCCACGACAGGCCCGCCTGAAAACCCTCGAGACAAATCTTTTCAAACAACTTGTTGTCGTCATGAACGGGGCGGCCCCATTCGTTGTCGTGATACGCAATGTAAATTGGGTCTGAGGCGCACCACGAGCAGCGCTTTAGTTTGTCGGGTGCTGTAAAGGTTGCTGCTGGCTGTGTCGTTGTCATACCTGTGATGTGTACATGAACCTAGAAAATGTGCGCCACATCCCACAAGTGATGAATGGGGTCGTGCAGCAAGTAGCGGCCGAAGGATTCGACCGTAAATTGGGCCCCATCGCTGCGAAACCCAACACGGCGCCACTCGGAGCCCGACACGGCATCGAAGCGGTCTGCCAGCATGTCGCCAGATGTTGCTAGTTCGCGACGAACTGTGTGTGGGTCTTGGCGGTCGTAGCGCTCGGCGATTGCGGTTGCATCTTGATCCCAGTTGTCGAATGTTGGCTGATCGAGCGAGAGCATCAGGTCGAGGCGCATGTCGAAAAGGCGGAACACGTCGCGCACATGGCAGCCGTATTCAAGTGGCGACCACACGTTGGGCAGTGGGCGTTGGCGAACTTGTGGGTGAAACAACACCACTTCCCATTGGGATGCGACGTCGCGGATGATCATGCCGATGTCGCGGTTGGCAATGGTTTCAGCGTCAAACGCGCAGTCGGGGCACGGGCGCTCGAGAACCCACGTCCAATTTTTGTTATCGGGCGTGATGCTCACGCACTTGACGATAGGGCGAACTAGGAGCGCACGTTGAGTTGGGCAAGCGCGAGAGCTTCGCTGAGCGTGCCTGCCACCTGAATGGTGAGGCCCGCGTGTGCTTTACCCGAGCCCTTGGGTTGGCTGTTGGCAGGCACAATGGCGCGAGTGAAGCCAAGCCTTGCAGCCTCGGCCAGGCGGCGCGACATGTGGCCGACATGGCGAATTTCGCCGCCCAAGCCAACTTCGCCGCACACCACTAAGTCGCTTGGGGTTGGCGTGTTAGTGGCTGCAGAAACGAGGGCGAGGCAGAGGCCCAAGTCGCTTCCGGGTTCGCTAAGGCGAACACCGCCTACAACCGATGCGTACACCTCGTGTTGCGCGAGGCTGACGCGTGCGCGCCGTTCGAGTACTGCAAGCAACATGGCGAGGCGGCCTGGGTCGAGGCCTTGCGCGCTGCGCCGGGGTGGAACATTGCCTGCAACTTGGTTAGTAAGTGCTTGCACCTCGACAAGCAGTGGGCGTTGGCCTTCAAGTGTTGGAACCACCACAGAGCCTGGCGTGCCGGGGCGACGATCGGCCAAAAACATTTGGCTTGCATCGGGTACGCCAACCAAACCGAGTTCGGTCATTTCAAATAGACCAAGTTCGCTTGTTGAACCGAAGCGATGCTTGACTGCTCGCAAAATGCGCAATGCATGATGTCGTTCGCCTTCAAATGACAACACGGTGTCGACAACATGTTCGAGCACGCGAGGGCCAGCGAGGCCACCTTCTTTAGTGACGTGACCAACCAAGATGGTGGGAATGTTGCGGTGCTTGGCTTCTTGCACCAAACGATGTGCGCAACCACGAACTTGCACAACAGAACCAGGGGCCGAGCCGAGGGCTGGGTCGGCAACGGCTTGGATGCTGTCGATGACGAGCAACTGAGGTTGCACGCTGTCGAGCGCAGCGACAATGTTGGTGAGCGATGGCTCGGAGAGCAGCCACAAGTTGTCGTTTAGTGCGTGCAGGCGCTCGGCGCGTAAACGAACTTGTTGTGCGCTTTCTTCTGCCGTGACGTACAGCGATTTGGTTTTCCAAGAGGAAAGCAACTGCAACAACAGTGTGGATTTACCGATGCCCGGTTCGCCGCCCAGCAGCGTGACCGAGCCGGGCACGAGGCCGCCGTCGAGTACGCGGTCCATTTCGGAGATGCCAGTGGGGATGGGTTGGCCCATGTTGGCGTCGAGCTTGTTGATTGGTTGCGCGGTGCCCGGAGGAATAAGCGCCATGCCGGCAGCAAGCGTGGTGACTTCGTTTGGGTCTTCTACATCTTCGACGAGGGTGTTCCATGCACCGCACGAGTCGCATTTACCGGCCCACTTGTAGTGGCTTGCGCCGCAATCGCCGCAGTTGTAAACAGTGCGCAAACGAGCCATGCGCGACACTTTAGGCGGTGGGTGTTCGTTTCGATTTACGGAAGCGGGTGTAACCGACAAAGCCGCTGAACCCAGCCATGAATACCAGCCAGATAATCAGGAGCCAGAACAAAACTGGCGAAAAAATGCGGGCGACCGTGGAGGCCACTGCGGTGTTTTGCGTGACCGCCGAAACGCTTTGTGTGCTGCCGTCAAACGTGACATTCCATTGCAGCGTGCCGATGTTGTCGGTGCCGTTAGTGCTGGTTACTTTTCCCGGCAGGTTTGCTTGAAACAAAATGCTGACGGCTTGACCAACGTCTTGGTTGGATTCGGCAAGGGCCTGCGAATAGGGAGTGCCACCGATGAGATCCAGCAGGGCCGGGTCGGCAAATGCGTTGAGGCCGCCATTCACTTCCAGGTTTCCGTTGAGGCTCCAGGTGGAGTCTGTGTCTTTGCCCTCGCGAAGAAGCGAGAAATTTTTGAACGGCCCAAACTCGCCGCTGAGTTGGCCCAGCAATGCAGTTGCTTCTTCTTCGTTTGCAAACGAATGGGCAACACGCACTTGCAACCCACCCTCTTCGGTTACGCCAACTTCGGACACTTTCCAACCAGCGTTCTTTGCATCTTCAAAACTGAGGTCTTGTGCAATGTTGGGAACGCGCGCAACTACCTCGGCATCAACGGTGGTGACCACGGCAAGTGTGCCGGTGCCGTTTGGTTCAACGCTGAGCGTGACGACCGAATCGACACGGCACGCACCCAGCAGCACAACTGCGAGGAGTGCGGTAACAGATTGTGCGATTCGACGCGCTAAAGCGCTTTGCCGCGAGTGCAAAATCACTCGGTGGCAGTTGGTGTGCCGTCGCCGGCGCCTGCAAGTTCGATCGCCGCTGGTGGCTGGAAGCCCTCAACTGCTTTAAACGTCATGCGTTCTTCGTTCGGCGCTTCCGGGTCGGGCTCGGTGCCCACCACAATGATCTGGCCCGCGGAGAAGTCCTTGTTCAACAACTTCTCCGATAGTGGGTCTTCGATCAGGCGTTGCAGTGCACGACGCAGTGGGCGAGCGCCCAGCTGTGGGTCGTAACCGCGCTTGGCCAGCAACTCTTTTGCAGGCTGCGTCAGTTCGAGCCCAAGGCCGAGGCCTTCCAATTGCGAAGTCACGCGCTTGCTCATCAAGTCGACCATCTGCACCACTTCGGGCATGCCCAACTCGTGGAATACAATGACTTCGTCGATGCGGTTCAGAAACTCGGGGCGGAAGTGGCCCTTCAACGCTTCGTTCACCTTGTCGCGCATGCGCTGATACGACAGTGCTTCGTCGTTCTTGCCGAAGCCAACGTTGGCCTTGCGCAAATCTTGCGTGCCCAAGTTGGAAGTCATGATCAAGACAGTGTTGCGGAAATCGGTGCTGCGGCCTTGGGCGTCGGTGAGACGACCTTCTTCAAGAATCTGCAGCAACGTGTTGAACACGTCAGGGTGTGCTTTTTCAATTTCGTCGAACAGCACCACGGAGAATGGCTTGCGGCGCACTGCTTCAGTGAGCTGGCCGCCTTCTTCGTAGCCCACGTATCCAGGGGGCGAGCCAACCAAGCGGCTGACGGTGTGCTTCTCCATGTATTCACTCATGTCGAGCGAAATGAGTGCATCGTCGTCGCCGAATAGGAAGTTGGCGAGTGTTTTCGCAAGTTCGGTTTTACCAACACCGGTTGGGCCAAGGAAGATGAACGAACCGCTTGGGCGCTTCGGGTCTTTCAGGCCTGCACGTGTGCGGCGAATGCTTTGGCTTACGGACTTGATTGCATCATTTTGCGAAATGATTCGCTTGTGCAACTCGGCTTCCATGTTCAGCAACTTGGCCGTTTCTTCTTCGGTCAATTTGTACACGGGAATACCTGTCCACATGCTGAGCACTTCGGCAATTGCCTCTTCGTCAACTTCGTCGAACAAGTCGATACCGCTTGCTTTGATGGCGGATTCTTTTTCCATCCGCTCTTCAAGTAGTGCACGTTCTTGGTCGCGCAAGCGGCCGGCTTCTTCGAAGCGCTGTTCTTCCACAGCCTTCTTTTTTGCCTCTTGCACGTCGTTAATCTTGTTCTCGATCTCTTTCAAGTCGGGAGGTGTAGCCATGCGCTTGATGCGCAGACGGCTGCCAGCTTCGTCGATGAGGTCGATGGCCTTGTCGGGCAAGAAGCGATCGGCGATGTAACGGTCGGCAAGATTGGCTGCGGCAACAAGCGCTTGGTCGGTGATGGTGACACGGTGGTGCGACTCGTATTTGTCGCGCAAACCCTTCAAGATTTCGATGGTGTGAGCAACTTCTGGCTCTTCCACTTTGACGGGCTGGAAGCGACGCTCGAGTGCGGCATCTTTTTCGAAGTGTTTGCGGAATTCGTCCAACGTTGTTGCACCAATGGTTTGCAATTCGCCACGAGCAAGCATTGGCTTCAAAATGGACGCAGCATCAATTGCACCTTCTGCTGCACCAGCACCAACAAGTGTGTGAATCTCGTCGATGAACAAGATGATGTCGCCGCGTGTTTTGATTTCTTTCAACACTTTCTTGAGGCGCTCTTCAAAGTCGCCGCGGTAACGGCTGCCTGCAACGAGTGAGCCCAAGTCCAGTGTGTACAGCTGCTTGTTAGTCAGCGTTTCTGGTACGTCGTTGCGCACGATCTTTTGTGCAAGGCCTTCGATGATTGCAGTTTTGCCAACACCTGGCTCGCCGATGAGCACGGGGTTGTTCTTGGTGCGACGCGACAAGATTTGCATCACGCGCTCCATCTCTTTTGTTCGACCAATAACAGGATCAAGTTTGTTGTCGCGCGCAAGTTGCGTGAGGTTGCGACCGAACTGATCAAGAATTTGGCTTCCGCCTTTTTCTTGCGGCTCGTCCTTTGCGCCAGCAGGTGTGCCTTCGCCTTTGCCGGCCGGGCCCTGATAGCCAGACAACAACTGGATAACTTGTTGACGAACGCGGCTTAAGTCGGCGCCCAACTTCACTAATACTTGTGCGGCAACGCCTTCGCCTTCGCGAATGAGGCCGAGCAAGATGTGCTCTGTGCCGATGTAGTTGTGTCCGAGTTGCAGCGCTTCACGAAGTGAAAGCTCGAGCACTTTCTTGGCACGCGGAGTAAATGGAATGTGACCAGATGGCGATGAACCACCTTGACCGATGATCTCTTCTACTTGCGCGCGCACTGCCTCGAGCGAGATGTTGAGCGACTCGAGTGCTTTGGCTGCGACGCCTTCGCCTTCATGAATAAGGCCGAGCAAGATGTGCTCCGTGCCGATGTATGAATGATTGAGTAAACGAGCTTCTTCTTGAGCCAGTACTACGACCCTGCGAGCCCTATCTGTAAACCGTTCGAACACTTGGCAGACCGCCTTTTTTCACGTGTAGATGAATATTGCGAACCTTTTGGAAAGTGTATCCGTGGCAGGCAGCCCCTTTGCGGTGTGACTGTCGGCGCTTCGTTCGCCATTTCACAAGCCAAAATGCCTAGCCTTACGGAATGGCACTTGCCTCACCCCTCCTCGAGTTGCCGCTCATGGATGCCGACCGCGACCGCGTGGAATCGGCACTGCTCACCTCGGTGCGCACGCGCGATGCATACCTCACGGAAATCGCCTCGCACCTCATCGTTGCGGGCGGAAAACGCCTGCGCCCGGTGATGACAATTGCCGCGGCCCAAGTGGGCAGCAACGTACCTGTGTCCGACAATGTCATTTTGGGTGGCATTTCGTGCGAATTGGTGCACCTCGGTTCGTTGTACCACGACGACGTGATGGACGAAGGCACCACGCGCCGCGGCGTCGAAACCGTTAACGCAAAGTGGGGCAACCTGCAAGCAATTTTGGCCGGCGATTTTTTGCTCAGCCGCGCCTCAGAAATTGCTGCCTCGCTGGGCAACGACATTGCTGGCTTGTTGGCGCGCACCATCGGCCAACTGTGTGAAGGCCAAATCGAAGAATTGCGCCACACCTACGACTTGTCGCGCACCGTGCCGTCGTACCTTGTGAGCATCGAAGGCAAAACCGCCTCGCTGTTTTCAACTTCTGCCCGCATTGGTTCCATCGTTGCGGGCCACGATGCAACAACTATCGATGCGCTCACCAACTACGGCACGTCGTTCGGCATGGTCTTCCAAATTGTGGACGACTTGCTCGACATCATGGCAACCGACGAAGAACTTGGTAAGCCTGCCGGCCACGACATGGAAGAAGGCGTGTACACGCTGCCCGTATTGCTCACACTTGCAGAAGGTGACGCCACTGCCGACCAACTTCGTGCACTACTTGGCAAACCACTCTCACAAGACGAGCGCGCACATGCGTTGTCGTTAGTGCGCGCGCACCCGGGTGTGCAAAGCGCAATTGATAGTGCCCGCAACTATGTGCAGATGGCCGAGGCAGAGTGCAATCGCATGCCGCAAGGCGCGGCTACCGATGCATTGCGCAATGCGCCTGGCGCGTTGCTCGCTTCAGTTATTCGCTAAGGGCTTTCGCAGCCGCAAGGCCCGACAACGCGGCGCCCTCCACCTTTGGCCCACCAAAGGCGTCACCCGCTAACACCAACTGCTCAGTGTGCCAACAGCGGTCGGGCCAAATGGTTGCGGGTGTTGCAAAGCGCCAGCGTTTCACTTGGCTTTCCACAATGTTTGCCCTTCCAAGCCAAGGCTTTGCGCGCTCGATCAACTTCGCATGTATTTCGTCTGGCGGGTAATCCCAGTACTGCAAACTAAATGCATTGTTCGCGTTCAGCGTTATTGCGGGCGTTTCCGACAAGCCCTTTGCCTGATTGTCGACGACAAACGAAAACGTATCGTCTGGGTCCTGCATGCCACCGGGCGATGCAACATTTGGTGGTGCATCCAACATGGCCAGCAACCCAAGCGTGCGGTGATATTCGGTTGCTAACAATTCATCTGGTGGCTGCACGTTTGCGGTTACCAACAGTGCATAAGCCTGCGGTATTGGGCACGTCACAATAAGTGCGTCTGCATCAATGAACGAACCATCATCAATTTTTAGGCGCCAGGCAGTTGAAGTGCCGCGCTCGATTGCAAACGCAAGCGTGTTGCAGCACACTTCAAGCGATGTTGCCAGGTGCTTGGCAATTGCGTTCATTCCACCAACACCTACAAAACGCGAGTAGCCATCGGCCGTCGCAAACCCTTTGCACCATTCACGCACTACGCCTTGTTGAAGCCACGCATCCACGTGCTTGGCAAACTCTTCACTTCGCACGGTAAAAAACTGCGCGCCGTGATCCAACGTTGCAGTGCCAATTCGTCGAGTTGCCAACCGGCCGCCCACCGAACGCCCTTTGTCCACCACCAACACCTTGTGACCTTGCGCTTGCAACGACTGCGCCGCCATCAACCCCGAGAGCCCGGCGCCAATTACAACGACGTTCATCGAGCTATAGACAGTGCGCGTGCTGCTTCCGACCGATGCAAGAAGTCGATCAGGATTCCGTTGAAGGTGCTTGCGTGTTCAAACATCAAACCATGTGCCGCACCCGAGATAACAACAAGCTCGGCATGCGCAATGCGCTCGGCCAATTCTTCCGAATCGCCGCGCGGCGTCAGCACGTCTTGGTTGCCAACCACGATCAACGTTGGGGCAGTAATCGTCGATAATGCATCAACCATTGCTTCGTCGGTGTCCAAAATTGCATTGACTTGAGCTACAAACGACTGACGCGGGCGAAGCACGGAGAGCGGCCCCATCCAACCCATTGCAGGAAGCAAGCGCCTAAACGACCTTGGGCTCATTACCCACGGCGCGGTGTGTTTACCCAGCGCCAACAGCCCATCGTTTTGCGCTGTTGTTGCCCACGACTGCAACAACTCGTGACGCCACGGGTGGTTTCTGCAAGCGGTGCACACCAACGACAACGAGCGAACCCGTTCGGGGTATTTCACCGCAATGATCTGGCTGATTACGCCACCCATCGATGCGCCAACGATGTGCGCGTCTTCGATGCCTGCGGCGTCCAGCACCGCAATTGCATCGTCGGCCATTTGTTCAAGTGTGAAGGCTGTAGTTGGTTTGTCGCTTCTACCCGCACCGCGGTTGTCGAGCGCAATAATGCGAAAGCGCGTTGCCATTGCTGCGCGCTGCAAGTTCCAGCCGTTTTTACTGGCGCCCAAGCCCTGAATCATCAGTACCGGCGTGGCGCCTGGCCTGCCCGTCACTTCGTAGTGAATGCGCGTGTTATCAGCGGTAGTTACAAACGGCATCGTTACGCAACCTGTTTTTGCGGCGCAATCCGAATGACGCTTGGCCACTCGTACAACGAATTGATCACCTCATGGGTGGAGTACTCGGGAACAAAGTTCAGCAGCTCTTCTGTTCGCCCTGGTTGCGCAGAGCGCCCGTGCATCAGCAACTGCACGATGTGGTCTGGCATTGGTGCACCCGCGAGCCCCGACAACGATTTTGCAAACCACCACGCTGGGCCAATCGTTGGCAACGTAATACGTCGGCCAATGGATGCAGCCTGCGGGATAGAAATTGAGCCAGGCGCAACAACATTGATTGCGCCGTGAGGTTGATGTTTTGCAGCCGCAACAAATGCGCGCGCCGCATCGTTGTCTTGAATCACGCTGAACTGCGGAGCACCAAATGGGTTGAATGGCACCGCGGGCAAACGCAGCATCCTTCCAAGCGGGCTTGGCACATGCTTGCCCACAACCGACGCCAATCGAAGCATGGCAATCGAAGTTCCGCGCTCCATTGCCAACTCGGCAGCACGGTGTTCGAGTGCCAGCAACATGTGCCCAAACTCGGATTCCGGCTCTAATGCTTGATGCTCGTTTGGTTGGTGAGGCCAATGGGCGAGTGAGCCATATACCTCTATACCGCTGCGCAACACCAACGACTCGAGCGCGGGCAAGCCATGCGCCGTTTCAAACACGGCTTCACCCAACTGCTCGGTATGCAGCCTGGCGTCGGCGGTGTTCAAACGGGCATGTGGCTCCCACACACCCAAGTGAATGATTATGTGCGGGTTGGCGTCGTTAATGATGGTGCCGATGCGGTCACGATCGCTGGATTCCACCAAGTGAAACGCACTTCGCTTCAAACGCCTGCGCGGCGGGTTGGTATCAATACCAACTATTTCGCCAATGGACGAATCTTCTTCAAGCAGCGAGCCAACAAGTGAGCCAAGTTCACCGCCCAAGCCGGTGACAACAATTCGGCGTCCGCTCATGCCTCTACCTTACGCCTACGGCCTAAATCGGCGCTTATTCAGCGCAGTTCGTGAACGCGCAAAATCAACTCGCGCGAGTCGGGGTCGAGCTGCCTGCCACCGATGCGCTCTGTCAGCATCACTGCTTGCTGAATGTCGTCGACAAGCCCAGACCAGCGAATGTATCCACCCATCAAACCAACCAAGCGGTCGCTCACTTCTTCAGCGTGAACAATCACTTTGCTGTTGGTTTTCAACATCTCGTGAATGTCGCTATAAAACACGCGCAACCAGTTATCAATGTCGTCGTACGTAGCCAACGGGCGATGCTTGTAAGGCATGTTCAACTCGTCGTAGTTGTGCAAGTTGTGCGGAGCCCCAATAATTGAAATAACGCAGGCAAAATCGTTTTCCCGAAGCCAAATGATCTCTTCTTGGCGGCGCACCCGGCGATGGTTTACCCCAAAGCCGCCGGGCCTCTCGCAAATTGCCAGTTTGTCCTTAATAATCCAGGTGAGATTGCGAGGCGTAATGCCGAGCGCCCACTTACCACGCAGTTTTGGGGGCACTAGTCACAGCCTTCGTTTGGGCGCAATTGCGCTGTATTCAACATCAGGCGAGACGATACACCAAGAAATTCGGTCGGTGTTTCAGAAACCCAACAAATTTAGGGTGTTTTACAACTCAACGATCCGAAGTTGTTGCTGGCTGCGGCGAACCTGACGCCCTAAACCAATGTCACATCCTGTCGCCTCACCCCGAGCCACGCCCAACACACGCTCGACAGTGGCGCCATCGGGTGGATACGGGTGCGCAAGCCATGCCCGTACAGCTCGCCGAGCAAGCGCAACTGGAGCCGCCGCCAACATCTGTGCATCTGTTGGGTCGATCGCCAATGCAAGTTCGTTCAAGAGGTTTTCGTCGTCACGCAACAACTCGGCCTGCCTCGCCAACACCGGCACCATGTCGCGCTGCGAAATGGCATCAAGGAGCGGCAACAATTGCTGACGAATCTTGTTGCGTTGAAACCTTTCATCGTCATTAGATGAGTCATGCACCAACTGAATGCCCAGTTGGCTACACAAGTCATGTGTCTCGCTTCTTCGCAACTGCAAAATTGGATGGTTCGGCCCAGCTTGCATGCCAGCCAGGCCACGCGTTGCCGACCCGCGCAACAAGTTGATCAAAACGGTTTCTGCTTGGTCGTCTGCTGTGTGCCCCGTAAGCACACCTTCTGGCAGCGCATCAAAGCGTGCCGCGCGTGCGCGCGCCTCCAAGTTGCTGCCTTGCTCAACATGCACGGTTCGCGATTGGAACCCGGCCCCAAGTTGTTCGGCAACGTTTCGAACCAACATTGCTTCCGAAGCCGACTCTGGCCTAAGGCCGTGGTCTACATGCCACGCAGTTACCTGAAAACCTTGCGCAACTGCCAACACCAGCAACGCCATCGAGTCGGGCCCACCCGAAACCGCGCAATCCACCGAAGTAGCGGACGAGTCAAAGGTGCATTTGGCCAACAACTGGGCCACAAGCGGATGCGACCGAAAGTTGGACAGCGGCGAAGGCATCAGCCCCGCGCAATTACTTCTGTGCGTTGCGCTGGCGACGGTTTGGGTATTTCATTGCCGATACTTTGGCAACATAGCCAACTACCAATTGCACAACGGCAAGGCCGCCAACAACGAGAAGAATCAAACCCAACCAAAAGTGCCATACGACTGCGATCATGCCTTCAATCGTAGCGAGCACGGATGCCACAGTCGGAATCCCCAGTAGATTTAACGAAATATGGCAAACAACGTGATCATCAACGAACGCGGCATGACCGCCCAAGACGTCCTTGCAATTGCGCGGCATGGCGAACAAGTGCAACTTTCCGATTCGGCTCTAGCCGCAATGGCCACAACACGGGCCCACATCGACGCACTAGTTGCATCGTCCGAGCCCGTGTATGGCGTTTCAACTGGGTTCGGAGCACTCGCCAATAGATACGTATCGGTCGAACAGCGCGCACAGTTGCAGCGTTCCCTCATTCGTTCACACGCGGCAGGTGTTGGTGAACCAGTAGAGCGCGAAGTGGTACGCGCGCTTATGACTCTTCGCCTAAAAACGCTTGCTTCCGGCCGCACGGGCGTGCGCCCTGTTGTTGCAACCACCATGGCAGCAGTACTTAACGCCGGCATCACCCCAATTGTTCGCGAGTTCGGTTCACTCGGTTGTAGCGGCGACTTGGCGCCACTGTCTCACTGCGCACTTGTACTGATGGGCGAGGGCGAAGCAGTTGACGCAGGCGGCAACATGCGCCCCGTGCACGAGTTACTTTCCGAATCTGGCATCGAACCAATCGAGTTGCAAGAAAAAGAGGGCCTCGCACTCATCAACGGCACCGACGGCATGTTGGGCATGTTGCTGTTGGCCATCGAAGATATTTCGCTCATTCTTAACTCGGTCGATGTCATTGCCGCAATGAGTGTTGAAGCACTGCTTGGTACCGACGCAGTGTTCAAACCCGAACTGCACGAACCGCTTCGCCCACACCCCGGGCAAACCACTAGTGCGGCCAACATGTTGCACGCACTGCGGGGCTCTCCAATTGTTGCATCACACACCGAAAACGACGATCGAGTGCAAGACGCATACTCGCTTCGCTGCGCACCCCAAGTAACAGGCGCCGTTCGCGACACGCTTGCCCACGCCATCACAGTCGCAACGCGCGAACTTGCTGCAACCATCGACAACCCAGTGGTGCTACCCAACGGAAGTGTCAGTTCAAATGGCAACTTTCATGGCGCACCAGTTGCCTACGTTCTCGACTTCCTCGCAATCGTTCTTGCCGATCTTGGCTCCATGTCGGAACGCCGCACCGACCGCATGCTCGATAAAGCACGCTCTGCCGGCCTTCCTGCATTTCTCGCCGACGACCCAGGTGTCGACTCTGGCCTCATGATTGCTCAATACACACAAGCCGCACTTGTTTCCGAAAACAAACGCCTTGCAGTTCCTGCCAGCGCCGACTCCATCCCAAGTTCGGCCATGCAAGAAGACCACGTGTCAATGGGTTGGAGCGCCGCACGAAAACTTCGTCAATCCGTCACCAACACTCAACGCATTGCAGCAATCGAACTACTCACCGCCGCGCGAGCACTCGATTTGCGAGCCCCACTGCAACCGTCCAATGTGACAGGTGCGGTTAAAGATCGCCTGCGCAAAACTGTTGCCGGCCCAGGGCCCGACCGTTTCTTGTCACCCGAACTTGAAGCTGCCGTGCGCTTTGTCCAGCACGGGCACGTTCTGCAATAACTAGCTAATCAATCAGATTTTCACAACGAATTTCTGCGACGCCAGCAGAAAGAGTTGCCTGCACTATTTCTGTTGGTTCTTCTTTACAGACAACTCTCAAGCGCTCAACTTCTGACATCCAAGTTGGCCCAGAGTTCAAGTACGAGCTGGGGCCAAACCATTTGAAACAAGCAATGAAAAATACTGCTGCGATGGTATAAAACACGAACCCAAATAGCTTTGGAGAAGTTTTCTGGATGTCAACGAAAAGCACCACTAGCGCACACCAGGAAAGAACTGTTGGCACCACAAAATACCTATCGGCAATTCCTCCCTGAACCCACGAAACGGAGCCAATTGCAAAACTTGTAATTGCGAGAGAGATCGCCATCGTTGAAACAGCACCGCGCAATCTCTTGACCACAAGTGCTACAACCACTACAAAAACAGCAAGCGCTAATGGTGCAAGCCAGTTAAACCACCAAAATATTGGTGGATTTGACCACCAATGGGTGATACCGGCACGAATTGCTCCTCGACCGATGCGCAGGAAGACAGCTACTTGGATCAAAAACGTAATCCCAACGATGACCAATGCCGCCAGTCGACCTTTTTGGCGTCGGTATTCTGGGTTTACAAATGAGATCAGAATGGGAATTGTTGCGAGAACCGCAAGTGGGTGAGATAAGCCAGTAATGAGTGCAATGCAAAAAAATGTTTTTGGAAACTTTGCAACAAATGCAAAACTGGATCCAGCCACAGCCAACATGATGAACACTTGCCATCGAACGTTGCCGATATTTCCCAGACTGCTTTCTCTTGCGCCTGGAGCAAGAGCAACCATTAGCGCCGAAATCGTCGCCCAGTAAACATTGTTTAACTCACTATACACACAATAGGCAACGATGGCTCCAGCAAGTACCCAAAAAAGTGACGTGAAGAAAATGCTGAACAACGCCGTGTACTCAATCGGCGCAATGACGATGACATGCGCCATCATTCTTGGCAACAGACTGAGATATCCATCAGCAAACGAAAAGATTGAAGAGAGAGGTTGATTTCGTGCCTCAGAAAAAATGTCATAAGAAGCATCTGGCGTAAGGCGCAAAATCGCACCACGCATACGGGATAACATTACCAAGCCCAAAAGCGCCGACAACGCTAGAAACCGAAGCAACGAATTGTTGAGCCAGCGACGGTACATACTGTTTAACAATCTATAGGCTCCAACTTGCCGGTTGAGACGTTATATATAGCGCCAGCCACCGAAACACCGCGTTGCAAGAGTGGGTATTCCCGAATGCTCTTGACGTCTGTCGCAAGGGCCGCACGCTGATCGGAAACTGTACGAAATTCCAAACTTGTTGTGTCCACACCATGCTGCTCTTTGATGGTTGCGTGAATAGTGGCCTCATCATCACGAGCCATTCGGCAGTCGGTGTGTGGCATCACGAGAACACGATTTACGCCGAGAAGGTAAGAAGCCAAGACGAGCGTTCGCAACACGTCGTCCGTTACTCGAGCACCTGCGTTACGCAGAATCTTGGCGTCACCAGCCTGCATGCCAACAACCGCAAGTGGGTTAATGCGCGAATCCATGCAGGTAATAATTGCCAACCCCTTACGCGCTGTGCCGGTCAGTTCCGAATGCTGAAAGCCCTGGACGAATGATTCATTGGCGGAGAGAACGTCAGAGAAATCGTTCTTTGGGAATGCAGGAAAGTCGCTCATACAGGCTGGTCAAAATTTACAGTAATTCAAGAACTATGAATGTCTCATTTTCATATCTTGTAGTGGCGAGATCCTTCCAATTTCGGACAGAAGTTGATTCCTTATTTACAACGAAGTAGCTAACCCCCTTTTCTTGAAGTAAACGCAGATTTTCTGAATCCGGTGTGTTAGCAAATTCAAGCACCAAGTTCATCCGTTCTCGGACCAACTCTTTAGGCATTCCGTTTACCAGCAGAAAACGGGTTCCTTCGACAAAGAATCGACGTTCTGCGTAAACAGACAAAATAAAGTTAAATGTTCCATAACCTGTTGGGCTTGACGGGAAAATATATGAATCGTCAAGATTCTTAAAATCATTTTCGAACCAGTTTTCGCCAGAACAAGCAGCCCCACAGAAGTGGTTAGTCGCAATGATTGCAGACAATTCAGTGTTGTTTCTAATCCAGGTTCCAACAAAAATCTCATCATTTGTTCCAAGCGCGGTGGACGCTTCTTCAACACCCAATTCGGAACCTTTTGTTAGACGGTCAAGATTCATTGCTTCGACCGACGCAAATGCCAATAGCTCTGCAGCAACGAAAGCAACAATGAAAGGAATTTTTCGATCAAGATTGACTAATTTTAATATCGCGAACCAAATGATCGTAAGTAGCAGCGCAGTAACCCAATGCGACTTCAGAAATGATCGAATCAAGATCTCATTTGCGGTTCCACCATTGAAATAAGAAACTAATTGTTGTGAAGCTATGCCTGTAATGCCTGCGAGGAATGCAAATATGAGGATTTGACTATTTCTTTTGTCGGCCCAGTTGAATCCGGAGAAGAATTTTGAAAGATTTACAATGAGTACAACGTTGAGAACACCTAGGCAAGACGTGACAAAGTAGCCACTGGCATCAGCGCCGCCAAACAGCGCCGTTAGCACGACGAGTGGAAGTGCAGGAATTGAAATAAGAAGTAAGGAAGAATGAGAATTTCGTCGTTTGAGTAGAAAGTAGATGACTGCGACCATAGGTAGGACCAAATAGAGCGAGGTGTACATGATGCTGGCCAAGACTCGAATAGAGGCCTCGCTAATAGTGATTAAATCACCCGCAATTCTTCGAGCCCAACCGAACGGGTACATCGAATTTAACTGCGAACCTGTTCGCCCATTGGCTAAGAAAAGGGCGAAATAAATACTTGAGGTTAAAAACGTCACTACGAAATTGATTATCGCTGTATTTCGCCAGATAGGACGAACAACTAGTGCGTAAAGGGACAACAGCATTAATCCACTAAGCACTACAGGCATGTTGGATATCTTCGTCGTTAACACGACCGCCGTGAGTATAAAACCAACCAACATACGAATTGGCAGGCGAGTTTTGGTTCTCTGATCTGTCCAGAAATAGATTCCAGAAAGGTAGAAAAACAAACCAAAAACGAATGAAGGGGATGTAAATGAGTAATCAAAAAAAAGCGGAAACATTCCAGCTAACAGCAGGTTCACAATACGGTTTGTTCCGCCGTCACGTTTTATAAACGCCCATATGATACTGCTCAACATCAGTGCAGTCAATATCAGCATCACTCGGTTGAGAACGATGAATGTTGACGCACTAGAAACTCGGTCGAGTAAACCCGAATAGGCGTAGGTGAAAAAGTGATATTGGGCTCCGATGGTTCCTAAGGTGCCGTATTGGTCTTGCGGTCCAAAATTCAAGATCGATCTGGAAAGGGATTCGAACACGCGAAAGTCATCCGCGAGATAGTCCCAAAATGGGGGTCTGTCATGTACACCTGCAACCAGTGCTGCAAAAGCCCCAGCGACTAGTGCTATTCGAACAAGAATCATCAAGATCATTGATTCGATTCGCCAAACAAGCAGAGAGTAGATGCAAAGTCCGGTAGTTGCGATTGCCGTCGGCCAGTGTGAATCTTGAGCCAAGTACAAAAATGCGATTGATACGACCGCGACAACCTCGGGCGAACTCATTTGCAAACAAGAATTTGCTCGTAAGTCAACATCTAAAGGCCTTTTTGTGTTGTAGACCGCAAGTACGATCGTTGGAAAAAGCCAACCAAATGACGGGTCAACAACAGGACGTAGTATCAAAGCGCTTAACACAGCCAATGCTGAACCCAGCGCAAAGCCCAGAGTAAATACCTCTACAACGTGAGTGCGCTCAGAGCCCAAGTAGCGTTGGTATAGAGCCATTCCTGTAAACGTCTGTATCGCCACCACTACGGAACAAATAGCCGAAACAATTGGGGGAACTTCGCAAAGCAGAAATGCTCCGAACAGCAGGGCGGTAGCAACTACTAATTCTTTAAATGAAATTGATATAACGGACTTAGCCACGTTGTAATTTCTTCAAGCGCCACAACGTAGTGTGTCGTGCAACGCGCCAACCGTATTTGATTCCGTTTACTCGCGAAAGTTCATCTCCGTAGAAAGTCGGGATTGGGATCTCCACCATTCGCTGCTTTGCTTCAATCATTTGCAGAATAATTTCTGTGTCAAAGTCGAAGTAATCCGCATTTTTTTCAAACACAGTTTTCGAAAGCGCTTTTGTTGAGTACGCGCGGTAACCGCTGTGCCATTCACTTAAGCGAACCTGTGCCATTCGGTTCTGCCAAAAAGTAAGAATTTTGTTGCCAACAAATTTGTATTTCGGCATTCCTCCCTTTAGTGCGGTTCCCGGAGTCATCATGCGGGAGCCAAACACCACATCGGCTGCTCCAGTAGTGATGGGCTCAACCATTTTGGGCAAATACTCGGGGGCGTATTGCCCATCACCATGTAACAGAACGACAACATCAATATTGTTGTCGATCATCCATCGGTAACCAACCTTTTGGTTGCCGCCATAGCCAAGATTCACGGGGTGTCGAATCAATGTAATTGGCAAGTCAGGACGCATTTGTTGAACTTGCTGACCAACCGAAAAGGTGGCATCTTGGCTTGCATCATCACAGATCAATATGACTGAGATTGAAGAAATGAACTCTGTTGGGATACGAGAAAGGACGCTTTCTAGTGTCGTCTCGGCGTTATAAGCCACAATCAAAATTCCAATGTGCGGCATCTCAAACTCCGCCTGTTTCTTGCGTCACCTTAGAGGGTTGCCAATGACCATGAGCAGTATTCCCGTGTTCAAAGGCCATTTGTTCAGCGTACTTGGCAGGCTCTCCTTATAAAAGGAGTGGCGCTCATTAGCAAAGACGTTCAGCATCAGCGACTTCTGATTCGGTCAATATTTTAAACCTTCATCATTCCAGTAAGGACCCAAATCCCAATTGAACAAGCAATTCCAAAAATTCCCTATTCGCTCGTCGCTTTTTGGCACTTGTTTGGAGTCTGACTTCAGTACTAGTTCTTTGAATTAAACTATTAAGTCAGTCACTCATTGCAAAAGTTTTTTCGTTGCCCACTTTACACCAAAACAAAATTCGATTCAGGAATAGTCGAAGCTTTGTCTCTATATTCTGATCAATCATCTACAGCAGGGTGCAATAAATAGCAGCGAAGTGGTTCACACTGAGCGACTCAACCGAATTTGATTTCACGGTTGAAGGTGGAGCACCCTTTCCGCCAGGTGGAGGCCCGCCAACTCCGCCCGGGGGAGGAGGTGGTTGTCCATTGCCGCCCTGCGGTGGCTGCTGGTTGTTTCCACCCATTGGTGGCATAGGTGCGGCTGCCGCACCTGATTGAGTTTTTGGTGTTCCCTTGAGACAACCAACGATGTAGGGGAATGTCAACGTTGCGTGATATCCGTAGGTGCCATCGGGTTGAATACGACCGTTGCATTCATCGAGCACTGTTTTACTTGTTGAGGCCTTAAATGAATATGCGCTCCACACATTTTTTGTTGGGTCTCCCGTTTGCACATAGCCCGAAGTCATTTGCGCCTTCTTTGTGCACTTAACATCCAAGCAACCAGTTGGACCATAAACAGGGAAACCATCAATGGCATAAGCAATGATTCCGGTGTTCTTCAAATTGCACAATGCAATGGTGAGAAGTACGTGGTAGTGGTACTCATTTTGTGGGCCGGCATGGCCGCCGCAGGTGTCCAACATTTTGTTGTAGTACGGGTCTCCCCATGCCGACTCGGTTGGAACTGGGCCTTCCGTTGCGCCGTAGAACAACAAACCCGAAACCGTAATACACATCGTGCCAAGTTGATTAACGATTTTCGTTGGTGCTGCTGCAACTTTTGGATCGCGAGGAAATTTCACTACCAAGTTTTGTGGCGCCAGTGTGTGCGGTGTTTTATTAATGAAGGGAAAACTAATCATGTTGTTTGTTGTCACCACAACTTCCGACGTTGTGCATGTGACTTTTGAGGATGGCTTGGCATAGCCGGCGCCGGCACCCTTGGACTTTGACAAATCTAGAAACTTTGCCGTTGGGCACTTGGGTAGTGCAGATGGAAGTGCAGAAGCCGAGTTCGAAGGGACAACCGCTGCTCCGGCGAGGACAAGTGACAACAGGGAAAGGCGAAATTTCATACAGCGTTTCTAGCGCATATATAGATGAACAGGCGCTATTCGTGAAAAGAGGTAACCCGAGCAGCAAAGTGCTTCGCGCTGGAGCCCAAGATGAGAATCGAACTCACGACCTACGCATTACGAGTGCGTTGCTCTACCCCTGAGCTACCTGGGCGGGTAATTGGATTGTTAGTTTACTGGCGCGAGTCGAGCCATCATCATGAGCGACGGACATTGCAAGAAGAGTGCCTGTAGCGCAAGTTTCTCGTTGACGTTGAGACCAAGCGTGCCCATTGTCTTGTGGATGCGATGGACGGCGTCCATGTATTTATCTGCATTGGGGTGAGGCGGCTGAGCAATGATCTGTGCGTGGTATGTGGCTGCCACCGTTGCAAGGCCGCTACGAAGTTCGTCGGTATTGAACTTGCGCAGTTGGCGCTTGTGACGATCTTGCAATGCCTTGCGCCCACTGCCGCGTTCGCCCGTGAGTGAAACGCGGGCCTCTAGTTCTTTGAGTTCGAGTGCTTGTTGTTCGACGAGTGGCGTGGAGGCTTCATCTATGCGGTCAAAGAGTTCGTCCACGATGTTTGCGACGGTGGAGCCGGCGCCGTCCAGACGGAAGGGAACAGAAGCGAAGGCTTCTTGACGGTGGGCAAGGCGTTCGTCGGCGGCAAGCAAACGTGCGCGGGGTAGGTTGCCGGCTGCGACGTTGGCGGCGGCAATTGCGACACCTTGTTCTACGCCCTCATTGCAAAGTGTTTCGGAGATGATCTCGTTGGTGAGGCGCATGAAGTTGACGACGACGCAACGCGAGTTGATGGTGGCAAGTGATGGCACGAGTTGATCGGCAAGCAAAATGAAGATGACTTTTTCTGATGGCTCCTCGATTGTTTTGAGAAGACGGGCTGCGGCCGAGTCGCGCATGAGATGCACTTCATGGATGATGACGACTTTTACGTTGCTCTCGGTTGGTGTGGTGCTGGCTAGGCGAATGATTTCTTCGGCCTCGTCTTTGTCGACGGCGGCACCTTCGCGCAGTACTTCGACAACGTCGGCGAACGCGCCGCGGGTGATGAGATCGGCTTCGCGGCTGTTTTCGTTGTCGCTGCCGGTGATGAGCACAGATGCAAATGCACGAGCCGCGTCTTCTTTGCCGCACCCTTCGGGGCCGATGAAGAGAAATGCATGAACGTTATTGATAGCAAGTTGTTGGAGGCGTTCGACTGCCTTATGTTGGCCAACTATTTTGTTCCAGACACTGCTCATATGCCGAGGCGTTGCTTCACTGCCGTTGCGATTGTGGACGCGAGTTCGTCTTTTGGTGGGGTGCCGTCGATGACAAGCCAACGCTGTGGGTCGGATGCGGCCATGGCGGTGAAGCCTGCGTGAATGCGTTCGAAGAATGCGCGGTCTTCGCGCTCGAAGCGATCGAGTTCGCGTTTTTTCAAGCGCTCGAGCAGTGTGTCGAGCGGAACATCGATGAACACCACGAGGTCGGGCCAGTTGCCTGCAATGGCCCAGTTGTTGAATCGCTTCAGTTCGTCGATGTCGAGCAGGCGGCCATAGCCCTGATAGGCAAGTGATGAATACGCGCTGCGGTCGCTGACAACGTGGGTGCCGGCGTTAAGCGCGGGAAGCACTAACTGCTCCAAGTGTTGGGCACGGTCGGCAGCCATCATCAGTGCCTCTGCTCGAGGGGAGAGCATGGTGTTCGATGTGTCGAGCATTGCTGCACGCAGTGACGCGCCGATTGATGTGCCGCCGGGTTCGCGGGTGGTGATGCCGATGAGCGTTGCGGCCAGGCGGGTGACATGCGTGGACTTGCCGCACCCCTCGAGGCCTTCAAATGCGATGTAGCGGCCTCGGGTCATGCCCTATTTCTTAGCAGGCTTCTTCTTCGCGGCCTTCTTGGCAACCTTTTTTACGGCCTTTTTGGCTGGCTTTTCGGCATCGGGTGCTGCTGCTTTCTTGGCCGCTTTTTTGGCTGGTTTCTTGGCGGCTTTCTTTCGCTTCAGCGTTGGATCGGCGTCGCGGCGAATGGCGAGCAACTCGAAGGCGCGCTCGGGGGTGACGTATTCCAGGCGGTCGCCGCGGGTGAGGCTGGCGTTAGTTTCGCCGTCGGTGACGTAGACACCGAACTTGCCTTCTTTGGCAACGACAGGTTTTGAGCTGATTGGGTCGACACCAAATTCGCGCAGCGGTGGTTTGGCTGGCCCGCGGCGGCCATATACGCGGGGTTCGGCAAGCTTGGCCAACGATTGATCCAGTGTGTAGGTGAACAACTCTTCTTCGGTGTCGAGCGTGCGGCTTTCTTTGCCTTTATTGATGTATGGGCCGTAGCGACCATTTTGTGCGGTGATCAGTTCGCCATCGCTTGGGTCGTGGCCGACGGTGCGGGGAAGTGAGAGTAAACGAAGTGCGTCGTCGATGGTTGTGGTGGCGAGGTCCATTGTCTTGAACAACGAGACCATCTTTGCTTTTTCTAAACCTGGTGGCGGCTCGTCCATAGTGCCCCACTGCACGTAGGGGCCATACTTGCCAGTTTTTTTGAACACAGGTAAACCATCAAGTTCGCCGATTGGGTCTTCAAACTTTGGCCTGGACAAAATTTCGAGCGCAACGTCGACGGTCAGTTCGTCGGGGGCCATGCTGTCGGGGATTCCTGCGGTTTGTTCGCCGCAACGAATGTATGGGCCAAACTTGCCGGGGCGGGCCTCGATCATGTCGCCACTGACGGGATGCGGGCCGACATGAAAAGCGTTGAGTGTTGCGGCATCAATGTTTTCGATGTTGTGTGCAACAAGTGGCTTCAGGCCGGGCAACTCTTTGCCGTTGCCAAAATAAAATTCGGCAAGCCAGGCGTCGCGCACGCGGGTGCCGCCTGCAATTTCGTCCAGTTCTTCTTCAACAATTGCGGTGAACTTGAAATCGATGAGCGTGGTGAAGTGATCTTTCAGCAGGCGCACCACGGCGAAGGCAGTCCAGGATGGAACGAGCGCTTGGCCCTTTTTCCAAACGTAGCCACGGTTGATGATGGTGCCAAGAATGGACGCGTAGGTGGAAGGACGGCCGATGCCTTCTTCTTCCAGGCGCTTCACAAGGGTTGGCTCGGTAAAACGCGCTGGTGGTGAGGTGTTGTGGCCAATGGCGTTGATGGACTCGATGGTGACGCCGTCGCCGACCTTCAGCGGCGGAAGCAGCGCTTCTTTTTCGTCTTCGGTTTCTTCTTCTACTTCTTGGTATGCCTGGCGGTAACCGGGGAACGTAATAGTGGTGCCGCTGGCAGAGAATTCGCAGTCGGCAGGAGTTGCGCCTGCGCTGACGCCGCCCATCTTGATGGTGAGCGTGGTGCCGTTGGTATCGGACATTTGCGAAGCAATGGTGCGTTGCCAAATGAGGCGATAGAGCGCCAGTTCGTTGGCGCGAAGTTCGCTTGCAAGTTGGTCCGGGCTGCGAAGTGGAAGCGCTGGACGGATTGCTTCGTGAGCTTCTTGCGCATTTTTCACTTTTGATTTGTATTCGCGTGGTTCGGTTGAAAGGAATGGCTTGCCGTAAGTGGTTTCGATTTCGCTACGCACCGCAGCAAGTGCCTCGGCGCCAAGTGTGACGGCATCGGTACGCATGTAGGTGATGTAACCCGCTTCGTACAACCCCTGCGCAAGGCGCATGACTTCGCTTGCGGTGATGCGCAACTTGTTGCCGCCCTCTTGCTGCAAGGTGCTGGTCATGAAAGGCGCGCGTGGCGACTTGCGGTATGGCTTTTCCTCAACGCTGCGCATGTCGAGGGTGATGCCCTGTAGGCCGGTGGTCAGTTGTTGTGCGCGCTCTTCATTAATAACGACAACGCCGTCTTTGGCGATGCCTTTGTCGCTGAAGTCTTTGCCGGTTGCAATGCGCACACCGTCGACGCTGATGAGCGTGCCAGTAAATGATGGTTGCGTTGCGGTGACCGCCTCGAGATCCCAATATGCAGCCGACACGTGGGCCATGCGCTCTTGTTCGCGCTCGACGACTAAACGAATGGCTGGGCTTTGCACTCGGCCTGCCGACAAACCACGGTTTACTTTTCGCCACAAGATTGGCGACACTTCGTAACCAAACAAACGATCCAAAATGCGTCGTGCTTCTGCAGCGTCCACAAGCTTGTAGTCGATTTCGCGGGGGTGGGCGATGGCCTCGTCGATTGCAGCTTTGGTGATTTCGTGAAACACCATGCGCTTGGTCTCTACTTTTGGCTTCAGGTATTCGAAAAGGTGCGCGGCAATGGCTTCGCCCTCGCGGTCTTCGTCGGTTGCGATATAGAGGGCGCTGGCTGTTTTGAGCGCGGCCTTCAGTTCCTTGATGATGGTGGAGCCGCGCTCCGTCAGCTGATAGTTGGGCTTGAATCCGTTGTCGACGTCGACGGAGAGGCCCTTGCTTGGGAGGTCTGCAATATGGCCGACAGATGCGCGTACGTCGTAACCGTCACCTAGAAATTTGGCGATGGTTTTCGCTTTGGCGGGGGACTCGACGATGACGAGGGGCTTAGACATGACTTTTCATCGTTACGTTGTTTGACACGGCCTTGTCAAGGGTATCAACGTAAACCCAAATGCAGTAAGGGTTTAATTTCGCTAGCGTCACTAGTGAAATGACCGAACCGGCACATGAACTTTTCAAAACTGATGGAGTGGCTGGCATCGTGGCACTTGGTTGGAATGTGCGATTGAACGAGCACATGTTGGCAACTTCGCAAGATATTTCGCAACTTATGTCCACGCGTCGTGTTGGTCGCGTTGGACGAATTGACAGAGGTTGGAGCACCGTTTTGCTTTCGACTACAGACAGCGAACGAGTGCGCAACATTGGAGCGGATGTTGCCGTCGGCGACTGGGTGTTGATCTCGGAAGACTATGAACGAGTAGAGCACGTGTTGCCGCGAGGCTCGGCACTCACGCGTCGCGCGTCGTCGGATGCAATGCGCGCCGAGTCGCACACAGTCGCCAGCAATGTCGACACCGTGCTGGTGGTGCAAGCGGCTTCGGGCGAAGTTAACCTTCGACGCATCGAACGCGAGTTGGTGTTGGCTTTTGATAGCGGTGCTCAACCAGTGGTGGTTTTCAACAAGCGTGACGAAATAGACCCGTCGGCGGTTGCTGATTTGCTGGCCCAGGTGCAACCGGTGTTGGCAGGGGTGCCCGTACATGTAGTGAGCGCGCGCACGGGCGAGGGCCTAGACGACCTTCGCGCCTATACCTATATATATGGCGCAGAGTCGCCAGCCACGATTGCCCTACTTGGCGCCAGCGGTGTGGGCAAGTCCACCCTGGTCAACGCCCTTTCGGGGCACGACGGGCAGGCAACGGGTGAGGTGCGCGAAGGCGACCAACGCGGGCGCCACACCACCACGGCTGCCGAACTTGTGCGCCTGGCAAACGGCGGGTGGTTGGTAGATACGCCAGGGTTAAGGGCCGTGAGTTTGTGGATGAGTTCGAACGGAATTGAGCGCGCATTTGCCGACGTGTTTGCCGTGGCTGAGCAATGCAAGTTTCGCGACTGCAAGCACGAAGACGAACCTGGTTGCGCGGTGCAAGATGCGATTAAGGCGGGCACGCTGCAAGCCGCACGACTTGCCAACATGAAGGCACTTGTTGCCGAAGAGTTAGAACTTGAAGAGCAGCAGGCTGTTCACGAGCGTGGATACGACCGCAAGGGTGCGCGGAAAATTATAAAAAAATAATTGTTCGCTAAGCGAATGTAATGCTGACCGTTGCGCCACCACCGACGGTGTCGGTAATTGCAACGGTTGCATTGTGATCGTCGGCAAACTGTTTGACAATGGCAAGGCCAAGGCCAGAACCAGGCAGCGCGCGCGTTGCGGCGGCTCGGTAGAAGCGATCGAACACCAATGGTTTGTCGATGTCGGAAATGCCTGGGCCGTGATCGACAACCGCAATTGTTTTTCCGACGATGGTGATCTCGACGGGTTGCGAAGTAGGGCAAAACTTCAGTGCATTGTCGACCAAATTTGTGACCGCACGTTCTAGTTGCGATGGGCGAGCCTGCACGGTGGAATCGGTGACGGCAACAACATTGACTGTGCGGCCACTTCGCCTTGACGCTCGGGCCGCGATGTCGTTTGCTGCGTCTAGTAGAGAAACAGCCTGAATGTCTTCGGTCAGTCGTTGGTCGCTTGCAAGTGCGGTGAGTTCGGCCGAGAGGGATGCAAGTTCGTCTACTTCCGTACGAATGTCGCGCAAAATTGATTGCTTCGTTGCGGCATCGAGGGAATCGCGTTCGAGCAATTCGGTATTTGCGCGAAGCGATGTAAGCGGCGTGCGCAGTTCGTGACTGGCATCTTGCACCAACTGTCGTTGCTGTTCGCCGCTTTGGCGAAGTGCCGCAAGCATGGTGTTGAAACTGGTTGCAAGTTGCTCTACTTCGCGATCGCCCTTGATGTTGAGCGTGTGATCCAACTGGCGAGTGAGCGCAATCTGCTCGGCTGCATTGGCCAATTGCTGAATTGGCTTTGCCGTTCTGCGGGAAGCCCACCAACCGGCGATGCCTGCGGCAAGTATGCCTGCAGCACCAAGACCAAACATCCACACGCGAATGCCCCGTTTGGCATCTTCGATGTCGCTGATGTTGATGGCAAGCTGCAGTGCGCCGCCGCGAGTGAGTGGCACGACGAGCATGCGGTACTTCACCCCGTCAACCGAGATTGTGCTTCGAGCTATTTCGCCGCTGGGGCTGTTGGCAATAGCTAATGACTCTGTAGAGATGGGCAAATCAATCTCGCCGAGTGCAATTTGCACTTCACCGTTTGGTGAAATTACTTGGGTGACGGTGTCGAAACGGGTGGGTAAAAGCGCTTCACCCAATGGGCTTCGCATTCGCTGGCCGAAAGCAGGAATTTGTTGATTTGTACGCAGCGAGTCGGCAATTGCGGCCACCCGGGCATCGAGCGTGTTGTCTGTTTCGTTAAGCAAGAGCCGGGCCGTGGTGAAGTAAATGCCGAGGGACAGCGTGCTCACCACGACAAAGACGATGGCGATGGCGGTGAGGAGCAGACGTGTACGCAGGCTCATGATGGTTTCACCACATAGCCAACGCCTCGCACTGTGTGAAGCAACTTTGATTCGCCGTCGAGTTCGATTTTGCGGCGAAGGTAACCGATGTAGACATCTAAAGACTTGGAGTTGGTTTCAAAATTCATACCCCAAATGTGCTCGTAGAGATATTCGCGAGTAAGCACGATGCCTTGTTGCTCGAGCAAGATGTGGAGTAAGTCGAATTCTGTTTTGGTGAGTTCGATAACACGATCACCTCGGCGAACTTCACGTCGATTTGCATCTAGTTCTAGATTTTCGAGAGTGAGAATTGCACAGCTTGTTGTGGGTGCGTTCCTGCGTAACAGTGCGCGAACACGAGCGAGTAGTTCATCAACTGCAAATGGCTTCGCAAGGTAATCATCCGCGCCGGCGTCGAGGCCTGCGACGCGGTCGCCAACTTCGTGTCGAGCAGTGAGCAAGAGAACTGGTGTGCGATTGCCTCGATGTCGCAACTCGCGACAAACCGTTAGACCGTCGGCAAAGGGCATCATCACGTCGAGCACTGCAGCGTGTGGCGGCTTGGCAATGATGGTGTCGAGAGCGGCACGCCCGTCGTTAACTGCGACGACGCTGTAACCCTCGAGTTCGAGCACTCGTTGCACGGCAGCACGCACGGATGGGTCGTCTTCGGCGAGGACAATGGTGTGTTGCGAATTGCTGGCCAAGGTCACAACAGAACAGTACCGCCCGAGAAACCCTTGCAGGCATGGGCGTTTATTGTTCTTTACGTTTTCTTACTTTGTTTTGTTCTGATCCTTAATCAGCAATTGCAAGATGACTGCGCACGAGGAACCCCCGGGCAAAACGAGAGGAAAATAACATGAGAAAACGGATCACTCCGATCATTGCAGGAACAGCAATTGCTGGTGTAGTTGCAGTAGTTGCATTTGGTGTTGGTGGCAATGCAGGTGCAAAGCCAGTGTTGCCGACGACAAGCGTTCAGTCATCGAGTACAGGTGCGCAGCCGCAGCATGGTGGGCCTGGCAAGAACGTTGATGCTGTCGCATCAGTATTGGGCCTTACTACTTCTGAGTTGCGCACGCAGCTTGATGCCGGAAAGACGATTGCCCAGGTTGCAACAACTCAGGGTGTCAGTGTGCAAAAAGTGATTGACACGGTTGTGTCTGAGATGAAAGCACACTTGGCAACAGAAGTTGCTTCAGGTAAGCACACTCAGGCAGAAGTAGATGCCAAGTTGGCAGAACTGGATGCGAGAGTGACAGAGATGGTGAACAAGGTTCGTCCCGCACACCCCGCCAATGGTCGCGGCGGTCGTCATGGCCATGAAGGTGGTCGTGGAGAAATGCGCGGACATCGCATGGGAGGAACTGCACCAACCCCAACGGACTCCTAGCCCCCCGCTAGGAAGTTACAAGCGGCCGGTGTCCAGCAATTGCAGGACATCGGCCGCTCTTTGTTGTAGTTCGTCTGTGTCGCTGAGGCGTTGCGCGGCTCGAATTTGTTGTGCAATGCGAGGGTTTTTAACGAATGTTGCCTGATGGCGCAACATGAAGTCCCAATACAGGGTGGTGAATGGGCAGGCGTCTTCACCTACACGCTTCTTGCGATCGAAGTGGCAGCCCTTGCAATAGTCGCTCATGCGGTCGATGTATGCGCCTCCGCTTGCGTATGGCTTTGTTGCAAGCCTGCCACCGTCGGCATACAGCGTCATGCCCACAACGTTTGGCACCATTACCCATTCGGCTGCGTCGATAAAACTATTCCACATCCATTCGGTGAACTGTTGTGGGTTGATACCGGAGATAAGCGCAAAATTGCCAAGCACCATCAACCGTTGAATGTGATGTGCGTAACTGTTTTCGTAAATTGCGTTCAGCGATTTTTGCATGCAGCGCATCTTGGTCTTGCTCGGGTCGGTAAACAGCGCTGGTAAGTTGCGCATTGCGTTCAGCGCGTTTTCGTCGCGGTATGCGGGCATGTGTTTCCAATAGGAGTTCCATATGAATTCGCGCCAGCCAATGATTTGGCGAATGAACCCCTCAACCGAATTGATGGGCACGAGGCCCTTCTTGTACGCCGCCTCTGCGGCATGGCACACTTCGGCTGGCAGCAGCAAACCATTGTTGAGATATGGCGAGAGGAGCGAGTGGGCCAGATGCCAGTTGTCTGAAAGCATTGCGTCCTCGTGTGGCCCAAACGACGGAAGCACCTGTGTGATGAAGTGATCGAGCCGTTGCAATGCGTGTTTGCGCGAGGTTGCCCACAACCCAGTGGGTGGCGCACCCCAGCATGACGACGGAAGCGAAGCAAGCACTTCGTTGTCTACGTTGTCGAGTGGCGTGACGAGTGGTTGCGGCCAACGGTTGGTGTCGGTTCGTGGCGGTGGCTCGCGGTTGTCCTTGTCGAAGTTCCATTCGCCACCAACGGGTTTGTCGCCGTCCATGAGATAGCCCAGGCGCTTGCGTTGCCATCGATAGAAATCTTCCATTTTCATCGACTTTTTTCCATCACTGAATTGCGCGAAAAGCGACGTGTGGCAAAGGAACTGATTGGATTCCACCGTGTCGACGCCGAGGCGTTGTAGCGGTTGTCGTGCATCAAAGCTGTTCGGCTCGGTGGCAATGACAGAGGTGGGTGAAAACTGGGCAACATGTTGCGAGTACCCGTCGGCCATGGTTGGGGCAATGCGGTAGTCGACAACGAAGCCTTCTGCCTGCAGCTCGGTTGCGAAGCGCCGCATAGACGTGATGAGAAAGTGCGCGCGCTGAATGTGCCACGGGCGAGAGGAAATTTTGCGATGCGACTCCACAATCAAAATGCGATGCGTCGTGGGCTTGGCCGACGCAAGTGCGCCGATGCTGCGGTTGAGTTGGTCGCCAAAGACCCAAACAGAAATCATGAATTACGCCTCATTGATGGAATGGTGCACCCGCAGCGCCCTGCTGAGGCCGGTGATGTCGAGTCGTTGGCGCATTCGCTCGTCGGCAACAACAAGTGCGATGTCGCCGCCTGCGTTGCGCGCACGACCAGCCGCGCCGAGGATGATGCCTAGGCCCGTGTCGTCGAGTGCGGTGAGGTGAGAAAAGTCGAGCAGTAGGTCGGTGCCTGCATTGTCGGTAACAAACTTGTTAATCGCATCCGAGCAACGCGGAACAGTTGCAATATCAATCTCGCCAACGAGCCCAAGCATGGGCTTGCCGTTGTGCGACGACAAAAGTGTTGCAAATTCCATTGGCGTGACGCTATCCCACCTCCTGCACGTGCATGGTTACGGAGGCGCGAAGTGAGAACAGCGTGCTTGTAGTGCCGATGAGCCACCAGCGAACGGTGCGCGGCGCCACAACGGTTGCAGTGATCATGTAGCCGTCGCGCAATACGTCGACGACAAGTGGCCTGATGGTCACTTCCTCTTCGGCGGCCAGTTGTGCTTTGTGGGGTTCGTCTGGGTAAATGGATGCGGAGCGGGCGGCTGCCGCTGCGGCGTGCCAAACCGCAAGCTGGTCGCGCACTACTAGGCCCACGGCAACGATTGCCATGAGTAGTGCGACGACGAAAGGCAAGACGAGTGCCAACTCCACAGTGGATTGGCCGCGCTCGAATGGCTTAGCCAACGGTGTCGGTGCGGCCGATGATGTTGCCAATGACGGTGTCGAAGAGTTCGCCGATGCGGCCAGCACCGCCGCCCTCGGTTGCCCATGCCACAACGAGCAAGGCAATGACGCCGGCGCCAAGCAACACAAGTGCGTATTCGGTAGTGGCTTGGCCGGGTTCGGTGTGCGACGCACGGCCAAACAATTGTGACAGGCATTGCCTGATTGTTTTCATAGTGATGATGTGTGCGCGAGGGTTGCGGATTTGCACAAGTTATTTGGAAAGTTGCGCAAGCGCGGCAAGCGATGCAGCAAGCATGGGCGCAACGCCAAGCAAAATGAACGATGGCAAGGTGCAACACACCAAAGGGAACAACATTTTGATGGGCAACTGCCGCAACGCCTGTTCGCTTTGCCTACGGCGCTGCGTATGCGCTTCGGCTGCAAGCCTGTGAAGCACTGGCGCAAGTGGCAGGCCGTCACGATCGCTTGCAAGTAGTGCGTCGATCATTGCGTAGCTAGGTGCCCCAATGGTGCTGCGCAACTGCTCCAGTACGTCGGCGTATCGAACACCGCGAGCCAGTTGCTGATGGGCGTGCTCGAGTATGGCTTTCAGTGGCGGTGTTGCCCATGTTGTAGATGCCTGCAGTGCATGAGGCGGCGAATGGCCTGCGGTAAGCAGTGCAACGAGGGTGTCGATGAACTGGGGCATGGCACTTGCAAACGGCAAGGGTTTTTTCATGCAAGCGAGACGCGTACCAACCGTTGCGCCCAACGACGCCCGGCCAAGTTGAGCGAGACACCCGTGGCAACGCAGCACCACCCAACAGTGGAGCCAACAAGAAATTGCCGCGCACCGTCGTTGCTTGCGGTTAGCCACGCGCACATGATGAGGGGCAGCCAAGTGAGCACTTGCATTGACAGCCTGATGTGCGAAGTTTGTGCGGCGGCGTCTTCGCGCAGTGCGTGCTGTTCGCGCAATACCGATGCGCTGTGCTCGACAACGCGTGCAACGCCTGGGCCACCGTTGCTGGCAATAGAAAGTGCGCGGGCTGCTTGATGCATATCGGGCGACCAGTCGAGCGAGTCGCACTCGGCAAATGCGCTGGCCAGCGATGCGCCACGAATGCAGTGCTGGGCAACAGGCAGTGTCCAGCCTTGCAAGTGAGGGAAGCGATCGGAACATTGCACGAAGGCCGCGGTGATGGAATAACCCGAGCGCACGTCTCGGGCAATGGCATCGAGGAAATCGGTGACGCTGTTGAGTGCTCGTTGCATTGGCGTTGCCGAGGGGTGGTTCGACACCGGATGTGCAATACCCAAACGATTGCGCACCCAGTGCCGAACAAATACACGCTGGAGCCACGGAGTAATGACCAGCGTGCATGCGCCTGCACAACATAAAGAACCAAGAACGATGAGCAACCGCCCGGTGAACACGGCTAGGCCCGCACTCGGGTGAGTGGGGCAACTGCTTCGCCGTTTGCAAAGAGGGTGGTGCAACCGCCGTAGATAAGTGGCGACACCTCGCTGATTTCCGCTACCTCGCGTTGGCCAAGTGCGTTTCGGCCAACGTGCACGATCACGTCGACCGCCGCTCGAATGTGTTCGTTGATGGCGTCTCGCGGCCATTGAGTGCAGTGTTGCATCACCAGTGCTTCCAGCCTGCGAAGTACATCGGTGGTGGAGTTTGAGTGGCACGTGGTCATGGAACCGTGGTGGCCGGTATTCATGGCGGCGAGCATGTCGATGACCTCGCTACTGCGCACTTCGCCAACCACGAACCGATCTGGGCGAAGCCGCAGTGCAGTGCGTAAGAGGTGAGAAATGGTGATGGCACCTGCGCCGTCGACAAACGCCTCGCGTGCTTCCAGACGAACCACGTGCTCGGCGTGCAACTGCAACTCGGCCACGTCTTCCACCGTGATGATGCGCTCGGAGGGTTGCACTTCGCCACATAACGCGTTGAGCAATGTGGTTTTTCCGCTTGAAGCAGCGCCCGTGACGACAATGTTGCAGCGTGCTGCAACAATGTGGCGCAACATGGCCACCGCCGAATCGTTGCCGAAAGAATGCAACGACAAATTGCTGACGTTGAAACGACGAATAGAAAGACATGGGCCGTCTACTGCAATGGGTGGAATGACTGCGCATATTCGCGAACCATCGGCCAATCGGGCGTCGACGATGGGCGAGGATCGGTCGATTCGTTTGCCAAGCGGCAGCAAGATGCGTTCGATGATGGCCTCTAGTTCGCCCGCGGGCAGCGTTTCGACGCGCCGAACACCGTTGCTATCTTCCACAAACACTTCGTTGCCCGCATTGACCATCACTTCGCGCACCGATGGGTCGGCCAGGAATTGTTCTAAGCGACCAACACCCGTCATTTCTGCAATTGCGCGTTGGGCAACGTGCAGCCGAGCCTCGCTTGGCAGCAGTGGAGCAATGGTGCGTAGATGAGTTTTTGCGGCGGCCAGCAAGTCGCCTTGTTCGGTGCGGAGGTGATGTTGCAGAGTGTCTACAAGCTGACGCTCTTGAACGGCCGTAGTGCTCATGCCACGTTGGCAAGTTGTTGTGCAAGCAAGGTTGGAACGCGCCCCGCAAGCAACCCCGCGTCGACGGCACGAGCAACCGCCGGGTCGAGCGAGATTTCGGCAATTACAGGTGCGCCAACCACAGACTCGACGTCGGCTTTGCCCAGCACTCGCCCTGGTTCAGTAACAAGCACCACCGCGTGTGGCGTGTGTTCGAGCACCGATGCGCGACGCAGTGCCAGATAACAAGGGCGAATAACCAAGATGGACATGGATGCGTATTGTGCGATGGGAATCATGGACAGGCCACTTCCTGCATCAACAACAGTTCGTGTTGCGCACAACGTGACAGCCTGCCCAAGTGCGCTGAGGCGATGCTGCGAGATGTTTTGCACTTGATGATTGCCGCGAGGAATCACGCCAATGTGCGCGGTAACCGGAACAACCAAGTTGTCGAGCACGTTGTGGTCGGCTTCTTCGTCGGCCAACCATTCGGCAATGCCTGGGCCAGTTGGCTGGGCCATACCAATTGCTGCAGGCGTGTCGCCCGCCATGTCGATAATGCGAACATTGCACGCATGTTTGCTGGAGAGCGCGAACGCCAATGCGGCGCTGACCACTGTTGTACCGCTGCCACCTTTAACCGACCAGCACACGATCATGTTTGCCCCCATTGCTCTGGCGACAGTGATGTCGCTCGTTACTGCAATGTGTACGCCTAGCGGCGCAAGCGGAAGAACAACGCGTTAGGAGTTGCTGAGCGCAACAGAAAGCTGGGCTGCGACGCGCGCGTTATTTTCGGCCAACGACAAGTTGGCAACAACACTCGTTCCTCCAGTTGCTTTGGCAATGGCGCCAAGCACGCGCGGTGTTACTGCGGACCCAGTGATGCCTTCGGCGGCTGTTAGCGCAAGAGCGTCGTTGATGACTGCGTCGATGGTGTTTCTATCGAGCGAATCGGCAAGTGGAACAGGAACGCAAGCCAAAATGCCACCGGTTCGACCAAGCGCGCGGTGCGCACGTGTGAATGCGGCAAGTTGAGCAACATCGTCCACGCGAGCGGGGATGGGCAGGCCGCTTGAGTGCACGGTGAAGGCCGGGAACTCGTCGCATGCCACGCCAACAACCGGAACACCCAAGGTTTCTAGGTATTCGAGCGTGCGGGGTAAATCAAGAAATGATTTCGCGCCCGCGCACACCGTGACTACCGGATGCGCTGCGAGCGCTCCCAAGTCGGCTGAGATGTCGCCGTGCAGGTGCGAGTCGCGGTGCACGCCGCCAATGCCGCCCGTGGCAAACACGCCGATTCCTGCTTGTGCTGCCAACAACAATGAAGCCGACACGGTTGTGGCACCAACGGCCCAACCCTGTGCCACGGCAAGCGCAATTTCGCGTTCGCCAGCCTTCTGGGCTTTGCCCAAAATACGTTCGTGCTCGTGTACCTGTAAGCCAACGCGTGGAACGCCATCAATAACTGCGGTGATTGCGGGAACTGCGCCAGCACTACGAATTGCTGCGATGCAGCGATCGAGCGCCTGCGCGTTTGCGGGTGATGGCAAACCGAGGTTGGAAAAAATGGTGGACTCGAGCGCCACCACTGCGCCACCTGCTGCGAGCGTGTCGCGCACTTCTTCGCTGACGCGAATGATTGAATTCGATTGTTTGCTCATGCAACATCCAGTGTGGCACCGGGCGAGCGCAATACGCGCGCGGCAACTGCATGGCCGCGGGCAATGGCTACTTCGACACCGTTTGAGGCAACAAATGTTGGCAGGAAACCTGCGGCGAATGCGTCGCCTGCGCCCGTGGTGTCGACAATGTTTGCAACTGGGGCAACCGCAACTTCATAGTGTTCGTTGTTTTGCAAAATGGCGAGCGTGCTGTGTGCGCCACGTTTGATAACCGTGATCGATGCGCCAGGCATGCCTTGTGTTGCCCCAACTCCCAGCAGTCCGGCTTCGTCTTCATTGCACAGAAAAACCTGTGGCAGTATCGATTGGATTAACGACTTGTATCGAGCAACGCCAAAGTGCTCGAGCACTGAAGTAGATGATGCGTCAATAGAAATGACCGCCCCAAGCGACTGCGCGGCCTTGATGTACAGAAGGCTGGTTGATGCAAGCGGTTCGGTAACGAGCGAATACGAGGGCACGTGCAAGATGCCAACGTTGGCCATGAGGCTGGCATCAACAAGCGAAAGATGTGATGCAACACCGCGGTCGGTAAGAAATGTTCGTTCGCCGTTTGGTTGCACGAGCACAACGATGCTGCCCGTTCGGCCTTCGCTAACAACGCACACGTCCACGCCCGCTTGTTGCAATGCCGAACACAGCTGTTGGCCAAGTGCGTCGTTGCCCACTTGCCCGACGAAACGTGATTCGGTGCCAGTGAGGGCTGCAAACATTGCAACGTTTGCGGCACTTCCACCACGAGTTCGTTGAATGATCGAGTCGGTGTCGGTACCAAGATTTGGCTCGGCACTCAGCCACACCACTACATCTTCAATGAGGTCACCAATCGTGCACAGCACGGGCGAACCAACGATTGCTTTAGACCGAGAGGAGGTCGCGAGCGCCGGTGTCGCTGGATGGGTGGCGCAACTTGCTCATTGCGCGCGCCTCGATCTGGCGAATTCGCTCGCGCGTGAGGTTGAATGCCTCGCCAACTTCTTCAAGCGTGCGTGGCTCGCCACGATCGAGACCGAAACGTAATGCAAGAATTTCGCGTTCGCGTTGGTCGAGCGGTGCAAGCAGGCGAGAGATTTCCTCTGGCAGCAATGCGGTTGCAGCAACTTCGAATGGCGATTCGGCGGCGCGGTCTTCGACAACGTCGCCAAGTTCGGCATCGCCGTCTTCGCGCAATGGCTCGGACAACGAAAGTGGCTCGGCTGCGAAACGCAATGCCTCAGTCACTTTGTCTTCTGGCATCTCAACTTCTTTGGACAACTCGGCAAGTGTTGCTGGGCGGCCAAACTTCAATTCCAGGCGCGAGCGTGCTTTTTGCAAACGCGCAAGTGTGTCGCCAGCGTGAACCGGGAGGCGAATGGTGCGCCCAGTGTTTGCAATGCCGCGCGTGATGGCCTGTCGAATCCACCAGGTTGCGTAAGTTGAAAACTTGAAACCTTTGCGCCAGTCAAACTTTTCGACGGCATGCATCAAACCCAAGTTGCCTTCTTGAATCAAGTCGAGCAATGGCAAACCCGAGGCTTGGTACTTCTTGGCGATGGAAACAACGAGACGCAAGTTGGATTGCACGAACTGGCGCTCGGCCTTGGTGCCGTCGCGTTGATCTTTGCGCAACTCGCGACGACGATTTGGTGTCAGCGCTTTGTCATTTCCCTCTAATTCGGCTGTTGCTTCTTTGCCGGTTTCAATTGCCTTTGCCAAGCGAACTTCGTCGTCTTTGGTGAGGAGGGCGTACTGGCCGATGTCGGTGAGGTAGAGACGGACAAGGTCTTCTTCGTCACGATCGATACGGTCTTTGGCCACAATGACTCCTTGTCGGCGGGAACGGGGTAACGATACCGACAGGGTCAAGCCCCACCACCAGAAAAGGGCAAAATCTCGGGTCACTTTGTGTGACCAAGGGCGACGCCCTTTGCGGTGGGAAATGCCTTATTATCGGGGTATGGCAAACCCTCTGTTAAACGAAAAAGCATTCTCCAAAGCCGTCGAAAAGTCTCCTGATCAGGCAGGCTGGGGCGCCCCATCAGGACGCACCGCAACCGCCCCCGGCACATGGAATCCGCCAATTACCGACGGCCCTTCCACACCAATGACGAGCGGCGCAACCATGACCGCCAACGGCGCAATGAGCGCAACCATGTTGTTGATGGCGCTCCTCATTGCCTCGGCCACATACGGCTGGACAACGGTGCAGCCATTGGAAGTAGGCGGCGCAGTTGCCTTCCCAAGCTGGGCCATGGCAGCAATGCTCGTCGGCCTCGGCTGTGCGTTTGGCGTTATGTTCAAACCAACCCTTGCCCGTTTTCTTGCCCCGGTTTATGCCCTCGCACAAGGCGCGGTCGTTGGCGCAATTTCTAAAGTGTTCAACCTGCAATACCCAGGCATCGTGTTGCAAGCCGTTGGCGCAACCATCGGAGTATTCGTGGTCATGCTCGTGCTGTATCGCACCGGCGTGTTGCGCGTAACCGACAAGTTCCGTCGCATCATCATCGGCGCAACGCTCGGCCTCATGGTGTTCTACCTCTTTTCGTTTGTCGCTGGTTTCTTCGGCGCAAACCTGATTCCATCTGGCTCGAGTGCAATGAGCATTGGTTTCAGCGTGTTGGTTGCCGGCCTTGCCGCAATGAACTTGGCGCTCGACTTCGACTTCATTGATAAGGCAGAAGCAGCGGGCGCTCCGAAGCACATGGAGTGGTTTGCCGCATTCGGCATCATGGTCACACTTGTGTGGCTCTACCTAGAGATTTTGCGACTGCTCTCCAAATTGCGCGACCGCTAAGCGTGTCGGGCGGTTGGGTCGGCGGCAAGTACGTCGTCGGCCAGCGCTGAACCCGTAATTTCATCCACAAAATATGTGCCGGCTGCTAGTCGCTCGAGCGCAGTTTCTACATTGATGATCTCTTGTTCGATCGCGTCTAAATCAAGTGCAGGCGTATTTGGCGTGGCGTTACTCATGCCATGAGCATATGCGATTTGTGCCGCGTGAACGCTAGGGTTTCTCGCTATGTCAACACCATTTCCGCCACTTGATGGCTCTGCTCCAAAACAACAAAAATTTGCCGAAGCTCCAGAGATGGGCATCGATCCAGCCAAGCGATACACCGCCACAATGGAAACTTCGATGGGCACTTTGGTGATTGCGCTCGACCCAATTGCTGCACCACGCACTGTCAACAACTTTGTTTACCTCGCCGCCCAGCATTATTACGACGGCGTAATTTTTCACCGTATCATCAGCGGCTTCATGTGCCAAGGCGGCGACCCAGACGGCAGCGGCCGCGGCGGCCCTGGTTACAAGTTCGGCGACGAACTTCCAAAGCCAGGCAAGTACCAAATTGGTTCAGTAGCCATGGCGAACGCCGGGCCAAACACCAACGGCTCGCAGTTCTTTATCGTCAGCGGCCCAAGTGGTTGCGGTTTGCCACCGTTGTACTCGTTGTTTGGTCAGGTTGTTAAAGGCCTCGACATTGTGGAGATGATGCAAAACGTGCCAACAGGCCCCGGCGACCGACCAAAGACCGACGTGGTCATTAAGTCAGTCGCAATTACTGTCGCCGACTAATCACGTATGACTCAGCGACTCGACTCTCTGTCGATCGCAGATGCCCGAGCACTCGCACTTGCGGCACAAGGTTTTGATACCGCACGTCCAAAAACGAAAGCAACGCAAAGACAAGTCGATGCTCTGATTTCACGACTTGGAGTCATCCAAATCGATTCGGTCAATGTGTTGGTGCGCAGCCAAGAACTTCCGTTGTTTGCACGACTTGGTAACCACAATCGCAACGCGATACCTAAGGCAACAGAGCAACAAAAGCTTTTTGAATATTGGGGTCACGAGGCTGCGCACCTACCAGTAGTGATTCACCCGCTGTTTCGTTGGAAAATGGAAGCAGCACGGTCGGGGAAAGCAAAACATTGGGGGCTCACCCGTTTTTACGACGATAATAAAGCGTTCGTTAAACGAATCTTGAAACATGTCGAGAAGAACGGCCCAACAACTTCGCGTGAACTTTCTACTCGTACAGAGAAGAAGGGCACCTGGTGGGATTGGGACGAAGCCAAAGTTGCGCTCGAGTATCTATTTCTCACAGGTCAGTTGATGTCGCTTGGCAGAGGCACCGACTTCGCCCGCATCTACGACACGCCCGAGCGCGTGTTGCCCGAAGATGTTTTGAACGCACCAACACCAAGCGAGCACGTTGCTCGCAAGCAACTTCTCGTACGTTCTGCAATTGCGCAAGGCGTAGCAACCGCAAGTGATTTGGCCGATTATTACCGACAAAAGCCGGCAACAGTGAAGCCGTTGATTGCCGAATTGGTAGAAGAAGGCGAGCTGCGGGTGGTTGCCGTGGACGGTTGGACCGAGAAAGCATTTGTGCATCGCGGAGCGAAGCTACCTAAGCAATTGCATGCCACAGCGTTGCTCTCGCCGTTTGATTCGTTGGTGTGGTGCCGGCCCCGCAACGAGCGATTGTTCAATTTTCACTACCGCATCGAGATCTACACGCCAAAAGAAAAGCGAAAGTTTGGCTACTACGTGCTGCCATTCATGATGGATGGCGAAATGGTGGGCCGGGTCGACTTGAAAGCAGACCGCGCCAACTCGAAGTTGTTGGTTCACAGCGTGCACACCGAAAAAGGCGTGAGGCGGTCGACGATTAATGACGCGTTAAACAACGAACTTGGCGCCGTCGCGGCCTGGCTTGACTTGAATCTTTGACGAAAATCGGAGCAAGGGCCCTACGGACAATTTCTACGACTCAATTATGCGACATTCTGCGGTTGCGGCGTTCGACGGTCGGTAAACGTGTGCGTGGTTGGTGGGAGTATGCGCGCACAAACGGAGATTTTTCTAAGATCGTGTTGCGACCCAACGCAAGTTGATTAACAATTTGCGGTAGAATTTGAAAGTGTCAAAGATCGAAAAAGTAGTGACAATTAAGCGTTTGGGTCAGGAGGATCCGCCTTGGATGTATTGGCGCACGCGGTCGCATGCTGAGCGGTTGGAAGCAGTAGAGAAAATTCGCAAAGAGTTTCATGGATGGACCAATGAACCTGAACCAAGACTTTCAAGAATTTGTCGAATTATTCATCTCGCATAACGTCCGCTTCATGATTGTCGGAGGTTATGCAGTTGCTGCCCACGGTCATCCGCGATACACAAAAGATCTCGATGTGTGGGTCTGGGCTGATCCCGAAAACGCCCACCGAGTCGTTTCAGCGCTTGACGAATTCGGATTTGGCCAATTAGGACTGACCGCCACCGATTTTCAGGTGCCAGACTCTGTAGTGCAACTGGGTCGTGAACCACAACGAATCGATATCTTGACGTTTGCAACTGGACTTGATTTTGCTGAGGCATTTAAGAACCACGTTTTGATTGCGGTTGGTGATGTACAAGTTCCATTCGTGTCGGTAGATGATCTACGGACAAACAAACTTGCTACGGGCCGGTTGCAGGATCTTGCCGACGCCGAATTTTTGGAAAAGAAATAGTGAAGCTAATCAGGGAAGATTTTCAAGATCATCTAGATCTTTTGCACGGCCACTCGCGCGCTTGTTTGTTTTAAGGTCTTCGAGTGAAATCATCGGAATGATTTCACCGGCCACAGATTGTTTTATCGATCGTGCGGAGCAATCTTCAAAATTTACTCCGTCTATTTCGGTCAGAATTTCGATGCGAAGTGGAGCCTCACCCATTCGCACAATTCGATTTGGATCGTCGAATAACTCGGCGTTCAGATTCGGCGTGTCGAAGCCAAACTCACGAAGACAGCGCACCAGCTTTTCGGCATTTGTGCGGTGTCGTGCAACCCAAACATCCATATCAGCAGTAGCGCGGGGATAGCCGTGCAAAGCAACGGCAAAACCGCCGATCAGCAGGTACTCAACGCGATGGGCGTTGAGTAATTTCAAGAACTCGCTGAAGTCTTGAGGAAACTCGATCTGTTCCATAATTGACCTTACGTAGTTCGAGTGCGTGTTGAAGACGGGCTTGAGGAGATTGAATTGCCCAAAAGGCCTTGTCCAATTTTGCAGCATCAGAATGTGATGTTGCAACACTGATTGTTCTTTTGAGCATGTAGTTATTCTACCTTGCTAGTTTGTAGCGCGTGAAACCAATCATCGCCATTGCCGGACGCGTGGGCCCTGCCAGCCGAGTGTCGCGCAGTGCCGTGCATTTTGCAGGCGACGTATATACGAATGCCGTGTTGCGCGCTGGAGGCGAGCCAGCAATCGTTGTACCTCAAGAGTTAACTGACGACGATGCCGACGAGCTGATGTCGCGTTTTGATGGCTTGGTGTTGATGGGCGGCGGCGACGTAGACCCAAAGTTGTATGGCCAAGAGCCAAGTGTGTACGTGTACGGCATTTTGACCGAGCAAGACATTTTTGAATCCACCATGGTGAAGGCTGCAATTCGAATGGGCAAACCGGTGTTGGCGATTTGTCGCGGGTTGCAGATAACCAACGTTGCACTGGGCGGCACATTGGTGCAAGAAATCGCAACGCTGCCCAACGCCGACTCGCAGGTGTTGCACAAGCCAGACAACTTCCCCGAAGGCGCGCCGTTTGCAGTTCATGGTGTGCGCATTAAAGAAGGCAGCAGATTGGCGAACGCGCTGGGCGCAACCGAGCTGCAAGGTGCATCGTTCCATCACCAAATTGTTGACACCATTGCGCCGGGTTGTGTTGCAGTTGCGTGGGCCGAGGATGGATTACTTGAAGGTATTGAACACACCGACCATTGGTTGGTGGGCGTGCAGTGGCACCCGGAAGACACTGCGCACGAGGATGCTGTTCAGCAGAATTTGTACGACGCGTTGATTGCTCAGGCGATCGTTTCGTCATCTACCTCTTTGCGATAGGGGGATGTTGGGTCTGCGATCCAACGAAACGCCTGAGTGATGCCCATGCCAAGAGGACGAAGCGCGAATCGTTCGGTGAAGGGTAGGTACGGCACGCGCAGCATGTTGCGCGACCATGCGGGAAGTGTGGAGACGGTGGCTGCGGCAAGCGCGTAGTAAGCGGCGCGCGCAGGGTAAGGCAGCGGCGGGCTGAATAGAAGGTACTTCACTGCGTCACGGCTATCGGCAGTGCTTCGAAGTTCGCCCTTGAATGATCGAAGCTGATCTTTGAGCGCTTGTTCATTTTTGGGTGGTGCTGTCACGCCAAGTTTTGCTGCGATGAGCGACATGTCTTCCACGTATCCGTCGCGTTGTTCCTGCGTCAGCTTTTGTTGGCCGTAGCGAGTGTGTGCACTCAAGAAACTTTCAACTTCGACAACATGCACCCAGCGCAGCAAATGGGGGTCGTTGGCCGAGTATGGACGACCATCGCTTGCAGTGCCTTGCACGAAGTTGTGGACGTGTTTAATGCGGTCAATAATTCGTTGCGCCTCTTGTTCTGGGCCAAACGTGGTGGAGGCAAGAAAGTCGGCGGTGCGCTGCAACCGGCCCCATGGGTCGGTTCGGTAATCGGAGTGGTTGGCTACGCCGGCCATGGCAAGTGGGTGCAACGTTTGCAGCAACAGTGCGCGCAAGCCACCAATGAACATGGATGCGTCCATGTGCACGATGCGTATTGGCCTGTCGTCGGCAAACCAGCGCGGGCCTTGCGCATCCATAATTGATTGCCTGCGTTGTTCGGCGTCGGGGCCAACAACCCTGTTTCGAAGCGCCTCACCCAACTGATCGCGAAGCGCATTAATGCGATCGTTGATAGCCGAGGAACTTGGCGAATTCATTGCTCTATCGTGCCAGTTGTGGGGTCAGACTGCACGGCGGGCCGTGCAAGTACTGTTGGTGAAATGAGCAACACAAGCGAGAGTGCGATGCCGAAGTGGGTCCCCAAAGCCATTGTGGTGTTTTGGCTTGGATTTCTTGGTGCCCTCGTGGCTCGCGAATTGTTCCACCAACTGTCCAATTTTTTGTTGCTGTTGTTGGTTTCGTTGTTCTTGGCGTTGGCAATAGAGCCCGGCGTCAATCGTTTAGCGAAACGTGGTTGGCGACGAGGAAGTGCGACGCTGCTCATTTTGATGTCGATCATTGTGTTCGCCGGTGCATTCTTGGGTGCGGTTGGAACGTTGGTGGCTAGCCAGGTTGCGGATGTGTTGACGAACAGCGAAACCTATGTCAATGACACGGTGAGTTTTATCAATGACACGTTTAATGCCAACGTTGATCCGGGTGAAGTAAACGCTTCGATCTCCGACCCGAAGGGGCCGGTGCAGCGGTTTATTGATAACCAACAGCGAAAGGTAGTCAGCCTTTCGGCAAGTGCACTTGGTGTGTTGTTGCAGTTGTTGTCGATCACGTTGTTCACGTTTTATCTCGTTGCAGACGGGCCGCGCTTGCGGCGCGTTATTTGCGCGCGCTTGCCGGAAGAGCGTCAGCGGTTGGTGTTAAAGACGTGGGACTTGGCCATCGATAAGACAGGCGGCTACTTGTATTCGCGTGCATTGCTTGCCTTGGTGTCTGCGTTTTTCCATTGGATCGCATTTCAAGCCATTGGAACCCCTGCGCCGATAGCAATGGCGCTGTGGGTCGGCATCGTCTCGCAGTTCTTGCCGGTTGTTGGCACGTATCTTGCTGGCGTGTTGCCGCTGCTGCTTACGTTTTTGGAGTCGCCAATTGATGCCGCATTGGTACTTGCGTTCATTTTGATTTACCAGCAACTTGAGAACTATCTCATCTCGCCGCGGATTACTGCGCGCACCATGCACGTACATGCGGCTGTGGCATTTGCTTCGGCAATTGTGGGCGGCGCAATACTCGGGCCGATTGGCGCTGTGTTGGCGTTGCCGGCAGCGGCCATGATGCAATCGTTGTTTAGCAGTTGGGGTCAACGCCACGAAGTGGTGGACGACGAGCTGGTGAAGTTCACTCCGCGCGTGAAGCGCGAACGTCGCAAAAAGGTTTAGGCGCCCACCGAGACAACGCTCGAGATTCCCTCGAGTGTGCGCAGGTGTTGCAGCACATCAAGCGGAACCGCGGTTGTTGTGGCGATGCACATCAGTGCGCTGCCTGCGGTTTCGGAGCTGCCCACATCCATGTTGGCAATGTTGATGCCGGCGTTGCCAAGGGCAGAAGCCACGCGGCCAATTGCGCCAGGCCGGTCGTCGTTTTTCACTACCAGCATGTGTTCCGACGGTGGAATGTCGGTGAGGTGATGATCGATCATCACGATTCTGGCTTCGCGGCGGCGGCCAGTGAGCGTCGCTGCAATGTTTCGATCGCCCGAGCGAAGCGTGATGAGGTTGACATAGTCGCGATGCGTAGTCGTTGTTGAGGCAACGCTTTCGACGGTGATGTTGAGATTGCGCGCCATTGATGGAGCATTGACGAGGCTCACTTGGTCGGTCGACCAAACGGAGAGCATTCCCTTCAGTGCGCTGATGGTGATGAGGCCCGGGTCGTAGCTGCCAATTTCGCCCGTTGTAGAAATTTCAATCGTTGACGGAGTGGATTCGATCAGTGATGCAAATACGCGCCCGATGCGATCGGCCAATGGAACAAACGGCTTCAGTGTTTCGTTTGCGTCGCCCGCTTCAAGGTTGACGGCGAAAGGCACGAAGTCGCCGTTGAGTGCAAGTTGCACCATGTCGGCAACAACTTCGCCCGCGCGGTCTTGTGCTTCGCGTGTACTAGCACCGAGGTGCGGCGTGACCACAATGTTGCCGAGGCCAAACAACGGCGAGTCGGTTACTGGCTCTTTGGTGAACACATCAAGTGCCGCGCCAGCGATTGTGCCGTTGCGCAATGCTTCGGCAAGGTCGGCTTCGTCGGCGATGCCGCCACGCGCAACGTTGACAATGCGCAGCGAACGCTTGGCGCGCTTCAGCATGTCGGCGTTAATAATGCCCGTGGTCTCTTTGTTTTTTGGTAAGTGAATGGTGAGAACGTCTGCCTGCTCGACCACTCGTTCGAGCGTTGTCATTTCAACGCCCAGTTCGCGACCGCGCTCGGCCGAAACATATGGGTCGTAGGCAACGAGACGCATGTCGAAAGCGCGTGCGCGCTGGGCAACCAACGTGCCGATGCGGCCGAGGCCCAAGATGCCAAGCGTTTTGCCGGCAAGCTCGATGCCTTCCCACTTGCTGCGCTCCCAGCGCCCCGCGGTGAGTGCGCTATGCGCCTGGGGCACGTTGCGGGCAATGGACAAGATCAGCGCCATGGTGTGTTCGGCAGCGGAAAGCACGTTGGATTGCGGTGCATTAACCACCATCACGCCCTGTTTGGTAGCCGCTTCAACATCGATGTTGTCCAGCCCGACGCCCGCGCGAGCAACAACTACCAACTGTTTGCCCGCTGCCAACATTGCTGCGTCAACCATGGTTGCCGAACGAACGATGAGGGCGTGCGCGCCGTCCAGAATTGCGTGCAATTCGTCGGCCGATTTATTGAGTTGCACATCGACGATAAAGCCAGCCGAGCGCAGTCGGTCGAGGCCGGCGTCGGCAATTTCCTCGGCGATAACAATTCGTTTACTCATGACAGCTGCTCCACTACATAGTCGATGCACGCAGTGAGTTGTTGTACATCGGTTGGTTCGACTGATGGGAACATGGAAATACGCAACTGATTACGCCCAAGCTTGCGATACGACTCGGTGTCGACAATGCCGTTTTCGCGCAGGACGTTGCTGATCTGCGTGGCATCCACTCCGTCGAGGTCGATTGTTCCAACTACTGGTGAGCGATGCTGCGGGTTGACAACAAAGGGAGATGCAAATGAGCGCTCGGTGGCCCACGAGTACAGGTGTTGTGAGGATTGTGTGGTGCGTTGAACACACCATGGCAAACCGCCGTTGTCCAACATCCAGCGCAGTTGTTCATCGAGCAATATGAATGTGGAGATCGAGGGCGTGTTGTATGTCTGATTGGCGCGCGAGTTGTCGAGCGCAATAGTTAAGTCGAGCGATGGTGGGCACCAGCGCTTTGATGCTGTAATCGCATCGATTCTTTCAACGGCGCGTGGTGAGCACAGGGCAATCCATGTGCCGCCCTCCGAACCGAAACCTTTCTGCGGCGAAAAGTAATACACATCAACTTCGTTCGGCACCCAAGCAATGCCACCAGCGGCCGAAGTGGCATCCACAACCACAAGCGCCTCGCCCGAATTGGTTGGCCGAACAAGTTGCATGCTTGCGCCAGTGGAGGTTTCGTTATGGGTGAAGCAATACGTATCGACATCGGCGGGTTGCACTGCGGGAACGTCGCCAGGGGTTGCTCCAATAACGATTGGTTGGTCTAGGTGCGGCGCATTGCGGGCGGCATCGGCAAACTTTGATGAGAATTCGCCGAACACGAGGTGTTCGCTCTTGTTCTGAATGAGGCCAAATGTTGCTGCGTCCCAGAACAAGCTTGCGCCGCCGTTGCCCATGACCACTTCCCAGTCGGGGGGCAGCGAAAACAGATGGCGAAGTTGCTCGCGAACAGAACCCAAAATGTTTTTTACGGGTGCTTGGCGATGCGAAGTACCGAGCACATTGCGGGAAGCTAAGACGAGTGCGTCCATTTGTTCCGAACGAATTTTTGATGGGCCAGAACCGAAGCGTCCGTCGCTAGGAAGCAGATTCGCGGGTATGGAGATGTTCGCCATGGGTTCAGTGTCGCAGGCGAAGATGCGCGGATTGCAGTGATTTACAAAAAGTTTAGTTAGTGGGAAGCCGACTCGGTCCAGGCTTCCATCGTCGGCGCTTTTTGCACAATGGAACGAGCGGCAAGTTGTAAGCGAAGTGCATCAAGTGGTTTAACTAGCCAGCCATCGGCACCACTGCGCTTTGCCAAATGAACATCGGCTTCGCGATCGAGCAACATCAGCACGGGTACGTAGGGAATGCGGTGGTCGCTGTGATCGAGACGAAGGTTCATGGTTACGGCCATTGCGCCCATTGTTCCGATCTGCAAATCGAGCACTGCAATATCTGGCGTGCGGGTGGCGATTGCTTCTGGCACGTCGCGTCCGTTGCGAACAACGGTGAATGATGTGTCGGGCGAGCCGAGCGCCGCGAGCACTTCATCCAGCACCCACTGGGCATCGGTAGCAAGCAAGATATGCACGGTTCAATCTTATCGCTGGGGCTTGGATGCCGAGAGTTGGTCTGCCAATAACGAAAGTGCCTGATGGTCGGCAACGTCGTGGGGTAGCAGCGAGAGGTACACAACGGGGCTTGGCGAAACCGCTGCAACAAGGGGAGCAATCGCCAGTCGTTCGCTTGCGGCGCGTTGCGCAAGGCGGTTTGCATTCTCGGCCAGTGCTGGGAAGTTATTAGCTACTTCGGTGTCGGACGAAACACCGAAGTCGGGAGTGAGCCTGTTGATGATCAGCGCCGCAGTTTCGATATTTTCGGTTTTCAAACGGTTGATAAAAAATTGCGCTTCGTCTAGCGCTTCTTTTTCGGCAGATGAGACAACGACATACGAGGTGGTCGGAGAAGTGAGGGTTTTGGTCACTTGCTGGGCGCGCGCGCGGAAACCTTCATCCATTCCTTCGAAGGCTTGGAAGAATGCAATGGCATCATCGACAACACTTGCGCCAACAACGCGCGCAATCGTGCGCACGATGGGCGTTACCGCTGCGGCAACCACGCGAAGGCCACCGCGGGCAGGTGCAAGCAGCACGCGATATAGGCGGTGATCGAGGAAGCGCACCAGCCTGCCCGGGGCGTCCAGAAAGTTGAGTGCCTTGCGAGTTGGTGGCGTATCGACAACAACGAGATCAAAGCGCGGATCGTTGTGCAACTCGAACAGTTTCTCGGCTGCCATGTATTCCTGCGTCCCGCCGAGCGAGGAAGAAATATTGCGAAAGAATCGATTAGTGATGATGCGTTCAACTTGCGCGCTGTCGCTGCTGTAGCCCTGCACCAAGTTGGCAAAGGTTTCGTTGGCGTCAAGCATCATTGCCCACAGTTCGCCACCGTTCTCCGATGAAAGCAACGTGGGTTGATTGCCTAGTTCGCCAGTGACACCAAGCGCATCGGCAAGACGGCGTGCCGGATCGATTGTGACCACAACGACTCGCCGACCCGTGCGCATTTGTGCAAGCGCCAACGCTGCCGATGCAGTGGTTTTGCCAACACCGCCACTGCCGCAACACAGCAGCACGCTTGAACGCGAGGCAACTTGCATCAAGGTTTCTGTCGTCATGACAGCTGCTCGATTTGCGAACGTAGTTGTTTGGCCAAGTCTTCAATGACGGAGGTTGCTGACGAGCTGTAGGTAAGGCGAAGTGTGGGGAGCGGCAGGCGGGTGTGCAAATTAGTAATGGATTCGGTTTGTTGCATCACTCGCGAATTGTGAAAGTGCGCAGCGGTAACAAGCGGCGACGATGCATTGATAGACGAAGGGATGTTGAGCAGCGGTTGTTCTTCGATGGCGTTGATCACGATTGGCGCAAGTGCAACCCCAACGCGATCTTCTAATGCAAACGCTGTATCGATCAGTTCGTTTACTGGTGTTGCCTCGGCAAGCGTGACAAGCATGACTTGGCATCGCGTTGGGTCGGCCAAGAACTGCAGCACGTCTTGTGCTTGTTGTCGAATGGGCCCGCTACCCACGGTGTCGTACAACGCGCGCGGTGCCTGCAAAAAAGTGACGGCGTGCCCGGCCGCTGGGCCATCCACGATGATGATGTCGGCAGCCCTCTCGCGTTCGAGTGCCTTGATTTTGCCCAGCACTAAGAGGTCGTCAATGCCAGGCGCTGCAGTGGCAACAACATCGACAATCCCTGAGGAAACGAGGCGCTTCGACAACCGTGCCAAACCGTGTGTTTCGAAGTATTCGGTGAGGGCAGCGGCAGGGCTGATGTGACGCACGGTGATGTGGCTCGTGCCACTGACGAGGCTGGGCTTGCCATCTAGTTCGATTAACAGGCTGGTTAGCCCTGCTTGCGCTGCTGCCAAGGCGAGCGCAGCGGATACCGTTGACTTACCAACACCGCCTTTCCCCGCAACGATGATGGTGCGGGAAGAAGCGAAGAAATTGTTTACGATCACACGCCCTCCGGAGGATTCATTGCGCAGGTTACCCAGTGTTGTCCGAAAGAGTGTTGTCGCGCTCGTATTCGGTTCGATTGGCTTGTCGCTTTATGGTTCGGCTTCGGCCGCAACCGGTGACACCGCCGAAAATCTTGCCCCTGTGGATGTGGTTGCCGTCAGCGGCCTGCTCGATCATGTTGTCGTCGCCGAAATTGAAACTGCGCTCGAGCGTTCTGCAACCAATGGCGCCCAAGCGGTAGTGCTGCAGGTCAACTCTCGTGGTTCGGTGGTATCAGAAGCGCGCATGGCGCAATTGCTCGAGCGCGTCGCTGCCGCAAAAATCCCTGTTGCAGTGTGGGTTGGGCCAACTGGTGCACGTGCCTACGGCTTGAGCGCGCAGTTGTTGGCAGTTGCCGACGTGACCGCAATGGCGCCAGGTGCGCGCATTGGATTCACTGGAAAAGCACTTGTTGTAAATGGCAAAGAAACAAGTTTTGGAGACTCGTCCACACAATTGCGTGTGTCCAGCCTTGGTTTTGCCGAGGCACGGAAGGCTGGTCTGCTGAACTTCGCAGGCACCGACGAAGGTGTGCCAGTAGTACGAAACATGTTGCTTGCACTAGACGGCCTGATTGTGGACGGAGTAGCGCTCGACACCGTTGTTGAAGAAGTAGACAGCAGCGGACAAATTGTTCGCGACGCGACAACCGCACGTTTCTTCAAACTTGGTTTGCTCGGTCAATTGATGCACACGGTCGCTAGCCCGCCCGTTGCGTATTTGTTGTTCGCCATTGGCCTGTCGCTTTTGGTGTTCGAGTTCTTTACTGCAGGTATCGGCATTGCCGGCTTCGTCGGCGCGTTTTGCTTCGTGCTCGGCACATACGGGCTAAATGAATTGCCTGTGCGCTTGTGGGCTGTAGCACTGCTGGTGCTTGCCATCTTCGCATTTGCGGTAGATGTGCAAGTGGGCGTGCCGCGGCTATGGACGGGTGTAGGCCTTGCGCTGTTTATCATCGCGTCGTTTACGTTGTATCAACCTATTGACGGAACGCAAATGCGCATGTCTTGGGTAACGCTCGTCAGCGGTATAGGCATGATGGCGCTTGCATTCATTGTGGGAATGCCCAGCATGGTGAGAACGCGTTTTGCTACGCCAACGATTGGCCGCGAATGGTTAATTGGCGCAGAAGGTGTTGCGAGCACGGACATCTCGCCTGAGGGAACTGTCATCGTGCACAATGCGCAGTGGCGCGCACGCACCAACCGTTCTACGCCGTTGCCAGTTGGCACGATGTGCCGTGTTGCCGCAATTGATGGCATCACGCTTGAAGTAGAACCGTTGGAAGGCGCAGCGCGCGATTACCGCGAAATGCGCAAGGGAGCAAGTGAGTAACGAAACCGCCGCGCGTCGCGTGGCATCAGAGTCGGCACCACTTCAACCGCTCGACTGGTTGCTCCTTATTATTCCCGGAACCGTCTGGGGCTCTTCTTTCTATCTCATCGCAATCGGTCTCGAATCGTTTGCGCCTGGCCTGATTACGCCGATGCGTGTGATTTTTGGTTGTCTCACGCTCAGTTTTATTCCGAAGGCCCGCGTGAAAGTGCCCCGCGCCGCATGGCGCAACATTGCTTTGTTGGGGGTGGTGTGGCTAGCCGCACCGCTCACGTTTTTTCCATTTGCAGAGCAACATGTCTCAAGCAGCGTGACCGGAATGCTCAATGGCGCAACGCCATTGTTTGTGGCAATGGTTGCAAGTGTCGTTGCCCGACGTTTGCCGGCGCGCGGGCAAATGCTTGGTATAGCCATTGGTTTTTTTGGAGTGGTGTTAATTGCATTGCCAACAGTAAGTGAGGGCTCGTCTAGTTCGTTTGGTGTTGCGCTTATCGTGATTGCGTTGGTGCTGTATGGCTTCGCATTGAACATTGCTTCACCATTGCAGCAAAAATATGGCGCACTTCCCGTGCTGTGGCGTGCGGAAATAGTTGCAGTGATCGTGCTCCTACCCCTCGGCATATTTTCGCTCATCAATAACGATCGCCCTTTTTTGTGGGGCCCGTTTGCCGCAATGATCGCCCTTGGTGTTTTGGGCACTGCGCTTGCGCATTACGCGATGGTGATGCTTGCGGGCCGCATTGGATCCACCCGGGCGGCTGCAAGCCTGTATTTGATGCCGGCCGTTTCGCTTGCGCTGGGCGTGTTTCTCAACAACGAAGACGTCGCCCCGCTAGCGATTGTTGGAAGCGTGACGGCCGTTGGTGGCGCATGGGTGCTCAGCCGTAGCCGCGCCCGCAGCGTGTGATCGAATGTAAAACACGATGAACCCTGACAAACCATCAACAGACGCCCCATTCGACCCTGCAGCAGTTCCCATTCGGGCCGCTGCCACCGTGATGCTGGTGCGTGATCATCCAATCAATGGGCTTGAAGTGTTTATGTTGCAGCGAACGTTGGCGGCGGTATTTGCCAAGGGGATGTACGTCTTTCCAGGTGGTCGTGTAGATGCAAATGACAACGAGGAAAAACTAGAAGCAATTTGTGATGGCTTAGATGATGAAGAGGCGAGCGCGCTGTTGGGAATTCCAAACGGTGGTCTGTCGTACTGGGTGGCTGCCATTCGTGAGTGCTTTGAAGAAGCCGGTGTGTTACTTGCGCGCCCGACAAATAGTAATGAATTGGTTCGTTTCGACACCGATGTTGCACTGCAGAATAGGTTTAATGTTGCCCGTCACGCAATACATGACAGCAATATGTCGCTTGTCGAGTTGTGCGCAACTGAAAACTTGCGACTAGTCACCAACAACATTCACTACGTGAGCCACTGGATAACCCCACTTGGCGAGCCGCGGCGCTTTGATACGCGTTTCTTTATTGCTCGGGCCCCAGAAGCACAAGAGCCGTTGCACGACAACAGCGAAACCATTGCGAGCCTGTGGGTTTCGCCGATTGAGGCTTTGGAGCGCCACGCGCGCGGAGACCTTGCAATGATCCCTCCGACAATCAGCAACTTGCAGTTTTTGGCGCCGCACGGCACTACAACCGACGCACTAAATGCCGCCAAGAAAATTGGCACACCAACCGCGATTTTGCCAAAACTGAAAACTGATGCAGAGGGCAAAGTAATCGGAATCGCGATGCCCGGCGACGCCGACTACAACTAGTCGTTAACTAGGCGTTGTTGTCGCGACGTGAAACGCTTACGGCAACCACATCTTCATTGCGCGCCGAGCAACCAGCCATTTCCGAAAGCGAAATAGTGTTGGCAATGATTTTTTGAGCAATTGCATTAAACGCGTCGGCCGCCGCGCCGCTGCCATTGATCACGATTGGTTCGCCGGTGTCGCCAGCATGTGCAACCGCGCTTTCGATAGGCACCTGCCCAAGTAGCTCTGCGCCAATCTCGTCGGCAAGTGCTTTACCGCCGCCGGTGCCAAACAGTGCGTACGAAGTGCCGTGCTCGCAAGTGAATGCACTCATGTTTTCGATAACACCCGCAACGCGTAAGAAGCTTCGTCGAGCCATGTCGGCGGCGCGGATGGCAACCTTTTGTGCCGACACAGCCGGTGTCGTAACAATGACCAAGTCGGTTCGTGGCAACATGCGTGCGAGGCCCATTTGAACGTCGCCAGTTCCTGGCGGCATGTCAATGAGCAGGTAATCAAGTTCTCCCCAATGCACGTCATTTAAAAATTGCTCTACAGCCTTCGTCAACATCAAGCCGCGCCACATCAGTGCGGTTCCTTCGTCGTCAACAAGCATTCCCGTGGAAACAACTTTCAACAATCCGTTTCCGATGCGTCGCTCATTCGGGATGATCTGTGGCTTCTCGACGCCATCGATGCGCTTTGCCTCGAGACGATCGGAAAGGCCAAGCATTCGAGGAATTGAAAACCCCCAAATGTCGGCATCCAAAACGCCAACGACGTAGCCCGATTGCGCAATTGCTGCTGCCAAATTGACAGTGACAGAACTTTTTCCTACGCCGCCCTTGCCGCTGGCAATTGCCAACACTCGCGCGTTGAGTGGAATCTTGGTGTCGGGCGCCTGCTCTTTGGCGTTCCATCGTGCACGTGTCATCACCGCAGTACGTTCCTCGGCCGTCATCTCGCCCCAGTCGATGGTCACTTTGCTGACACCAGGGTGCGTTCCCACGCGGGCTTCGATGTCTTGTTTAATCTGCACGCGAAGTGGGCAGCCCTTAATCGTTAACTTCATGCCGATGGCAACGACGCCATCCGCTGAGATGGAATCGACCGCTGCCATGCCGAGATCCACAATGTTGTCGCCCAACTCTGGGTCCATCACAGCGCGCAGCCGGTTGGTGACTTCGGCGACGGTGGGGGGTGCCACGTGCGGGCTGGACATGACTAAAACCTACCGTGATGGGCCAAATTTTGTTGGGCTCTGCTCTTCACTACGCCATAGCGCACAGGTAGTATCTACTTCATGATCACTCTCACCGATTCAGCAGCATCAAAAGTTAAGCAACTGCTCGAGGCCGAAGGCGCAACCGATCTTGCGCTCCGCGTCGCAGTTCGCCCCGGCGGTTGCTCGGGCTTTTCATACGAAATGTTCTTCGATGGCGACGTAGCAGCCGACGATCAGACGCTTACCTTCGGTGACGTTCGTGTAGTTGTCGACGAGGCATCATCGCAATTGTTGACGGGTGCAAGCCTGGATTACCAGGACGGCCTGCAAGACGCTGGTTTCAAGATCAACAACCCGAACGCCACACGCAGTTGCGGTTGCGGCAACAGCTTTAGCTGAACCTCGCGGCCTATTGCAGGCCGAGCGTTACCAATACTTCGTTAATTTCGTCTGCGTCAAAGACGGCGTCTAGCCGCTCGACCACGATGCCCTGCGCGTCGGTGATGAAGAGCGCTGGCTCGTACGTCATGTTTAATGCTTGTACTGCTGGCGCAACCACTGTTGCTGTGTCGTCGGTATAGATCTCGGCGTGAATGAACGTCATGGAGCCCGAAAGTTTTTCACTCACTTGCAACAACGCTTCCAACGCGGGCGAACATGTGCCGGTAGAGCAATGCGCTGGTGTGCCAACTAAGTAAGCAATAGGTTTGCCGAGCGCGAGCGCATCAGTCAGTGTGATGTTGTGCAAAGAGCACGCTGCAGGCAGGTATGTGCAGATGGGGTTGACGCCGCGGTCGTTATCAGCAGTTGGTGTGTCAAAGGGTGGCAGTGCGGAGCCAACAAGTGGAATTGAGATTTGGCTGGGGTCCATGATCTGGATGCCCGCGCCATCTGTTGGCCCGCCATCGATCACGATTGAAAAGATTCCGACTTCTTCAATGTCGGCGCGAAATGGATAGTACGGAATGCTGAGGCCTTTATCGTGTCGCTTCGCGGTGATGGGACCTATAACGATCTCGCCGGTTTCGGCATTGACAATGTTGGCGGTAAGCGTTGCTGGCAAGTCGATGCCGCTATCCATTGACAGCAATCCATCGTTGTTCGCAAGCGAGACGGGGATGCGAACATTGCCTGGCACCAAAACTTGTGGAAAACGCTGAACAATTTGCAGTTCGGTTGACATAGAAGAACTTGTTGCCGAGGAGCCACCCGAACACGCAGCAACGGTTGTTAGAGCCGAGCCGCCACCGGCAATTGCAAATGCGCCAGTAATAAAGCGGCGCCGTGAGATCATGAGTCCATCGTATGACCAGTTGAACGAGGGTGACTGTCGCCGTCTACGATTGTGTCCATGGCCACCTCAAAAAAGAAGAACCCCGTGAAGAAGACCGCAAAAAAGACGGTGAAGAAGACCGCCAAGAAAGCCACAAAGAAAGTGGCAAAGAAATCGCCAGCGAAACCCGCTGCAGCGTTGGGGCCATACACGCCAGTTGTTCGGGCGGGTGACTGGGTAATTGTCTCTGGGCAGCTTGGTGTTGCAGACGGCAAGATTGTTGCCGGTGGCGTTGCCAAACAAACCGCTCAGGCTGTTGTCAATCTCAAAGCACAATTGAAAAGTGCTGGCTGCACCATTCACGATGTAAAAAAGACGCTGTGCTTCCTCACCGACATGGACACCTTTGCAACGTTTAATACGGCCTACGTTGCTGGCTTCGATGGCAGTCGTCCGGCCCGCAGCACCATTGGTGTTGCATCGTTGCCATTCGGCGGAACAGTAGAGATCGAAGCCTGGGCCTTTAAGCCACTACGGTAATCATCATGCCTGGCGCCATCATTCTCGTTCTCATCCTTATTTCATTCCCCATCATCGTTGGTTTGTCCACGGCGGGAATTGCCGCGTTGATCGGTTTCTTTTTGCATCGCGATGCCGAAATTCGCCACGCGGGCAGCGAACTCGTCGAGCTAAACAACTGAGCACAACAGCCGATCTCGTTGTTCGCAACGCGCGGCTCGTTGCAACAGTTGATGACCAACGTCGCGAGATTGCTGGCGGTTGGGTAGCAATCACTAACGGACTCATCTCTGGCGTTGGTGCTTCGGGCACGGAGCCAACAGCCGCGCGCGTTATCGACGCAACTGATTGTCTTGTCACCCCAGGGTTGGTGAACACGCATCACCACATGTATCAAAACCTCACGCGTGCGTTTCCACCCATGACCAATGCGGCATTGTTTGGCTGGTTGAAAACGCTGTATCCGCTGTGGAGCACACTGGATGAAGAGTCAGCGCACGTTTCTGCGTGGGTTGGTCTTGCCGAATTGGCTCTGTCGGGATGCACGACAAGCACAGACCATTTGTATGTACACCCGAAAGGCGGAGGGGATTTGCTCTCTGCGGAAATTGCCGCGGCGGTTGATTTAGGAATGCGTTTCCATCCAACTCGCGGCTCGATGTCGCTATCAGAAAAAGATGGCGGCTTGCCCCCCGACAACGTGGTGCAAGACCACGATGTAATTTTGGCCGAATCACAACTCGCTGTAGAAAAGCATCACGACGCCAAGCACGGTGCAATGGTGCAAATTGCCTTGGCTCCGTGCTCGCCGTTTAGCGTGACCAAACAGTTGATGATCGAGTCGGCGCAATTGGCGGAAAAACTCGATGTGCGCTTGCATACACACTTTGCAGAAAACTCGGAAGACGACGACTACTCACTTGCAACATTTGGCTGCCGCCCAACCGACTATTTGGAAGAGGTTGGCTGGTGCACCGATCGGGCGTGGGTTGCGCATTGCGTCATGCCAAACGAAGACGAAGTACAACGGTTGGGCAAAGCGCACATTGGTGTTGCTCACTGCCCAAGCAGCAACATGATTTTGGCCTCGGGCATTTCGCCAGTAGTCGGCCTGCGCGCTGCCGGCGTGCACGTGGGCTTGGGCGTCGATGGCTCGTCATCTGCCGATTCGGCTTCGATGTGGCTAGAGGCAAGGCAGGCAATGTTGTTGGCAAAACTTCGTGATGGCGCTGCTGCGGGAACTGCGCGAATGTCGCTCGAGATTGCTACCCGAGGCGGCGCCGGTTGTCTTGGCCGAATCGGCGAAATTGGTGAAATCAGTGTTGGTGCTGTTGGCGACTTGGCCGTGTGGTCGCTGACTGGCCCTTCGTTTGCGGGCGCAATTGCCGACCCAATCGAGGCCTGGCTTCGGTGCGGCCCAACGGGCGCGAAGCACACAATTGTGCAAGGGCGATCGATCGTTGACAATGGCCTGCTCGTGAGCACAAAAGTTGACGCGATGTTGGCGCAACACCGAGTGCTTGCTCAGCGCATGCAACGCTTGGTTGGCTAGTTCGAACATGTTGCAGCACGCTGCAGTCACATTCTTTGCAATTTTTCTTGCTGAACTGCCCGACAAGACCATGTTCGCCACATTGTTGTTGTCGTCTCACTTCAAACGCAAACTGCCCGTGTGGCTTGGCGTCACCATTGGCTACACCACTCACGTGGTGATTGCAGTGTTGTTTGGCTCTGCACTTACAAGGCTGCCCGAGAAACCAATTCAGGTTGTTGTCGGCATTTTGTTTTGCGTTGGCGGTGTAATGACATGGAGAAGCGGTGGGGATGATGGCGATGCCGAATCGGGCAAGTGGTCGGCATCTCTTTCCAATGCGCGCGTGGTGTGGACTGCAGCATCTGTCATTTTGGTCGCCGAGTTTGCCGACTTGACACAACTTGCAACTGCTGGTTTCGCGGCAAGGTTCAACGATCCGATTGCGGTTGGAGTTGGCGCCGCACTTGCCCTTTCAAGCGTGTCGGGACTTGCAGTACTTACGGGCACGTGGCTACAAAGACATGTGCAGTTGAGCGTTATTCAGCGAGTCGCTGCAATCCTGTTTGTGGTGATTGGTGTTTCAACCCTTGGTTTTGCGCTGCTTTAAGCAGACCACTTGGATTGCCCAAAGCGGTAACCAACACTTCGAACGGTCTGAATGAGGTTGGCGTGTTCTTCACCAAGCTTTGCTCGCAGTCGACGAATGTGAACATCCACCGTTCGTGCACCGCCGAAGTATTCGTAACCCCACACACGTGAGAGCAGTGTCTCGCGCGAAAATACTTTGCCAGGATTCTGCGCAAGAAATTTCAGCAACTCGTATTCCATGTAGGTGAGGTCGAGAGGTCGACCGCCAAATGAGGCCTGATACGTTTCCAAATTGAGTACGAGCCCGCTGTATTCCACCAACGATTCGCGGCCCACTTTGGCCTCCGTCCAGTACATGTGCCGCATGCGAGCCTCAAGTTCACGCGGGTGGAACGGAGTTAAACAAAAATCGTCAAACAAATCGTCGCGCAAATCCAGGTCGGGAAGTTGTACGCCGTTTATCAAGACCAACACGTGTCCAACAGGAATGGCTCGTTTACGAAGCGATCGGCACAGTGCCCATGCGCCTTCTGGGTCGTCGTCGCACACCACCACTGCGCCGGCCCAGCCGTCCATTGGCTCGTGTTTCGTTGCTTCTTCGCCGCCGCTCACTGCCTTCCAGCAATAGCCAGCAAGGTCGAGCGTTCGAGCCACATCAACTGGGGCGGGTGACGGGAAAACAAGGATCTTTTGGCCGGGCTGCTCGGCGCCGGGGGCAACAAGACGGGTCATAGCGACTTGAGGTATCGACCGAGTTCGTATTCGCTGATGTGGGTTTTGTAGCTGCGCCATTCGTGACGCTTGTTGCGCAAGAACCATTCGAAGATGTGCTCGCCGAGTGCTTCTGCCACAAGGCTGGATTTCTCCATGATGTTCAATGCGTCGGACAACGACTGTGGCAGTTGCTGAATGCTCAACTTTTCAAGTTCGCTATCGCTCATCTCGAACATGTTGGAGTCTGCTTCTTTGGGCAGCTCGTATCCCTGCTCGATGCCGCGCAACCCTGCTGCCAAAATGACGGAGAATGCGAGGTATGGGTTGCACGCTGGGTCTGGCGAGCGGTACTCCAGCCGGGTTGCGGATTCGTTCCCGCGCTTAGGGATAGGAACACGAATGAGCCCGCTGCGATTGTTGCGTGCCCACGAAACATGCACCGGCGCTTCAAACCCAGGCACTAAGCGCTTGTAGCTATTTACTGTCTGGTTGGTGACGGCAGTGATTTCGGCTGCGTGGCGAAGCAAGCCGGCCATAAAGCATTTTGCGGTTGGCGAAAGATTGTATGGGTCGTCCGCACTATAGAAGGCATTTTCTTCACCTTTGAAAAGCGAGAGGTGCAAGTGCATGCCCGAGCCCTGAATGTTTTCGAGCGGTTTGGGCATGAATGTTGCGTGCACATTTTGCAGTGCAGCAATCTCTTTAACTACGAAACGAAAGGTCATCACGCTGTCGGCCATGGTGAGGGCGTCGGTGTGGCGCAAATCAATTTCGTGTTGGCTTGGGGCGTCTTCGTGGAAGCTGTACTCCACAGGAATGCTCATGGTCTCGAGTGTGCGAATGGTTTCTTTGCGCAGCGAACTTGCGATGTCGGTGGAGGTGAGATCGAAAAAGCCACCCTCATCAAGTGGAATTGGCCTGTTGGTGCCGTCGGGTGGCGCGAAATAGAAATACTCGATGTCTGGCGCGATGTAGAACGAGTAACCCTTTTCGCGGGCAACGTTGAGATTGCGTTTCAGGACTTGGCGCGGGTCGCCATCGAATGCTGTTCCGTCAAGTTTGGCAATGTCACAAAAAACTCGGGCCTCGGCACCTTTCGCGTCTGCCCACGGGAGAACTTCAAATGTGTTGGCGTCGGGGAGGGCGAGCACGTCGCTCTCCTGCACACGGCTGTAGCCGTCGATCGAGGAGCCGTCAAACGACATTCCGTCGTTCAGCGCGTTTTCCATTTCGGCTGGCGAAATGGCAAACGACTTGAGTGTGCCGAGCACATCGGTAAACCAGAGCCGCACCAGTCGAATACCGCGTTCCTCTACGGTGCGAAGGACGTAGTCGCGCTGCTGGTCTTGCATCGGTGCCATACCCCAGTCTGCCTTCAGAAATAAACAATGGCACCGAGGAACCGGATCCTCGGTGCCATTGAAAGCGTGATTACTTCTTCTTTTTCTTGCCTGCTGGCTTCTTCTTCGCCGTTGGCTTCTTCTTCGCTGATTTCTTAGGTGCCGACTTGCTTGGGGCCTTTGCGGCGCCGCAGACGGTTTCCATGATCAGGCGGGTAACGACGTACGGATCGACGTTGGCGTTTGGTCGGCGATCTTCCGCGTAGCCCTTCTTGTTCTGTGCAACCTGCCACGGAATTCGCACTGATGCACCGCGGTTGGATACGCCGTAACTGAATTTGTTCCATGGTGCGGTCTCGTGCTTGCCGGTGAGACGGCTCTCGATGTCGTGACCGTAGTTGTTGACATGCTCCATCACCTTGCTGCCAAGTGCATCACATGCTGCTTCAATTGCAACGTAGCTTTCGCGCATTGCCTTCGTCGAGAAGTTGGTGTGCGCGCCTGCGCCGTTCCAGTCGCCCTTCTGTGGCTTTGCGTCGTATGAAACAACTACGTCGTGATCTTCCGCAATGCGGTCGAGCAACCAACGAGCAACGTACATGTGGTCACCAACTGTGAGCGCATCGGCAGCACCGATTTGGAACTCCCACTGGCCTGGCATGACTTCTGCGTTCGTGCCTTCAATCAACAAGCCCGCTTCCATGCATGCCCACGTGTGCTCTTCGATGATGTCTCGACCCATGACGCGGCCTGCACCGACGCCGCAGTAATACGGGCCTTGTGGTCCTGGCTCGCCATCGGTTTCTGGGAAACCAAATGGACGACCGTTCAAACGCATGAAGGTGTATTCCTGTTCGATTCCGTAAATCATTTGATGCGCGGAAAATTTCTTGGATGCATCTGCGCACGCTGCGCGAGTGTTGGTTGGGTGTGGCTTTCCCGTTGATGCGAGCAGTACTTCACACAGCACCAAAATGTTTTTGCCACCACGAAGTGGGTCTGGGCAAGTGAATACTGGTTGCAACACACAGTCGGATGCATCACCCGTTGCTTGCTCGGTGGACGAACCGTCGAAGCCCCAAATTGGTGGCGTCTTGACGGAGTCTTTGAGGATTTTGGTTTTGGATCTCAGCATTGGCGTTGGCTTGTGGCCGTCGATCCAGATGTATTCAGCCTGATAGGCCATGTCATATTTCCTTCCGGTAAGGAGAGCGGCCTTGACGAGCCACCCTCAGGTGTTGGAGGAGAGTCTCGCAAGCAGCCGTTTCGACCCCATTGCCCAAGTGTGAACGGAGTGTGAAGTTACGCGGCCGTACCGCGCCCCAAGCAGGGTCGGTAGCCTGATTTACGTGGCCCGAACAGACGCAACGAAACTGCGCATTGCCCTGGCCCAGGTAAACCCCTCGGTGGGCGACATCGAGGCCAACCTCGCCAAGATTTCGCAGTTGTATGCCGCAAGCGAGGCTGCGGGTTGCGACATTGTGATGTTTCCCGAGCTGTCGATTACCGGGTACCCGCCCGAGGACTTGGTGCTGAAGGCGGGGTTCGTTGCTGCAAACCAGGACGCAATGGCCAGGTTTGCGCGCGCCACCCGCACCTGCGTTGCGGTTGTGGGTTTTGTCGACGGCTCCACCGACCTGGAGCTATACAACGCCGCCGCCGTTGTCAACGGTGGCGTGGTGCACGATGTGTATCGCAAACAGTTGCTGCCCAATTACAGCGTGTTCGATGAGCAACGGTATTTCACGCCCGGCGATTCGTTTTCGTTGTACCAAATTGGTGGAGTACACGTCGGTGTGACTATTTGCGAGGACATTTGGGATGCCAGCGGGCCAGTGCGACAACAAGCGCAGGCTGGCGCGGCAATCAATATCAACATCAATGGCTCGCCCTATCACCGGGGCAAGATTGGCGAGCGTGCAGCCATGATTGGCGAGCGCGCAAAGGACAACGATTGCGCCATTGCTTACGTCAACCAAGTGTGCGGGCAGGACGAATTGGTTTTTGACGGTGGCTCAATGGTCTTTGACCGCACGGGCACACTCGTTGCTCGGTCGCCACAATTTGTTGAGGACTTACTGATCGTGGACATAGATGTCGCGTCGCCAAAGTTGCGGCGAGGAACTCGAGTGGTTGAAATCACTAGTGCGCCAAGAAACAATCCGAGCCAATTGCGGGCAGGCATCGCCAAAGAAGACAACGACCTCGAGCAAGTGTTCGGAGCGTTGGTGCTTGGAACGCGCGACTATGTTCGCAAAAACGGATTTACCGATGTGGTCATCGGTCTCTCGGGTGGCATCGACTCGGCTCTGGTGGCTGCAATTGCCGTTGAGGCGCTTGGCGCGCAGCACGTGCACGGTGTATCCATGCCCTCTCGTTATTCCAGCGAAGGTTCGCGAACGGACGCCGCGGCACTTGCGTCTGCATTGGGCATTGATCTACAAACCATTTCGATCGAGCCAGCGTTTGAGGCGTACTTGTCGATGACGCAGCAAAGTTTTGCAGGCAAGCCGTCCGACTTAACGGAAGAGAACTTGCAGAGCCGCGTGCGTGGAACAACGCTCATGGCGCTTTCCAACAAGTTTGGATGGATGGTGTTAACAACCGGCAACAAGAGCGAGTTGGCAGTTGGCTACTTCACGTTGTACGGCGATTCGGTTGGCGGCTTTGCTGTGATCAAAGACTTACTCAAGACCACCGTGTACGACCTGTGCCGCCACATCAACAAGCGAAGCGGACGCGAAATTATTTCGGAAGTGGTAATCACCAAACCACCGTCTGCCGAACTGCGGCCCGACCAAAGAGACGACCAGTCGCTTCCCGCATACGAAGTGTTGGATCCGATTTTGGAACTGTATGTGGAACAAGACCGAACAGCAGCCGAAATCATTGCATTGGGTTTTGATGAGGCACTTGTTCGTCGCATTGCTCGCCTCGTGGACATGAACGAATATAAGCGCCGACAAGGCGCGCCCGGCGTGCGAGTAAGCGCCAAAGCATTTGGCAAGGATCGGCGCCTGCCGATCACCAACGGCTATCGCGGCTGAGCAGTTGGTACGCCGCCGAGCGATCTATATATATAGATAGCAACGGCGCCAAGCAGGCCAAAGCCAGCGCCAATAAGAGCAGGGGCGGGCATGCCGTACTGTTCGTAACCGCGGGTAGCAATAACGGCCATCAATGCGCGGCCGAGTGTGCCGGCGCCAAGCACCCAACCCAACCCAGTGCCGGGGCTGTTGGGAACGAGTTGCGAAGCAATGGGCAACAGGCTGACCACGGCAAATTCGAACCCCAGAAAAAACACGGCAGCAGCGACAACACCAACGACAAGGTTTGATGATCCGATTGCCATTGCGATACCGGCAGGCACGATAAGTAATGCTCCGCCAAGAATGCTTCGCTCTTTGCCAACTTTGTCGGTGTATTGCGCGCTTGTTGTTGATGCAACGAGTTCGACAACGCCAAATGAAAAACCAACAACTGCGAGGCGCGCGGCACCGAAGCCAAAGTCGTCTTCTAGCCAGGCACCAAATGTGACGAACAGATTTTGCACGCTGCACATAATGCAGAACATGGTGACAAGCACCAGCCAATTGCGGCCTTGGATGCGGGTGTGTTCGCCCGCGTTCGGGATGTGATTTTTGCGCGGTTCGTTATTGATGCGCGAAACCAATACGACAATGCATGCAATGACTGCCGCGATACCGAATGCGTAACCAATGCGCCAGTTGGTAAGCGAAGTGACAATGCCCATGAGTGAAACGCCAACGAGCAACCCGAGCGCCCAACCCATTTCTGTAATGCCAACAACTTTTCCGCGCTGGTTGTACGGAACGAAGTCGGCAATCCATGCACCAAGACCCAAATCGAAAGCTTGTTTTGTCAAACCTAGGAAGGTGACGCCGATTGCGAACACCACCACGTTTGGTGCCGCCGCGGCGATGGTGCAGCCGATGCCGGTGCCTAGCAAACCCAGCACCATTGCGTTGCGGTGGCTTAACCGGTCGACAACGCGGCCAAGATAAGGCGATGCAAAACCCGTCAGTTCAGAGACAAATATTGCAACACCAATTTGTGAAAGCGAGACGTCAAAACTCTTTGCGATGATGGCAAGAAATGGTGGAGCAAATCGGTAACAGGCATTAGCCACGAGCCTGGCAATGACTACGGCAGAAACATTGCGCTTAATTTCTGGCGCGAACGAATCATCTAATGAACGACCAAACATGTTTTGCTGCCTACAACGCTTCGGTAAATGAGGTTTCGTCGAGCAAGGTGACAACGTCACCCGGCGTCACGCGGTCGTTGGCCAAAACGTTGAACCATGATCCGCCCAGGTTTGGCAGGCGCGGGTTGCTGGCGCCCATATCGTGGCGCAGCGTACGAATTACGCCGCTGTGGCTAATGATGAGAGCCGAGCCGCCCGTACAACGCTTGCCAAAATCGCGAATGGCGTTCGTTAAACGGTCGACGATGCTTTCGTCCGGCTCGAACCCTTCGGGCTTGCGCCTTGTATCGATATAGCCGGGCCACTGTTGATCGATTTGTTGCCGAGTGAGGCCTTCCCATGGGCCAACGTGGGTTTCTTGCAGCCGTTCGTCTACTTCGACGGGGCCAACACCATGGATCTCGGAAATGATGGTTGCCGTATGCAGTGCACGCTGCAAGTGGCTCGACGCAATGATCTCGAATGATCCAAGTTTGTCGGCGGCAGCGCGAGCCTGTTGAATGCCCAGCTCGCTCAATTCGATATCGGCTCTGCCTTGCCAGCGTTCTTCAATGTTCCACAACGATTGTCCGTGGCGAATGAGCAACACTCGCGCGATGACTTCGTTGGATGACACGCAAACTGAGGGTAGTGGCAAAGATACGATGAGTTTGTGGCCCAATTACGATTGTTTGCAGCCGCACGAGAAGCGGCCGGCACCTCAAGCGCGGTGTTGCCGGGGGCAACCGTTGCCGAGGTGCTTGCCTCGGCCGTAAGCCAGTTTGGGCCTGGCTTCGAGCACGTATTAACTACCTGCAAAATTTGGGTCAATGGCGAGGCGGTAGAGGCGAACACTCCCGTGAGCGACAGCGACGAGGTGGCAGTATTACCTCCAGTATCAGGAGGTCAATAAATGAGCGAAACAGATTTTTCGGGCCTCGACCTGGCACAAATTCGCACGCAACGCTCCGAGGCGCAGATGCAAGAAGACGCCGTGTCGTTCGTGCGCCGCATGGCGCAAGGGCGCCTGGACATTGCGCGCGACGAGCAGCGCCGCCGAACAGATGGAACGCCTGTTTCGTCCAACATCGCAGATGATTTGGCGCAAGTATTTGGCCAAGAGCACGGCGGCGGCTCGGCCCGGCCACCGCGCGAAACAAATGTTTCGCCCGACCATCAATTAGTGCGTCAACTGGAAACGCTTTGTGTTGATAACGGCTTCGGATCGTTGCGAACACTTGATGAGTCAAGTTTGCAACACGCGATCAACGAATTAGAAGTGTTTGAACAAGCGTGCTCGGCCGAGAGGCGTGCACTCTTCGCAACGATCGACGCGCTCACTGCCGAATTGGTAAAACGGCTAAAAGATAACGGCGCCAATGTTGATGCCATGTTGAACGACAAGTGAGTAAGTGATGCCAGTAGACAAGCGGCTTGCCGATGTTGGTAACTTCATTCGCCAGCAGCGAGAACTTGCGCAGCACTCCATACGTGATCTGGCCAAACTTGCCGGCGTTTCTAACCCGTATCTTTCGCAGATCGAGCGTGGCTTGCGCAAACCATCGGCTGATATCTTGCAACAACTTGCACGCGCAATGCAGATCTCTGCAGAGTCGTTGTACGAACGAGCAGGGATACTCGACCCGAGCGGTGAGCCAAAATCGTCAGTTGCAGACGCCATCTCTACCGATGAACGCCTGACGGTAGAACAGAAACAGACACTTCTTTCCGTATACCGCAGTTTTACTGGAGAAGATGGCACAACTTCGGCCGGCTGAGTAGAACCAAACATTGAGGCTCGCAGATAGGTTTTAAGGGTGATGCAACGCGTGGCTGTGCTCTCGATGCACACCTCGCCCCTGGCCCAGCCAGGTGTCGGCGACGGTGGCGGCATGAATGTGTACGTGCGCGAATTGGTGTCGTCTCTTGCCAGTAGTGGTGTCGACTGCACTACCTACACGCGTGCATGGCGCGCAGGGTTACCCGATGTTGTCGAGGTGGAACCAAACCATCGCGTGGTACATATCCCTGCCGGCGACTTTGACATGCCAAAAGAAGAACTGCTCGGAGTCGTCGACAATTTCACCGACTCGGTTGCATGGCACTTGCAACACGGCACTGGCGCCGACATTGTGCATGCCAACTATTGGCTTAGCGGCCTAGTCGGGCATCGCCTCAAGCACGAGTTGAATCTGCCCCTCGTCACCACGTTTCATACTTTTGCGCGCGTGAAAGGTCTCGGCGGCGACATCGAGTCGCCGGTCCGTGAAAAGGCTGAACTCGAAATCATCGGTTGCGCCGATGCAATTTGCGTCAGTTGCGAAGAGGAGCAATCGCAATTCACTTCGCTATACGGCAATGCTCCAGGCGCGATTGAAGTTGTTGCACCGGGTGTGGATCGCGCATATTTTTCGCCGGGCGATCGCCGCGGTGCTCGCCGAGCACTTGGCTTGGGTGACAACCCGACGCTCTTGTTCGTTGGGCGAATTCAACCGTTGAAGGGTTTGGACGTTGCTGTACAAACACTTGCTGCTCTCGACATGCAAGATGCGCAACTCATCGTTGTTGGCGGCGCAAGCGGCACAGAGGGCGAAAACGAAATGCGCCGAGTTCAGGCACTAATTGCCGAGCACAACTTGGAACGTCGCGTTCACTTTTATGAGCCACAGCCGCACCACTTGTTGTCAACGTTCTATCGAGCAGCAGATGTAGTGCTGGTGCCTTCTCGCAGCGAGAGTTTTGGTTTGGTTGCACTCGAAGCATCCGCAAGTGGCGTACCTGTTGTTGCCACCGGGGTGGGTGGTTTGCTCAACTTGATCGAGCACGGCCGCACCGGTTACTTGGTGCCTGTTCGCGACCCAAATCAATTCGCCAGTTTCACTGCGCGACTGTTGAACGACCCGCTGTTGGCGCTTTCAATGGGTACTGCAGCGGCCGAGCGAGCAAAGTCGTATTCATGGAAAGCGGCGGCAGCAAAGGCCAGCCGCGTGTACAGCGAACTGCATGTTCGCGATTTGGTGGCGTGTACGTAGTGAGCGATATCTATGACGATTCGGCACGGGCACGGGTAGAACGACAGATAGACGAATGGCTTGCCGCCATGCGTCGACACAACGAAACCATCGTGGCCATAGACCGCGGCGAGGTCGACGAATATCGCTGGTATTTACGTATGCGGGGCGTTGAAAAAGAGTTCACCACCATTTGGATCACGCTTGGCCAACGAACGCTGCGATACGAGACATACGTGATGCCGGCGCCAGAAGAAAATGCCGTTCAACTCTACGAATCGCTACTTCGACGCAACGAAAAGTTGGTTGGGGCACATTTTTCTATTGGCATAGAAGATGCAATTTTTTTGCGGGGAGAACTACCGCTGTCGGCGCTCAATGAGCCAGAGCTGGATCGGGTAGTGGGAACTTTGTACCAAACGGTGGAGCAAGTGTTCCAAGGGCTTCTTCGTATTGGCTTTGCAAGCCGATTTGCCGAATAACAACCGCTGCCACTGATCAAGGCTCGCGTACACATCAACTACGTGAGCCCGGGTCGGGTTCGATTGGGGAAGTCGAATTTCCGACTCGGGCCGCCATTCGTCTCGCTTCGCTAGCCTGACAGCAATGAATACGTCTGCTCAACACCAACCGATCACGTTTGTGGGTGGCGGCAATATGGGTTCGGCTCTTGTCGGAGGCCTTATCGCCGCGGGCTGGCATGCAACTCTCATCACCATTGTGGAGCCGTCTGAAGAACGCCGACATGCGTTAGCAACCATGTTTCCGGGCGTCGTAACCAGCGCAGAAATTGGACCGTGCTCGGCCGGTGTTATTGCCGTGAAGCCGCCCTTAGCAGCGCAAACATGTGCGCAACTGTCGCAAGCTGGCGCGAAGCGCGTGCTTTCCATTGCCGCGGGCATCAGTGTTGCCACGTTGCAAGAAGCCGCGGAAAGCGGCACCGCCGTTGTGCGCGCAATGCCAAACACGCCAGCACTTGTTGGCGAGGGCGCCGCGGGTATTTGCATATCGGCGCAATGCACCGAGGACGACATGGTGTGGGCCGAATCGATTCTTGGTGCGGTCGGCACCGTGGTGCGCATCGACGAACAATTGATTGATGCGTTGACTGCAATTTCAGGTTCGGGCCCGGCCTATGTATTTTTGTTTGCAGAGGCAATGATTTCCGCGGCTGTTGCCGAGGGCCTTTCGCCAGAGATTGCTCAGGCACTTACCCGTCAGTTACTTGTGGGCTCGGCCAAACTTTTGCAACAGTCGAACGAAACCCCCGAGCAGTTGCGCCTCAATGTGACGTCACCAAATGGCGTAACTGCGGCAGCAATTGCCTCACTTGAGGAGGCGGGCTTCCGCGAGATAATCGGGGCCGCGGTAAAGACAGCAATTTCTCGAAGCAAGGAAATGGGCGCGTAACGGCGCGGAAAAATTTCCCGCAAGGATGCTTGAAGACTTGTGAAATATGCGTAGGGTATGTCTCAAGTCACGAACTCTGGACGGGGTAACCCCCCAACCAGGAGTCGCGCTCGCAAGAGTGCGCCGTTTGGGCCGGTGCCGTCGGGGGGTTGGCACCGGCCCATTCGTTTATCTCGGCACAAGTGCGATGCACATGAAAAGCCATAGCGTGAGACCACGATGAACAAGAAGTTTGATCACATTTCATTTCTTTCCGACTACGGAACCACGGATGAGTTTGTCGGCATCGTTAAGTGTGTTGTTGCAGATATCGCACCTCATGTCAATGTCATCGACATCACTCATGACATTGCAGCATTCGATGTTCGCGCAGGTTCGCTCGCACTTGCACGGGCAATTTCCTATGTACCTAAAGGCGTGATTATGGCAATTGTCGACCCGGGTGTTGGCACGGCTCGTCGCGCCGTTGCGGTCAGCGTCAGCGGCGGGGACGGCATTTTGATTGGCCCTGATAATGGCCTTTTGGCAACCGGCGTGGCTCTTGCCGGCGGGGGCGAGGCGGCTTTTGAACTGAACAAAACCGAATATCACTTGGCTGCACCAGGCACAACATTTGCAGGCCGCGACATTTTTGCTTCGGTTGCTGCGCACCTCTGCAACGGTGTCCCGCTGAGCGAAGTTGGCACCGAGATTGATGTTGCAAGTATTTTGCCGGGCATCGTTCCTGTGCCGCGCGAAGAACACGGCAAGATGTTGGCCGAAGTGACGTGGGTGGATCATTTTGGTAATTGCCAACTCAATGTTGGCCCCGATGAAATTGCACATATGGGTTCACCAGTGCGTGTCACGATTGGTTCGTTAACTGCGGCAACAGCGGGGCAACAACCGGTGGTGCGATCGGTGCCGATTGTTAGAAACTTTTCAGAGATCGGTGCAGGTCTTGGTCTTGTTGTCGATTCGTTTGGAATGTTGGCCTTGTGCATCGACCGCGGCTCGGCCGCGCAACAACTGGATCTCGGCACCACCGAACTTGTGGTCATCGAACCCGACCCGCAGGCTGGCCAGGGCGTTGCAATTGCAGTGCAAATTGGCTCGAAGCAAACGCCGAGTGCGCCAGGGGCGTAATCTTTTCCCATGCGCCCAGCAACCACGGTGGCCGTCGGCCTGTTACTCCTCGCAATATTCGGTGCCGGCATGTTGTCGATTGTGTGGAGATAACAAACAGTGAATTTGGCCAGCATTGTCGAGCAGCACCCAGCAACGGCAACTGCAGTAGTTTTTCGTGGTACTCCAATTTCATACGGAGAATTGAGGCGCGACATTGCAAGCATGCGCGGCGCATTGCTGGCCAATGGCGTTGAAGCAGGCGACACGGTTGCACTGCTGTGCGGCAACAGTCGATATTTCGTGGTCAGTTATTTCGCCGCACTTGGCATCGGCGCAGCCGCGGTACCTCTCAACTTGATCAGTCCTGCTGCTGAATTGCAACGCGAACTCGACGAGGTGCAACCGAGTGCGGTCGTTGTCGAACCAGCAGCGGTTTCGTCTTGGAACAATATTGATCAATCCTCGCTCAAAAAACTGCGCTTGATTGTTGCGGCTGAAGGCCACGATGTTGCCAACGCAAAAACATTTGCCCAGCTTCTGCAACATGCACCAGCCAACATCGTGGAGGTCGATCAGCATGCAATTGCGGCATTGATCTTTACGAGCGGAACGGCAGGGGCACCCCGCGCCGCAATGCTTTCGCATCACAACCTGCTCTCCAACTTGCATCAACTGATGCAGCTTTCGCCACTCACTCAACACGACGTGGTGTTTGGCGTGTTGCCGCTGTTTCATATTTTCGGGCTCAATGTTGTGCTTGGGTTGTCGATGTTTGTTGGCGCGAGTGTGGTGCTGGTGCAGCGTTTCGACCCAGTTACTGCGCTGGAAACATTTACCGAACGCCGCGTCACTGTTGTGCCAGGCGCGCCGCCGGTATGGACTGCGCTTTCGCAAGTGCCCGGTATTAACGCGGACTCGTTTTCCACAGTGCGCTTGGCGCTGACAGGGGCATCAAAAATGCCGGAAGACATCACGCGCATGCTTGCCGACAAATGCGGCGTGGTTGTGCACGAGGGCTATGGCCTCACCGAGGCGTCGCCAGTTATTTCAATGTCTGTTGGTCGCACCGTGCATGTTGGATCTATCGGGCACGTGTTGCCGGGCATCGAGTTGCGGCTTGTTGATGAAAATGGAGACGACGCCGAAAGCGGAGACTCTGGAGAAATTTGGGTTCGCGGCGACAACGTATTTCGTGGTTATTTGCGCGACGAGGAAGCAACTGCGCGCGTAATTACACCAGAGGGCTGGCTTCGCACGGGCGACGTTGCCGTTCGCGACGACGACGGTTATTTGTTCCTGATCGACCGCGTGAAAGACCTGATCATTGTTTCCGGGTTCAACGTGTATCCCGCAGAAGTAGAGAGTGTGCTTAACGCACACCCTGCCATTGCGCAGTCGGCAGTTGTGGGCGTGGCGCATCCGCACACTGGCGAGGCAGTGCGTGCATACATCGTGCTCGAGTCGGGCTCGTACCTAGACGAAGAGTCGGTGATCGAGTGGTGTCAAAAACACGTTGCGCGCTACAAGTGCCCGTCGAAAGTGTTGATTGTCGAGTCGCTACCAACTGGCGGCACGGGCAAGGTATTGCGTCGCGCGTTGCGTTGAGCGAACGCGAGTGGAGTTGCTGGCCACCAAGAAACCAGTAAACAGAACGCTCACTCCAACCAACAGTGTCACCGCAAATGCTTGATCCTTGCCCAGCCGGCCAGCCAGCGTGCCGCTTGCGGAAAGCACCAACGTGCCCAGCGCAATGAGCACGTTTCCAACTGCAAGCCGCCACGGCGACACCACACTGCGCGATGCAGTGAATGAAAGCGCGGGAGTCTTTTTGCGCACGACGCGCCATGCCGACCACAGTGCACCAACAATGATCACAACTGCAGGCACACCAGAGCCGATGGCGGCAAGCACGCGCGGCGCAACTCCAAACACTTCTCGGCCAACAGGGAACTCGGTTGCAATAATCGATTTTTTAGTCGGTGCTACCGCGACTATGCCCGTTGCAAAGCCTGTCAGTCCTACAAGCCACCAGCGAATCTTGTTTCCAATCGCAACACCGGTCAATAGATAGACGGTGCCAAGCGCCAACCAAGCAACATTGAGCACTGCACCGGCAAGAAAAAAGATTCTAAAAACAGCCAGGTTCCAGCCCGCACTTTCCGCCCACCACAATGCGCCAGAACCGATGGCGAACAGCACCATCGCAATGGTCCATGCCAATTCGTGCGGCTGGCGTCGCTTCAGCCAGCGGTCGGCCGTGGATAGGGCGAAGGCACTAGCAATGAGTGCGGCCCCGCCCGCAAGGGCCGAGTTGGTTGCACTCATGCTTTCGGCTGCCGCAAAGACCATGGGCGCAGGCTAGTTGGGCGGTTTGTTCATTGGCGGTGACGAATGTCCCGAACCAATAGGGCCATCGAAGTGGCTCGTGACTTCGTGAATTCATGCACGAACGCCTACCCTTGCCGTGTGGCCAAACTCGCTTCAACACCGTCGGCTTCAGCGCGAAAGCGCATTCCCGACGCCGCAGTTGCTCGGCTTCCCGTGTACCTGCACATCTTGAGTGGCGAGATCGCGAGCGGTGTCGCACAACTGTCAAGCGACCAACTGGCTGCACTAGCCGGCGTTAATGCGGCCAAGGTGCGAAAAGATTTGTCGTACCTCGGAAGCTACGGCACCAGGGGCGTGGGTTACGACGTTGCGTACTTGGTGTACCAAATCAAGCGCGAACTTGGGCTGCACCACGAATGGAAAGTTGTCGTTGTTGGCGCAGGCAACCTGGGCAATGCGCTGTCGAACTACAGCGGGTTTTCTTCGCGTGGTTTTCCGGTTGCGGGAATTGTCGACATCGATTCGACAAAGGTTGGCAAGAAAATTGGCGGAATTGCGGTACGTCACATTGACGACCTTGCTTCAATCGTTCGCGACGAAGCGGTAAGCATTGGTGTTATTGCAACGCCACCGGCAAGTGCACAGCAAGCAGCCGACTTGCTTGTCGCGGCAGGCATTAGATCAATTCTCAACTTTGCATCTGTTGTCTTGAACGCCCCCGAAGAGATTTCCATTCGCAGCGTCGACCTTGGCGTCGAGTTGCAAATACTTGGCTATTACGAACAGCAACAACGCGAAGATGTTTCTGTTCCCGGAAATCGAGAAATGGATCCGGCATGTCGATAGTCGTTCTTGGCGTAAACCATCGCTCTGCTCCACTTGATGTGATCGAGAAGGTCACAATCTCGAGCGATGCACTTGCAAATGCGCTGCAGGATTTATTGTCGCGCGACAACATTCGCGAAACGGTGGTGCTGTCCACGTGCAATCGCACAGAGGTGTATGTACTGGCCGAAAAATTTCATGGCGCATACGCAGACGTTCGCGACTTCTTTTGCGAACTGTCGGGGCTTACGCCAGACGAGATGCACCCGCATTTCTACAGCCAGCACGATGATGCTGCGGTCTCGCATCTGTTTGAAGTGGCGAGCGGTTTAGATTCTGCGGTGCTTGGCGAAACCGAAATTCTTGGCCAGGTGCGCACTGCATGGGAGCGCGCGAGAAACGAAAACACCGCGCGTACTTCTATGAACATGCTGTTTAGGCAGGCACTCGAAGTTGGCAAGCGCGCGCGTACCGAAACTTCAATTAGTCGTTCCACCGCATCGGTGTCGCATGCCGCGGTAGACATGGCGGTCGATTTGCTTGGCACCATGAGCGGTGCCAACGTCTTGGTGGTTGGTGCAGGCGACATGGGCGCCGGTATCGCCAAGGCGCTTGCCGGCGCAGGCGCAAAACACGTGACGGTAATGAATCGCAGTGTTGAACGAGCCGAGGAATTGGCGCAAAGTGTTGGCGCAGTTGTCGGTAAGTTCGATCAATTGTCGAGTGCGGTGGCTCACGCCGACGTTATTCTCACCTGCACGGGCGCAGGAGAAGTAATCATGTCTCGCTCATTTGTGGATGCCGCACGAGCACAAGCAGACAACAAACAACTGTTGATTGTGGACATCGCTATGCCTCGCGATGTCGAGCATTCGGTTGGCGAACTTGCCGGCGTAACCCTGCGCGACTTGCATGATCTACGCGATTGGGCGCAAGTGGGCATCGACGCAAGACAACAAGAAGCAAACCAGGTGCGTCAGATTATTGGCGAAGAAGTGCAACGATTCACACAGGAATCGATCTCCCGACAGGCAGCCCCACTCGTTGCAGAACTTCACGAGCGCGCCGAATCAATTCGCCGCGCCGAACTCGAACGGTTTTCCTCAAAGCTCGGTGCGCTTACGCCAGAGCAACGCGATGCGGTGGAGGCGCTGAGCAAGGCAGTTGTTGCAAAATTGCTGCATTCGCCCTCAGTCCAGTTGAAAAACAGCGCGGGCACGCCACAGGGCGAGCGAATTGCCGCAGCCCTGCGCGATCTTTTCGACATCGAATGATCCGAATCGCCACCCGCTCGAGTGCTCAGGCCCGCACTCAGGCCGAGGTTGTCGCTCGTGCAATAACAGCAGCCAGCGGAGAAGCAACCGAACTTGTTTTCGTTGAAACGCTTGGTGACATCAAACGCGACGTGCCACTGCATCAGTTGGGTGGTCAAGGTATTTTTGTAAAAGAAGTGCAGCAAGCTGTCTTGCAAGGCCTTGCCGACGTGGCCATCCATTCGGCAAAAGATTTGCCGTCTGTGGCAACCGATGGGCTCACGGTATCGGCATGGTGCGAACGCAGAGACGCACGAGACGCACTTGTTGGGAACACCCTTGATGGTTTGGCACATGGCGCAACGGTTGCAACAGGTTCGGTGCGCCGCCGCGCACAATTGCTGACAGCAAGGCCCGACTTACAGTTCGTTGATTTGCGCGGCAACATCAACACGCGTCTAGAGAAAATCCCTGCTGGCGGAGCAATCGTGATGGCAATCGCGGCACTAGAAGTGCTTGGGCTCACTCACCATGTGGCACAAGCACTCGATCCCAACGTGTTTGTGCCAATGATTGGCCAAGGTTGTGTAGCGGTGGAGTGCAGAACAGATGATGCAACAACGCGTGGGTATGTGAGCGTCGTCGATCATGCAGCAACTCGGCGCTCTGTAGAAATCGAACGGGCTTTTCTTGCCGAACTTGGGGCCGGTTGCAGCATGCCGGTAGGTGCGCATCTTGATGCGAATGATGTGTTGCACATGTTTATGGCAACAGGCGACACGCCGAGCGATCGGCACGCAAAGAGGGCATTGCCGTTGCCAGTCTTGGGCGACGCTTTGGAATTTGCGCGTGAAAACGCGCGAGCCGTTCGCGCCTCGTTGCAATGAACAGCACCTCGCTTGCCGGGCGAACGGTAGTTCTTACCCGGCCATTGCAGCAATCAATACAACTAGAGCGAGAACTGATTGCCCTCGGCGCGCACGTTGTGCAAATGCCACTCATTGCAATTGCTCGGCCACACGACAAGGGCGAAGCGTTACAGGCTTCGCTGGCACATCTGCAGCAGTACGACTGGTTAGTGGTTACGTCGGCAAACGGCGCTGCTCAAGTTGCTGGCGCACTTTCGCAAATGGATATTCGGCCAAGGCTTGCTGCGGTTGGCAAGGCATCTGCAGATGCACTTGGCGTTGAGGTGGACTTTGTTCCAACCATTGCGCGCGGCGATGAACTTGTGGCGCAGTTTCCACAGGGCAGTGGCCGGGTGTTGTTGGCGCAGGCGCAAGATGCAGACGGGGCGGTAGCCGACGGCCTTCGTGCGCGCGGTTATGTTGTCGACGCCGTTGCTGCATACACAACAGAAGCAGTTGTTCCTTCCAGCGACGACATGGAACTTGCCCAACGAGCAGATGCTGTTGTGTTTTATTCCGGTTCCGCTGTTCGTTCCTGGTGCGCCGCGTTCGGCGCCGCATCCCCGAAAGCAGTTGTCGCGATTGGTAAACCAACCGAGGCTGTTGCACATGCCTCGGCGCTACACAATGTGGCGGTTGCAAGCGAGCCCACAACGGATGCTGTTGTTGCGGCGTTGCGTGGTTTATTCCAACAACCCAACCCGTAGCCTTATGTGCATGGCGTTTCCGCAATCTCGCCCCCGTCGTCTGCGCTCAAGTTCGGCAATGCGCGACTTGGTGGCCGAAGTTCAACTTTCCACAAAAGATCTTGTGGCGCCTTTGTTCGTGCGCGAAGGCATAACCGAGGCACAGCCCATTTCCTCGCTAGAAGGCGTGATGCAGCACACTCTCGCATCATTGCGAACCGAAGTGAAACAACTTGCCGACCTTGGCGTGCCCGCCGTGATCCTGTTTGGTGTTCCCGCGAAAAAAGACGAAGTGGGTTCTGGGGCGTTCGACCCGAACGGCATTGTGCAAGTTGCTTTGAAGCAATTGCAAGAAGACGTTGGCGATCGAATGGTGTTGATGGCCGACTTGTGTGTAGACGAATACACCAGCCACGGCCATTGTGGCGTGCTCGACAAAAACGGCAATGTCGATAACGACAAGACGCTAGAAATTTATTGCAAGGCGGCGCTGGCACAGGCACAGGCGGGCGCACATGTTGTTGCGCCAAGCGGCATGATGGACGGACAGGTTGGCGCAATTCGTCACGCACTCGATACAGCAGGTTTCAACAACGTTGCGATCATGGCGTACTCGGCAAAGTACGCGTCGGGGCTGTATGGCCCATTCCGCGACGCAGTAGATGTGCAAATTGCAGGTGGCGGAAACCGCAAGGGCTACCAACAGGATTGGCGCAATGCGCGCGAGTCGATGCGCGAGGTGCTTGCCGACATCGAGCAAGGCGCCGACATTGTCATGATCAAGCCAGCACTCAGTTATCTCGACGTTATTTCGTCGGTGCGTGCACGTGTTGATGTACCAATTGCCGCCTATCACGTCAGTGGCGAATACGCCATGATCAAGGCCGCTGCCGCAAACGGCTGGATCGACCACGACACAGTTGCACTCGAACAACTAACCGCAGTGAAGCGCGCAGGAGCAGACATTATTCTCACGTATTTTGCTCGCTGGTTTGCCGAGAACAATCGCTGAAATGTCAATGATTCCGTTGTGCGACCCCACGTCTTGCGTTACTGCGGGTTGCACGGCGACTGTTTGTGTTGGCAAGGGAATTGCTAACAACCACGCGCTGTACACGCGTTCCGCCGAAGCAATTCCGGGCGGCGTCAACTCTTCAATTCGTGCGTTTAAAGCCGTTGGTGGCGAACCGTACATCGTTGCCCGTGGCGAAGGTGCACACATTTTTGATGTCGAGGGCAAGCGGTATATCGACCTCGTGCAAAGTTATGGCGCGGTCATTCTGGGTCATGCGCACCGCGCAATTACTTCGGCGCTTGTGGCAGCCGCAGGCGACGGCACATCGTTTGGTGCACCAACCCCAAGAGAAATGAAACTTGCCGAAGCAATTCGCGAGCGAGTGCCAAGCTGCGAACGGGTGCGTCTCATGAACAGCGGCACGGAAGCAACAAGCACCGCTGTGCGTCTTGCTCGCGGCGCAACTGGTCGCAAACGCATCATTACGTTTCACGGAAACTTCCACGGCGCAACCGACGCCTTATTGGCAGCCGGTGGTAGTGGAGTTGCAACGCTTGGCATCCCTGGCACTGCCGGCGTTCCGGAAGAAGCAGTTGCTAACACGCTCGTTGTTCCGTACAACGTTGTTCCCGAAATTGGCAACGATGTTGCCGCAGTAATTGTCGAACCAGTGGCAGCCAACATGGGCGTCGTTGCGCCGGCCGCGGGCTTTCTTGAAGGCCTTCGCGCAGCATGCGACAAGGCAGGCGCACTACTTATTTTCGACGAGGTCATCACCGGCTTTCGCCTTGGGTCTGGCGGTGCACAAGCGAAGTACGACGTTCGTCCCGACATCACATGTTTCGGAAAAGTAATTGGTGGTGGGCTGCCTATCGGCGCAATCGGCGGATCGCGCTCGGTCATGGAGCACCTCACGCCAATTGGCAAAGTGTTCCATGCGGGAACCCTTGCAGGTAATCCGCTGGCAACTGCCGCGGGCCTTGCTGCACTGAATGAACTGACGCCCGATGTGTATATGGAACTTTCGGCGCGCGCGCGTCAACTGGCAACTATCTTGCGCGACGCATGCGCAAGTGCGGGCATTGTGGCGCAGTTTCCTGTGGTTGGCACGCTCGTCGGAGCATTCTTCGGCAATGACATTCCAACAAATTTCGACGAAGCAAAGCAGACCAACGAAAAAATGTACGCAGCATTTTTCCACGCCATGTTGCGCGAAGGCGTAGCAATGGCTCCCGGTGCTTACGAGGCCCTATTCGTTGGTGTTGGTCACGACGATGCCGTGATGCAGCAGTTGGGCGAAGCCGCATACCGCGCAGCAGCCAGTGCTGTTCGCGCGCAATAGATTTATTGCATGCGCCTGTTTCTTTCCGCACGGCTGTGGGCAACCTTCGGCGTGCTTGCGGTGCTTGGTCTTGTCACCTTTGGCATGTACGCATTCGTTTCAGGCGGATCATCGGCAACCGGCAATTCACGGGCCTTACACAACATTGATTTGATTGCAGCGGTGACGGTCACTCAGCCCGACGAAGGGTGGCAGGTTGACAACGGAAAAACGGTTGGCAACATCACGATGACCTTGGACGATGGGAGAATCGTTTCCATTGTCGACGGAACGCCAAGCGATGTATCGTGCACAAATTTCTCCGACCCGTACGCATGCGTGCTGCTTGCCGACATGTTGGGCCCAGCAGTGATCTGGTTTACCTATGTGCCGGCAGATGAAAAGAACGGAAAGCAAATGCTTACGCTTCCCGCGCTGGTTGATATGCAAGCTGGTGGCGATTTGGGAGTGCTGCAAAACGATTTGGTTATCAAACTTGCAAACGGCGTAGATCGCACGTGCGAATCCGAGACGGCAACGCTTCGAGAATTCATCACCAAGTACTCGTCTAACAGCATTTCAATGCTGGATATTCTTGCTGACGAGATCACCGAAGTGATCTGCAAGTCTCAGTAGTTATTTAGCCGAAGGGCGTGCTTCGGTGCCAACAAATGCTGGTGGCTTTGGACGCGAGGCAAAATCTTTGTCCAGTGTTGCAAACGAAGTAGCGCCGTTTTCGAGAGCAAGGAAAATTTCAGACTCTGGTGAACACCACGTTTCGAATTCCTCTATCCACTCTTCGCTAGCTGCATCGGCACCGCCAAGCGCGTAACGCTCGTGGCACACAACACCAAGAATCTCTGCTTCGGTTAGTGCGCCGCCCAGCATTTGGCCCTGCTGCGGCATGGGGTTGCCGTTGTACGAAAGCGGTGCGTGTGCGCCACCTTCGCGATTCGGGTCTCCGTACACCGTAAGTTCCTTGGCGACATAGGCCTGGCTTCCGGTGTAGACGAAATTGAGCATGTCTTCAATCTTTGGGAAGGTCTTTAGTACTTCACCATTTGCAAATGCACGACCGGCTCCGCCTTGGCCCGCTGCGCCGTGACATCCCGCGCACGATCCGTAAACGCTGGCACCGATTGCAAGTGGGCCCTCGACGTTTTGTTCTCGCGGTTGTAATGCCAAGAGATAAATGAATGCCCACAACGGAAGCAAGCTGAGTGTTGCCATTGCCCAGAACGGAATCTTCTTGCGCGTTTTCGCGGCAGTGACATAGGCAGGATCTGGTTTCGGTGGTGGTGGCGGCGCATCGGGTGCAACGAGAACCTTCGCAGTCTGAGCAACTGCGGGGGCAGAGGCGGCGGGTGCTGTAGGGGCCGCGTCACCCGCTTCGCCCGCCAGCGCGCCGCGACGTTCTTTCGAGCGCTTCAGCAGGTGTTCTGGTATCTCGGTCACGGTGTTCTACTCTAAATCAACTTGGAGCGCTTGAACCAATATGTAGGAGGCGTGGGGGCTCCAAGTGCGCAAGGTCACAGGGCTGCACGATTGCACGATGTGGCTGTTTGCGCCAATTTGCACCCTTCCCGACTAGTCTCGGAAGCGTATTTACAAGGTGCACTGACTAGAGAAGGTAATCCCTGCGACCCATGCTGGCAATAGACATTCTTCGATGGCCTGGAATGAACCAAGCGTTTATCTTCTCGTTTGCGCTCACTCTCGCGATGTCGTACGCCATTGTGCTCGTTGGTAAACGACGTCCGGTAGATCGCAAAGCAACGTGGGGTGAAGCGATTTTTGGCGCCACATATGTCTTTGCCGTCATGTTCATTGCGTTCGGAGTGGTGCCTCACCAATTCATTGACCATGCCGACAAAAACTTGGGTTGGCGCAAAGACAACATCATCTTCGGGCCATTCGACATCTTGAAGCCGAAGTCACTTGGCGGCCCATTCCCATTCGACATGAGTTACGAAGCAGTTCGTGACATCCTCGTCGTAGTTATTCATGCCATTTTCATTGGTCTCATGATTTATCTGTTTAAGTGGTGGCAAAATCGCGGGAACGTGAAGCCACAAGAGATCGAAACATCCACATACGGTCGTCCGTTGATGCGTAAAAACTGATTGACATGACAAAGACTGACGCCAACCCACCAATGCCGGAATGGTCCGATGAGTATCAACTCGTCGAGGTCGATGCCGACTATCTCTCCAAGGCAGTCAAGCCAAAGCAGTTCATACATATCGATCAGAGCGAATGCATCATGTGCGAAGGCTGCGTGGACATCTGCCCATGGAAGTGCATTCACATGGTTTCGCCCGAGGCAATTGCCGAGGCGCAAGGCACCGAGATGCCGGGCTCCGATCCATCGGACAATGTGTTGTTCATTATCGACGACGATGTGTGCACACGTTGTGCGTTGTGCGTTGATCGTTGCCCAACAGGAGTCATCATTATGGGCAAAGTTGGCGCGCCGGCGGCAACAGGTGATTCACACATGCGCACGGCCAACCATGGCTATGCCTACGGACTGCGGTTGTAGAAGTTTCAGGAACACGGAGAAATAGTTATGGCAAGCACAATCGAAGAAAAGCCCCGCCTCACGCTGAAAGAGCGTGGCGCTGCATTGGGTCAGGCGCTACTCGGCAGCCAGGTGTGGAACTCAATTTTCCGACCGGGCTCAATTTTCCGTAAGGGCTACACCGACTCGCCGCGTAACCGTTCGTACGTGATCATGAACTCGGTGCTCTATCACTTGCACCCAGTAAAAGTGAAGCGACATGCGGTAAAAGTGAGTTACACGCTGTGCCTCGGCGGCCTCAGCTTCTTCTTGTTCATTTTGCTCACCGTCACAGGTATTTTCTTGATGTTCTTCTATCGACCAACTGCGGCCGATGCATGGCAAGACATTCAGTCGCTGCAAACTTCCGTGACGTTCGGCTTGATGGTGCGCAACATGCATCGTTGGGGCGCTCACCTCATGGTGCTCAGCGTTTTCTTGCACATGGCGCGTGTTTTTTACCACGGTGCATACAAAGCACCGCGCGAATTCAACTGGGTGATCGGCGTTATTTTGCTCACGCTTACATTGCTCTTGTCCTTCACCGGCTACCTGTTGCCGTGGGACCAACTTGCATTGTGGGCCGTTGCCGTAGGCACCAACATGATGGGCTATTCGCCGGTCATTGGTTCGCAAGTTCGTTTCGTACTCTTAGGCGGTACCGAAATCGGGGCCGAAACATTGCTTCGTTGGTACGTGTTGCACGTACTGCTCTTCCCGTTCGTCACAGTTATCTTCCTCGCCATTCACTTCTGGCGAGTGCGTAAAGATGGCGGAATTTCGGGCCCATTGTGATCGCTGTACGCACCGAAAGGATGATCTGACATGACCGAAATTCCAGAGCACCTCTTAAAGCGTGCGCAAGCCGCGCGCGATAAAGCCGCCGCCGAATCTGGCGCCGGCGCAAGTGAAGCCGCTTCAGCAACAGACTCGCGCATCCCTGCACATTTATTAGAGCGCAGTAAGGCAGCGAAGGCTGGCGCAAGTGGCGGTGTAGCCGTTGCCGATCGTCCAACAACTGCCGTTGTTGCCGCCCCAGCCGCGGGCGGTTTGCCAACTGGCGCGGGCCCGGGCGGGCACACGCAACGTTTGCTCACCGTTGTTAAATCAGGTTCGATTCAAGATGTGAAAGCAGTGCCTGTCGACAAGGTGCACACATGGCCTCACTTGCTCGGCATCGAATTCGTCGCGTCGCTTGCGTGCACAGCGTTCTTGTTTATGTTCTCGTGGTTTGTCAACGCACCATTGCTGCGCGCTGCAAACTTCAACCAAACACCAAACCCATCTAAAGCACCGTGGTACTTCTTGGGCTTGCAAGAGTTGCTCACCATGTTCCACCCGATGATTGCTGGTGTAACGCTGCCAGGCATGGGTCTCATTGCGTTGATGTTTGCTCCATTCATGGATCGCAACCCATCAAACAAACCAGAAGACCGCAAGTTTATGACCAGCCTCTTCACCGTCCATCTCATGTTCTGGGCGGTATTGGTGATCATCGGCTCGTTCTTCCGCGGTCCAGGCTTCAACTTCACGTTCCCATGGCGTGACGGAATCTTCTTCGAGCTCTAAGGCGACACGTATATATATGAGTACCTCACAAATCATCACCATCGCAGTTGCAGTGCTTGTCGTTGCAGCCATTGGCCTTGTCCTTACTGGTGTGCGTCGAAAAGACGTACGTGGCGTTGGCTCGCTTGCGCGTGAAACACGCAAAAAGGACCGCGGCAAAGTAAATCCTGAAGCAATGACTGGCCGCCAAGTAGAAGCAGCAGCCTCTGCATCGCGCAGCGTTGTTCTTGCTGCACCAAAAGCAGAAATCGAGCCATGGTCGCCGCCAGATGCAGAAGCATTGGGCGTAACGCGTCGACAGTTTTTTAACCGCGCAAGCGTCACGCTGATGAGTGCAAGCCTCGGCGGTTTTGGAGCGTCCGTAATTGCATTCCTCTGGAAGGGATCTTCCGGCGGCTTCGGTTCCAAGATCACTATTGGCAATATCGATGACGTCATCGGTCAGATTCGCTCCAACAAGGGCTTTTATTACGTTCCGCAAGCACGTGCATGGATCACCGAATATCCACGTGAAGGGTTGTCCAAAGCCAAGGCTGTTTACGGTGCGCAGACAACCGTGTTCGCCGGCTTGGAAGCAGGAGTGATGGCGTTGTATCAAAAGTGCCCGCACCTTGGCTGCCGTGTTCCAGAGTGCTCAAGCTCGCAGTGGTTCGAATGCCCATGCCACGGTTCGCAATACAACCGAGTTGGTGAAAAAAAGGGCGGCCCAGCACCGCGCGGCATGGATCACTTCGGCGTTTCTGTTGCCAACGGAATCCTTGTCGTTGACACAGGAACCGTGTTTGGTGGCCCACCAATTGGCACCAACACCACAGGACAAGAAGCAGAAGGCCCACACTGCGTGGGTGGAGGTCACTGATGTTCGCAGCAGTTACTACCGACATTGCCTGGTTCGTACTGATTACCGCTATTGGTGGATGGATTGTTTACGGCCTTTTCAATATTCGCAAGAGCCGTGCGGAAATCGGTTCCGAAATCGAGTTGGCTGCAAACCGTAAGCCCTACTACGACGACGAAATTCTTGAAGGTAAGAAGATCGAGCGCACGCAGTTGATTGGCTTGTTGTTTCTTGCCGTCATCACCATCACGTTGCCGCTGTATTGGATTTTGGAGCCAAGCCGTCAGGCAGGAGCAATCAAAGAATGGGACACCATTTTTGAACACTGGGGTGGAAACCTTTTTGATGTCACCGCAAATGACGGCTACAACTGCGCTGGTTGTCACGGCGGCATGGGTGGGACTGGTGGCGCTGCGAATACCACGATGGCCGACCCGAAAACTGGCGAAGTAAAGGAAATCAGTTGGAAAGCACCAGCGATCAACACGGTTTATTACCGCTACAGCGAAGAAGAAGTTCGCTTTATTTTGGATTACGGACGTCCGTTTTCACCGATGTCGGCTTGGGGCCTCAAAGGCGGCGGACCACTGAACGATCAGCAAATCCAAACCCTGATCGATTATCTCAAAAGCATTCAAATTCCGCGTGAGAATTGCTTGGTAGTAGACGCCGACGCACGCGTTTGCGACGGCGGGCACTTGCCGGTTGCTAAGCAAGAAGAAATCCAAACCGAAGCAGAACGACTGGTCAAAGTCGGAACCTATTCAACTATCGGCGAAGCATTGTTCAATTTGGATTTGGGTAGCGGAAACTACTCGTGCGCACGATGCCACACCAAGGGCTGGTCATATGGCGATCCACAAATCACCGGCGGCGGCGGCTTCGGCCCCAACCTCACCGGCGGTTCGGCTGTTCGCCAGTTTCCGCAAAAATCCGACATGATTAGTTTCATTGAGGACGGAAGTGAATATGGCAAGCGATATGGCGAGCAGGGTCAAGGTAGTGGCCGCATGCCAGCGTTCGGCTCGATGCTCACCGACGAACAGATTTCTGCAGTTGTCGATTACGTAAGAGGTTTATAAATGTTGAATACTTTGCTCGCAATTGATTTCAATCCCGGGCTTCGCGGCATCGTTGTTGTTCTTATCTCCGTTGTCGTACTCATCGGTGGCACCTATCTTGTTGTTGGCACGAACCTTGGCGCACGTCTTGGCTTTTTGGTAGTCCTCGCTAGCTTTTTTGGCTGGATGATGACCATGGGCGCAATTTGGTGGGTGTACGGCATTGGACTTTCGGGCCCCACTCCAACGTGGAAGCCTGCCGAGCCGATCACCATTGTTCGAGACGGCAGTTTCTTGGTTGGGGCCGAGGTTTTGGAAACTACGCCGTCGTTGGGCAACGACCCAGTTGCAAATGCTGCAGCCATTTCTGCCGCGCTGCAAGAAGAAGGTTGGAACTTGCTCGAAGAGTCCGACCCACAGCGCGGTCAGGCTGTCGCTGCGTCCGACAACATTCTGCAAATTGAAGCAGAAGAGTTTGCTGGCGGCGAATATTTGTCGGTTGCGGCATTCGATCGGGGTGGCGAGCGTTACCCAAAGATCAGCGACGCAATCGACTTCTTCGCCTTCTTCCACAAGCCTCGTTATGCGTTAGTAGAAGTGGTTCCTGTGGTGAAGCAACTAACCGAACCTGGCCGTGCACCTGCGCGAGCCATTGTCGACAGCACGCAGCCGCACCGTTACGTACACATGATTCGTGACTTAGGCGCAAAGCGTCAGCCTGCCATTCTGATCACGTTTGGCTCGGGCATCATCTTCTTCATTTTGTGCTGGTTGCTCCACCGACGCGACATGATGCTTCGCGCCAATCTGAGCGCCAAACAGTTGCCCGCGAAGGCGTAGGCGAAAGTAATGGGGCAGTACCTTCCAATCATCGTTTTGATGGTGCTCGCCATAATTTTTGGAGGCCTCAGTTCGGTGGCTTCGTTATTGCTTGCGCCGCGCAGGCCCAACACCGCAAAGTCTGCGCCATACGAATGTGGAATTGTTCCAAGCCGTGAGGCACCCGAGCGCTTTCCCGTCAGTTTTTACATCATTGCAATGTTGTTCATCATGTTCGACATCGAAATCATTTTCATGTATCCGTATGCTGTTGCGCGTGAGTCGCTCGGAACCTACGCATTTCTCGAGATGCTTACATTTAGCGCTGTGTTCTTTGTTGCCTTCGTCTACGCCATCGCGCGCGGTGCGCTGGATTGGGGCCCATTGAAGAAAGCAGTTCGCATCGATATGGGCGACGACCCGATGAAGTCCCCCACGCGCACAATGTTGAGCACGGTAAAACGCGTTGGTCTTGAAGGCCGCGAAGAGACGGCCGCGTAATGGGCCTCGCACGCAACGTATTGGATGACGGCCTCGAGGGTGTCAATCACAACTTCCTAACGGGCCGCATAGAAGACCTCGTGAAGTGGTCGCGTTCGCGCTCTAGCTGGGGCGCAACCTTTGGCTTGGCATGCTGCGCCATCGAAATGATGGGCACTGGCGCGCCGCACTACGACATCGCACGCTTCGGCATGGAAGTGTTCCGGGCATCACCGCGCCAAGCCGACATCATGATTGTTGCGGGCCGCGTGAGCCAAAAAATGGCCCCTGTTCTCCGACAGGTGTACGACCAAATGATGGAACCAAAGTGGGTCATCAGCATGGGCGTTTGTGCCAGCAGCGGCGGCATGTTTAATAACTACGCCATTGTCCAAGGTGTTGATCAAATTGTTCCCGTTGACGTGTATGCGCCGGGTTGCCCACCAACACCAGAAACGCTCATTCACGCAATTGAAACTCTGCACCAACTAATAGAAGACGGTGAAATTATGAAGCGACGCGCCGCAAATGGCGCAGGCGCCAATGTTCACATTCAAGAAATTCCTGCTGGCATCACCACACCAGTAGTCCTCGGATCGCGCTAATCGTCATGAGCGAAACCGAAACACTGCACGGGTGCGCCCTGAGAGACTCTCACGGGCAACAAGTGTTGTTCGTTCCGCGCGCGCAGTATGTGCAAGTGATGAAGCAACTTGTCGATGATGGGTTCGAGATGTGCGTCGACCTAACGGCCGTCGACTTTCTCACGCACCCAGGCCGAACGCTTCCGGAAGCCATCGCGCCCGAGCGTTTCGAGATCGTCGTCAACTTGTTGTCACTGCGCGACCGCAAGCGCTTGCGCGTGCGAGTTCAGGTTGCAGAAAGCAACGCATCGATCGAATCGCTGTTTGATCTGTACCCAGGTACCGAGGCAATGGAGCGAGAAGTGTTCGACCTCTTCGGCATTGCCTTTACTGGGCACCCCGACCTCACCCGCATCTTGATGCCCGAAGATTGGGACGGCCATCCGTTGCGCAAGGACTATTCGCAGGGCCGCATTCCTGTGCAATTCAAAGGCGCAGCATCATGACCATTGCAGCAGCCGGAACATTTGAAGGCAACCAAGAACTTCGTTCGCGTAGCGAACTGACCGCAAAGGAAGTGCTGCGCGAAGTTGGTGCAGTGTTGCGCATGAGCGAGGCCGACGCTGCGTTGTTGGCAGACGTTGCTGCCGACCCGGGCGAAGACCAAACAATGATCATCAACATGGGCCCGCAACACCCAAGCACCCACGGCGTGTTGCGTCTGATGTTGGAATTGCAGGGCGAGACAGTGCTGCGTTGCAAGCCAATCATTGGCTACTTGCACACTGGCATGGAAAAAACGGGCGAGTCGCTCACGTTCATGCAGGGTGGCACCAACGTCACGCGCATGGACTACTTGTCGCCACTGAACTGCGAACTTGTTTTTGCAATGGCCACCGAAAAGTTGTTGGGCATCGATGGCGAAATACCCGAGCGGGCCGTGTGGATTCGCATGCTCATGTCCGAACTCAACCGTATGAGCAGCCACTTGTTGTTTATGGCAACCAACGGCATGGACATTGGCGCCGTATCAATGATGTTGTACGGATGGCGCGAGCGAGAGATCGTGTTGCGCTTCTTCCAAAAAGTGACCGGCCTGCGCATGAACCACAACTTCATTCGCCCTGGTGGAGTAGCCGCCGACATGCCAGCGGGCTGGCGCGATGACGTGCTCGAAATTCTCGATATGTTGCCTGATCGTTTGGGCGAGTACGACATCTTGATGACCAATCAGCCCATCTGGCGTGAGCGCCTGCAGGGTGTTGGTGTAATCACACGCGACGAGGCAATTGCACTCGGCGCCACTGGCCCAATCTTGCGCAGCACCGGCGTGGCGTGGGACTTGCGCCGCGACATGCCTTACATGAAGTATCCCGAACTGGAGTTTGACGTCATTGTCGGTAGCTATGGCGACGCTTTCGATCGTTATGCCATTCGTCTTGCCGAAATTCGCGAGTCGATGGGCATCGTTCGCCAAATTCTCGATCGTATGCCCGGCGGCAACTACCGAATTCAAGACAAAAAAGTGACGCCTCCGCCACGCGCACGAATCGACGAGTCGATGGAAGCGCTCATTCACCACTTCAAGATTTTCACCGAGGGTTTCAAAGTGCCCGAGGGCGAGGTGTACGTGGCAATCGAAAGCCCACGCGGCGAAATTGGTTGTTACATTGCCAGCGATGGCTCGCCAACCCCGTACCGCATGCACGTTCGCGCACCAAGTTTCGTCAACATCCAGACCCTCCCGCACATGATGCGCGGCGGCCTTGTTGCCGACGCCGTTGCCGTTATTTCATCGGTCGACCCAGTGCTTGGCGAGGTAGACCGATGAGCCGACTGAACGACGCCAACGTGGCAACAGCTAGAGAGATCATTGCTCGCTACCCACGACCAAAGTCGGCACTCATCCCGCTGCTGCATTTGGCGCAAGAACAAAACGGTTACATCACGCGCGAATCTATGGTGCATCTTGGCGAACTCGTCGGCGTCACTTCTGCCGAGGTGTACGGAACGGCATCGTTCTACGAGATGTTCCGCTTCGAGCCAGTTGGCAAATATCTCATCAACATGTGCGGAACCATGTCGTGCGCACTGATGGGTGCTCAAGAACTGATGCATCACGCCGAACACGTGCTTGGCGTAAAGCCAGGCGGCACCACTCAAGACGGAATGTTCACACTTGCGCATGCCGAGTGTCAGGCCGCTTGCACCGAGGCGCCAACGCTGCAAGTCAATTATCGCTACCGGTTTCGTGTAACCCCAGCCGACTTCGACGCACTCATCGACGACTTGCGCTCGGGCAAACTCGATAACGAAATTCCTCCGCACGGCACTGTTGCCACCGTGCGCCAGCGCATCCCTGCCGACAAGGGTGTAGGCGCAGTTGCTCCAGAAGATGTTGTAGACGGCCCCGCATGGATGGACGGAAAGGCCGCGCTGTGACAAACACATACGCACACGCACCTGGCTTTGTAGCGGGCGACCGACCAAAGATCGTCACGTCGCGCTTCGAATATGCCGACTCGTTCACACTCGAGCGCTACATGGCAACAGGTGGCTACGCAGGTTTGCGCAAGTCGTTGCATCTGCCCGCAGCCGAAGTACACGAAGAAGTTAAAAAAGCAACAGTGCTGGGCCGAGGCGGGGCAGGTTTCCCTGCTGGCACCAAGTGGGGCTTAACTCCGCAACAAGTGTGGCCGCGTTATTTGGTTGTCAACGGCGACGAGAGCGAGCCAGGCACATATAAGGACCGCCTGCTGATGGAGCGCGACCCGCACCAACTGATTGAAGGTTGCCTCATCGCGTGTTACGCGGCTGGTCTGTCGCAATGCTTCTTGTACATTCGCGGCGAGATGGCGCTTGCACAAGAGCGCGTTGCTGCCGCACTCAACGAGGCATATGCGGCCGGCTTTGTTGGCAAAAACATTTTGGGTTCCAACTTCTCCGTCGACATCGTTTTGCACTGGGGTGCTGGCGCATACGTGGTGGGCGAAGAAACCGCGCTTATTGAAAGCCTCGAAGGCAACCGCGGCATGCCGCGCCTGAAGCCACCGTTCTTTCCTGCCGCAAATGGTTTGTACGGCCAGCCAACCATCGTCAACAACGTGGAAACACTTGCCAACTTGCCATGGCTTGCCGTCAATGGCGCAGACGCATACAACGCAATCGGTACAAAAACTTCGCCGGGCACGCGCATGGTTGCAGTAAGCGGTCATGTCAAGCGCCCAGGCGTGTACGAGATCATCAACGGAACCACCACATTTCGCGACTTGTTATACGGCGCCGAATTTTGCGGCGGCATTCGCAACGACAACGAACTGAAAGCATTCGTACCTGGTGGCGGTTCGGCACCGTGGTTTACACCAGACCAGTTGGACTTACCGTTTGAAGCAAGCCAAGTTGGGCCCGCGGGTTCCATGCTCGGTTCGGGCGCAATCATGGTGATGGACTCCACCACCGACATTCCCGCCGCCGCACTCACGCTGACACGTTTTTATGCGCACGAATCGTGTGGCAAATGCACGCCATGTCGCGAAGGCGGCACCTGGCTCGAGCGAATCCTCACTCGCGTTGTTGAAGGCAAGGGCACCGACGCCGACTTGCAACAAATGCTGGAAGTTGGCGCAATGATTTGCCCGGGAGACTTCCCGCACGCATCGAACGAAGCGCTCGGCCTCGCAGCAGTTCCGTTTCCTTACAAGATGACAACAATCTGTTTCGTTGGGCCTTCGGCGTTTGCTCCGTTGCACTCGGCGCTCACGCTGTTTAGAAGCGAGTTCGAATCGCGCGTTACCAAGCGCATCACCATTCCCGTAACTGCAGTGGCAGCAGCATCATGACGACGCCAGACCCAACAGCAGTCAGCCTCACGATTAACGGCAAGGCCGTTACTGCGAAAAAGGGCGACCTTGTCATTGCCGCAGCCGACGACGCAAACGAATTCATTCCGCGTTTTTGCTATCACCCACGCATGACACCAGTCGGCATGTGCCGCCAATGCTTGGTGGAAGTGGAAGGCCCACGCGGCCCAATGATGGTTGTCTCGTGCATGACACCTGTTGCCGAAGGCCAAGTGGTTCGCACAGCAACCGAAGGCGTCAAAAAAGCGCAAGAGGGTGTGCTCGAATTGCTTCTTGCTAACCATCCGCTGGATTGCCCAGTGTGCGACAAGGGCGGCGAGTGCCCGCTGCAAGACCAGGCTTTCAGCCATGGCCCGGGCGAGAGCCGTTACGTAGAAGAAAAGCGTCACTACGAAAAACCAATTCCAATTTCCGACAACGTATTCCTCGATCGCGAGCGTTGCATCTTGTGCGATCGTTGCACGCGCTTCGCAGACGAAGTTGCGGGCGATGCGCTTATCTCATTCACAAGCCGCGGCAACAACACCCAAGTCAATACATTTCCCGACGAGCCGTTTAGCTCGTACTTCTCGGGCAACACCGTGCAGATCTGCCCAGTTGGCGCACTCACCGCAAAGCCATATCGCTTCAAGGCCCGCCCATGGGACTTGGACCAGGTGGAGAGCACCTGCACCACGTGTTCGGTTGGTTGCCGCACCGTTGTGCAAAGCAGTCGTGACGAACTTGTGCGTTATCAAGGCGTCGACATCGACCCAGTCAACTGGGGCTGGCTGTGCGACAAGGGCCGCTTCAACTTCGAATCAGTAAATTCCGACAATCGCGTCACTACGCCACTGATCAAAGACGCAAACGGAAGTTTCGTTGCGGCCTCATGGTCAAGCGCAGTCGATGCAGCCTCGCGCATGTTGCGCACTGCACTTGCCGTGTCGCTGCAATCTGTTGGCATCATCGGTGGCGCCCGTGGTACCAACGAAGATGCCTTTGCCTGGGCCGCTTTTGCCGATGCACTCGGTGTCGATCAACGCGACTGCCAACTTGCCGACGGCCTCCCAGCCGAAATCTTTTCGTTGTCGCAAGCAACCATCGACGACCTTGGAACCGCAAAAACAATCGTTCTGCTCACACCCGACTTGAAGGAAGAACTTCCTGTCTTGTTCCTTCGCGTGCGTGATGCCGCGCAAAAGCGCACGGCCCGCATTGTCGAGTTCACTTCGCGCCCAACTGGCCTTACACAAAATGCATGGAAGAGCCTGCAAGTGGAGCCAGGCAAAACCGCCCAAGCAGTTGCAGCCCTCGATGCTTCCGTAATCGAACAGATCAACAGCGGCTCGGCAGTGGTTGTTGTCGGCCGCATGAACTTGGCCGAGTCTGCCGACTCGGTGGTACACGCACTTGGCGAAATATTGCACCTTGCGCCGCATGCCAAAGTTTTGCCAGTGCTTCGCCGTGGCAACGTGCGCGGCGCAATTACCGCAGGCCTCGCACCACAAAACGGTGCAGCCGACACCACGCAGATGCTGGAGCTTGCAGCTGCTGGCAAAATCGAGTGCCTCGTGTTGCTTGGCGCCGACCCGCTGCGCGATGTGCCCGATGCCGACTTGGCCCGTCGTGCAATCAACGGCGCACGCAACGTCATTGCCATCGACACCTTCATCACCGAGTCGTCATCGCAAGCAAACATCATTTTCCCTGCTGCCGCCTACGGCGAAAAAGTTGGCACCACAACAAATATCGAAGGCCGAATTAGTGACGTGGCCCAGAAAATTACGCCGAAGGGAACATCGCGCCCAGACTGGATGATTGCCGTTGAGTTGGCAACCGAGGCGGGTATCGACTTGGGCTTCGAGTCGTACGCCGATGTTCACAACAAAATGGTGGCAACCGTTGCCGCATTCGCTCCCGCCGCCGATGCGCGGGCAGTACGTCACGACGGCGTCATGATGCAACACCCAACACCAATCACCATGGCGCGCGCACCATTCGCAGCCCAAGATCGAAATTCGTACGACTACCGCGTGGTCATGTTCCGCAAGTTGTACGACGCAGCAATCGGCACGGCCAACAGCCCGTCGCTTGCACACCTGGCACCAGGCGCCGGCGTAACTATTCATCCGCTCGATCGCGCCCGACTTGGCGTGGATGTTGGCAACAACGTCAAGGTCACCTCGCCCCGAGCAACAGTGCTGCTTCCAATTTTTGAAAGCGAAGACGTACTCAAGGGAACCGCTCAAATTGCGTTCAATCAACCTGGCGCCGACGCCCGCGAACTTATTGACGGCTCTAGCCACGTGTGCGACGTGCGAATCGAGAAAATCGCATGATCAACATCTTCGCGATCGATCCGCTGCTCGTTGGCGACTTGCTCTGGACGCCGCTCATTATTGTGTTGCTCAAAGTGTTGGCCGTATTTGTTACCGGCCTCGTTGCAACCATGCTCATGGTGTGGTTCGAGCGCAAGGTGGTTGCGGGCATGGGCAACCGAATCGGGCCCAACAAGGCCGGCCCATTTGGTTTGCTGCAAACACTTGCAGACGGCACCAAGCTGTTCTTTAAGGAAGACCTCATCCCCGAGCGCGCCGACCGTTTTGTTTTCAAACTCGCGCCGTTTCTTTCGTTTGTTCCCGCGTTTCTTGCGTTTTCCGTCATCCCGCTTGGTGGCGACTATCGCGACGGCAACGGCGGCATGGTCACGTGGTTTGGCGAGCAAACCCGCGTGCAACTTGCCGACCCACCAGTTGGCGTGTTGTTCGCACTTGCAATCTCCGCAATTGCCGTCTACGGCATCATGCTTGCTGGCTGGGCCAGCGGTTCTAAATATCCGCTGCTTGGCTCGGTGCGCGCATCTGCACAGATGGTCAGTTACGAAGCATCACTTGGCATGTCGTTGGCAACCGTTTTCCTCGTTACCGGCACTCTGTCCACAAGCGGCATCGTCAATGCGCAAGGCACATTGGGCACTTGGAATGTTGTTGCAACTGGCTTGGTTCCGTTCGTCATCTTCTTCATCTCGGCAACTGCCGAACTCAATCGTCCGCCGTTCGACTTGGTGGAAGCCGAACAAGAATTGGTTGGCGGCTTTAACACCGAATATTCGTCCATCCGCTTCGCACTGTTTTTCCTCGCCGAATTCATGAACACCATCACCATGAGCGCGCTTATGGTCACGCTGTTCTTCGGCGGCCCGCAACCCATTGCGTTCCGCGGCGTCGTGCTCGACATTCCGCTCATTCCAAATGGCCTGGAAGGCACCGTCTGGCTGTTCCTGAAAGTGCTCGTGTTCCTCTATGTATATGTATGGCTGCGCGCAACACTGCCGCGCTTCCGTTACGACCAGTTGATGAACCTCGGTTGGAAAGTACTCATCCCTGCATCACTTGGCTGGTTCATGTTGCTTGCCGCGCAGCGCCTTGGCCGCGATCAGGGATGGAACACCGTTGCAGTCACTGTGGTCTCGGTTGTCGTACTGGGTATTTGCTACGTGTTGTTGCAACTGGCGTTTAGCGTTAGCGCCAAACAACGCGAGGCGGAAGGGTCGATGTTCTAATGGGTTACTTCGGAGGCTTCCTCGTCACCATGCGTCAGCGTGGCGGAAAAAATCAGGTGACCACGCAGTATTCGGGCGGCCGCGTGCGCCGCAAGGCCATCAGCAAATCAAAAACGGGCGAGTCGTCGAAGCGTGCCGAAATCATGGACGAAAAGATTGCCAAGCCCGAGCGCCTGCATGGCCGCCACGTGTTGAATCGTTACGAAGACGGCATGGAGAAGTGCATCGGTTGCGAGTTGTGCGCTGCGGTCTGCCCAGCAAAGTGCATTCACGTTCGTGGCGCCGACAACAACCCGGAAAATCCAACTTCGCCGGGCGAGCGCTTTGGCTGGATCTACGAGATCAACTACCTGCGCTGCATCCATTGCGACTTGTGCGTGGAAGCATGCCCAACCGAAGCAATTACCGAATCAAAATTGTTCGAGTTCTCGTTCACTAATCGCCAAGACGCCATTTACACCAAGGCCGAATTGGTGGTGGGCGACGATGGCAAACCACAGCACTTGCCGTGGGAAGACTGGCGCCCGGGCGAAGACGAGCACACCTCTGCATGGATGCGCGCAACCGCTCCATCGGGCGACGCAAGTTTCGAAGGCGTTGTTGGTTGGAGCGGCGAATTGGGTTACGGCGTGCGCGCGCCAGAACAGCCGAGCAAGTAATGGAGTTGTTCGTATTCGTTTGCGCCTCAATCATGATTCTGGTTGGTGCAATCGGCGTTGTCGTTCGTAAGCACCCCGTGCACGCCGCGCTCAGCCTCGTGCTCACATTGTTCGGTGTTGCCGTGTTGTTTGTGGCGCAAGAAGCCGAGTTTTTGGCAGCCGTGCAAGTCATTGTGTACGCGGGCGCCATCGTGGTGTTATTCCTTTTCGTGATCATGTTGCTTGGTGTCGACCGCGTTGAAGAACTGCGCACCGAGCCCATTGCGGGCCAGCGCTGGATTGCCGCATTTGTCGGCGTTGCAATGCTCGGCCTACTTATTGCTGCCATCATCACCGGAGCCGAGGCTGTCATCGGCCGCGGCGACGGAATCGCCAGCAACATCGCTGGCGACAACCCGGACGCCAACGTTGCTCAACTTGCCAACTCGATTTTCTCCGATTACGTGTTGGCATTTGAATTGACTTCAATACTGCTCGTCATCGCAGTCGTCGGCACCGTGTTGCTCGCGCGCAAACGCAAGGGCCAAAGGGTGGTCGCACCGTGAACGCATTAGTCGTCGTTCCCACCACCACGTGGTACTTGCTGCTGTCGGCAGTGCTGTTCACCATCGGCACCATCGGCGTGCTCGTGCGCCGCAACCCACTTGTGCTGTTCATGTGCATCGAGCTCATGCTCAATGCCGTCAACTTGTCGTTTGTCGCACTCGGCCGTCGCCTTGCCGACATCAACGGCCAGACCATCGTCTTTTTCGTCCTTGTCGTTGCCGCCGCCGAAGTGGTGGTGGGCCTCGGCATCATCGTCTCAATCATGCGTCGCCGCAATGGCGTCACCGTCGACGACCTCGCCGAGCTGAAGGGTTAAGCCATGACCGACTTGCTGTGGCTCCTTCCCGCATTCCCACTTGTTGGTGCTCTTGTGCTCATGGTGTTTGGCCGCCGCATGGGCGAGCCGCGCTCTGGCCTGTTTGCAAGCGCTATGCCCATTGCTTCGTTCCTTGTCACCGTGATGGTCTACTTTGACTTGCTGTCGCGCCCATCCGAAGAGCGCTCCACGGTCGTCACCTTGTTCGAATGGATGCCGGTCGGCTCGTTGCAAATCGACTTGGCGCTCTTGGCCGACCCGCTGTCCATCACCATGGCGCTGTTCATCACCGGCATCGGTTCGCTCATTCACTTGTATGCAGTTGGCTACATGCACGGCGATCCAAACTTCTCCAAGTTCTTCTTGTATCTCAACTTGTTCGTGTTCTCCATGCTCATGTTGGTGCTTGGCGAAAACTTGCTGGTCACATTCCTTGGGTGGGAGGGCGTGGGCGCTTGCTCGTACTTCCTTATCTCCTTCTGGCACACACGAAATAGCGCGGCAGTAGCCGGCAAGAAAGCGTTCGTCACTAACCGCATTGGCGACTTCGGCGTGATGACGGCAATGTTCCTTGCGTTCAGCTCACTTGGCACCATCTCGTATGGCTCCATCAACGAAGCGGCACACTCGGGCGCGCTTGCTCCTGTTACGGCAACTGCAATTGCGCTGTTGCTGTTCGTTGGCGCTATGGGCAAGAGCGCCCAGTTGCCGCTCTATCTCTGGTTGCCGGATGCCATGGAAGGCCCAACCCCGGTTTCGGCACTGATCCACGCAGCAACCATGGTTACGTCCGGCGTATTCCTCATGACGCGCATGAGCCCAGTGCTGCACGCCTCGTACGAGTTTGCGCCAACCATCATTGCCGTCGTTGGCGCGGCCACCGCGCTGTATGCAGCAACAGTTGCGGTTGCGCAAAACGACATCAAAAAGGTGCTCGCGTATTCAACGGTTTCGCAACTGGGTTACATGTTCTTGGCAATCGGCTCGGGCGCATATGTTGCGGCAATCTTCCACATGATCACCCACGCATTTTTCAAAGCGTTGCTGTTCCTCGGTTCGGGTTCGGTCATCCACGGCATGCACCACGAGCAAGACATGCGCCGCATGGGTGCGCTGCGCAAACTGATGCCTGTCACTGCCTTCACGTTCATCATTGGCTGGCTTGCCATTGCTGGCGTTCCGCCGTTTGCCGGCTTTTGGTCAAAAGACGAAATCTTGCTCTACGTGTACGCCAACAATCGCTTCTTGTATGTAGTTGGTCTCGTCACCGCACTACTCACCGCTTACTACATGACGCGCCAAGTGATCATGGTGTTCTACGGCAAAGCCAAATGGAACGATCACGCATCGGAACACGGCGCACACGGCGATTTCACGCCACACGAAAGCCCAAAGATCATGTTGTTCCCACTCGTTGTGCTTGCCTTCCTGTCGGTGGTCGGTGGGGCAATGCAGCTGCCATTTTCCAAGAATTTGCACTTCCTCGAGCATTGGCTTGCACCAATCACCGAAGAGTCCGAAGCGCACATTGGCGAAACGTGGGCCTATAACAACAAGTACATCCTGCTTGGCGTTGCGGTCGTCGTCGCAACAGTTGGCATCCTCGCCGCATTCGCTGTGTATGCAAAAGGTAAGTTCAAAGCCATCGAGCCAATGGTGCTCGAGCAGGCCTGGTACTACGACGCCGGTGCAAGCAAGTTGGTTGGCGGCCCCGGCGCTGCATTGTTCAACGGCATTGCGTGGGTGGACGCGCACATTGTTGACGGTGCAGTAAACGGAACTGCAACCCTCGTTCGCAATATCGGCGGCACGGTGCGCAAAGCACAAAGCGGCTTCGTACGCAGTTATGCCGCGCTCATGGCCGTCGGCTTCGTCGCAGTACTCGCGTGGTTCATCTATCGGGGGGTTGCGTGATGTTGGCCAATGTCGAAACCTCGGCCACATTAGGCATTCCACTACTTACGCTGCTCGTTGTGCTGCCACTCGTCGGCGCCGTCATGGTCTCGCTCATGAACAAGGCACAAGCCGAGCAGATCAAACTTGTTGCGCTCGTGTTCAGCCTCGTCACGGGTGCACTCAGCGTGTTCATGCTGGCCAAGTTTCCTAGCGGCCAGGCAGGCTTTCAGTTCGTCTCGCAACAGTCGTGGGTCAGCGAGTGGGGCATCTCATGGCACCTCGGCGTCGACGGCATCTCGCTGTTCTTGGTGGTGCTCACGGGCGTGCTCTTCCCGCTCGTCATCATCGGCATCGACCCACACCACGATCAGAAGTCATACCTCGCCTGGATGCTCCTGCTGGAAGCCGGCGTCATGGGCAGTTTCCTCAGCCTCGACTTGTTCCTGTTCTTCGTGTTCTTCGAAATCGTGCTGGTGCCGATGTATTTCCTCATCGGCAATTGGGGCTATGAAAAGCGCGTGTATGCGGCAACCAAGTTTTTCATCTACACCATGGCCGGCTCGGCGTTCATGTTGGTGGGCATCGTCGCCACCGCGTTCCTCGCACGCCGCGACATCGGTTACCTCACGTTCAACCTGGTAGAGATCGCCGAAAAATCCAATTTCGCAACCGGCACGGGCCGCTGGCTCTTCGTTGCATTCATGATTGCGTTCGCCGTCAAAGTTCCGTTGTTCCCGCTGCACACCTGGTTGCCCGACGCACACACGCAGGCGCCTACTGGCGGCTCGGTCATCTTGGCTGGCGTACTCCTCAAAATGGGTACATACGGCATGCTTCGCTTCGGTGTCTACTTGTTCCCCGAGGCCACGCTGTGGGCTAAGCCCGTGCTCTTCACACTTGCCGTTATCGGCATCCTGTATGGCGCCATCGCGGCAACCATGCAAAAGGATTTGAAGCGACTCGTTGCCTACTCATCCGTTGCCCACCTTGGCTTCATCGTGCTCGGCACCTTCGCACTCACATCGCAGTCGCTCACGGGTGGCGTCATGCAGATGGTCAACCACGGTGTTTCCACTGGTGCACTGTTCCTCATGGTCGGCATGATCTACGAACGCCGACACACACGCCAAATCGCCGAGCTTGGCGGCATCCAATCCGTCGCCCCAATTTTTGCCGGCTTCTTCATGGTGGTCATGTTGTCATCCATTGGTTTGCCTGGCCTCAACGGCTTCGTCGGCGAATTCCTCATTCTCATCGGTTCGTTTGAAACTGCACGTTGGTGGGTTGTTGCTGCCACGCTCGGCGTCATTCTTGCCGCGCTGTATTTGTTGTGGGCCTATCAGCGTGTGTTCCACGGCGAGCCAAGCGAAGCCAACAAGACATTCCCCGAAATCACTCGCCGCGAAGGATTGCTGCTCGGCGTGTTCGTCGCAGCCATCGTGTTCACCGGTATCTATCCAAAGCCAATGCTCAATCGCATTGAGCCAAGCGTCAACAAACTGATCGAACATGTTGAACTCAGAACCGATTATCAGCAGCCCGTAAGCAAGGGCGAAGTACATGGCGAGGCAGGCGAATGATTTTTGCAGCAGGTGCGTTCGTGGGCCCATCCATCGACTGGTACAAGATGTCGCCCGCCTTGGTGCTCGTTGCCGGCGCGCTCGGCCTCATTCTCGTTGGCGCACTCACACCACAATGGCGCAAGGGTGCATATGGTTTTGTCGCAGCCGCATCTGCCGGCGCAGCAGCCGTGCTCACCGGCATGCTGTGGGCAAACCTTGGCGAAAACGGCACGCCTTCCACACTCATTGGCAACGCACTTAGTTTCGATCACTTCTCGCTCTTCGCAACGTTCACCATTGCCGTAGCCACGCTGCTTGCAATCTTGGTCACCAACGATTATCTCGAGCGCGAAGACGAAGACGGTCCCGAGGTCTATGCACTTATCTTGGCTAGCGCCCTTGGCGGCGTCATGATGGCGCAAGCCAACGACCTCATCGTGTTGTTCCTCGGCCTCGAAATCCTCAGCCTCTCGTTTTATTTACTGGTGGCCAGCAATCGCAACCGCACGCAAAGCGGGGAAGCGGGTCTCAAGTACTTCATCCTCGGCGGTTTCGCGTCTGCCTTCTTCTTGTACGGCGTCGCCCTCGTGTTCGGCGGCACCGGCAGCACCAATCTCGCCGACATCGGCACCACGCTTGCAGGCCAACACCCCGGCAACCACAGCGCGCTGCTGCTTGCTGGCGTCGCAATGCTGCTCGTCGGCTTCGCCTTCAAAGTATCGCTCGTGCCATTCCACGCCTGGACGCCCGACGTGTACCAGGGTGCGCCCACTCCAATTACGGCCCTCATGGGCTCTGTCGGCAAGGTTGCCGCCTTCGCGGCCCTCCTAAGGGTGTTCACCGTTGCCCTGCCAAGCCGTGCCGACGACTGGGGCCCTGTGGTCCTCGTGCTGGCCATTGCCACCTTGCTCGTTGGCTCCGTGCTTGCCGTCATTCAAACCGATGTCAAGCGCATGCTCGCGTACTCCAGCATCAGCCACGCAGGCTTCATCCTCGTCGGCCTCGAAGCCGCCTCACATGTCTCCAAGGCTGATTCATCGCTTGGTGTTTCATCAGCCATGGCATACCTCTTCGTCTATGGCGTGCTGGTGGTGGGCACCCTCGCCGTCGTCTCGCTCATTGCCGGCAAGGGCGATAACGCCACAACACTCGGAGCCTTCAACGGCCTCGGCAAAACCAACCCCGTGCTTGCCCTCGGCATGACAGTGCTGCTGCTGGCCCAGGCCGGCGTGCCAACTACCTCGGGCTTTGTTGCCAAGTTCGGCATCATTCGCGCATCGGTCTCTGTCGAGAGTTACGTGCTTGCAGTTGTGGCCATGCTCGCCGCAGTTATTGCTGCTTTCCTCTACCTGCGCATCATGGTCAGCATGTGGCTGAGCGAGCCCGTATCAACCGATCGTCGAGAAATCCCAGCCGCATCGGGTATTGCCATTGCAGCAACCGTTGCAGTCACGCTGGTCGTCGGGTTTGTACCTTCGGCACTGCTCAACTTTGCTTCACAACTTTAGAGTTTCAATAATTCGAAACGCTCGTCTTCGAGCAATACATTCACCATAACTTCGCTATTTGTTTTATTCGCACGTGATTTGTCGATAATAAAGTAGTCAACACCTTGTTTACGAAGGTCGGATGCAAGCCTCTCTGTCGGGGCAGCAGCAAATTCAGAACTTAACCGCATGCGGTCTTTCGCAAACTCGGGTAGCTCGACGTTTTGCCACAAAAACCCATAACCAGATATGAACATTCGCCGTTCTAAATAAATGGTCATAAGCATTGCCTCTCCGCCTACTTCCCAATCCAATCGATCGGCTCCAACCGAATTGGCGGAGCATTGCGGTTCGTCGCATTCGTAGTTGGAGGCCACTACTGCATCATGAGGGATCAAAGTTCTCGCTTCTCTTAAAAAGTCCTGAATTGTTGTGTAACCAACCATGAAGTCGGAAAATTGGGGCCGCGTTACCTCGTCCTGAAAGCGTTGCTGAAAGGTAAACCATTTATCGTTAGCGGTAAACGCAGTTACCAAGGTGGAACAAGCCACGAATACCAAAGCCATGCGCGCCACTGGTATCCGCCTTCGCATGATAAAGCCAATCAACATCGCCGCTAGCAACAAGACAACAATTGATAAGCCGTTGATTATGCGTGATCGAACTGCCCAGAACTCGCCCGAGTTATCGTCATTGAAAACAACGCGGACAACCCCTACACAGAGAAGCATGATTGTCGAAGACACCACCAAAGCCCGCCGATCGGTGGTGGTTATCAGCAGTTGAACAAACTCGCCAAACGCAATACCAACAACGAGAGAGCCGAAAAGCACAAAGGCATGCAAGAAGTATTCCTCCTGCTCGTAGTAACTCACCGTAATTAGGAGTGCCGTGGTTGTTGCGACGTTGGTTCCTACAAAAAACTGCCAGAAGTGATTGAAGACCAGGTTAAGTGAGTTGCGCGTTGAAATAGTTGCCACGAAGTAAACAAGTAGCAGATTCAGAAGAATGACGAATGACCAAAAGATGAATTGTGGTCGAGGTAGGGAGTCGACATCTCCGAAGATATCTTGCGCAATACCTATTGTTCCAAAGTTAATTGTTGCGTCATATGGTGAATTGAAATACAACTTCAGATAAACGAGGCTAAGTGCAAAAGCAATAATTGTCCCGTGAACAACAACAAGCGTCGGTTTGATTTTTCGTTTCGCTAGTTGAAACAGAAACAGCATTCCGCAACCCGCAACGATTACGGCTATGTTGCTGCTTTTCGCCCCCAATGCACCGGCAGCCATAAACGAGGTTGCAAACACCAATCCCCAATGTTGCTGTTCGCTCCATTGAATCAGGAAGTACGCAAGTGCTAGAAGCCAAACAAACGAGAAAACCATGCTGAACGACTCAAAGTTGAAATCATTCAGTAGTGCAAAAGCGACAAGAGCAATGCTCGCGCGCCACCCTGTAATTTCAAGGCGTTTCAGTAATGCAAACACCAGATAGATAATGGCTAGAGATACAAAAATCGGTGCAATTTTTGTTTGTACTACCCATGTTGGGGCGTCAATAGCTTTGGTGGTGAGTCCCATCCATGCGTACGAAAACCAGTGGTAAAGAACTGGCTGTCCTTGAACGAATACCTGGTCGTTTGATCCCCAATGTGTGAGTGAATATGACAGTGCTTCAAAAAATTGGAAATCTTGAGTCTTGATCCACCACAAATTTGGCCGGCCATTCAGAACGACGTAGGCGACGACAATAGTGACCACTGAAAGCAGACTTTGGATGATTCTTGTTGCCGACTTTTGCATATTCTCCGGTTTGAAGGCATTGAAAAGCAGCAGTGGAATAATTGATATGGCAATGTACAAGGGCCAATAACGCTCGTGAACCAAGACAAACAACAATAGGAACGCAATAAACAGGACCAGGACGGGCTTCTCGCTACCACTGAAAGTTGCGTATCCCCGTAGTTTTGGTGACGGCACGATTGCGATGGTGGCGAGGGGTAAGAGTGCCCAAGAAATTGGTGCGATGGGCGTCTGGACGAGCAACTGGTCGATGCACATTGCTGCCAGTGATCCAATTGCGAAGCCGAGGCCAACAAACTCGGCGAAATCAAGCCGGCGCCTAAACAATAATCCTGCTACTACTGCACCGAATACCACTTGGGTGGCAAGATACGCCTCGGCCCTCACTGCCAGGAGGACAGGCACGTCGCTGATCAATTGAACAACAAGCACCAGCAGTGCCGCACTTAAAGCCTGGTTAATTGGCTTTACGGCGTGCAGAGGTGCAAGAAGGAGTTTCACGTAAGTCATCAGCCTAGAGCGATTTCATCTATCGTTTAGTCAATGTCCAACACCGCAGTTCATAGCGTTTCGGTCGTTATACCTGTCTATGGCGGTAGTGCAACCCTTCAGCAGGTTGTAAACGAGATGGCATCTTTTTATAGCGAACAGGTAACTCAGGGTGGCAATCGTTATCAGGTAGCCGAAGTGATATTGGTTGACGACTGTGGCGTGGATAACTCTGCAAAGGTCATCCGAGAAATGGCAAAGGTGGATGAACGAGTTGTACCCGTCTGGCTTACGCGCAATTACGGGCAGCACGCAGCCACTGTGGCAGGCATGGCTTCGTCTTCCCATGAATGGGTGGTGACAATGGATGAGGATGGGCAGCACAATCCTGCGTCCATTGGCGCATTAATTGATACGGCACTGCTCAATGAAAGCCCATTGGTTTACGGGCGTGAGAACAATCGAGAACCACATGGCTTTTTTCGGAATGTCACGTCAAAAATAGTTAAGCAGTTGGTTTTGCCGCTTTTGATTAACAATAAGAACCTGAAGTATTTCAGCAGTTTTCGCTTAATGACGGGTGAAGTTGCAAGGACTGTGGGTGCTTTTGCCCAACACGGCGCCTACTTGGACATTGCCCTTTCCTGGATTGTTCGCACATCGGCAGTGTGCGACGTAAGTTTTCGAAACGAGTTGCGCCCGCAGTCTGGATACACCACGAAGAAATTGATTTCACACTTTCTTAGACTGGTAGTAAGTTCTGGCACTCGTCCACTTAGGTTGATTACTGCACTGGGTTTGATTTCGTTCATTTCTGGTGTTGTTGGTGCAGTTGTTGTGACTGTTGGCAAATTTGCTGCGGGGTATACATCCAACGGTTGGGCGTCGCTCTTTTCGTTGATTCTGATTTTGGGCGGGGCGATTCTGTTGGCTTTGGGCGTTATTGCCGAATACGTGGGCGTGCTGGTACGACGATCTATCGGGCTTCCCCTGTATGTCATTGGAAACGACACCTACACTGGCCCGCTGCATAAGAAGCAATAACGGTTGGCAATGAATTGCTGGGTAATTGGCCGCGGGGGCATGCTGGGCTCAGGCGTCGAAAAACGATTACGACTTGCTACAAATGTGTACGAGCCAAAACTTCGCTTTAGTTGGAACGAGCCAGACTTGTTTGCTCGAGAGATTGAGCAGGAGGTTCACGACTTCGGCAAGGCAGTAGCGGGTGGGCAATGGTCGATTTATTGGTGCGCCGGAGTGGGAACTGTCGCGGCAAGTGAAGACGCACTGCGGAACAAGATCGTAAACATTGGGCATTTCCTTACGGCAGTTCGAAACTCGCCCGGATTACTTGGCGACCAGGGATCGCTGTTCTATTCGTCCTCTGCAGGTGGGATTTATGCGGGCGTTACTTCGCTGCCAATCACAGAGCAAACGGAAGGTGCACCTCGTTCTGCTTATGGGTTGCAAAAGCTGAAGAACGAAGAGATGTTTGGAACATTTGGACGCGAACAAGGCGTGAGAGTGTTATTGGGTCGAATTACCAACCTGTATGGTCCAGCGCAGAATAGATCGAAAGGTCAGGGATTGGTTACCGCAATTTGCCAGTCATACATTCGGCGAAAACCAGCACAAATTTTTGTCGGCCTCGATACTGTTCGCAACTATGTATACGTTGACGATGCGGTCGAGTCGATTGTGCGGGCAATGGGTATTGTCGCGGATATGCCAAATGGCTCGGTTGAAACAAAAATCATTGCGTCAAACCAAAACTTGACGATCAGTGCAGTGTTGAAAGAATGCCAAATGGCATTTGGTTCTGCTCCGAGCGTAGTTCTCTCGCGATCTCGCGACTTGTCCGCATACCCACTAGATTTGAGAATGAAATCGATGAACTTTCGCGAGGCAGACAACTTTGAACCAACACCATTTGTTGTCGGAGTCCATCGGGTGTATCAAAATTTGTTGAAGTCAAATCAGTTCGGGCAATTAGCAGAGGCAAGAAATTGAGCGAGGTGTTGTGGTAGAGAGCATCGGAAATTTTGATGAGTACATCAATTCGTATTCAACCGAACTTCAGAAGGCACTTGGTGGTCTTGGTGGCGAGTCGGCCTATTTTGCTCGCCGCAAGGTGCAGGTGCTTGCAAAATCTCTTCGCGGCAAATACCCATCCGTCATTCTCGACTACGGAAGTGGCATGGGCGCCCTCATTCCTCACCTGCGTGAGTTTTTTCCAGACGCACAAATTTGGGCAACGGATGTATCAAAGCTTTCGCTAGAGCATCTACAGAGGTCTTATCCGTACGTACGTGTATTTGCACCCAACGAGGTACCACCCAATTCTTGTGATGTGGTGGTGTTGTCATGCGTTATGCACCACATACCCACACCAGCGCGGCAGTCCGTGGTCGGCTCGATTAAGCAAGCATTAAAGAGCGGTGGAAGTCTGTGCGTTTTTGAACATAATCCGATAAACCCTGTGACACGAAAAATTGTTTCCAATTGCATTTTTGATGAAGGTGTTGAACTGATTCAAAAACGATCGCTCAGAACTTTGATTTCGGGCATTGGTGGTTTCACCCCACAACATGCAGGGTATTTCCTCTTTTTTCCTCCTCGGCTTAAAGCCTTTACACCGCTTGAGACAATTCTGTCTTGGCTGCCTCTGGGTGGGCAGCACTTCGGCAGATTCACTAAAACCAGCCAGTAAATTGGGGTGGTGGGTTTGCTCTTACTCTCCGACCCTGCGCGCTATGCCGAGCAAATGCGAAGCGAGTTGCACGCGGTTATGGATCGACTGGTGGATGGCAAACAGTTGGTGCTGGGCCCAATGGTGGCCCATTTTGAAGAGTCGTTTGCTGCGTACATCGGCTCAAAACACTGCGTATCGGTCGCTTCTGGAACCGATGCAATCGAGATAGCTCTTCGCGCATTGGGTTGTGAGGGCAGGGAAGTTCTGGTTGTCGCAAACGCTGGTGGTTACGGCACTATTTCGTGCTTGGCCATCGGAGCAACGCCGGTTTATTGCGATATTGATCCAGTAACGCTTCTGGCATCGATCGAATCGATTGCGGCTAGTGTCTCAAGGGATACTGCGGCGATAGTGGTCACTCATTTATTTGGTTTGGCTGTTGATTGCACATTGGTGGACGCGGCCGTGAAAGCAAAATTGGGCAAGTCGATACCGATCGTGGAGGATTGTGCACAAGCACACGGTTCGAAAGTGGGCAATAGGCGGGCTGGCTCGCAAGCGACTGTTGGTTGTTTCAGTTTTTACCCCACAAAGAACTTGGGTGCATTGGGTGATGGTGGCGCAATTGTGACTAGTGATGCCGCGCTTGCCGAGCACATGAGAAATCTGCGGCAATACGGATGGACAACCCGCTACCTGCAAGAGCGTGCCGGTGGGCGCAACAGCAGGTTGGATGAACTACAGGCTGGTTTTCTTTCGGTATTTCTACCGCACCTCGATGAACGTAATGCCAAGCGACGAGCAATTCTGAAACGGTATGTAGCCAGTGGTGCATCCGCAATTCACGCCGATTACGTAGACAGCGATCAATGCGTTGCCCATTTAGCGGTGTGCATAGTGAATAATCGCAACAAATTTATTGCACAGCTAACCGCTGACAATGTTTCTACAGGCGTGCATTACCCCTACCTGGATACCGAGTTTCCAACGACTAAATACCTCGCTCCCCCACACTTGCCGGTTTCGGAAATGGCGAAAAGCAGGATCGTTACCTTGCCTTGTTTTCCAGAAATGACACAGAGCGAAATTGATTTGGTTTGCCAGACGATCGAAAAAAACAATCAATTCTTCGAGGCACCATGAGCGCTTACGCGGTATCCATTGTTGTGCCGGTGTACAAAAATGAGGGAGCAATCGACCATCTGCTGAACCGCATTGGAGAAATCTCACGCGCAGTCACGGGAACTGTGGAAGCTGTGTTTGTGGTGGATGGTTCTCCTGATAAGTCGTTAGAGGCTCTACGCTCACAATTGCCAATGGCTGACTTTGACGCCAAAGTGTTGCTGCTGTCCCGCAATTTCGGGGCATTTTCGGCAATCCGTGCAGGCCTGCGCGAAGCACGCGGTGAAGCCACGGTGGTGATGGCAGCCGACTTACAAGAGCCAACATCACTGATTACCGACATGCTGGGCATTGTGCAACTCGATGAGGCCGATGTTGCGGTAGGCGTTCGTCAATCGCGAAAAGACGGCGTAATGTCCCGCGCGCTAAGCGCAGTGTTTTGGAAGATTTTTAATCGAGTGAGTTCTCTCGAACTGCCTCGGGGCGGTGTTGATATCTTCGCACTCAGCCGCAGTGCACGAGAAACGCTAAATACATTCGAAGAGTCCAGTACATCGCTCATCGGTCTTATTTATTGGATGGGCTTTCGCCGTCGGGAGGTGCCGTACCATCGGGTCGAGCGCAAGGTTGGCAAAAGCTCGTGGTCGCTGCAGAAGAGGATCAACTACGCCAAGGACAGCATCACGGCCTTCAGCGAGTTTCCACTCGTTGTCTTCTTGTGGAGCGGAGCGATCGGCGCCTTGGTGTCATTGGTATTCGCACTGATTGGTGCATATCAATACCTTTTTACATCAGATCATCAGTCCCAGCGCGAAATCACGGCCATCGGGCTGCTGTTTGTCGCCTCGTATCTCATGGCCGGCCTAGGTGTGCTTGGCACATACTTGTGGCGCATAGCCGACAACGTTCGCAAACGCCCAGATTCCATCACCTGGAAAACGTGGGAGATGCCGTCTTTAAAGAATGACGAGTAGCGTTTTCATGATGATTCATGACGCGGCAATCTGCGAATCGAAAAAAATAGGCAAAGGCACCAATGTGTGGGCTTTTGCACATGTCTTGCCTGGTGCGGTAGTGGGTGAGGACTGCAACATTTGCGATCACGTGTTCATAGAAAATGATGTTGTCGTGGGTAATCGTGTGACGATCAAGTCGGGAGTGCAGTTGTGGGACGGCATCCGTGTTGGCGACAACGTATTTATTGGGCCAAACGCAACCTTTACTAATGACAAGAATCCACGGTCAAAACGGCGACTTGAAAAGTTTCTTGAAACGATTGTTCACGAAGGCGCATCTATTGGCGCAAACGCAACAATTCTTCCCGGTGTCAGCATCGGTCGTGGTGCAATGGTTGGAGCAGGCGCGGTCGTTACGCACGATGTTCCGCCATATGCGGTTGTCGTTGGAAACCCTGCACGAATTAGCGGTTACGTAGGCGAAAATCAGCAAGCTAATGTTGTTGAGAACGCAAGTAAGGTGCTGGCCTCGCCCCAGGTGGTTGCGGGGAAGGCAGTGTTGCATCCGCTCACGCAAGCAGTCGATATGCGCGGAAGCCTTGCCGCAATGGAGTTTGCCTCGCAATGCCCGTTTATACCCAAACGTTTATTTTTGGTGCACGGCGTGCCCAATAAGAGTGTGCGCGGGGAACATGCGCATCACCAGTGCCACCAATTTCTCGTTGCTGCGTCGGGCTCGGTAACGGTGTCGGTTGATGACGGCAAAAATCGTGGTTCGGTGGTTCTCGACAGCCCAGATAGAGGTTTGTATATTCCCCCACTTACTTGGGGTAGCCAATACCAATTCTCAAGCGATGCAGTGCTGCTCGTGCTTGCTTCTCACGAGTATGACGATGCGGATTATATACGCGATTACAAGACTTTTATCGATGAAATTGGAACGATTGCGTAATCAATGTTTTCAAAAAGTGAATCCCTAAAAATTAGAAGTTTATGTGATCTTGAATTTGCTTTATCAAAGACAAAATAGTCAACATCTCTATTCTTTAAATATTCCAAACTTTGGTCATTCCGGTCTCTACCGTATCCGAGAGAGGTGTTGTAATCAGAGATCTGTTGAGCTGAACCAATAAACGACCCTGAGTAAACGGGTGACTCAATAAGAACTCTGCGATGAGCGATGGAGGCAAGCCACGCTAATGTGTTTCGATTAAGGCAATCATCTTCCCTAGTTTGGGGAAATGGTTCTCCATTATCAATCTGAATGTCACAAAGAAAATTTGTCGCAAGAATTGCGTGAGCATCAGTGTTATTGTCTATCCATTCACCCATTTCAATCTGGGCATCACTCAATATAAAATCAGATGTCAATTCAATATCGTAATAGTGCTCAAGAATATTCACCTTTTGACTTTGGGTAAACCAAACCCCAGCATTAAAAAAGATTGCGACTAAAACAAAAATGGCGCCTAACTGCATTAATTTCAAGCGCCCAGTAAAAATACGAACTGATAAGCAACTTAATGCTGTAATCAAAAAGACAATCGTCAATGAAATCAGCTCAGGGTTTGACACCACAAACCAAGATTTCCATGAACGAGCATTAATCAAAATCAAATAATAGTTTTCTCTGAAAAAATAGTAGGTGAACCAAGCGCCAGCGAATAAAGAACCTAAATAAATTACAAATCGAACAAAGCCGTATGGCGCCAACAAACTCAGCGCTTTATCCGCATACGCACCGGTAAAAATAGAAATCCAAATAAACGCAAAGGAAATCCAATAGTCACTCGCATACTCTCCAGCAAGTACCAGATGAATTACTACAGCAAATGCTATGGAACTACCCGCGAGACCTCGAACGAGATTATTTTCTTTGGCCGTAAAAACTCCAACGCCGATAAAAAAACGAAGTAAAACTATTCCGATAAGTTCATAAAAAAAGTTGCGGGAAACACCAAAATTAAATGGAAATCCGTATCCCTCTGAGAATGCAAATTTATAAGTGGAATAGAAGACTATAGTTGTCAGCATAAAATGAGGCAAAAATTCAAATGTACGTTTGGCAAGAATTTGCCAAACGACAGTGGCTGCTAAAATAACTACAACGATTAAACCCCAATGAACTTTAGACATCGTTACGGCAAAAGCACCCAAACCTAATACCACATACGGATATTTTATGTCATCGTCAAATACTCGAATCAAAAAATAACAAAACAACAAAAGCCACATGATGCTTACTGCATGTGCCATTCGAAGTGTATTCAGCAAGACGTACTCTTCAGGCATTGAACCTTGAACGAAGAGAAGAACTAGCGATATTCGAGCAGCGCGTCGAGATTGAAACAAGCGCAATGAGACACTGTAAACAAGTGCAGAAATACCGACAACAGCAACAACAAACCCAATACTCGCAGTAACCATAAATCTAGGAGAATTTGTGAGTGACGCCATGTCGCCTGCCCAAGCGTGTGTCAATGTATGCCCATAAGTTCTCTGGTTAGCCAAAAGAGCATTATCAAAAATTCCAAACTTTGAAACTCCAAAAGCCGTGGCCTCATCAAATGCGACATCTACGCCAACGAGACTTCGCCAAATCGGTTTATGGTCAAGAATATTTACAAATATTCTGGTGAATATCAATCCGATTGGAAAGACCGTGAGTGCAATAATCTTTGCCAAGTGAAAGCGACTAAACAGAGCATTCATACTCTCCAAAAACCAAATAGCTGGTAACAATAAAGATAAGACCATCAAGAACAGAAGCAAATCCTGAGCCCATGCTGCAAGTCCGATAATGGCCATGGAAAGTACGAGCGTGAAATCAAAATAGCTTGCTCCTGTAATGTGAAAATTATGCAACAACGATCGATTGCGTTTAAAAAGAGCATAGGTGATCATCACTAAAGGAAATATTGGTGCTGTAGTCCAATTTGAGAAACCGGTCCATCGGATCGAAAAATTAATCAATGCAGGCGCCATGGTGCCAAATCCAATACTGATGCCTATCAGCTCAATTAAGGCTATGGACTTACGTTTGTAGGTCATTGTGAACAAAACAAAACCTGAAAATACATTTAAAACAAAAACGAAAGAGAATTTGAGTGAATCCAAAGATGAGAAGCCAATTGTAAGACATATTGAAAAAATGAATATGGAAAAAACACCAAAATGAATCCAGGACAATTTGGATTCGTGTCTCACCGACAGTGGAGCGCTAGAAGGGAATATCATGGAGTTATACTAAATGAAATAGTACGTAAGAAGAATTTCGATAAATAATTTTAGAGTTAATGCCGTTATCAATCGGGCCCGCTTTTCTGATGTCCCAAATAAAATGAGTGACACCAAGCGAAATTAGATCTTGCAAAGTTTCATTAAAATTTTCTCCGCTAAAGGAGTTCGCTTTGTCTAAAAATAGATTAATGAGTTCATCTCGTTGTGCATATGGCCCGCTAGTTACCCACTCCGGCATTTCAATGAGAACTTGTCTTTGACCTAAAGTTGAAATCCAACCAAAAGTATTGCGGCTTGCACAATCATTTTGAGACGAAAAAATTGGTTGATTATTTTCACTCTCCTCACAGAAATAGTTACTAGCGATTAAAGACTCATGATTGGTATTTTCAGAAATCCATTTGCCAATCAAGAATTGGTCTTCATTGAACACTTCTTCTGAGCTGAAACTAATGTCATACCAAATCTTGGCAATAGAAGACTTGAATGGATGCGCTAGCCAATTGCCAAAGTTCATTCCTAAAATTAGCAGTGGTGCTAACAGCAAAAGAGGCGCAAACCCATTTTTATTCTGCCTGAATTTCGAAGAAACTAGCGATAATAGATAGATCAAACCGACCAAAAATATAACACTACCAATTTGGATGAGATATGGATATTTTTGAAATATCCAAACCAAATAAATGCTGTGGATATCTTCGGAAATTCGATAATGCAAGTATAAATAAATAAAATTGGTTATTAGCCCTACAGCAATACCTAGAGAAATATGCACAAGAGAAGGTAATGTCAAAATATCTTTAATTGTCGAAGATGAAATATAGATAGCTAGAAATATTGCTGCAAACAACAGCACTGGTTGAAATAAGTAGATAGAACTATTTTGTCCTTTAGTAAAAAATGTAACAATCATCATTACAGAGGTATTGATCAAGAATAAGACAATCAGAGTCTTCTGATTTAACTTGCGCGAAAATAGGAAATTTAAAAATGGTAGTCTCGTGACCAAAAGTGACATAAGAAAAATTCCGTACATGAGATCAATCGAATAGTCGGCGGGTTGCGTGTTTGAAATTCCGTTTATGAATAATTGAAACGTGGAAATAAAAACTAGCAATGTTGATGCAATAAGGACGAGGTGCTCTCGCTTTTTCTCCTTGACAAACTTCGCAAACTCAAATATGACCATGCTGCAAACTGTGATGGCTCCAAAATGTAGTTTTGAAAGTGTAATTATGACGATCAAAAAAACAAGCAAAGCATATCTTTGTTGATATTTAAAGTTATGTACCGTGAAGTAGACGTACCAAAAGAATGCGAGATAAAAAAGTGCCATTGAATTTGCATATCTTGGAGCCGCAACGAGCATCAATTCTTCAGGAAGAGAGGCCTGAGTTACAAGAACGATTGCTGCTACAACTGAAACCAACCGTCCAATGTGAAGTGTGCTCGTGATTGTGTAGATAGCCAAAGATACGCCTGCTATTCCGATTGCAAAGCTTGGTATTCCTGTGGAGAGAAATTGTGGTGCGAACACTGAACTTGCCAAATCTCCAGCCCAAGATTGCGTTAGAAAATGGCCCCTAATCACTTGTCCACTGAACATGAGATTCTTGTTTGGGCCGAATTCAGCCAAAGACCAAGCTGCACCTTCGTCCCAAGCCGCGTCAGTTCCTAGAAATTGCCGCCAGATTGGCTGGTCTAAAAATAACTCCGAGTAAAAACGACTGATGGTTACTGTAAATAGAATTAGGAGCGTTGTTTTCGTTCCGCCGTGAGCGATGCAACGGAAGCAGGAAGCTCGTTTTTCGTACTTCCAAAGCACAAATGAGCCAATGATGTATGAAGCGCAGAATGGCCATGCGTGTGGATTCCATGCGACGATTGCTAGGAGAGGGGTGGCGAGAAGTATTCGAAAATCTTGATCGTCTCGTTTGTTGGTGGAAGCGGAGAGTTGTGGAAGTTTTCGATCAAAAACTAGCCATCCGAAGATGCACGCAATTGGGAAAATGTAGCCAGTTGAGAAGCCGAAAAGACCGATTAGGCGAATACCGATGTTAATGACTGCCGGGATACTTGTACCGAGTGCAAGCCCAGCCGCTAGAGATTCGAATATTGATGGGTTGTGGTTGATGAGTAATTTGGACCACACGTATTGGCCACAAAGAATATTGATGGTGAGAAATATTCCAAATCTGGTTGAACTTGCGAGATCAAAACCTGAAAAGACAGGGAGCGCAATTAAGAAGGAGAGTAGCGCTAGATGGAGAGTGGTGAGGAAAGCCGATTTGGTTTCAATCTCTTGGGTGCTTTCCATTGTGGAATCTTAGGTTGTGGCACGGTATTACTAGTGCGCTAGTTCCACATTGAAGCCACTGGCGTTGGCTATCTGCAAAATTTGATCTATGTGGTCGTGGCCACGAACTTCGAGAACGAGTTGGATGCCGGTTTCGCGGGGGTGAAGAGGAATGCCCTCGCGCACGTGTTGTACCTCAATGACGTTGGCGTCGTTGCTGGCGCACACATTGAGGATGCCGGCGAGCGAGCCGGGGCGGTCGGGTAGGCGCACGAAGATGGTGAGGCGACGGCCCTCGTTGGTTTCGTTGCGGCGTACCAGGTTGGGGATAAGGCCAATGTCGATGTTGCCGCCAGAAAGCACGATGCAGGTGGTGCCAGTTGTGGAGGGGGCCAATTGTTGGGTGAGCAGGGTAGAGAGGCCGACGGCGCCACCGCCCTCGACGAGCATTTTGGAGTGTTCCATTAAAAGGACGACGGCGTCAGCGATTGAGTCTTCGTCTACTTCGATGATGTCGTCAACCCATTTGTCGATAATTGGCTTGGTGATGGAGCCTGGTCGTTTGATGGCGATGCCGTCGGCGAGCGTGAGTATTTGGCCGTGGGGGAACGTGTCGTGAATGAAAGGTGCGCAGATGGATGCTTGAACACCGATGATCTTTGCGTTTGGTCGTTGGTGTTTGATGGCAAGTGCGGTTCCGGAAAGCAGGCCGCCGCCGCCGAGTGGGACGATCAGTAGTTCAAGGTCGTTGATGTCTTCCAACAGTTCGAGGCCGAGGGTGCCTTGGCCGGCAATCACATCGAGGTCGTCGTAGGGGTGGCAGAAGGCCATGCCGGTTTCATGTGCGCGGGCAAGTGCTGCAGCAACGGCGGTGTCAACACTTTCTCCGCCGTCGAGCACGGTTGCGCCGTGGTGTTTGGTTGCAGCGATTTTGGAAAGTGATGCGCCCTTGGGTACGAATATTTCGCACTTGGCGCCAAAGTGTTTTGCTGCAAGAGCGAGGCCTTGCGCATGGTTGCCGGCGCTGCCTGCGACAACGCCAGTTTCTTTGGCGTTGCCCAGTTGGGAAAGCTTGTTCATAGCGCCGCGGATTTTGAATGCGCCAGTGCGCTGCAAGTTCTCGGCTTTGAGCACGATCTTGCCGCCGAAGCGTTGGCTGAGATACGCGGAGGGTATGACGGGTGTGTGGAGCACCACACCTCTGCCACGTTCGCGGGCGGCGGAAATATCTGCTGGCGTTGGGTTGCTTGCAGTCATGTACCGACTACCGTACTGCTGATGCGCGCCTTACTTATTGCTAACGCTGGCGATGCAGATGCGGGCTTTGTTGGGCAGCGATTTGAGGACTACGACTTTTCGTTCACGCAGGTGGTGCGTGAATATCCCAATGAGTGGCCATCGATTGATGGCATTGATTTGGTGGTGCACTTGGGTTCCAACTGGTCGGTGTATTGGGACGATGTTTCTCGCAATGTTGTTGCCGAATCGGAATTGATTCGGGAAGCCCATCGCAGGGGTATTCCGCTCTTCGGCATTTGCTTTGGTGCCCAGATCATGGCCCATGCGCTTGGGGGCAGTGCCGAGCGGGCGAAGAAGGCCGAAATCGGGTGGCACGACGTGATTGCTACACCTACATATAAGGTGCTGGCGGGAACGTGGATGCAGTGGCATTACGACACCTTTTCGGCCCCGGCAGGCGCGCAGGTATTGGCTTTGAGTGATGCTGGGCCACAGGCCATGCAAATGGGTCGCAGTTTTGGCACCCAGTTTCACCCAGAGGTCAATGAGGCCATTATTTCACGCTGGATGGGCGGCGAGGGGGCTGCTGAACTGGCCGCGATCGACCTAATGCCAAGCACCCTGATTGAACGCACCCGTAGCGAGGTAGAGCGGTCGGGTCCAGCCGCCCAAGCGCTCGTGGATTGGTACCTTGCCGAGGTTGCTTCAACGCCAATGCCGAAGGCAAAGCGCGGGCGGCACTAGTTCACAAAGTAGCCACTTGTCACGCTGCGCTGGGCGCAGTCGTTTCTCGCCGAATGTGGCCCAAGTAGTAGTTTTTTACCTTGATGTCCACCTTCCTGCGGTCTTTTCTCACTGTTGTCTGGTTCGGACTAGCCGCCGTTCTCATTGCTGGCCTGCTGTTGTGGGTGTCGTCGTTGATTCGCCCGTCAAAACCTGGGCGCGAAAAATTGTTGACATACGAAAGCGGTGTCGACCCGGTTGGTGAGGGCTGGTCGCAAAGCCAGGTTCGTTACTACATCTTTGCGTTGCTCTTCGTTATCTTCGACGTGGAAGCAGTGTTCATCTTTCCATGGGCGACACAACTCGAGCGTTACGGCATGTTCGGGCTTGTTGAAATGGGAATCTTCGTATTCGTCTTACTTCTTGGCCTGGTGTATGCCTGGCGCAAGGGCGTATTGAGGTGGGTGTAACAACATGGGCCTCGTAGATCGTGGGCGTTTGCCCAAACCACTGAACTCGTTGTTCAACATGGGTCGCTCATATTCGTTGTGGGTGTATCAGTGGGGTCTTGCATGTTGCGCAATTGAAATGGGTGCTGCATTTGGTTCACCGCGTTACGACGTGATGCGTCTTGGTGTTATTCCACTTCCTGCAAGCCCGCGCCAAGCCGACCTCGTAGTTATCTCGGGAACAGTTACCGACAAGATGGCTCCTGCCATCAAGCGTTTGTACGAACAAATGCCGGAGCCGAAATACGTGATCTCGATGGGCAGTTGCGCAAACTGCGGTGGCCCATATTGGGACAGCTACTCGGTCACTAAAGGTGTTGACCAAATCATTCCAGTTGATGTGTATGTGCCTGGTTGTCCTCCTCGCCCAGAAGCGTTGCTTGAAGGCATCGTGTTGTTGCAACAGCGAATCAAGAACGAAGATATGGGTGCGCGTTGGCGCGGCGAAGGAACTGTTTCTATGAACGCATCCGATGAAGCCGAAAGGCAAGGAAAACCAGTTGTCGTCGCCCGCTGAAACCGCCGCACCTGCAGTTGATGCAATGCGTGATGCGATGGTTGCCGCCATTCGCGGCACGCTTGGTGCCGCAGTTGTCGATTCGTTGGTAAAACCTGGCGACGACATTTGGGTTCGAGTGAGCACCGAGTCGTGGCGGAACAGCATTCAAAAACTGAAGGATGCTCACGGTTTCGATTACTTCTGTTTCTTGTCGGCAATCGATTGGCTTCCATCGCCATTTGGCCGCGGCGAGGACGACCCATCCGAGCCAGCACCCGAGCGCGACAGCACCATTCGCCCTGGCTATACGGGCGGTGACACTCGAATGCAGTTGTTGGTGCGCATCGTTAATTCGGAAACCCATTTGGGGATCAACGTGAAGGCCGACGTGCCAAACGATTCGTACACGATTGAGTCCATTTCCAGTGTGTTCGCGGGCGCCAACTGGCACGAGCGTGAAGCGCATGAAATGTTTGGTATTGGTTTTGTTGGTCACCCAGACTTGCGCAACATGTATTTGCCAACAGACTTCGAAGGTTTCCCAATGCGCAAAGATTTCCCATTGCTTGCGCGCATGGTTAAGCCGTGGCCAGGAATTGTGGACGTTGAGCCATTGCCAGGCGGCGATGCAACAGAAGAGGAAAGTGCCTCATGACCATTCTCAACGATCCAGTCTCGGCAAAGCTTGGCAACCGCCAGCAACTCAGTTACATCGCTTCGCAGGCTGCAGATGCACGGCTGAACGTAGAACTTGAGACCGAGGGCATGACCCTCAACATTGGGCCACAGCACCCAGCAACGCACGGAACGCTGCGCATCATTGCTCGCCTCGACGGCGAGCAAGTGGTGTGGGCCGAACCATCGTGCGGTTACATGCACCGCGGCTACGAAAAACTTACGGAAGTGCGCACCTTCCCGCAGGTGACAACACTTGTTAACCGCATCGACTGGCTTGGCAGTTTTGCCAACGAAGTGCCGTTCATTTTGGCAGCCGAAAAATTGATGGGCGTGGAAGCGCCAGATCGCGCGCAATGGATTCGCACCATCTTGTTCGAACTTTCGCGCATTGCCAACGTTTCTTTGTTCCTCGGCGACTTGGGCGTGCAGTTGGGCGCCATCACGCCAGTGTTCTTGGCCTTCCGCGATCGCGAATACGTACTCAACCTCATCGAGTCGGCAACGGGTGGCCGCTTCCACCCAAACTTCGATCGCATTGGTGGCCTTAAGGACGACTTACCTGCCGGCTGGATCGACGAGACCAAAGTTGTGATGAAGAAGTTGCGCAACTTCTGCGACGAAATTGAAACATTGTTGTTTGGAAACGAAATCTTCCAGTCGCGCACACGTGGCATCGGCGTTATCCCGCGCGATGTTGCGTTGCAATACGGCTTGTCGGGTGCCAACCTTCGCGCTAGCGGCGTGGATTGGGATTTGCGTCGCGACCAAGACATCGCGCTTGCCTACAACAAGGTTGATTTCAAAGTGTGGACACACCCAGACGGCGACAGTTTTGCTCGCTGCTGGATTCGTTTGCAGGAAACACGCGAAGCAACCTTGATTGTCGACAAGTTGCTCGACGGCATTCCAAGCGGCCCGGTTATGGCCAAGGTTCCAAAGATCATCAAGGTGCCAGAAGGCGAAGCATGGGTGTCAACAGAAAACCCACTTGGCGAAATGGGCTATTACGTGGTTTCGCGCGGCGATCTTGGCCCGTTCCGCGTCAAGATTCGCTCGGCAAGCTTTAACAACATCTCCATTACTCCGTGGTTGTTGCGCGGTGTCTATGTTCCGGACATCATCACCATCCTTGCGTCGCTGTACTTCATCTTGGGAGACATCGACCGCTGATGTTTGCTCTTCTTGCTGTCGAGATCCCGTACTGGGGTCAGTCGCTTTTGCGCGTGCTCGGTGGGTTGGTGGCCGTGTTGTTGCCTGCGGGCACCATCGTGTACTTGTTCTTGTTCAAGATGATGTCGTTTATGCAAAGCCGCCTTGGCCCAATGGAAGCAGGCCCATACGGTTCGTTGCAGCTGGTTGCCGAAGTTGGCAAATGGTTGCAGAAAGAAGACATTCAGCCCGAGAGCGCCGACAAACCGATCTTCAAGATGGCGCCGATTGTGGTTTTGATGAGCACGTTCTTGTTGGTGGTGGTTGTTCCTTTCGGACCCGACGCGTGGTTCACCGACTTTGAAACTGGTGTGTTCTACGCACTTGCTGTTTCGTCCATTTCGGTGCTTGGCATTTTGATGGCCGGCTGGTCGAGCGCCAACAAGTATTCGTTGTTGGGCGGCTTGCGCGCTGCTGGTCAGCTAATTGCGTACGAGTTGCCAATGGTGCTTGCGGTTATGGGCGTGGTTATTCAGGCCGGCACCATGAACTTGCAACAAATTGTTTTTGCGCAAAACGCGGGTTCCATGTTTGGTTTTGATGGAGTCGGAAACCCCTACGTGCTGACACAGTTCGTGGGGTTCGTGGTGTTCATGATTGCAATTCAGGCCGAACTTACGCAGGCACCTTTCGACATGCCAATTGCCGAATCGGAGTTGGTCTCTGGCTACATGACGGAGTACTCGGGCTTCCGCTTCCTCATTTTCTTCATCGGCGAGTTTGCAACCGCCGGCGTTTTCGCCATGATAGCTAGCACGCTCTTCCTTGGTGGTTGGGGCGTTCCATTCGCATGGTTCGGCTGGACATCGATGGATGATGTTTCCAACTGGATGAACATTGCCGGCCCCATCATTGTGATTACCAAGATGCTGGTGCTCACGTTCCTCATCATGTGGGTTCGCTTCACCTATCCACGTTTCCGTGAAGACCAACTGCAACGCTTTGCCTGGAAAGTTCTTATCCCCGTGTCGCTTGCCAACATCATGGCAACTGCTGTTTTGAAGGTGGCGTTCTAATGGCAAAGGTTCCTGGCTTAATCAAGGGTCTTGGCATCACGTTTGGCACCATGATGCGAACGTTTAAAAACGGCTCCAACACCGTGCAATATCCGCACGAAAAAGAGACCCCGCCAATTCGCGCACGCGGTGTCATTGCCCTGCACCAAGACAACTGCACCTCGTGCATGTTGTGCTCACGCTCGTGCCCCGACTGGTGTATTTACATCGAAGCGCACAAAGAGTTGGCACCGCCACGCCGCGAGGGTGGTAAGCCACGCCAAGTCAACATGCTCGACCGTTTCGACATCGACTACGCGCTGTGCATGTATTGCGGCATCTGCGTTGAAGTGTGCCCATTCGACGCGCTCTTCTGGAGCCCCGAATACGAATACTCCGAACCAAACATCACCGACTTGTTGCACGACAAGACAAAGTTGAGTGAGTGGATGGAAACAGTTCCCGAAGCGCCAGAGCTTGAAGTCGGCGCCGACAAGAAGAAGAAGTAAGGCAAACATCATGATCGCTCAGAACATTGGCTTCGCAATCATTGCAGCAGTGATGATCATCGCCGCCGTTCGCGTGGTTACCACCAGCAACGTGGTGCACGCGGCGCTGTGGCTAGTGGTGGTGCTTTCTGGCGTTGCTGCTCAATACATCTTGCTTGCAGCCGAGTTTGTAGCCGTCACGCAAGTGCTCGTATATATAGGTGCAGTGATGGTGCTGTTCTTGTTCGGCACCATGCTTACGCGCTCGCGCATCGGACGCGACAGCGGGCTGAATAACACCTATTGGAAGTTGGGTATTCCCGTTGCGTTGGTTTTGTTCGCAGCAATGGCCGTTGCCCTCGTCAACAGTTTCGGCGACGAGCGCATGCCAACCGACGACAACATCGTTTCCACGCAGCAAGTTTCCGACCAAATCTTTGGCCCATACCTGTTGCCATTCTGGGCGCTTTCGTTCGTGTTGCTTGCCGCAGTGATCGGGGCCATTGTGCTCGCGAGGAAGGACTGATCGACGATGCTCGTTAATCAATTCCTTCTTCTTGCCGCCGTGCTGTTTTGCATTGGGGTGTACGGCGTTATCGCCCGTAAAAATGCCGTGTTGGTGCTGATGTCGATCGAACTTATTTTGAACGCGGTCAACCTCAACTTCATTGCTTTCGCATTGCGTAACGGCTCCACCGACGGTCACACGTTTGCGTTGTATGTCATCGCAATTGCTGCTGCCGAAGTTGGCGTGGGCCTTGGCTTGGTGTTGCTGGTGTATCGCAACCGCAAGACCATCTCGCTTGACGATCTCTCGGAAATGAAGGGCTAATGATGATTGCCGCATCCGAAGCCCTCAACCAACTGTCTTCCGGCTGGTTCCTCGACCACGCCTACTTGATTCCCATCGTTCCTGCGGTGTGTTTCTTCATCATTATCTTGTTTGGTAAGCGCTTGCCAATGAAGGGCAGCGAAGTTGGTGTGTTGTCGATGGTGGCAAGCCTGGTGTTGGCAGGCGGCACCGCACTGCAGTGGATCGATCGGGTAAATAGCGCGGCAGAGGGTCAGTTCATTTCGCCGGTTGTTCACACGTGGAACTGGTGGCAAATCGGTGGCATGAAATTTACAATCGGCCAATCCATCGACGGCCTGGCCGTCATTGTTTTGGTCGTTGTTGCGTTCATCTCCACGCTGGTGCAGATTTACTCGCTTGAATACCTACGAGGCGACCGCCGCTACACACACTTCTTCGCCGCACTCACGTTGTTCTCTGCTGGCATGTTGGCAATGGTCATTGCCGAAGACACCATCTTGTTGTTGTTGGGCTGGGAGATCATGGGCCTCTGCAGCTTCATGTTGATCGGCCACTGGTGGGAAGACGGCGCCAATAGCCGCGCTGCACTGAAAGCGTTTTTCACTGTGCGCACTGGCGACATGGGACTGCTCGTTGGTATCTCCATGCTGTACTTCGCTTCCAACGACTGGACAACCGAGAACCTTGGCGTTTCCGGTTTCTCCATCCGCGGCATCAGCGCTTGGGCCTTGTCGGGTGAGCCCAACAGCACCATCATCCTCGTTGCAGCAATCGCGTTGTTCATTGCAGCCATCGGTAAGAGCGGCCAGTTCCCGCTGCACACGTGGTTGCCCGACGCCATGGCCGGCCCAACCCCCGTCAGTTCGCTATTGCACTCGTCCACCATGGTGGTTGCAGGCGTGTTCTTGGTGTCGCGTCTGTACCCAGTGTTTTTTACAGGCTTCGACATTTTGGGAACGGGTGGCAACTTCATCACCATCATCGGTGGCATCACCATCGTCATTGCGGCCGCTTTGGCTTTCGTGCAAAACGACATCAAGAAGGTACTTGCGTATTCCACCGTCAGCCAGTTGGGCTACATGATGCTTGGTCTTGGCGCCGGCGCATGGTTGCCAGCCGTCTTCCACATCTTTACGCACGCATTTTTCAAAGCGTGTTTGTTCCTTGGCGCCGGCTCGATTAGCCATAGCGCATCGCACCACTCATTCGACATGAAAAAAGACATGGGTGGCTTGCGCAAAGTCATGCCAATCACGTTCACCACCTGGATCATTTCCACGCTCGCCTTGTGCGGAGTATTTCCGTTCTCTGGTTTCTTCTCGAAAGACGAGATCATCGACAACGTAGGCAACAACGGTTACAACACCTTCATGATCATTGGCCTTATTGGCGCATTCATGACCGCTGCCTACATGACGCGCGCAACATACCTCACCTTCTTCGGCACCGCTCGCGGTGCATCGGCAGGCGAGCATCACGACGAGCATGATGCCCATGCACCGGCACACAATGATCATCACGATGCGCATGACGCACACGATTCACACGACAGCCACGCTGCTGCTGCCCCGCACGAGAGCGGCTTGCTCATCACCGTTCCGCTCATGATCCTTGCGGTACTTGCACTCAGCTCGGGTTTCCTTAACGCCACACCATTTGGCGAAAAGTGGGAGCTCATCAAGAAATGGGTCGAGCCAAGTTCGGCCGTTGTAATGGAAACTGCACCAGGCGGCCCCGGCCAATCGGCGGCACTCTCGTTGCCTCAAGCCGAAGCGGGTTATCCAAAAACTCCTTGTGGCAGCGAAACACCCAAAGAGGGCGTGTGTTACGCGCCGAAACTTGAGCACGCCAAGTTCAAGTGGTCGAAAGCAGCGCTCTCGCTCGGCATTGTGTTCTTCGGCATGCTCAGCAGTTGGTTTATCTGCGTGGCCTTGTACACCAAGAAAGACAAGCGCCTTGTTGGCCTCACGCAACGCAATGGTGCACTGCGCGCTGGCTACAACTTGCTCGACAACAAGTACTACTTGGACACGCTGTACGAGAACGTGATTGTTAAGGCAATTGCTGGCCCAATCGCCGCTGCTGCGTACTGGTTTAACAACAACATTTTGGATGGCGTCCTGCATTTGGTTGCGCGCGTTTCGCGCACGGTGTCGGGCTGGGTTTACCGCAACATCGATCAACGCGTGGTCGATGGCACGGTTAACAATTCGGGCAGGGCAACGCGAGGCGCCGGTGGCATCTTGCAGCCTGTCCAATCAGGAAAAGTGAGTCAGTACGGCGCGCTGTTATTTAGCGCGGCTGCCGTTGCTGCTCTCGTACTCGTCATTATCAATTCGTAACTAAAGAGACCAAGGGAGACAACGCCATGGAAATGCTCCGTGACGAAAACTGGGTGCTGAGTGTTGGCACGTTCTTACCAATGGTGGGCGTGCTGTTGCTGCTCATCGTGCCGAAAGCAAACGATCAACTGATCAAGATGGTTGCATTGCTCACGTCTATTGCCACGTTGGCAGTTGGTGTATTCACACTTTTCAAGTTCAACTTCGACCAGGCCGGAACAATGCAGTTCGTTGCCGAGAACAAGTGGATTCCGCTCATTAAGAGCAGCTATTTCATCGGTGTCGACGGCATCAGTTTGCCAATGTATGTGTTGTCCATGGTCATTACGTTGCTGGTGGTTATTTACAGCCTCAACCACATTCCTTCTCCGGGCAACCCGAAAGCATTCTTCATCTTGATGCTGGTGTTGCAAACGGGTATGGCGGGCACATTCATTGCTCAAGACCTCATCTTGTTCTTCGTGTTCTTTGAACTGGTGTTGTTGCCGATGTATTTCATGATCGGTGTATGGGGTGGCGAAAACCGCCAGTACGCATCGCTCAAGTTCTTCTTGTACACCATGTTCGGTTCGGCACTAATGCTCGTTGCATTCCTTGCGCTGTTCTTTAAGACTGGCGCCGAGAGTTTCGCCATTCCGTACCTCGTTGAAAATGGCGGCGCAATCGCGCGCAACGTACAGATCTGGATCTTTGCAGGAATGTTCATTGGTTTCGCCGTAAAGGTGCCAATGTTCCCATTCCATACGTGGTTGCCCGACGCACACACGCAGGCGCCAACACAAGGTTCGGTCATCCTGGCTGCAATCTTGCTGAAGTTGGGAACCTACGGATTCATCCGTATTGCCATCCCGATCCTTCCCGAGGCAGCAAAGGCCTGGGCTCCATACATTGGCGGCCTCGCAGTCATCGGCATCATCTACGGAGCACTTGGTTGCTTGGCCCAAACCGACATGAAGCGGCTCATTGCTTTTTCATCGGTTGCACACATGGGTTACGTCATGCTTGGTGTCTCAACGCTCACCGATTTCGGTATGTCGGCAGCGATGTTCGGCATGGTTGCGCACGGCCTCATCACCGGCATGTTGTTCTTTCTTGCAGGCAGCATCAAAGAGCGTTATCACACGCTCGAGATCAAGCGCCTTGGTGGCCTGCTTACACAGATGCCACGCATGGGCTGGATCTTGGGCATGGCCAGCATGGCCTCGCTCGGCTTGCCCGGTCTTGCCGGTTTCTGGGGCGAGTTCCCTGCAATCCTTTCGGCATATAACCCCGCCGAAGGCCTCAATGTCACGGTCTTCCGCGTGTACATGGTGATTGCGGCGCTTGGCACAGTGCTTGCGGCTGCATACCTGTTGTGGATGTTTCAGCGCGTTGCCTTTGGCGAACCCAAAGCCGAATTTGCTGGCGGTGCGCATGGCGCCGACGATCATGGCAGCGGGCATGCGCAGTTTGAAGACGTCAACAAGTTCGAATGGATTGCGTGGACGCCGTTGCTTGTTGCAATCGTTGTTTTTGGTGTAGTTCCAAACTTGTTGTTCAGCATGATCGACCCAGCGGTAAGCGGCATCCTCGCAGGCTTCAAGGGCTAATCACGTGCTGAACACCGTTGTCAACGCCGTCACCCCGTGGGTCAATCCAGTAATTGACTATCACGCGCTTGCACCCGAGATGGTGCTTGCGGCTGGCTTGTGCGTTGTGTTGCTTGCCGACTTGTTCATCGACGAGTCGCGCAAATGGATTCTTTCTTCGCTCGCTGGCTTCACGCTTTTGGGTGCAATGTTGCCCGTGCTCACACTTGGCTTGCACGACACCGACGTTCGCAGCATGTTCGACGGCCGATACGTTGTCGACAACTTCAGCATCGTGATCAAGGCCTTGTTTCTACTCGCTGGCTACGTGGTGGTGTTGTTGTCTTCAAACCACGTTGAAGAAGACGAATACTGGCGCGGCGAGTATTACTTCTTACTGCTCTCCAGCATTTTGGGCATGGTCATGATCTCGTCTTCGCGAGATCTTGTTTCTATCTTCGTTGCACTCGAGTTTTTGTCCATCCCCGCATACATGCTTGCCGCATGGCGCAAGCGCGACATCAAGAGTAACGAAGCTGGCGTCAAATATTTCCTTCTGGGCGTCTTCGCCTCGGCCGTCATGTTGTACGGCATGTCGCTGTTGTACGGCGCAGCCAACAGCACGCTGTTAGTTGATTTGGGTAAGAGCATCACCGCCACTGGCAGCCTCAGCTCGCTGCACGCACTTGGCATCGTGTTCGTCATTGTTGGTTTTGCCTTCAAGGTTTCTGCAGTTCCATTCCATACGTGGGCGCCAGACACCTACGAAGGTGCACCGGCGCCAATCACTGCATTTTTGTCAGTGGCCTCCAAGGCAGCAGGCTTCATTGCACTTGCAACACTGCTGTTCGTTGCCTTCCCGCAAGCATCCGACGTGTGGCAGCCATTCATTTGGGTGCTTTCGGCGCTCACCATGACTGTGGGCAACGTTGTGGCCTTGCGCCAAACAAACATCGTTCGAATGATTGCCTACTCGTCAATTAGCCAAGGCGGCTTCGTGCTCATGCCGCTTGCTGTTGCCGGCATCAACAACGGCGGCGCTTCGGCGCTGCGAGCAGTTGTGGTGTACATGCTCATTTATGCCGCAACCAACCTGGGTATGTTCGGCGTGATTATTGCTGTGGCGCGCAAAACCCGCAGCGGCGAAATTTCCAGCTGGGGTGGCTTGTTCTCGTACGCGCCCGGCCTTGGTGCACTTGCCACCATCTTCCTTGCCTCGCTTGCTGGCATTCCGCCACTGGGCGGCTGGGTCGGCAAGTTTGCAGCGTTTCAGTCAATGCTTACATCGGGCTCGGGTTGGGGTTATTCACTCGCACTGCTTGGCGCCGTCAACTCGGTGGTTGCGTTTGGTTACTACGGAAGCGTGATGCGCGAAATCTGGATGAAGCCAGTTCCTGATGGCGACACCACGCCAATTCGGGTTCCTGGTTCACTGAAGTTGGCACTCGTTCTCACCGCTGCAACAACGCTGGTTCTTGGCATCTTGCCAGGTGTTGCAATGCACTTCGGCGACATTGCGCAACTCACCAGTGCCTTCGGCGGCTGATCAAGTTTCTGCCGCGATAGTCGCGGCTGATGGGGCAATTCCGTTCAATCAATTCATGAACATTTCGCTGTACGGCGAAAATGGTTTTTATACCAACAGTGGCAAAGCCGGCCGTCGAGGCGGTGATTTCATTACCAGCCCAGAAGTTGGCCCGCTGTTTGGAACAGTCATTGCTGGTTATCTTGACGATTGCTGGGAAAAGTTGGAATCGCCTTCCAGGTTTGACGTGGTTGAGTGCGGTGCGGGCCCTGGCACGCTTGCACGCAGCATTTTGGCTGCGAAGCCACGTTGCTTGCAGGCAATAAATTATGTTGCGGTCGAAGTCTCTGCTGCGCAACGCGCGTTGCACCCCAAAGGTGTCGAGTCTCGAGAGACAATGCCCGATCACGCGATTAATGGCGTGATTTTTGCCAACGAGCTATTGGACAACTTGCCATTTCGGCTGTTTGTGTTTGACGGCACGTGGATGGAAGCGTTCGTTGCTCAAACGCCAGACGGCGCGTTCGTAGAAGTACTGCACAAACCGTCAGCCTTACCGGCGGTGCTGCCGCAAACTGCAGCGCTTGGTTCGCGCGTGCCAATTCAGGATGCTGCTTGTGCGTGGGTGAGTAATGCACTGTCGCTGATTGAACGCGGAAGTCTGCTGCTGTTCGACTACTGCACCGATACCACTGCGGCAGTTGCGGCAATGCCTTGGCGCGAGTGGCTGCGCACCTACAAAGACCACGAGCGTGGAGGGCACTATCTGCTGGATCCCGGCTCGCAAGACATCACTGCACAAGTAGTACTCGACCAACTCCCCGCTGGTTTCAGTACAATGACACAGGCGCAGTTTTTGCAGCAATGGGGCATTGGCGAACTGGTGCTGGAGGGCAAGGCATATTGGGAGCAACTGTCTGGTGCGCCGGATGTTGCCGCAATCAAGATGCGTAGCAGGGCGGTAGAGCAAGGTGCGCTTATCGACATGGCTGGCTTGGGTGGGCTAACTTGCATGACGTGGTTTCGTTGACGGGTTTTCTTCAGCGCCGCATAAACGCAACAGTATTTATTGCGGGAGTGCTTGTTGGCATTTGGTTTATTAGCCTGCACAACTTTTTGCCTTGGAATGTGGATTGGCTCACGCTTGGCAACGATGGGTCGGCATTTCATATTTCGTGGGAGTTTTATCGAAAAGCACCCATGTTGCAATGGCCAATTACCGCAACACCCACCTACATAGAAGGCGCTAACACTGTTTTGGCGTCCGCTAATGGCGTTGTCGGTATCCCTGCAAAACTCATCGGTTTAGTATTTAGAGGCCAGTTTCAGTTTTATGGACTGTGGGTCGCGGCAACGTTTGGCCTGCAGGCGCTTCTTTCGTTTCGCCTGCTTGGGCTGTTTATCGACAAGACCAGCACGAAGTTGGCAGCCTGCACGCTATTTGTCTTAGCACCAACGTTTGTTTTCCGAATTGGAGAGATGTCGCATTTCGAGGTGGCGTCTCACTGGCTCATCCTTGGCGCTTTGTATCTCTATTTCTCAAATACGAAGTTCGTGCGCAACTGGTCGCTACTGCTGCTGCTATCGATATTGATCAGCGTTTATATCACTGCCATGCTGGTGTTGATCTTTTTTGCTGCGTTGGCCAAGGAACGTTTTGTCAACAAAGCCCTTCCCACGCTGCGGAGGTTCTCGGTTGCCGCTGTGGTGCCTTTGCTGTGGCTTTTTGCAGGCTTTGTGTTTATGGGATACCTCAACTACGGAGGCTCGGCCACTGGAACAGGATTCTTTCGTCTCAATGTGCTGGCCTATTTGAACCCTGGTTTTTCATGGACCGGTTCGTTTTCGCGCATATTTGAACTCGTAGTTCCCACCGACCATCGGCAATTGTTTGTGGAAGATATGGAGATGTTCCAGTATCTGGGCATTGGTGCGCTCGTCATGTTGGTCGGCCTTGCTGTGTACCTGGTGCAGCAGCGCAAGGCTGCGTGGTGGAAAAGCAACTCATGGTTGATTGGTGCGCTCGTAATCATGCTGCTGGTGGCTTTTTCGCATCGCATTGGGTTTGCCGGCAGGGAAGTTGCGTATTGGTGGCCAGAAGTGTTGAAAGACACTCGACAAGTGTTTCGCGCAGCCACTCGATTTGGATGGCCGCTGTATTACGCGCTGATGCTTGGTGCTGTGGTCGCGACTTCTCGGGTGCTTCCTAAGAAATGGGCTTCAGTAGCAATCGGTGCAATTTGTTTGTTCAACGTGATCGACGTGCTGCCCGGAGTGCAGGAAACCCACTATCACATCACCGATAAATACGGATCAATCAGGGCTCAATCCACCGTGAAGTGGGAGACGATTCTGGCAAACAAGTCTCACGTCAAAGTGTTCCCAAACTTTGATTTACAGGTGGGCAACACCGTTCCAGATGCCGAGAATTTTGAAAAGAATTGGTACTTGTTGGCACGCCTTGCACTGGATCACAACATGTCCACCAACTTTGGGTATGTCAGCCGGCCGATAACCGAGCACATTGCGCGGGAAGATGCCCTGATTCAGGCGGGCCTGAGTGTGGGCGAATTAGATCCGGAAGTGGTGTACATCATTGGCAACAAACAAACCTGGCAACAGTTTGCCGAAGTTGCTGGGGCTAATGCGAAGGCCGAAGAAATTGATGGGTTCTACGTCATCACCAGCAGCTAAGCGCTTTGCTGTAGCTCTGGTTTACTCGTAAGCCACGCGCCAAAAATAACAATAAGCATTCCAACCACGGAAAGAATCAGTAGTGGTTCATTGTTGAACGCCGTGCCAAGTATCGCCCCGACAACTGGTGTGAAATATGTGGGGATCATGCTACGCATGGTGCCGGTGCGTTGATTAAGTAGTGCAAACAACACAAACGCAAAGCCGGTGCCAAGAATACCCAGCACTGCAAGCGCGCCGAGTGAGCCCAAATTGAAAGTGGATTGCGAGATACCCCACAGACCGAAGGGCGCAGAAAGAACAAACGCAACAGCCTCCACATAGAGCATTAGGTTCGCTGGGCTATAGATGGCTTGCAGCGGCCTTGCGACGTTGATTGCAACGGCGTACGAAAGCAGCGCAACGATGAGCAACAAAATGCCTGTGGTGTCGGCGGCTGTTCCGTGGCTGATCGAAGGAAGCGCGATGAGGGCGATGCCGGCGAAACCAATGATGACTGCGGAAATGCGCCTGGGGCTGGGCAGCACACGGATCCAGATAGCGGTAACAACCGCAACCACGATGGGCAGACCACCGTTCATCATGCTGGTGATGCTGGAAGAAACAGTTTGTTCGGCAAGCGGATAGAGCAGAAAGGGAAGCGCCATCCACGTAAAGCCAAGTACCAGTAAGCGGGGCCAGTGTTGCCTTGCGATTGGTTTGCGTGCGCTGGGGAACAACAACAGCGCAAGCACCCCAAACCCCGTACGGCCAAATGGAACTACGGCGCTGTGAAAATGCCTGATTGCAATGTCAATCAGTAGAAACGAAGAACCCCAGGTAAGCGCCATGCCTACTGATAAGGCCCAGTCGAGCAGGCCAAATTTTGCTTGTGTCTCGGCAGTTTGGCTGGTTTTCATAACGGAGAACTAGTCTCGCAGTTGGCTTATATCGCCAAAGAATTAGGGGGAAGTTGCCAACATGGATGACAACCTGCAAGCAATTGATGCGCTGTCGTATGAAATGCGAAAGTTTCCACCCTCAGCTCAGTTTGTAGCCACTGCAGCAACAAACGACCAATCGTTATACGAAGAGGCGCAACGCGACCATGAAGGCTTCTGGGCTCGACAAGCGCGCGAACTGATCTCTTGGGACAAGCCATGGACAACCGTGTGCGAATGGGATTTGCCATATGCCGAATGGTTTGTGGGCGGACAGCTGAATGTTTCGTTTAATTGTCTCGATCGTCATGTGCTTGCAGGGAATGGCGACAAAGTGGCGTTGTACTGGGAGGGCGAACCTGGTGACACACGAGTCGTTACATACTCCGACTTGCTCGCCGAAGTGCAAAAGTTTGCCAACGCACTGAAAAAACTGGGAGTAGAAAAAGGCGACCGCGTAAACATTTATTTGCCGATGGTTCCCGAAGCCGCGGTTGCAATGCTGGCTTGTGCGCGCATCGGTGCGGCGCACAGCGTGGTGTTCGGTGGTTTTTCTTCGCAAGCACTAGCCGACCGCATCAATGATGCAGAAGCAAAAGTGTTGATCACTGCAGATGGTGGCTGGCGCCGGGGTGAGGTATTTCCATTAAAGCCACAGGCGGACGAAGCAGTGAAAATGGCGCCAAGCGTCCTTCATGTCGTCGTGGTGAAACGAGGCAACAACGAAGTTCAGATGATCAATGGTCGCGATCATTGGTATCACGACCTTGTGGCCGAAGCCGACTCGGTGTGCGTTGCCGAGCCAATGGATTCTGAACAGTTGTTGTTTTTGCTGTACACATCTGGCACAACGGGCAAACCAAAGGGCATCATGCACACCACAGGTGGTTACCTCACCCATGTTGCGTACACCTTTAAATATGTGTTCGATCACAAACCAGAGTCGGATATTTTTTGGTGCACCGCCGATGTTGGCTGGATCACGGGGCATAGCTACATCGTGTACGGCCCGCTGGCAAACGGTGCCACCCAGGTGATGTACGAGGGAGCGCCCAACTTTCCCGCGAATGATCGAATGTGGTCGATTATTGAAAAATACAAAGCAACAATCTTTTATACGGCGCCAACTGCAATTCGTACGTTCATGAAGTGGGGCACACAAGAGCCTGCCAAACACGACTTGTCTTCGCTTCGTCTCATTGGCAGTGTTGGCGAACCAATCAACCCAGAAGCGTGGATGTGGTATCACGAACACATCGGTGGCAGCACTTGCCCAATTGTTGATACGTGGTGGCAAACCGAAACTGGTGGCATCATGATTTCGCCACTACCGGGTGTCACTGTTACCAAACCTGGCTCGGCAACATTTCCATTGCCCGGCGTTGCGGCCGAACTTGTGGATGAAGAGGGTGGCCACGTAAGCAAGGGTGGCGGATACTTGACGCTCACCAAACCTTGGCCTGGCATGCTGCGCGGTATTTGGGGAGATCAGCAGCGTTACCGCGAAACGTATTGGGGCAGGTTTAAGGGCCGATACTTTGCCGGCGATGGTGCCAAGTTGGACGACGACGGATACCTCTGGTTGCTCGGTCGAGTGGACGATGTCATGAATGTTTCTGGTCATCGCATTAGTACGACCGAAGTTGAAAGTGCGCTCGTTTCGCACCCAAGTGTTGCCGAGGCCGCTGTGGTTGGTGCCAACGACGCAACTACAGGCCAAGCGATCATTGCCTACGTCACGCTTCGAGGTGGGCTCGAGGTAGATGAGAAAGTGCTGCGAGACCACGTTGCTTCCGAGATTGGGGCTATTGCAAAACCCAAGGCCATCTTCTTCACACCCGAGTTACCAAAAACTCGAAGCGGAAAGATTATGCGCCGGTTGCTTCGCGATGTTGCAGAAGGTCGCAACTTGGGCGATACCACAACCCTTGCCGATGCATCAGTTGTAAACGAATTACAGCGCCGTGCGGCAGAAGCACCAGCCGAGGATTAACAGCGGTTAATCGCGGAAATTTTCAAATTGAATTGGTAGGTCTAGCGAAGCAGCCTTGAGCAACGCCATAGTTTCTTGTAGATCGTCACGCTTTTTCCCAGTTACTCGAACCTGTTCGCCTTGGGTTTGGCTACTGATTCCTTTCGGCGCTTTTTCTTTAATCAGTTTATTGATTTCTTTAGCCTTGTCGGAATTGATTCCCACTTTGATGGTGACGATTTGGCGAACGCTTTCTCCGGTTGCTTGCTCAACCTTCCCCCATTCAATTCCCTTCAGTGAGACCTGCCTCTTTACAAACTTCTCCTCGAGCAATAATTTGAGTGCGCGGAGACGATCTTCACTGGATGTTCGAATTGTAAGTATCAGTTCCTTTTGCTCAATAGACGAATCAGTATTTTTGAAATCGAAGCGGTTTGCTAACTCTCGCTGCGCCTGATCGACGGCATTTTTGAGTTCTTGACGGTCAACTTCTGAGACGATGTCGAATGATGGCATGTTCGCCCTCCAGCGCTTGTGGATTGATGTTTCGAGGAAGCAGTTGGGATTAGTCTATTTATAAGTTGCACCGTGTGGAGAAACCTTGACTATGGCCATAACAAGTGTTGTTAAGGGTTCAGTACAGCGGTTGTTGGCATTTCTTTGCTTCGTGGTATTGAAAATTGTTGCGGTTTTGGCGCCCAAGTGGCGTGTTCAGGTGATGACGACCAATCATCAGTTTTTCGGCCATTTATTACTAGAACCAGAAAAGTTTTTGTCTACGAGGGATGCCGCAGGCGAACTGTACGAAATCGACTTTATTGGAAAGAAGGATTGGCAAAACATCGGGACGGGTTCCGTCGGTAGTGCAAGCCGCAAAGTGTTTGCGGTTTGGTCGCTTGGTAAGAAAGGCACAGCCCCAAACCGCCAGCTTCGAATGATGTGGAAGCGCAGTATTCACTGCGTGCCCGGCTTTATCTCGGGAATGCTTGTCCGTGCTAGCCGAACTTGGAAACTTTCCAACGTCTCCGAGTACACCTTTAGTTCGCTGCTCTCGGTAGAGCGAAATTTTGATGATTCGCCAATACATCTGAAATTTTCACCCAAGGAGATTGCTCAGGCGAAACTAGATGCCGGTGCATTGGGCATAGATCTTGGGAAATCATTTGTATGTTTGGTAGTTCGCAACGAGACATCGGCATCAACAAATTCCGAGTTGAGGAGCAGGCCGATCAGTGATTTCGCCGAAGCGGTACAGGTGCTTGTCGAATCCGACGTTCAGGTGGTTCGGATGGGGTCAACCAAGTCGCCACCACTGCAGTTCGATCACCCGCTGGTGTTTGACTACGCCAACTCTGGCAAACGAACCGAACTACTCGACCTTTTTCTAGCATCGAAGTGTTCTTTCGCGGTTTCTACACTTTCTGGCCCAGATGCAGCGTGCCTTGTTTTTCGTAGGCCGGTTTTATACGTGGATCTTGCAAACTATTCGTTGTGTTTTTCGGGCACGTCACTCACGACATGGGTTCCCGCAAGAATCGTTGACGAGTCCACCAATAAAGCACTGTCGCTGCATCAGGTTTTCGAATGTGGCGCCGGCTGGTTTTGGAAAGACAGCCAATTTGCCGATGCTGGCTTACGCGTGGAGCGAAGTACCACTAGCGAAATTGCGCAATATGTTCGTGAAATGGTGAAGAGGACAAAGGGTGCAATTGGTCATCAGCCACTCAGCGAGATGCAGCTGACATATCAGTCGACATTTGCCTCGGCCATGGGCGACCTCGGTGCACAATGGCACGGACAGATTCGTTCGCAAATGAGCGAGTCTTTTCTTTCGGAACATGCGGATTGGTTTCTTGGTAGATAGAGTTTGGGCCAGGGGTCGGTACCCAAGCGGCCAAAGGGAGCAGACTGTAAATCTGCCGGCTTATGCCTACGTAGGTTCGAATCCTTCCCGGCCCACCAAACAGCAGTTTTCCCGCTTGAAAACTGCTGTGCTGTAGTCTCGTTTTTCGTGATTGTTGCAACAGATTCGCTCCACGCATTGCCCGAGCGAGTTGTAATGGTTGATGGCAGTTTCGACCCAATCCACGAAGGGCATGTTGCCTACTTCGAATCGGCGGCCGCGCTTGGTCTTCCCGTCTTGTGCAACATCGCCCCAGATTCTTGGACAAACACTAAGCATGCAGTGTTGCTTAGCCAGCAACAGCGGTCGGTGGTTATTGACGCATTTAGGGCTATCAGTTATGTTCACGCCTCAAATCTGTCGACTAAAGAAGTACTGCAAGCCTTGAAGCCTGCAATCTACGCAAAGGGAAGTGACTGGAAAGATCGTGGAGGCATTCCCGAAGTGGAGCAACAGGTTTGCGATGACTTGGGGATTGAGGTCGTTTACCTCGACACCGTTCTCAACTCTTCTTCTGCGTTGCTGAAGAATTGGAAATCGGACAAGGGAAACCAATGAAACCTTCCTGCATAGTTTCATTCCATACAAACCCGTACACATGTGGTGTTGCCAGGTTCAACCGAGCGCTTGCCGACGAAATGGGAGTGCCGCTCCTCTCGATTGAATCGTTTGTACAAACGCCAACAGTGAGTGCGCTTGTGTCGGTGAAGTTTGATGAAATGTCGGATGAGGCCACCGTCATGTTGGGGTCCATCTTGTTAGCTGGTAATCATCCTTTTGATCTGTTGCTGCATGACGTACATAAAACACCAGCAGAAATCACTTTCTGCCGACAAGCTGGCAAGGTGTATGCGGCAACGGAAGAGCTCAAAGACAAATTGCTTGATGTTCGGCCAGATGCTGTGGCATCGTTTGCTCCGGGAGCCCCAGTGGTCGAGCAGCAAATGGGTTTTGACCTAACGCTCATCACATTTGGCATGGCACACAAGATTCGGTTTGAACGATACAAAAAACTTGGCGAATTGTTGAGTGCCGACCCACGAACTGTTCAGTTGGAGATTTCTACGGCGCTGCACGAAGGAACAACGTTTAGCGAGGAGTTCTTCTCGGTGAATACCGAAATCTCGGCCGTGTTTGGTGGAAACGTTAGTTTCCTTGGCTTTCTCGCCGACGGCGAGGTATCGCGCCGAATTGTGGCGGCCGATGCGCTGATTGCGTTTTTCCCTCATGGCGCGCGAGAGAACAACACAACCGTGCTCTCGGCCATGGCCCACGGCTGTGCAGTGATAACCAATTTGGATAAACGAAGCCCCGCATGGATGAAACACGGAGAATCGGTATTTGATATTTCGAAGTTAGAAGTATTTCCTTCTGCAGCTGAACTTCAGCGTGTTGGTAAAAATGCGGTTAATGCTGTGGCACCGTATTCATTCAGTGCATTAGCAAAACAGTTAGAGGGCTGATTTTGGTTGCAGTGAAGAGGCTTTTAAAGGCAGTTATTTTTGGTGTAAGTCTGCTCGTACTGCTTGTACTCAAGTTGTTACGACCGCTTGTTCGCGTCCGCCTGATGATCATTGGTTTTCACAAGTTCGGCCATCTGGCTCTCGAACCTGATCTGGCACTTCTGAAGATCGCAGAAGAAAAAAAGGCGAAGAGCAGCCGGTTTCCACTCGATTGCTATGTATGGAGCCTTGGACCAAAGCGACTTCGTTCAAATCAAGTGCTGGCCAAGTTGTGGAAGCAGCGATTACGAGTGTTGCCCAGTTGGTTGATTGATGGCTTCTTCAACGTGGGGAAAGTCTTTAACGCTCTTGCACTAGAAATTTCGAAGCATTCAATTCATGGTCCTGCTAATAATCAAATATCTACACCTGCACCACTGACGTTGTCTCGTCAACAATGCAACGAAGCCAGGGCGGGCATGTCGGCAATGGGGCTGGATCCAGATCGACCATTTGTTTGTTTGATTGTTCGAGATAGTGGCCATAACGCAGACCCATCTGGTGCCGAACACCCAGAGTACGAGTTCCGCAATTTTGATGTTGATGTGTTTACTGAAGTTGCTATTGCCATGTGCGAACGAGGGTTTCAGGTTGTTCGTATGGGCGCTGGCAAGGAAAAACCGTTCACGTTGCAGCACCAAGGGGTGTTTGATTACGCAACGTCGAAACATCGGACTGAACTGCTTGATGTTTATCTAGCAGCGAATTGTTCATTTGCCGTTTCCACCCAGACTGGGCCGGATGCTGTGTGCCTGCTATTCCGTCGGCCTGTTTGTTTCGTTGATATTCCGATCTTCAGTCAATTCTTTTTCGGAACTGGTTTAGCGATTTGGAATCCGACAATTTATGTTCAAAACGGGGAGAAACTTTCGCTTCGAAAAATCATTGATTCCGATTTGGTGTGGATCAAAACAACAGACGACCTACTTCAGCAGCAGATTGAAGGCATTCGATCAACGCCAAGTGAATTAACCGAAAATGTTTTGAGTTTCATTGATTATCTGGAGAGTGGTAAACAACTCGATGCCGAAGACTTGCGATTGTCAGAAAAGGCAAACTCAATCGTTGCTACTGGTATGGCCTCAAGAGGAGAACAGGTCTTTGGGCAGATCTTGGCGAGATTTAACCCATCTTTCCTGCGCCGAAACGCCCATTGGTTTCTGCAGTAGGTAGCAGTAGGGGAGCCCGATAACATTTGGTTTCGGTCAAAAAGGCATGTGTTTGCAGTTTTGCCCTCTTAGCTCATTCGGTAGAGCACTTCCATGGTAAGGAAGAGGTGGCGGGTTCGATTCCCGCAGAGGGCTCGTAGTTACGGCGGCGTAGCTCAGTTGGTGAGAGCATCCGGCTCATAATCGGAAGGTCACCGGTTCGAATCCGGTCGCCGCTACAAGTACACATACATGAAGAACGCCAGGATTGGGGTAATTGCTTGAGTTCTGCAAAGCGGCGATCAATCGTTTCGCTCGTCTGGGAAATTCTTCATGCCGATGAGCGGCGCAAACTCGTTGGCATTTTTATCTTGATGCTTGTTGGGTCGGCGCTCGAGACGGTGAGCCTTGGGCTCATCGTTCCCGCAATGGGGGCCCTCACCAACCCGGAGTACTTGCAAAAGTTTCCAACCATCGACAAGTTCCTTGGTTACCCCACGCCAAGCCAAGTTGTGGCAATCACCATGGGATTGCTAGTTGCTGTGTACATAGCAAAGTCGGCGTTTTTGGTGTGGAGTTTGTGGATCCAAAAGGGATATTCAAATGCGGTGTCCAACCGCATTGGTCGTCACCTGTTCGATGTCTATTTGCGTCAGCCATACGAGTTTCATACGCAACGAAACTCTGCTTTGTTGGTTCGCAACTCGCAAAACAGCGCATCTATGTTGTCGGGAATTATCGACCCAGCGCTTGGCATCCTTGCCGACACATTGGTGACGCTGGGCTTGTTCGGTTTAGTGATGTTGCTCGAACCAGTTGGTTCGCTTGTCACCGTCGTGGCTTTCGGGCTCACAGCAGTTGCATTTCGCCGATTCACCAACGAGCGCATTCGGCGCTGGGGTGCTGCACAAAACCACCACAAGGGAATGATGCTGAAGCATCTGCAACAAGGTTTTGGTGGTGTGAAAGACCTGAAAGTGTTGGCCCGCGAAGGCTTCTTCGTCGACCGCTATAGCGACGAACTTGAAGCAAATGCTTCTGTGTGGCGCCGGTATTCGCTTGCACAAGTGTTGCCGCGTATCGGCCTCGAAAACCTCACCGTGCTTGGTCTGGCGCTCTTGGTTTCAACGATGGTGTTTAGTGGTTATGAATCAACACGCATCTTGCCAGTGATTGGTTTGTTTGGTGCGGCTGCGTTTCGCTTGCTTCCTGCTGTCAGCAGAACGATTAGCAACTTGCAAACAATTAAATGGAACCAAGAAATTGCTCATGAACTACACGCCGACTTATTGCTGCCTACTGAAATCGAACAAATTGGCAAGCAAGTACGCAGTCAATTTGTATCAATCAATTTCTCGAATGTTTCATTTGGCTACGTGGGGGCTGCAAACAAATCTCTTGATGATGTTTCGCTCGTCATAAAACAAGGCGAGGCGGTTGGTCTAGTGGGGCCAAGCGGATCAGGGAAAAGCACACTGGTAGATGTTTTCTTGGGTCTCCTTGCTCCGCAGTCTGGCGACGTACAAGTAAATGGAGCACCAATCAGGGAGAAGTTGGGGCTGTGGCGCACCACCGTTGGTTATGTGCCGCAAACTATTTTCTTGATTGACGACTCATTGCGCAAGAACATTGCGTTTGGTTTGCCCAACGAAGAAATCAATGAATACGACGTGCAACAAGCATTGAAGCTTGCCCAATTGCAGGAATTCGTGGATGGGCTGCCCGACGGGCTCGACACAGTGGTGGGCGAGCGCGGAGTACGGCTCTCTGGTGGTCAGCGTCAACGCATCGGCATTGCCAGGGCGTTGTACAACAAGCCCGAGGTATTGGTGTTGGACGAGGCCACCAGTTCGCTCGATACCGAAACAGAGCACGAAGTAATGAAGGCGGTGCAGGCGTTGCAGGGCACGAAGACGGTAGTGATTGTGGCGCACCGCTTGAGCACGGTGGAATACTGCGATCGGTTGTACCGATTGGAAAATGCTCGAGTGGTAGACGAGGGCACGTTTAGCGAAGTAATGAACCGCTCACGCGAGAATTAATGCCTGGTAGCCAGCCACAGATTGGCTGGTAACCTCAGATTTCCTTATTTATATAGGGCAGTAGCTCAGTTGGTAGAGCGCCGGTCTCCAAAACCGATGGTCGGGGGTTCAAATCCCTCCTGCCCTGCAAATATCCCCATCCGTCTGGGGTAAAGCCGCCGATAGGCTGAAAACCCGCTATGTCAATGGATCTCAATCGCCAACAGAAGCGCTCCATGAAAAAGATGGGCGCCGTTAACGACCAGGGTGCGCCTATTCGCCAACCCCGGCCAACCGTTTCTGCACAGGCCAAGAAAGAGCGCACCAGTCCCGCACAGTACATTCGCGAGGTTCGCGACGAAATGCGCAAGGTGGCTTGGCCGAAATGGCCCGAGATTCGCCGCTATTCCATCATTGTTTTGACCACTGTTGTAGTTGTTACGGCATTTGTGGGTGGATTGGATGCAGTCTTTGGCATACTTTCTGGCTGGCTTTACAAGGACTGACCCCGCACCGAACGGCTGAATTATGACTGATGACGCAACCCTCACCGAAGAAAACATCGACACGACCGACACGGTCGCGCCCGACGTCGCCTTCGATCTCACCGACGGCGAGGATGGCGACGACGTAGAAATCGATCGCCCATGGTTGCGCCCCGGACAGTGGTACGTAGTGCATTCGCAGAGCGGTTACGAAAAGAAAGTGCAGCAGAGCATGAATGCTCGCATTGCATCAATGCACATCGAAGATCGCATTTACGAAATCGTCATCCCAATGGAAGACGTTGTCGAATTTAAGGGCGGCCGCAAACAGACCGTTCAGAAGAAAGTTTTCCCTGGTTACTTGCTTGTTCGTTGCGACATGGACGACGACACGTGGTTCTGCATTCGCAACACACCGGGCGTCACGGGTTTCGTTGGACAAAGCCAAAAGGGTCAGAAGCCAACACCGTTGTCGCGCAAAGAAGTTGAAACGTTCCTTTCGGCAAAGGGCGACGGCCAAGAAGCGCCGAAGCGCAAAGCACCGAAGTTGGAATACGAAGTTGGCGAAGGCGTTCGCGTGAAGGAAGGCCCATTTGCCGACTTCTCCGGCCAGGTCGCCGAAATCAACCCAGATCACATGAAGCTGAAAGTTCTCGTCAACATCTTCGGTCGCGAGACCTTGGTCGAGATGGACTTCAGCCAAGTAGCCAAGCTCTAACAACGAACTCGAAAAGAAAGAACACCCGTCATGGCAAAAAAAGACGTCGCAGCAATCGTCAAGATTCAAATTCCAGCAGGTAAGGCAACACCAGCCCCACCAGTTGGTACCGCATTGGGGCCACACGGCATCCAAATCATGGACTTCGTGAAGCAGTACAACGCTGCAACCGAAGCACAAGTTGGCACCATCATTCCTGTCGACATCACGATTTACGAAGACCGCACGTTCACCTTCGTTCTGAAGACACCACCAACACCAGTTCTGCTTCGTCAGAAGGCCGGTTTGGACAAGGCAGCAAAGAACCCAGGCAAAGAAATTTGTGGTTCGGTAACTGAAAAAGACATCGAAGAAGTTGCCAAGATCAAAATGCCAGACTTGAACGCCAACGACATGGAAGCCGCAAAAATGCAAGTTCGCGGCACTGCGCGCAGCATGGGGCTCAGCGTCGTCGGCTGATCATTTAGTTCTAAAAACAACAACGTCTGATCTGGATACCTCGCCAGGTCGACATAACAATGAGGGAGGCTTTATGCCACAGGGTAAAAAATACAAAGCAGCAGCAGCAACGTACGACATCGACACGTTGTATTCGTCCACCGACGCAATCACCAAGGTGAAGGCAATGGCCTCGGCCAAGTTTGATGAAACCATCGAACTCGCAGTTCGTTTGGGCCTCGACCCACGTAAAGCCGAGCAAGCCGTTCGCGGAACCGTCGCGTTGCCATCAGGCACCGGCAAGACCGTGCGCGTAGCCGTGTTCGCAGCTGGCGAAGCAGCCCAAGCAGCACGCGACGCAGGCGCCGACATCGTTGGCACCGACGACCTCGCCGCAGCAATCGAAGGCGGAAAAATGGATTTCGACATCGCCATTTCCACCCCAGACTTGATGCCGATGGTGGGTAAGTTGGGCCGCGCATTGGGGCCACGTGGCTTGATGCCAAACCCAAAGACCGGCACCGTGACCCAAGACGTCGCTCGCGCAGTGACCGAATTTAAGGGCGGCAAGGTTGAATACCGCACCGACCGTTACGGCAACGTGCAAGTACCAATCGGCAAGGTCAGTTTTGATTTGCCAGCCATTGAAGCCAACTTCAAAGCCGTGATCGAAGAACTTCAGCGCGCCCGTCCGGCCTCGGCCAAGGGCAAGTACATCAAGAAGGTCGGCGTTTCCTCCACCATGGGGCCCGGCGTCAAGATTGATATCAGCGCCTTCTAATTGTTAGGTCTTGGCGGGGTGTCAATACCCAAACCACCCCGCTAGCCTGACCGATCTACATAACAACACTCACCACCAGTGAGAGTTGCTCGCCATAGACATCTGGTTCACAAGCATCTGCGAAGTGAGTAAATATCCAGACGAGGTGAATGCTTCCAGAGCGCGACCGCCTTATACGCGGGTCGCGGCGCTTGAAGGGTTCGTTTCGAGTCTCAACGAACACTCGCGCTTTTCATAACAATCTCTAGGAAACAAGGTCAACATGGCAACAACACCAAATGCCGCAAAGGCAGCAGTCGTCACCGAAGTGAAGCAGATGCTTTCGGGCGTCGATGCAGCACTGATCACCGAATACCGCGGCTTGTCCGTAGGTTCGCTCGCAACATTGCGTCGCGCATTGCGCCCGCTTGGCGCCGAATACAAGGTGTACAAGAACACGCTTGCAAGCCGCGCAGCACAAGAGGCCGGTTTCGAAGGCTTGTCGCAGTTCCTCGTTGGTCCAACGGCCATCACGTTTGTTAAGGGCGATGCTTCGGCAGCCGCAAAGGCCTTGCGTGACCACGCCAAGACCAACCCATTGTTGGTGCTCAAAGGCGGCGTTGTCGGCGGAAAGACGGTTAGCGCCGTCGAGCTGAAGGCACTTGCCGACTTGCCACCACGCGAAGTGCTGCTTGCCCAGTTCGCAGGCATGTTGCAGGCGCCGCTCAACAAGACGGCCAACTTGCTCCAAGCACCAATGCGCAAGGTTGCCTACGGCATCAAGGCGCTCATCGAATCGAAGGATGCGGCGTAATTGCCACGTTCAAGAAAACATTAATCACATCAACCCACTAATCACGATCAATACAGAAAAATAGGAGAAAAGACATGGCACTCACCAAAGACCAGATTCTTGACGGAATCGCAGAATTGACAGTTCTTGAATTGAAGGACTTGCTCGATGCATTCGAAGAGAAGTTCGGCGTTACCGCAGCCGCTCCAGCAGCAGTTGCAGTGGCAGGCGGCGGAGCAGCAGCACCAGAAGCCGCAGCAGAAAAAGACGAGTTCACCGTTGTCCTCAAAGAGGGCGGCGCTCAGAAGATTCAGGTCATCAAGGTCGTGCGCGAGCTCACCAGCCTGGGCCTCAAAGAAGCCAAAGACTTGGTCGATGGCGCTCCAAAGCCAGTCCTCGAGAAGGTCAGCAAGGACGATGCCGCCAAGGCAAAGGCCAAGCTGGAAGAGGCCGGCGCAGTCGTCGAACTGCAATAACACCACATATCAGGTCTGTGGGTTCGGGGTATTTGGCCCCGAGCCGCAGAACTGCATAACGGGCAAGGCGCAAACCGCAAAAACGGCGGTAGCCTAGTCCGTTGCCGTGCGTCGCCCCCTGAACTTCCCCCCAAGGTCGTTCATCTGGCGCGTCGAATCGTATTCATCGCTTCTCGATCAGGAGTAACTCAGTGGCCTCACGTGCGTCTGCACGCGAACGATATTCGTTCGCGACCCTTCCAGAAACCCTCGAACTTCCCGACCTCATCGCCGTACAACGCGAGAGTTTCGAGTGGTTCCTTAAAGAAGGATTGAAGGAAGCGTTCGACGACATTTCCCCAATCAAGGGATTCTCCGACGATCTGCAACTCGAACTCGAGTTCGACCCAGACGACGAAGATCTTTGCCCGAAACCAAAGTTCACTGTTGCCGAATGTCGCGAACGCGACATGACATATGCGTCGCCAGTATTTGTGCGCGCACGATTCTTGAACAAGCCAACCGGTGAAATCAAAGAGCAGACCGTGTTCATGGGCGACTTCCCGAAGATGACCGAAAAGGGCACCTTCGTTATTAACGGCACCGAGCGTGTTGTTGTGTCGCAGCTTGTTCGTTCACCTGGCGTCATTTTCGAACCAGGCGAGCGTTACCGCCTTCGTAACTTGTCCAAGCACCAGTTGGTAAAGGGCACCATTCACCCATACCGCGGCGAATGGCTTGAGTTCGACGTAGAGCACAAACCAGGTAAGGGCGTTACCGCCGGTACCCGCGTTGCTCGCAAGCGTCGTCTTGGCATCTTCACCTTGCTTCGTGCATTGGGTTACGACGAAGAGAATGCCCCAGGCTTCCTCGATCGTTTCGTTAACTACTTCGACTTCCTTGAGGGCCAGTGGGAAAAGGAGCGCCCAATCGCGCCAACCCGCGAAGAGGCACTCGTCGAAATTTACAAGCGCGCTCGTCCGGGCGAACCACCAAACGTCGAGTCGGCACGCGCTTACTTCGAAACGGCTTTCTTCGAGAACCGCCGTTACGACTTGTCGCGCGTAGGTCGCTACAAGCTCAACCGCAAGTTGGGCGCCGAGATTGAAAAGGTTGGCCAGCTGTTTGGTTTGAAGAACGGTACCGAACTTGGACAGCTCGATGTTCCGACCGAAGGTCAAGACGTACTCAGCCGTTGCGAAGTGCTTGCAACGATTACGTACTTGTTGCACCTCGTGAAGCAAGAGCCTGGCTACCGCTTGGACGACCAGGACCACTTCGCAAACCGTCGTATTCGTTCAGTTGGCGAATTGATTCAGAACCAGGTTCGCATTGGTTTGTCACGTATGGAGCGAGTGGTGCGCGAGCGCATGACTACCCAAGACGTGGAAGCCATTTCGCCACAGACTCTTATTAACGTGCGTCCAGTTGTTGCTTCGATTAAGGAGTTCTTCGGAACTTCGCAGTTGTCGCAATTTATGGACCAAGTGAACCCATTGTCGGGTCTTACGCACCGTCGTCGTTTGTCGGCACTTGGGCCCGGTGGCCTCAGCCGCGAGCGCGCAGGTTTCGAAGTCCGCGACGTCCACTTTTCTCACTACGGCCGTATGTGCCCAATTGAGACACCAGAAGGACCAAACATTGGTCTGATCGGTGCGTTGTCCACGTACGCGCGCGTCAACCCATTTGGTTTTATCGAGAGCCCATACCGTCGCGTTCGCAACGGCAAGGTCACCGACGAAATCGTGTACATGCCAGCCGACGAAGAAGAGAACTACGTCGTTGCTCAGGCCAACACGCCACTGAACGCCGACAACACCTTCAAGGGTGATCGCGTTCTTGTGCGTCGTTCGCCGCAGGCAGCCAGCTTGGACGACTTGAAGAAGATGTTGGAAGCCGAGAGCTTCTTCGGTTCCACCACCGACATCGCTTACGTTCCAGGCACCGAAGTCGACTTCATCGACGTTTCGGCCAAGCAAATCATTTCGGTTGCAACCGCATTGATTCCGTTCCTTGAGCACGACGACGCCAACCGCGCGTTGATGGGTGCCAACATGCAACGTCAGGCTGTTCCACTGTTGCGCGCAGAAGCGCCATACATCGGAACCGGCATGGAATTGCGTGCTGCACGCGACGGCGCCGACTTGATTCTTGCAAAAGACTCGGGCACGGTCACGTCCGTCTCCGGCGATGCAATTGTGATTGCGTACGACAACTTGAAGAAAGCGGAAGGCGAGCACAAGTTGTTCAAGTTCCGTCGTTCCAACCAAGACACGTGCATCAACCACATCGTTCGTGTTAAAGAAGGCCAGACAGTTAAGAAGGGCGACTTGCTTGCAGACGGCCCTTCAACCGACATGGGCGAACTTGCACTTGGTAAAAACTTGCTCGTGGCATTTATGCCATGGGAGGGCTACAACTTCGAAGACGCCATCATCTTGAGCGAGCGTTTGGTTAAAGAAGACGTGCTCACATCCATTCACATCAAGGAATACGAAGTGGATGCTCGTGACACCAAGCTTGGGCCAGAAGAAATCACTCGCGACATTCCAAACTTGTCCGACGACATTTTGGCCGACTTGGACGATCGCGGAATCATTCGCGTCGGTGCCGAAGTAGGCCCTGGCGACGTATTGGTTGGCAAAGTTACGCCAAAGGGCGAAACCGAACTGACACCGGAAGAGCGTCTCTTGCGCGCCATCTTCGGTGAGAAGGCTCGTGAAGTTCGCGACACCAGCCTCAAGGTTCCGCACGGCGAAAACGGAAAAGTCATCGACGTCAAAGTGCTCTCCCGCGACCCGGGCGACCGCGAAGCCGGCGACGAATTGCCACCAGGCGTAAACCAACTCGTTCGCATTTATGTTGCGCAAAAGCGCAAGATCAGTGTTGGCGACAAGTTGGCAGGACGCCACGGCAACAAGGGTGTTATCTCCAAGATTCTTCCAATCGAAGACATGCCATACATGGAAGACGGCACCCCAGTCGACATCATTCTCAACCCACTTGGCGTACCAAGCCGTATGAACATCGGCCAGGTATTGGAAGCCCACCTTGGCTACTGCGCACGATGGGGTTGGAACGATACGAAGAACAACAAGACCGTCGGTGCTTCACCAATTCGTGGCACCGAAACCAAGACACGCATCAACACCAAGCCTGCAACATTTGTTGCAACGCCGGTGTTCGACGGCGCTCACTGGGATGAAGAAGAGGCTGCAGGACCGCACCCAACTATTCAGTCCATCTTGAAGAACCTCAACCCAGAATCGTCCGACGGCAAGCGTCTGATTGGCGAAGACGGCAAGATGCAGTTGCGTAACGGCCGAACAGGCGAGTACTACGACAACCCAACAATGGTTGGCTACATGTACATCATCAAGTTGTCGCACATGGTCGACGACAAGATTCACGCCCGTTCAACTGGCCCGTACAGCATGATCACTCAGCAACCTTTGGGTGGTAAAGCACAGTTCGGTGGCCAGCGCTTCGGTGAAATGGAAGTGTGGGCACTCGAGGCTTACGGTGCGGCTTACTGCTTGCAGGAACTGCTCACCATCAAGTCCGACGACGTGCTTGGTCGCGTACGCGTGTACGAAGCAATTGTGAAGGGCGAGAACATTCCAGAGCCAGGCATCCCAGAAAGCTTCAAGGTGCTGATGAAGGAAATGCAGGCCCTGTGTCTCGACGTAGAAGTCATCTCCAATGAAGGTAAGAACATTGAACTTACCGACATGGACGAAGACGTCTTCCGCGCCACTCAAGAACTCGGTGTCGACATCTCACGCCCAGAGCGTGGTTCGGATGCAGACGACCGTGATCGTGAGCGCCGTCGCGAGAAGGCCTACTAACTCACACAAGCAGTTTTGTAAATCGAAGAATTGACGCTGACACGAATTAGGAAGAAGGAAAACTATGTCCGACTTAGCAACCGACATCAAGAACAAAGTTGACGTCAATAGCTTTGAACAGCTGCGTATTGGTTTGGCCACGGCCGACGACATTCGCGACTGGTCGCGAGGTGAAGTAAAGAAGCCCGAGACCATCAACTACCGCACCTTGCGCCCAGAGCGCGACGGTTTGTTCTGCGAAAAGACATTCGGACCAACACGCGACTGGGAGTGCTACTGCGGTAAGTACAAGCGTGTCCGTTTTAAGGGCATCATCTGCGAAAAGTGCGGCGTTGAAGTAACCCGTTCCAAGGTTCGTCGCGAGCGCATGGGCCACATCGAGTTGGCTGCACCGGTTGTGCACATTTGGTACCTACGCGGAACCCGTTCATGGTTGGCATATTTGTTGGGCGGCCTCGAGCCACGCGACGAAATCAAGGCCAAGCAGTTGGAGAAGGTCATTTACTTCGCCGCATGGTTGGTCAGCAGCGTGGACGCCGACAAGCGCCATGCCGACATGACCGAATTGGAAGAAGTACTCCGCGAGGACACCGAACAGTTGATGAAGAACCGCGAAAAGGATCTGAAGCAGCGTCAAAAGGATGCCGAAGCAGAGCTGAAGGAACTCGAGAAGTCTGGCGCCAAAGACGCCGACATTCGCGCGCGCCAGAAGTTGATCGACAAAGACCTCTCGATGATCGCCGATCGTTACGGCAAAGAGATGGACTTGATCCAGCGCGCACACGACACGTTCGGCAAGATGCACTCGCGCATGATTGTTGAAGACGAAGAGTTGTGGCGCGAAATCAAGGATCGCTACGGCGAATACTTCGTTGGCGGCACCGGTGCAGAAGCGATCAAGTCGCTGATCGACACCATCGACTTCGACGCAGAAGAGTTGTTGTTGCGCGATGCCATCACCAATGGCTTCAAGGGCAAAGTACTCAGCACGCAGCGTAAGCAGAAGGCAATTAAGCGCTTGAAGATCATCGCGTCGTTCAACCGTCGCGACGACTCGGGCCGCCTTGTCAACAATCCAAAAGCAATGGTGCTCGACGTCATTCCAGTTATTCCTCCCGACCTGCGCCCAATGGTGCAGTTGGATGGTGGTCGTTTCGCAACGTCCGACTTGAACGACTTGTACCGTCGCGTGATCAACCGCAATAACCGTTTGCGTCGCTTGCTCGATTTGGGTGCGCCAGAGATCATCGTCAACAACGAAAAGCGCATGCTGCAAGAAGCATCCGACGCGTTGTTCGACAACGGTCGTCGTGGTCGTCCAGTAACTGGCCCAGGCAACCGTCCATTGAAGTCGTTGTCCGACATGCTTAAGGGTAAGCAAGGACGTTTCCGTCAGAACTTGCTCGGAAAGCGCGTCGACTACTCCGGTCGTTCAGTAATCGTTGCCGGCCCAACGCTGCGCTTGCAGCAGTGTGGTCTGCCGAAGTTGATGGCACTCGAGTTGTTCAAGCCTTTCGTAATGAAGCGCTTGGTCGATCAGCAGTTGGCACAAAACATCAAGAGCGCAAAGCGCATGGTGGAGCGTCGCAGGCCACAAGTGTGGGACGTGTTGGAAGACGTCATTAAGGAGCATCCAGTTCTGTTGAACCGCGCTCCGACGTTGCACCGACTTGGCATTCAGGCGTTCGAGCCGTTGCTAGTAGAGGGCAAGGCAATTCAGTTGCACCCACTCGTTTGCACCGCGTTTAACGCCGACTTCGACGGCGACCAGATGGCAGTTCACTTGCCGTTGTCGGTTGAAGCACAGGCAGAAGCACGCGTGCTGATGCTGAGCGCCAACAACATCTTGAGCCCAGCCTCGGGTCGTCCAATCGTGACCCCGCAGCAGGACTTGGTCATCGGTGGCTATTACCTCACCGATGCTCGTGAAGGCGAAAAGGGCGAAGGCCGTGTGTTCCGTCAGTTGTTTGAAGTGATTCAGGCAGTAGACGAAGGCGCTGTCAACTTGCACGCCAAGATCAAGATTGCCGAGCGCGATGCAAATGGCAAGACGATTTACGTGGACACCACGCCAGGTCGTTTGTTGTTTGAAGAGCGTTTGCCAGCAGGCTTCGTCGAGCGCTTCGGCCACATCAACGAGACATTGCGCAAGCGTGAATTCGGTGTGATCGTAGAACGACTCAGCGATCATTTCGCCAAGTCCGAAATTGCTCTCGCACTCGACGGCATCAAAGACCTCTGCTACCGCTACGCAACCCAGTCGGGTCTCACCGTTTCAGTAGACGACGTCAAGACACCGAAGGCAAAGCGCGGCATCTTGGATGATTACGAAAAGCAGGCAGAAAAGGTCGAAGGCCAATTCCGTCGCGGCATCATCACCGACGGCGAGCGCCGTCAGCAAGAAGTGCGCATTTGGACAGACGCAACAGCCGATGTTCAAAAGGCCATGGAAGCCGAGTTCAAGGCACTGAAGTTCAACCCAGTCGACATGATGATCGGTTCTGGTGCTCGTGGAAACATGACCCAGATGCGTCAGATTGCCGGTATGCGCGGACTGGTAGCCAACCCTCGCGGTGACATGATTCCTCGCCCTATCAAGAGCAACTTCCGTGAAGGTCTGGAAACACTCGAGTACTTCATCGCCACCCCTGGTGCACGAAAAGGTCTCGTTGACACAGCACTTCGTACCGCCGACTCTGGTTACCTCACCCGTCGTTTGCACGACGTGGCGCAGGAATTGATTGTTCGCGAAGACGACTGCGGTACAACGCTTGGCGTCTGGATTGACAACGTACAAAAAGACACTGCGAACACTCGCGCATACTTGGAAACCAAGTTGTTCGGTCGCGCATTGTTGAACGACGTCACCCTGGGCACCGGCCGTGTGATCGAGAAGAACACCATCATCGGCGACGCCGACATGGACGAACTTCGTGATGACGCAACCGTCAACCGCATTCGCGTGCGTTCAGTACTTACATGCGACGCCGAAGTTGGTGTGTGTGCATTGTGCTACGGCCGTTCGTTGGCAACTGGTCAGTCCATCGAGTTGGGTGAAGCAGTAGGCGTTATCGCTGCTCAGTCAATTGGTGAGCCTGGTACTCAGCTGACCATGCGTACTTTCCACACTGGTGGTGTTGCAGGTAAGGACATTGCAGGTGGTTTGCCACGCGTCGTTGAATTGTTCGAGGCTCGTAACCCACGTGGTTCGGCTCGCTTGGCACTTGCCAGCGGTGTCGTTCGCATCTTGGAAGACGAGGGCAAGGGCATTCCAATCAAGGTCATTGATGATCAAGGTGTCGAACACGAAGTGATGTTGCCAACCGGCAGCCGCCCAATCGTGAAAGATGGCCAAGAGATCAACGCCGGAGATCGCATCACCGAAGGTCCACTCGACCCGAAGGAACTGATGCAGATCAAGGGTCCTCGCGAGACGCAGGTTTATCTCGTGGAAGAAGTGCAGAAGGTGTATCGCGACCAAGGTGTTTCGATTCACGACAAGCACATCGAGTTGATTGTTCGTCAGATGACACGCCGCGTTGGTGTGCAAGAACCTGGCGACACAACGTTCCTTCCAGGCGAGCGCGCCGATGCCAAGATCTTCCGTGACACAAACCGTGCCATGGTTGAGCAGGGCAAGCGTCCAGCCGAAGGCCGTCCCGAGTTGATGGGTATCACCAAGGCATCCTTGGCCACCGAATCATGGCTCTCGGCCGCATCATTCCAAGAAACCACCCGCGTTCTCACCGAAGCCGCAATCGACGGCAAGGCAGACAACCTGGTTGGCCTCAAGGAAAACATCATCATTGGCAAGTTGATCCCAGCCGGTTCGGGCATGGATCGCTACAACGCCTTCGATGTGAGCGCCCCGGATTATGTGCCAATGGCCTATTACTCCAGCGATGACGAAGAGGATCCAGCAGCATTTTTGGCCGGTTTGCACGGCAATTATGTTTCGGCCGAATCGGAGTCTGGCGAAGAACAAGCTCAATAGCGGCCCTCCCGCTGGGGAGACCGCGCACCCAATGGCTGGCAGGTTGCCGTATGGCGGCCTGCAGCCGTAGGATTTCCAGTCCGTTGTCTAGCGCCTCGGCTTGTCCGAAGCGCCAGATTCCATCAGTACTTCAGCAACAGCAAAGGTAAACGCGTGCCCACTATTCAACAGTTGATTCGGCAAGGTCGAAGCACCAAGTCGACAAAGACCAAGACACCCGCGCTCAAGGGTTCACCGCAGCGCCGTGGTGTTTGCACGCGCGTATTTACCACCACACCAAAGAAACCAAACTCGGCATTGCGCAAGGTTGCCCGTGTGCGTCTCACCAGCGGTGTCGAAATCACTGCATACATTCCGGGTGAAGGCCACAACTTGCAAGAGCACTCCATTGTGTTGGTTCGCGGTGGTCGTGTTCGCGACTTGCCAGGTGTTCGTTACAAAGTTATTCGCGGCGCACTCGATGCTGCCGGCGTAAAAGATCGCAAGCAAGCACGTAGTCGTTACGGCGCGAAGAAGAAGTAGGCGGAAGAACTATGTCACGTAAAGGTCCAGCAATTCGTCGCGAGATGACACCAGATCCGGTGTATCGCTCACTACTCATTACACAGCTCGTCAACAAAGTGATGTTGCATGGCAAGAAGAGCACCGCACAGTCCATCGTTTACGACGCGATGAAAGCAATCGAAATCAAAACAGGCGGCGAGTCATTGGCAGCAGTAAAGCGCGCCATCGACAACGTCAAGCCACCACTTGAAGTACGCAGCCGTCGTGTTGGTGGCGCCACCTATCAGGTGCCAGTAGAAGTACGCCCACGTCGCGCCACAACATTGGCAATTCGTTGGATCGTAGAAAATGCTCGCTCACGTCGTGAAAAGACCATGGCCGAGTGTCTGTCCGCCGAACTTATGGACGCATCCAACGGCTTGGGCGCATCGATGAAGAAGCGTGACGATATGCAAAAGATGGCCGAGTCGAACAAGGCCTTTGCTCACTACCGCTGGTAGTCGGCAACGAAGTTTGAGGAACAACCCCCATGGCAAAGCGTGATCTTCCGTTAGAGCGTTACCGCAACATTGGCATTATGGCCCACATTGATGCGGGCAAAACCACCACCACCGAGCGCGTGTTGTATTACACGGGTAAGACATACAAAATCGGTGAAGTGCACGAAGGTGGCGCCGTGATGGACCACATGGTGCAGGAACAAGAGCGCGGTATCACCATTACCTCGGCTGCAACCACAGCGTTCTGGCGCGATCATCGCATCAACATCATCGACACCCCGGGCCACGTGGACTTCACCATTGAAGTAGAGCGCTCGTTGCGCGTACTCGACGGTGCAGTTGCCGTATTCGACTCGGTTGCTGGTGTTGAGCCACAAACCGAAACTGTGTGGCGCCAGGCCAACAAGTACAAAGTTCCTCGTATGTGCTTCATCAACAAGATGGACCGCACCGGTGCCAACTTTTATCGCACCCTCGACATGATCAAAGATCGCCTGCAAGCTGTTCCGGCAGTTCTGCAATTGCCATACGGCGGCGAAGCCAACTACCAGGGCATCATCGACATCGTCAAGATGAAGGCCATCGTGTGGGACGGCGACGAAAAAGACTCCAAGTATTCCGACGTCGAAATTCCTGCAGAGTATGTCGATAAGGCCAAGCAGTACCGCGCCGAGTTGCTCGACATTGTTGCTAGCGAAGACGAAGAGTTGATGGAGAAGTACCTCGAGAACGGCGATCTCTCCGATGCCGATCTGCGCATGGGTATCCGCAAGGGAACGCTGTCGTTTTCGTTCGTGCCCATCTTGTGTGGTTCCGCATTCAAGAACAAGGGCGTACAGCAAATGCTCGACGCCATTGTCGACTACATGCCAAGCCCGCTCGACATTCCAGACACCCCAGGTTTGAAGCCAGACAGCGACGAAGCACTCACACGCAAAGCATCCGACGATGCACCGTTCTCGGCATTGGCATTCAAAATCGTTGCCGACCCATTCGGTCGTCTCACCTACTTCCGCGTGTACTCGGGCGTCATCAATAAGGGCGACGAGGTCTACAACTCCACCAAAGAAAAGCGCGAGCGCATTGGTCGCTTGTTGTTGATGCACGCAAACCAGCGCGAAGACATCGACGCCGCAATGACTGGCGACATCGTTGCCGGCCTCGGTTTCAAGGAAGTCACCACTGGTGACACCCTCTGCGACCGTGGCAACCCAATCATTCTCGAGCGCATGGAATTTCCAGAACCGGTTATTCACGTGGCCATCGAGCCAAAAACAAAAGTCGACCAAGACAAGCTTGGTAAGGCACTGAAGTCGTTGTCCGATGAAGACCCAACCTTCCGCGTACGCACCGACGAAGAAACCGCGCAAACAGTTATTTCAGGAATGGGCGAGTTGCACCTCGAAATTCTTGTCGACCGTATGCAGCGCGAATTCGGTGTCGATGCAACCGTTGGTAAGCCACAAGTGGCGTACCGCGAGACCATCACCAAAAAAGTCGAGTCGGTCGAATACCGCCACATCAAGCAGTCGGGTGGTTCTGGTCAGTTCGCAGTTGTCAAGATCACTGTCGAGCCAAGCGGCGTCGGCGGCGGTTATGTCTTCGAAGACGACATCACCGGTGGACGCATTCCTCGCGAATACATTCAGCCAACCAACCAAGGCATCCAGTCGGCTCTCGACAACGGCGTGCTTGCTGGTTACCCAACGGTGGACGTCAAGGTGTCGCTCGTCGACGGTCAGTACCACGACGTTGACTCCAGCGAAATGGCGTTCAAAATTGCGGGCCAGATGGCTTTCCGTAAGGCAGCGCAAATGGCCGGCCCCATCATTTTGGAGCCAATCATGGGCGTGGAAGTAGTGACCCCAGACGACTACATGGGCGACGTAATGGGCGACTTGTCCAGCCGCCGTGGCCGTATCGAGGGCATGGAAGCTAACGGCAACGCCCAGAACATCAAGGCGCAAGTGCCGCTTTCCGAAATGTTCGGATACAGTACAGACCTGCGTTCGCGCACTCAGGGTCGTGCTACCTACACGATGCAGTTCCATAGTTACCAGCAGGTCCCTGAAGTAATTGCACAGGAAATCATCAAGCGAGTACGTGGCGAATAGCCCGCACTCACTTCCACGATCTATTCATTTTAAAAACAAAGAGAAAAGCAACAAGGAGTAGCAATGTCTAAGGCAAAGTTCGAGCGCAATAAGCCACACGTCAACATCGGCACCATGGGTCACATCGACCACGGCAAAACCACGTTGACCGCTGCAATCTCCGCCACCTTGGCAACCAAGGGTCTGGCCGAGGTCACCGCTTTCGACCAGATCGACAAGGCGCCAGAAGAGAAGGCTCGTGGTATCACGATCTCCATCGCGCACATCGAATACGAGTCAGAAAAGCGCCACTACGCACACGTCGACATGCCAGGTCACGCCGACTACATCAAGAACATGATCACCGGTGCTGCACAGGTCGACGGCGCAATCCTCGTGGTTGCTGCAACCGACGGCCCAATGCCACAGACGCGTGAGCACGTGTTGCTCGCTCGCCAAGTAGGCGTTCCGTACATCGTTGTTGCTTTGAACAAGGCCGACATGGTTGAAGACGAAGAGCTCCTCGAGCTCGTCGAAATCGAAGTTCGCGACTTGCTCAACGCATACGAGTTCCCAGGCGACACCGCACCAGTCGTGCGCGTTTCCGCTTTGAAGGCACTGCAGGGCGACGCCGATGCACAAGAGCAGGTCATGAACTTGATCCGCGCATGTGACGAGTCAATCCCAGAGCCAAAGCGTGAACTCGACAAGCCATTCCTCATGCCAATCGAAGACGTGTTCACCATCACTGGTCGCGGCACCGTCGTCACCGGCAAGGTAGAGCAGGGCAAGGTTCACACTGGCGACGACATCGAAATCGTTGGTCTTCGTGACACACAGAAAACCACTTGCACAGGTGTTGAAATGTTCCGCAAGTTGCTCGACGAAGGTCAAGCAGGCGACAACATCGGCGCATTGCTCCGTGGTACCAAGAAGGAAGATGTCGAGCGTGGCCAGGTGCTTTGTGCTCCAGGTTCAATCACTCCACACACCAACTTCGAAGGTCAGGTGTACGTGTTGACGAAGGAAGAAGGCGGCCGTCACAAGCCATTCTTCAACAACTACCGTCCACAGTTCTTCTTCCGTACCACAGACGTAACCGGAACCGTCGAGTTGCCAAAGGGCACCGAAATGGTGATGCCTGGTGACAACGTGATGATGACCGTGGAATTGGGCAAGCCAATCGCCATGGACGAAGGTCTTCGTTTCGCAATCCGCGAAGGTGGCCGCACCGTAGGTGCTGGTCGCGTCGTCAAGATCCTGAAGTAACTCGTTACTCATGGCATCTAGCATTCGCATCCGTCTCAAGGCGTTCGATCACCAGATCATCGACGAGTCTTCAAAAAAGATCGTCGAGACTGTTGCTCGCACCAACGCGACGGTTCGCGGCCCGATCCCGTTGCCTACGGACAAACACCGTTACACGGTGATCCGTGGGCCACACGTCGACAAAGACTCGCGAGAGCACTTTGAGATGCGCATTCATAAGCGCGTCATCGACATCGTCGAGCCAAATGCTAAGACCATCGACAGCCTGCAGCGCATCGAGTTGCCTGCCGGTGTCGACATCGAAATCAAGATCCAGAACAGTTAAGTTCGACAGCGCCCTACTGGCGCTCGTGCAACACAATTTGCATGATCGCAACGTCGCGCCACTTGCCAAACTTACGACCGATCTCGCGCTCGATTCCAACAAGTTGGAAGCCGCACGCGGCGTGCAGCCCGCGCGATGCATCGCTTGATGCCTCGATGCGCGCCATCACCACATGAAACCCCGAGTCGGCTGCTTGTTCGAGCAAGTTGGTGAGAATCAGTTTGCCAATTCCCGAACGTGAGAGATTGCGTCGAACATAAACAGAGTTTTCGACGGATGTCTTGTACGCGGCGCGGTCGCGATATTCGCTGAGCGCACCAAAGCCGACGACGGCATCGTTTTCGTCGACGGCAACGATGGCGGAAAATGCTCCGCTGCGAGCCTCGATCCATTCTTTCTGTGCGGCAAGGGTTCGCGGGATCAGATCGAAAGTGGACGTTTCAAATTCCACTTCGTGATTGTAAATCTCGGCAATTGCGGCGGTGTCGGCAACGGTGGCGCGGCGGATACGGACGGGCGAATGTGCGGAACTCACGGGGGCGAACCTAGTGGCCCAGCGCGGGGAAAACGAGGGAATTCAAGAATTGGGCAAGAATGCCCTGCGGCACAGCGATTTATGAACAATTTTGCGCTAGAACTCAAGTTATGACTGAATGGTCGAACCCCCAAAACGAGCAACCAAATTCGCTTCTCGAAACAATGAACCGAGCGCCGCAATCTCAGGTGTTTCCGCCTCCGCAGGTGGATTTTGCAGGGCATCAGACCCAAAGCGCTGGTACACGACGCAAACCACTACTGCTTGTGTTGTCGATGTTGCTGATTGGTTTTGCCGGCGGAATCGGTGGATCGATTGCGGCAGACGAATGGAATATTTCAATTGGCAACTCGGGAGGTGCCGGTTCGTCGAACACGCCAATTGTGACGAGTGCTGTTGATGCGAGCGATTCTGCAGTTGGTGACACCGTTATTGCGCAAGTTGCGAATGCGATGGCCGACAGCGTGGTCACTATCTCCAGCGAAGTTTCGGACGAGTTCAGTTCGGGCGAAGCAACAGGAACTGGTGTAGTACTCACGGCTGACGGCGAAATTTTGACGAATGCGCACGTTGTTGAAGGTGCGACCACGGTAAAGATTCGTTTCGCAGGCGAGACCGAACCGCGTGAGGCAAAAATTTTGGCGAGCGACCCGGGCAATGACCTTGCACTATTGAAAATTGACGCAATGGGTTTGAAACCAGCATTGTTTGCGCAAGTTGGTTCGGTGCGCGTTGGCGATGCGGTGGTCGCAATTGGTTATGCGCTCGACTTGGACGGCGGCCCATCGGTTACGTCTGGCATTGTGTCGGCACTGAAGCGCACCATCATCACCGATTCCGGCGCACTCAATGGTCTGATCCAGACCGATGCCCCAATTTCGTCGGGCAACTCGGGTGGCCCGCTCGTCAATATGCGCGGAGAAGTGGTGGGCATCAATACGGCCGTGGCCCGAAGCGACTCCACGTCGGCTGCCAGCAACATTGGTTTCTCGATCTCGGTCGACGAGCTGATCCCCGTCATCGAGCAACTTCGTGAGATTGCCAATGGCGGAACACGTGAGGAAGGGTTCCTGGGCGTTGGCTTGGCCGAGCGCAATGACGGAGGCCAGGGCGCCATCATCACCAGCGTCCAGCCGGATTCCCCAGCCGATAAGGCCGGAATCAGGGAAGACGACATCGTGCTCAGCGTGGACGGAGAGCCGATCGATGGCCAAGTGGGCCTGGTGGCGGCAATTCGCGATGCCGAACCCGGCCAAACCGTGGAAATTGTCATTTTAAGAGCTGGGGACCGGCTGACCGTCTCGGCCACCTTGGTTGCCAGGGTCGACGAATAACTCCAATATCAGGGTCAATATCCCTTCCCGTTTGGCGTTGGGAGTGGGGAATAGCCGCCGATAGAGTTCCAAGTCCGTATAAACGGCTTATCTGGCGCGTTGCTGGAGAAAGCCCAAAGTAATGAACTGACGCCACAATCGACGTCTGCCAGAGCCCCGCTTGATTCGGGGGACCTAGCAGCAACAACGATCTCGGTGCTCCGCCGGCTTTTGCCGAGCGGAGCATTTCCGTGAACGGAACCGATTGAGCGTGAGGAAATTACTGGTACATCGATCTACACAAACAAGAAAAGGGTTGCTGTTATGGCACAGAAAGCAATCGTCGGCGAAAAGGTCGGCATGACACAGGTATGGGGCGACGACCAGCGCGTTATCCCCGTGACGGTGTTGCGCGTCGAGCCCGCTCGCGTTGTTCAGGTAAAGACAGGCGAGCGCGATGGTTACTCAGCGCTGCAAGTCACCTACGGACAAAAGGATCCAAAAAAGTTGACCAAGGCGCAAGCCGGTCACTTCGCTGCGGCAAGTGTTGCAGCAGGTCGTCGCCTCGTCGAGCTTCGTCTCGATTCGGTTGATGGTTTTGCTGTCGGCCAAGAAATTGCCGTCGACACTCTTGTTGCTGGCGAGCGCGTGGATGTCACCGCCGTCAGCCGCGGTAAAGGTTTTGCTGGCGGTATGAAGCGCCACAACTTCCGCGGACAGGGCGCCAGCCACGGTAACCACAAGCACCACCGTGCTCCTGGTTCCATCGGCTCGTGTTCATTTCCAGGTCGTGTATTCAAAGGTTTGCGCATGGCTGGCCACATGGGTCACCAGCAGACAACCACTTTGAATCTTGAAGTAGTCCAGGCCGATCTTGAGCGTGGCTTGCTGTTGGTTAAGGGCTCAGTGCCTGGTCCAAACGGCGGCGTCGTGATTGTGCGCAACGCGGTGAAGGGAAAGTAACGCGATGGCATCAGCAAAACCAGTGAAGAAAGCAGCAAAGAAAGTTGCGAAGAAAACAACAACGAAAGCAGCCGCTAAGCCAGCTGCAAAAAAGGCTGCAGCAAAAACAACTTCCCCTTCGGTTCCTAAAACCGGTTCGGCAACATTGCCAGAATCAATTTTCGGTATCGAACCAAACGTTTCAGTGATGCACCAAGTTGTCACCGCACAGCTGGCACACCGTCGCTCCGGAACACAGAGCACCAAAACTCGTTCAGAAGTTCGCGGTGGTGGCATCAAGCCATTCGGCCAGAAGGGCACGGGTAACGCTCGTCAGGGTTCGATCCGCGCTCCACACTTCAGCGGTGGTGCAGTTGCTCTTGGCCCGAAGCCACGCAAATACTCGCAGCGCACACCAAAGAAAATGATTGCATTGGCGCTTCGCTCGGCATTGTCCGACCGCGCGCTCGACAACAAAGTTGTTGTCGTCGACAAGTTCTCGTTCGACAAGCCAAGCACTAAAGATGCTTCGTTGTTGCTCAACTCGCTTGGGCTAGACGGAAAGATCATGATCGTTATTGATCGCACGGATGTCAATGCAGCGAAGTCGTTCCGCAACCTCACCAAGGTGCAGGTTGTCGAGACAGGCGAGCTCAATGCGTACGACGTGTTGTGCAACGACTGGCTCGTATTTACGCAGAGCAGCTTGCCAAAGGTCAAGGAGGCCGCAAAGTGAAAGACCCACGCGACATCATCTTGCGTCCGATCATTTCGGAAAAGAGCTATTCGCTGATGGATAAGGGAACGTACACGTTTGAAGTACACCCAGACGCCAGCAAGCCAGAAATTCACGACGCCATCGAGACCATTTGGAATGTCAAGGTCACGCGCGTCAACACTCTCAACCGTCGTGGCAAAGTGCGCCAGACTCGCGGCACCAATCGCCGTGGTCAGCGCCCAGACACCAAACGGGCCATCGTCACCCTCGCAGCGGGCAATGAAATCCCGCTGTTCGAGAACTAGAACGAGCTGAAAAAGGACGAACATGGGTATTCGCAAACGCAAACCAACCAGCCCGGGCCGCCGTTTCCAGACGGTGTCCGACTTCGCTGACATCACTAAGAGCACGCCTGAAAAGTCGCTGCTTACGAAAAAGACATCTGCCGGTGGCCGCAACGCCTACGGTCGCGTCACTTCACGTCACCAAGGTGGCGGACACAAGCAGCAGTACCGCCTCATCGACTTCAAGCGCGTCACCGACGAGTACGAAGCAAAGGTTGCTGCCATCGAGTACGACCCGAACCGCACATGTCGTATCGCACTCTTGCATTACGAAGACGGAAGCAAGTCGTACATCTTGGCCCCGAAGGGTCTTGAAGTTGGCATGCGTCTGCAGAGCGGCCCGAAGGCCGACATCAAAGTTGGCAATGCATTGCCACTTCGTTACATGCCAGTAGGTACCGTCGTGCACAACATCGAACTTCGCCCAGGCCAAGGTGGCCGCGTTGCTCGTTCGGCCGGTATGGCTGTTCAGTTGGTTGCTAAGGAAGGCGTCTATGCAACATTGCGTATGCCATCCAGCGAAATGCGCCGTGTTCCTCTCGACTGCCGTGCAACGGTTGGCGAAGTTGGAAACGCCGAGCACGAACTCATCAAGATTGGTAAAGCAGGCCGTAACCGTTGGAAGGGCGTTCGCCCACAATCGCGCGGTGTTGTAATGAACCCAGTCGACCACCCACTCGGTGGTGGTGAAGGTAAGACATCCGGTGGACGTCCACCAGTGTCGCCATGGGGTAAGCCAGAGCGCCGTACCCGCAACAAAAACAAGTCGTCACAATCACTCATTGTTCGCCGTCGTCGTTCAGGAAAGGGCCGGGCTTAACACATGTCGCGCAGTCTTAAAAAGGGTGCATTCGTCGATGAGCATTTGCTCAAGAAGTTGGATGCCATGAACGAGAGCGGTGAGCGCAAAGTCATCAAGACTTGGTCGCGTCGCAGCACCATCATTCCAGACATGATCGGCCACACGTTCGCCGTTCACGACGGACGCAAGCACGTTCCCGTATACGTGAGCGAATCAATGGTTGGTCACAAGTTGGGCGAGTTCTCACCAACACGTACTTTCAAATTCCACGCATCGCAGGAAAAAGCAGCAGCAGCGGCGGCTAAGTCATGACCGGTCCAAAGCTCAACGAAGCCACCAACAAGGTTGGCGTTTCCTCCGGCACGCGTGCCAAGGCAATGAATGTCCGCATGTCGGCATCCAAAGTTCGCGTCGTGCTCAACCACATTCGCGGCAAAGAAGTAAAAGAAGCCGACGATCTACTTTCGCTCATTCAGCGCGACTCGGCTCACGACGTGCGCAAATTGCTGGCATCAGCAGTTGCTAACGCAGTGAACAACGACAACAAAGATGCCAACGACTTGTTCGTTAAGGCATGCTTTGCTGACGAAGGTCCGACGATGAAGCGATTCCGTCCACGTGCAAAGGGTCGCGCCGGCCAAATCTTGAAGCGTTCGTGCCACATCACCATCGTCGTCGAGACGATGTCCGATAGGGCGCTTGCGGTTCGTGAACAAAGCATCGAGGCGAAGGGCAATGTGAAAACAGCAAGCCGTTCGTCGCGTGTTGCAGCTAGCCGTGCACGCACGGAAAAGCCAGCAACCGAAGAAGCCGTCGAAACGACTGATACCACCACCGAATCTGGTGAGGAGAACTAATGGGCCAGAAGATCAACCCGTACGGATTCCGCTTGGGAATCACCACCGACTGGAAGAGTCGCTGGTTCAGCACCAAGGAATACCGTCATTACCTCACCGAAGACTGGAAGATCCGCGAGTACCTCACGGTGCAGCTTTCCGATGCAGCAGTAAGCCGCATCGAAATTGAGCGCACACGCGACAAGTTGCGAATCGACATTCACACTGCTCGTCCGGGAATTGTGATTGGTCGCAAGGGAGCAAAGGCCGACGAGTTGCGTGCAGGCCTCACCGCCATGACCGGCAACAACAAGGTTCAGCTCAACATCACGGAGATCAAGCAAGCCGAGTTGGATGCTGCGTTGGTAGCCCAAGGCGTTGCCGATCAGTTGATCAACCGCATTGCATTCCGTCGCGCGATGAAGCGCGCTGTGCAAAACGCACAGAAGTACGGCGCAGAGGGCATTCGAATTCAGTGTTCAGGTCGTTTGGGTGGCGCAGAAATGTGCCGCACCGAGTGGTACCGCGAAGGCCGCGTTCCATTGCACACACTTCGTGCCGACATCGACTACGGATTCCGTGAAGCAGCAACTTCTGCCGGCCGCATTGGCGTCAAAGTTTGGCTGTACAAGGGCGAAATTCTTCCGTACAAGAGCCAGAGCGACGACCGCATTGCGCGTGAAGCAGCAATGGCAGTTGGTCAGACATCTGGCCACTCGGAAGCAACACTCAAAGTGGTTACCTCTGCAGGCCCACGTGTTGCCGATATCGAAGATGCTCCAATCACTCCGTTGGTTAAAGAAGCCGACCCAGAGTTCGAACGTTTGTTGGCAGAAGAAGAAGACATTCAGCGTCGGATCGTGGATGCCCACGAGACGCCAAAGTTCGGTCGGGAGGACTAAACCATGTTGTCGCCTCGCAAAGTTAAGCATCGTAAACAGCACCGTGGTCGCACGGGTGGCGTGAGTAAGGGTGGAAACGAACTCGCATTCGGCGAGTACGGCATCCAAGCTTTGGAGCCAGGCTGGATTACCGCACGTCAGATTGAAGCCGCACGTATTGCCATGACGCGTCACATTAAGCGTGGTGGAAAAGTGTGGATCAACATTTTCCCAGACAAGTCTGTGACCAAGAAGCCAGCCGAAACTCGCATGGGTTCCGGAAAAGGAAACCCAGAGTTGTGGGTAGCCGTGGTTAAGCCAGGTCGCATCATGTTCGAACTGTCGTACCCAAATGCTGCGACAGCACACCAGGCCCTCGACCGTGCAGTGCAGAAACTGCCGATCAAGGCCCGCGTCATTAGCCGCGAGGAGGCAATCTGACATGGCACGTGAACTCGCAGAACTCCGCGAAATGGATCTCGCCACTTTGGTGGAAGAGCTTCGTTCGTCCAAGCAGGAAGCACTGAACTTGCGCTTCCGTAACGCAACTGGCCAGCTCGACAACACCGCCGAGATGGGCAAAGTGCGTCGTCAAATCGCTCGTATCAACACGCTTATTCGTCAGCAAGAAATTGCTGCAGCCGAAGCAGCGGGGAAGTAATAGATCATGACTGAAACAACTACAACCTCATCGACAGCCGAAGATGCCGTTCGTAACGCCCGCAAGGTGCGCGAAGGCGTTGTCGTGTCGAACAAGATGAACAAGACGATTGTTATTTCAATCGTCGAGCGAGTGCGCCACCCGCGTTACTCCAAGTTCGTTGCTCGTACTAAGAAGCTCTATGCCCACGACGAAACAAACGACGCCAAAATCGGCGACCGCGTTCGCGTCATGGAAACCCGTCCAATGTCGAAGCAGAAGCGTTGGCGCCTGATCGAAGTTCTGGAGCGTGCAAAATGATTCAGCAAGAATCCCGTCTTCGCGTTGCCGACAACAGCGGCGCAAAAGAAGTGCTCTGCATCAAGGTTCTCGGTGGCACACGCCGTCGTTACGCATCAATTGGTGACGTTTTCATCGGCACGGTCAAGGACGCAATTCCTGGCGCCGGTGTCAAAAAGGGTGAAGTTGTTCGTTGCGTAGTAGTTCGCGTCAAGAAGGAAAAGCGTCGTCCAGACGGCAGCTACATCCGCTTCGACGAAAACGCAGCAGTGTTGATCAAAGAAGATCTCACGCCACGTGGCACCCGTATCTTCGGGCCCGTTGGTCGTGAACTTCGCGACAAGAAGTTCATGCGAATCATTTCGCTCGCACCGGAGGTGTTGTAGTCATGAAGTTGAAGAAGGGTGACACCGTCGTCGTTATTGCCGGCAAAGACAAAGGCAAGCAGGGCGAAATCTCGGCTGTACTGCCAAAGGAAAACAAAGTGAAGATTGCTGGCGTCAACGTCGCCAAGCGTCACCTTGCTGCCAAAGGCCAAACAGCCAACACCGGCGGAATCGTCGACAAGGACATGCCGCTCGATGCATCCAACGTGATGCTCGTGCACAAGGGCAAGCCAACACGCGTTGGTTACAAGATCAAGGATGACGGCACCAAGGTGCGCGTTGCCAAGAGCACCGGAGAAGAAATCTGATGGCTGAGACAACTATCTACGTTCCGCGTTTGAAGGCGCACTACAACGACGTCGTCAAAGCCGATCTCGTGAAGCAGTTGGGCGTCACCAACGTGATGCAGATTCCAACCTTGGAAAAGATTGTCATCAACATGGGTGTTGGCCGCGCAACGCAGCAAGCATCACTCATCGATGGCGCCGTTGCCGACCTCACCGCGATCTCTGGCCAGAAGCCAATCGTGACCAAGTCGAAAACATCAATCGCATCTTTCAAACTTCGTGAAAACCAAGCAATTGGTGCCAAAGTCACGATGCGCGGCGACCGCATGTGGGAGTTCCTCGATCGTTTGATCTCGGTGGCAATTCCTCGCATCCGCGACTTCCGCGGCCTCCCAGGCAAGTCGTGGGACGGACATGGCAACTACACATTTGGTCTCACCGAGCAGCTCGTGTTCCTTGAGGTCAGTTACGAGAAGGTTGATACAACACGCGGTATGGACATCACCATTGTCACCACCGCAACAACCGACCTCGACGGAAAAGCACTCCTCGACGCATTCGGCTTCCCCTTCCGTAAGGGTGAGGAACCAGCGTCGTCGAAGAAAGCACGCGGAGCAGCTAAGCGCTCGGCCAAGAAGAAGTAGCAGCGGAAAGAACTAGAGGGAACCACTCAACATGGCAAAAAAGTCACTCGTTATCAAAGCGGCGGCAACTCCGAAATTTAAGGTGCGCGGTTACACGCGCTGCCAAAAGTGCGGACGTTCACGTGCGGTGTATAAGAAGTTCGGCCTCTGCCGTCTGTGCTTGCGCAAAATGGCGCACGCCGGCGAAGTGCCAGGCTTGACAAAGGCAAGTTGGTAATCGCCATGATGACCGATCCAATCGCCGACATGCTCACCCGAATTCGCAACGCCAACGCTGCGATGAAGGACGAAGTATTCATGCCAACCTCGAAGCAGAAGTCGGCACTCGCCGAAATTCTGAAAAAAGAGGGCTACATCTCTGACTACTCAGTAATCGACAACCCAACTGGCCCAGCCAAGCAGTTGAAGATTGGTCTGAAGTACTCGGACGATCGTAAGCGCACCATCTCGGGTATCAAGCGCGTGTCCACACCGGGTCTTCGCGTGTACCGCAATGCAACTGAAGTACCGCGCGTGTTGGGCGGTTTGGGTGTTGCAGTTTTGTCCACTAGCCAAGGGCTCATGACCGACCGCGAAGCGCGTCAGCGCAAAGTTGGCGGCGAAGTCATGTGTTTCGTCTGGTAATCGGAAGCGACTAAAGGGAAGAACCACTATGTCTCGTATTGGAAATGCAGCAGTCGTCGTGCCATCAGGTGTCGACGTCACCATCGCTGGCTTGTCGGTCACGGTGAAGGGCCCAAAGGGCTCTTTAACTCGTGAGTTTCCAGCCGGTGTGTCGCTTGCGCGTCAAGAAAACACCATCGTGGTTAGCCGCGACAACGACGAGCGCGATTCGCGTTCACGTCATGGTCTTGTGCGCACGTTGGTCAGCAACATGGTTATCGGTGTCACCGATGGCTACACCAAAGAACTCGACATCATCGGCGTTGGTTACCGCGCAGAAGCACAGGGCCCAGGCAAGTTGAAGTTGGCGCTCGGTTTTTCGCATCCAGTGATCATCGACGCACCAGCAGGTGTCACCTTCGAACTTCCTTCCCAGACGCGCATCATCATTAAGGGTGCCGACAAAGAAGTAGTTGGCCAGGTGGCCGCAAACATTCGTGAGATTCGCAAGCCAGAGCCATACAAGGGCAAGGGTGTGCGTTACCTCAATGAGAAGGTCCTGCGTAAAGCAGGCAAGACCGGCAAGAAGTAAACGGGAGATTTGACGTTATGAAAACAGCATCTAGCCAGCGCCATGCAGGTCGCTTGCGCCGCCATCGTCGCGTGCGTAAGAAGATCAGCGGCACCGCCGAGCGTCCACGTCTCGCCGTGTACCGCAGTAACAAACACATTTCTGTTCAGCTCATCGACGACCTGAACGGCCACACCATCGCAGCAGCATCCACAGTCGAGCCAGACTTGCGCAAGCAAGGTTCGGGTTCAACCGTCGACGCAGCAAAGCGTGTTGGAACGTTGATCGCTCAGCGCGCCAAGTCCGCTGGTGTCACAAAAGTTGTCTACGACCGCGGGGGATTCATCTTCCATGGTCGTGTAGCAGCGGCAGCAGATGCTGCCCGAGAAGCAGGGTTGGAGTTCTAATGACTGACATTTCACAAGTTCGCACCACAGAGCCAGGACAGATGCGCGAGTCGCGCGTTGTTCACATCAATCGCGTGGCAAAGGTAGTGAAGGGTGGACGTCGTTTCTCCTTCACCGCACTTGTTGTTGTCGGTGATGGTGCTGGTCGCGTTGGTTTGGGATACGGCAAGGCAAAAGAAGTGCCATTGGCCATTCAAAAAGGAACAGAAGAAGCAAAGCGCAACGTGTTCAACGTTGCCTTGGCTGGTTCCACCATCACGCACCAAGTGCTTGGCATCAACGGCGCAGGCCGCGTATTGCTGAAGCCTGCTGCTCCTGGTACCGGTGTTATCGCCGGTGGTGCTGCTCGCATCATTCTTGAAGAAGCCGGCATTCACGACGTACTCGCGAAGTCGCTTGGTTCGTCAAACGCCATCAACGTTGCTCGCGCAACGATCAATGGCTTGAAGGACTTGCAGCGCCCAGACGAAGTTGCACGTCGACGCGGCATTCCTGCCGAGTCATTCGTACCTAAGGGACTGTTGCGCGCATACAACGAGCGCAAGAATTCAGCCGGAGGAGCTCACTAGTCATGGCCGCATTTAAAAAACCAGGTCGCACCATTCGCGACCGCAAGCCACAAGCCAAAAAGGCAGCAGCCGAAGCACGTGCAGAGGCAGCAGCGCTGAAGGCGGCATCGGGCAACACTTCAACAAAGCGCATCAAGCGAGTGAAGCCAGTTCTTACTGGCCCAACCATCACTGTTACGCAAGTGCGTTCGGAAATTGGCAACAAGCCAAAGAACCGCGCCACATTGCGTGCACTTGGCCTGCGCCGCATCGGACACACCAACACGTTGCCAGACCGCCCAGAAATTCGCGGCATGTTGCAGCGCGTTCCTCACCTCATTGAAATCAAGGAAGGCAAGTAATCATGCGCGTCGATGAACTCGCTCCATCACGGGGCTCCAAGAAAAAAGCTAAGCGCGTTGGTCGTGGTATTGGCGGTAAGGGCGGCAAGACTGCCGGCCGCGGCACCAAGGGTCAGTACGCACGTAACACGGTAAAGCGTGGCTTCGAAGGTGGACAGATGCCACTGAAGCAGCGCGTACCAAAGTTGAAGGGCTTTAATAACCCGTTCCGCGTGGAGTTCTACGCCGTCAACCTCGATGTCATCGAAGCACTTGGCTTGAGCGAAGTTGACCCACAGATTCTTGTGCAGAAGAGCGCAGCACACAAGGGCACTTTGATCAAGGTGCTTGGTCGCGGCAAGATCACCAAGGCAGTCAAGGTTTCTGCACACGCAGTTTCTGAAACAGCCGAGAAGGCAATTGTCGCCGCTGGTGGAAGTGTCACGATTGTGCCAATGCCGCACAAGGGTGTTCGTCCAGCAGCCAAGGGCAGTCAGTTCACCAACCGTTAATTGGTGCTGCTGGCATGTCCGTCAGTTCAACCAGTATTTAACCCTTCAGAGGAGTCACAACGATGTTGTCGAATGTGAAGAACATCTTCAAGGTGGTCGACCTTCGCAACAAGGTGCTGTTCACCTTGGCAATGGTCGCGGTTTACCGTTTTGGTTCGGCGCTTCGCGTGCCAGGTATCGACGCGCAAGCCGTTCGGCAATTGCGTGAAGCCTCCAACTCGCAGGGCGCGTTGGGCTTTCTCAACTTGTTCTCGGGTGGTGCCTTCGGCAGCTTCTCGATTTTCGCTCTCGGCATCATGCCGTACATCACTGCAAGCATCATCATGCAGGTGCTTGGTGTTGTCATTCCAAAACTTGAGCAGTGGCAGCAAGAAGGCGCAACGGGCCAGCGCAAAATCACGCAATGGACGCGTTACCTAGCAATCGGAATTGCAACGCTGCAGGGCGCCGGCCTCACCTTTATCTTCGGGCAGGGTAGGGGTTCAGCATTCTTCGGCGCCGCGGGCAGCACGCCCGACGTGGTCTTGCTCGATCCGTTTATGCCACGTGCACTCTTGGTTATTCCCTCGCTTGTTGCAGGCACTGCATTGTTGATGTGGGTTGGCGAATTGATTAGCCAACGCGGCATTGGCAACGGCATGTCGATGCTGATTTTTGCTTCGGTGGTCAGCGGTTTGCCATACGGCTACTACTCGCTGCTGCAGAGCAAGAAAGTTGTGGTGTTCATTATTCTCGTGGCCGTCACTATCGGCATTCTCATTGCCGTTGTTCGCGTGGAGTTGGGCCAGCGCCGCATTCCGGTGCAGTTCGCGAAACGTGTTGTTGGGCGCAAAATGTACGGCGGACAAAACACCTATATTCCGTTGAAGGTAAACCAAGCCGGAATCGTGCCGATCATTTTTGCCAGCTCCGTGCTGTTGCTTCCAGTTCTTGGCTCCAACATGCTGGGAAGCGCCGAAGGTTGGCGCGGTTCTATTGCCGGCTTCGTTAACGACTACATGGTCAACAGCCAAAACATCTTGTACATCAGCATTTTCTTCTTGCTGATCATTGCGTTCGCTTACTTCTACAACTCGATTGCCTTCGACCCAATCCGTCAAGCCGATCAGTTGCGCAAGCAAGGTGGCTTTATTCCTGGCATTCGACCAGGGCCACAAACCGAGTCGTTCCTTGCAAAGACGGTCAACCGCATTACGTTGCCTGGCGCTATGTTCGTCGCGTTTATCGCCATCTTGCCGTACATCATCCTGTGGATCGGCGATGTTCAATCGTTCCCATTTGCGGGAACCACTGTGTTGATTGCCGTAGGCGTGGCGCTCGAATTAATGCGCCAAATCGACAGCCAGTTGATGCAGCGCAACTACGAGGGCTTCCTGAAGTAATCACTTCAGGACGATTTTAGAAACTCGGCACACCATGCCACTTTCAGCACGCATCATCATGCTCGGCCGCCAAGGCGCGGGCAAGGGCACGCAGTGCGTCCGTCTTGCCGAACACTTCGGAGTTCCGCATATTTCAACGGGTGAAATGTTGCGTGCGGCTATTCGCAAAGACACCCCTGTTGGTCGCTCGGTTAAAAAAGTGCTGGACGCTGGCGAACTGGTTAATGATGAATTAATGATCAGCCTCGTGCAGGGGCGTATTGGTGAAGACGATGCACGTATTAATGGCTACATTCTGGACGGTTTCCCGCGCACGGTAGGGCAGGCGCAATCGCTCGACCACATCACCGAAGTGCGCCCAATCAACATGGTGATCGACCTTGATGTCAAGCGTGAGCTGGTGCTCGAGCGCTTATCTGCTCGCCGCACATGCGAACAGTGCGGCGCAAACTATGTGGCCACGGGCAACGACCCCAACCCATGGAAGTGCGACAAGTGCGGTTCGCCTGTCGTGCAGCGCGCAGACGACACTCCGGCCGCCATCAGCCACCGCCTCGACTTGTACGACGCCATGACCGCCCCACTGATCGACCATTATTCGGCCAAGTCGGTGCTGGTCACGGTGGACGGACTTGGCACCCCAGACGAGGTCTTTGCGCGTTTGCGCTTGGCCGTGGAAGGGCTGCAGCAACGGTAATCATCAGTTCCCAGCCCCGCGGGTTTTGCGCCTGGGGGGTTTTGGGGCGCTACTAGGCGGCGGTAGCATAACCCTTCGCCTTTTGGGGGGTTTTCCACCAAGTGGCGTGTGTGTCATGCGTTTGAGGAGAAGGCCCTGCCAAAAAATAAAGAAGATGCGATTGTGCTGGAAGGCACGATTACAGAGTCCCTTCCGAACGCAATGTTTCGGGTTGAACTCGACAACGGACACACAGTGTTAGCTCATATTTCGGGAAAAATGCGAATGAATTACATCCGCATCTTGCCGGGAGACAAAGTGCAAGTAGAGCTAACGCCATACGACCTCACCCGAGGTCGGATTACATACCGACATAAATAACCAAGTTTTTTTATCAACCACCATCACGTACGAGGCTCGAAGTGAAAGTTAAACCAAGCGTCAAAAAAATTTGCGAGAAGTGCAAGGTCATCCGCCGGCACGGTCGCGTGATGGTGATTTGTGAAAACCCGCGACATAAGCAACGTCAAGGCTGAGAAGGAACAACCAGATGGCACGTATTTCAGGAGTCGATATTCCGCGCGAGAAGCGTTTGGAAATCTCCCTTACCTATATTTTCGGCATTGGTCGCAGCACTGCACAAAAGATGTGCAAGGAACTGGAACTGAACCCAGACACCCGCGTGCGCAACCTCACCGACTCCGAAGTCAACAAGATTCGTATGTACATCGAGCAAAACCTCACCGTTGAAGGCGACCGTCGCCGCGACGTACAAACCGACATCAAGCGCAAGATCGAAATTGGTTCATACCAAGGCACGCGTCACCGCAAGGGGCTTCCTGTTCGCGGTCAGCGCACGCACACCAACGCACGTACTCGTAAGGGCCCGAAGAAGACCGTGGCCAACAAGAAGATGGCAGTGAGGAAGTAACCCATGGCAAAGGCACCAGTAGTTCGCCGCGTTCGCAAGCGCGATCGCAAGAATGTCACGACAGGCGTCGTGCATATCAAGAGCTCGTTCAACAACACCATCGTGTCCATCACCGACACCGAGGGAAATGTCATTTCATGGGCATCTTCTGGCGGCGTTGGTTTCTCCGGTTCGCGCAAGTCCACACCATTCGCCGCACAGATGGCAGCAGAAAAGGCTGGCCGTGCAGCAATGGAGCAGGGTCTTCGTCGCGCAGAGGTGCATGTGAAGGGCCCAGGTTCTGGCCGCGACACCGCACTGCGTTCTATCCAAAACCTCGGCATCGAAGTGTCCGGCATCAAAGATGTGTCGCCGGTTCCACACAACGGTTGCCTGCAACCTAAGCGAAAGAGGCCGTAATCATGGCTCGCTATACCGGACCAAAGGTGCGCATCTCGCGCCGCCTCGGCATCAACGTTTTCGAAAACAGCAAGGGCGCAAAGGCTCTCGAGCGTCGCCCTTTCCCACCAGGAACACACGGCCGTACCCGTCGTCGTGGTGCTGGCAGCGAATACCTTTTGCAGTTGCAGGAAAAGCAGAAGGCCAAGTACATCTACGGCGTTCTCGAGCGTCAGTTCCGCAAGACATACGAAGAGGCCACCCGTTTGCAGGGCCCAACCGGTGAAAACCTGTTGCGTCTACTCGAGTGCCGTCTCGACAACGTTGTCTACCGCGCAGGCTGGGGCAGTACCCGTCCGCAGGCACGTCAGTTCGTTAACCACGGAATGATCTTGGTCGACGGAAAGCGCGTCGACATCGCCTCGTACACCGTGAAGCGCGGACAAGTCATCACGCTTTCCGAGAAGGCAAAGAACCTGATCATCATTCAACACAACATCGACACGCTCGACCGCCGCATGGTTGGTTGGATCGAAGCAGCAGAAGGCGGCAAGCAAGTTACTGTCCGCGAATTGCCGCAGCGTGAACACATCGACGTTCCAGTCCGCGAACAGCTCATCGTCGAGTTGTACTCGAAGTAACCCCCTATATACGTATTGGCCTAAGGAGACATCATGCTCGTCATTCAACGCCCAACAGTGGAAGCAATTGGCACCGCAGAGAACAACCGTCAGAAGTTCTCTATCGGACCACTTGAACCAGGTCTTGGACACACCATCGGCAACTCGATTCGTCGCATGTTGTTGTCGTCCATCCCAGGTGCAGCAATCACCACGGTCAAGTTCGAGTCGGCTCTTCACGAGTTCGACACGATCGCAGGCATCACCGAAGATGTCACCGAAATCATCCTCAACCTGAAAGACATTGTTGTCGTTTCAGAAAATGATGAAGCTTCGGTCATCAGCGTGGACATCAAGGGCCCGAAGGAAATCACCGCGGGAGATCTTGTTTGCCCAGCCGGCATCGAGATCCTCAACAAGTCGCAACACATTGCAACACTTTCGGACAAGGGTCGTTTAGTTGTCGACCTCACCGTAGAGCGCGGCAAAGGCTATGTCTCGAGCGATCGCGACACCCGCAAAGTGATCGGCATTGTTCCAATCGATGCCATCTTCTCGCCGGTACGTCGTTGCACATACCTCGTCGAGCCAACACGCGTCGAGCAAAGCACCAACTACGACCGCATCGTGCTCGACATCGAGACCGACGGTTCAATCGAGCCACGCGAAGCACTTGCTTCGGCAGGCGCAACGCTTCGTTCTTTGGTCGACCTCGTCGCAACCATGAGCGATGCACCAGTTGCACTTGAGTTGGGCGAAATTGCCGGCACCGGAATGGGTTCCCCAGACCTCGACCTGAGCATCGAAGACCTCGACCTCTCCGAGCGCCCACGCAACTGCCTCAAGCGCGCACAGGTCAACACTGTTGGCGAGTTGCTGCTTCGCAGCGAAGAAGACTTGCTCAACATCACCAACTTCGGCCAGAAGTCCTTGGACGAAATCAAACTCAAGCTTGACGAGCGCGGCTTGTCATTGCGTATCTGATTTAGCGCTACTAACACCACGCACGTACTTCACAGGAGACGATGAGAGATGCCAGCAACACCACGACGATCACGCAGCTTCGGCGGCAGTGCTCACCACCAAAAGATTTTGATGGCAAACCTTGCCGCGTCATTGTTTGCCGCTGAAGGAATCACCACAACTGAGGGCAAGGCAAAAATGCTGCGCCCAATCGCCGAGAAGTTGATCACGAAAGCGATCAAGGCTCAGGACGGCCCAATGCGCGTTCACCGCATTCGCCAAATCCAGGGCTACCTCAACGACAAAGAAATGACCAACAAGTTGGTCAATGTTGTTGCTCCTCGCTACATCGGTCGCAACGGTGGATACACACGCATCATGAAGCTCGGGCCACGCCACGGTGACAACGCACCGATGTCGCGTATCGAACTCGTCTAGACCTGCGTAACCATCGTGCGTCGTGCGCGCATGACCATTGCCTACAAGGGCGATGAATATCACGGCTTTGCAACGAACCCTGGCGTAGAAACTGTCGCCTCCGTTATCGAAGGCGCGCTTGCACAAATCTTGCAAGAGCCAATCAAGATCACTCCGGCTGGGCGCACCGACGCAGGTGTGCATGCATGGGGGCAGGTGATTGGTTTCGATCTTCCCGATCGCGTCAATCTGGAAGTGTTGGCCAAACAACTCAATGCGTTATGCGGTCCGTCAATTGCGGTTCGCGAATACGCATGGACCACGCCAGATTTTCATGCCCGCTATTCCGCAATGTGGCGCGCCTATCGCTACACGGTGCTCAATAGCCCAGTACCCAACCCGTTCTTGGTGAATACGGCGTGGCAGATTACGACCCCGCTCAAAATCAAGGCCTTGCAGTTGGCGAGCGACGCCATCATTGGAGAACACGACTTTTCGGCATTTTGCCGCAAACCAAAACCAGCCGACGAGAACGACACATTCGAACATTCGATGCGCCGCAACGTGATGAAGGCAGAGTGGCGCGATCTTGGCGACGGAGTTGTGCGCTTAGAGATCAAGGCCAACGCGTTTTGTCACCAAATGGTGCGCGCATTGGTGGGAACCTTCATTGATATTGGGATGGGCAAGCGCCCGCCAAGCGATATGCGAGGGCTCATTGTCTCGGGCGACCGTGCTCAGGCCTCGCAGGTTGCCCCGCCCCATGGCCTTTGCCTGTGGGAAGTTGGCTACCCAGCGGGATTGTGAAAAGGCCGCCCGTACCCCTATCCTTAAACCTCTGCAGGGGCGCCACTTTGGCGGTTTCTCGCCAAGATCTCGGTTAGACGAAAGTAGTGAATTTATGATGCGCACGTATTCCCCAAAAGCAAGTGAAGTGGTCCGCGAGTGGCATGTCGTCGACGCCGATGGCCTCGTCCTCGGTCGTATGGCTACCGAAGTTGCCAGCATCTTGCGCGGCAAGCACAAGCCAATGTTCTCCATGCACATGGACACAGGTGACCACGTTGTCATCGTCAATGCATCGAAGATTGTGCTTACCTCAGGCAAAGCCGACAGCGAACTTGTTCACGACTACTCGGGTTACCCGGGCGGTTTGCGCACACAGACTTACGGCAACTTGTTGAGCCGCCGACCAGAAGACGCAATTCGTCGCACCATTCGTGGCATGTTGCCAAAGGGCCCACTTGGTCGACAGATGATCAAGAAGCTCAAGGTGCATGCTGGCCCAGAGCACGGTCACGAAGCACAAAATCCAAAAGTTCTTAACTTGCCGCACGCAAAAGCGCGCTGAGTAACCAGAAATAATTAGAGGAGAAGTCGTGGGAACAAAGCCACTTACACAAACAACAGGCCGCCGCAAGGAAGCCGTCGCACGCGTTCGTTTGCGACCAGGCACGGGCAAAGTCACCATCAACGGCCGCGTGTTTGAGGAGTACTTTCCAAGTGCACTGCAGCGCAACATGGCCACCGAGGCATTGCGTGTTGTTGAAGCCGAAGAAACATACGACGTAGATTGCGACATCATTGGCGGCGGCATTGCTGGCCAAGCAGGCGCATTGCGCATGGGGATCGCACGATCCATTTTGGAACTCGATCCTGAGAAGCGCTCTGTGCTTCGCAAGGCTGGCTTGCTTACTCGCGACTCGCGCAAAAAAGAGAGCAAGAAGTACGGCCTCAAGAAGGCGCGCAAGGCGCCTCAGTACACAAAGCGTTAAATCTTTGCGTTCGCGCACGGCGTTTGCTGTGTGTGGTGTGTGACAGATGCTTACCTTTGGAACCGACGGCGTTCGTGGCGTTGCCTTCGACGAACTGAGCGAAGAATACGTTTTTAACCTTGGCCGTGTTGCCGCGCAAGTGCTTGGCATTAGCACGGTTGTTGTTGGCCGCGACACACGCGAATCCGGTCAACGTTTGCTTACCGCACTCAGCTCTGGCTTCGTTGCGGGTGGTGCATGTGTGCAGTCGCTGGGAGTTGTGCCAACGCCGCTCGTTGCATTCATTGCTGCTCAAAAGCAATGTGCTGGTGCCGTAGTCACTGCTTCGCACAACCCATATTCCGACAACGGCGTAAAGATTTTTGCTGTTGGAGGCGTAAAGCTAAGCGACGAGCAGCAAGACAGCATTTCCAGCAGCATGGCCCTCGAGCCAATGGGCACTTTGCTTGCAGAAACACCCCATTTGGAGCAACCGACCGATTCGTACCTAGAGCACCTTGCGTCGCTGTTTGCACCCAAAGCATTAAGCGGTGTGCGTGTGGTGCTGGATTGCGCCAACGGAGCAATGAGCGATGTTGCCCCGTTCGCATTTGCCCGCCTTGGCGCCGAAGTCATTGCAATACATTGCGAGCCAGATGGCAAGAACATCAATGCCGAATGTGGTGCGGCACACACCGACGCGCTGAGCGAAGCGGTGCGCCTGCACCAGGCCGACATGGGCCTTGCATTTGATGGCGACGGCGACAGAGTGATTGCTTGTGACCACGCCGGCAATGTTGTGGACGGCGATCATTTGCTTGCACTTGCGGCAACAGACCTGCGCGACCGCAAACAACTGCGCAACAACACGGTTGCAGTAACAGTGATGACCAACGCAGGGTTTCATCGCGCAATGAAAGAGCAAAAGATTTCGGTTGTTACCACTGCCGTAGGCGACAGAAACATATTGGTTGCACTCGACCAACACGACTTGGTGTTGGGTGGCGAACAAAGCGGACACATCATTTATCGCAGTCACGCAACCACGGGCGACGGCGCGCTTGCCGGCCTGATGCTGTTGGACTTGGTACGTCGCAAGGGTGTGCCGCTGCAGCAGTTGGCACGCGAAGCAATGACATCGCTGCCGCAGGTGCTCATCAACGTGAAAGTCGAGCGCATGGAAAAAGACTTGGTGAAACTGTTTGCAACAGAAATTGCTGCTGCCGAGAAGCAACTGCAGGGCGTTGGGCGAGTGCTGCTTCGCGCAAGCGGAACCGAGCCGCTGGTGCGCGTGATGGTGGAGGCGCAATACGAGGAGACTGCTGGCAAAGTGGCGCAAGCATTGGCCGACAGCGTCATTTTGCGGCTTGGGCAACATCGGTAGCCTGTAAGACATGTGCGGCATCATTTGTGTTGTGTCGCGGCCAAGCGGCAGGCCATTGCCAATTGCGGCCGACATTGTTCGCGCGCTCGACCAGGCAATTGCCGCAGGCGATAGGGCAGCAATTGCCGAGTGCGCCCAGATCGTTGCCGAAGCCGATGCCGCATTGCGCGGCGATGCAGGGCTTGGCGCGCTCTATAACAATGCGGCATTCGCGGCAGAGTTGGTCTCGCGTGTCGAGCGCTTAGAGCGCATTTCCTTTACGGCAGAGCAGGCACTCGAGAATTCATCCGGTTTGCCAGCGGCAGAAATCGAGCGCAGAAGCAACGAGTTAATTGCGTTGCGCGATGCCTCGTGGTCGTTGCGTAACGATCGCATACACAATGCCAACATGGTGCTCGACTTGGCAGGCGCCGACGCAACTACTAGTGCACGGAATGCGTACTTCACGATTCAGCAATCGTTCGCCGCCATCGATCGGATGGAGGTGCGTGGCCGCGACTCGGCCGGCGTCAACGTGTTGGTTTGGGGCCACGAGATCGAGGCGTCCGACAACAGGGTGGTGCCGTTGCTTGCTGGCCGCACGGACGACCCGTTGTTTACTTCTCGTTCGGTTCGCGTGGGTAGCGCCACTCGGGCTTGGTCTTTTGTGTACAAAGCCGCGGCCGAAATTGGCGAACTTGGCGACAACACCCGAGTGATGCGCGATGCCGTTCGCAGCGACGACTTGCTGCGGCTGTTGGTGAGCCAACCAGGCGCGCGTGTTTCGGTGATCGGGCACACGCGTTGGGCAAGCGTCGGCATCATTTCCGAGCCAAACGCGCATCCTGTAAACAGCGAAGAAGTTGGCGCAGCCGCAGGCGCCCCGTATCTGGTTGCCGCATTAAATGGCGATGTTGATAACCACGCCGAGATAACTCTTCGTCGTTCGCTGAAAATCGCCGAACCAATCACCACCGATGCCAAGGTGATTCCCACCGCTGTGTCGCGCCTTATCTCGGGTGGATCATCGTTGGAAGAAGCATTTCGCGCCACCGTTTCCGAGTTTGAGGGTTCGGTAGCAATTGCGGCGGCAAGCGCCGATGCACCAAACACGGTGATGCTTGCATTGCGCGGAAGCGGGCAAGGGCTTTGCGTGGGCCTTGCCGAAGATCGATTTATTGTGGCAAGTGAGCCATATGGCGTTGTTGAAGAAACGCTTGGCTATTTGCGCATGGATGGCGAAGCGCTTGCAGTAGACAACGACCCATCAAGTCGGGGTCAAATCATGGTTGTCAATGGCGATCTTGCTGGCGAACTTGGCGGCGTGCGGTTGCTTGCCTACAACGGATCAAACATTGCGCTTGATCAATCGCACATCATTACGGCGGAAGTAACCACTCGCGATATCGATCGTGGCGCACACAAGCACTTTTTGTCTAAAGAGATTGCCGAGGCACCTTCAAGTTTCCGTAAAACCTTGCGCGGAAAAATTGCCGAGACTGATGGTGTGTTGCGCGCTTCGTTAGACGAGTCGATTTTGCCGGCCGATATTGTTGCCAAGCTTGCGTCGGGGTCGATTGTTCGCATTCGCGTGATTGGGCAGGGCACAGCGGCCATTGCTGGGCGCAGCCTTGCTCAGCTGTTGCGCAAGTTTGTTGATCACCGCGTGCAAGTCGATGCACTTCCCGCTACCGAGTTGTCCGGGTTTCAGCTGGAGTTAGACATGGCCGACACGCTGATCGTTGCAATCAGCCAAAGCGGCACCACTACCGACACCAACCGCACAGTTGATTTGGCCCGCACACGCGGCGCATCGGTGTTGGCGATTGTTAACCGACGCGGCAGCGAACTTGCCGCAAAAGCAGATGGCGTGTTGTACACATCCGATGGTCGCGACGTTGAAATGAGCGTTGCCAGCACCAAGGCTTTTTATTCGCAGGTTGCTGCAGGCGCATTGATGGCCTGTGCGATTGCGGAGGCGCTGGCAATGGGTAGCGCAAGCGAGCGCCATCAGTTGCTCGCCGCGTTGCGTACCATTCCTGAAGCACTCACCACCGTGCTTGGAACTCGCGACGCCATTGCGCAGGCTGCTCGCAGCTTTGCTCCGTCACGTAGGTACTGGACAGTGGTTGGCAACGGTTTCAACGCGGTTTCTGCCGAAGAAGTTCGCATCAAATTAAGCGAGCTGTGTTACAAGTCCATCGCTTGCGATATCACCGAAGATAAAAAGCACATCGACTTGTCGTGCGAACCAATGATTATTGTGTGCGCAACTGGCTTGCAAGACGGCACGGCCTCCGACGTAGCGAAAGAGATTGCGATTTATCGCGCGCACAAAGCGCTGCCAATCGTCATTGCCACAGAAGGCGAAGATCGTTTTGAGGCCGCCGCTGTTGTGCTTACCGTGCCTCGCGTAGACCCAAGCGTTGCATTCATTTTGAGCGTGATGGTTGGCCATCTGTTTGGTTACGAAGCCGCGCTTGCAATCGATGCGCTTGCGCGGCCATTGCGTGCTGCGCGCGAAGTGGTGGAACACGCGGTAGAGCGCGGCGGCGTTGGCGGCCAGTTGCTAGTGAAGGTGCGCAACGAAATTGGCGCGCCTGCAACACGGTTCTTTGACGCGCTGGCTACAGGAAGTTACGACGGCAACTTGGAGGCTTCCACGGCGGTACGCGTGGTCACTATGTTGCGCGATGCCATGGCGCCAGAGCCGCTGCAGGCTTACCAAGCCAACAGCGACAAGGTGGCATTGCCCGAGGCGCTGATTGACGACCTCACCAGCGCGCTGACAAAAGCAATCGACGAACTCACCCGGCCAGTTGATGCAATTAAGCACCAGGCAAAGACTGTGACGGTTGGTATTTCCCGCAGCGACGAGGGCCTCCTAGACAGAGCAACGGTGCAGCAGGTGTTGACGGCTGGCGTGCCGCGCGACCGTTTGTCGTACAAGGCGCTCAAGATTATTGCCGATCTCGACCCCGCAGTTAAAGAAGTAGTTGGATTCACTCGTTACGCAATCGACGGCAGCGTCGAGAACAACACCGCAACGGTGAGCATTGTCGACCGCGGGGGCATTGCGCTCAAACTCTCGTCAAGTGTCGAGCGAAGCAGCGCGCTTGTGGGTACAAAACATCGCGTTGCAACCGACCGCAATGTGTTGGTTGCTCGTGGCCGGCGCGATGGCCGCACCGTTATTTTTGTGCCCGAGACAAAGGGTTCACAGACCACCGGCATCACGTTGCTGCACGTTGTTTTCCACGAAACACTTGCGGTTCCCGTGATCAAGGCGGTGTTGCAGGGCTACGACGATCGCTACAACCGCCTTGTCGACTGGGTGACCGAGACCGAAGGCCTCTTCAATGAAGAGCGACTGGCGCAGGTGTCGGTAGCCGACTTGTTGATTCTGCCAATCAGCGACACCGCAGATCACTGGCGCCAGCCAGCCACAGGTAAATAGCGATGCTTGGCCTTGGCATCGACGTCGTAGAAATCGATCGTTTTCGCCGCGCACTGGAGCGCACTCCAAGTTTGCGTACGCGCCTGTTTACCAACGAAGAGTTGGCAACGATGGTTGGCAAGCGCGACGACGCCTCAAGTTTGGCCGCACGGTTTGCCGCGCGCGAAGCAACCATGAAGGTGCTGGGCGTTGGGCTTGGCGCATTCGACATGCACGACGTGTCAATCGAACGCAAAGACAGTGGGCAGCCGGTGCTGCGCGTGACTGGCCGAGCACAAGTGTTGGCACAACAGCAGGGCATCACCAACTGGCACGTTTCTTTGTCGCATACCGACAGCGTTGCCGTTGCTGTGGTTGCGGCGGCATGAGTAACTTGGGCTCCGCTTCCCGTTGGGCGTGGGCCGACATCGATCTTGGTGCAGTACGCAATAACGTCACGGCGCTCATTGCAGCCAACCCGTCGCAGCAGTTGTGGGCAGTAGTAAAAGCAAACGCGTACGGGCACGGCGCAGTAGCAGTTGCAAACGCGGCTTTGCAGGCCGGGGCAGCGGGGCTTTGCGTTGCACTTGCCGACGAAGCGCTTGCGCTGCGCGCCGCAGGCATCACTGCACCAGTATTAGTGATGAGCGAACAGCCGGTCAGTCAGTACACAGCAATGATCGAACACGACGTCATTGCAACGTTGTACAACGAAACATCGATTGAGCAGTATGCGAATGCGGCCGCCACTGCGAATCACACGGCGCTTGTTCATCTCAAGATCGACACAGGGATGCATCGCGTTGGCGTGGGTGTAGACGGCGCGTTGAATGCGGCCACACTGATTGCTTCCAAGCCTTTGCTCCAACTAGACGGCGTGTACACGCACTTGGCAACGGCAGACGACGCAGCGCATCTTGGCGCCGCGTTGCAATTGCGACGTTTTTCGGAAGTCGTCGATCAATTGGGCAAAGCCGGTATCGCCCCGCGCCATGTTCATGTTGCCAACTCGGCTGCTGCCGTTCGTCGGCTTGGTTCCGAACTTCACACCACCATGGTGCGTGGTGGCATTGCTCTGTACGGCATTGCATCAGACGCCGCGAGCGATTCGTTCGGCGAGCCAACATCTGTTGTGTTGCAGCCAGTTTTGTCGCTGAAGGCACGCGTCTCGCACGTTCAATGGCTAGATGCGGGCGAGGCTGTTTCGTATGGTTTGCGACGCCCGCTGTCGAAGCGCACGTGCATCGCAACGTTGCCGCTTGGTTATGCCGATGGTGTTACTCGGGGTTTGTGGAACAGCGGCTACGTACTCATTGGCGGCAAGAAGCGCCCGTTTGCTGGCGTCATCACCATGGATCAGGCAATGGTCGACTGCGGCGACGACTCCATCTCCATCGGCGACGAGGCGGTGCTCATTGGCCGACAAGGTCAAGAGGCAATCAGCGCCAACGACTGGGCTGCACTACTTGGCACCATTGGCTACGAAGTTGTGTGTGGCGTGAGCGCACGAGTTCCTCGCAACTATCTGCAATAACTCAATAGGCTGAAAGCCTTCTTCGTAGTGCACTTCTCATGCTTGCTTTAACTGCCTCCAACCCGCTTGACACCGAGCGCATCGCACAACGCATTGTCGCGCTCGTGCGCGCGGGCGACTTGATCACGCTCGTTGGTGAAATGGGGGCGGGTAAGACATACTTCGCGCAGTGTTTTGGCCGAGCACTTGGCGTTACCGAACCGATTACGTCGCCTACGTTCAACTTGCTGCACACTTACGAGGGCGGCCGCCTGCCCATGCATCACGCCGATCTCTACCGACTAGAGCGCACGGGCGAAATCGCCGATCTTGGAATAACCGAGTTGCTTGGCGCTGGCGGTGTTGCGCTTGTGGAATGGGGCGACGTTGCAGGCGATGCGTTGGGCAGTGGGCTCAGCATCCATTTGCAGACGAGCGAAGAAATTTCTACCGATGCCCGACACATCGACATTGGTTGGATGGGCATGTCGTGGGAGACGCGTTGGGAAAAGTTGCGTAGTTCTCTATCCGAGTGGTCGCGCGCATGATCATTCTTGCCATCGATACGGCTACCGACGCAGTGAGTGTTGCGCTGCACGACGGCGATGGTGTTGTTGCAACGAGTGAAAGCCGAAGCGAACGTCAACACGCCGAGCTGCTGACGCCCATGATCGATTTCGTTTGCAAACAAGCAAACCTCACATTGCACGATGTTGGTGCAGTGGCTGTTGACGTTGGCCCAGGTTTGTTTACGGGAATGCGGGTTGGCATTGCTTCGGCGCAGGCAATAGCTCACGTGCTCGAGCTGCCGATGGCCGCCATTACCAGCCTGGACGCACTATCTGCCGAGGTGCCGTCGACACTCGATGTGGTTGCGTCGGTAATCGATGCCCGTCGCGGCGAGGTGTATTGGTCGTTATATCGCCGAGTAGATGGCGTGTTGCGCCAGGTTGCCGCCCCTCAGGTTGGTTCGGTTGAACAGTGCGCAGTCGAGATCATCGACCGCGGTCAGTCGACAACACTGGTGGGCACTGGCGCTTTGCAGTACCGAGACGAATTTGATCAACGGCTTTCTACGGTGCTCCCCGAAGTGGAATTTGCCGACGAAAAATTCTCCATGCCATCTGCAACCACCATTGCCACGCTTGCGCACGAGTTGGCTTTGCGCGACATGCTGGTGGACGTGGACGCAATTGTGCCGCTGTATCTCCGAGCACCAGATGCCGAAATCAATTGGGCAACGAGGAGCGCGTCATGAGCATTCTCGATCGGCTCATTCGACGCGAAGAGCCGCAGCCAACTAACCCCGTTCTCGAAGTGTCGATGCTTGCGCGAAAGCACATTCGCGACATCATGCCAATTGAAGAAGCGGTGTACCCGAAGCCGTGGACGGCAAAAGTGTTTTCTGAAGAAATCGACATGATGATGCGTGGCCGCCGACACTACGTAGTTGCTCACATTGGCCGTGACCTGGTTGGTTACTGCGGCTTGCTGTTTGCCGAACAAGACGCCCACATCACCAACATTGCCGTGCACCCCAAGTGGCAAAAGCGGGGCATTGCAACCGAGTTGATGCTGGAGTTGGCGTATGAGGCGCGCGAACGGAAGTGCGAAGCACTCACCCTTGAGGTTCGTCACACCAACAAAGCCGCACAAGAGCTGTACCGACGCTTTGGTTTCGCACCTGCAGGCATTCGCAGGAAGTATTACGAAAACACCGACGACGCGATTGTGATGTGGTGCCAAGACATCCAGACCGACGAATACCGTCGGCGCCTAGAGGCAATAACGGATACCCGACCATGATCCACGTCGACGAATCAACCGTCGTACTTGGCATCGAAACAAGTTGCGACGAAACGGCCGCTGCGGTGGTGATGGGCGGCAACGATGTGTTGTCCTCGGTTGTTGCCACGCAAATAGAACAACACGCCCGATTTGGTGGGGTGGTGCCAGAAATTGCCAGCCGAGCACACGTGGAGGCAATGACGCCCGTTGTGCGCAAGGCAATGTCGGATGCCGGCGTTGCGTTCGAACGCATCGATGCCGTTGCTGCAACTGTTGGGCCTGGTCTTGTTGGCGCACTGCTGGTTGGTGTTGCTGCCGCAAAGTCGATCGCACTTGTTCTCGACAAACCATTCGTTGGTGTTAATCACTTGGAAGCGCATCTGTATGCGGCGCTCTTGGACGACCCGCTGGTGGAGTTTCCGATGTTGGTGGTGTTGGTGTCGGGCGGCAACACTTTGTTCGTCAACATGGTTTCGCACGGCGAATACACCATTGTCGGGCAGACCATCGACGATGCTGCAGGCGAAGCGTTCGACAAGGTTGCTCGCTTTCTCGACCTCGGTCATCCAGGCGGCCCGGCAATCGATCGCATTGCGCGCGAGGGCAATGCTGCGTCGATTGATTTTCCGCGCGCCATGTTGCACGACGGGTTCGATGTTTCGTTCAGTGGTCTCAAAACAAGCGTTGTTAATTACGTTCGCAAAAATCCTTCGGTAGCCACGGCCGACGTCGCGGCGTCGTTTCAAACTGCAGTGGTGGATGTGTTGGTAGCAAAGGCAACCAAAGCCGCTCGCCACATTGGCGCAAAAACGATCGCGCTTGGCGGCGGTGTTGCGGCAAACACGTTGTTGCGAGCGCAGATGAGCGCCGCATGTGAAACCGCGGGTTGGCGCCTGGTGCTGCCCAGCATGGCTATGTGCACAGACAACGCGGCAATGATTGCCTCGGCCGGTTGGTACCGTTTGCGTAGTAACGGAAGCACATCGCTCGGTGCGGGCGCGCTGCCAAACCTCAAACTCACAGACACGGCAACTAAATGACGTCACCAACAACTTCACTGAAGCCGCTGCAACTGGGCGAGCACAGCGTGTGGCCACCCGTGGTGTTGGCGCCAATGGCCGGTGTAACCAATGCGCCATTTCGCAGCCTGTGCCGCAAGTTTGGGCCAGGGCTTGTGTATGTCAACGAAATGATCATGGCTACGGGCCTAGTGCACGGCAACAAAAAGACCGACACGATGATGAAGTTTGGCGCCGACGAAACGTTTCGTTCGCTGCAGCTGTATGGAAGCGACCCAGCAATGCTCACGCGGGCTATCGAAAAATTGGGACGAGCCAACTCCGTCGACCACATCGACCTCAACTTTGGTTGCCCCGCACCAAAAGTGACGCGGCGCGGTGGTGGTGCTGCGGTGCCCGTAAAACGGCAACTACTTCGCGCCATCGTTACTGCGGCAGTGAAAGCCGGCGAGCCATTCGGCATTCCCATCACGTGCAAATTCAGAATGGGTATTAACGAAGAAGTCATTACCTATGTCGAAACGGGGCAGATCTGCGAAGAGTCGGGTGCGGCAGCAATTGCATTACATGCGCGCACTGCCCAGCAGCACTATGCACCAAGCGCACGGTGGGAAGCAATCGCCGAGTTGAAGCAAGCAGTGCACACCATTCCTGTATTGGGTAACGGCGACATTTGGGAAGCAGCCGACGCCTTGCGCATGGTGGAACAAACGCAGTGCGACGGCGTGGTGATTGGCCGAGGTTGCTTAGGGCGCCCATGGCTCTTTCGCGACTTGATCGACGCGTTTAGCGGCAAGCCAATTTCGGCCACGCCAACTCTTGGTGAAGTGCTGCCAGTGATGGTGGAGCATGCCGAAGCGCTCATGGACCATCTGCAAGACGAACGCGGCATTCGCGACTTTCGCAAGCACACCGGTTGGTATTTGACGGGCTATCCCGTTGGCGGCGAAGTGCGTCGCAAGTTCAGCGAAATAAGTTCGCTCGACGACTTGCGTCGGCTTGCCGACAGCCTCGACCCAAGCATCGTGATTGTGGAAGGCGGCGAACGAATTGCGCGCGGGCACACCAATGGCCCAATCAAAGTTGCGCTGCCCGACGGCTATCTGGATGATCGCGACGACATGACCATTCCTAACGATGGTGATGTGATGGCGCTCAGCGGTGGCTGATGGAGCCACACGCGTTACCAAAGATTGTTCTCGCATCGGGTTCGCCTCGCCGAGTTGATTTACTTACGCAATATCTCGACGACATCTTTGGTGAAGCGGTTGTTTCGTTTGCTATCGATCCAGCCGATTTAGACGAGACACCGTTGCAGGGCGAAACCCCACTTGCACACGTGCAACGATTGGCCAACGCAAAAGCGCAACTCGTTGCTCAGCGCCACGGAGGCGCAGACACCGTAGTGATTGCTGGCGACACCACCGTCGATGTTTCCGGCGCAATTTTTGGCAAACCTGCTGACGACGCCGAAGCGCGTTCGATGTTGCAGCAACTGTCTGGGCGCACGCACCACGTGCACACGGCACTTGCCGTTATCCGCGGCGAACGTATGGCCCACGTGGTCGACTCGGCCGCCGTAACCATGACCCGCATCACCGAGGAACAGATGAATTGGTACCTGGCTACGGGCGAGCACGTCGATAAGGCCGGCGCCTACGCCCTCCAGGGTCAGGGCGGGGCCCTGGTCGACAAGGTGGTTGGCAGCCTGACCACGGTCATTGGGCTGCCCCTAGACGCTCTTGCCGAGGCCCTTTCGGCCTGCGGCTGCGGTTGGAAAATCGGGCAGTAAGCCCGTATCATTAGCACTCGCACCTATCGAGTGCTAAAGCAAAATAAGCCAGAACAACCGCGTGGTTCCGCAAGAATCACGCCTCACGGAGGACCTCACCATATGAACCTGAAGCCCCTAGACGACCGAATCGTTGTCAAGCCAAGCGAAGCCGAGATGCAAACAGCATCTGGTTTGGTTATCCCAGACACTGCTCAAGAGAAGCCACAGCAGGGCACCGTTCTTGCAGTTGGCCCAGGCCGCTGGAGTGACGACGAAGGCAAGCACTTCGCGCTCGACGTAAAAGTTGGCGACACCGTTTTGTACAGCAAGTACGGCGGCACCGAAATTTCGCACGGTGGAGACGATCTCTTGATCCTCACCAGCCGCGACGTTCTCGCAATCGTTACTAAATAACCCCCTTCGAACACACAAAGGAACCATTTCATGGCCAAGCAATTGAAATTCAATGAAGAAGCGCGCCGCGCACTCGAAGCCGGCGTCAACAAACTTGCCGATGCTGTCAAAGTCACGCTGGGACCAAAAGGTCGCAACGTTGTCCTCGACAAGAAGTTCGGCGCTCCAACCATCACCAACGACGGTGTATCTATTGCCAAAGAAGTCGAACTCGAAGATCCATTCGAGAACATGGGCGCGCAGCTTGTAAAAGAAGTTGCCACCAAGACAAACGACGTCGCAGGTGACGGAACCACCACCGCAACTGTGCTCGCACAGGCAATGGTGCAACACGGCATGCGCAACGTTGCTGCCGGCGCAAACCCAATGGGCTTGAAGCGTGGCATCGAAAAGGCTGTTGCAGCCGCTGTCGAGTCCATCAAGAGCCAGGCCAAAGAAGTTGACGACAAGGGCGACATCGCCAGCGTTGCAACCATCTCGGCCGCAGACGCATCCATCGGCAAAGTTATTGCTGATGCGATCGACAAGGTTGGCAAAGACGGTGTTGTAACCGTTGAAGAGAGCAACACATTTGGTACCGAGCTCGAGTTCACCGAGGGTATGCAGTTCGACAAGGGTTACTTGTCGCCATACTTCGTGACCGACGCCGACCGCCAAGAGGCTGTTCTTGAAGAGCCGTACATCTTGTTCAACTCGGGCAAAATCGCAACAGTTCAGTCGATGTTGCCAGTTCTTGAAGGCGTGATGAAGACGGGTCGTCCGTTGTTGATCATCGCCGAAGACGTAGAAGGCGAAGCACTCGCAACTCTCGTCGTCAACAAGATCCGCGGCACCTTTAACTCCACCGCAGTCAAAGCCCCAGGCTTTGGCGATCGTCGCAAGGCAATGTTGCAAGACATGGCAGTGCTCACCGGCGGCCAGGTCATCAGCGAGGAAGTCGGTCTCAAGCTCGAGAACGTCAGCCTCGACTTGTTGGGCCGTGCCAAGCGCGTGATCATCACCAAGGACAACACCACCATCGTGGACGGCGCAGGCGCAAAAGAAGAAGTGACCGGCCGCATCAGCCAGATCAAAGCCGAAATCGATAACACCGATTCCGACTGGGACCGCGAAAAACTGCAAGAGCGTCTCGCCAAGTTGGCAGGCGGCGTTGCAGTCATCAAGGTGGGTGCAGCAACCGAAGTGGAGCTCAAGGAAAAGAAGCACCGCATCGAGGACGCAGTGTCCGCAACTCGCGCAGCAATCGAGGAAGGCGTGGTCGCCGGTGGCGGCACCGCACTCATCCGCGCACGTCCCGCAGTGTTGAAGGTTGTCGAGTCGCTGAAGGGCGACGAAGCAACTGGCGCACGCAGCGTGTACGACTCACTCACCGCACCTGCTCGTCACATTGCTGACAATGCAGGCATGGAAGGCGCAGTTGCCATCCAGCGTGTCGAGACCGAGAAGGGCTCTGTTGGCCTCAACGCAGCAACTGGCGAATATGTCGACCTCGTGAAGGCCGGCATCATCGACCCAGCAAAAGTGACCCGCGCAGCGTTGCAAAACGCAGCGTCGATCGCAGCGTTGGTCATCACCACCGAGTGCCTCGTTGCCGACAAGCCAGAAAAGAACGGCGCACCAGCAGGTGGCGGCGGAATGCCTGGCGGCGGAATGGGAATGATGTAAGTCGTTTCCCAAACGAACAACAAGCAGTCGAAAATGCCTCGGGTGAAAACCCGAGGCATTTTCATTTCTCTCCTAGTGTGTTAGCCCATGGCAGCAAATGGTCGCGGTTTCTGGATGCACCAATTGGTGGAATACGGCATCGCGGGCGGCCTGATCATGATGTCGGCCCAATCGGCAACTCCGGTAGCCCCGGCTTCCATGGGCCTCGCAATCTTGTTCAATGTTGCAGTTGCCGACGGCCCACTCAGCGCTTTCAAATGGTTCAGCAGGCGAGTGCATAAGTACATCGACTGGGCAATCATCGTGTGCGCCCTTGGCGCATCAGCAATACTCGACTTAGACGTGCAGGCACGCTTGGTGCTGCTAGCCGTGGGCCTCGTGATGGCAATCATCGTGCTCGGCACCAATTTTGTGAAAAAGGGCGCCCAGCAACCTCGGGGTAAGTGAAACCCTCATCGTTAGGCTGACTGCATGTCATTCACCATTCCAGCACCAGACCTTGAAAAGATTCGTCTCGCATGGGAAGCATGGGACAAAGGCGAAGAGCAACCCGGCAAGACACTGTCCAACTTGAAGACAGCAGGGCTCGACGAAGTGGTGCGCCAACTGATTGCCCAAGGCTGGAAGCCGCAAGCCTAAGTAGTAATGCCATGCGCGCAGGCGGAAACCAAATCATTCCGCGCCCTGCCGCAGTGTGGGTTCGCCCCAACAATCCCTTTCGTTCCCTCGATCACTCCGTTCTTCGCTCTACCGAACAACTGATCGCGCGCATCGAACGCGCAACAGGCAACGTTTCACAAGTGGATGCACCCCAAGGCGCTAAAGCTTCGGCAGTACTTGTGCCCATTTTCGACGGCGAGCACGGCCCTGAAGTGGTGCTCACACGCCGGTCGCAACAACTAACAAACCACAAAGGCGAAGTCTCGTTTCCGGGTGGTCGTATTGATGCAAACGAAACTGCAGTAGATGCAGCGCTGCGCGAATCGCACGAAGAGATCAATCTCGACACCAGCAACCTTCGAATTGTTGGTCAACTTGGTGCAATTTCAACGTATGTCAGCAGCAGTCATATCGTCCCCGTAGTCGCTCACCTGCACAACAAGCCCCAACTCGAAATCAGCAACGCAGAAGTAGAGAGAGCTTTCTCTGTTCCACTGATCGACTTAGTTCGCGACGACACGTACGCAGAAGAACACTGGGGAACCGCCCCAAACACGTATCAATTGCATTTCTTCCACCTCGACGACGAAACGATCTGGGGTGCCACAGGCAAAATGTTGCATCAACTCATCAACATTGCGCTGCTGAAGCATTAACCACTTGCGCGTACCGCAACAAAGAACACCTCGGCCCACGCAAAACATCGAAACCTTGCAGTGCGAACTCTTGGCGCACATGTCGTTCCAGTATCAAGTCGAAACTGTTCATCTATCTGCAGGCGCACAAATTCGTTAAAGGTGCCCAGCCGTTTGAAGTTTCGATAACCAAAGTCGTGCCGCCAACAAGCCGAACGAAAATTGAAACTTCGCCCCTCGCTTCCAACAACTGGCGCCGAGCAACCATCGGTCGTCCAATCCAACAACGGGTACGCACGCTTCAACACGCTTCGTTGGCGCACAAACGTCTGCAGATCAAGGGTGAACGACACGTAGTGAACAGCCTCTGTATCGGTCGCAAATGGCGGTGGCGTGTATCGCGAGGGAAGTGGGGCGGTTGCCATGCTCGCAACCGCGACGAGCACGAGGAGCATTGCGCCCATTGCTGTGCCTTTCGCGACGGGGCGTTTCCCCGTCAGGCAATGTGTACTTAGCGCAGTAACCAGTGCAGTGTTTCCCTCGGATTGTGGTGAGATGAGTCATTTGAACCGTCCAGTTCGGACTTTTTACTATCTGCTAATTTTTCTTTATGCAGGTAAGTCGTATATCGCCCGCTCTCGGCGGGCTTGTTTCTGGGGTGGATCTTTGCCAGCCTGTGTCTGATGACCTGCGTGATGAAATCTCGGCAAATCTTGTCGAGCATCAGGTCTTATTTTTTGAGAATCAACCGCTCACTCCAGTACAACATCGAGATCTGGCACAGCGATTTGGGGAATTGCATGTCCATCCCATCTATCCGAATACGGGTGATGTCAAAGAAATAATTGTGCTCGATACAAACGACAAGAATCCACCAGACAGTGATGAGTGGCACACAGACGTGACATTCATTGAGCAGCCTCCACTAGGGGCATTGCTTTCTGCTCGAGTGTTACCTCCTTTCGGGGGAGACACACTGTGGGCAAGTGGCATCGCTGCGTATGAGGCTCTTTCTGACTCGTTTAAAGATTTCATCCTTACGTTGACCGCAGAACACGACATTGCTGCGTCATTCACGATTGAGCGCTATGGCAATTCGCCAGAGACTCGCAAAATGGTTGAGAGCGCGCGAGTTAAAAACCCACCGGTGGTGCATCCGGTTGTTCGAACCCACCCTGTGAGTAAGCAACGCGGAATCTTTGTCAACTATTCGTTTACTACGCGAATCATGGAGCTTTCAACCCGCGAAAGTGAAATGGTCCTCGGTTTTTTGACATCGCATGTATCTAAACCCGAGTTCACAGTGAGATGGAAGTGGAAGCAGTACGACCTTGCATTTTGGGACAATCGACTTACGCAACACTATGCAACTGCCGACTACATGCCGCATCGTCGGGTGATGCACCGCGCAACAATCCTTGGTGACAAGCCATACTTAGAAAAAGTAGTTGCTTCTTAATCCATTTCGAGCAATCTGATTTTTAGCTATCTTCCGCGAACTGCTTTCAACACGTTGGCCATTTCGATGGCTCCGATAGCGGCTTCTTCGCCTTTGTTGCCGGCGCCGGGGCCGGAGCGCTCTACTGCCTGCTCCACGTTTTCGACGGTGAGAACAGCAAAGCCGATTGGCATGCCAGTCTCGAGTTGGATTTGTGCGATCGAGTCGGCGACGGGGCCCGCAACATATTCGAAGTGCGCGGTTTCGCCGCGGATGACTGCGCCGAGTGTGACGAGCGTGTCGTAGCGACCGCTGGTGGCCATTGCTTTTGTTGCGATGGGGATTTCGAATGCGCCTGGCACCCAAGCAACATCAACATCTTGTACAAGAACGCCGCTTGCGACGAGGCCGCGCATTGCACCTTCGAGTAATGCATTGACAATGAATTCGTTGAAGCGTGAACAAACGATTCCTACTCGCATGCCCTTGCCGTCGTGGGTGCCTTCAAAAGTTGCCATGATCTATTTTCCCTTCTTTGGTGTTGCAATGTCTGATCCATCGAATACGTGGCCCATGCGGTCGCGCTTAGTGCGCAGGTATGCCTCGTTTTCTGGGGTTGGTGCAATATCAAGATGCACGCGCTCCACAATGCTTAAGCCGTAGCCGGCAATGCCGCCGTATTTGGCTGGGTTGTTGGTCATCAGGCGAAGTTCGCGTGCGCCGAGGTCGGCCAGGATTTGCGCGCCGATGCCGTACTCGCGGCTGTCCACTGGCAAGCCAAGTTCGGTGTTGGCGTCAACAGTGTCGAAGCCTTCGTCCTGCAAGGAGTACGCACGAATTTTGTGGCCAATGCCGATGCCTCTGCCTTCGTGGCCGCGAAGGTAGACAACAACGCCTTTTCCTTCATCGTTGATTTGCTGCATGGCTGCTGCAAGTTGTGGGCCGCAGTCGCAACGCTTGCTGCCGAATACGTCGCCCGTTAAACATTCGCTGTGCACGCGGGTGAGCACGGGTGTGCCGTCACTCACGTCGCCTTTAACGAATGCGAGGTGTTCGATGCCGTCGATGGTGCTCTTGTATGCAACGCAGGTGAAGCCGCCCCATTCGGTTGGCACTGCTGCAGAGCCAACGCGCTCTACAAGCCGTTCGTGATGTCGGCGGTATTCCACGAGGTCGGCAATGGAGGAGAGCAACAAGTTGTGTTCGGCACAGAATTTGCGCAGGTCGGGCAAACGCGACATGGTGCCGTCGTCGTTTTGAATTTCGCAAATGATTCCTGCAGGTTGCAAACCGGCGAGGCGAGCGAGGTCGACTGCGGCTTCGGTGTGGCCGGCGCGCTTCAGCACGCCGCCTTCGCGGGCGCGAAGGGGGAAGATGTGGCCGGGGCGGGCGAATGCCGAGTGGGAGATCTTTGGGTCGGCGAGTGCGCGAAGCGTTGCTGCGCGGTCGGATGCAGAGATGCCCGTGGAAGTGCCCTCCAATAAGTCGACCGAGATGGTGAATGCGGTGCGGTGGCTTTCGGTGTTGTTGTCCACCATGAGGGGCAGGCGCAAGTCGTCGCAGCGCTCGCCGGATAGTGGGGCAACCACAACGCCAGATGTGTGGCGAACAATGAATGCAATCTTTTCTGGTGTCGCAAACTGCGCGGCCATGATGAGGTCGCCTTCGTTTTCACGGTCTTCGTCGTCCACCATCACAATCATTTCGCCGCGTGCGATTGCGGCAACGACGTCTTCAATTGGTGACATTTCAACTTGGTTCTTGCTCATAATGGGGTCCTTTATTTGAGATTCGGTTCGAGAATGATTTCGATATCGCCGTCGAGATTGGTGGTGGAAACTATGCGCCCGCGCCACATGTCGGCCATGGTTGATGCTGCTGGGCCTGCAAATAGACCTGCTGCATCGTCGCCGCCTGCAATGACGGGTGCAATGTGCATGATGTACTGGTTGATGAGGCGCTCGCGATGAAAAGATGCTGCAACTCGTGCACCGCCTTCAACTAGCAATTGCACCACACCTTCTTTGCCCAGAGTGTCGAGCAAGTCGGGCAGTGTTCCCGCCCATTGCGTGCATGGGTGAACTTTTGCTGATGCATCAATTGTCCCCAGCACGATGCGTCGAGGCGACGGCCCGTCCGCGTCGCGAACGGTCAGTGACGGATCGTCTGCGCGAACGGTTCCGGCGCCAACAACAATTGCGTCGCTCTCGGCGCGCAGTTGGTGCACTCGTTTGCGCGCTGTTTCACCAGTGATCCATTTGCTCGAGCCATCTGCTGCTGCAATGCGTCCATCAATGGTGCTGGCCATTTTGAGAACTACGAATGGTCGCCCTGTTGCGCGATGATGCAGGTAGGCAGCCAGCTGTTGTTTCACTTCTTGTTCAAGAACGCCTACATCCACAGTGAGGCCAGCGTCGCGCAGCTGTTGTACGCCGCTGCCAGAAACTTTGCTGTCTGGATCCAGTGTTCCCACAACAACGCGAGACACGCCCGCGTCGATGATTGCTTGCGTGCAGGGGCCGGTGCGCCCAGTGTGGTTGCATGGCTCGAGCGTTGAGAACAGTGTTGAGTCTTGTGCGTGATGTGCGGCGGCGTTCAGTGCGACGATTTCGGCGTGAGCGTTTCCTGGCTCGAGTGTCGCGCCAGTAAACACTTCGCCATTTTGTGCAATCACCACTGCGCCAACCCATGGGTTTGGGCGCGAGCGCAGACGTGCGGTGCAAGCAGTCTCAACTGCCAGTCGCATCATGCGTTCGTCGTTGGTGGTCATTGCATTCGTCTCTTTCGTCGTTGCGCTTCAGGCACCTCAGGCGGGGCAGGGCAAGGACGACGAGCGCAATGCGTGCGCAGCAACAAACAGAATGCCAAAGGAGCACTCCGTGATACGCGCAAACACAACTATCGCCTTCTTGCTCCCATCCGGACTCTGACCGTCGGCCCTGGAATTTCACCAGATCAGCCCCACGATTGCTCGTGAGGGTCGCGGGCTTTAACCGCCGGTAGGGGATTTCACCCAACCCTGCAAGAAATACTCAAATTGCTATGTGGCTATAAGGCTAGGGGTGTAAGCCGTCACCAACACCACTGGTGCGTTTGGCTTCCGCCCGCGCCAATACGGCAACGCCGCCAAGGATGAGCACGGTGCCAAGCACCTGGCGGGCGGTGAGGGATTCGTTGAGGAACGCAATACCCATGCCGATGGTGATGATCACCTCGAAGGTTTGGATGACAGCGCTGTTGCTCGCGCCGATGCGCTTCATGCCCGCGAAAAATGCGCCCATTGCAACGATGGTGCCAACAAGTGCAATTTCGACGGCGCTCAACCATGCAATGGTGTTCATTGGCATGGTACTTGGAATGCCAGGGACGTCGAGCAACCACATCAAGGTGAATGAAAATGAGGCGCCCGCAAAAACCAACCACAATCCGGTGAGCAGGTCTGTACGTGGCATCACGCGCGAACCGAGTACCGAGTAGACGGCGTAGATAAGTGCTCCGACAATGATGAACACAATTCCCGATGCCTCGGCGCTTGAAACATCGCTTGCGGTCAGTGCCACACCACCGATTGTTGCAACGAGACAGGGCCAAATGACGGAAGCGGGCTTATGTCGGTAGAACAGCCAACCAAGCAACACCACAATAATTGGATAGAAGTAGAAGAGCACCATGACTAAGCCCGAATCCATTCGATCGAGTGCGCTAAATACGCACACGCCGTTTCCGTACAGGCCAAGTGCGCCGAGTAGAAACAGTTGCAGTGACGTTTTGCGTTCTGGCCACTTGCGAAGGCCAACGTGAACAAAACGGATGACGAGTAGGACAGCGGCAGAGATGGCGTAACGCGCAGTCATTAAACCGAATGGGTCGGCGCCGCGGTCGTAGGCGGCGTGAACAAAAATTGGGGTGATGCCATACAGGGTGGAGCTGGTGAGCGCAAAGGCAACACCGGCTACGCCACGATTTTTCAGCACCCCAAGAAACTAGTCGTTGATACCAGCAGCCTTGTCTTTAGCCCGGTCACCTTTGATCACCGCGCGCGCGATGCGAACGCCGATAAAAACCATTGCGGCAAGGAGAACGCCAAACGTAACGAGTTGCATCGAACCGCCGCGGTCGCCCGAGAGCACGGGTTCGGAACCACAACCTGGTTTCTGCAGAAGACCAACACATTGATTGACATTGTTTCCACCGAGTGGGTCGGGGATAGTGGTGTCGGTTCCGCTTGTCATACACCCATCGTTCCACCTCTTGGGCTCGATTGCCACCGCTCAACTACAGTCATTGGTCACCATGGCTAGCGCTTCACAACATACGCCGCAGCCGACTGTTTTAGTGGTTGATTTTGGTGCGCAATATGCCCAATTGATTGCCCGTCGGGTACGTGAAGCGCAGGTGTATTCCGAAATCGTTCCGCACCGCATTTCTGCCAACGAGGTTCGAGCCCGCAAGCCAATCGCCATCATTTTGTCTGGAGGGCCAGCAAGCGTGCATGTCGAAGGTGCCCCGATTCTTGATCGTGAAATCTTTGAGTTAGGCGTTCCGATTTTGGGCATTTGTTACGGCGCCCAGTTGATTGCCCAGCAGTTGGGTGGGGTTGTCGCCCGCGGCGGGCGCGGCGAATATGGCCGCACACAGTTGCAACGCATCTCTGGGGCAGCATCGCAGTTGCTGCACGAAGGCATTCCGGCCCAATTCAGTGTGTGGATGAGCCACTTCGATGCCGTGTCTGAATTGCCGAGTGGTTTCATTGCAACGGCAAGCACCCCAGAAGCGCCGATGGCGGTGATTGAAAACCCAGTGAAAAAAATATGGGGAGTGCAGTTTCATCCCGAGGTTGCACATTGTGAACACGGCCAAGACGTGCTCGAACGGTTTTTGCACGATCTCGTTGGCGTGCCGCGCAATTGGACGATGTCGTCAATTGTCGAGGATCAAGTTGCTGCAATTCGCAAGCAAGTAGGAACCGATCGCGTGATCTGTGGCTTGTCGGGCGGGGTGGACTCTGCCGTTGCTGCAGCCCTCGTGCACAAGGCTGTTGGCAAGCAACTGACTTGTATATATGTAGACATCGGCCTGATGCGCAAGAACGAGAGCGAGCAGGTTGTCGAGACGTTCCATCGCGTCATGGGGATAGAGCTGATCCATGTAGATGCTGGCGCGCGCTTTTTTGAAAAGTTGCAGGGCGTGACAGAACCCGAAGCGAAACGCAAAGCCATTGGCGAACTGTTTGTGCGAATCTTTGAAGAACACACGGGCGGCCTTACCGACGCAAAGTTCCTTGTCCAGGGCACGCTGTATCCAGACGTGATTGAAAGCGGCGGGGTAGACGGCACCGCAAGCGTGATCAAGAGCCATCACAACGTTGGCGGCTTGCCCGACGACATGACGCTGCAATTATGCGAACCATTGCGCACGCTGTTTAAAGACGAGGTGCGCAAAGTTGGAACCGAGCTTGGCCTGCCGGACGAAATCGTGTGGCGCCAACCATTTCCTGGCCCAGGTTTGGGAGTACGCATCATTGGCGAAGTAACACCAGACAAAGTGGCCATCTTGCAAGAGGCCGATTTCATCGTGCGCGAAGAAGTTCGACTTGCTGGTTTAGAGCGCAGCATTTGGCAAGCGTTTGCTGTGCTTGCCGACATTCGTTCGGTGGGCGTGATGGGCGATGAGCGAACGTATGGTCACCCAATCATCATTCGTGCAGTGACGAGTGAAGATGCAATGACGGCCGACTGGGCGCGGTTGCCATACGACTTGTTGGAAAAAATGTCGTCTCGAATTATCAATGAGGTGAAAGGTATTAACCGCGTGGTCTACGACATCACGTCGAAACCCCCAGGAACCATCGAGTGGGAATAGCCCGTAGTTATAGGCGATTAGCCGCCTAACACCTGGCCGAATGGCTCGGTAGGATGAACGAATCATGATCCGTGGCGCCGTTGGGCGTATACGTCGAAGCGTGCCTGTATTGGCCGCCATCATCCTCTCCACCACGGTGGCTGTAGGCGTTATTGCCATGCCCGTGCAGGCAACCGGCGGGTCGGCAGACGAACAGCGTCGCGTGAACGAGATCATCAACCAACTGGATCGGTTGGGCGAACAGATTGACGCGCTTGGCGAGGACTACGCACTGGCAGTTAACGCGCAAGAAGACTTGGCCGTAGAAATTGCATCGACTGAGGCGCGCATCGCAGAAAAGGAAAAAGAGCTGGTGGCAATGCAGGGCGACTTGCAAGCAGCGGCATTGAAATCGTTTGTGCGCGGCGGATTCTCGAGCACGTTGTCGAACATTTTGGGGTCCACTAGCTCGATTGGCGATTCGGTTCGCAAGAAATATCTCACTTCGGCTGCCTTGAACACGGGCGCTGGAAACACCGACGCGTTGCAAGGAATAATTGACGACCTCGCTAAAGAACGAGCGACGCTTGAGAAGCAACGCAAAAAAGCAGAGAGTGCAGCCGACTATGCGGTGGCTCGTTTAAATGCGGCAGAGTCGCTGGCAAGCACATACGAGGCAATGCAGTCGGCAGCAGAGCGAGAACTTGGTTCGGCCTTGCGCAGCGAGAGGCAACGCCGTGAAGCGGCCGCACTCGAATCTGCACAGGCAGAGGCAGCAAAATTTAAGGGCTCGAAATATGCAAACGTTGCACCGCCATCTTCAAAAGCAGGTGTTGCAATTAAGGCCGCAATTGGCCAGTTGGGTGTGCGTTACGTATTCGGCGCCAAGTCTCCAGGTAATGCGTTCGACTGCTCTGGCCTTACTTCGTATGCATGGGGCGTTGCCGGCGTAGGCATTCCGCGTACTTCGCGCACGCAATACGCGGGGCTCACCCGTATTCCGACCGCTGCAATTCAGCCGGGCGACCTTGTCTTTAGCGGGTACCCAATTCACCACGTTGGTATGTACGTGGGCAACGGGCAGATGGTGCATGCGCCTCGAACAGGCGATGTAGTCAAAATCAGCGCAGTGTCGTGGTCGCGTGTCGTTGGGGTTGCTCGACCGAAGTAAGTTTTAACCATGTCAAAGGTTGTCGAGTTAACTGGTTGGAAGAGCGGCTCGTTTACGGCTGCCGGAATTTCGCACGCTACGTATCGCAAGGGAAGTGGTCCAGCCGTGATTGTTGTTCACGAAATCCCCGGAATTACACCTGCAGTTTTGCAATTTGCCGAACGCGTTGTTAGTTCTGGCTTCACCGTGGTGATGCCGTTATTGGTTGGCGAAGTCGGTCGTGCCCCAAGCGGGAAGTACATCGCTTCATCAATGAGCAAGATCTGTGTGTCGCGAGAGTTCACCACCATGGCTATGCGCCAAACTTCGCCAGTCATTGCGTGGTTGCGTGCGTTGGCCAAATCGTTGCACGCCGAGGTTGGCGGCGTTGGTGTTGGTGCAATTGGTATGTGCTTCAGCGGCGGGTTTGCACTTGGAATGATGGTGGACGACATCATGGTCGCTCCGGTGCTGTCGCAACCAAGCATGCCTTTTGCACTTGGCAAAGCACGTGCAGCCGATCTCAACTTGAGCCCAGATGACGAACTGATCGTGAAGCAACGGGCCGAAGCGGGCTGTCAGGTGCTTGGGCTTCGTTTCACTGGAGACAAGCTTGTTGGCACTCGTTTCGAATCGTTGCGCAAGTTGTTGGGAGATGCATTTGTCGCTGTCGAATTTGCATCGTCAACCAAAGCCGATCATTCGGTATTAACGGAACAGATACAAGAAGATGGCGTGGTTCGGGTGCTTGACTTCTTGCGCCAAAAATTGCTGAAGAATTAATCAGTCAATTTCGACGACAAATCGCGGATCACGAAAACTCTTCAACGACTTCAGTGCCCCCGATGGCGAAGTGCAGGTTGTCAAAATATGGCGAGCCAACCGGCCTTTGGTCGCCTTCGCATCGTGGCCGCCCGCCTTGCCTGTTTTCTCGTTGAGACCAACCACAAAGTAGTTGGCAATCTTTTCGGTGTCGGCGGTGAATGCTGCGCGATGTTCGTTCGGGAGAAGGTCGATCACGGTGGAACCGGCGAAGGCTTTGTTGAGCACTGCCGAAAGGTGATCGTGCCAGTAGCGCGAGACCAGGCCCATGGGGGCAATGCGCGCACCCATTTTTAAGCGATAGTCGGGTGTTGGGTCGTCTGCACGCACGGCGCCAAGCAAACCCGAAATAACCACGATGCTGCGTAAGGCACGAGTGCGTTGCGGGGCGGTAAGTGTCGAGAGATCGAGGTGATCCCAGACCACGCCGGTGTAGCGCTCGAACGCGGGTAGTGATGGCGCGCCTTTAAGACGCGCGTTGGCCGCACGAGCCCGCGCAAGGTGCACGCCCTTCACGCCAAGCAGTTCTTCGTCGCCGCCTTTTAGCGTTGCTAAACGCTGTGCAAGTTCGATGCGTTGTGCGGAAAGTTGTTTGCCGAACGCGCCGGATGATTCGCGCCAAGGTTTTGTTGTTAGTCCTCCCTCGGCCTTGCCTTCAGAAGGGGGGAGCAAAATAAAGAGGGACGCCACGACCCAAAAGTCTGCCTCACCCACGAGTAACATTTGGGCATGGCAACGGTAAAACCAGCACAAAATTGGCAGACAGACTGGGACCACGCCGATCCCGCATACAACCAACAAGCGCATCAAATTTGGGACGAACTTCGCCAAACTTGCCCCGTTGCACACACCGATCGATATGGAGGTGCATGGTTGCCAGTTCGCCACGAGGATATTTCTGCAATCGCTCGCGACACTGATCATTTTTCTTCCGAAGGTGCGGTGTTGGCAAACAAGCCACCACGCGAAGAATGGATCTCCACTGCCCCCATTGGCGGCGCTCCACCGATTACATCCGACCCACCATTTCACGCCGATGCAAGGCGTTTGTTGCTGCCTGCATTCAGCCCGCAAGTTGTTGCCGAGTGGGAACCAGAAATTCGTCGCTTATGCAATGAACTGATCGACAACCTCGAAGGCCTCGATGTAGTCGATGCCGCGGTGCAGTACGCACAAAACATTCCGGTCTATGTCATTGCCCGCATGCTTGGGCTTCCGCTTGAAGACAGCGACTATTTCCGCGACACCGTTCACTTGGTACTCGAAGAAATTGGTGCCGAGTTTGGCGACCGTCGCGCAGGCTTCGAAAAACTCGATGCGTACTTGGCAGTGCATGTGCAAGATCACATCGAAAACCCGAAAGACGATCTCATCGGGTTCTTGCTCAACGCAAAGATTTACGACCAACCGTTGTCGCCAGAACACGTTGTCGGCACCATCATTTTGCTCATGGTTGCCGGCATCGACACCACATGGAGCTCCATCGGTTCGTCCATCTGGCACTTGGCGCATCACCCAGCCGACTTGGCCCGCATGGTTGCAGAGCCCGAGTTGTTGCCAACCGCAATCGAAGAGTTGTTGCGTGCATACGCACCTGTAACCATGGCTCGCATCGTCAGCCAAGATGCAGAAATCGGTGGCTGCCCAGTGAAACAAGGTGACTCTGTTCTGCTTCCATTCCCCGCAGCCAACCGCGACCCAGACGTGTTCGAAAACGCCGACACCGTGATCATCGACCGCGAGGTCAACAGGCACGTTGCATTCGGTTTAGGTATTCATCGTTGCCTTGGATCCAACCTTGCGCGCCTCGAGCTTCGACTTGCCGTTGAAGTATTCATCAACCGATTTCCCAAGTTTGAATTAGCCGACCCGAGCGCAGTCACCTGGAGCCTCGGTCAGGTACGCGGGCCACGCAAACTGCCCGTGCGAATTGTGCAACGCTCGTAATCAGTGTCGCATTCTCAACCCCCAACAGCCATAGACCTGGCTGCCCTTAACCCAGACCAACGCGATGCAGTAGTGCACCCAAGCGGGCCGTTGTTGGTTGTTGCCGGCGCGGGCTCTGGCAAAACTCGGGTATTGACGCAGCGCATTGCGCATCTCATTGCGCAAGGTACGCACCCAATGAATATTTTGGCGATCACCTTCACCAATAAGGCCGCCCAAGAAATGCGAGAGCGGGTAGAGGCACTTGTTGGCCCCGTGGCAAAACAAATGTGGGTCAGCACGTTTCACGCGGCGTGCGTTCGTATTCTGCGCGCCCAGGCCGAGCACATTGGCTACCCAAAGACGTTTTCTATTTACGATCAGTCCGACTCGCAACGCTTGGTGGGTTACTGCATTCGAGACCTCGGCCTCGACCCGAAGCGTTACACGGCGCGTGGTGTGCAAGCGCGCATAAGTTTGTGGAAAAACGAATTGATTATTCCGCACGATGCGGCATCCAAGGTTGACAACTCGATCGATGCAAAATATGTCGATGTCTATCGCGAGTATCAGAAGCGCTTAGAGCGCAACGGGGCAATGGATTTCGACGATTTGCTCACCAACACCGTGCGCTTGCTTCGCCAGCACCCCGAAGTTCTTCGTTCGTACCAGGAACGCTTTAAACATGTTTTGATTGACGAATACCAGGACACGAACATGGCGCAAAATGCCATTGTCTTAATGCTTGGTGCGCTTCACCACAATGTGTGCGTTGTGGGCGACACTGATCAAAGCGTGTACCGATTTCGCGGTGCCGACTTCCGCAACATTCTGGAGTTTGAAACGGCGTTTCCCGAAGTGACAACAGTGGTTCTGGCGCAGAACTACCGCAGTACCCAGACCATCTTGGACGCCGCCAATGCGGTGATCACCAACAATGTCGAGCGAAAACCTAAAGAGCTGTGGACAGATTTGGGTAAGGGCGAAAAGATTGTTCGGTACTACGCCGACAACGAACACGACGAGGGGCGTTGGGTTGTCTCGCAAGTGAAGCAGCAGCACGACAGTGGCCATCGAATGTGGAATGAACTTGCCATTTTTTACCGCACTAACGCGCAAAGCCGCGTGTTGGAAGAGGCGCTTATTTACGCGGGCGTTCCGTACAAAGTGATTGGCGGAACCAAGTTCTACGACCGGCGCGAAGTGAAAGACGCTCTTGCATATTTGCGCTTGGCTGCGAACCCGCTCGACGAGGTGAGCATCAAGCGCGTGCTCAACGTGCCCAAACGCGGCATTGGCGACACATCGGTGGGCAAGATTGATGCCTTCGCTCACGAGACAGGTGTTTCGTTTGCTGTGGCACTTCGTCAGGCTGCCGCCGCAGGCGTTGGCGCGGCAGCGCAAAAGGGAATCAACGCCTTCAACTTGCTGATTGACGAGTGTCAGTCGATGCTCGCGGATGGCCCAGCCAGTGTTTTGCGCCATGCGCTCGAATCCAGCGGTTACCTGCGCGAGCTTGCGGCAGAAAACACAGTTGAGTCGGCCGGTCGCGAAGAAAACGTGAACGAACTCATTGGTGTAGCCAACGAATTCACGCAGATCGACGAATTTTTGGAGCAGGTTGCACTTGTTGCAGACACCGACAATCTGGATTCCAATAACCACGTAACGCTGATGACGTTGCACTCGGCAAAGGGCCTGGAATATCCCGTGGTGTTCATTGTGGGCGTTGAAGAGGGCATCTTCCCGCACAACCGAGCGCTGACCGACAATGTGGAGTTAGAAGAGGAGCGCAGGCTTGCATACGTGGGCATTACCCGCGCGAAAGAGCAGTTGGTCTTAAGCCATGCATGGAGCCGCAGTTTGTTTGGCAACACCCAGTACAACCCGCCGTCACGCTTTCTCGACGAGATCCCCGAAGAACTTATTCAGCGCGAAGGAAGTTTTGATTCGGGCGCGGATGCCGAGCGGTATAGCTATCGGTCACGTGAAGATCGTGGATACGCACCGACACAGAGGCTTAATCGTCATAACACCTCGGTGGCTCCTGTTTCACAAAGTGTCTCGCAATCTCTTAACCACGACTTTGCAATTGGTGACGACATCGAGCATCCAACATTTGGCGAGGGCATCATCATTGATATTCGCGGCCAAGGTGAAAAAGCCGAAGCGTCAATTAGGTTCCGGTTGGTAGGAACAAAACATCTTTCGTTGGCGTGGGCTCCACTCAAAAAAATGAAGCAGTAAATTTACGGCGTTGGCGTGCCGCGTAAGTCAATGAGCAGGGTGGTTTTGTTCTCCACAATTGGCCGCACATCAAGCGGTGCCTGCAACTGATCAACCTGCAGCGTTCGGCCCGTGCAATCGGTGAACGTGTGAGTTTTTTCGATTTGCGTCACTAAACAATCCACTGTTTTGTCGGCGGGGTACGCGTAGTACACCTGCCATCCCTTGGCGTCGTCGGTTCCGTTGTGTTCAATAATGATGGAGCGCTTTCCGCTGGCGTCGCGAAGATCGGGGAACAGCACGGGGCCGTTTTCGCGAATCGATTCGGCAATGTCCGAAACATTGCCAACCACAAACGTTCGGTTACCCGTATCGACCGACACCTCTGCGCGATCTGTGGCAAATGTCGCCATCATCCAGGTGATTCCGCCGAGGGCAGCAAAAAAGGCGATACCAGCCAAAATTGGCACGGTTGCTCGTGCAAGCGGTGAGCGCAAGGTGGGTAATGCCATCCCGTAAGTGTGGCCCATAATTGCCGTGACGCGGGCCCATTGGTGGGTTGGTATCGGTCACGCCCGAGGGCGTAAGGTTATGTACTCGTGAAGCGTCCTTACCGAGTTGTCGTGGCCAAGCCTGGCCTGGATGGGCATGATCGTGGCGCCAAAACCATCACTCGCGCGCTTCGCGACCATGGTTTTGAAGTGATTTACACCGGCCTTCATCAGTTGCCAGAGCAAATTGCTGAAACTGCACTGCAAGAAGACGTTGACGCAGTTGGGCTTTCGCTGCTGTCGGGCGCGCACCTCACGTTGTTCCCGCGGGTGATGGAAGAGTTGCGCTCCCGCGAAATGGGTGACGTGTTGGTGTTTGGTGGTGGCGTTATTCCCGATGCCGACGCGCGAGAACTGCGCGCACAGGGAGTGGGCGAAATTTTCGGCCCAGGTTCTTCATTAAAAGACATCGCAACGTGGCTCGAGCAAGCACTCGACGCTCGCGAACAATAGAGAAAGAAGCGTCATGGATTTATTCGAGTATCAAGGCAAACAGTATTTTGCCAAATTCAACATTCCGGTTTCGGCGGGCGGTGTTGCTGTCACTGTTGACGAAGCAGTGCGCGAAGCAGAGGCAGCCAAGTATCCGGTTGTTGTGAAGGCGCAAGTGCAAGTTGGTGGCCGCGGCAAGGCTGGCGGTATCAAGTTGGCCAACAATGCAGACGAAGTTCGCTTGCATGCTGGAAACATTTTGGGCATGGATATCAAGGGCCATGTTGTGAAGCGCGTCTGGATAGAACACGCGTCCGACATTGCCGAGGAGTATTACGCATCGTTCACGCTTGATCGTGCGGCCAAACAACACCTCTTGATGTTGTCGGCGCAAGGTGGCGTCGAGATCGAAGAAGTTGCAGCGAAAGATCCAACCGCGATCATCAAACTGCACATCAACCCAATCGAAGGTTTGTCGCTTGCCGCAGCCCGTCAGGCCGCGATCGACGCAAAGATTCCGGCAAAGGCAATTGACGGTGTGTCCGACATGTTGGTGAAGTTGTACGAATGCTTCACTAAGGGTGACTGCGACTTGGCAGAAATCAACCCACTTATTTTGAAGCCAACCGGCGAGGTGCACGCACTGGACGCAAAAGTAAGTTTGGACGTCAATGCCTCCTTCCGCCACCCGGAATGGGAAGAGTATGCAGCAACTGAAGAACTAGACGATCGCGAAAAATTGGCTCGCGAGAAGAACTTGCAGTACATCGGCCTCGACGGAACCGTCGGAATCATTGCCAATGGTGCTGGCCTTGCAATGAGCACGCTCGACGTGGTTAATCAGGTTGGCGGCTCGGCTGCCAACTTCCTTGATATCGGCGGCGGCGCTAACGCCGAGATGATGACGGCGGCACTTGAAGTAATCAACTCTGATGCCAAAGTGAAGAGCATTTTTATCAATATCTTCGGCGGCATTACCCGCGGCGAAGAAGTTGCGAAGGGCATTGTCGAGGCAGTGAAGCGCGTTGCGCTTCGCGCCCCAATTGTTATTCGCCTTGATGGCACCAATGCCGAGGAGGGTCGCAAGATTCTGGCCGAGGCCGGAATCCCCGAATCGCAGCTGACAAGTCGACCCACCATGATCGAGGCAGCTCGCGCCGCCGTCGAGATGGCCAAGTAGGAGCAGATCATGGCAATTTTCGTAGATCAAAACACCAAGGTGATCGTGCAAGGCCTCACTGGTGGGCAAGGTCGTTATCACGGCCTGCGCAACAAGGCTTACGGCACCCAAGTGGTGGGCGGCGTTACTCCGGGCAAAGCCGGACAAGACGTTGAGGGCATTCCAGTGTTCGACACCGTTGCTGATGCGGTTGCTGCAACCGGTGCAACAGCATCGTTCATTGCGGTGCCACCAAAAGCTGCGCCAGCAGCAATTCTTGAAGCGGCCCGAGCAGGCATTGGTTTCGTTGTGTGCATTACCGAAGGTGTTCCCGCACAAGACGAAGCACGTGTGTTTGCAACATTGCAGCGCGACTACCCAGCAACACGGTTGCTTGGCCCAAACTGCCCAGGCATTATCAGCCCAGGAAAATGCAACATCGGCATCACTGCCGGTGAAATTGCACAAGTACCAACCGCGGCAGGGCCAAACGTTGGCATCGTTTCACGATCGGGAACACTTACATATCAGGCGTTGTACGAGCTGAAGCAACAGGGAATAGGCGTCAGCACCTGCGTTGGCATTGGTGGCGACCCAGTGCCGGGAACTTCATTTGTTGATTGCTTGGCGCAGTTTCAAGCCGACCCAGAAACACACGCCATCATCATGATCGGCGAAATTGGTGGATCGGCCGAAGAGGAAGCCGCCGAGTTCATTACCCACCACGTGACGAAGCCAATGAGTGCGTACATCGCGGGCGTTACTGCGCCAGCCGGCAAGAAGATGGGCCATGCTGGTGCCATCGTGTCCGGCGGCAAGGGCACTGCGCAGGGCAAGATGGATGCATTGCGAGCAGCCGGAGTTCAGATTGGTCTCAACCCAACAGAGGCCGGCGCGCTGATGGCGGAGATCGTCAAAACCCTTCGCTGAATCTGTGATGAATCGCCCCCAACAGTCCATCGCTTATTTGCCAGGGCTCGATGGGCTTCGCGCAATTGCCGTATTGGCTGTTGTTGTTTATCACGCCAACAAAAACTGGCTCAGTGGCGGTTTCTTAGGCGTCGAAGTTTTCTTCGTTATCAGCGGTTATCTGATCACGCTGCTGCTGCTTACCGAGTCGAGGCAAACAGGCACCATTAGCTTCGGCGCTTTTTGGACAAGACGTGCACGCAGGTTGCTTCCTGCGCTTTGGACGTTGCTCACCGTAACCACGGTGTATTTCTCGCTTTTTGAACGCGCCGAACTTGGGCGATTGCGTGGCGACGTCATTGCCGCATTTGTTTATGGTTTCAACTGGTTCAAGATTTGGGCGCAGTCTTCGTATTTCGATGGCACCGCGCTCGACCCGCTACGACACTTGTGGTCACTTGCGGTTGAGGAGCAGTTCTATCTTGTGTGGCCGCTCTTGATTGCGGCAGTACTTCGACTTGCTGGCGCACGCACAGCCAAACTGGGTGCGATTTTTCTTGGCATTTCCGTTCTGGTGGCCGTGTACGTCGCGACAAGTTACGCGCCAGGGGTGCGCGGAACGGTAATCGAAACGCCCGAGCACTACATCTCGCTTTTTGGTCACGCAGTGGCGCGTATTGACTATCTCTTTTTAGGAACGATCGGTCGCTCGGGTGGGCTGTTCATTGGTGCGGCACTCGCATTTGTCTACCAACCAGCCATGTTTAACTCCACGCACCCAAGTAGCGATCGCCGCTTTATTGACGTGATTGGTTTCGCTGGTTTGGCAGGCGTTGCGTTAATGATGTGGCGTTTTCACGATGTGGTGGAAGTTCCTGGCACCGGCGCAATTCGTGGCTACGACCCGCTATTTCAAGGTGGGTTCTTCTTGGTGGGATTGGCGGCTGTTGCAACGATCACCGCGGCGGTGCATCCACACACATTCATCGGCAAACGGCTGTTAGGCAACCCACTATTCGTATATTTCGGCCGGCGATCGTATGGCCTCTACCTCTATCACTGGCCTGTCTTTCAAATACATCGGAAAGTTGCCAGCAATTATCTCTCGGTGCTGGAGTTCGTTGTTCTCTTTGCAATAACGCTGATCATCACCGAAGTTTCGTATCGATTCATCGAAATGCCAGTTCGTACTGGCGCGTTCGGCGAATGGGTGCGCACGCTGCGTTCGCCTCGTAATGATGCCGACCGAGAGCGCAAACGCCAAGTGGTTGCCGGCTTGGTCGTTGCGGCGGTTATCCCAGTGTTTGCCTTTGGCAGCCTCGCATTTGGCACGGGTGAGGGAAAGATTGCGGAAAGCATTAAAGAGAACGAAGACGTCGTCCAAAATTTGCTTGGTACGACCGTTCCTGGACAGACGTCAATACCGGGCACAGCAACCACCACGCTCGACGGGCAAATCATTCCGATTCTTGCCATAGGCGACTCGGTCATGCTTGGGGCTGCTGACATTCTTACCGAGCGCGGCATCACGGTTGATGCGCTGAAGAGCCGATCATTTCGTCAAGCGTTAGAAATTTCAAATTATGTGAAATCGATTAATCGATTGGGCGAGTTCGTCATCATCCACCTGGGCACCAACAACTATGTCGACCAAGAAACGTTGGACGAAATAATGGTTCCACTCGCAGACGTTGATTTGGTGCTGTTCCTGACGGCGCATGTGCCCAGCAAGCCATGGCAGGACCCGAATAACGAACTGGTGAGGGCAATGCCCGACAAGTATGGAAATGTCAAGGTTTTGGACTGGTACACGTACGCGCAAGAGCACCCCGAATTCTTGTACGGCGACAAAATTCACCTCAACGAAGAGGGTCAGAGGATATATGCGGATCTCATCATGCAAGCAGTAGGGAAGTAAGGTCTCATCTATGAAAACACCAGTACGTGTCGCAATAACAGGCGCTGCCGGCCAAATTGGCTACAGCCTTCTTTTTCGTATCGCATCAGGCGCAATGCTTGGGCCCGATACGCCCGTGATTTTGCAGTTGCTTGAAGTGACGCCAGCGCTTGGTGCGCTTGGCGGCGTAAAGATGGAGTTGGATGACTGCGCATTTTCTCCACTGGTCGATGTCATTACAACCGACGACGCCAACGTGGCATTTGGTGATGCCGACATTGCATTGCTGGTTGGCGCAATGCCACGCAAAGATGGCATGGAACGTTCTGATCTGTTGTCGGCAAACGGTGGCATCTTCAAGCCGCAGGGTGCAGCGATTAGCGCAAACGCAAAAAAGAACATCAAAGTGCTGGTGGTTGGAAACCCGGCCAACACCAACTCGCTCATTGCAATGCACAACGCACCCAACATCGACCCGCGTCAGTTCACCGCAATGACACGCCTCGATCACAACCGTGCGGTCAGTCAGTTGGCGCAGCGCGTGAATAAGCCAGTTGCTTCGATCAAGAAGATGACGATCTGGGGCAATCACTCTGTAACGCAATACCCCGACTTGTTCAATTGCGAAGTAGATGGAAAAAATGCAGCACAATTGGTGAACGATCAGTCGTGGATTGAAGAGACGTACATTCCTACAGTCGCCAAGCGGGGTGCAGCCGTGATCAAGGCTCGTGGTTTGTCGTCGGCCGCAAGTGCTGCTAACGCCGCAATTGACCACATTCGCGACTGGGTGCAAGGCACGCCAGCCGGTGATTGGGTCTCTATGTCGGTGCCGTCCGATGGCAGTTACGGAGTGCCAGAAGGCCTCATCTCGTCCTTCCCATGCACATGCGCCAACGGCGATTACTCAATCGTGCAAGGCCTTGATATCGATGCGTTTAGCCGCGCACGAATTGATGCTTCGGTTGCAGAGTTGCTCGAAGAGCGCGACGCAGTTAAAGAACTCGGCCTGATCTAACCACCAACACTTCGCGGCGATGCCGCGCGAGTATCTGCCCTGCTGCGGATGCATCCTTGCGGATCGCTGTTTGCATTTTTTGCAACTTCGCGTCTTGGCGACAGTTGTTTACCCTCCCGCCAAGCATCCAAGTACTGTTGCGGCCAAATTTCGCCCTGCAGCAGGTAGGCCTCGGCAAGTGGGCAGATGCGTGAGATCCCAAAGTGTGTATGGCAGCGCGTTACTCGTGCGTTTCCGCTGGAGCCCATCACACCAATCCAGTCGCCTGGTGCGACGCGTTGCCCTACACGCACCTTGACACGCCCAAGATGTGAAAAGAAATAGCGGACGTTGTCGTCGCCCACAATGGTCACGGTTTTGCCGCCGCGGGTGCCGGGAGCATCAACTTCTTTTACCCACTTGTCGCGGATGTGTCGTTGCGTGACAATGCCTGCAGTTGGCGCTAGCACGCGCGCGTAACAACCCTCCACATCGGCTGCTGGGTAGTCGACATGATCACGCGGGTATGTAACGGGGATTTTTGAAAACGGGAATACGTAACGAGGTGGCGAAGCAGCTTCGTCGGCGCTGGCATGCGTAGGAACGCCCAACACTACCGCCATCACGACAATTCGCAGCACGAGGCGCATTGGGCGATAGTAGTGGGAGTGTTACGGTGTTTCGCGATGAAACGACAGATGTGGATCGATACCGATACGGCAAGTGATGACGCGGTTGCGCTGATTATTGCCCTGCGACACCCAGATATCGAGGTGAGGGGTATCAGCGTGGTTGCGGGCAATGTCCCCCTAGAAATGGGCGTGCAAAACGCCCTGTACACGGCCGAACTGTGTGCAAGCACAGTGCCCATCTACGTTGGCGCGGCCCAACCGTTGGTGCGCACGTTAGACACGGCGCAGTTTGTACACGGAGTGGACGGCATGGGCGACATTGGCTTGCCGCTGTTTGGCAGGGTGCCAACCTCGGGCGACGCCATTGATGAAATTATTTCAGCGGCGCATCGGCACGCACACGAACTAGAGCTTGTAACGCTTGGGCCACTTACCAACATTGCCCTTGCACTGCGCAAAGACCCGACCATTGCAACGCTTATTAAGCGTTGTGTGGTGATGGGTGCTGTTGCCGATCACATTGGCAACGTCACACAAGTTGCCGAGTTCAATATGTGGGTCGATCCAGAGTCGGTAGACATTGTTTTACAATCGGGAATGAAATTGGAATTTGTGGGGTGGGACATCTCGCGAACAGAGGCGGTCATCACTCCCAAAGAGGCCGCCGAAATTCGCGCACTTGGCACCGATCGGGCGCAGTTCGCAGTTGACATTCAGCGCGTGCTCGAACGATTTTGTGCAGAAGAAACACACCTTGCGGGTTTCGACTTGCCCGATCCAATAGCAATCGCGTATGCCATTAATGAAAAGGTTGCCACCGAAACACAAGAGTGGTTTCTTGCAGTAGAGACACAGTCGCATCTCACTAGGGGAATGGTGGTAATGGATACGCTCGGCGTGATGCATGAGGCAGCAAACGCGCGCGTAGTGACCAAAGCCAGCCATGAAGTATTCATGACCATGCTGATGGAGGCATTGGGTTCGTGAGCGCATCTCCATTGAGCGACGCATTCGTCGAACTTGCAGTAACTACGCGCAATGGGCACGACGAGTCGGTGCATTACGGCGCAGTGGTGGCGCTTGAGCCAGATGGCTCAGTTGCTTTTGCGCTAGGTGATGCGGGGGCTGTGGTGTTTCCACGTTCGTCGACTAAACCAATTCAGGCAACCGCCATGGTTGCAAGTGGGTTGTCGTTGCCACCCAGATTGCTGGCGCTGGTGTGCGCAAGCCACGACGGCAGGGCCGAGCACCTTTCAACCGCCAAAGAAATTTTGGCAACGGCGGGCCTTACCGAAAGTGCGCTTGGCAACACCGCCGACTATCCGCTCGACCCAGACGCGCAGCAGGCGGCTATTCGAGCGGGTGGGGCAAAGACTGCGTTGCAGATGAATTGCTCCGGTAAGCACTCTGGGATGTTGGCAACGTGCGTACACAACGGCTGGGATCTAGAGAGTTATTTGCACGTGGAGCATCCGTTGCAGCAACGAATTACCGAAATGGTTCCGCAGCTTGCGGGCGAGGAGGCATCCTTCATCGGCGTGGATGGCTGTGGCGCCCCCGCACACGCGCTCTCGCTCACTGGATTGGCGCGAGCATTCCGAAGTGTCGCTCTCGCGCCGGCCTCTAGCGCTGCAGGCCAAGTGGCTGCGGCAATTAGGCAACATCCGGAGATGCTCGGCGGCCCAACACGCGACATCACGTTGCTCATTCAAGGTGTTCCTGGGCTGCTGGGCAAGGACGGGGCCGAAGGAGTTTTTGCTATTGCGTTGCCGGACGGGCGGGCAATCGCGTTAAAGATTTCTGATGGCGCTAACCGTGCTCGGCCGCCAGTGATGAAGTTTGCACTGCAAGCACTTGGCGTCGACGTGAGCGCAGTAGATCCGCGCGCATTCGACTCTGTAATTTTTGGCCACGGTAAGCCCGTTGGCAGCGTGCGCGTTACCGCGACGCTGTAACTATTTAGCCCTCGTAGTACGAGTCGGCGACGCTGAGCGCTTCGTCGAGAATGGCAAAACCTTCGCGCAGTTCATCGGCCGACGTATTGCACGGTGGTGCAATATGGGTGCGGTTGTAGTGCACGAACGGCCAGAGGCCACGGGCTTTGCAAGCGTTTGCAAACTCGACCATTGGTTTTGCATCAGCACCAGAAGCGTTGAATGGCACGAGTGGCTTATGTGTTTCGCGGTTGCGAACCAGCTCAATTGCCCAGAACATGCCGAGGCCTCGAACTTCGCCAATTGATGGGTGCTTCGCTTTTAGTTTTTCAAGCTCGGGGCCAATGACATCGGTACCCATGCTGCGTGCATTTTCAACGATTTTTTCTTCCTTGAAAATGTTGATGGACGCAACAGCCGCGGCGCACGCAAGTGGGTGGCCGCTGTATGTGAGGCCGCCTGGGTAGACGCGATCTTTGAACGAGTCGGCAATTTTTTGGCTAATGATCACGCCGCCAAGGGGTACGTAGCCAGAGTTGACACCTTTCGCGAAGCAGATCAAGTCTGGTGTGACGTTCCACTTGTTGACTGCGAACCATTCGCCGCAACGGCCAAAGCCGGCCATAACTTCGTCGCACATCATGACGATGCCGTGCTTGTCGCAAATCTCGCGTACGCCCTTGAGGTAGCCGTCTGGTGGAACCAAAACACCGTTGGTGCCAACAACACTTTCAAGACCAATCATGGCGACTGTGTGCGGGCCTTCAACCATCAACACGTCTTCGAGGTGCTGCAGCGCGCGTTGGCACTCTTCTTGTGCGTTAGAGGAATAAAAAGCAGTGCGATATTGGTATGGCCCCCAGAACTTCACTGCGCCCGATGCGCCAGTTTCGTTTGGCCAACGGCGTGGGTCGCCGGTAAGTGCAATCGCACCTGCGGTTGAACCGTGGTACGAGCGGTACATCGTCAATATTTTGTGTCGACCAGTGTGAAGCTTGCTCATTCGCACGGCGTTTTCTGCCGCTTCGGCTCCGCCGTTGGTGAAGAACACCATGTTCAAGTCACCTGGTGCCAATTCGGTAATGAGGCGAGCGGCCTCGCTTCGGGATGCGTTAGCAAATGACGGGGCAACGGTGCACAACTTGCCGGCGGCTTCCTGGATGGCTGCAACAAGTTTCGGGTGCTGATGACCAATGTTGAGGTTGACCAATTGGCTGGTGAAGTCGAGATACTTCTTGCCGGTCGAGTCCCAGAAATACGAGCCTTCGCCGCCCGTTATCTCAACGGGGTCGAGCGTTCCCTGTGCAGACCACGAGTGAAAAACGTGGGCTCGGTCGTCGAGGTAGGCCTGTGTCTTGGTTGCTTCAATTGTCATCTCGCCAGCATAATCTGAGGGCTAGTGACAACGACTCACCGAGAATTCAATTCACTGCTGCCCCCAGACGACAGCCACCCCTACCGAACCGGCGCGTGGCGCCCGCAGTCGCGCGAGTTTGATGCCACAGAGATGGTGGTGAAGGGCACTATTCCAAGCGACTTGCATGGGGTGTATTTGCGGAATACGGAAAACCCGCTGATGCCGTCGCTCGAGCGATATCACCCATTTGATGGCGATGGCATGTTGCACATGATGTCATTTCGGGATGGTCGCGCAGAGTATCGAAATCGTTTCATTCGCACAGAAGGTTTGGCCGCCGAGATCGAGCACGGAGGCCCGCTTTGGGCCGGGCTTGCCGAGTTGCCAAAAATTGCAGTTAGGGAAGACGGCTGGGGTGCACGAACACGAATGAAAGATGCATCAAGCACTGATGTTGTGGTGCATAACGGCGTTGCACTCACCAGTTTTTACCAGTGCGGTGATTTGTATCGGCTCGATCCGCTGACGTTGGAAGATTTAGGTAAAGAGTCGTGGTCTGGCAAGTTTCCTTCGGCTGGTGTATCGGCACACACTAAGGTTGACGAACGAACGGGGGAGTTGATGTTTTTCAACTATCAAACTGCCGCCCCTTATTTGCATTACGGAGTGGTCAATGCCGAACGCCAGTTGGTGCACTATGTCGAAGTGCCGTTGCCAGGTGCGCGGCTGCCGCACGACATGGCCATCACCAACAACTATTCCATCTTGAATGACTGTCCGTTGTTTTGGGATCCGGAGTTGATACAGCGAGGCGTGTATGCCACGCGATATCACAAAGAGATGCCGATGCGTCTCGGCGTTATTCCCCGTCACGGAACGGCCTCCGACATGAAATGGTTCGAGTGCAAACCCACCTTTGTCTTGCACTGGATCAATGCGTTTGAAGACGGCGACGAAATAGTTCTAGACGGTTATTTCGAATCGAATCCGTCACCGAACGTTGCAACCGATACCGACATGAACGCAAAGATGTTTCGCTTTCTCGACTTGCATTCGATGGAGTCACGCCCGTATCGATGGCGATTGAACATGAAGACGGGCAAAGTCATTGAAGGGCATTTGTCGGACACCATCACCGAATTTGGCATGATCAACAACGTCAACCTTGGCAACCCGTATCAATACGTGTACAGCGCTGTGCCAACAAAAGGCTGGTTCACTTTTGAGGGAATCATCAAGCACGATGTCGTTCGCGCTACCGAGGAGCAGTTTGTGTTCGGCGAGGGCATTTTTTGCAGCGAAACCGTAATGGCGCCGCGGGTTGGGGCAACCTCGGAAGACGATGGCTACTTGATTACCTTTACAACAGATATCAATCGCGATATTTCAGAGTGCGTGGTGTTTAGCGCGCAAGATGTGTCAGGTGGGCCGATTTGCTCCATTGTGTTGCCAGAGCGAATTTCCAGTGGCACGCATTCCTATTGGGCCGATGCATCGGTGCTGCCGCAATGGCGCAATTAGGCGAGCGTCGCTAAAACGCGAACGCGCAACTGGGGCCACGCAAGTGCAAGCCCCTTATGTAGTGGAAAGTTTTCCACTTCGTCGATTGCCACCCACTGCAAATCTTCCGATTCGGCATTGGCCGCGTACGCGCCGGCATCGCTTTGTGTGTGAGCAATAACCGTGTCGTAACGCCAAGGGCCGTGGTCGTCGCTAAAAACATCTCGTACTTCAAAGTCATCCACGCTGATGCCTGCCTCTTCGGCGGCTTCGCGGCCTGCAGCGGTAACCGAATCCTCGTGGCTATCGAGTGCGCCGCCAGGTAGTGCCCACGTTCCGCCGCCGTGTGTCCATGCGGCGCGCAATTGCAACAACACCAGTGGCTGCGCTTGGTCGCGGCGAACAAGCAGCAAACCGGCAGCGCCATGTAAGCCCCAGTGGCGATGCCCGCACGAGCACATCACCCATCCATCACCGTCACGGAATGCCACGACTCAGAGCGTAGTTTCTGTTGCGAGTTCTTTAGCCGCGCGTCTTGCGGCTGCGCGAGCGGTGGCTTGCGCCGCGGTCACCTCTGCGTGATGGGCGCGGCATAACACCTCAAGACCGCCTTGACCGTTTACGTCGGGCAGAAGGTGATGATGGCAGCCGGGACCATACCCCTTGCCCTCGCGGGCCTCAAGGTGGTTCACCTCGCAGTCGCGTCGGGGGGCAGTGCATCCGGGGCGGACGCATTGGTATTTGGCGCGGCGCTTCGCCGCCGATCGAGCAAAGCGCCAGATGTGTTCGCGTTGCCAGGCCCGGCCGCATTTGTCGGAGCACCACGTACGCCGACGTTTGCCCGTGATCGGTTCATTGCACCAATGGCAGCGGCCCATTTCGCCAGCCCACTTCGACAACACGCACGAAATCCGCTCGGCAACAAGTGGTGGAAGCTCCAACTTGTTAACGGAATGTTTCAACTGCTTGCGTTTTGCGGCCATGGTCGTTCACAAACAATAACGCTCTCGAAACATTGTGTAGACGCTTTGGAAATGTTCTTGGCCTAATTTCTTCCTCTGTTGGGAAGCAGCGTGGCCTCCAGCAAGCAAAAACATTCAACATATTTATTGGAGGCAACATGAAAGTAAGTCGGAAATTATTTGTGAGAGCAGCGCTGCTCGGCTCTATTGCTGCAGGAGCGTTACCTGCTGTGGCGTCGGGCGCAGAGGGCGCATCAATTGAGGAAGTAGCACAGGGCTTACAGACCACTCTTGACAACGTTTGGATATTGGTGGCCGCAGCTCTTGTTCTATTTATGCAAGCGGGATTTGCGCTTGTTGAGGCTGGCATGATTCGGGCAAAAAGTGTGGGCAACGTGATGATGAAAAACCTCATGGATCTTTGTCTCGGTGCACTTGCGTTCTTTGCCGTTGGGTTTGCAATCGCATTTGGCGGCGATATGACGGGCATAGGTAAATTTATTGGGGGAGCAGGCTGGTTTCTCGGCGAGGGATCATTCACCTACGGCAATTTGACGCCGTTTACATTCTTTTTGTTTCAGGTTGCATTTGTTGCAACCGCTGCAACGATTGTGTCCGGTGGCATGGCCGAGCGAACAAAATTTAAGGCATATGCGATTTATTCCATAGTTATCTCTGCGCTTATCTATCCGGTTGTCGTTCGTTGGCAATGGGGCGGTGGCTGGTTGTACCAACTTTCTACGCCGTTTCATGACTTCGCAGGATCGAGCATCGTGCACTTAACCGGTGGAGTTGCAGCGTTCGCTGGTGCCAAAGCCTTGGGGCCACGTATTGGTAAGTATGGCCCTGATGGAACCGTGAAAGTGATTGCCGCACACTCCATTCCGTTTGTGCTGATTGGTGTTTTCATTTTGTTTGTTGGTTGGTTCGGATTCAACCCAGGTTCGCAACTAGGCGCCGATCCAATTATCGGACGAATTGCGGTGACGACACTGCTCTCTGGCGTCGCCGGAGCAACGGTGGCAATGCTTGTCACGTGGATGAAGGGCAAGCCAGACGTGGCGATGACCGGCAATGGCTTGTTGGCTGGTCTTGTTGGAGTGACCGCCGGATGCTTTGCTGTTACGACTGTCGGAGCAACAATCATTGGTGCCGTGTCAGGACTGCTCGTGGTGTTGTCGAGCCAATTCTTCGACAAAATCAAAGTTGACGATCCAGTCGGTGCAATTTCGGTCCACGGAGTCTGTGGAGCGTTCGGGGCTATCGCTGTTGGCCTGTTCTCCAATGAGTCCGTAGATGGAGTGATTTCCAAGGGGTTGTTTTACGGCGGCGGTACCGACCAATTGGTAAGTCAGATAATTGGTGTGGTTGCAATTGCATTGTTCGTACTGATCTCCACGACAATTCTGTTTGCAGTACTCAAGGCAACGGTTGGGCTTCGAGTGAGTGAAGAAGAGGAAATTATCGGGCTCGACCTTTTCGAGCATGGAACACTTGGCTACGGCAAGGACGCATAAGGGGCAATAAATTCGCCGAGAACTCGAGTTGTTCTACCCAGTGACAACTCGAGTTCTCGTGCAGTTCCGTAACCGGTTTTTGGATCGGCGAGCATTTTAAGCACATCTCTGATCACCCAGCCATTGCGTTTGTCCACCCAGGTTGGTGTTACTTGTGGTCGATCAAAACTTATTTTTCCTGAAGGTCGTTTCGTCAGGTTGATCGTGGCGATTACTGCGTCCTGACTATTTGCTGGCCAGCGTTCGTCGGTCGGCAAATTTGAAAGCACATTGCCAAGCCCGTACATTACCCACACGCCATTGACTTGCTCGATCGGTTGCACAACATGTGCGTGGTGACCAACGATGAGGTCGACTAAGCCAGATGCTGTCAGTGTTTCTGCAATACCTGTTTGCATCGAATTTGCCTGCGACTCCTTTTCGTTGCCCCAGTGCATGCTGACGATGGTTGCCTCCGAGCCAAGTTGGCGCGCACGTTCGGCGTCGCGCAAAATTCGGTCGGGGTTGATGACGGCAGATCGCCACTCTTGGCCTTCCGGCAACTTGAGGCCGTTGTAGCTAAAGGTGTACGACAAAAAGCAGAGCCGAACGCCTTTCACCTCGACGATGCGTGGCTCAATCTCGTCTGGTGTGCGTGCCATGCCGGATTGATCGACGCCATTTTCGAGCAGTGCGTTTACGGTTGCATCTATCCCGTCGAGCCCACGATCGTAGGTGTGATTGCTTGCGGTTGAGCAGCGATCAAAACCTGCATTGGCAATGGCGGTTACAACTTCTTTAGGCACACCGAAGAATGGAAACGCAGAAAGCGCCTCGCCCTCTGGCGCAATGGGTGTTTCAAGGTGGCACATTGCCAGATCCACACTTTTTACAAATTGCTTCACGTCTTCAAACATCGGCGTGAAGTCGTATTCGGCCGCGAGGCCCTTTGACTTGGCGGTGCGCTGTGCTTGCTCGATGAGGGGGGTGTGCGTAAGTACGTCACCCGTAAACGCAAACGAAATATAGGTGTTTGGGTCTGGCGCGGTGGTGGTCGTGGGCTTTGCGACAGGGGGCTGTTCGGAGCACGCGGTTAATGCAATTGCAAGAACGGCAACAACGAGTAAACGGCTGCGCGACACGCAACCAATCTATTGCTGTTCGTTACAAAGGGTTTGCAGCAATGAATTCGACAATGATGTTGGCAAGCTGCGGGCCCTGGTTCTCCTGTAAGAAGTGGCCGGCACCAACAACGGTCGTGTGTGGTTTGCCTGCGGCACCAGGAACTTCGCGGATGAATTGCTTTTCGGCCCCGGCGGTGACCGGGTCTGTATCGCTGAATGCGCACAGGAATGGTCGCTCGAATTTGCGCAAGACACCCCACGCGATTTCGTTGTCTTTGTTGGATGGATCGTCGATGGTGACAGGGACGAAAGTTGGGAAGATCCGTGCACCGCTCTTAAATGTTTCGTCGGGGAACGGCGCGTCGTACGCCGCGATTTCTTCTGGGCTCAGCGCGCTCAGGCTTCCCATGTTGACAATTTTTCCTACTTCGAACACGGGTGTTGTCTGTGAAAAATTGCGCCACTGCATAAACGCGTCGTTGGAAGAGAAGTCAACCTTTTTCCCAACTGGCAAACCGGTGTTGCCGATGACGACTCGGTCGAAGCGCTCGGGCGCTGCGGCGACGATACGCAGGCCGATCAGGCCGCCCCAGTCTTGGCCGAAAAAAGTGATGTGCGTGAGGCGAAGTTTGTCGATCAGAAGCTCGTGCATCCAAGCAACGTGTCGGGCATATGAGTAGTCAGTTTGTTCTGTTGGCTTATCGGATCGACCGAAGCCAACGAGGTCGGGAGCAATGACGCGGTGGCCGGCTGCAACCAAGACGGGAATCATTTTGCGATAGAGGTAGCACCACGATGGTTCGCCATGCATCAGTAACACGGGGTTTGCATCGCGCGGGCCTTCGTCGATGTAGTGCACCCGCAATGTGCCTTGCTGGCCATCGCTGATTTCTGCATAGTTGGGTGCGAAGTTGTAACCCGCCAAGTTGGCGAAGCGCTCATCTGGTGTGCGAAGTGTTTTCATTGAAGGCTCCCTATTGTCAGAGTGATGTAGTGGTGAGGTCGTCACCGAGAATGATCTCGCCGGAGAAATGCGCAGCAGCTAACGCACGCCATTCCTCTTCCTGGCCTGGCTGAATGCTTGGTACATAGTGAGTCAGAATGAGTTTCTTGACTCCTGCGCGTTGGGCGGTTTGTGCTGCTTGCTCAACGGTGGAGTGGTAGTCGAGAATGTCAAGGAATCGTTTGTTCTTAACAAGGCTTACCAAGTCGGCGCGAAGCACGGTCTGCACGTAGCCATCGGCACCCTTGCAGATTTCGTCGAGTGCTTCACAGGGAATGCCGTCGCCACCGAGAACAACAGACTTTCCGTCATGTTCGATGCGGAAAGAAACGGTTGGCTCGACGGGTGCGTGGTTTGTTTTGCCAACCAAGATTTTTGTTTCGCCCACGCTGAATGACATGCCCGGCTGCACTTCGGTAACTATCACCTTTGGCTGCCATGTGAGTGTGTCGGGGTGATGCGCAAGGCGATAGCTGATGTCTGGCGCAAGAGCGGCAAGTGTTGCATCAACTACTTCTTGTGTGCGCGGCGGGCCGTAAATGTGCAACGGCGTTTCCGACTGGCTCATGATGTAGTGCGTAGTGATGACATCGTTGAGGTCGGTGAGGTGGTCGCTATGAAGGTGAGTGATCAAGACAGCATTCAAGAAGATGGGCAGTGTTCCCGCAGCGGTGAGGCGCATCACTACCGCGCGGCCTGCGTCAACCAAGATGGTGGTGTTGCCGGCCTTCACCAAAGTGGCCGGACCGCCGCGCTTTGGGTCTGGCATTGGGCTACCTGTACCGAGCAGAGTGATGTCCATGTTTTCCCCTTTGCAGTTGTTTCAATTGACAACCTAGCAAACTATTTGCATACACTATGAGAAAACTTATCCCAGTGTAAGTATGGGCTGATGGAGAATCATGAACGCTAAGAAACACCCCGGCGAACCCAACTTCGCGGGCACCATTTCCGACACGTATCAAACATCGACTCCCGCATGGCCGGATTTACCGCAAGGCCTTGGCGGCGCCAATGTGATCACCATTGTTTTTGATGACATGGGTTTTTCTCACCCAAGTTGTTTTGGTAGTTCTATTCCAACACCCAACATCGACCGGCTCGCACAAAACGGTTTGCGATACACGGGCTTTCACACCACTGCGCTGTGCTCACCATCTCGCGCAAGTTTGTTGACGGGGCGCAATCACCACTCGGTTGGAATGCGCGGGGTCTCAAACTGGAACACGGGTTTCCCAAACATGCGCGGAGGCATCACACCTCGCGCCGCAACGATGGCAGAAGTATTGCGACAGCAGGGTTATGCAACGCTTGCCGCCGGAAAATGGCACTTGGCGCCGATGGAAGAGTGCACGGCAGCAGGGCCCCACACCAACTGGCCGCTGCAAAAAGGTTTTGATCGTTTCTACGGTTTCCTCAATGGCGAGACCGATCAGTTTTACCCCGAACTCACACAGGACAATCAACACATTCTCCCGCCGCGCACGCCGGAAGAGGGATATCACCTCACTGAAGACCTGATTGATCAATCGACTACCTGGATTCGTGATTTGGTTTCGGTGCGTCCAGACAGACCGTTCTTCTTGTATCTCGCTTTTGGTGCTCAACATGCACCGCATCATGCGCCCGATAGTTATCTCGCAAAGTGGCGCGGTCGGTTTGATGAAGGTTGGGACGTTCATCGTGCGCAATGGTTCGCGCGCCAGATCGAGATGGGCATAGTTCCACCTAACACCGTGTTGTCGCCTCGCAACCCCGGCGTTCGGCCATGGGACGAGCTAACAGTTAACGAAAAACTCCTTGCTTGTCGACTGCAAGAAGCATTCGCTGCGATGTTGGATCACACCGACGCCCAGATTGGTCGACTGCTGCAGTTTTTGGATGAGCGCAACCTCACCGACAACACCATGATCATGTTGCTCTCCGACAATGGTGCAAGCCGCGAAGGTGGGCCGCAGGGAGTAATGGACGAATGGAGCTTCTTTAACGCCGAATGGGAAAATGTGGATGACATCGTTGCCAATCGTCTCGACGACATTGGAACGAAAAATGCGCACTCCAACTACCCGTGGGGCTGGTCGCAAGTGGGCAATACCCCAAGCCGTTGGTACAAGTCGCAAACATACGGCGGCGGCATTCGCGACTCTTTAGTTATTCAGTGGCCAAAAGGTATCCAGCAGCCTGGCGGAATTCGGCCACAATTTTGCCACATCACCGATTTGGCGCCAACGGTGTACGACGCGCTCGGCATTGCAACGCCTCTAGTTGTTAATGGCCATGAGCAGATGCCGATGCATGGTCAGAGCCTTGCGTACACGTTTGGCGATGCAGGCCGCACAACCCAGCGCGGCCCGCAGTACTTCGAGATGATGGGCCATCGCGCAATCTGGGCCGATGGATTTAAGGCGGTTACCTTCCACGATCAGGGAGTGCCGTACGACAAAGATTTGTGGAGTTTGTACAAACTCGATGAGGATTTTTCGGAAATGCATGACTTGTCGTCTACTCATCCCGAAAAACTGCAGGAAATGATTGCGTTGTGGTGGAGCGAAGCCGAACGATTTGGCGTGCTACCACTTGACGACCGCGGTATCGAAATCTTCGGCACAAAGTCCAGGCCGGGTTCGCCACACTACGGAAACACCTACACGTATTACCCACCAATTGCGCACATTCCTTCTGACGCTTGCCCAATGCTCAGTGGCCGTGCATGGACGCTGACAGTGGATGTGGTTATTGGTGACGCACCAGCCGAGGGCGTTATCTATGCGCGCGGCGGCCACAACATCGGGCACTCATTTTTCATTAAGGATTCGGTGCTTCACTTTTACTACAACGCACTCGGCAAACATCAACGTGCAAGTGCCCCAATTTCACTCACGAAAGGTGAGCATCAGTTGTCGGCACGTTTCGACCGTGAAGGCGACACGGGAACAATGGTGCTCTTGGTGGACGGAAAAGAAGTCGGGTCTGTACATATTCCCAAGATCATGCGCATACTCGGTTCCATGGGAATGGACCTTGGTTGCGATCGGTTGTCGCCGGTCGCGCCCGATTATGTAGCGCCCTTTCCGTTTAACGGATCAATTACGAAAGCTCATTTTGAAATCAGGAGCAAACCAACCAAGGCCGACGTCGACGCAATTTTGCGCGCCGAGGCAGCGAAGGAGTAGTCATGTCGAACGAGCTCATTTTGGATTCATTGCAACGGAGAATGAAGGCGTTGCATTCGTTGTACGACCAAGCACTTGACACGATGACGATTGAACACGTCAATCATTTCGAGCGAGAAGGAGTGCTTCCCATCGCGTTTAGCCTCTTCCACATCACCAACATGATTGATGCATCGTTTATGTTGATCACCGGTGCCACACCGGTTTGGAACGACGAATGGAATGCGCGAGTGCAACCGTCGATCGCCGATCACGGCAAACATAAAACGGTGGAAGAAATGATTGGCCAGCGGATTGGCGATTACGAAGCATTCCAAGAGTATTTGCAAACAGTTTTTGGGCGAGTGCACGAATGGCTTGCGACACTCGACCCGAGCGAACTCACCCGCGTAGTCATTCCACGGCCGTTTGGCCCCCAGATTGCCAGCACATACAGCGCGCGTGTTGCCGGTGAAGTTGGCATCACCGTGCTCGATGCGGTGGAGTGCTGGATTTACCAACACGGCTTGCGCCACATGGGCGAGATCGAACTTGCTCGCGGCCTAGTTGGCCTCGGCGGTATGACTTCCTAGTTATTTGCGAGGGCCGCGAATGAGCGCGCCCGGAAGTTGCCCAGTGAATACGTCGTTCTCCGCTGTTTGCACGCCGCTCACAAACGTTTTTTCATATCCCCGCGCGGTTTGAACAAGCCTTCGGCCTTGCGCCGGCAGGTCGTAAGCCATGTAGGGCATGTCGAAACCAAGCTGATCGAAATTGATGAGGTTGATGTCGGCTTTTTTGCCTGGCGCAATAACGCCGCGGTCTAGGAGGCCATGCAATTGCGCAGTGTGTTGCGTTTGGCGATACACGATGTGCTCGAGAGAAAGCTTGGGCCCGCGCGTGCGGTCGCGAACCCAGTGCGTGAGCATGAACGTGGGCATACCGCCGTCGCAAATTGCGCCGCAATGAGCGCCTGCATCGCTGAGGCCGTTTCGTGTTTGCGGGTGCTGCATCATTTCGTACGTCATCGATAGGTCGCCATACATGTAGTTGAAAAACGGCGAGTAGATCATGCCCCTGCCGTTGTTGGAGAGCAGGTGATCCACGATCAACTGCATTGGGGGAACACCAAGCTTCTTCGCCTGTTCGCCGATGCAAGTGGAGGGGTGCGGCTCGTAGTCGATGTTGGCCGAGGTGACGCTGTACATACGCTTGAGCGCGTTTGTTACCAGCGCCTTATAAAAGTTGTCGTCTGGCACTTCGGTGATAAACCGCGCGCGCCGTGTTGGCTCGTTGAGCGCTGCAATGCGTTGAGCAAACGGAAGATGCGCAACTTCGTGATACGCGGGGTGGGCAAGCAACGGATGCACGCTGCCCTCCAGGCACATCAAGATTCCGATTGAGCGGCCTGCGGTTTGCGCAACTATTTTTTCACCAGACTCGTGCGCTTTGGTGAGTAACGCGAGAGTATCTCGCCACACTTCGCTGCCGTCATCCAGTTGGTTGACATTGACGCTGACTGTTGCACCCGATCGTCGAGCAAGCTCCTGCATCCAGGGCCATTCGTCTACTGGCACGCGAGAATGTTCTGGGGAAAATTGGAAGATGCCGTGCCCGACGCGTCGCATTGCGTCGGCAATGCCAAACAGTTCGTCTGGCTGCGCAGAAGTGCCTGGCACCAACTCGCCGTGCTTACTTCGGTGAAGCGAAGTGCGCGAAGTGGAAAAACCAAGTGCGCCCGCGCGCAGGGCCTGTTCGGTGAGCATGCTCATCTGAGCAATATCGTCGGCGGTTGCGTCCTCGTTGTTCGCACCGCGGTCGCCCATAACAAACGCTCGCAATGCACCGTGTGCAATCTGGGTTCCGAAGTCGATGACGTGAGGGCTTCGCTCTAGCGCGTCAAGGTATTCGGGAAATGACGTCCATTCCCACGTAATTCCCTCGACCATTGCAGACCCAGGAATATCCTCGACGCCTTCCATGAGATCGATCAGCCATTGGTGGCGATCAGGGTTTGCGGGGGCAAAGCCAACACCGCAGTTGCCCATCACGGCCGTTGTTACGCCGTGCCAACTGCTGGGAGTAAGCCATGGGTCCCACGTTGCTTGCGCGTCGTAGTGCGTGTGCACGTCTACCCACCCAGGTGTGAGCAACAGGCCGTCTGCGCGCACATGTTGATGTGCGTGGGCAGTGGAAATGGTGCCGGGTTCGCCCACTTCGGTAATGACGCCGTTTTCAAATGCAACATCGGCAAGGCGCGAAGGCGTGCCCGTGCCGTCCACCAAGGTTGCACCGGTGATGACGGTTTTTTGTTGATCGGCCATATTCAGAGAATCTAATCGGCTCTAGGCGCCGCTCGAATCAGACGAAACGATTGCGAATAGTTCCAACGCCCTCAAGGGTCGTTTCAACGACGTCGCCCGGCTTCATGTAGCGAGGTGGTTTGTGGCCGTGCCCCACGCCAAAAGGTGAGCCGGTGTAGATCACGTCGCCGGGGAAGAGTTCGACAACTGTCGAGAGATACGAAACGATATGTGCAATGTTGAAGATCATGTCGTTGGTGTGCGTGTCTTGACGCTTTTCGCCGTTGACGGTGCATCCCAAATGCAAGTTGTCGCGATTGGGGTTGTTGGTCATGTCGGTGACCCACGGCCCAATCGGCGAAAAACCGCGTCGGCTCTTGCCCATGTTGAACTGCGCAGGGCTTCCCATGTACTGCAGCCCGCGGTCAGAAACGTCTTGGCCTACACAGAGCCCAGCAATGTGTTGCCACGCGTTTGCCTCGACAATGTCGCGGCCGCCCTTGCCAACAATGATTACCAGTTCCGACTCGTAGTCCACCGTTTCGCCAACCACCTTCACATCGCCTGCGGGCGAATTCAGCGAGCTCTGGAATTTGCTGAAGACCAGCGGCAGGGGAGGCAACGGGCTCCCCATTTCTGCTGCATGCTTTTTGTAGTTCAGGCCAATTGCAAACATCTGGCGGGGACGAGGAACTGGGCAGTCCAATTCTTCGAGCGTTACGGCAACAGCACTTGATGTGTCAAGTGTCTGCACGAATGCCTGCAGTTCGGACCATCGTGCAAGGCACTCCATCGGGTCTGAAGGAAGTACGTCGTTGCTTACTTTTGCAACGTCGACGATGCGTGGATCTGAATTGTCACCTATAACAAAGTGCGCGCGATTGCGCACTGTTGCGAGACGGAGTGTCATGTTGTAAACCTCGAGTAGCTAGATGCGACCCCGCGCTGCGCGGCGCTGTAGATCGGCTTTGGAGCGGGCTTCTTTATCTTTTTGCTTGCGCTCTGCGCGTTGTTTGCGCTTAGCTTCTTGCGCGGCCGCATCGACGCTCGATGTTTGCGAGGTCGATGTTGCAGAAGTGGCTGCCTGCGTGGCAGGAATGGCGAATCGCGGGTCGGTTGAAACCAACTTGCGGAAACCGCCAAGTGAAGTTGAGTATTGCACGGCCATCAGGCGCACTGCATCGAGACCATACAGTTCGATCAGCGAAGGGATAACGGTTTGGAGATCCTCGAGGCTTGGGTCGTCGGACTTATCGCCCAACAAATCAATTGCCTTGTCGGTGGCGGCTTCACCAAAGAGCACGCCTGTGTCGAGATAGGCCTTGCGGCTCTTCATTGATTCGCGAACTTTTTGCGCGAGTGTTGCGCTTTCGGCAAATGCACCGGCGGGCAGAGCAAGCACTTTTGCCAGCGCATCACGCAATTTTTCTTCAACCCCTCCTGCGAGTGCCACGATTGATTCGTCGGTAATCGTGCCAAAAACGGCGGCGTAACGACGTTCAATCAAAATGGTGTCGCGAGAATTACTAACAGGCATGGGTTTCCTTTGCTTCGGTGTCGCACCCCAGGGAGGTGCTCGTTCAGTGTGTCAGCGTGAATCCCCGCTTGCTACTTGGAAACCCCCAGAGTTGGGGTTTCGGGGTAATTTTGCCTGATGAAAGCGGCCACACCGGCACTCGTCACGCTTGAACGACATGGCATTTCGTTTGTTGCCCATACCTTTGATCAGACATCCGTCGACGGTGCTGACATTGGTTATGGCAGGGCCGCCGCCGCAGCCCTTGGCGTCGAGGAATCTCGAGTATTCAAAACATTGCTCGCAAGTGTCGAACCACCACAATCTGGGGTTGCACACGTTGCGGCAATCGTTCCTGTTAATACGCAAGTCTCACTGAAAGCCCTTGCCGAGGCCATTGGTGCAAAACGTTGCGAAATGGCGGCTGCACAGGTGGCGCAGCGGATCACCGGCTACGTCGTTGGCGGCATTAGCCCGTTTGGGCAGAGAAAAAAACTAATGACTGTTGTTGATCAGTCCGCGGAGCTGTTGACGACCATGTTTGTGAGCGGCGGCAAACGTGGCCTTGATGTTGAACTTTCACCAAGTGATCTTGTTCGCGTTTTGGATGCGCGCGTTGCGGCGATTGCCGTGCCTAACGGCTGACCAATGCCTGCACTTCGCGAATCAGCATTTGGTGCGACGAATCTAATGTGAGATCGCCGATGGTGCCGTGAGCACCGATATTTGATTTCCACGTGATGTGCCACTGCACCGAAAATGTTGCAGGGAACAGTCCGCTTGGATGCATGGACGACGACCGTGTGTATTTGTACATACATGTTGAAGGCAGATAGTCGCCAAATTGCGACAGCCACACCATTCCTGGGCCGTTGCACTCAACCGGCCCTGTGCCCAGTTTGCCGTCGCCCGGGTCGAAGATGATTTTCTTTGGTGTTGCGGTAGTGGTGACGGAAATAAATCCCGCGGGGGTAGGGACACCGGCAGTAACGCTGATGGGAATCCATAGCAAGGGGTTCACCCACAACCACATGTCTAGGTTGACAACACCGCGGCGCGCGGGCGGCGCAAAATTTCCCCAAGGAGCCGGAACGTTGTCGTAAACAACGGACGCGGCTTGCTTGCCCAACTGCGTGGTGGACACTTCTGGAATCCAGTGAAATGTTGTCGATGCGACGGGCACCGTGCACGAGTAGTCGTACAGCTGGTAAGTGACGGAGCCAACAGTTTTTGTCACTTCAGAACCTTCTCCAAGTTTTGCGTCGCGTGGGATTGAAACCGACCACTCGCAATCATCGTTGGCACCACCGCGCACACCGGGTGGCGCACCAAATTGCACACCCGCCATGATTTGATCGCCGCGCGACCCGGCGTCCAAGTTGATGCTTTCTTTGTCGGTTGCTAGAGCAACGTTTGGCATCAATAGCGCCGCGATGCTTACGCCAATGACAAACTCGCAACGCTTGGTGCCTGTTAGAAACCGCATATGTCGCCTCCAAAAAATGATTCGAGAACTTCGCCGCTTACCCATTTCCAATGCCCTTCATGCATCTCGAGAGACCACGCCGTGCGGTTGGATGCCGTGTGATTGTTGAACACGATGTCATCGGCAGTGCTGTTGAGCTGACCAGAATCGAACAACACCACCGAGTCATAGGAACATGTGTGCACGAGCGCGCTTGAAATGTCGTTGATTAGCAAACTTTCTATTCGAAATCGGTAAGTTCCCGCCCCGGCGCGGGAGCGAATATTGCCGGCCACCCGTTCTTGCATCAATTTCGTAGTGCCTAGATGGAGTGCGCTACCGGGAACTATGAAACTGCTGATATCGCACTTGTCTGGTTGGCGCCCGCATTGCTTGCGAAGCGTGAGCACGCGAACAAAGTCGGAACGAAGTGTTGCTATGTCGACCGGCTCCGATGCCACGGGTTGGGCATCGACCGCATTGACCACGGTGTCGGGCGCAACTATGGAAGTGGTAGGTAGAGGTGGTGGTTGGAAAACGCTCAGTTGATTTGGCGCAGATGAACAGGCGCACACCAACAGCGCGAGCAACACCGACCATAAATATTTGCTGGACATATCTGCCTCCGCCGATAGCGAGATTCACCAGTTGTTGTAAGGGGATCTTGGCAGTAACGGAGAGACATGCCTCTATTGAGCACAAAAAATCTGACGGTAGGATTGCTAGACCCCAAAATGAGCCAGAACCACCCCGACCTCGCCGCCGAACAGGCCCATATCGACCACGCCTACGCGTGCCTCGAAAAGAGTAAAACCGACGCCTGGCGCATTCGCGATCTCAATGAGGCCAGCACGGGCGGCACCTTTCAGGCCCGTTACGAACGCAACTTGTTCGATGAACAATTGCTGCAGCGCCTCACCCATCTGGATTTGGGCGATGCCGCACTCGTCTTTGGCCGAATCGATCGCCTTGTAGACGACACCGACGAGATTGAAAGTTTTCATATTGGCCGTTTGGCCGTTGCCGATGTTTCGCGCGAGCCCGTTGTTGTCGACTGGCGCGCACCAGTTGCCGAGCCGTTTTATCGAGCAACAGGTCGTGAGCCAATGGGCCTTGCGCGCCGCCGACATTTTGCCGTTCAGGGGCAACAGCTGCTGGGTATTGAAGACGAACTATTTGGAGCCGGCCACTTAGGCGTTGGACATGACGAGGGGTTGGGTGGCGAGCCACTCACGAGCGTGCAACAAGCCGCAACTGGTTTGCGCGGCTACAGCACGTTGCTTACCGCGCTTGCTCGCGGTCGCACCGGGCAACTGGGTGACATCGTGGCAACCATTCAGTCCGAGCAGGATCAAATCATTCGCGCCCCGCAAAGTGGAGTACTGGTCGTTCAGGGTGGCCCTGGCACAGGAAAAACGGTGGTTGCGCTGCATCGTGCCGCATACCTTCTATATACGTATCGATTCCCCCTCGAGGATCAGGGCGTCTTGGTCATTGGGCCCAATCGTGTTTTCCTTCGTTATATCGAGCAGGTGCTGCCTTCGTTGGGCGAGGCGGGTGTCGAACAAGTGGTGCTCGCGGATCTTGTGCAAGGGCATCGATTTGGTTTAGCCGAAACCGAATTGGCCAAGCGCGTTAAGGGTGATGTGCGGATGGTGGATTTTGTATCGCAGGCCGTGCGCGACCGCGAACGGCCGCTGCGAGAGGATTTGGTCATTCCGTTTGGTGCTGGCTTTCTGCGGCTTCGCCAAAAGGAGTCTGCGCGAATCATTCGCGAGGCTCGCCGAAGGTATCGCCGACATAATGCTGCACACCGATGGGTGGAAACAGAAATGGTGACGGCACTTGCCGCAACTGGCCGCGACGAAGACCCAAACATCGAAGCACTGCGCGACTCGATGCGTGATATCACCGAATTTCGGGCTGCACTCAATCGCATGTGGCCCGTGCTGACGCCAGCCGAGTTGTTGCATGATTTGTTTGGCTCGAAGGCGTTGGTTCGTTCTGCTGGCAATGAACTATTGACCGATGAGGAGTGCGCGTCGTTGTTCCGTGCGCGCAGCGAAACATATGCAGATGTGCAATGGGCAGACAGCGATGCCGCGCTGCTCGATGAAGTGCTTGCCGTGATTGGTCCGCGCCCACGCAGAAATGGACGCATCGATGAGACCGACGAAGTGCGCTTGTACGGGCACATCATCATCGACGAGGTGCAAGACCTCACACCGATGCAGTTGCGAATGGCTACGCGCCGTTCTCTTGGCGGTGCAATGACCGTTGTTGGCGACTTGGCCCAGGCCACGGGTGCGTTTGCACCAAACGATTGGTCTGATCTTTTGCAGTATCTGCCGAGCAAGAAAGATCCGCAAGTGATTGGACTTTCGGTTGGTTATCGCATTCCGGCACAAATTATGGAAATCGCAGACAGGGTGATGGCAGTAGCCGCCCCGTCATTGCGAGCACCGCAGTCTGTTCGCGAAGGCGAATTTGGGCCTGACATTGTGCAGTCTGCAACTGCCGCCGCACTGTTCGATGATGTTGTTTCGCAAGCACAGTTATTGCTGACCAATGTTGGTGAGGGAAATGTGGCCGTGGTTTGCCCCGATGAGATGACCGACGACGTTTGTGCCGCTTTGACGGCTGCCAACGTGAAGCACGGCCGAGCAAACACCACAGCACTCGACAGCCGGTTAACAGTGGTGCCTGTAAGCGTTGTCAAGGGTCTGGAGCTAGACGGTGTTCTGGTTGTTGAACCCGCCGTTATTGTTGCGGCGCAAACACATGGCTTGCGAGCCTTATACGTTGCGCTCACTCGCTCCACGCAGCGCTTAACGATCGTGCATCATCAGCCGCTACCTGCGGCGATGCTTGCAAAATAATTTTTGCCGTTACGTCAACGATTCGATAACGATTTGTAAAAATCGAAGTGCTTTGTCGGCGTCTGCGGGGCGGTTGCGCGTCACTGCGCTGTCTGCCAAATCAATCAAACGCTGTAAGTCCTGCGTTAACTGTTCACCCTTGTCAGCAATCTGTGGTTGTAAGACGTCCCATGCCAGTTGTAAGTCGGCCAATCTTGCTCTTGCCCTAGTTTTGTCGCTCGCGCTCATTGCGTTTGAAATTTCACTAATTGTCAGTCGCATTTGTTCCAACAATTGTTCGTTGGTGCCCGAGGGAACGGTGCTGGTCGGCGCAACTGCGGTGGTTGTTGGCGCGGTATCGATAATGGTGGTTGCGCACCCAGTCAGCAATACAGCCGTTGCCAATATTGAGAGAACCAAAGGCTTTTTCATGGCGTGATTAGGCGTTGACGAGAACGCGATTGCCGATGAACGAGTCGATCGTGACTTCGTCGTCGTTAATGCGCACCGTGATGTTTCCGTCTTCACTGCGTGCAGTGACTGTTGCAGTTGTGCCGACAACAAGGTTGACGCTTTCCAAAAACTCGAGAACGCCGGTGGTGTGTTCAAGTTCTTCGGTAATTCGACCAACGGTGTAGGGCAGGCCGATTTGGATATCGGCGAGTGACGTCATGTGCACCTCTCGGTGGGCCGAGCCAGGAATGGAGTTGCCGTGCGGGCAGGTTGTTGGGTTGTTCAACAAACGGTTCATTGCGGCTTCGACTTCTGCGCTGAGCACGTGTTCCCACTTGCCAGCCTCATGGTGGGCGGTGGCCCACGAAAGCCCAAGGATGTCGGTGAGAAATCGCTCCGCTATGCGGTGGCGACGCACAACCTTTGTAGCCAGCAGTGTTCCCTCATCGGTCAACAAGATTTTTGTACCACGTAAACGGATCAGGCCTTCGGCTTCCATTCGCTTGATCATTTCCGATACAGATGGGCGAGAGACACTCAACCGATCGGCAACGCGCGCCTGAATGACATCAAGATTGTCTTCGTGCAGTTCGAAAATGCACTCGCAATATTCCTCGAACGCTGGGTGATGTTCGCCGGGGTTTGCCATACAGGTCAGGCTACTCCTCTTATGGCAGGGGCTTAATCGCTACCCACTCCGCGCAGACCAGCCCACAACAAATCGGCAACCTGTTTGCCTACTACGTCTGGGTTAAACGAAGGATTAGTTGCAAGTAAGTGTCGTGCGACACCCTCTGATGCACCGACAACGCCGTGCGCAAGGGTGCGCAAGTGAGCGGCGTCGAGGTCGATGGCGATAAGGGGCGCAATTGCATCTGCACTCCTTTTCGTCACTTGCTTTACTGCTTCCGCAAACTCTGGATCGTTTCGCGTTCCGCTGTCATACAAAAACTTAAATGAATGGGAGTCGTTTGCAACCCAGCGGAAGAAGGCAATGGTTCCTTGCTCGGCTTTCGACTTGCCATCTGGGGCCTGGCTGGTGGCTTGCGTGATCTCGCTGATCATCTTTTTTCCAACGTTGTCGATGATTGCCAGGAACAACGCCCGCTTCGATTCGAAGTGTTGATACACCACAGGCTTGGTTACGCCCGCCAATTCGGCGATGTCGGTCATTGATGCATCGTGGAAACCCTTGGTCGCAAACACTTGTAAAGCCAGATCAAGTAGTTGTTCTTTTCGCTCTATGGCGGGTAACCGGGTAGACATCAGCCAACACGGTACTGGTCACGCACAATAATTAAACGCCGTTTATTCGGTCTTCTTTTTCTGCAGCTTTGATTGCGTAACCGAGCACGATTGCCGGCGCAAGCAGGATGGACCCCACAATCAGCCCGCCTGTTGCGATGCGCCCAACAAGCGGAGTGAACGAGCCCAACAGCCCCACAGCCACCGCAACGATGGACGCCCCAAAACAGGAGTAGCCCAATCTGCTGGCCACAGAAGTCCACAGCGCAATGCGCTTTCGGCGCTGGCGTACGGGGTCGAGCGAGGTCGGATCAATTGGTTGGGGCGAAGAAGTCATAACCTCAAACCCATGGTAGACGCAGTCAAGGTTGAGTGGTCGGACTTGACGGCCGTCGTTACGCTCGATCGCCCCCAAAAGCGCAATGCCGTTGACCTGCAAACGCTGATCGAACTTCGACAGATTCAAAAAGACGCCGAGCAACGCCGCATTCGTGCATTGGTGTTGACGGGCACGCCACCCGCATTCTGTGCTGGTGCCGATCTTGCAGGTGTTCGCGAGGAAGATTTTCATTCTCAACTGAACGAAGTGTTGCGTGGCTTCACGAAGTTGTCATGTGTCACGCTCGCATCTATTGATGGCCCGGCGCTTGGCGCAGGTGCGCAACTTGCAGCAGTATGCGATTTGCGAGTTGCCACGCCCGACAGCATTTTTGGTGTTCCTGCGGCGAAACTGGGCCTTGTGGTGAATCACTGGACGATTGAGCGTTTTACTCGAGAGATGTCTTGGCCTGTTGCGCGGGCAATGTTGCTCGCGGCAAAGACATATACGGCAAAAGAATTATTCGCAATTGGTGCGGTGCATCGCATCGGGCATCTTGGCGATGCCGTCGAATGGGCCAACGAAATTTCTCAGCTTGCGCCACTCACCATTGCCGGTCACAAGATTGCCCTCGAGTCTTCTGCAGGGGAGCCCGAGTTTGATGCGCTCGTTAGTCAGGCCCGCGAACGCGCAGTTGCAAGCGACGACGCGCGTGAAGGGCGAGAAGCATTTTTGCAAAAGCGCCCACCGCGTTTTACTGGAAACTGACATCACGATGGGTGCGCTTAGTTCCGCGATCATTGACCTTCGCAATGTTGTGGCCGTTTACAACGGTTACCCCGCGCTTGCCGGCGCAACACTGCACGTAACAAAAGGCGAGATTGTGTTGTTGCAGGGGCCCAATGGGGCGGGCAAATCCACACTGCTGCGGCTTTGTGCCGGGCTCATGCCAGTTGAACGCGGAACTGCTTTTGTTTTGGGATGCAACGTGCAAGACGAGCGTGAACAAGTTCGTTCACGTGTTGGCTTGCTTGGTCACAACAATGGCCTGTACGCCGATCTCAGCATTGCTGACAACATTTCGTTTTGGGCGAGCATGGTCGGTGCATCGCGAAGCGAGATTGATGCCGCGATGTCTCGAATGGATATTGACGGTTCGCTCGCAAACCGAGCGGTTGGTAATTTGTCGGCAGGTCAGAAACGTCGTTGTGCGTTGGCTTGCCTCATTGTGCGCCGAGCGGAACTGTGGTTGCTGGATGAACCACATGCAGGGCTCGATGCGAAAGGCCGAGACGAAATTGATGCGATCTTGCGCGAGGCATCGCAACTAGGGGCGACGATTGTTGTTGCATCTCACGAAATCGAGCGCGCACAACATTTAGCAACACGAAACGTTGCGGTTGTTGCTGGCCGTGTGCAGGAGCGCTCATGAGTACTTCGCCAAGCATTGCCCGCATTGCACGTGTTATTGCCAAGAAAGACTTACGCATCGAAATGCGCAGTCACATTGTTGTGCAACAGGTGCTTCCATTTTCTGGGCTCGTGATGGTGATGTTCGCGTTTGCTTTGGACAACGACGCCGTACTGCAACGTGTGGCCGGTGGTTTGGTGTGGTTGGCCACGCTGTTCAGTCTGTTCATTGTGGTGCAACGCTCGTATGCAGTTGAGACAAGTGACGGCGCCCTGGACGCACTTCGCGTTGCGGGTGTCGACTCGCAAGGTATTTTTCTTGGAAAGTCGGCCGCATTGTTTGTGCAGTTATTAACACTCGAGCTGCTGCTGTTTGTCCTTGCTGTTGTGCTGTATCAAGTGCAAATTTCGCTTGACGGCTTAGTGCTGTTGGTCACTTGTGTGCTTTGCGCAACGGCTGGTTTGGCCTTCGTGGGTACTCTTTATGGTGGCTTAACCGCCGGCGCCAGAGGCAGGGAAACATTGCTTCCACTGCTTTTGTTGCCGGTTGTCGCGCCAGTAGTCCTAAGCGCAACCCGCGCAACGGAATCGGCATTTTTAAGCGGAGGAGCAGTGCTTGCGGATGGTTGGCCCTGGGTCGGAGTGCTGGCAATTTTCGCCGCGCTGTTCGGCATTGGCGGCCTGCTTTCTTTTGGTGCACTGATCGAGGAATGATTAAACAGTCATGAATAGCACTGCAGTACGAAGCGTTGGAACGCCAAGCACACGTCTGTTTGGCCTGCTTGCAATTGCGTGCATGACTTGGGTGGTAGTTGGTGGCTTGTTTTTTACTCCGGCCGATCTCAATCAGGGCGAGAGCGTACGAATTATGTATGTGCATGTGCCCACCGCGTGGGTGGCGTACTTGGCTTTCATCGTCACGGGCATTGCTTCGGCAATGTTCATGTTCGGCAAGAAGCACTCGCTTGGCTTCGACCGCGTTGCTGGTGCGTCAGCCGAGGTGGGCCTCATGTTTATGGCAATCACATTGATTAGCGGAAGCCTCTGGGGTCGGCTTACTTGGGGCACTTTTTGGGAATGGGATCCGCGCCTGACAACGACAGCATTTCTCTTTGTCACCTATCTCGGTTACATGGCCGTACGTGGCCTTGGTGGATCACCGCAGCAGCGCGCGCGCAGGTCTGCTGTTGTTGCAATGCTCGCTGTTCTTGAAATTCCACTTGTTCATTTCAGTGTGGTGTTGTGGCGGTCGTTGCATCAGCGAGCCAGCGTGTTGAGCACCGATGGTGATATCAAAATGGATGGGTTAATGCTGACAACACTGTTCATTGGTGTCATCGGTTTTACATGCACGTTTGCTTGGATGGTTTCTCACCGACAACGCGTGATGGCAATGCGCGATGTATTGCTTACAACACAATTGGATTCTGCGTTGAATGAGCGCATTGCTGAAGGTAGTCAAGCATGAAAGATGTTGGCTTTATTTCGCTTGTGTACATCATTACATTTGGTTCGATCATCGGCTTCGTTGCGTTTACGCTGACGCAAGGACGAAGATTGTCGCGTCAGGTGCCCGACAAGGACAAGCCTTGGACTTAACGCCACGAACTTCCCCCGACAACGCACCGCTCGCGCCGCGCAAGCGAAAAACCAAGTGGGGTTATGTTGCGGTCTTGGTGCTTATTGTGATTGGTGGCGGCGTCATCGTGAGTCAATTCCTCACATCGGCTATCGATTACTACTGCAACGTGGATGAAATTGGGGTTCGCGAAGGCTGCGAAGCAGACCGCCGCATCAGGGTGCAGGGCACGGTTGAAGAGGGTTCGCTTGCCGCAAAGAGTGGAACCACCGACTTCATCATGATTTATAACAATAAAGAATTGGCCGTAACGTACGCGGGCGATCCTGGTGGCATTTTTCAAGAGTGCATTCCCGTTGTTGTGCACGGTCGACTTGCTGGCGATGTGTTTGAAGCCAACCGCATCGAGGTCAAACACTCCAATGAGTACGTTGCCGACAACGGGCAACGTATTGATGAAGCCGAAAGCCAAGCGTGTTCGCCGATAGCGGGGTAGCCGGAACGATTGGTCGGGCGCTGCTACTTGTTGGCATCGTAGGTTCGCTATTTGGTGCTATTGCATCCATCTCGAGTGCGCGCACGCGCGAGGCTTCCGTCACCAAACTCATTTCGCGCTTTGCAGTGCTCAATGCAGTGGCTGCTGTCGGTGCATTTGCGTCAATGGAATACGCAATGATCACTCGCGACTTTTCACTTGAGTACGTGCAAAAAGTGGGCAGCACTGCAACTCCTGCGCTGTATAACTTCGCCGCGGTATGGAGTGCACTCGAGGGTTCGCTCTTGATGTGGGTGCTCATCCTTGCGGGCTACACCGTGGCGGTCAGTTTCTGGCTGCGAAAGAAAATGGACGACGTGCTGACTAATTGGGCAATCGGCGTGATGTTCATTGTCTCACTGTTTTTCTTTTTGCTTTCTTTCGGCCCAGCAAACCCATTCGTCGCAGGCGCTGCCGGTGTCGTCGATGGGCCGGGCCCAAACCCTCTCCTGCAAAATCACTTGCTCGTGATGTTCCATCCGCCGCTGTTGTATTTGGGATACGTAGGCATGACAGTTCCATTCGCATTCGCGATTGCTGCGATGATTACAGGCAGGGTCGGCGAAGGTTGGTTGCTTGCAACCCGCCGTTGGACACTGTTTGCCTGGGGGTTTCTCACAATCGGCATCATCCTTGGTGGATGGTGGAGTTACGAGGTGCTGGGCTGGAGTGGGGTGTGGGCGTGGGACCCAGTTGAAAACGCGTCGCTCCTGCCGTGGCTTACCGCAACGGCATACATCCATTCGGTGCTCGTGCAAGAACGCCGCGGAATGCTTCGAGTGTGGAACCTGTCGTTGTTGGTATCCACATTCAGCCTCACCATCCTCGGGACATTCCTCACTCGGTCTGGTGTGCTTAACAGCGTTCATGCGTTTAGCGAGAGTGCAATCGGGCCGTGGCTGTTGGCATTTTTCGCAATCATCGTTGTTGTCTCGGTTGGCCTCATTGGATGGCGCGGCGATCGGTTGCATTCGCCAGGCAGCATCGACTCGGCTCTTTCACGCGAAGGTGCATTCCTTGCCAACAACGTGCTCTTTGCAGTTTTTGCATTCGTGGTTTTGTTGGGCACAGTCTTTCCTCTTGTTGTCGAGGCCCTGCAGTCTCGAACGATCGTTGTTGGTGAGCCGTTTTTTGATCAATTAACAATTCCCATCGGCATAGCAATGCTGACTTTGATGGCGATTGCTCCCGTGCTGCCATGGCGTAAAGCTTCGGGAGAGTTGTTGTCACAGCGGTTGTTCTGGCCAGCGTGGTGTGGCATTGGTGCACTTGCATTCAGCGTGTTCGTTGGCGCTACCGGTTTTGCGCCACTGCTTGCGTTTGGCTTGGGTGGCTTTGCAACGGGTTCGGCACTTCGCCAGGTGGTACTGGCAACGCGACGCCAAGGCTGGCGTGGTCTTGTTGGCCGCGCCAACGGCGGCATGATTGTGCATGTTGGCGTCATCATGATCTCCGTGGCGCTCGCAGCGTCCAACAGTTTTACGCGCAGCCAGGAGTTGTCGCTTGTGGTTGGTAAGCCCGCCACGTTTAGTGGCCACACCTTCGAGTTGATAGATGTTGTACAGATCACCACCGACCGCGACATCAGTGTGAAAGCCCTCGTCAGTGTCGATGGTGGAAAGCCGTATGCGCCAGCAATTACGAAGTTCACAAAAATTGGAATGAACGTTGGAACTCCATCCGTTAGAACTGGTTTCGGTTCCGATATTTACTTGACGCTGGAGCCACCCGTTCGTCAAGATTCCAACGAGGCACGGATCAAAGTGTTTATCAAGCCGCTCATCTTGTGGCTATGGATTGGTTCGGGCTTGATGGCAGTTGGCACGGTGCTTGCGGCATTTCCCGGCAAGCGACGAAAGCCAACCGACCCGACGTCGGCTCTTATCGATTCGCATGAGGTCTCAAGATGACCGTCGCTCCAACGCGGCAGCGTCGCGTTGCACCATTCGTCGCAACAATCGTTGGTGTTGTGCTTGGAGCGCTGCTCATAGTGTTGGTAACGGCAGACCCGAACCCGAGTGACAACGCGGAATCTCCGTTGTTGGGCAATCCTGCGCCTGCTGTCGTCAGTACAACGCTAGAAGACGAGACGTTTGAACTTGCGCGCCGCAAAGGTTCGTGGGTCATCTTCAATTTTTTCAACTCCACGTGTGTCCCGTGCGTCAACGAGCATCCCGACTTGGTCGCATTTGCGGAAGCGGAAGCGAAGTCAGCAAACCCTGCCGAGTTGTACACCATCATCAACGATGACAGCGACGGAGCGGTGCAAAACTTTTTTGACGCAAACGGCGGCGACTGGACAAAAGTTCGTGACAGTGACGCTGCAATTTCTGTTGCGTTTGGCGTAGCAAAAGTTCCTGAAACATGGGTGATCGACCCGAATGGTTATGTTCGATTGCGAATTGCCGGGCAACTTACCGAAACGTTGCTGGCCGAGCAATTGAACTTACTGAAAGAGCAGTTCGGTTCATGACCGCTGTCTTTAATGTAAAAAGTCGCTGGTCGTGGCTTGTCATGCTGCTGATCGCGAGTGGCTTGTTGCTTGTTGGAGGCCTGCGCGAGACCGGCCCGTTAACCCAGCAAGATCGCATCGATCTCATCACCAAACATTTAGCGTGCCCGACTTGCCAAGGCGAGAGCGTGTATGTCTCTCGCGCGCCGTCTGCAGAGGCGATTCGATCGGAAGTTGCACGTCAGGTAGCGGCGTCCGTTCGTACTAATGATGAAATCATTGGTTACATCGAGCAACGGTTCGGTGGTCAAGTGTTATTGGTTCCGCGTTCTACTGGCCTTGAGGCAATGGTGTGGGCGCTGCCCGTTGTGGCGTTGGTTTGCGCCGTTGCCGCACTGGCGTTTTCCTTCCGTCGTTGGCGCACAGTTTCTGGTGATGAGATTTCGCAGGAAGATGCACGGCTAGTTGCCGATGCTTTGAGCGATCAAGACGATCGATCATGAATCCAGACGAATTGGCGAGGCTGGAAGAAGAGCGTTCATTTTTGTTGAGTTCGCTGCGCGATCTGGAGCGTGAGCGTGAGGCTGGCGACATCGACGATCTCGACTACGCAGCACTTCATAACGGCTACACGCAACGCGCGGCTGAAGTAATCAAACTCATTTCGCGAGGCGAGGCAATGCTTCCGCGTCGCCAGTCTCGGCCACTCACTCAACGAATTGCGGTGGTTGTTGGCGTGCTTGCTTTCGCCGTGGGTGCTGGTTGGTTAGTGGCCGCGCAGTCGGGGCAGCGCTTGCCGGGGCAGAGCAGTAGCGGCGGCATCGAAAACAGCACTGCAACACTGCTTGCGCAAGCGCGTGCAATCAATTTCAGCGACCCTGCTACGGCTATCGAAACGTATTCCGAAATCCTCAAGCTCAATCCAGACCATGTTGAAGCGCTTACCTATCGCTCGTGGCTTATTGCGCTTGTTGCACGCGAGGCAAATGAAGAAGTGAAATTAATGGCATTTGCCGCAGCAACACAGGGCCTCGGTCAGGCAATTGAAGTAGAGCCGGATTATCCGGATGCTCACTGCTTTCTTGGAATCGTTCGGTTCCGCCTTGCAGGTGACGCACTTGGCGCGAAAGAGGAACTTGATATTTGTGCGTCGATGAACCCTCCATCCGAAGTGCAAGGTTTTGTCGACTCAATTCGTACTGAAGTTGCGGCGGCGCTCGGCGAATAACTCAGTCAATTTTTGGCGGCGCCCAAACGGTGCCGCGAACAAATACATCGCCTTCACGCTCGAGTACCCACACTGATGCCTTACGCGAATCACGCATGCCTTCAACCTGCATGCCTCGGCGTTCGAGTGCTTCGATTACCGGAGGTATGACATCTCCATGGCTGCAAGCAACAGTTCCTTCGGACAATGTTGAAAGCCATTCGACGCAATGCAAAAAGTCGATGCCTTCGGCGAGTCGTTCATCGGTACGCACGGAAAGGCCGGTGAGAGTGGCCAGTGGCTCGAGTGTCTGACTGCATCGCAGAAATGGGCTGGAAACTAAAGAAGTAGGAGACAATGCAGCGATCCGAACACCAATTGCGTTGGCCTGGGCCCAACCTTTTTCGTCAAGCGGGCGAGTGGAGTCGTCGTCCTTCCACTCGCTGCGTTTGCCTGCTTTGGCATGTCGGACAAGAAAGAGCGGCACGAGTATTCAATGTAATGAATAAATAAGGCACAATATGAGCAAAGGAGCGTGACATGGGATTCTTCGATCGCAATCGTGAACAACTGGTGAACAAAGGAATTGACAGTAATCGTCTTCCCTCAGGCCAATATCTCACCGAACGTTTCCCTGTCTTGCATGTAGGCGACGTGCCAACGTACAAGCCAGGTGAGTGGGACCTAACAATTTCAGGACTCGTTCACCAACCGTTCACCATCAACTTCGAAGAATTGTGCGCGATGCCGTCCGTGACATTGACAACCGATATTCATTGCGTCACCAAGTGGTCCAAATTTGACACAGTTTGGAAAGGCGTGAAAGTGCGCGACCTTTTCGAGCGCGCTGGTGTTCAACCCGACGCTGGTTACGTCATGGGGCATGCCGAGTATGGATACACGGCAAACCTTCCCCTCGCCGACGTTCTCCGTGACGAGTCGCTGGTTGTCTATCAATATGACGGACTTGATATCGAACCCATTCATGGTGGGCCAGTGCGCTTATTGGTTCCGCACTTGTACTTTTGGAAATCACCGAAGTGGCTTCGCGGGCTAGAGCTGCGCGCGACCGATGCTCCCGGTTTTTGGGAACAAAACGGTTATCACATGTATGGTGATCCGTTTTTAGAACAGCGGTTCTGGGGCGACTAAAGAAAACTTGCGCTACACAGTTGTTGCGCAGAAGGTGTCGCCTTGCGGCAACGAGGCAGAAGTCTCTGGGCTCGTCTCACCATAAATTGCAGTGAGCATGCCTTTCACCATTCCACGATCGACTGCGCAAATCACTGGGTGCTCGATGGCGATATCGCCGAAAGGGCAGTGATTGTTCACAATGCGAAGTTGGTTGTTGCGCTGATCGGTGTGGGCTGCAAACCCATGTGCGGTTAGTGCATCGGCAACGGTTTGTAGCGCAGAGCGCAACGACTTGTGGCCAGCAGTTACGTCTTCGCCTTGCAGTCCAACTGCCATAGCACGACCGTATTGTTGGCCAACTTCTTCGGCCATCTGCTGTGCTTGCTCTGCAGGTAACAGCGCAAGTGTTTTTCCAAGAAGTGAAAGCACCAAGTCGTCGCTGCGTACTGGAAACTGCAGGCTTGCATCGCCAACAGCCCTGTAGTGCTTCGAGGGTCTTCCTGCGCCGCCACCTTCGTGGCGCTCTACTGCAACTTCGAGATAGCCGCCTGCAGCCAATTTGTCGAGGTGATGACGCGCAACGTTTGGGTGCACTTCAAACTTTTCTGCCACTTGAGCAGTGGTGACACCTTGCTCGGATTCGCGCGCGAACAAATACATGGCACGTCGAGTTGGATCTCCGAATGCCGATGTGATGGCGGACACGGTGGCGGTGAATGAACCGGAGGTGAGGTTGGCAGATTTACCCGGCATACAGGTATTGTACCTATGGCCATAGTGGAAATTATTGGAGCCCCCATGTCAAGCCCATCAACAGATCAACTCATCGACGCACTCCGTCCCGTACAAGACCCAGAGCTGCACCGTTCCATCGTGGACTTGGGCATGGTTCGCGATGTCGTCATCGACAAGAAGGGCGTTGTTGGGCTCACTGTCGTGCTCACCATTGCCGGTTGTCCGTTGCGCGCCGAAATCCAGAATCGCGTAAACAGCGCATTGCGCGCTCTTGATGGTGTTACTGATGTTGCCCTCAATTTCGGTGTGATGAACGATGACGAACGCGCCGCAGTTCGTCAGATGCTCAATGGCGACCCAGCATCTACTGCCGGTTCGCAACCCGCGCAAGGCCACGCAAGCGGCCGCACCATTTCGTTTGCTCAACCCGGTTCAAAGACTCGCCCCATTTTGATTGCATCTGGCAAGGGCGGCGTTGGCAAGAGCAGTGTTACAACAAACCTTGCAGTGGCACTTGCCGCGCAGGGCCACAAGGTGGGCATCGTCGATGCCGACATCTACGGATATTCCATCCCGCGCATGTTGGGAACCGACCGCGACCCCGTTGTTATCGACAACATGTTGTTGCCGCCCGAGGCATGGGGCGTGCGTTGCATCAGCATTGGCTACTTCGTTCCAGAAGGCCAAGCAGTGGTGTGGCGTGGGCCAATGTTGCACAAGGCGCTCGAGCAATTTCTTACCGACGTGTATTGGGACGAACCAGATTTCCTCCTCATTGATATGCCACCGGGTACTGGCGACATTGCATTAAGCCTCAGCCAATACCTACCGAGGGCAGAAGTGCTTGTAGTAACCACTCCTCAGCTGGCAGCACAAAAAGTTGCCCAACTTTCGGCGGCAATGGCAACCAAGGTCAACCTTCCCGTTCGCGGCATTATCGAAAACATGTCGTGGTTCACGGGCGACGACGGTGTTCGTTACGAATTGTTTGGCAGCGGCGGCGGCCAAAACTTGGCAGACGAGCTAAACCTTCCACTCCTTGCCCAGATTCCGCTCATGAGTGCCTTGCGAGAAGGTGGCGACGATGGCCGACCAATTGCGGCAGTGGCACCCGACAGCGAGATTGGCAAGATTTTTCATTCCCTCGCCAAAAAAATTGCCGAAGAGATGAAGCCGAAGAAAATTTTCAGTGCTGCACTGAAAGTCAATTAGTCTTTACCAACAGGCTTCTTTAAACGAATAGGACAACCAATGGAAATTCGAATCGGTGTAACCCAGGCAATGCGCGAATTGATGGTTGAAATTGACGACGAAAAGGCGCAGGCAAAACTGAAGTCTGCTGTTGAGGCAGCACTCGCTGGCAAAACAGAAACGCTTTCTGTTATCGACAACAGGGGCCGCGAAATTGTCATTCCTTCCGCGAAAATTGCCTACGTCGAATTTGGCGCAGCCGATGGCTCGCGCAAACTCGGTTTCGGTAGCTAAAGCCGACCCAATTGCTTTCGCGTCAACTGCTCTTTGTCACTGGCAAAGGTGGCGTTGGTAAAACAAGTATTGCTGTCGCTTTGGCGACTTCTGCCGCCGCAAGCGGCAAACGCACACTGCTCTGTGAGATGGACTCGAAGGGCGCCATTGCCAATGCGCTTGGCGTAAGCCAATTGGGTTTCGAGCCGACAGAGGTTTCGCCACGCTTGTTCGCAATGGCAATGAATACCCAAGATTCGTTGCGCGAATATATTCGCCTGTTCGTTCGCATCCCGCTGATCACCAGTATCGGCCCATTGGCAAAGATGTTCGATTTTGTTGCCAATGCTGCACCAGGAGTGAAGGAAATCTTGGCAGTAGGCAAGCTGTGTTGGGAAGTGCGCGAGAAAAACTATGACATTGTCATCGTTGATGCCGAAGCGTCGGGGCATATCGTTGCGCAAATCGAGGCGCCGCGAACGCTCACCAACATCGTGCAAGTAGGCCTTATCCGCGACCAAACAAAATGGATGCAGGAAATTCTGCACGACTCTTCGCGCACGGGAGTAGTCGTTGTGACTACGCCAGAAGAGATGCCCGTGGTTGAAACCATCGAACTGCTCGACACGTTGAGCGCCAAGTCGAGCGTGTCGGTGGCTGCTGTTGTAGCCAACCGTGTCTCTGGCGACATCTTCGCCGACCGTGACTTGCCGCTCTTCGCAGCATTGCAAACGTTTGCCGGCTCGCAGCAATGCACGGCCCAACAGCAAGCGCTACTAACAGCGCCACTTCGCGCCGTAGAAATTGCTGTGGATCGCAGGACTCATGCAGTTGCACACCTGGCGCTACTTGCGCAGCGACTGCGGTCACCATTTATACCACTGGTGGTGTTGCCAGATGTTTCAGTAAATCAACACGACCCGCGCAAACTGAATGAGCAGCTTGCGGCAGCGCTCTCCGAGGAGCTGTCGTGACACAACAGTTGGATTCTTCGCAGTTGTTGGCAATGCTCGATTCGTCAAAGTTATTGGTGGTGTGTGGCAGCGGCGGGGTTGGCAAAACAACCATGTCGGCTGCGCTTGGTGCACTTGCGGCAACGCATCTGCACAAAAAGGTATTGGTGCTCACGGTAGACCCGGCGCGGCGCCTGGCCGACGCGCTTGGTCTGCAGGCAATTGGAAATGCTGTTGTGCAGGTTGACGCGATGGCGTTTAACGAAGCGGGCGTCGCGCCACAAGGGCAGTTGTTCGCCGCGATGATCGATACAAAGGCCAGCTGGGACGACCTCATTCACCGACATGCACCTACTCCGGCAATTGCGCAGCGTGTGCTTGCGAATGCGTTGTACACCAACCTCACGGAACGTTTTGTGCACAGCCACGACTACATAGCGATGGAGCGGCTGTACGACGTATATCAGTCGGGTGTATACGACTTGGTAGTTGTGGATACCCCTCCGTCGCGAAACGCACTTGACGTATTGGACGCACCAAAGCGAATGCGCGACTTCTTCGATTCGCGTTTGCTGCAGTTGCTCACAACTCCTGCGCAATCACGGGTGGTTTCCTTAATGTCGAAACCCTTTTTTCAGGTTGCCGACCGAATTCTTGGCGCTCGGTTCTTGTCGTCAATCAACGAATTCTTCACATTGTTTCGCACTATGGAAAAAGGGTTTGTAGAGCGCGCAAACAAAGTGGAGAGCGTGCTTCGAAATACCGATACCAAGTTTGCAGTTGTCACCACTCTGGAAGTTGCGCCTGCATTTGAGGCCGAGTATCTACTCACGGAACTGCAATCTCGCTCTTTTTCGTTGGCCGCACTCATTGCAAACAGAGTGTTGCCTCTTGACATTGCTCATCAAACAAGTGCAGCATTGGCCAGCGACCGCAGTCTTGTGGGGCCCGAGACGCTGCAGGTGGCCGCAACCGCTGCGGGGCTTCCTACGCCTAGTGCCGAACAGTGCGATCGAGTGTTGGCAACGCTGTGGAGGGCCGCCCAGGACGTTGTGGCCGCGTCTGTCGTCGAACAGTCTCGACTTGAGAAACTCTCTGATTCCTGTTTGAAGAGCGGGGCAAATGTACTTACCGCGCAATACGTGAGCGGGGAAATCACCGATATGAAAGGCATCGTGGCGCTGGGTGAAAGCCTGAGTGGCAGATAGGGCAGAATAAGAGCGCCGTATGCCAACGCTTGCCGAACTTGCCCACGACCACACCGAACTGAACTCGGATGCCATCGAGCATCTCACCGCACTTGTCTCGGAATGGGGCATGTTGGCCGACTTTTGCTTCGCCGACATGTTGCTGTACGTGCCCGTTTCCGATGGGACGTGGTTGATCACCGCGCAGGTGCGCGCAGCAACCGGACAAACGCTCTATCAATCAGATTACGTCGACACGTGGGCGAGCGAGTCGGAAAAGATTTTGCTCGACCAATGCCTTTCATCAGGACATATCGCTCAAGGGGAAATCTTCGTTCAAGCAATTGGTGGGCCAGCAAACATGTTGGTGGTGCCAGTGTCGTTCGAAGGTTCCACGATTGCCGTGTTGTCACGCGAGTGGGTTACCGACAATGCCCGAAAATCAGGTCAACTCGAATCTACCTACGCCGAGATTTTTGCGAAATTTGTCGAGATGGTGGCGGAAGGATTGTTTCCGTTTGATGGTCGCATAGCCGACGCCAGCGTTGCGCCACGTGTGGGTGACGGTGCAATTGTGCTCGACGCAACAACTCGTGTTCGCTACGCCTCGCCCAACGCAGTTTCCGCATTGCATCGCGCTGGTGTAAGCACTAACGCCATTGGTCAAACATTGGCCGAACTTGGTGTTGCAGAAAGTGCTGCCCGCAACGCGTTCGAACGCAAAGAGCCAGTTATCGAAGAAATTGAACAGACTTCTGAAGTGACGCTGCTTACGCGCAGCATTCCGATGCTTCGCCGAACGCTCACTGGCACGGAAGTAACGGGGGGAGTGTTACTGCTGCGCGACGTTTCGGAGTTGCGCCGTCGCGACCGCCTTCTCCTCACAAAAGATGCCACTATCCGCGAGATTCATCACCGCGTAAAAAACAATCTGCAGACCATCTCGTCGCTGCTGAGGTTGCAGGCCCGCAGGTTGGAGTCGCCCGAGGCCAAAGAGGCAATTGCCGAGTCGGTTCGCCGAATCAGGACCATTGCGCTCGTGCACGAAACGCTTTCGCGCGAACCCGGCGAAGACATTGCATTCATCGAAATTGTTCGCCCACTCATGCGCCTGGTGGAGGAGGGTTTGCAGTCGGCAGACCGACCGGTGACGTTTGAAGTGAAAGGCGATGGCGGTCGTTTACCGGCAACAGTGGCAACACCATTGTCGGTCGTCATTCTCGAGTTACTGCAGAACGCTGTCGATCATGGTTTCCCTGAAGGAAGCGCGGGTGGATCGGTTGTGGTTTCACTGAGCCATGATGACGATGCTCTGACGATTCGGGTGGTGAACAACGGCGTCGGGCTCAACTCTGATTTTGAATTCTCAAAGGCAACAGGCCTTGGGCTTTCTATCGTGCGCACCCTGGTAACCACAGAGTTGGCCGGAACAATCGAGATGCGTGTTGCGTCAGCAGAAGACTTTGCCCAGCTCTCAATGAAATCGCCGGGAAGCGGCGAGGGAACTGTTGTAGAACTGCGCGTGCCGCTGCAGTACTAAGCGGTAACGCGGGCAGCGCGTCGTTCTGCTGCCATTTGGCGACGGATATTGCGTCGCTCATCTTCAGAGGTGCCACCCCAAATACCGCAGTCTTGGTTGGTCTCGATTGCGAACTCTAGGCACTCGGTTTTTACGGTGCACTCACAGCACACTTCTTTTGCTGCGCTAATTTGCTGAAGCGCTTGGCCGGTGCTGCCAACTGGAAAGAACAACTCTGGATCAGTATCGCGACAGAGCGCATTTTTGCGCCAGGTGTAGTCGGCGGATCCAAGGGCAAGGCTTGTTGCGAGGATTGACAAGGTGACCACCTTTGGCGTTCGGTTTAAGCGAGTAAGACGGTGTCACGATAGACACCAAGTTGGTCACTTACAAGACGTGGGACAAAGTTTTTTTATTTTTTTATTGTGACGAATTTGGCGATACCCTACGCCCGTGACTCGTGCTCATTGGGGCAAGGTAGGGGTGGCTAATGGCCCCCAAGTGATTGCGCATCGTGGCGCGTCGGCCGTTGAAAAAGAAAATACAACGATGGCATTTCATCGTGCTGCACAGATGGGAAGTCATGCCGCCGAGCTCGATATACGCCTCTGTGCAAGCGGAGAAATTGTGGTGCATCACAATGCAGCGCTCGATGATGGTCGTGCAATAAACAAACTCGACTTCAACCAATTGCCCAGTCATATCCCCACGTTGCAACAAGCACTCGAAGCCTGCGAAAACATGTGGGTAAACATTGAAATCAAAAATGATCCAACCGAGCCCGATTTCGACACTTCCGAAATGTTGGCAAACAGCATGGTGCAATTGTTGAAAACAATGGGGCCGCCAGAGCAGTGGCTTATCTCGTCATTTCGTCGCGAGTCGGTAGACACCGTGCAATCGCTGTGGCCGCAATTGCCAACTGCGTGGCTAACCGTGGGGGTTGCCGACGAAGATGCCAATTCTGTCGCCCAAAGCCTCGCGGCTTCGGGGCATCAGGCGATTCACCCGAATGTGCACACACTGACCCAACACGTTGTATCTGTCATGCATGCCAATGGTTTAAGCGTCAACACCTGGACCGTTGACGACCCGAAACGAATGTCCCAGTTGCTCGACTGGGGTGTCGACGGATTGTGCACCAATACCCCAGACTTGGCTCTTGCACTCATCGCGCAGCGCGCGCGTTAAAACGTGATGCTTGGCCGCACGAGGCGAAGTGCCTCGGGGCGGTGTTTAATCTCGAGCGAAGTGGTGTCGCCCAAGTAGTCGCCGTCCAACTGGTAGGGGAACGGCGCTGGGAAGTTGATCGAGACGTTCTCGACATCAATAGCGATATCAATAGATGAGGATTTCTCTAGGCCGCCGCGTCGCAACGCCGAGTACAGCGTCCGCAACATCACGGGGGTCGTCATTTTCTTAAACGTGACCACCACCAACTTCTTCTCCAGCGATGCAGCCTTCGACAAGTTGATCGGGTGCTTGCCAACGAAGGTGTAGGGGTTGGTGTTGAGTACCACTGTGAAATAGCCATTGGGGATGTGGCGGCCATCAATATCAAGTGTGAAATGCGGGTACTTGCGGTCGTAACTGCGGAACCATGAATGCAGCGCAGAGTAAGCAAACAGTGGTTGACCGACAAGCCGCTTTAGTGAAGAGCGCCGCTCCACCATCTCTACAACTGCCGCGTCGTAACCAATGCCGGCGTGGAAACAGAAATAACGACCATTGGCTTGGCCCAAACTGACGCGCTCTACTTCTCCGTGTTCTAAACCTGAAACAAGTTGGGTGAGTGCGACCATGGGGTCGTTGGCAAGCCCAAGTGTGCGCACGAACACGTTTGTCGAACCACCAGGCAACATGGCAAGTGCGGTGTCGCTGCCAGCCAAACCTGTGGCCACTTCGTTCAGGGTTCCGTCGCCTCCGAAAGCCACCACGGCGTCGAGCCCCCGAGATGCCGCATCTTGGGCAAAACGGGTTGCATGGCCGCGCTCGTTGGTCTCCACCACCTGCACGTCGTGGTGACGGGCAAGGTGCTGGTGGACCAGCACCGTGTTTCGGGGAGTTACCGACGAGGCGAACGAGTTGACAATCAGCAATATTCGCAAGAGGGAAATTTTACCAGTGCCAATGGTTACCCGCGTCACAGGCGAATAAACAGGGCATTTGGGTTGGGGCAAAGCCCTACGCATCGGTAACAATGGAGGCATGAATATTGTCGTGTGCGTCAAGCAGATTCCCGATCCAGCAACCCCAGGCGCCCTCGACGGCTCCACCCACGCGTTGAAGCGCGACGGAAAACTCATCTTGGATGAATCCGATGCCTACGGCGTAGAGATGGCATTGCAACTCGTCACCACCGCAGGCAGTGGCGAAGTGAGCATCGTGTCGATGGCACCAAATGGTGAAATGTCCGGCATGCGAACTGCACTTGCAATGGGCGCTGCCAAAGGTGTTCTTGTTTCCGATCCAGCACTCGCAGGTTCGGACGCACTGACAACGGCAAAAGTTCTTGCTGCAGCAATTCAAAAAATGGGTGCTGCTGATTTGATCATCGCCGCAACCGAATCGTCCGACGGTTACACCGGCACCGTGCCAGAGCAAATCGCTGAAGTGCTCGGCTTGCCATCCGTAACGTTTGCGAAGAAGGTAGAAATTTCTAACGGCGTGTTGAAGGCCGATCGCCAAAGCGAAGCCGGCTACGACGAAATCGAGTGCCCACTGCCAGCACTCATCAGCGTTACTGCCGGTGTTGTCGAGCCGCGCTATCCAAGCTTCAAAGGCATCATGGCTGCGAAGGCAAAACCAATCGAGACATTCACTGCAAGCGACCTTGGCGTTTCGCCAGCAGGTTGGGCCGGTGCAGGTCAGAAAATTGTCAGCGTCGTTCAAGCAGAAGCTCGCCAAGCCGGTGAAGTCATCGAAGACGATGGCACAGCATTTAACAAAATCGTTTCATTCCTCGAAAACCTGAAAGTGATCTGAGGTCAACATCATGGCAATCAATAGCGTTTGGGTTTTCTCACAAGCAGCAGGTGGAGCACCAACCACCGGCACACTAGAACTGCTGACCAAGGCACGTTCGCTCACGTCGAATGTCGTTGCATTCGTTGGCGGAGACGCATCAGCAATTGCTGGCGTGCTCGGCGAGTACGGAGCAACAAAGGTTTACGTAACTGGCGATTTGGCCGGCAAGCTTCCCGGCCCAGCCGTTTCTGCTGCAATGAAAGCCGTCATCGACGGCGGCGATTCGCCAAGCGTCATTTTGTTCCCACAGAACTACGAAGGTCGTGACACCATGTCGCGCCTGTCGGTAAAACTCAACCGCACAGTTCTCACCAACAACATCGACATTGCCGACAGCGCAGACGGCGTAGTTGCAACCACACCAATTTTCGGTGGCAACTCACTCGTCACCGCAGCCTTCACAGGCGAAGGCCCACACCTGGTCTCGTTCCGTCCAAAAAGTTTCGCTGCCGAATCGGCTAGCGGCGCTGCAGCTGCAGTTGTTGCGGCACCAGTTCCAGAGCTTGGCTCAACAGGAACAGCAAAAGTTCTTGCAGTGCACCTCGAGGAAAGCACTGGTCCAAAGTTGGACGAAGCAGCAGTAGTTGTCTCGGGCGGCCGCGGTCTTGGCGAAGCAAGCAGCTATTCGCTCGTCGAAGACTTGGCAAAACTTTTGAAGGGTGCACCTGGTGCATCACGCGCAATCGTTGATGCCGGCTGGGTTCCTTACAGCTACCAAGTTGGCCAGACTGGCAAAGTTGTGAAGCCAGCTGTCTACATCGCAGCAGGCATCTCTGGCGCCACGCAGCACATGGTGGGCATGAAGGGCTCCAAGACCATCATCGCCATCAACAAGGACAAGGAAGCACCAATCTTCGGTGTTGCAGACCTTGGCATTGTTGGCGACGTGCACAAGGTGTTGCCACAGCTCATCGAGCTGCTCAAGTCACGCGGCTAATTACTTACGTTTTTTGGTCGGCTTCGATTTTTTCGGTGCCGGCTCGGGAATACCAAGTACCAAACAGATAGAGCGCTTGGCTATCACGTCCCATTCACTGCCGTGTGGGTGATTGCCACCCATTTCAATGAGTCGACGCGAGTTAACCACACCGTTTAGCCATGCCGCGAACATCTCTGGGTCGAAGTCGTCTCGCACCCAGCCTTTGGCCTGCGCGAATCGAAGCGGATCACCCACGATTTTGTTCGACAAATCTTGAGCAATTGCCAGTTCTTTCGATAACTCGGGACGGTAAATGGCATTACCCAAAACATTGAGGCGCGAATTGCGTGTAGCACGGCGCTCAGGGGCAAACATCAGATCCAGGAATCGATGGGCTAGCTCCGTCAAATCCTTCTTGCTGCGACATTTATATAGGGCAGTGGAGAAGGCAAGGCCAAGTTCACGTTGACCGCGCGAGAAGCGATACGCCTGTGCGGCATCGATTAGCCCTTCCCGGCTACCAAAGAAGTGATAAATCGATGGTGCCGTGATCGTGCACGCCTTGGTGATGTCACGAATACGCACAGCAGACTCGCCGCCTTTATCGATGACAGCCGCTGTTGCCTTCAACAGCCGCTCGCGGGTGTCGTTTATCTCGGGCATAAACATCATCGTATAACGAAGATTCTTAATAGTAATAATTTTTTACTTGTAGCAATGAATAGTTGCTATCTAAAGTTGTTATAGACGTATGAAATCGCCCACATCATCCAAATATCTGAGGCTATGGAGTGCCGTCGGCAGGTGGGTGCGCGGGGGCGGACTGCGCCCAATTGTAGTTATTGCGATGTTCATCGCACTTTTTGTTGCGTTACCTGATCGTAATTGGACACTTCGAGATGCACATGCAACTTCTACTCCTGCATGTAGTTCAGGGGTAGGAATTGGAGGCACGCGAAACGCGGCCATCGCAAATACGATCGGTGGCCACGGTTGTGTCGTAATTAAATATGTTGACGCAGGCGTTGCAACGTATGCAACTTTCAATTACACCGGTGCCGATCAAACGTGGACGGTGCCTAGCGGCGTGACATCTGCATCTTTCCATTTGCTCGGTGCTGGTGGAGGTGGAAGTGATGAATCTGATGTGACGTACAAAGGTGGAAACGGCGGTGGGGCTGGCTATGCCGCAGGCACGTACACCGTTACGGCTGGGCAGGTTTATGTCGTCATCGTCGGTCAGGCAGGTGGTGGTGCAGCATCCGTTGATGTAGGAGCAAGTGTTCGCGGTGGTGGTTATCGCGAATACCGAACACCAGCAACCTATGGCGGTGGCGGGCGCGGCGGCTCGATCTCGAATTGGACCCCGGGTTATGCATCGGGTGGTGGCCGATCAGCAATTCGGATTCACGGTGCAACGTCTGATCTCGTGACTGCAGGTGGTGGTGGTGGTGCAGGTTCAACTGATAATGAGGTGACAGGTGGTTCAGTAGCAAACGGAGCACCTGGTGGTGGCACTACTGGTGGAACTTCAGGTACTACCTACGGTGGTGGCGGAGGCACACAGTCAGCAGGCGGTAATGGCGGGTCAAGCGGATGGGGTTCTGTTCCTCCATACGGCGGAACTTCGGGAGTCCAGTTTCTTGGTGGTGACAGCGCTGACGAAGGTGGTGGCGGTGGTGGCGGCTGGTTTGGCGGTGGTGGCGGTGGTGACTCAGGTAATAACAACTCCGCACTTCAAGGCGGCTGGGGTGGTGGTGGCGGTTCGAGTTATGTTGCACTCCTCACGAATGGTTCGACGGCCGCTGGGAGTGGTACTTCACCGGGTGGGGCGATCAACACACTTGCTACTGCAGGAGGAGTGCCATCAAGACCGTCTCTGGCCGATAGTTGTAGCGCTAGTAACCAGAATATTTCGTACGGAGTCACGCAGTCTTCGGCCGGTGCATCAGCCATTACGAACTATGAATACCACCTCGCCACATCGAGGCCGACTTCAGATCCAACGAGTTGGACTGCTTTCAGCCCAGCGCAAACATCTTCGACCCTCACGTGGGACATGCGCGCGTTAGGTTTCGTCTCTGGACAGTCGTACAAGTTTTACGTGCGGGCGGTAAACGCCTACGGCAATTCAGAGAGTAGTTGGAATACGGGTAGAGACTCAGGTGGTAACTGCACTGTGAGCTTCTCTGCCTCGGCACCAGGTGCACCAACATCGTTGACGGCTACAGCGGGCAGCGGTTCTGCATCGATTTCGTTTACCGCAGGTTCGGGAAACGGTGCGAGCATCACAAACTATTCGTATTCGCTTAATGGCACTACTTATACGGAATTAAGTCCTGTCGACGCCACGTCTCCCGTCACGATCCCTGGTCTCACAGGTGGCACCGCATACACGATTTATCTGAAGGCAATTAACTCAGCGGGTACCTCCAGCGCCTCATCGTCTGTAAGTGTTACACCGTTGGCGGCTGCCCCAACAGTGTCAAGTGTTTCGGGCACGTCGGGCACCGCTGCCGGCGGTTCGTCAATCACGATTACGGGAACAAACTTTTTGACGGGTGCAACCGTTACAGTCGGCGGAGCTGCATGCACGAGCGTGACTCGGGTGTCGTCAACATCGATCACCTGCACGACGCCCGCAGGAAGTGCGGGCGCACAAGATGTTGTGGTCACTAATACCGATGCACAATCAGCAACACTGAGCGGCGGCTTCACCTATATTGCAACACCTTCGACGCCGGCTTCTCCAGATTTGGATTCTGGATCGGATTCTGGTTCGTCGTCTTCTGACAATGTGACTTCGGATAGCACGCCAACTATTTCGATTGGCAGTGTTTCGAATGGAAATACGGTGACGGTGACGGCTACGAAGGCTGGCTCAACTTCGGTGACGTGCACGTTTACCGCAACTGCACAAACCGGCTGCGACCTCGGAACGCTGGTGGACGGTGTCTGGTCTGTTACTGCAAAGCAAACTGCTTCAGGAATTGACTCAACATCAACTGCCGCTTTGAGCATCACCGTTGATGCAACGAGCCCAACCGTGACTTCATTTTCTTCAACGAAATCAAATGGCACGTATGGGATAGGAACGACAGTCAATATCACGGCGACTTTGAGCGAGGCCGTTGTTGACGGCGCGTCAATCACCGTCACGCTCGATACGGGCGACACGGTGGTGTTAACGAAAGCCACGTCTACGACGCTTACTGGTATGTACACGGTTGGTACGGGAGATAACAGTGCAGATTTAAATGTGTTGTCATACACACTCACGTCGGCACCAACGGATACGGCTGGCAATGCAATGACGTCAACTGTTTTGCCCAATGGGGCCAACAACATTGCTGGCGCTCAAGCAATTGTCATTGATACAACTCCGCCTACGTTGAGTTCAGCAACAGCCAATACGGCTGGAACACAGGTAACTCTTACATTCAACGAACCGCTTAATTCGACCACTGCTGTAGCCGGCGACTTCGCTGTGTCGATTGGTAGCACCTCGATAACGGTGAGCTCTGTTTCGGTCAGTGGTTCAACGGTGATTCTGACCCTTGGAACTTCCGCCGATACGGGAGATGTCATCTCCGTTGTTTATACGGCTCCTGCATCAAATTCGGCAACGTCCAACTCGGCAATTCAAGATACTGCCGGAAATGACGCAGTTTCATTTACAACAAACGCGACAGTGCCTGCAACCACTACAACCACCGCAAATCAGGGTGGTGGCGGTTCGGCTCAAACGTCCACTGCGACATCGACCACTACTACGACCACTACTACGACAACTACTACCACTACGAGCACAACGACCACTAAGGTGCCGGCGGCAAACGCAACGACGACAACGACTCGACGGAATCGACCCACAACGACCAGTACAACTACAACCACAACAGCTTTTACGCCGTTGGCCCCTCTGCAAACATTGGTGCCGACGACATCTTCGGCAGGTGCAGGTGCAGGTGCAGGTGCAGGCGCGGGAACGTCAAGAGACACAGCTCCGTTGCCGATTCAGTTCACCGAACCCAATCCTCGAGTACCGGTGGTTGATGCTGGGGTGGCAAAAATCGTAGAAGGCGTTGGCGCGGTTGCGGGAATGGCGCCGGATGGTTGGGTAAAAGTAGAGCCGATTGAGGCAAGTTCGGTTGTTCTTTCCACCAGCGAAGGTTTGCGCATTGAAATTGCTGCACTTACCAATGAAAACAAAAAGGTTCGACTGAACAGCAGGGGAATGGTGATTGTGGAGCATGACGACTTCATCGCCGTTGCTGGCAGCGGATTGCAGCCCAATAGCGATGCTTCCACATGGCTATTTTCGACACCGAAAGAGTTGGGTCAACTCAAAGTTGACTCCAATGGTGAGTTCACTCAGCGTTACCAAATTGGTCCTGAAGTTGAGGTGGGTGACCACACGGCTCAAATCAACGGCATTGCACCAGACGGAACGTTGCGGTCGGTTGAGGTGGGTGTAGAAGTAATCGCTCGCCCTGCCGTGGCTGGGCCGTACGACCCAAAGAGCGAACCACGCAAGGTGATTGATCTAACGGTGGAGGCAATGGTGCTGTTGGCTGCGCTTGGTGCAATTGCAGCGCGCAAAGAAGAACGTGAATCTGCAGATGTTGCCGAAGTATCGGTGAGCTTTCGTGGATCAAACACCGTTGAACGAACCGACATGATTCGACCACCCGTCATGGGAGTGCTTGATCAATTGTCTTTCAGTTTGCCAACAGGAGTTGTTCGTAAATCTCCGATGGTCGCACGAATATTTGCCGATGGTTCATATTTGCGCGGGCTGTTTGGGGCTATCTGGTTACTCTTGCCGTTAGCTGGTGTGCTCGTTGGTGCCATGGCGGCGCAAGAAACTAGCTACTCGGTGATCATGCCGTCCTTCATCCTCATGGCAATCATCATGGTCATTGGTATTGCCGACGCATTCTCGGGTTTTGCGGCCATGACGACTTTCGCACTACTGGCACTTTTGAATGGCGGGTTTTCCTCTACCGACTCGGTACGAGGCATATTGGGGCTGTGGGTATTGGCATTTGCAGTGCCGCTTGCCGGCGCTGCAGTTCGGCCGTTTAGGCGTCTGGCATCAGGGATGTTCGGTACGTGGCAACGCGCCACCGACTTTGTTCTTGTTGCGCTATTTGGTGCATGGGCCGCTGGTGCAATGTTCTCCGCGTTGCCAGCGCTAACCGGGTTTAAAACAATTGATGCCGATCGCATCGACGCGATTCGATTGATTGCACTTGTTGCGCTAGCGGTGAGATATGGAATTGAAAACATTGCTCGAGTGGTTGTCCCAACTCGGTTGACATCAATTGAAAATCAAAACCTTCCCGAAGTTTCGGATATGCAGAAAACATTGTCGGCAATTGTGCGTACAGCAGTGTTCATCTTCGTCGCCTGGGTATTCATTGGCAACAATTGGGCTTTGTGGCTGGGTGGTGCAATGTATTTAGTGCCGAAACTTGTTGGACTAAAAGAAGAAAGATTTCCAGACTTCAAGCCCCTTCATCGCTTTCTCCCACGTGGGATTTTTAAAACAGTGGTGATGCTGTTTGTTGCAAAATGGTGGGGATCTCTTGTCGCGGAGAACGTACCAAACGCCGATGAAATGGTGCAGTACGGTTTCGTCCTGCTTGGTATCCCAGGATTGTTGCTCGGGGTTTTGGGTTGGTTTGGTCGCTCCAGCAAGCATTGGTCATCGACGATTGCAAGCAAATTGCTTGGAATCGTTTTGCTGATTATTGGACTCGTCACCGTTCTGTAGGAGATCGTCCTACTTCAGGTAGTTGGCAAGGAACGCAAGCGAGGCAATGACTGTGCCGAACACGGCAATGTTGGTGGCAATGATCCAGCCGATGTTGTTGATGAGACCGCGAGTGAGTCAGCTTTCGATGCGATTGAAACCCTGGTTCATGTCATGGCGGAGTTCATTAAATCGACGGTCTACTTCGTCAAATCGTCGATCCACTGTAGTAAATCGTAAATCTATGTTGATGGACAATTTGCGCAGATCATTGCCGGTTGCATTGCGATCTAGATCCTCTGCAAAAAGCTCAGCCATGAGTTCCTCCGCTCGTTCGGGAGTATTACATAGGTCGTGCTTTGGCTGTCAAGCAACGTCGTCGCGAGCATTGATGGCCCATGAAAGGCCCTGCTGCTCGTCGGCAATCAGCAGTTGCAGCTGCCAGCCCGTTGGGCTTTGGCCGGCATCAAACCACCACCAGCGCAGGCGCGAGACAAGTTGGCTCATGTGGTCGTGGGCGGGTGGCCATTGATCGATCTGTTTGGTCAGCGTTGCAACCAACCACCAGGCGTTGTAGCGGCCAAGTGCGTTGCCTCGTCTGCGGCCGTGTGCACCGCCACTGGCGCCAGCCCATGCGAGCCAGGAGAAACCTTCAGATGGGGAGAGTTCGCGAAGCTGTGCGTCTTGCCCGACAAGCGCGCCATGTTCGTTGCCATTGCCGCAGAACATGGTGACGCTGCCATTGGAAGACGAAGTCCATGGTTCGACAAGTTGGCGGAAGGCAGTTTCACTTTCGTCGTCGTCGACAAGGTTGCCTTGCGGAGTGGCCGCGAACATGCTTGAGGTTGGCGGCAATTCGGGCGATGGAAATTGTGCGCCGTTATCTCGGTAGTCAGCAAGCGCATACTGCGGTTCCCACTCACCAATAGTGAATGGAATTTCGAGAGCCTCAAAGAGGGATTCTTCGTTATCGATATATTGACCTCGAATTGCACACTCGTAGGCAACAAACGAAGTTCGCGGGTCGTGGGGGAGGTGCGGTTCGATATCAACGAACTGATGATGTTGTGCAACCACTTCGGTAAGTGGCCCGATGGTAAAACGTCCAGCATCTTCTCCAAGCACCTGTGCGGCGGTTTCGGCTGGCGCCAACAACGCCAACCGGTATTCGGCAAGGGTGGATACAGGCCATAGTTGTCGGCCTGTTTGTGTTGCGGCCTTGCAGGCGTTGCGTAAGGCAAGCAATTGGGCCCAGTTGCGTGATGAGCAGTAGTCATCTACGAGGCGAACTAGTCCATCAATGTCGCCGTGATCGATGAGTGGTTCGTAGACCGCGCTCATACCAGTGGCCACGGGTAACGCGACCCGGTGCGGTCGATGGGGAAAGCACCACCTTCGCAGATCCATTGGGCGCGCTCTTGCAGTGCCGACACCTCGTCGCTACTGAGAAGCGTTGCAATTGCGAGGGGAACAGTTTCGATCAATGGTTCGATTGCTGCGCGCAAATGATCGGGTAGTGCTTCTCCACCAAACTCCCAAATCACAGTTCGCAGCTTGAAGTCGGCCGAGAAACAAACACCGTGGTCGATGCCCCAAATCTTGTCGTCCAAACCAAGTAGGCAGTGGCCGGCTTTGCGGTCGGTGTTGTTGGCAACGATGTCGAAAACGCACATAGCGCGAAGTTGATCGTGTAAATCTTCGCGCTGTTCGAAAATGGTGAAGTAGTGCTGTTCAACGTCGGCGTCGATGAAGTACTGCAGCGATCCTTCGCCTAATGGACCTTCACGCAGCACCGTAGGTGGAACCATGTTGATTCCCATTGCTTGTGAGAGCAGATATGCGGCTATTTCGCGGCGATGAAGGCCTGGTTCAAAGTCCCATAGCGGGCGCTCGCCGCGCAGAGGTTTATAGATTGCCTGCATCGAAGTTTCACCGCATTGCACTGAAACCAAAAAGGTTGCGTTACTGCTGTGAGGCATGCGCCCAATGATGGTGATGTCGCCATGTTCAAGGGTATGAACGATGTTGGATTCGGGGTTTAGTTCATTCGAGGGCATGCATGACCATCGATATTGACCGGAAGGCCACAGAACAAGCAGGCTGGTCTGCCTGCGGCAACCACGTCGTCGGAGTGCTCACAAAAAGCGGCTGCTTGTCCTCGAGTTATTTGCACGCGTAGCCGCGCCGCATCGGTTTCTGAAGTAAATGGTTCGATCGGCTCTTCATTCTCATCTGTGGGAATGAATTCTTCGATCTGGACAACCATGCGGTCGTTGCGCGAGTCGTATGCAATGCCCACTGTTCCAACAACAAATTCGATTTCTGGTGAAGGCGCCAATTGCATTGCATCTTCGATCGGTCGATCTTTGACGTCTGGTGCGTCGGCGAGTAGTTGACGGATGTACTGGGAGAGGGCTGCCACTTGCTGCTTTTCGCATTTCATGGTGACGCTTACGCCGTCGGCTCGCACCTGTAAAACAAAAGTACGTTGACCTGGCTGCCCAAGCGCGCCCGAGGTGAAGGTGTCGGCTGCATCAAACTCGTAAAAACTGCTCATGATGGCCGAAGCTCGCCTAGCGATCCGCCGGTGGAGTTAACGGTGAGCACCACTGGGCCGAATGAAGAGTATGAAACTGCGCTCACAGAGCACGTACTAATAACAATGCGCTGGAACAAGTCGATGTGTGTACCCATTGCATGCGCGACAGCGGCTTTGATTGGGTCGGCGTGGCTTACACAGACGACGATGCCGCCGGGGTGTTGCGAGCGGATGTCGTCTAGTGCGCTCACCATTCGTGTCTGCATCTCAATGAAGCTTTCGCCGTCTGGAAAACGAAACGTACTTGGTGCTTTTTGCACCGTTGTCCATTCCGGTTTTTTCATCAGTGCCGAAAGTTGGGCGCCCGTCCATTTACCAAAATCACATTCAAGCAAACCTTTGTGAATCTGCACCTTCTTGCCGAGGATCTTGCCGATCGGTGCAGCCGTTTCTCGCGCGCGCTCTAGCGGCGACGCGTAGACGGCAGAGATGCCCTTGATCTCGCTCAGGCGTTTGGCAACCGTTTCGGCCTCGAGGCGGCCGCTGTCGGCCAGATGCAGCCCGGGTGCCCTGCCTGGCAGAACCTTGCCCGTTGTGGGCGTGCGGCCATGGCGCACCATGATCACCAAGGTCGATTTGTTGCTCTGTGCGCGTGCCATAACGGGTAACTCAAACTATCGTGCGGGGCAGTGGCACGCCTATCTGACACCCAATTACAGCAAATAACTGCCGAGGTAACCCAGTGCCAGCAGTGCCCACGGTTAGTCAAGTGGTGTCGCGTAGTTGCTGTTGAGAAGCGTGCCGCATACCGAGATGAAGAATATTGGGGCAAACCAATTTCGGGTTTCGGCGATGAGCGCGCACGCATTGTTGTGCTGGGTTTGGCGCCGGGTGCGCATGGCGCAAATCGAACTGGGCGGGTGTTCACTGGAGATCGCAGTGGCGAGTGGTTGTTTCGTGCAATGCATCGTGCAGGGCTTGCAAACCAAGCAACTTCCGACAATCGAAACGATGGGCTGATGTTGCGCAATGCGTGGGTCACTGTGGCGGTGAAGTGCGCGCCGCCACAAAACAAACCAACCCCCGCCGAGCGTTTGAAATGCTCACCATTTCTAAAGCGTGAACTTGAAGCACTGACACAAGCGAAAGTGATTGTGTGTCTTGGTGCCATTGCATTGCAGGCCGCATGCGATGAGTTGGGTGTGAAGCCAAGACCAAAGTTTGGTCATGGTGTGGTCATAGAAGCAGGCAAGTACAAGTTGGTGTGCAGTTATCACCCAAGCCAGCAAAATACCTTTACGGGGAAATTGACTGAGGCGATGCTGGATGATGTTTTTGCAAAGGCCGTGCGGCTAGCAAAATAGTTAGTGCGGCGCGGGTGTGGTGCCGTCGGCTTTTTTCTTCGGTGGCGGTACGCCAACGAGGGGAGCCGGGTTGGCAGTTGCTGGCCAGCGACGCCTGCTGACGGTGCTCAGCAGTTTGAGCAACTTCATTGCCGTGGCATCGCCTTCTGCTGGGCGGGCAATCACGCTGCCGTCGGCAATCATTCGGTTCATCACTTCAACGCCAAGGTCGGTGCGTACAACACACAATGTCCATGCGTTGTCTTCACCGATACCGCCCGTCGAAATGTCGGCGTGTTCGGCTGCGAAGTCGGGGCAAGTCTTGCAACCCTCACGAGTCCATTGATGGCATTCTTTCAAATCGATTTCGTGGAAGGAGCCGTCCTTCATCCAGATTTGGAACGCACCCTTGATGTTCATTTTGACCATCTCTTCTTTTTTCAGGCCGTACTTGGCCAAGAAGAGTTCTTCAAAAATTGCGTCATCAAATGTCTTTGAACAAAGCAAGCCAATGTTGAACAAAAATGGTTTACCAATTTTTCCAACTTTGCGCTTCCACATGATTGGCAATACGGATGATTGGCAACTCATGCCAACAAGTGCAAGCCGGCTGAGGCCTTCTTCTTGCGCTTGCTTTAATGCCAGCGTGTTTGCAGAGTAGGTGTAACGGCTGCCTGCGGCGCGCAACACATCTTCGGGTGTGCGTGCAATGCCAGGCAGCGCCTTCCAGGACGAGCCGTCGCCTTCGAGGAAGCTGGTGAGAGCGGCGTCGATGTAGTCGTGCTTCATCAACCAGATGAGCATTGCGCTTACGAAACCGCCGTCTTGGCCAAGTTCGTGCACCTTGTCGTCGGCGGCACGGACGAGGAGGAGTTGCTGGTACTGGCCGTACATTTCCGAATCTTCACGAGTCTTGCCAAACAGGTGCATGTCGGCATCTGGTTCCCATGTGCGGAAGCGTGGGCAGGCACGGGTGCAACTAGTGCATCCTTTTTCGCCGTGTCCGCAGTTGTCGAGACCAAGATCTTCTTCTAGGTGAAACGGCTTGTAGTTGCCTTCTTCGTGCTTGTAGCCGATCACTTCGTGAGGGCAAGCAATGACACAACCGGCGCAACCGGTGCACAACCCTGTGTTAATGACCTCTTCGTACAGTTCTTTCCACTGATTGGTCCATCGTTCGGTTGTTGCAGGTGCAGTTTCGGTAATAGTCACGTGCACACTCTATGCGATCGTGATTGTCTCGGGCTAGTGAAGCCGATGTCGGAATGTTGTTTATGTGAATACATTCTCAAGCGCAATTTGATACAAGAATGCCCTGAATATCACCCCGAATTCGGACCATGACCGCGGTCTGGCCCGCGCTTCCGAGTATGACACCGAGCACGCGCCGACCCCAGGGCCTGTATGTCGCGGCTTTGTTTCATCTGTGAGACCTTCGTATGGACTGAAGCGAGCGCCACGGGGCAGAATAGAGGCATGTTGACTTATACACCCGAGGCCGAAGCCTTCCGTAAAGAAGTGAAATCGTGGCTTGTCGCCAATTTGCCGAAGGGCTGGTTCGACAAAGGTTTTGAACTCTCCGGAGACGAGCGCAAGAAGTTCAATGCCGAGTGGCCGAACAAATTGTTTGAAGGTGGCTGGATCTGCGCAACGTGGCCGAAGGAATATGGCGGCAAAGGCCTCGACACATTGCAGGGTGTTGTACTGGCAGAAGAGTTTGCAAACGCAAAGGCACCAATGCGCGCCGACTTCTTCGGTGACACTTTGGTAGGCCCAACGTTGTTGCAATGGGGAACTGAAGAGCAAAAGAAAGAGTTTCTTCCACAAATTCTCAGTGGCAAGATGCGCTGGTGTCAGGGCTTCAGCGAGCCAAACAGCGGAAGCGACTTGGCCAGCCTCAAAACCACTGCAGTGCTCGACGGTGACGAGTGGGTAATCAATGGTCAGAAGGTATGGACTACGCAGGGACACCACGCCGACTATTGCTTCCTTCTCACTCGCACCGACCAAGTAGCAGCCAAGCACGCAGGTATCTCGTACCTACTTGTGCCGATGCGTCAAAAGGGCGTTGAAGTACGCGGCATTGTTCAGCCCGACGGCACAGCCGAGTTTTGCGAAGTGTTTTTTACCGATGCGCGTTGCCCGAAGGACAACGTTGTAGGCGGAGTAAACAACGGTTGGCAAGTTGCAAACAGCACACTTGCATTCGAGCGCGGAATGAGCGCCACCACGGGCTATCGCCGTTTTGAAGAAGAGTACCGACTGATGCTGATTGCTGCGAAGAAAAACGGAGCAATCAACGATGCAGGCATTCGTCAACGTTTGATGCAGTACTACTCCAAGTATCAGATTCTGCGTTACAACGGATTGCGCTCGCTTGGAGCCACGCTCGAAGGCAAGAAAGATATGGGTGTCATCTCATTGGGCGCAACGAACAAGATGTATTGGACAGAGATGCATCAACGCGCGATGGAATTGGCACTCGACATTTATGGCGCCGATTCAATGTTGATCAACACTGGCCCAGAAGATGGCGGTTGGCCTGGTGCTCAACGCGACAAGCGCCGCGAGGGCTACCCGGTTAGCGCAATGATGTCGTCGTTCTTTTTCTCGCGATCCGAAACAATTTGGGGCGGTACCAGCCAGATTCAGCGAAACATCGTTGGCGAACGTGTTCTTGGTTTACCAAAAGAACCAAAGCCATCGGGTGATAAGTAATGAATTTCCCTACCGCAGTCAAATCCGGCTTTCGCAACTACGCAACCTTCTCGGGTCGGGCAACTCGCAGCGAGTACTGGTACTGGACGCTGTTTGCCTTTTTATTGCAGGCAATGTCCTCGGGTTTCGGTGACGCAATATCCACATTGTTTTCAGTTGGGCTACTGCTTCCATCCATCGCGGTTTCAGTGAGGCGCATGCACGACACCGACCATCGCGGATGGTGGATGATCGTTCCGATTGTTAACTTCGTTTTTTCGGTGAAGCCAAGCGATCCAAACCTAAATCGATTTGGCCCGCCGGCACCACCTTCGCTGTAAGCGTTAGAGGTATTCCGGCACTCGTCGCTGATACACCTGCGAAATGAGTGGGGAAGAGATAATGAAGTCTGCGCTTGCTCGATTGCAGGCCACGGGGATATTCCACACCGCTGCAATACGCAGTAGCGCCTTGATGTCGGGGTCGTGGGGCTGAGGTTCCAGCGGGTCCCAAAAGAACATCAAGATGTCGATAAGCCCTTCGGCAATTCGTGCGCCAAGCTGTTGATCGCCACCAAGTGGGCCAGATCGAAGTCGTTCTACCGTTAAGCCTGTGTGTTCGGTAATCAGTCTTCCAGTGGTGCCAGTTCCAACAAGCGTGTGCCGAGCAAGTTCGGGTTCGTGATCCTTCGCCCATTCCAGCATTTCGTCTTTCATGTTGTCGTGGGCGACAAGCGCAATTCGTTTTGTGGCGGGGCTCTCAATATCCATCATGATGGTGGTGGTCATGACCTAAGTGTGTCAGGTTTTCGGCAAGGGCTATATTCGTTTTGATGAAGAACAGCAAAACAATTCGTAACCAAATTGTGGTTACTTCGCCCGTGGGCAAATTGCGCCTTATCGCATCAGACAAGGGTTTGGTAGCGATTGATGTGCGAAACGTTCGGGTTGCAACCGATTTGGAAATAAATGCCTCAGCACAAAAGGTTCTTTCGGCAACGAAGAAGCAGCTTGAACAGTATTTTGCGGGTAGACGAACCAACTTCGACATTCCCCTTGATTTGGAAGGAACCGACTTTCAGCAACTGGCTTGGCGCGCGTTATGCCGCATTCCATATGGCAAGACCATCTCGTATGGTCAGCAAGCAAAAAATATTAAGAAGCCCAAAGCGTTTCGTGCCGTTGGTTCGGCCAATGGCAAGAACCCCATTCCCATCATCGTGCCTTGCCATCGGGTGGTTGCCGGCGACGGGTCGTTGGGCGGTTATTCGCTTGGGTTAAAGATGAAGAAACAGTTGCTGGCGCTGGAAGGCGTTAGTGAGGCTGAGTAAAGCCAAAACATTCGCGTAGGTATTCGTCGCGAAGCGCCTCTTGTGGCGGCCCCATCGAGACAACTCGTTGAGCAAGCAACATCACTGCAGTTGCCTGTTCCGCATCGGCAAGTTCATGCGTCGCCATCACTACTGTGACGCCACGGGCACGCTCTGCAGCAATCAGCTCGGCCACAAGTTTGCGGCCGTTGATGTCAAGACCGGCGGTGGGTTCGTCGAGCAACAAAATCTCTGCTTCGCGAGCCAAGACTTGCGCCAAGTGTGTTCGCTGTTGTTGGCCACCTGACAAATCGCGAATTGGCTTATTCGCTTGTTCATCAATACCCGTGCGATGCATTGCAGAACTGACGATGGCCCTGTCGGACGAACTTGTGCGCTTGAAAAGTCCAAGGTGGGCGAAGCGGCCCATTGTGACTACATCACGAACTTGCAGTGGAAGCGTGTGCGAAGAAACAGGGTGTTGAGGCAAGTAGGCAACGCGGGTTGGTAACTGCCCCGCATGTTGGCCAAGCACATGTAGGTCTCCATGTACGGGGTGAATAAGCCCAGCCAAAGTTTTGAGCAGGGTTGATTTACCCGAACCATTCGTGCCAATGAGCACGAGTAGTTCGCCTGGATGCATGTCGAGCATGACGCCTTCAACCACGGGATGCTTTCCGTATCCCACGCACAGGTGGTCGGCCGAAATGGTTGCGGTGTTCATCAGACGTGCACGTGTCCGTGTGCGTGTGGATGCTCGTGTTCTCCATCGGTTGGTTTACTGAGTGCCTTACGAATTTCCGTGAATACGGCGGCCAGGGCAAAGAACATGACGGCTGTAAACACAATGGTTGCGCCTGCGGCAATATCAAAGTGATAGCTGAGAAGCAGCCCTATATATGTAGACAGCGTTCCCACAATGGCGGCAATGGTCATCATGCTGGAGATTCGGCGGGCAAACAGCGCGCCAGTAGCGGCGGGTGCAATCAGCATGCCCAACACCAGCAGTGTTCCTACTGTTTGGAAACTGGCGACCACGGTGATGGCAACCATGGTCAGCATCACATTGTGGAAAATACGAATGGAAAAGCCCGAGGTGCGGGCGAGGCCCTCGTCCACCGAAAGCAATAGAAACGGGCGACGGCCAACGAAAGCGATTGAGCCGACCAGGGCAAGCGCGCATAGTTGTAGTAATAAATCAGACTGGCTGACGCCAAGCAGTTCGCCGAACAAAATGCGGGTGAGATCGCCAACGAACGCATCGCTTCGCGAAGTGATGATCACACCAAGCGCCAGCATGCCCACAAAGAGCAGGCCAATCGCGGTGTCTCCCGAAAGTCGAAAACGACGAGTTACAAGGCTTACTCCGCCCATCATCGCCACCGCACCAACCGCTGCGCCGACAATGCCGGATACGCCGAGAAGCAGCGCTGTCGCAATACCAGGAAGCACGCCGTGCGCTAGGGCGTCACCAACAAATGCAAGCCCGCGCAGCACCACGAAAGTGCCGGCAACGGCGCACGTAATCGCAACAAGTATCCCTGCGGCTAGTGCGTAGCGCAGAAACTCATTGTTGAGGAATGGTTCGATGAACACGTTGTTGTCAAACCAATTCACAGATCAAGGATATGCAGATGATGGGGCTCAGCCCAGTGCTTCTGCGATTTGATTGGTCATCCGCAACATGAACTCTTGGTATGTGGCTGCACCATCAAGGAAATGTGTCGACAGCGTCACTGCCTTCACCCCCAATTCGGATGCAAGCTGTTCGGCAATTGCTGGCGAAGTTCCGAGACCAGTGAAGATTGCGGGTACGCCGTGTATTTCTACCTCGGCCTTCAAGTCGGCAAGTTCGCCGGCGCTTGCTTCTGATGTGGTTGAGAGCGACGGGATGATTGCGCCAATCACTTCACAGCCGTAACGATCGGCAAAGTAACCCATCTCGTCATGCCCACTCACCAACTCGCATTTGACACCACCGATTATTTCTTGAATCTGTGTATCCAACGCGGTCAGTTCGGCACTCAGTGTTTCAAGTTGCACAGAGAGGTCTGCACCAATTGCGGCGCCAATTGCTTCGGAAAGCTCTGGCAGCATTTCAAGCATCGTTGCAGGGGAGAGCCACAGGTGCGGGTCGAATGCACCGTGTTCGTGTCCTTCTTCCTTAACCACAGTTGTGTCTGTAGTTGCTTCGTCGGCGTGATCGTGATCGTGATCCTCTTCGCTCAGTTCGCGAACGGTGATGTAGTCGCCCGCCATGAAGACGTTGACTCCGGCAGTCTTTGCATTCTCAAGTGTCTCTTCCAAACCCTCTTCGAAGTCGAGACCGTTCGATACAACAATGTTTGCGTTGTTTAACGACTCAATGTCCTTCGCCGATGGCTCAAACTCGTGAGGGTCCTGACCATCGGGGATGAGCGTGGTCACTGTTGCGGTATCGCCAACAAGCTGTTCGACGATGTTGCCAAGTACGGAGTAGGTGACTACAACGGTTGGCAGTTCTGATTTCGCTTCGGGAGTGGTGCTGTTAGACGAGCATGCAGAAACGGCAAATAGAGCTGGGCAAATTGCGATCAGTATTTTGGGAATGATTCTCATATTGCCACTCTAGCAATAATGAGAATGATTCCCACCTTTTGGCGTGGCCGCCAAAAGAGGCGTTATGCAGGCAGTAGGGCAGTCAGCAGCACGGTGAGTTCATCCATTGGAATCTCGCCGCTCATGCGCTTAACCACTTTGCCGCTGCCATCGATCAACACGAAGTATGGGTACCCAGCCAAACCAAAGGCATCGCCCGCAGTGTTGTCCTTCGAGTCGGCAATGACTGGCCACAACGCAGGAAACTCTTCACGTGCCAACCACTCTGATGGTGGGTAATTGGGGTTCGCTGGGTCGGTGCCTGTTGCTACAGCAATGATGTCGATACCTGATGGTGTCTTTCCAGACTTGTTCCACTCCACGAGCAACGGAACTTCTCGTTGGCAGTGAGGACACCAGTGTGCAAGGAACACGAGCATCATCGGAGTGCCGGTGGACTCGGTGGTGATGGTGTTGCCAGTGAAACCTTTTCCAGTGAGAACTGGTGCAGTCATGCCAAGCGCGGGATCATTCGGATCTCCGTCGTTGTATGCAGGTAGCACATCACCTGCAACCGAAACGGCTGCTTGTTCAACAAGCCCATCGGATGACGGGCCGTCACTTCCAGAAGTGGTGATGGCAACAACTGCCGCAGCACCAACGACGATGGCGATTATCGCGCCGACGATCCAGCCCTTATTTGCAGAGCCGCTCGACTTCTTTTTTGCTGGTTTATTCATGATTGCTCCGTGGGTTGTGTTGGAAGTGTTGTGAAAACAATGACTGCGACGAATGCTGTGAGCGCCATGAATGGAAGTGTGACAAAACCGAACAGCTCGAACCAAACAAACTCGCACGGAACGTCAACATCGCAGACTCCAGATTCGATATTTGGAAAACGCTCCAGTAGCCAATGGTATGAGGCAAAAACCGCGCCGATTGCTGCAAGCGGAACTACGTAATACTTCACTTTCCAGTCTTTGCGTAGCGCTGCAATGATCAGGATGATGGCAAGCGGATACATCATGGTGCGTTGAAACCAGCACAGTCGGCACGGCTTGTAGTTAACAATCTCGGAAAAATACAGGCTTCCAAGTAGGCAGGTAGTGGTGACTGCGGCTGCAAGCGGTAGTGCAAAAGGTCGAAAAGCGGCAATGGTGCTGGCAGCCCACGCTTGCGACCCAGCAAGTAGGCGCGCTACCAAAACAACGACTGTTCCAGCCAGCAGCGCAACGCTGAGCATTGCAAAGAACAGTTCGAATGTTTCGTTATTCATGGGTGGGTTCAGTGTAAAGCGCATTCTTGTGGGCAACTCATCATCTCGTAAGGCTCGGAATCCCCGCCCGGTAAGGGCAGAATAGAGGGGTGACAACTCTTAAAGATCGCATTAAGTCAGATATCACCGAAGCCATGAAGGCCCGCGAAGAGGCGAAGTTATCGACACTGCGAATGGTGCTGTCGGCGCTGCAAAACGCGGAAGTTGCAGGCGATGAGGCAATCGTGCTGACGGACGACCAAGCCATTGCCGTACTTCGTTCCGAGGCAAAGAAGCGCGCAGAGAGCGCACAGATTTATGCCGATGCCGGCCGCACAGATGCAGCAACGAAAGAGCGAGCAGAGCAAGCAATCATCGATGCCTATCTGCCTGCAGCGATGTCCGATGAGGATGTAGCAAAAATTGTTGCCGAAGAAGTTGCTAACGCGGCCGCCGCCGGTGCAACGGGCGGCAAAGCAATGGGTGCGGTCGTAAAAGCAGTTCGCGAGCGAGTTGGTGCAAGCGCCGATGGCGGCAAGATTGCCGCGTTCGTCAAGTCGGCGCTTGGCTAACTATTTAAGGGCAACCAAAGCCATGCAGGTTGGCGCATTCTCGACATAGCCATGCGGGGCCATCTGGCGTATTCCAGCGAGTGGCGAGTGGCGATGAACACGATTCGCAAGGAGGATTGTCTTGCTTGGTGCCCTCGATAGGAATCGAACCTACGACCTGCGGTTCCGGAAACCGACGCTCTATCCACTGAGCTACGAGGGCCACGCAGTGAAGGTTAGCGGCGAGCAGTTGTGCGCTTTTCTTTTGGCATTATCTATGCCATCTCCGTAAATGGAGAATTGATCTAGGCAGAAGTAGCAACGCGCACTGAGGAAAGGTCGAGTTGGACGACGCCATCTACTTCTTGACACGTATAGACGGGCTGGCCTTGTTCCTTTAATGATTCCCACCCTGTTGAAAGGTCGAATGCCCATTGGTGCCCAGGGCAAACGAACTTTTCTTTAAAGACCATTCCCGTGTGCAGCTCTCTCTTTTTATGAACACACTCGTTGTCGAACGCAAAAATATGATCGTTATGGAAAATCACCAAGATATTGAATTCTTCGTGTTTGGCCACGACCTTTTTCTTTTTGCGGATCTCTTCGCTCGAGCAGATATCAATCCACATGTCTTAATCCGTGTCGTTTGCTTGCAGCCAGCGATTTTTGATTCGCTCGTCTACCTGGTTGGGGAGGGACTTATCAACGGCATTGGGGTTAAGAGGGGTTTGATCCTTATCCCAACTAATGGAAATGTCTCCTGTTACGTATGTCTGGCATGCGAGACGCCATCCCTGCTCAAGCAGTTCGCCTAGGCGGTCTCGTTCGCGCTTTCGGGGTGGGCTCAGGTTGGTTGCCCCTGATTCCACGAAAATCCGATCGGTTCCACAATTACCACTGGCGCACTTGTAGGGGACCTCGCATTCATTGCGGATAGCAACGCGCAGCAGGTTTACATCGTCTCCGTCAGGAAAGTCGACGGTACGACCAGAGGTAATGAAGCGAATAGTAGGCATGGTTGATCCACGGAAATCTACCGTGGGTCCTCAGAGTTTGAGAACTTATACCCCGAGTAGATCGGGAGCGACGTAATTGTCAAACAGTGACTTCGTGTACGAGAATCGCATCTCTGCACCGGCACGCACAATGTCCAGACACTTTTGTTGCAGTTCTGGTGTGTTCGCGTGTTCCAGAACGATCTGGTATCCCCGCTCTCCGTGCACCTCATCCGATGTGATGTGGAGGTCGAAGAACTCGACCTCTTCCTCGGTGAAGCCATACTTTTCGATGAGTGGTGGCAATTGCTTGCGGTAGATGCTTGGAACTTGCGACTCGAGCCCAACGATGAGCGCCGCAGTTGCAACTGCGAAATGCTCGCGCATTGCTACGGCATAGCACCAGCCTTGCAAGCCGCGTGTAACTGCGTTCATGTTGCTTGGGTCATGAATTCGCTCTTTTGTGGTTCCACATGCTTCTGCGAAGCGAATCAGCAAGTCTGTGTGGCGGATGTCTGAAAGCTCTTCTTCGTACATGTTTTGCAAGAGGAAGTCTTTTGCATCTGTCGCGTAGTCAGGGGTGTTCGCGTAGATGTAGCCCAAGTAGTCGGCAAATGGTCCGACGTAGTGGTAATGATTTTCTGCCCAACGAGCAAAATGATGGCGCTGAAGTTCGCCGTTAGCCCATGCTTGGCTAAACGATGCATTTTTTGCTTCGCGACCTTTGATCGCATCTTCTAAAGCGGCACGGAATTCATCTTTATTGAGTAACTTTGGCATGGCTCGACTCCCATCGATTTGCGGTTAAGTTATGTAACTGGCGTATATTGTATACAAGAAAGCTGCACAATGCAAATAAGCACAACTGAGCAAGTTTGGGCCGAACAAGTAACCGCCCGAAGCGACCGGGGAGTGGCGTGTGCGGCCGCGCCAGTAGCTGCACAGTTTGGTGCCCAAACACTGCGGAGTGGGGGAAATGCCTACGACGCGGTCGTAACGATGGCATTGGCGGAAACGGTTCTCCTCCCTCCTAAATGCGGACTTGGCGGCGATGTTGTGGCTTTGGTCTGGCAGGCCGGCAAGACCGAACCAGAGACTTTGATTGCCGTAGGGGGTGCTTCAAAAGCGCTTTCCTCAATCGCAAAATCAGGGGAATGGTCGGATGTCGGGCCCAACTCTGTCGGACCACCGGCTGCCGCGGCCGGGTATGCGGCGCTTGCCGAAAGGGCAAAATTTTCCCGCGAGATTCTTGCCGCACCGGCGATTGATCTTGCAGAAAATGGATTTTCATGGTCCGCCGTTTGCAACGATTTATCTCGACAAGCAAAGGATCTGGTCGCAAAATTTAATTCCAGTGGTTCCGTGTATTTTCCGGATGGTCAACCAATTGCGACTGGCGAACACGTCAAATTGCCGGGGCTGGCAGCGGCATTAAGGGAATTTGTTGTAAGAGGGGCTGCCTTACTTGAGGGTGATGTGGGCATCGAAATAGTGCGCACGGTACAACATCATGGGGGCCAATTAACTCTTGAAGATTTTGCTTGGGCAAAAGCAGATTGGGCACCGTGCATTAAGGAGAAATTGCACGGATTAGACATTTGGGCCACATCGCAGCCAACTTTCGGAATCACCTTGTTGAATGCCTTTAAGAAAACGAAAGATGTACGAAGTGCTGGTTCGCAGTACCTCGCATTCATCGAGGCAAACAATGAAGCAACGATGTCGCTCGGAGATATCAGCGGGACTTCAATCGTGAGTGCCGTGGATTCGTCCGGAACTGCGGTCGTTTTGATTCACTCCAATTCCTATCCGCGCTTTGGCAGCGGACTCATTGTTTCAAAGTATGACCTTGTATTAGCAAATAGATCAGGCAGAGGGTTTAACACGGAGCCTGGTCATCCAAACTTTCCAATAGAGGGCCGTCGGCCAAGCACGACATTGCACGCTTGGGCAGTAAGTGCACTAAACGATGAACTGCGATATGTGGGCGGAACCCCTGGTGGCGTGAATCAAGTGCCTTGGAACTTGCAGTCTCTTAGCCAGATAGCGGCTGGAGAAGCTGAACCTGGCCGAATAGTTACCGCACCTAGGTGGGATTGGAATCCCAACGGCGACGCCGTTCGACTTGAGGAGGGTATGAGCGACGAAAATGCTGTTGCTCTCGCTGCTGCCGCGCCTTCATCCAAGAAAATCTCCTCGTTGGCTATGCGCTCGGCCCAACAAGTAATCAAATACGGCGTCGCCGACGATCGACGTATCGTTGGTGCTGCCGACCCGCGAACCGTTGGTTTGGCGCTAGGAGTGTAATGAGATGAGCGCTTACGCAGTCTTCGAAGTTCGACCTAATCCTGAAGCAACCGTCGAACAGTTGCGAAATTACGACACATACAAATCGTTGGTTCCAAATCTCATTGCAAAGTTTGGTGGAACTTATGTCATCCGTGGCGGTTCTGCGGTTGGATTAGTTGGCAGTCAACCTGCGCCACGATGGCACATTATTGAGTTTCCTGATCAAGAATCTGCGCAGTCGTTTTGGGACTCAACTGAATACAAGTCAATCAAACATTTGCGCGATGGCGCAGCAGAGGTTCGTGCAGTTGTAGTCACTGCTTAGGTTCTCTACAAACCCATAGAAGACTCAAGGGCGTTAAGACTGCTAGCGCAAGGATGATTCTTAAACCAAAAAGTTCTCCAAAGAGACCAATAAGAACGCCAGCGGTTGCTCCCATTGCGATTTGCAGCGACCTAAATGCTCCGAGCGTTACTCCGTCTCGGCCGAATTTTTCAACTGCAAGCATGTTTGCTATTGGTCCTAATGAAGAAACAGTTCCAGCGAATACTGCTGCGCAAAAGTAAGTAAGCAGTCCACCTGGAAGAAGCACCCATGCGATTCCAGTGACGAAAAGTGCGATGCCAGTCCATCGAGCACTGGCAAATGGGCCGATGCGGTCTGAGCTGGATCCGGAAACCAATTTGGCAACAATGGAAATGATGCGTCCAATGCCCAGGATCGACGCTGCCTTAGCGGTGCTGATTCCCCATTCCTGAACGGCGTAAGTCGTCATAAACGAAATGCTTCCGTATTGAGAGATTGTTCCAATTCCACCTACCAACGTTGGATTACTGAGGCTGAGTCGAAGTGCCTCTCGGCCACTTTTCGTAGATTTGGCGATACTCGGAAGTTTCGTGAAAAAGGTGCTGATAAGCGCTAGCAAACTCAATATCGCAGAGACCGCAAAAGCAGATCTCCAACCGATTTGTGCCCCAAGTGCACCAAGGGCTGCCGAAGCGGTGAGACCAAGTGAATAAGCGACACCGTAAATGCCCATTACAAATCCTCGCCGAGATGATCCGCCAGCAACTCCGGCCATCTGTAAGCCAGCGGGGAAAAACAAGCCTGCCCCTGCTCCAAGGAAGATTTGTGAGGTTGCGAGTTGTGCAAACGAATTTGAAGTTGCAGCAATGATTGCACCGAGACAACTGAAGAGCGATGCGAGTGCAATGGTTCGGCGTGCGCCGACTCGTGCAAGGGTCAGACCGCCAATCAAGTTCATTAATGCGATGCTTCCAGCGAGAAGTCCGAAAGCAATTCCTCCGTCTACTTCCGAAAGCCCAAACTCCGAAATAGCATCAGGGAAGATTGGTCCAAGAACTTGTTCGCCAATTGTCGCGGCAACGTAGCTTCCGCAAATAATCGACAACAACACCCAATTAGGTTTTTCTTGGTGGCTGTGATCGGGAAGTACTGAGGTGGACATAACCTTGTATACAGTATTCACTCCGAAGCGGTTTCGTTGCAGAGAAAGGCGGGAGAATTGTCAGTTCCACATATTGATGACATTGCGGTAGATCGTCTTCTGAACCTTTCCTCGATTTATGGTGCAGTGAGTGCAGCACTAAAGGACTGGGGCAATGGCGAGGCTGCCAACACCATCCGAGTGCGGGCCTCTGCAAAAGGTCAAATGGCAAGTGCGATGGCTGCAGTAGCTCCGCCGTACTCTGGTGGAAAGGTCTATGCAACCAAAGATGGTGTATTCACGTTTTTGAATGTGCTGTTTGATGATCAAGGAAATCTTTTATGCACGCTTGATGGTGATGTGCTGACAAGATTGAGGACGCCAGTTTTGTGTCAGATCGCAATCGAGAAATTTGCACCTGAAAATTCCAACAAAGGCGCAATTATTGGCGCCGGTCGACAAGGTCGACTTCACCTCGAAATGCTGATTGATTCAGTTAAAACGCTCGAATCTATAAAAATCTACGATCCACGTAAAGAAGCAGCGCAAGCACTTGTAGACCTGGCAAATTCTCGTGCAATTGAAGCCCAAATTGCCGAGACTCCAAGTGCAGCAATTGATGGTGCCCAAATTGTCGTCACGCTCACTCCCGCCACCGAACCACTATTTGAAGCGGAAGCGGTTCATTCCGAAGCCCTTATTTGTGCGGTTGGCTCAACGAAATATGACAAATGCGAACTTCCTCCCAAATTGATGGCTCGTGCAGTATCCGTAGTGTGCGACGATGTCGAGGGATCAAAGATTGAATGCGGCGATCTCATTCAAGCCGTAGACGAAGGATTCTTTCGATGGGAAGACGCAATTGAATTCAAAGATGTCTGCGCAGACAAAGTCAGCACTCCTCGGGCAAACAACTCCATTGTGGTTTTTGAAACTCAAGGATTAGCGTTGCAAGATGTTGCAGCTGCGGGTGTCGCTTGGGAGAAATTTAAGAAAGAAATAAGTAGCTAGTACAAAACTGTTAGTGAAAAAACTATTAGAGATAAAACGACGGGATGGAAACTCATGCTAAATAAGAAAACACTTTCGCTTGAAGAAGCAGAATTGATTGTGAACGCCGCATTGGCAAAATCAAAGGAACTCGGAATTGGATCCGTAATCTGCGTGTGCGATTCAAGTGGCTGGCCAATCGTGGTTAAGCGACCAGACAATGGAAAATCGACAAGCGTCGAAATAGCAATTAACAAGGCGTTTACTGCTGCCTGCCATCGACGCCCAACACATACCTATACGAATGCGCAGTCTGGCCAAGAAGCCTTTGGAATCATGAACATGCATGGTGGACGATTCGCAATTTTCGTTGGTGGTTGGCCAATCGAAGTAGACGGAGAAGTTGTCGGTGGCATAGGTGTTTCTGGTGGACATACGAAAGAAGACATTGCTTGTTGCAAGGCAGGAATTACTGCCTTGCTCGATTCGATGGGTGTTGTCGCTGATTTCTCAAAATGGGACAATTGGCAGCCGCCAGCGACTAAATAGTTGTTTTACTTTGTTGAAAGGTACTTCTGGTGAGTGAAGTAAAAGTTGGTAATCGCATAGGTGGAACAATCGTTCCAGCAAAGAGCGGGAAGGTGTTCGAGCGACGCAATCCGGCCGATGCTAGAGAGGTCGTATCAATCGCACCGGATAGCGATAGCGCTGATGTGGAGGCTGCGATAGACGCAGCTTGTGAAGCGTCATTGCAGTGGGGTAGAACAACTCCAACTCAGCGAGCAAACATTCTCTCGAAGGCCTCCAGAATTCTTGATGGGAAAGTCGAGACGCTTGTTGCCGACATGGTGAAAGAGCAGGGGAAGCTTGCTGCCGATGCCCGCAATGAATGTTCACGAACTCCTAAGAACCTGGAGCTATATGCAACCGAGGCGTATCGGCTCTCTGGCGCTACGTTCCCGAGCGATGACACCCCGCTTGTTTATTCGGTTCGCGGCCCTGTAGGCGTCGTCGGTGTAATTACCCCATGGAACTTCCCGCTTAATTTGGCGAGTAGAAAAATTGGTCCTGCATTAGCAGCAGGGAATGCGGTTGTCTTTAAACCCTCGCCACTCGCGCCATTGATGGGTGATCATCTCGCATCTTCATTTGAGGAAGCAGGTCTGCCGGCTGGAGTGCTCAATGTTGTGCACGGTTTTGCCGCAGGGGCGCCTTTGGTCGCAGACAAAAGAGTAAACGCAATTACTTTCACCGGATCTAATGCAACTGGCGAGAAAATTCACCGCGAGATTGGCATCGGAAGACGTGTTCAATTGGAACTTGGTGGCAAAAACCCTGTTCTAGTTTTGGACGATGCAGATATCGACTTGGCAGTCAATGTCGTTATACGTTCAAGTTTTTCGCTTGCTGGACAAGCATGTACAGGGGCAGGACGAATCATTGTTGCAAAAAACATGTTTGATGTACTCCTTGAAAGAGTGCTGAAGGAAATGAAAAAGATTGTGCTGGGTCCAGGAAACGCTCCCGAGTCAACCATGGGGCCGTTGGTTGACGCTGTTGCAGTTGCATCTATGGAATCTGCAATTGCAGAGGGAGTAAAGGACGGAGTCGAGATCGCAATTGGTGGACGTCGGTCTGCGGCAGGCGAGTTACAACACGGGTTTTTCTTTGAACCAACTATTTTGTTGGGTGCAAAACGTAATTCAAGTGTTGTTCAAAACGAAATCTTCGGTCCTGTTGTCACTTTCGAATCAGTCGAAGACATTGATGAGGCGATCAATTCAGCGAATGATGTTTCATATGGTCTTTCAGCGTCAATTTGCACGCAAAGTATTTCCAAGGCCCAGCATTGTGCTCAATTAGTGGAAGCTGGAATGGTGCGAGTTAATCGGCCAACAGTCGGCGCTGCATTTAATGCACCATTTGGAGGCATTAAACAGTCGGGCACAGCAACGCACAAAGAACAATATGGCCCAACCGTTATGGACTTCTATACGTTGCAACGAACTATCTGGATGGGGAGCTGATCGGTTATGGATTTGGGATTGCAAAATGCGAAAGCCCTAGTTTTTGGCTCGTCTTCCGGTTTGGGTAAAGAGGTTGCGCGCGTCTTGGTCGAAGAAGGGGCGAAAGTCGCTCTGACAAGTCGAGATGGTCAGCGTTGTGAGGATGCCCGTCGTGAGGTGGGCGGGCACGCATGCATCATTGGGGATCTGACAACGCCTGGTTCGGCTGCCGCGATGGTCGAATCGGCTGCAGAGCAATTGGGTGGTCTTGATGTTGTAATCGTGAATACAGGTGGTGGAAAGCCGGGCGGAATTCTTGACACTTCGGGTTTCGATGATGCCGCATTTAACTCGATGCTGCGCCCAGCATTAGAAATTGCACGATCTGCCAGCGAACACCTTCGTTCAGGCACGCAGAGTCGCCTCATATTCCTAACTGCTCGCTCGGTTGTAGAAGCCACTCCTGATTTGGCGCTTTCATCAGTTTTCAGAAGCGGTGTTACAGCGGCAGCCAGGTCTCTTGCTCTCGAACTTGCACCATTTGTGAATGTGAATGTCGTTGTGACGGGCCAGTTTGAAACACCTGCACTTTCAAGATTTGAGGAAGCTTTAGCAGCGAGTTCAGGGATGTCGCTAGATGAAGTTCGATCCCACCACGTTGAGGCCATTCCTCTCAAGCGAGTTGGCACCGCTCGCGAGTTTGCGAATGTCGTTGCGTTTCTCTGCTCACGTGCAAGCAGCTTTGTTACAGGTTCAGTCGTTCGAGTTGACGGTGGATCTGTAAAAGGCTTTTAACTTATTCACCCAGCTGGTTGCTGGTAGGCCGCCCACGCTCTAGTTATATGGTCATGAGCAGCTGCATTGGCAGCGTTTGGATCCATTTGTTCAATCGCATCAACAATCCGCAAATGTTCTTTCCATGAATCGGTTGATCGCTCAATGATTCGACGAGAGTAAACCCATTGAATGATGTTCGATAATCGACTTAAAGTCTCAGTCAAATAATCGTTATCCGCAGTGTCGGCCAAAAGATTGTGGAATCGGGTGTTTAAAGCTGGAAGCTGATCAACATTTCCAGCAAGCGCTGCGGCCAATCCGAGGCCCACCGTTTCACGAAGATCCCGCAGGTTTTCATCTGTTCGACGTTCGGCGGCGAGCGAAGCAACTTGTCCTTCGAGTAATAGACGAACTTCGAATAGATCGTTAGCTTGCTTCGCACTCATTTGAGTAACGAATGTTCCCTTTCGAGGAATGATGTTGATGAAACCTTCTGTCGCCAAGAGCAGAAGAGCCTCTCTGATCATGCTTCTCGAAACGCCGAATGTCAGAGCTAGATCGTCGGCAATCAGCCGTTCGCCCGGCTTCAGTTGATTGCTCAAAATCTGGTCTCGAAGGCGCTCAGTGATGGTTTGCCCGAGAGAACGGTGATCGAGACCAACGGAAAGCCGATAGTCGTCGGGCATTTGCACCATGGTTTCAGATTTGACCTTTGTCACAAGACTGCTTATTGTATACCGTTAACCACGATTCATTCGGCTCGTGGCACTACAAGCGAAATGGGGAGAAATGCGCAAAAAATTAAAACTTGCGCCGCTATTTATTGCAGCTGGTCTTGTACTTGCAGCATGTGGTAGCGGCGAAGAATCGGGGGATGCAACTTCGGAAGAGTCAACAAGCTCAGCCGAAATTGTTATCGCACTTGGTTCTGAACCGACCAGTCTTGATCCACAACTCGTCGATGACGGCGGAGAGCGTGCGATTAACGACAATATTTATGAAACATTGCTAGTTCGCGATGCGGACGGCAACATCGGGCCTGGACTTGCGGCAGATATGCCTACACAAGTTGATGACACCACATGGGAGTTTAAACTTCGTGAAGGTGTCACCTTCCATGACGGTTCGCCATTTGATTCCGCCAGCGTTGTGGCCACTGTCGAGCGCATGGTCAAGCTAGTTGCAGATGGAAAGACTCAAAATGATGGTTTCTTCAAGAGTCTCACGGGTGCAACTGCAGTAGACGCAACAACAGTACAAATCACGACGGCAGCCCGCGATGGCGTGCTTCCTGCTCGCATGTACTGGATGAAAATGTTGCCCGCATCAGCAAAAGATGCAGCCGATTTGTCGGATGCACCTAACGGCACCGGACCATTCAAGTTTGATTCCCGTTCAGTGGGCGTCAACATTGTCCTGAGTGCAAATGATTCATACTGGGGCGATAAGGCCAATGTTTCAAAAGTAACTTTTGAATTCATATCCGACTCCGCAACTCGACTTGCAGGATTGACTTCGGGCAAGTACGACGTAATTACCAACTTGAACCCACAAGACGCAGCATCTGCGCCAGTGGTTGCAACAGCTCAAGGCCAGGAGCACCCAGTGTTGATCTTGGATGCTGACGAGGGAATTACTAAAGACTTGCGGGTTCGACAAGCACTTAACTACGCAGTAGATAAGCAGACAATTGCTGACACACTGTTCGGTGGTTACGGCGTCGTTGACGCTGGCCAGTTGCTGAGCCCTTCAATTCTTGGATTCAACAGCACGCTTAGTGCATACCCATACGATGTCGAAAAGGCAAAGGCGCTGCTTGAAGAAGCAGGTGCTACCGGCGCCGAAGTACAACTCGTTGGCGAATCCGGACGTTGGTTGAAGGACAAAGAGCTTCTTGAAGCAGTAGCTGGTTATTGGACTGCTGCAGGATTGAAGGTCAATCTTGAAATCCTCGAATTCGGTGCATACCTTGACGTACTGTTCGATCGCGAAAATCGTGCTGACTCGGTATACGTATCGTCGTCGAACGACATTCTCGATGCAGACCGTCAGTTGTCGACCTATTACCAGGCAGGCGGAATTGGCTCCTCGAACTCGAATGAAGCTTTGAAGAAGCTCATTGACGATGGTCGTTCAGAGCTTGATGCCACAAAACGAGGCGAGATCTACAACGAAGCAGTCAAGATTGCTTACGACGAGGCTTACTTCGTGTGGATTATCAACAACCAGGACATCTATGGCCTAAGCACACGCTTGGCCTGGACTCCACGAGTTGACTCCAAACTCCTCGTAAAGGAAATGACCGTCAACTGACGGTTCTTTCGTAGAGACTGAACTGAGAGCGGCAGAAGGGAATGATCCGGTATTTAATCGGTCGAATTGGCCAAGGCCTAATTGTGATAGTTGGTGTCACAATTTCGGTTTTCGTCACAACTCGGCTGATTGGAGACCCGGTGAACTTCATTCTGCCGCTCTCTGCTTCTCTAGAGCAACGAGCAAGACTGAGAACTGATCTTGGTTTTGATCGACCTGTAATAACACAGTTTTTTGATTATTTAGGCGATGTAATACGTTTAGATTTTGGCACCTCGGCCAAATTCACTAATCGCGACACTCTTTCGGTCGTTTTCGATTTTCTTCCTCGTACGTTGCAACTTGTCGCAATGGGAATGTTGTTTGCTTTAAGCATTTCCGTAGTGCTGGGGATGCTGGCGGCCATCAAACCTGGCCGAATCTCCGACAAGCTTCTTGTAACGATGAGTTTGGCAGGGCTTTCCATGCCGCAATTCTTTTTAGGACAGGTCCTCATCATTATCGTTAGCGTCAAGCTCGGGCTTGTAAATATTGGACCGGGCCCTTGGACGCACCTGTTATTGCCTAGCTTGACCCTGGCATTGCCTGCGATTGGTCGTTTAGCTATGACAGTGAGATCCGCAATGATCGATGAGCTGAACTCACAATATGTGAAGGCAGCAAAAGCTAAAGGTTTGCCACTTAGGCGAGTAGTGGCGGTGCATGCATTGCGAAACGCATTGATTCCATTTGTGACACTTGCAGGTTGGGAATTGATACGTGCTCTAGCCGGTTTTACGGTCGTAGTAGAAGGCGTATTCGGAGTCAATGGCCTCGGAAGTCTTGCAATCCTTGCCATTCGCGAACGCGATTTTTTCCTTCTGCAGACCATTGTTTTAGTGGTTTCAATATTTGTTGTTGTCATCAACATCGCTATTGATTTCGTTTATAAATTCATCGATCCAAGAGTGAGAATTTCATGAGTAATTCAACGTCAAATGATGAATACTCTGCAGGCGTTCGTGAGACGGATGATGCTGCGGAACAGGAAGGGTCACTTTCGGGACGCCCGTTTGAAGTGCGATCAGCCACGGGAGGTTTATTCCGAGGTTTGCTTTCGGACAAGAGTGGTGTCTTTGGCTTGCTTGTATTAATCCTTCTTGGACTGACCGCGATTTTCGCCCCGTTTCTCGCACCGTATGGGCCGGCTGAAGGAACGCTTTCATCCGCCGACTTGCCGCCTTTTTGGTCCGATGGCGGCAGCTGGTCTTTTGTATTGGGCACAGATTTGCAGGGTTATGACATGTTGTCGCGACTGATTTACGGACTGCGAACAACCTTGTTTATCAGCTCAATGGTTGTGATCATTGCAGGCAGCGTAGGCATCACACTCGGTTTGATTTCGGGCTACATCGGAGGCCGCACCGATCGATGGATTAGCGGTTGGACAGACGTTCAGGTTGCGTTCCCCGGTTTATTAATTGCCATGATCATGATTGCCGTATTAGGTGGAAGCACCTGGACCTTGATATTCGTGCTTTCATTCAATGGTTGGATGGTCTACGCACGCATGACGCGTGGTGTCGTGATGTCGGTGAAACAGGAGGCATATGTCGAAGCTGCTGAACTGATCGGCGCAAAGACCACTCGGATCATGTTTAAGCACATCCTTCCGAACTTAACTTCGGCGTTGCTAACGCTTGGAGTTCTCGAATTTGCGCGAATTGTTCTTGCTGAAGCGACGCTCTCATTTCTCGGTTTAGGTTTGCAGTTTCCTGATGTTTCGTTGGGCGTCGTTGCAAATATGGGTCGAGATGCCATTTTTTCCGACCCACGCTTGTCGGTCATTCCTGGCATTGTGGTATCGGCGTTGGTGCTGGCCATGAATTTTGTTGCGTCATGGTTGAGAGTTGCACTGGATCCTCGCGAACGAGATAAGAGATTCGCTTCACGTGCCGTGGCAGGTATGTAATGAATGACTCGTCAACCGACCAGAAATTGCTTCAAGTCGACGGCCTTACCGTGGATTTCTTCACGCGAGCGGGAACAGTTCACGCGGTGCGTGCAGCCTCATTTCATGTAAACAAGGGCGAGACCCTCGGAATCGTTGGCGAGTCTGGATCAGGCAAAAGCGTTACCGCTCAAGCCATCCTCGGCCTCACCGAACTCCCCGGCAAGGTGGTGGCCGGACAGGTTCGATGGAGGGGCGAGCAAATCATTGGGGACGACCAGGAGGCACCGAAACGTATTGCCAAAATACGCGGACGAGAAATCTCAATGATCTTTCAAGATCCAATGACCTCGTTAAATCCGGTATTGACGATTGGTGATCAAATCGCCGAAGTCGCTCGCCATCATTTGAAGTACAGCAAGCAAAAGGCCCGTGAGCGAGCTATTGAGTTGCTTGATCTAGTTGGCATCTCTAATCCTCGTGGTCGTGTCGATCAATATCCTTTTGAGTTGTCGGGAGGAATGCGACAAAGAGTCCTTATTGCTTCAGCGTTGGCATGCGAACCTGCGTTGTTGATTGCAGATGAACCGACAACCGCATTGGACGTAACTATCCAGGCCCAAATTCTTGATTTGATTGCAGATTTACAACGACAGCTAGAAATTTCTGTTGTTTTGATTACCCACGATCTGGGCGTAGTAGCCGGAGTTTGCGACCGAGTGCTTGTCATGTATTCGGGAAGAATCGTGGAAGAGGCGAACATTTACGACCTGTACGCAAAGCCACAGCACCCTTATGCTCAAGGCTTATTGCGGTCTACTCCTCATTTTGAAATCGATGTAGAGCGTCTTGAACTCATTCCGGGATCTCCTCCCGACATGAAGATTGAAGTTGCAGGATGTTCGTTTGCGCCTCGTTGCATCGAAGCGACTGATCGGTGCCGAAGCGAACGCCCAACTTTGCAAACGCTTGGAAATGGACAGGTCGCATGTTGGAACCCACTGAAGGTGATGCAATGACACAGACCCCACTCGTACATGTCGAAAATCTGTCGGTTCGATTCCCTGTTGGCCAGACTGGATTGTTTCGAGACAACCGCAAGTTGGTTCACGCAGTCGAGAACGTGAGTTTTGATATTGCTCCTGGCGAGACGCTTGGCTTGGTGGGCGAGTCAGGATCTGGGAAAAGCACAACTGGTCGCGCAATCTTGGGCAGTGCTCCTATGACATCGGGCAAAGTTGTATTTGACGGTAAAGAGATTTCATCTTCGTCCAAGTCGGAAATTAGAGAAATGCGCCGACAGATGCAATTGGTTTTCCAAGACCCGTATTCTTCTCTAAACCCAAGAATGACGGTCGGAGAGATAGTCGCCGAGCCGCTAGTTGTGCACGGGCTGGCTAAATCAACTGAATCTGCTCGCGATGCAGTGGTAGCAATCTTGGAGCAATGCGGAATGCCGGCAGATGCGATAGACCGATTTCCTTATGCATTTTCAGGCGGTCAACGTCAACGAGTCGGAATAGCACGTGCTCTTGCGCTTCGTCCAAAATTCATCATTGCTGATGAACCCGTGTCCGCTCTGGACGTATCGGTTAGAGCTCAAATCGTTAACTTGCTAAAAGATCTGCAAATAGAAATGGGCGTTTCGTACCTCTTTATTGCCCACGATTTGTCGGTTGTTCGACATGTATCTCACAAGATTGGGATCATGTATTCGGGGTCGTTGGTTGAATACGCGCCAGTCGATGCGGTTTATACAAGGCCGATTCACCCCTACACGGAAGCACTTCTTTCAAGTGTGCCTGTCCCAGACCCAATTATTCAGCGATCGAGAATCCGAATACCTCTCACAGGTGAAATACCGAATCCCATGTCTCCACCATCAGGTTGCAGGTTCCACACACGTTGCCCGCTTGCCGAGGCTCGCTGTCGGGTGGAGACCCCACAACTAATGGAGAAATCACCAGGTCATTTCTCCGCTTGTTTTGTCAAATCTTAGAGATGGGAAAATAATGTTTCTGAAGTACGCAGTCGTGGGTGTTTTGGCCGGCTTCTTGTCCGGTTTGTTTGGCGTAGGCGGGGGAATCTTGATTGTTCCAGGGCTACTTCTTGTCGCAAAAATGGAGCAGAAAAACGCACACGGAACCTCGTTGGGAGCAACACTCCCAATTTCTGCCGCAAGTCTTCTTACCTACTGGAATCATGGAAATGTGAATTGGGCGGTTGCGTTACCGCTTGCTATCGGCGCAGTTTTAGGGGCAATTTATGGAACTAAATTGCTTGTAACAGTCAATAAGAAAACTTTGGCTTATTCGTTCTCGGCAATTCTTGTAGCTTCCGCCATTCGTTTATTTCTCACCCCAGGTTCAGCTGTGGAGCATGCACTGACTTTCTGGTCTGTCGTACTACTTTTTGCGATTGGTGTCGTCTCTGGTGTTTTGGCCGGCTTGCTCGGTGTCGGTGGTGGCGTGGTGATGGTGCCGGCCATGATGATTCTTTTGGGATTGCCTCCAGTGATCGCCAAAGGTACGTCGGTCGCCGTGATTATCCCTACAGCAATTACTGGAACCATTCGGAATCGTTCAAATAAGAATGTCAATCTGCAAGCAGCTGCCTTTGTTGGTTGCACGGGAATAATCTCAGCCGTTGCCGGTGGATACCTTTCAGATGTCATTTCAGATTCTTTGTCGAATTTCCTTTTTGGTTCGTTGCTTACAGTTGTTGCTCTGCGACTCTTTATTCAAACGGTGCGACAGCCAAAAACTGTTGCGGTTTAAATGTGAGGGCCCTACTTGACTCGGCATCAATTTCATTTTGGCAATATGTCTTAGCAGTACTAGTTGTCGCAGCTGGAGCCATGATTCAAGGGTCGCTTGGCTTTGGTCTTGGTCTGGTGTCGGCCCCCGCGCTTGCTCTGATTGATGAAGCTTTTATTCCCGGCCCCTTGCTCCTCGTAGGTGTTGCAGTCACGCTGACGGTATTTATCCGAGAGCGTGGAGCAGTCGATTGGAATGGAATGAAGTGGGCAATATTCGGCCGCGTACTTGGCACAATCGTCGGAGGTTGGGCGGTAATTGCATTTTCAAAGGATGCGGTAATCGTTTTGGTCGCGGTTTTGGTCCTTGTCGGTGTTCTGATGACTTCGATTGGATGGAAGATAAAAACAAACCGAACAACTCTCTCTGCTGCAGGATTGGTTTCAGGGGTTATGGGTACATTGACATCGGTCGGTGGGCCGCCAATGGCTCTTGTATATCAACGAGAGACTGCACAGAAACTGCGAGCCACGCTTGCTGGTTTCTTTCTTGTGGGTGCGACCTTTTCGTTAATTACTTTGGCCGTCAGCGGCGGTATGACCGGGCATGATTTCGCGTTGGGATCATTTTTGTTGCCTGGGTACGTGATTGGCATGATTGCAAATCGCTGGGCTTCCAGATTTTTAGACAAGGGTTATTCGCGAGTTGCAGTTCTTACTTTTTCTGCACTTTCAAGCATCGTTTTGCTACTTGAAGTTTACTTTTAAGAGAGTTTCTAAAGTTAGTTAAAACGATCTGGTGAAAATGTTGTAAATGAGATGCCGATTTCTTCAAATTTCTTAGGTAGAGGCAACTCATTAATCTCGGCTTGCAACAATTCTGATGCAGCGGGCGCAATTTTGATTCCCGACCCTCCCTGTCCTGAAAGCCAGTAAAAAGAGGGGCATTCTGAGTCTGCGCCGATAATTGGTAAACGGTCATGTGCAAAGGTGCGTAATCCCGCCCAAGATTGGATGACGTGTCTGCTGTCCAGATCAATGCACTCTTCTAGGCGATCGAGGGCGAGAGCAATGTCTTCTTGCTCGGGCTTGCAATCCTCTGCGGCACGTGGGGTTTCCTCAGACAGGGAGAACAGAAGTCCACCAGACTCTGGTTCGAAATAGACCCGCGAACCAATGTCCATCGTCAGTGGCCAGACGGAGGTGTGTTCTGGAGCTTTTACAATTGCCGCTGTTCTTCGATAAGCCTGTAACGGAATAGTGGTTAATCCTGATTTTTGTGCGATCTCTTCAGACCAAGCACCTGCAGCATTTATCAAGATGTCTGCTTCAAAATTTCCATTGTTGGTCGTTATCTGCCACGTAGATGAAGCCCTTTGCTGGGCAGATTGAAATCTGGTGCCAAGAAGATAATTGGCTCCCGATGTTTTTGACTGGCGGATGTACCCAGCAAGAACTTCAGCGACGTCCAGTGTTAAACAATCGGGTTCCCAGACACCACCCACTTGGATTACCTCGTCGCGAAGCTGCGGGAGGATCTGTTTGCACTGTTCTGTGTCAACACGGTGAGCAAGCGGAAGGCCTTCTGAATTTCTGGTGGTGAGTTCATTGAGAGCATCAGCATCATTGTCATCTCTGCCGATCCACAGAAGTCCCTTCGGTGATGTCAACGAAATTTCCGTGAACCCTTTTGGAGGATCCATAAAGAATTTGCGACTCGCCTCGGCTAGTGCGCATACCTCACGCAGGCCAGAAGTTGTGGACAATGAAGCAGCTGATCGACCTGTGGAATGGTAGCCAGCACTCGATTCAGTTTCTATAACGGTAACTGAGTGCGACTTGGAAAGCGCATGAGCAATAGATGCACCTGCAATTCCTGTCCCAACAATTAACGCACTCGGTTTCATTTAAGTTATTTGGTTAACGCTTTAAGGTCATTTGTAACTGACATCATGTGATTGATGGTGCACTTTCGAGCAAGTTTCACATCACCATCTGCAATCGCGCGGTAAATCTCTGTGTGCTCAGACCAACTGAGGACGCCTCGACGATCTGCAAGTCGAGAAAAGATCAGTTCGGTTTGGCTTCGCAATGGTTCAACAGTCGATTCGAGATATCTGTTCCCTGCGGCATGTTCGATTGCAAGGTGGAATTCTCGGTGGCAAGAAGATGCTGCAACCAAGTCGTTGTCGGCAGAGGCTTTCTTGCCTTTCTCGATGAGATCTTTCATTTTGGTGATGTCCAAATCGGTGCGGTTCTTGGCCGCCAATTCTGCCGCGTAGGCCTCAATCACGCTACGAAGCTCCAAGAGCTGAATGGCTTCGTTTGGTTCTAGTCCTGAAACGTAAGCACCTTTCCGCGCTTGAACCTCCACGAGGCCGGTTGCTTCCAGCGACCGAATTGCCTCACGAACCGGATTTCGAGAAACCCCCAACTTTTTGGCGAGATCGTCTTCGAGTAACCGTTCCCCAGGCTGCAAAGCGCCGGTCAAAATCATCTCTCGAATGGTGTCGGCAACCACTTGACGAAGTGGCAAATGGTTGAACTTCAAGGGCACGCAAGCAAGAGTAGTGGGAAAGTGCTTTATTTTGGTTGTTTGGAACGTTTTGGAGTTAATTGATCGTTGAAGTCGGTGGCGGTCGGCAACAATGGAAGGAGTATGGCTAAAACACGCAAAAGATCTGATGGTTTAGAGACCATTGAGCGTGTTAAGAAAGTTGCTTTGGTCGAGCTAGAAAAGTGTGGATCGACCGACTTCAACCTCGACCGAGTAATCGAAAAATCTGGTGTTTCACGCAGTTCGATTTACCACCATTTTGGGAGTCGCGCTGGGCTTATCGCGGCAATCGAAACGCAGAATGCCATCAGCGGCCAGTTGGTCGAGATGGAACTCATGCGCGAGTTCATTCTTCAAGCAAAGAGCACTAAAGATATTTTGGCTGCGATTGAATTTGCTTTGTCAGCAGATGGCGGATCAAGCGGTCGGATGCGTCGGTTGCGCCGAGCCGACCGGATTGTTGCAAGTGCAAAAAGCAAAGTCATGCAGAAGTCGTTGACTGACGCTCAAATCGAGGGATCGCTGCATCTCTCTGAGACACTCGAGGCCGCAAGAAATCGAGGTTTGATCAATCCCGATCTTCCGCTTGATGGGATTAGTTATTGGATTCAGTCGCAGTTGATGGGCCGACTGGTGGTGGATATGGGCGCTTCTGAAGAACAGGAAAAGGCGTGGGTGCAGACGTTTGTTGCAACGCTGGCCCATGTGTTGCAACCAAACCAACATAAGTAGATGAGACATCTAATTGGATGTATAATCCAACTAGATGGACAAAGCAGTCAGGGTTCTGCGGTTCCTATGTATTGGACCGGTGATAATTCTTGGAGTCGTCGTATTTTCACAGACGGCCATTGCAAGCCCCAAGGCGCCTGATCTGAGGGACATTGTGGTGTGTGTAGACAATGCGACATCCGTCCTGAAGGCGAGTGTTGATCGACGGTGTGATCGATCGAGTGAGTTCAAGGTGGTGTGGAAAGCGCGAGGATCATCGCCACGCGTTTGTGTGAATCTACGGAACCGTGAAATGACGATGGCACAGGCTGAAAAGTGTTTTCAGAAAAACACTCGTCTTGCAAGACCTGCTACTGGCAACAAAATCATTGCGTGTGCGAGTAGCAGCACACGCGTACTGCGTTGGCCAATGACGGGTATGTGTTTGACAACAAATACACCAGTGAGGTGGTTCGTGGTAGATCCGACAGTAAAGAATGCAACAACCACTACTACCAGTGTCGTTGCACCAACTAATGCGAATATTACTACGTCAATTACTACGTCAATTCCAGTATCAACTTCTACGACGGCCGTATCCCCACAATTAAGTTCTGCTCCAACGACGTCAACTTCTAGTACGACGTCAACTTCTAGTACGACGTCAACTTCTAGTACGACGTCAACTTCTAGTACGACGTCAACTTCCAGCACTGTTCCTGGAGACACAACTGCACCTACCGTTACTGGTGTCACGTCGTCGACGTTTGATGGTTGGAAGAAAATTGACGCCACCATCGTTGTGCTAGTTGCATTTAATGAAACTGTGACTGTTACAGGTACACCACAAATCACGATGGAAACTGGAGCAACTGATCGTGTTGCCAACTATTACTCGGGAAGCGGAACATCCACGCTGAGGTTTGACTACAAAGTTCGTGCCGGGGACACGTCGAGTGATCTTGATTACGCATCCACAACTGCCTTGGCGCTTAACGGTGGAACGATTCGTGATGTATCGGGAAACAATGCAGTGTTGAAATTGCCTGTGCCAGGCGGGGCAAACTCAATCAGTGCATCAAAAGCAATAGTTATTGACACAACCACTCCAACACTTGTCTCAACTGTCCCTAGCGACAATGCAATTGGAGTGGCAATTGATTCCAACATTGTTCTTAACTTCTCGGAATCCGTAAGCAATCGCAGGATCGGATCAAAACTGTATTTGAAGAAATCAAGTGATAACTCGACTGTCCAAGAGTTCAGCATTCCTGAACTCTCGGGTGGTGGTTCGCAAATCACAGTTAATCCATCGAGTGATTTGTTGGCCGGAACGAGTTATTACATAACAATGGAAGCTGGATTTGGTGACAGTGCGGGCAATTTCTTCGCAGGCTTCACCGACAGTGCAACACTCAATTTCACAACGGTCGCGGCGGACACCACTGCGCCAACACTGACATCAACTACGCCGTCAGATAATGCAACAGGTGTTTCAGATTCAACCACAATCGTGTTGAATTTTTCTGAACCAGTTTGGGGCGTGCTTGGCAAGAATGTTTACGTCAAGAAGTCATTAGATAATTCAAACTTTGAGATCATTCCTGCAGACGGTTTAGATCCATCATCAAATGGAATGTATGGAAACGGGACCACGCAGATCACTGTTCGGCTTTCACTTACACCGATGTTTACGTACAAGACGGAGTATTACGTGCAGATCGATGCTGGCGCGTTTGTGGACGCAGCAGGAAATGGATTCATCGGTATCTCTTCAACGACTGATTTGAGTTTCACAATTTACAATCCAACTTGCGCTCAAAAGTTGGAGTGGGGGGCTGATTGTCTTGTTGGCGACATAGGGCCTGGCGGTGGTGAGGTGTTTTACACCAGTGGCACTGGATCGGCAAAGTACATGGAAGTCGGACCAACCACTTGGTACGACAGTGCTGCGCGACAAACTTTCACATGGTGTGCAGGTAAGGAAACACAAGCGATACCTGCTCCCGGCACTTCCACCGCAGTCGGTACCGGCGCGAGCAACACTTCGCAAATCGCCAGTTTCTGTAATCCGAATGGCGCTGCTCACTGGATTACTCAAAGAAATGCTGGCGGTGGAATAGGTGGGAAAACAGATTGGTTCTTGCCTTCGATTGATGAGCTCCACTTTCTCTGCCTCTATGCACGACAATTATCCGAGAATGCGGCGTCGTGTACTGATGTCAATCCATTGCGTCCTGGGTTTTTAAATCAGAGCTATTGGTCTTCGTCCGAATACAGCTGGTCATTTGCGTGGTATCAAAACTTCAGGAATGGAGGCCAAGCCTATTTTGATGGCACCAAAGGGCTCTCCCTGTATGTGCGGCCTGTAAGGGCATTTGGCTGAATCAGATTACGGACGAATGCAGTTTGGTGAAATAGGGCGCACATAACGGGTTGCGGTCGGCAACAATGGAAGGACCATGGCCGATCCAGTTCTCACCGTTGCGGAGCGCTTGCGACCAACCTTCGCCAAGATTGCTGGTGGACATGAAAGCGACCCGGTAGTTCGCAGGAGCGACCGTGCCGATGCGCAAGTAAACGGCTCGCTTGCACTTGCCAAAGTGTTGGGCAAAACCCCGCGCGAAGTTGCGCAGATGGTGTTGGATGCCGCAGACCTGTCTGCTGTGTGCAGCGCCACCGAGATTGCAGGCCCTGGGTTTATCAACATCACCTTTTCAAATTCGTTTCTTGCCAGCGAGCTAGCGGTTGCCGCGGCCGATTCGCGATTGGGCGTCGGACTGAGCCCGGCTCCGGAAGTAGTGGATATTGATTACTCGGCGCCAAACGTGGCGAAAGAAATGCACGTGGGCCATTTGCGGTCGACGGTGATCGGTGACGCGTTGGTGCGGATGCTCGAGTTTGTAGGCCACCGGGTGATTCGTGAGAATCACATTGGAGACTGGGGAACGCCTTTCGGAATGTTGATTGAGCACCTGATTGATCTGGGTGAAGCCGAAGCCGCAAATGAACTCTCGGTGGGAGACCTTGATTCGTTTTATCGGCAGGCAAGAACGAAATTTGATGCGAGTGACGAATTTAAAGAGCGGGCTCGCGCGCGAGTGGTGCTGTTGCAAGGTGGCGACGACGAAACATTGCGAATGTGGAAGTTGTTGGTGGGCGAGAGCACCCGATACTTCGATCGCGTCTATCGAGTGTTGGATGTTTTGTTGACGTCTGAAGACATCATGGGTGAAAGTGCATACAACCACCTGTTGCCAGAAGTTGTGGAGCGTTTGAAGAAGTCGGGAATGTTGCAGACAAGCGACGGCGCCGAAGTGGTGTTCGTGGATGGTTTTGTAAATCGTGACAACGAACCGCTGCCGTTGATCATCCGTAAGACAGATGGCGGCTACAACTACGCAACGAGCGACCTCGCATGCGTGATAGATCGAGTGGAACGACTTGGGGCCACACGAATTTTGTATGTCGTCGGAGCACCACAAGCACAACACCTAGAAATGGTTGGAGTTGTATCGCGCAAGGCTGGCTGGGTGCCTGAAACAACACAAATGGTGCATGTTGCGTTTGGCAACGTTTTAGGAAACGATCGCAAAATATTGAAAAGTCGAAGCGGAGAAGTGGTGAAGTTGGACGCGCTGCTGACCGAAGCGGTAGAACGCGCAGGAACCTCGGTACGCGAGAAAAACGCCGAGTTGTCGGCGGAACAGCAAAGTGAAATTGCCCGCCAGGTGGGCATTGGTGCAATCAAGTACGCCGACCTTTCTACTGACCGAATCAAGGATTACGTCTTTGATTGGGAGCGAATGCTGTCATTTGACGGAAATACGTCACCGTATTTGCAGTATGCACATGCACGTATCTGCAGCATTTTCCGCAAAGCCCAGATCGAGAGACAGTCGGTTCGTTCTGTCACTCCAACGCTTGAGCACGACGCAGAACGGGCGCTTGCACTTCGGCTATTGCAGTTTGACACTGCGGTTTGGGACACGCTGGATAAGTACAGCCCCCACCGTTTGTGCACCTATTTATATGATTTGGCAAGCGAATTCAGCAGTTTTTACGAGCACTGCCCTGTGCTTCGTGCGGAAAGTGAGGCGCAGAAGATGAGCAGGCTGGCATTGTGCGATTTCGCCGCGCGCGTGATGGAGCGGGGTCTTTCTTTATTGGGCATTGAAGCACCGGAGCAGATGTGAGCGCGATAGCAAAACACTTATTGCCAGACACAGCCGTAATCGGCGCCGATGGAGTGATGAGCATTGGTGGATGCTCGCTTCTTGATGTAGCCAAACAATTTGGGACACCAGTGTTCGTTTATGACGAAGAGCATTTGCGTGCCCGCTGCCATGAAGCGGTTGCAGCGTTTGGCGAACAGCGCGTGATTTATGCAACCAAGGCGTTTTTTACCACGGCAATGGCCAAGCTTGCCCACGATGAAGGTTTGTTGCTTGATGTTGCTACGGGTGGGGAACTGTTCGTTGCGTTGCATGCTGGTGTTCCGGCAAGCAGTTGCGTACTGCACGGAAACAATAAGAGCGTCGACGAATTACGAATGGCGATCGAAGCAGGCGTTCGCCACATAGTTGTAGACAATTTTGATGAGTTGGACAAGTTGGATGCGCTGCATGCACAGGGGCTTCCTGCGCCACGAGTACAGTTGCGAATTACGCCGGGCGTTTCGGTTCACACACACGAATACATCGCCACTGGCCAGAATGACTCGAAGTTCGGTTTCAACTTGGGCAACGGCGATGCGCACAAGGCGGCGGCTCGTGCGCGAGCCTCGGCTTCGGTTGATTTCGTCGGCGTGCATTGCCATATCGGCTCAAATGTTTTTGCGGTAGAAAACTTTACGCATGCAGCAAAAATCATGGTTGATTTGGCTAACGAACTTGAGGTAGACGAGTTGACACTCGGTGGCGGCTTGGGTGTTGCCTACGTAGAAGGCGAGCATGCCTCCAGCATCACAGAATGGTCGGTTCATTTATTAGCGGCGACGCAAGAACTGCGCCGCACCACAAAAGTATTTGTCGAGCCGGGCAGGTCGATTGTGGCATCTGCTGCAGTCACGCTGTATCAAGTGGGCACGATTAAGCCGATTCCTGGTGTGCGCACGTATGTTTCGGTGGATGGGGGAATGAGCGACAATCCGCGTCCCGTGATGTACGGAAGTGGATACGAAGCGTTCATGCCGGCAAGGGCGAACGCCGATCGAACCGAAGTGATCCGTATGGTTGGCAAACACTGCGAAAGCGGAGACGTTCTTATTAATGAAGCAATGGTTCCGGCCGGATTGCAAATTGGCGACTTGCTTGCAACACCAGTGACGGGCGCCTACGGCCACTCGATGGGCTCTAACTACAACAAAGTGACGCGTCCACCTGTTGTGTTTGCGCGCAATGGCGAGGCTCGATTGGTTGTTCGGCGAGAGACTTATGAAGATTTGGTCCGCTTGGATATGCCATAAACGGCAATAGCGTGAAGGTATGACAGCACACGTTGTTCGTATCGGAGTAATTGGCCACGGCACTGTTGGCGCCGCTTTCGTCAAACTGGTGAAGCAGCAGTCCGACACAATTGCGGCTCGAAGCGGTGTTCGGTTGGAGATTGCTCGTGTGGCGGTTCGTAATACTGCGACGCATGCTGGTTCGTTGGTGGCAGATGTGCTGACACAAGATGCGGATTTTGTTGTGAGCGACCCAACGGTTGATTTGGTTGTGGAGTTGATGGGCGGCATCGATGAAGCACGCGCATTGATTTTGAAGGCGCTTGCCTCTGGAAAGCCAGTGGTTACAGCGAACAAGGCACTGATTGCCACGCACGGAGCCGAATTGTTTGCTGCAGCAGATAAATCTGGCATCGACTTGTTGTTTGAGGCGGCTGTATGTGGCGGCATTCCTCTTATTCGTCCGCTGCGCGAGAGTTTGCGTGGTGAACCAATTAGACGAGTGCTTGGCATTGTCAATGGCACAACCAATTACATCCTCACGAAAATGAGTGAGGACGGGGCAAGTTATGCCGATGCGCTTGCCGGCGCGCAACAACTTGGTTATGCCGAAGCAGACCCAACGGCAGACGTAGAAGGTTTGGACGCAGGTGCAAAAATCTCAATTATTGCGAGCATTGCATTTGGCGCAAACGTTGTTGCCGGCGACGTGTACAGCGAAGGAATTACCAAAATCACTGCGGCAGATATTGCTATTGCACATCGCCTTGGTTACGCAGTAAAGCTTTTGGCGATTGCCGAATTGGAAAAATCCAGCGGTTCGGTCTCGGTGCGTGTGCATCCGGCCATGGTTCCACATCATCACCCACTTGCATCCGTGCGCGATGCGTTTAACGCCGTTGTTGTCGACGGCGAAGCATCGGGTTCGTTGATGTTCTACGGCCGCGGTGCTGGTGGCGACCCAACAGCAAGTTCGGTACTTGGCGACGTGATTGACGCCGCGATCAACCTAAATAAAGGTGCGCACGCAACGCTTGGTGTGCTGACAAAAGCCAAGTTGTTGCCAATGGCGCAAACCTCGTGTGAGTATTTGATTCCGCTTGAAGTTGCCGACAAGCCGGGCGTGTTGCACGCGGTCACTGGCATTTTTGCGAACAATAACGTCAGCATCCGGGCAGCCGAACAAGACGGAATAGGCAGCGGTGCAAGGCTGGTTTTTCTCACTCATATGGCTAACGAAGCCGCCGTCCAGGCGTGTATTGCGCAATTGCGCAATCTTGACGTAGTGATGCATGTTGGCGCACTACTTCGCGTTATCGCCGACTGATTACGATTAATCGAGTTATGCGTTATCTCTCCACCCGCGGCAGTGCGCCCGAATTAGGTTTTTGTGACACGCTGTTGGCCGGCCTCGCAACCGATGGCGGTTTGTATGTACCCCAATCGTGGCCACGCGTAACCCCGCTGGCAACGAGCAACTATGCCCATCAAGCCGCTCACATCATGCAGGCCTTTGTTGGCGACGAAATTGATGCGGCCGTGTTCTCGCGGCTTTGCGACGAGGCGTACTCGTCGTTTAGGCACCCGGATGTGGCGCCACTTGTGCAGATTGGGCCAGAGCAGTACTTGCTGGAATTGTTCCACGGCCCAACGCTTGCGTTCAAAGATGTTGCACTGCAGCTGATCGGCCGCTTGTTCGACCACGTATTAACGCAACGGAATCAGCGCGTCATGATCGTTGGCGCAACCAGTGGCGACACGGGAAGTGCCGCAATCGACGGCGTGAAGCATTGCAGCAACGTAGATATTGTCATTTTGTATCCGAATGGCCGCGTGAGCGATGTGCAACGTCGGCAGATGACTACTGTCGAATCGCCCAACGTGCACTGTGTGGCGATTGATGGAACATTTGACGATTGTCAGGACTTGGTGAAAGCAATGTTCAACGATGCTCCGTTCAGAGACGCCAATTCGTTGTCGGCCGTTAACTCCATCAACTGGGCTCGCGTTATGGCGCAGACTGTTTATTACTTCACTGCACTGCAGTCGTTAGGCACCAAGGCTTCGTTCAGCGTTCCCACCGGAAACTTCGGAAACGTGCTTGCCGGATGGATTGCAAAACAAATGGGTGCATCGATTGACAAGCTTGTCGTTGGCTCGAACAGTAACGATATTCTCACGCGTTTCTTCGACTCGTTGGCAATGTCAATGCAGCCAGTGGTTCCAACGTTGAGCCCAAGCATGGACATTCAGGTGTCGTCAAACTTTGAACGGTTGCTGTTTGAAATGAACAACCGAGATGGTTCGGCCACTGCACAGCAGTTGCAACGATTCCGAACAAATGGTGAGTTGATGGTTGAGCCAGACCAATACTCCACATGGATCACGCCAACTTTCAGAGCACATCGCAGCACCGACAGCGAAACACTCGCAGTGATGAAGCGGATGTACGACGAACACAAGATGTTGGTCGACCCACATACTGCAATTGGTATCGCTGCCGCCGAAGAGTTTGCGGTTCGTGGTACGCCAATGATCACACTGGCAACTGCGCATCCAGCCAAGTTTCCTGATGCCGTTGAAAAGGCCACAGGAGTGCGCCCAGGCTTGCCCGAACACGTGGCCGACCTCTTTGAGCGCAGCGAGCGAATCGTCAATCTGCCCAATGACTTGCAGGCTGTCGAGGCGTTTGTCGCAAGCCATCATTCGTAAATTGGCATCCGCGTTGTAACGCGGCTGATCAATCGGCTATCATCAGTAACGACTCGGATTCCCGAGCGAAGCCCCCGCAACATGCGGCGCCAAAGTATCGCGTCAAGCAATTGTGGTTGAAAGGGCATCTCACGATTTCTGTGAATGCCCGTGAAAGCAGGACCTGTGGCTAATGGAGCCCTAGAACAATCCGCATTAGAAGCAAAAGACCGCGAGCAGTTGGTGGCGATCGCCGCAGCGCTCGGTGTCAAATCTGCATCACGTGCGAAAAAGGCCGAACTCATCGACATGATCCTTGAGCAGACCAAACCAGCCGCACCAGTGGCGGCAAAAGCCTCGGCAAAATCTGCCGCAGCACCGAAAGAAGACGCACCGGCAGCCGAGAAGGGCCCAATGTTGGGTGCCGATGGCGAACCGCTTGCCGACTGGGAAATCGAATTGGCCGAGCACGAAGGCACGCCAGTTGCTCCGGAAGCACGTCGTCACAACAACGAGCGAGCAAACGAACGCAACCCGAATTACAACCCAAATCGCAACAACGATCGCAACCGCAACAACAATCGCAACGACCGCCAAGGTGGGAACGATCGCCAAGGTGGAAACGACCGCGAGCCGTTCGACCCGAACCGCAATCGCAACCGCAATCGTCGACGCCGCGGTAAAGGCCCGCGCGACGAAGGACCACAGGGCAATGACCGCTACGAATTGAACGAGCCCGAGGTAAGTAACGAGCCAATTTCGACCGAGCCAGTATCAGTTTCTGGCTACCTCGACTTGCGCGACGAGGGCTACGGCTTCTTGCGTGTTAACGGCTATTTGCCAAACCGCGAAGACTCGTACGTTTCTGTTCGACTCACGCGTCAATTTGGTTTGCGCAAAGGCGACTTCGTTTCGGGTATGTCGAAGCCTGCAGGACGTAATGAAAAGAATCCTGCGATGTTGGACATTGCAACCATCAACGGTGTTGATGCCGAGAAGGTAAAGAATCGTCCACGGTTTGAAGATCTCACGCCGTTGTTCCCAGATTCGCGCCTCGTTCTAGAAAACGCGGCCGATCCAAACAACATGACAGCTCGAATCATCGACCTCATTGCGCCAATCGGAAAGGGCCAACGCGGCATCATCGTTTCGCCACCGAAGGCAGGTAAGACAACGGTGATGAAGACGATTGCAACCAGTATCGAGCGCAACCATCCAGAAGTGAAGTTGATCGTGTTGTTGATTGACGAGCGTCCAGAAGAAGTAACCGACATGCGCCGCACAGTGAAGGGTGAAGTTATTGCTTCTACATTCGACCGTCCTTCGGAAGAGCACACGCACGTAGCCGAACTCACCATCGAGAAAGCAAAGCGAATGGTGGAAATGGGCAACGACGTGGTCATCATCCTCGACGGAATCACTCGTTTGTCACGTGCATACAACTTGGCAGCGCCGGCCACTGGCCGAATCATGTCCGGCGGTATCGACGCTGGTGCGTTGTACCCACCAAAGAAATTCTTCGGTGCGGCGCGAAACGTGGAAGAGGGCGGCAGTTTGACCATTCTTGCAACCGCACTTGTCGAGACCAACAGCCGCATGGACGATGCGATCTTCGAAGAATTTAAAGGAACCGGAAACATGGAGCTTCGTCTCGACCGCAAGGTTGCAGAGCGTCGTATCTATCCGGCCATCGACGTTGACGCATCCAGCACCCGTCACGAAGAACTGCTGTTTGACCGCAAGGAACTGCAGCAAGTTTGGAAACTTCGCCGCGTACTCAGTGGCCTCGCCGCCGACGGCAACGCAGCACCTGGGCTCGAGTTGTTGATCGATCGTTTGAAGACGTTCAAGAACAACGCCGACTTCCTTACCGAAATCGCCAAACAGCCAACTTCCTAAGTGTCTGACGCCCGCCTGCGCATGGCCGCATCGCAGTGCGGCGTAGATACTGCTTCATTTGTTCCTGTCGAGTTCGCATTTGGTGATGCCGCTCGAGATGGTTCGACGGGCTGGATCTTCATAACCGAACAACACGACCGTGCCCTCGGGCCGGCGTTGTTGTGGGCAGAAAAGCAACAGGTGCAGGTTGTAAACATCTTGAGCGAAAAAAGTGCTGGTGTTCTTGCGCGGCGCGCATCGCTTTTTTCACATCAGGTCAATGTGTGGTCGGTGAGTGATGGAAAAGTTGTTGCGGCCGAAGCCGAGGCAGTGCTGGACGAAGCAAGGGTCTCGGAAGCACACGAGAAGTTTGCGGCCATGATTGCCGAATCTGGCGCAGAAGTCGTTCGCGAACACGGGGTGTTAAGCGGCGAGGTGATGGGTTTGGAAGTTTGTCGAGTTATTGACGACAACGGGGAAGCACGCCTAGAAATTGGTGTTGGCGTACACGACAGAGAGACGTTTCAGCTGTTGCATGGCAAAGAGGCAACGTTGCAATCGTTGCGCAATGTTGTGGAAATTGTGGGCAAGCACCGAGCCGAAGGCGCCGAACATCACCCACTCAATCGACTGGGTGCAGAACGACTATTGCGTCACCGCATCGTGTCGAGCCCCCAACTAGTTGGGCTTTCCACTGCATACACAACCGAACCGCCGGTGAAGCGAATGAACGTTAAAGATGCAGTGCCATGTGTTGCGGTTGGAAAGAATGATTTGGGTGATGAGGTCGTTGTGGTGTGCACCGCATCGGTGGACGTGGACGTGGTGGCATTTGCTGCCGATGCTCGTTTGCGTATTTCACCCAAAGCCAAATTGTTGATTGCTACTCATGTCAACAACGTGGTCCCGGCATTGCAGAAATTGGCAGATTCACTTGTAGAACCAGCGGCATTTACCGAAGTCGCGCCTGTTCGTCGATAGAAACGCCGTAGCCTTACCACCGTGTTAGATCGCTTATTAGAAATTGAGGCCGAGTACCAGGCGCTGGAAGAAAGCCTTGGCAGCCAAGAAGTACTGAGCGATCAAGCCAAGTTGCGCGACGCATCCCGTCGATACAAGCAACAGACACCGTTGGTCACGTGCATTCGCGAATATCAAGATGTTTCGGGCAACGCAGAAGCGGCCCGCGAATTGATGGCCGACGCCAAAGGCGCGGAGCGTGAGCAATTGCAAGCCGAGTTGGAGACTGCCCAGTCGCGCATGGCCGAGTTGGAAGAGCGACTAAAGATCTTGCTCCTGCCGACAGACCCGAACGATGGCAAAAACTTGATCGTTGAAATTCGTGGCGCTGAAGGCGGCGAAGAGGCAAACCTCTTTGCGCACGACTTGTTCGATATGTACAGCGCTTGGGCGGTTCGAAATGGTTGGTCGATAGAGGTGCTGTCGCTCGACAAGTCGCCAATGGGCGGCATCAATCAAGTGACCATGCTCGTCAAGGGCGACAGTGCGTGGACACGCTTGCGTTTTGAAGGCGGGCCGCATCGCGTGCAACGTGTTCCGGTTACGGAAGCTCAAGGCCGAATACATACGTCGTCTGCAACCGTGATGGTGATGCCAGAAGCCGAAGAAGTTGAAGTTGAAATAGACGAAAAGGATTTGAACATTGACGTGTATCGCGCAAGCGGCCCAGGTGGCCAGGGCGTAAACACCACCGACTCTGCCGTTCGCATCACGCACATTCCTAGCGGTTTGGTAGTTGCAATGCAGGACGAGCGCAGTCAGTTGCAAAACCGATTACGTGCAATGACCGTATTGCGTTCTCGCTTGCTGAAACTTCGCGAAGATGAGCAGGCCGAAAAAATGTCGGCCGAGCGCAAGGCGCAAGTTGGCAAGGGTGGTCGGGGCGAAAAGATTCGCACCTACAACTTCAAAGAAAACCGCGTCACCGATCACCGGATCGGATTTACTCTGTATCAACTACAAGACGTGTTGGCCGGCAACGTCGACCCAGTGGTTGATGCACTTACGGCCCAATTTGAAATCGAGCAGTTGGCCGGCGCCAAGAACGATTAAGTACACCAATGTCTGAACCGGATGTTGTGACATGGCGAGAAATGCTCGCTCAAACTATTGAATCAGTCGGTAATGCTCAAGAAGCGCGATGGCTGTGCGAACACGCAGCTGGCGTCGACGGGCCAGAGTTTTTAGCCGCCCAAGACGAGCATGTAACGGTGTCCATGGCAAATTCGCTGCACGACATGGTGAGGCGTCGACTGTTGGGCGAACCACTGCAATATGTGATGAAGCGATGGGCGTTTAGGCATCTTGATGTTTTTGTCGATCAGCGCGTGCTCATTCCTCGCCCTGAAACCGAAACGGTTGTAGACATTGCGCTTTCCCTGGCAACTAAACGACTGCAAGAGTCGTCGCCAATTTGCGTAGTGGATTTGGGCACGGGTAGCGGCGTCATTGGCCTTTCTATGGCATTTGAGTTGCCTCGCGAAAGTGCTGCGGTGTGGTTAACCGACGCATCCTCCGATGCGCTTGATGTAGCGCGCGCGAACATTGTCGGCGTTGGCCGTAAGGGTGAATGCGTTCGTGTTGCGGAAGGTAATTGGTGGAACGCGCTACCAACTAGTTTGCGCGGACATGTGGATTTAGCGGTGTGTAACCCGCCGTACATTGCCGAACATGACAACGAAATGGCAGATGACGTACGCAAGTGGGAGCCACACTCGGCGTTGTTCGCGCCGAACAATGGCATGGCAGACATTGAAGCAGTTGCACGTGGCGCGTCCGAATGGCTTTCGGTAGGTGGGTGGTTGGTTCTCGAGATTGGATATCAACAAGGTGACGCCGTACGTGGAGTGCTCGGTGCGGCGCATCTGGTTGATATTGAAATCAGAAAAGATTTAGCGGGACGCGACCGCATTGCCCTTGCGCGCAAAAGTTAGGCGTTGAGCGAACGCTGCAGAAACTGAAGTTGGTGCAGCAATAGGTTTTCGGCAACTACCTCTTGGGGCGTCATGTGTGTAACGCCCGCCAGTGGCAAAAACTCGTGCGGCTTTCCAGCATGCAGCAGTGCGGTACTGAACTGCAACGAATGTGCTGCAAGCACGTTGTCGTCGGCAAGACCATGAATGATGAGCATTGGGCGCTCGAGCCGCGCAGCGTCGTGGAGTAGTGACGAAACGTCGTATGGCTTCGAATCCTGCGCTGGGTTTCCTAAATAGCGTTCGGTATAAAAGGTGTCGTACAGGGCCCAGTCGGTAACTGGTGCACCAGCAATTGCGCAGTGAAATTGTTTTGGCGCGCGCAGAACTGCCAGGGCCGCCAAGTATCCGCCGAAACTCCAACCCCTGATTGCAACGCGCGAAGTGTCTGCGCATGGTGCGATTTCGGGAAGGTGCCGAAGCACGGTCAGTTGATCGGCAAGCACGGAGGAAGCGAGATCGCGATGAACTTCGCGCTCCCAAGTGCTTCCGCGCCCAGGTGTGCCACTGCCGTCGGCAATGACTACACAAAACCCTTGATTAGCAAACCACTGAGATGCGAGATACGTGCTGCTGGCGCACAACACACGTTGTGCATGCGGGCCGCCATAGGGATCAAACAACACAGGGAGTATGGAACCATCGTGATTTTCGGGCAAAACTACAGCGGTTGCAATGCCGCGCGGTCCAACGCTATGGAGCGAGACGTTGGCTCCGATGAGTGGCTCTTCGGCATGATTGGCCAGTTGGTGTTGATTGTTTACGAGGGTTCGCGAACGGAGTGTTTCTAGCGTCGCAGATCGAATAACCGTCGTTTCTCCGCCAACAGTTGCGGAATGAATACCGATGCCGTCCGACAGCTGCGTTACCTCGCCACCGGATACATGCACCGAGAACACGTGCAACTCTTGGGGGCGCTGAACATTGTTTGCCGAAAAAATGATGTTGTCGTGTGAGGCGCGAACAACGGAGCGTACCTGCAGATGGTGCGGAGTAATGACGTCGTTGTTCACCACGATCGCGCGCACGCCGTTGCGTTCGCCGCACCACATCAACAGGCCTTTTTCAAGCAAACTTGGCCCGCCAACAACGAGCTCGACCCAACACTCGTCGTGTTCCGTGTGCAGCGAATTGGTTTGGCCACTCGAGATATCAACAGCTCTGATGTCGAGGAGGTGTTGATCTCGTGACATCACTGAGATGACCAGGCCATGCGCATTCCACTGCACGGAAGTGAGATATTCGAACGCGACAGAATCCCACGTAACCGCGATGCGGTTTCCGTTGATGGCAACGAGATGGAGCGAAACGAGGGCATTGGCGGTGCCGGCAAACGGGTAACGCCGCAAGCTTGGATTCGAAGTTGGTTTCGCTGGGTCGGCAATGGAAATGCTTTGAATAGGCGAATGATCTGCGCGCTCCACGGCAAGAGCACTGCTGTCTGGCGCCCACCAAAAGCCTCGCTGACGGTTCATTTCTTCTGCAGCCACAAACTCGGCAATTCCCCAAGTGACATCGGGCGATTCTTCCGACGCTAGGCAGCGTTCGACGCCTTGCAAGTCGCACATGTACAGAGATCGATCACGCACATATGCAACATGCTGACCATCGGGGCTGATGCGCGCGTCATAGATCGTTCCACTTGCCGGGCTTTTGATAACGATTTCATTTGCGTGCTGCATGTCGCACACGAACAGGTGTCCTGCAACTGCGAATGCAACATGTTGCACTTCGGCATCGCACGAATACTGCACGATTCCGCCAGCACCTTCGCGTGCTCTTTCGCGGCGCGCTTGTTCTTCGGCAGATTCGGTATGCCCCTCGCTGGCTGCAAGCAGTTCGCGCACGTCTGCGATGCACACTTCTGTGTTTCGCTCGACATGCAGTAACCACAATGACTGAACAGTGTCGGTGCCATTTGTCGATCGAAGAAACAACACACGCTTGCCGTCGGGGCTAACGGTGATGGTTCGCGGTTCGCCCAACGTAAGGCGCTGAGTGCGTGCGTACTGGCGCGGAAATGTGTCGGTCATGCGCGAAGTTGGCCTGCGGCATCTATGGCAACGGGTTTGCCGACCCATTCGGTTGCGCACATCTCGGCGCCAAGGTTCGTGTCATTCGAAACACACCATGCACGACTTCCGTTAGCAAGCAGCACGGCAGAACGAATGGTTTCGGGTTTACCCGAACGATCGTGCATCACGCTGTACGCCTCGATAGTTGCCGGCCCCGCTGCATCTGCAGTGGGCGTGACTTCGCGTTTTGGAAGCGCATCCACTTGATCTTGCGGCGAATCGTGTTTGAAGCCGTTAGTTGGGGGAGTTGCGCCGTACACGCCGAACGAATGCTTGGTGGCATATCCGCCGTTGGCCCAAACAAAACCCTTTTCTTGTGGCTGGCTGCGAACCTTTTCCATGGTCGTAGCAATTGCGTGCATGACGTAGTTGTTAAATGGTCCGCCTGCAAACGGCAAGCCGCCAGTGATCGTGAGTTGACGCTGCAGCGAAAGACCCAAAGAGTGTGCACCAAGTTGCACCGCGGATGGGAAGCACGAATACAGATCGACAAACTGAATGTCGTCGAGGGTGGTATCGGCCAGTTGTAACACGCGTTGCCCGCCAAGCCGAATAGCCGGTGTATCGGTGAACGAGTGGCGATGTGAAACAAAGTTGTGCTCGTGGCAGTCGGTGCCAGCATGCGGAAACACCCACTTGTCTCGGGGAACGCCAAGCGCCTGGGCCTTCTCTGCCGAACACATGATGAGGGCAGCTGCCATGTCCACGTCGTTGTTCGAGTTCATCAATTTTGTATAAGGAAAACCGATCATTCGGTTGGTGTCGGACGGAGTTCGTATTTCTTCTGCGCTGTATTCGTTGTGCAGCCAGGCGTGCGGGTTCGATTTCGCAACCGAACTGAATCGAGACCACAGTTCGCTGATTGCCTGCTGGTGTTCGGAAATCGTACGTTGTTTTGAAAATCGAATTGCGGTTTCGAACATGGGATAAATCTCGATGGGGAGCATGATCTTGAGGCCCAACTCAATTTCGTGGTTCATCACCAATTCTTCGCCATCAATTTCTGGCGCATCGTCACCTTCGGATTGCGCAGCTGCCGACATCCACGCCAGGTTCTGTTCGGCTTTTCGTGCCCGACGACGCGACCGCGTTGCTTCGCCGCCCGTAAGAATGATCAGGTCTGCATCGCCGCGTTGAATTTCGAGCGCTGATGTATTGACAAGTGTTTGTGGCAGGTTTCCGCCATGTGGGGTGTATGCATATCGGTTCGCCGAAATGCCAAGCGCTCGCGCAATGCTTCGCGCAGGGTTTGGCTCGCGCGTGGAAAGCGAGCGAATGACGCGGATGGCACTTGCATTGCCAAGTTTGGCTATACCTGCATCGATCGCGGCATCGGAAATGGCTTGCGCCATCAGTTCGATTGGGCCTCTGGCCTTGGCAATCGTTTCCTCGTGTTGGGCCACCTGTGCTTGCCCTACCAAGACTGGGGTGCGAGGGTCGATCGTCACAATGCCCACTCTAGTTTTGGCTATTTCGCAGCAAACTATCGGTGCGAATGGTCGTGACCTATGCTCGTTCGCGGTGTCAACTTCACAGCAACAAACCATTGCGATCGGTTCCGATCATGCAGGCTTCGAACTGAAGCAACATCTCATCGGCGTGCTCGAACGGGCGGGTCATGTGGTTACCGACTTCGGTACTCACTCCACCGAAAGCGTTGACTATCCACCTATTTGCGCCGCAGTGGCGAGGGCAGTGCGCGATGGCAAGGCCCAATTTGGCATCGTGATGGGCGGAAGCGGTCAAGGCGAGCAGATTGCTGCGAACAAAGTGAACGGCGTGCGCGCTGCTTTGTGCAACGACTTGTACCTTGCCGAAATGGCACGCTCTCACAACAATGCCAATGTCTTATCAATGGGTGGCCGCGTTGTCACCTTTGATCAAGCGGAGAAAATTCTCGAAGTATTTATGACTACCGAATATGAGGGCGGTCGTCACGAGCGGCGAGTTGCACAACTTGCCGAAATTGAACAACAAGAAGGAGCTCGATAATGCCTTGGCCATCAGAAAAATCACGTGACAACGAAGTCTTTGGTCTGATCGACAAGGAACGCGAACGGCAAGTAACCGGCCTGCAATTGATTGCGAGCGAAAACTTCACTTCGCCAGACGTAATGGAAGCGACTGGTTCGGTACTTACCAATAAATATGCCGAGGGCTATCCGCAAAAGCGTTATTACGGCGGCAACGCTGTAGTCGACGAAATCGAAGCCTTGGCGATTGAGCGCGTGAAGAAACTGTTTGGCGCCGATCACGCCAACGTTCAACCTCACTCCGGTGCAAGCGCAAACATGGCGGTTTACCTTGGGCTCATTAAGCCTGGCGACACGGTGTTGGGTCTAAGCCTCGATCACGGTGGTCACCTCACCCATGGTTCGCCGGTGAACGCAAGTGGAATCTTGTACAACTTTCAATCGTTTCGCGTGAACGACACCGATGAGCGAATTGATTTTGATCAAGTTCGAGAATTGGCAATCAAGCACAAACCGAAGTTGATTGTTGCCGGAACAACGTCGTACCCGCGTCGGCTAGAGCCACAGCCATTTAGAGCGATTGCCGACGAAGTTGGCGCGCTCATGATGTTTGATATTGCACACATTGCAGGTTTGGTTGCTGGTGGCGTGCACCCGAACCCTGTTCCATACGCAGACGTCGTTACATTCACGACGCACAAAACATTGCGCGGCCCACGCGGTGGATGCATCCTTACGACGGCAGCACATGCAGCAGCCATTGACAAGGCCGTGTTTCCAGGAAGCCAAGGCGGGCCACTCGAGCACGCAGTGGCAGCGAAGGCCGTGGCTTTTCATGAAGCACTGCAGCCAGAGTTTGCACTGTATGCACAACAAATAATTAAGAATGCGTCGGCATTGGCCGAGGCCTTGTCGAAGCAGGGTTTCCGTTTGGTCTCGGGCGGCACCGACACGCACATGATGGTGGTGGACTTGAGGCCGTTCGATGCCGAACTGACGGGCAAGGAAGCACAGTTGGTGTTGGACGAAGCGGGAATCACCTTAAACAAAAACAACATTCCAAACGACCCTCGAAGCCCTTTCGTTACAAGTGGCGTGCGCATTGGCGTTCCATCAGTAACCACGCAAGGTATGCGCGAAGCAGAAATGCCGTTGATTGCCGAATACATCGCAACAACGCTGCGCAATCGCAACAACCCCACCGCGGTTGCCGAAGTTCGCGGCAAAGTCGCTGCGTTGTGCGCCAAGTTCCCTGTGTATCCAAAGCGTGCGTGATTGATCTCACTGGCTATCTGATTGTCGGCGCAAGTGCCGCCGTGGCGACCGCTGGCGCCACAAAGGGCGTCGAGATTTTGGCGCATAAAAAGGGTTGGCTGGCCGAGCCCGATGAACGGCGACTGCATCCCGTTCCAACGCCAAATGTTGGTGGACTTGCATTTCTTGTTGGGCTCATTGCTGCATTGTTGCTTGCTTCGCGAATGGATCGCTTCTCGTCGGTCATCTCTGGTAACTCTGAACTGGTTGGCGTTTTAATCGCAGCAGTGCTCATCACAGTGCTTGGTTTTCTGGATGACATTCGCGAGTTGTCACCACCCATGAAAGTGACTGGCATCGTTGCCGTCGGCATCGTGTTGGTTTGGTTTGGCGTCACCATGTTTTATTTCCGACTTCCGTTCCTCGACGTATTTGTGTTGTCGAACGACTGGATTCCGTTGTTCACCGTTGTGTGGTTGCTTGGCATGACGCAAGCGATCAATTTGATTGACGGTCTTGATGGTTTGGCAACAGGCATCGTGGCCATTGCAGCCGGTTCATTTTTTGTTTACAGCAAACATCTCGGAGATTTGGGCCTACTTGCCGAGCCAAATATCGGCCCACTGATTTCCATCATCACTTTGGGAATCTGCATTGGATTCTTGCCGTTCAATTTCAATCCGGCAAAAATCTTTATGGGCGACTGCGGCGCACTGATGCTTGGTTTGTTAATGGCAATTGCCACGAGTGTGGTGGGCGGACGCGCAGACCCGCAATCGCAAAACTTCAGCGGCCAAACTTATTTTTTCATCGCGCCATTGTTTATTCCGCTACTCATCTTGGGCGTGCCACTCTTCGACGTGGTGTTTGCAATTTTCCGGCGCACGATTAATCGTCAGGGTTTTGCCACTGCCGATCGGGGCCACTTGCACCACCGCTTGATCGCACTTGGGCACGGCCCACGGCGCGCGGTGGTGATCTTGTGGGCTTGGACTGCGTTGTTGTCGGCGGTGGCCCTATATCCCGCGCTCAGCAGTTCGTCTCCCAACTTCTTGCCGTTGATAGCGGTGGCAGTGATTCTGGCTCTCTTCACCGTGCTGCATCCGCGGTTGCGTCGGGCCAACGAAACCACCGAAATCAACCACTGAGGCTGCACAAACGCACGAGCGGTTTGGTCGATTTGGGGCCTCGCGTCTAGTTTGTACTTAGTTTCACAAGCGTCTGGATGCACCCAAAAGCATGAAGTCCCTCACCAAAAAACTCGTCCCGAAAAAGAAGGTGGCGTTAACTGGTTCGAGCGATTCTCTAGGTCGCGGTCCGGAAATGGCAATCAGCGTGTTGGTGTTTACGGTGATCGGCCTGATCATCGATTCTGCAATAGGAACGATGCCACTCTTCACTATTGGCTTGGTGATTTTCTCCGTTGTCGGCAATTTTGCTCGGCTGTATTACACCTACGGAACGCACATTGAGGCGTTAGCCAAGCAGCGCTTGCAGGACACCACAAGCCATCAGCGGGAAACGAAAGACGCATGAAGAACGACGACCCGCAATTCGTTTCGGTTCTCGCAATGAGCGACAGCGGCCCGGCGCCTGAAGCCGCGATTGTTCGCGACTTGATCAAGCGCGGCGTGTTCGTGGCCCCGGTGCTGATTGGTGCACCGGCGTTTATTTGGGGAGCAAATGGCGCGTGGTCGGCTGCCTACGGGCTGGCGATTGTGCTGGGCAATTTTGCGGTCGCGGCATGGATGGTGTCGTACACCGCCAAAATCTCGTACGCCCTGATGATGGGGGCCACCTTGTTTGGCTACATCGTGCGGTTGGCGGTTATCGCAGCCGCCGTATATCTCGTGCGTAACGAGGCATGGGTCGAGCTCGTGCCCTTGTGCTTGACCATTGTCATAGCCCACGTTGGGTTGCTCTTCTGGGAATTGCGCTATGTTTCTTTGTCGCTCGCGTTCCCCGGCCTCAAGCCGAAACAGACTTCACAGCAAGACCAAGTTTCAAAGTCACTTAACAACTAGTCGATACAACAGGATGACAACAGTGTTCTCAACGCAACTCGCAATACAAGTAGTCGAAAAGCTTGTTCCAGCAGCTGGAGAAGGTCGCGGTTTTAGCTTTCCACCAATCAACACCATCCTTCGTTGGAAAGATGTTGTTCCTGGCATCAACAAAGTGGTCATCATTGCAATTTTGTCTGCGCTAATCGGAACGGTGTTGTTCCTTGTCGCATCAATGAAAGATGCGCGCAAAGCACCTAAGGGCGCGCGCAACTTGGCCGAAATCATTGTCGAGTTCGTCGAGAAAAACATCATCATGGAAACGATGGGCAAGAGCGGCATGGGATGGACGCCATTCTTGCTCACCATGTTCGTGTTCATTTACTTGTGCAACCTGCCAGGAATCATTCCGTTCATCCAGATGCCAGCAACTGCACGCATGGGTATTCCTGCGTTTATGGCGCTATTGGTGTGGGTGGTGTTCAACGCCACCGGCATTAAGCACCAAGGCTTGTTTGGTTACTTCAAGAACGTGTTGTTTCCTCCAGGAGTACCAAAGGCGCTCTACATCTTGGTTACACCGATCGAACTTATTTCCACACTTGTGGTTCGTCCGTTTTCGCTCGCCGTTCGTCTTTTCGCCAACATGCTCGCTGGTCACTTGTTACTCGTGATCTTCGCACTGCTCTCGCAGTCGTTGATCCAAGCCGAGACCATGCGCTTCTTCCTCATTCCTATTGGCATCTTGCCATTCGGCCTGCTCATTTTCTTGACGGCCTTCGAGATCTTGGTTGCGTTCCTCCAGGCGTACATCTTCACGGTGCTTACCGCGGTGTACATCGGCGGAGCAACGCACCCAGAGCACTAAGCAAAGTTCGAATACCAAATAGTTACCCACAAATAACAAAACAAAACAGGAGATAGAAACATGGAAGCGTTAACACGAATCGCACACGTCAGTGCACGCGTGGCTGCAGAGCTCACGCCTGCAGAACTCAAGGCGAACTCGGCTGCACAGATGGCCGGTCTTGCTTACGGCCTCGCCGCGATTGGACCAGGCATCGGAATCGGAATGATTTTCGGTAAGGCCATCGAAGCAATGGCACGCCAACCAGAGTCCGCCGGCATGGTTCGTACCACCATGTTCCTTGGTGTTGCATTTACCGAAGCCCTTGCACTTATCGGCTTCGTTGCCTTCATCTTGCTGAAGTTCGCCTGATCCAATGCGAGTTCATGTAACGACATTGCAGGGCGACCTGGTCGAGGTGCGCGTTTCCGCCGAAGAGGAAACCACCTCGGGCGAGGCGACCACTGCGGCTGAAACAACAGGGCCGAACCCAATTTCTCCAGAGGGCAAAGAGCTCATCTGGGGTGCTGGTTCGTTCTTGGTGTTCCTGGTCATCATGCGTGTGTTCCTCTTCCCAAAATTGAAAAAGGGAATGGACGCTCGTTACAACGGAATTCGTGAGGATTTTGAACAAGCCGACGCAACGCGCACGGCCGCAAAGACCGACGTTTCGAAGTACGAAGCAGCACTTGCCGAGGTTCGCGCCGAGGCAGCAGCACGCGTCGACAAGGCACGCCAAACATTGGACGAAGAACGCAGCGCCAAGATTGCTGAAGCAAATGCACGGATCGCATCTAAGCGAGCCGCAGCAGATGTCGAAATCAGCGCTGCACGATTGGCGGTACGCGACCAAGTGGCCGCGGCCGTCGCATCGGTTACTGAACGCACTACGCAGCTTGCAGTGGGCAAGTCTCCTGACGCTGGTGTAGTTCAGAAAGCCGTGCAACAAGTTATGCAAACAGGAGCGCGTTCATGATCCAGTACGTCAATGCATTGTTGGCAGCCGAAGATCCAACCGTCACTCACCACTGGTTGTTGCCAGAGACCGCCGAAATTATTTATGGCGGCCTTGCAGCAATAATCGTGGTTGGCGCGTTGGTCAAGTTTGCCGGCCCTGCAATCAAGAAGAGCTTCAACGCTCGCACCGAGAAAATCCAGAAGGAACTCGACGACGCTGCGGCCGCAAAGGTCAATGCCGATTCGGATGCGAAGAATATTCGTGCAGCACTTGGCGATATCGCAGGCGAGCGTGCACGCATGTTGGCCGAAGCCGATGCGCAGGCAGTAGCAGTGTTGACCGAGGGTCGCACCCGCATCATTGCCGAAGTTGCCGAACTTGAAGCCAAGGCCGAAACCGATTTGAGCGCTGCCCGTGGTCGCAGCTCGGACGAACTTCGCGCCGAGATTTCGATGCTGGCCGCATTGGCAACGCCAGTTGTTGTTGAAGCCACACTGACCGACCAAACCAAGAACGACCTCATCGAGGCGTTCATCACCAGCGTGGGAGCTGCACGATGAGCAGTGTCAAAGTAGAGGCATACGCACGCGCGTTGTTCGAAATTGCTCAGGCCGAGGGAACACTCGACCGCGTCGAAGACGAACTCTTTCGCGTGGCTCGTGCATTCGAATCCAACGAGCAGTTGCGTGCAACACTCACCGACAACACCATTCCAACCGAGCGCCGTCAACTTGTTGCCGAGCAGTTGTTGGGTGGCAAAGCATCCGACACCACAACACAGTTGGTTTCGCTTGTCGTGAACAGCGGCCAAGTTCGTGAATTGCCAGCGATCATCGATTCGTTGGTCAAGCGCGCATCAAGCGAAAAGCAGCAAGAAGTTGCCGAGATCCGCAGCGCCGTTGCGCTCAGCGCCGATCAGCAAACACGCCTTGCTGCAGCGTTAGCAAAAGTGACGGGTAAGCCCGTCAACTTGAAAGTTGTTGTCGACCCAAGTGTTCTTGGTGGTCTCGTTGCTGTTGTTGGCGACGAAGTCATTGATGACACCGTTCGCACCCGCCTCGACCAATTGAAGACACGGATCTGATTTTTTGTTCTGAAAGGACACATTTATGGCTGAATTAACACTTTCCGCAAGCGACATTGCGGCGGCGATTACCAAAGGTCTTGATGGGTACAAGCCATCGACCGAGGCTCGCACCGTTGGTCGCGTCACCGAAGTAGGTGACGGTATTGCTCGCGTCAGCGGTTTGCCCGACTGCGCAGTAAACGAATTGCTCGAGTTCGAAGGTGGCGTTGTAGGTCTGGCGCTCAACTTGGACGAAGATTCGATCGGCGCCGTAGTTCTTGGCGAGGCATTCAGCATTGAAGAAGGCCAGCCAGTAAAAGCAACTGGACGCATTTTGTCGGTGCCAGTAGGCGATGCAATGTTGGGTCGCGTTGTCAACTCGTTGGGAACCCCAATCGACGGCAAAGGCGACATCGTTGGTTCCATCTCACGACGTGTAGAAGTTCAGGCACCAGGCATCATGGGCCGCAAGCCAGTGCACGAGCCGCTGCAAACCGGTATCAAAGCAATCGACGCCATGACCCCAATCGGTCGTGGACAGCGCGAATTGATCATTGGAGACCGCAAGACCGGCAAGACCACGGTCGCTATCGACACCATCATCAACCAGCGCGGCTTGGGTGTGAAGTGCATCTACGTCGCTATTGGTCAGAAGGGTTCCACCATTGCTCAAACGGTAGAAGTGCTTCGTCAATACGGTGCACTTGAGTACACCGTTGTCGTGGCTGCTCCTGCGTCCGATCCAGCACCGTTTAAATACCTCGCTCCTTACGCAGGTTGCGCAATGGGTCAGCACTGGATGGAAAACGGCGAGCATGCACTCGTGGTGTACGACGACTTGTCGAAGCAGGCAGAGGCTTATCGCCAGATGTCATTGCTCTTGCGCCGCCCACCAGGCCGTGAGGCTTACCCAGGCGACGTGTTTTACCTACACAGCCGCTTGCTCGAGCGCGCCGCGAAATTGAGCGACGCAAACGGCGCAGGTTCACTTACTGCACTTCCAGTGATTGAGACCAAAGCTGGCGACGTGTCTGCATACATTCCAACCAACGTGATCTCGATCACTGACGGTCAGGTGTACTTGCAAGACAACTTGTTCAAGTCGGGTGTTCGTCCGGCCGTCGACGTAGGTATCTCGGTATCTCGCGTGGGTGGTGCTGCACAGATCAAAGCAATGAAGAGCGTTTCGGGAACTCTGAAGCTCGACCTTGCCCAGTTCCGTGAGTTGGAAGCATTCGCCACGTTCGGTTCCGAACTCGACCCAATCTCGAAGGCACAGTTGGAGCGCGGTTACCGCTTGGTGGAATTGCTCAAGCAGCCACTGAACAGCCCGATGCCAATTGAGGAGCAGGTTGTTTCGATCTTCGCCGGAACGAAGGGCTACCTCGACTCGATTCCAGTTGGCGATGTTCGTCGATTTGAAAACGAATTGCTCGATCACATGCGCACACGTCATGCATCAGTGATTGCAGGCATCCGCCAAGATCCAAAGGCCGATGTGCCGAAGGATCTTCCGCAGATCGTGACTGCATTCAAAGAAGCATTCAAGGTCACATCCACAACGGCTAGCGCCGATCCAACTCGCACCGATGCCGGTGAAGTTGGCGAAGCCGCTAGCGCCAAGACACTCGCAACGGAGTAATCCATGGCTGGCGGTCAAGAGCGCATTTTGCGCGGACGAATTCGGTCCGTGCAAGCGACAAAGAAAATTACACGCGCAATGGAATTGATCGCTGCTTCGCGCATCGTCAAAGCCCAGCAGCGTGTGATTGCCGCCGTTCCATATTCCGAGCGCATTACCGAAGTGGTGAAGGACTTGGCCGCTAGTGGTGCTGGAAACGATTCGCCTTTCCTGAAGTCGCGCGACCAGATTCGCACTACGTGCTACGTCTCGATCACCGCCGATCGCGGTTTGTGTGGCGGTTACAACTCGGGTGTCGTGCGTGCCGTTGAAGGCGAGATCAAGGCCGATGTTCTTGCAAGCAAGGACTACCTAGTTGTTCCAGTTGGCCGTAAGTCGGAAGGGTATTTCCGCTTCCGCGGTTACAAAATGGGCCAAGGCTTTTCTGGTTTTTCAGACACGCCTGCGTACGCAGATGCAAAGAGCATCGGCGAATACGTTGTTGATTTGTACACGAGCGGAAAAGTAGATCGGGTAGAGCTGGTGTACACCCGCTTTATTTCGGCTGGTTCGCAAGAAGTTGTGCGCCGCCCACTGGTTCCACTCGAGCGCGATGTAATTGCTGGCGGCGATGGCAAACCAGAAAATGGTGGAGGCGGCTACGAATTTGAGCCAGATCCATCCGTCATTTTGGAAACATTGCTGCCGCGTTATGTCGAGGCCCGCGTGTATGCCGCGCTACTCAATGCAGCAGCAAGCGAGCACGCGTTTCGTCAGCGGGCAATGAAATCGGCAACAGACAATGCCGAGGAAATCATCAAGAACCTCTCGCGCATTATGAACCGTGCACGTCAAGACTCAATCACCACAGAAATCATGGAAATCGTTGGCGGTGCCGAGGCCCTCGGCTCTGGCAAGTCCGCGTAACAGTTGTAGAAAATAGGAGCACATTATGAGCACAGCAACAGCAACCACAGGTTTGAAAGAAGGACGCGTAGTCGCGATTGCCGGTCCGGTAATCGACGTGGAGTTTCCACGTGGCGCCCTTCCAGAGTTGAACCAAGCACTTGAGTTCACCGTGATGGTGGACGGCAAGCCGAACAACGTGTTGGCCGAAGTTGCGCAGCAGCTTGGCCACAGCCGAGTGCGTGCAGTGTGCTTGAAGCCAACCGACGGTTTGCGCCGCGGTACTCCAGTGCGCAACACCGGCCACGGCATCACCGTGCCAGTAGGCGACAAGACTCTTGGCCACGTATGGAACGTGTGGGGCGATTGCCTCGACGGCAACAATGACGATTTCAAAGATGCCGAGCGCTGGGAAATCCACCGCCCAGCACCAGACTTCGCAGCACTCGAGCCAAGCCGCCGCATGTTTGAAACAGGCATCAAGGTCATCGACTTGCTCACGCCATATCTCGCCGGTGGAAAGATCGGCTTGTTCGGCGGCGCAGGTGTAGGCAAGACCGTTCTCATCACCGAAATGATTAACCGCGTGGCATCAAACCATGGTGGCGTGTCGGTGTTTGCCGGCGTAGGCGAGCGAACCCGTGAGGGCACCGACTTGCGCATGGAAATGGAAGAGTCTGGAGTGTTCGAAAAAGCTGCACTCGTGTTCGGCCAAATGGACGAGCCACCAGGCGTGCGCCTTCGCGTTGCACTTTCGGCTCTCACCATGGCCGAGTACTTCCGCGACGTAAAGAACCAGGACGTGTTGTTGTTCGTAGACAACATTTTCCGTTTCGTACAGGCCGGTTCGGAAGTGTCCACGCTGCTTGGTCGTATGCCATCAGCCGTGGGTTACCAGCCAACGCTTGCCGACGAAATGGGTCAGTTGCAGGAGCGCATTACCTCCACACGTGGCCGTTCGATTACCTCGTTGCAAGCCGTATACGTGCCTGCCGACGACTACACCGACCCAGCACCGTTCACCACCTTTACGTTCTTGGATGCAACCACCGAGTTGTCACGCCAAATTGCGTCTTTGGGTATTTACCCAGCGGTGGACCCACTGGCATCAACGTCAACCATCCTTTCGCCAGAAGTTGTTGGCGATCGTCACTACAACGTTGCTCGGCGCGTGCAGGAAATCTTGCAGCGCTACAAGGAACTGCAAGACATCATCGCCATCTTGGGTCTTGATGAACTTTCCGAAGAGGACCGTCTCACAGTTTCGCGTGCACGTAAAGTGCAGCGCTTCTTGTCGCAGCCGTTCTTCGTTGCCGAAGTGTTCACCGGCTTGAAGGGCGAGTACGTCAAGACGGAAGACACCGTAGAGAGCTTCGAGTCGATCATCCGCGGCGACTTGGACGACATTCCAGAGCAGGCGTTCTTGAACGTCGGTGGCGTCGACCAGGTATTGGCCAAGGCTAAGTCGTTGCAGGAAAACGCGTAACCATGGCCGAAACGGGTGCTCTTCGCGTAGAGGTGGTTTCGCCCGAGCGTGTGCTGTTTTCTGGTGAGGCCACACAGGTCATCACACGCACGCTTGACGGTGGTGAAATTGCTTTCTTGCCTGGACACATCTCGTTTCTTGGTGCGTTGGTAGAAAACCACACACGGATCTATCTCACTGGAGGCACGGTTCAAGACCTCGCCGTTCATGGTGGGTTCGTCGAGGTGGCACCCGACCACGTAACAATTCTTTCCGACTCTGCCGAACTAGCAGTTGATATTGATATCGCTCGTGCTCGTGCCGCTAAGCAACGTGCCGAAGAGGCAATGCGTGGCGAACATGATGCAACTGTCGAATCGGCTCTGCGTCGCGCGCAGGCGCGCCTCGCGGCTTCTGGCGGTACAAACGAAACACTCGGGGCAAAGCATTAGCAACTTCCCGTTCAAACGCGCACTGATAACTGGTGCGTCTAGTGGAATCGGTGAAGAAATGGCGCACATCCTTGGGCGTGCTGGCATACCGATGGTGCTTGTTGCTCGTCGAGGCGAGCGATTACAGGCCCTCGCACAGCAGTATCCAAACGTAGAGGTGCTTGTTGCCGACTTGCTGCGCGACGAAGAAGTAGCCAAAGTTGCTGCGCGCATAGCCGACAGTTCGCTTCCCGAAATTGACTTGGTGGTCAACAATGCCGGCTTCGGCACGTCGGGTTCGATGCACCGTATCGATGCAGACCGGTTGGCCAACGAAGTGAAACTTAATGTCATTGCACTGACACGATTAACCCACGCTGCCGCAAATGCAATGCGCACTCGCAAGCACGGATATATCCTGAATGTTTCTAGCGTGGCAAGTTTTCAGGCAAGCCCAGGTTTGGCCGTTTATTCGGCAACGAAGGCATACGTCACTAGCTTCTCCGAGGGTGTCGCAATGGAGTTGCGCTCGTCCGGCATCACAGTGACCGCGCTGTGTCCTGGCCTCACAAAAACCGAATTTCAACAAAACTCCAACACCACTGGTGCTGCAACTTCAATGCCTGCCTTTGCATGGACATCGGTCTCTATGGTTGCGAAAGCGGGCTTAGAGGGCGTGGCTAAAGGCAAAGTAATCGTGGTGCCTGGCGGGCTGTACAAGTTTCTTGTTGCGTTCTCCAACAGCGTTCCACGCGCTGTATCGCGAAAGATCACGCAGCTGATTACAAAGCGCGTCTAAGCGCTGTCGACGAATTAGTTGAAATCGTCTGAAGAGTAAGCACTGAGGCGATCGTGCCTGTGGTGCGTATCGATGTATCGAATGGTGCCCGACCTGCTTCGCATCACCAGGCTGTGGCTGCGTGCGCCGTATGCGTCGTAACGAACGCCGCGCAGAAGCTCGCCGTCGGTGACGCCGGTGGCGGCAAAGAAGACGTCGTTGCCGCGAACAAGATCGTTCATTGTCAGTACTTGGCTGAGGTCGTAGCCCAAAGCGATAGCAGCGTTTTTCTCTTCGTCGTTGCGGGGCAGTAAGCGTCCAAGAATTTCGCCACCCATGGCCTTGAGTGCTGCTGCAGCAACTACGCCTTCTGGAGTGCCGCCAATACCAATGAGCACATCTACGCCAACGTCGGTAGACGCCGCGGCGATTGCACCGAAAATGTCGCCGTCACTAATGAGTCGGATGCGCGCGCCGGTGGTGCGAACTTCGGCGATGAGGTCGTTGTGGCGATCGCGTTCCAAAATCATGACCGTCAATTCGCTCAGCGACTTCTTCATCGCCTTGGCTACTTCTTTAAGATTCTTTGTGGGGGAGACGTTGAGGTCGATCGCAGTTGCCGCTTCTGGGCCTACCGCAATTTTCTCCATGTACACGCATGGCCCCGGGTTAAACATTGAGCCGCGTTCCGAAACCGCAATTACAGAAATGGCGTTTCCTCTGCCCATTGCCGTCAGCGTTGTGCCGTCGATTGGGTCGACAGCTACGTCGGCCAGTGGGTTCGAGCCGTTTCCTACCCGTTCGCCGTTGTACAGCATGGGGGCTTCGTCTTTTTCGCCTTCTCCAATGACAACAATGCCGTCCATGCTGACGGTGTCGAGCACGTTGCGCATTGCGTCGACTGCTGCGCCGTCGGCGGCAAGTTTGTCGCCACGCCCAACCCAGCGCGATGCTGCGAGTGCGGCCGATTCGGTGACCCGAACCAATTCCATTGCGAGGTTGCGGTCGGGAAGTTCTCTGGCTGGCATCACCCACAATCTAGTCGCAATACCGATATCGGCAGAAAACAAGTAGCGTCAGATGCATGAGTGAATGGAGCCCAACCGATCCAGAGGCGCCAACAACTCGATACGACTTGTCCGACTGGTCGATAGACGATCGGGCCGACGTGGCCGCCACTTTGGCCGAGGCTGGCGTATTGCACGGCTGGGACGGCACCGAGTTGCTCGTTCCGCAAGATACCGAAGCAATGGTGGACGAAATGCTTGACGAAATTGAAGATCGCCTCGACGGCGCAGAAGACGATGACGATGATGATGATGAAGACAGCGACTCTCAAGTAACCGAGTACGAACTTGATGAATGGTCCGACGGCGAGCGCAAGCAGTTGTGCGAAATGCTCGACACGCTCGACATTGGGTATCGCTGGGATGGCAACGTGTTGCTCGTTCCGATTGGCGTAGAAGCGGTTGTCGATTCATGCCTCGACTCCATCGACACTCGCGGTGTCGACTTCATCGACGAATAACGCTTAGCCGCCATGTCTCAACAAGTACTGGCAGAGGTAGAAATTTGGCACTCTCGCCCCATTACGCCCACCCGCCGATTGGCGTTGGGCCAAATTTTTTTACCGGTCGACCCAGCGCCTGGCTTGGGCGGCATTTTGCTTGGTGCAATTATCTCTGCACACATTGCCGACGTGCACGAAGACTTAGTGCCCGATGTGCATCGCCTCATTCAACAGATTCAGCGCGGCGAAAATATCGTGCAACCACGATTGCGTCATCGTTTTCAAGCAGACCGACATGGGCTTGCTCGCAGCGTTCATCAGATGTTGGGTGACGGTGAAGAGGTTCGTTTTTCGTTTGGCGAAGAGGGAACTCCGTTGCAACAAGTTCTCGGCGCAATTTATATTCTCGAGCGGCTTGACACATCGGTACGCACAGTTCTTGCGCCAGTTCTGATGAAAGCAATGACATGGCGTGGCCCGCTTGGCCAATCGTTTGTTGCCTATTTGGCCGGAAGCGGCAACTCAACTATTTCAGCGCTCACCGACCCTCGGGCATGGGCCCTAGAAGTGCTCGGGTTTCCTGCAGGCACCATCAAGCCATCAAAGCGCGAAGTGCAGGCGCGGTTTCGCGAAAGCCTGCGCGAAGTGCATCCAGACCACGGAGGCGACAGCAACACCGCCAGCCGCTCCATCAACGATTTGGGTGAAGCGCGAAGGGTGTTGCTCGACTCGTGAATGCCCGTGGCCTGGTGCTGTTTCCAGGTGCTGGCAGCAGCGCATTGCATGCCGCACTCATTGCCATCGAACAAGCAGTTGCGCCGCTTCCTGTAGCAAGAATCGATTTCCCATACCGCAAGGCCGGTAAAAAGTTCCCCGACAAAGCGCCCGTTTTGGTGCAGTACGTGAAAGACGAAGTTCGTTCATTTGCCAAACAAATTGGCTGCGATACATCGGCCCTGGTCATTGGTGGCCGTTCTATGGGCGGTCGAATGTGCACCATGGCAAATGCCGATGAGCAAGACCCGCTCGTTGTTGCCGGCTTGGTGTGCATTGGATATCCACTTCATCCACCGAAGAAGCCCGAACAGTTGCGCACTGCACATTTGCAAAACGTGACCGCCAAAACCCTGTTTATTAGCGGAACAAAAGACGAATTTGGAACCCCGGCCGAATTGCAGTCGGCGTGGTCGTTGCTGGCGCAGCCGCCAACTACTCACTTCATTGAAAACGGCAGGCACGAATTGAAAGGTGCCGACGAAATGGTGGCAACCATCATCGCCGAGTGGTTACAGCACGTGTAGTTGCGCGTCCTCGGGGTTTAAATCTTCAAGATCGCGGTGTGCGGTTTCTGGGTATTTGAATGCAACCAACAGTGCAACCAAGACTGGGCCAAGCGCAAAGCCAAGCATCACGCGCGCATAACTGACGCCTTGGTCGAGCAACACACCTGCAGATATCAACCCAGCGCTACCGCCAATGAGCGAAGCGGTGGTGATGATTGCGGATGCCAAGTTGCGATGTGCGGTGGGAAACAATTCGTTTCGAAAAACCGCCATTGCCGGGTAGGCAAGACCCAGGAAAATGCCGCCAGAAAGCGCACTTACCCACATGATTGGCCCCGACAGCGCAAACGAGCATGCGATCAAGATGGAACCAGCCGGAATAGAAATCACGGCAAGTCGCTTGCGGCCATTTTTGTCTGCAAGGCGTCCGCCAATGACTAATCCAAATGACGCCGGGATGGCTGTGAGGATGCTGTACGCGGCAATAAGCGTCGCCGAATACCCGCGAACATCTTTCAGATATCGAATTTGAAAAATGGAAGCTGCTGCAACAAACACGTTCATCAAGATTGCAACCGCGATTTGCAACCACAACCGATCCTGATGGATGTGGGCATGAACGGCAGCCGACTGATGCGCGGAATCCTCCTTGCGCTGCTCGTTGCTTAATGCAAGAAAGCGTCGAGTCTCTGGCAATTTTTTGGTGAGCACCACTGCAACAAAAAGCCAGGCAAGCCCCACTAGGTAGACGTAACGCCAAGAAGACTGAGAGATGCCCGCAAGCGGCAACGCGGCAACGGCCGAACCTGCGCCGATGCCACTAGCAACCGCCAGCACGCTGAGTGCCCACGCACGTGTGTTGTTGCCCATTTCCTCCGTGGCGAAAACAATGACAAAAACACTGAGGGCTATGCCAAGCGGCCTGCCGATGGTTTGCGTAGCAACTAAAACAGAAAACGTCGGCGACAGCGCACCCAGCGACGTAACGATTGGCGCCAACCAGGCCAACGCAACAATCATTTTGCGTCGGCCAAACTTGTCGGCGGTAAGTGCGAATGGCAACGCAATGACAACGCCCCAACGAACTATTGCGGCACCGAAGCCTTGCCCGCTTGTGCTGATGTCAAATTCGGTGGCCGCATAGGCAACCGTTTGGGTAAATACGGTGTTGACGAAGGCCGAGGGAAGGGTTGCCAGCCACAGCAACCAGAGCACACTTTTTTGCTGAGAAGTGAGGGGTTCCGAGGCGGAGAAAGCCCTAATTATCCCCAATTTCTGCGATCTGGCGGCGAGCATGGTCACTGCGCGAGCATACTGATTGCGTCATGCAGATTGTCGTAGAACGCTCCCAAGCACTCAGTGGCGAAATCCAGGTGCCTGGTGCCAAGAACTCTGTCCTCAAACTGATGGCGATCACGCTGTTGGCAGAAGGCGAGTACCGCCTAACCAATGTGCCCGACATTGCAGACGTCAATATCATGTGCGATCTTCTTGGGGCGCTTGGCGTCAAGTCCAACCGAGTGAGCGCGCACGAACTGGTGCTGATCAACGACGGCAACGTGACCCCGGTTGCCCCATTCGAACAAGTCGATCGAATCCGAGCATCGATCAATGTGCTCGGCCCATTGCTGGGTCGTTACGGCCATGCCGACATCGCGCTGCCCGGCGGCGACGACTTTGGCTCGCGCCCCATCGACTTGCACGTCAAGGGCCTTGAAGCCATGGGCGCAGTATTCGATTTAGCGAGCGACGGCGTGCATGCAACTGCAAAACATCTTCGTGGCGCAGACATCACCTTGTCGTTCCCAAGTGTTGGCGCAACCGAAAACATCTTGACTGCAGCAGTGCTTGCAGACGGAACAACAACTATTGATAACGCGGCACGCGAGCCCGAGATTTCCGACTTGTGCAACATGCTTAACGACATGGGTGCTCGCATTTCTGGCATCGGCACCAGTCGGCTCACCATCGTTGGTGTTACACCACAAGAGTTGCACGCGGTTAGCCACGAAGTAGTGAACGACCGAGTGCAGGCAGCAACATACATTGCCGCCGTCGCAGTTTCGCAAGGTGACGTCTTTGTTCGCGGCGCTCGCGCCGAGCACATGGAAATGTTATTGAACCGCTACGCCGAAATGGGCGTCAGCATCACGCCGCACGCCGACGGCCTGCGCGTGGTTTCACAGCAGCGGCTGCGCTCAATTGATTTCGCAACACTTCCATACCCTGGCATTGCAACCGATTACAAGCCATTGCTCGTCGGCATGCTTGCAGTTGCCGACGGCACCGGCATCGCTACCGAGAATTTGTATCCAGGCCGCTTTCGCTACGTTGACGAGCTACAAAAACTTGGCGCCGATGTTCGCATTGACGGCCACCATGCAGTGGTTCGCGGGGTAGAGAAGTTGACGGGCGCCTCAGTAAACGCCCCCGACATTCGTGCAGGCGCCGCCTTGGTGGTTGCAGGCCTTGTTGCCGACGGCCAAACCATCATCAACGACATTCATCACATTGATCGCGGTTACGACGATCTTGTTGGGCGCCTGGCAGGCATTGGCGCCAAAATCACGCGCCAGTAACAGGGCCTTCGGCGTCTTCTGACACCCTCTGGGCAGCCTGGCGCTCGGCTCGGCGTGTTGCTTGCCACAACACCAGCACGATCACGGCAATGGGCGCCGCAACGAGCAAGATTTCATCCCAACCACCCTGATGAGCAAGCACCCCCGTATCGTAGAGGCAACGCAATGAAGTGGAGTATTCAGTGAGCATGCAAACCCAAGTTGAGGAGACCATCGAGGTCATCCGTCCCGCCCTGCAAGCAGACGGCGGCGACATCGTGCTCAAAGAAGTGGACGAAGCAACTGGCATCGTCAAAGTCACACTCATCGGCGCGTGCGGAACATGCCCGGCATCCGACCAAACGTTGAAAGCCGGTATCGAGCGAATCATGCGAGATCGTGTCGACGGCGTCACCGAGGTCGTGGCGGTCTAACCCGGTGGCAAGTCGCACATCCGACCCTGCTGAACTTTTTACCAGCGCACTCTCTGGCGATCGGGGCGCACTTGCCCGATTGCTCTCGCTCATCGAACGCGGCGGGCAAGATGCACGAACCATTGGCCGCCTCACCTATCCAAAAAGTGGGAACGGTTACACCGTAGGCATCACTGGTGCGCCTGGGGCTGGCAAGAGCACACTCACAAGCGCAACCATCGGTCATCTTCGCAAACAGCAATTACAAGTTGCCGTCTTAGCGATCGATCCGTCGTCTCCATTCACGGGCGGCGCAATTCTTGGCGACCGGGTTCGGATGCAAGACCACGCCACCGATACAGGTGTGTTCATCCGCAGCATGGCAACACGCGGCCATCTTGGTGGTTTGTCACTTGCAACCAGCGAAGCCATTCGCTTGCTCGACGCAGTTGGTTGCCCATGGATTTTGGTGGAGACAGTCGGAGTGGGCCAGGTCGAAGTTGAAATTGTTGGCAAGGCCGACACCACCGTTGTTGTTGTTAACCCGGGCTGGGGCGACTCGGTGCAGGCAAACAAGGCTGGACTCATGGAAATCGCCGACATCTTCGTGATTAACAAAGCCGATCGCAAAGGCGCGGAAGAAACTCGACGCGACTTGGAACAAATGCTCGACTTGTCCGATCTCTCACACGATGCGTGGCGCCCACCAATCGTGCAAACAAGCGCTGTGTCTGCCGAAGGCGTGCCCGAGTTTTGGGACACGGTTATTCAACATCGCGAATTCATTCAAGCCAACGGCATTCTTGCCAAGCGGCGGGCGTTTCGACTTCGCGAAGAATTAAGCGAAATCGTTCAGCGGCGCCTGGAATTACGCGCCCGCGACATTTGCACCGGCGAACAATGGGAAAAGCTGCAACAACAAGTTCTCGACCACGTGATCGACCCATGGGCTGCCGCCGACGACATGCTGAAAGGCATTGGCGCGTAAGTTTCAATGAAGTTTCGTCTTGAACCCGATGTTCGCCCAGTTGTTACTTCCGCACTTGCACTTAGCGGGGCAGTGGGCGTTTTCGCCTTAGCCTTCGGCGTGCTTGCTGTTGGCGCAGGCGCCAATGTTTGGCAAGCATGTGCACTCAGTTTCTTTACGTTCACGGGTGCATCACAAATGTCTGCAATGTCGGTCATTGCATCCGGCGGCACAGTCGGTGGCGCGCTTGGCGGCGCACTGTTGCTTGCCGGCCGCAACGGCGTGTATGGGCTTGCATTGTCACCACATTTCAAGGGCTCACTAGCAAAGCGTTTACTTGCTGCCCACTTTGTGATCGACGAGACAACAGCCATGATGACGGCGCAAACAAACCCACGACTGCAAAAGATTGCTTTCTGGACCACCGCTATTGCCTTGTTCAGTTTGTGGAACTTAGGCACCTTGTTTGGCGCATTGCTTGGCAGCGCGATCGACCCGCATACATATGGTCTCGACGTTGGCTTTAGCGCTGCATACGTAGCCATGCTCTTTCCACAGCTCACCACCACCAATGGCAAAATTGCAGCGGCAGGCGGGGCAGTGATCAGCGTTTTGCTCGCGCCCTTTGTTCCAATCGGCCTGCCAATCTTGGCGTCAGGCGTCGCAATATTCGTTGGCTTGCGTCCCCGCCATGAAGCGGCTTCAGCATGAACATGTCGTGGGCCCTCGTCATCTGGCTTTCGGTTGGTGCCTACGCGTTCAAAATGTTTGGTTTCGTCATCGTTGGTTCGCGCAAACTTCCACAGGCGCTGTCCCGCTGCCTGCTCCTCATTCCGGCTGCGCTGCTTGCGGCGTTGGTTTTCAACTCCACCTTCACCACCGGCCAATCGCTTGCCCTCGATGAGCGCGCCATTGGCTTGGGCGTGGCAATGATTGCCGCGTGGCGCAAAATGCCACTGATCGTTGTCGTTATCTTGGGCGCCGCGACGACCGCCATTCTCAGGGGGCTGATGTAAGAGGTTGCATCAAGACATAATCTGGATTATGTTTGATTTCGGAGGTATTTATGTTGCGCACCCGAGGTCATGTTTTTGTCCGAGCAATATCAGCCATATGCGTTACTGCGCTAGTCCTGGCGGCCTGCGGCGGGTCCGACTCGTCCAGTAATCGCAATGGTCGGCTCAACTCAACCTTGTGTTTCGACACCCAAGAGGACAAAGACGCAGCCATTGCGGATGCCCAGCGTGCGCTTGACGAGGCAACCACACCCACTCTTGAAGAGGCCTCACCTTCTAACAACGGTGGAAGAGCAACTCTTGCATTTATAGGACCACAGTTGTGGTGGATGCAAACTGCATCCGGCGGCTCAACGACCACCACTACTCAGCCGGCAACGACGACATCGACAAGTGCTTCAACTTCCTCCACCTCGACAACTGTGGCTTCGTCAACTTCTTCAACCTCGTCAACCTCGTCAACTGTGGCTTCGTCGACAGAATCGACCGATGTGTCAACAGACTCGACCGATGTGTCAACAGATACGTCGGTTCCCCTCCTGGGAGACATACCGCTGCAACAGCTGGAAGAAGAGTTGGCTGCCGTTAAGGACGCGCCATTGTGCAGTGAGCTTGATAACGAAGAGGCAAGTGATACAACGCTCAATGAAAGCGAAACGGTGGAGTGCAATGTCACGGCTGGTTTCGATCTCAACAACGGCACCGCCTATGTAGAACCTTGTGCTGAGGCGACCGTAGTTCGCTTTACCTTCCAATCGCCAGAAACAACTCCCGAAACTACAGGGATCATTGATGTCTTAGTTGATAGTGGCAGTCGAGCGACCGTTGCAAATGCAAATGTCGGGGTTGGCTTCGGCTTTGAAGTGCTAGTGGATTCGGAGTTGGTAGTAGATGGTTTTGTTGATTACCCAACAGACCCACCTTTGGTGGTTACCGACGTTGAGTGCCCGGTTCAAGTGGCACTTACACCAAGTGCTGAAGGTTGGCTCGTACGTGCCGAAACTTGCGATGCAGCGACACATTGGGATTTGTCGTACGTAGCTGAGTCGGGGAGAAGGTATTCCCCTTCTCGTTATACCCCTAACGGCACCGGCAGTTTTGGGATGAATTATCATTTTCCAGTTCTTGGTGTTGGCTTCGCGATCTATGTGGGCGAAACGTTGATTGCTCAGGGTGAACTTGCAGCAAATGTCAACGACAATGAAGTTTTTAATGGCTCTGGAACATTTCAAGTGACAAGTTTTGGCGACACTGAGACGTCATATTCGGGCAGTTTCGTACCGGAACAAAACACCAATGAAGAACTAGAGATCACAGAAGACGAGGTGTTGTGTAGTGCGACGGTAGGCAATGGTTCGCTGAGTTTCTCTTGTTCACAACCGCTGTACACGGTGCTTGCGTATCTCACAAGCGATGGGATTGCCGGCAATGATGTTTCCAGAATCTCTTACGGTGATGAGTCGACGGTCTACGACCTCTCGAACAACGTTTACGAACCCAGAATCTTCATTTATCATGGACGATCATACGAACTCGCGCTTCTCGAAGATATTGCAGCAGATGGGAATGCAACCTACGAATTCATGGTTCCAATTGTTGAGGAGTCACCTGAAACGGAGTTCCCAGATGAAGGTGAAGGGGAAGACTCACCATTCTTTTCAGGAACAATAAATCCTCAAATCGGGGAGAATTTGGTTTCGTTTACGATTCCCGAGGATTATTCCTCAAACGATTTTTTCATGCAGCTCTACGTCGAGTGTGGGGAGCAAACGGGCGGGGCGGTGTTGCTTAAAGATGGTCAAGAAGTAGCTGCTTTCGTCGACATGGGGCCTTATCGGGTACTCAATGAGGGGCTCTGTGGTGTGTGGCTAATTGTTGAAGATTTTTCCGGTGATTCACCGTTGGGCGAAACATATGACGTAGTGATTACTGCAAGCACAGAAACACGAATTATGTGGGATGGAAGTGTTCCCCTGTTTGGAGTAGGCGTAGTTCGAACTAATTTCATAGAGGAGGAAGACGCAGATATTGTGTGGGAAGAAACAATCAGCGGCGAAATATCCGCCGATGCTTTCTACCAGCTCAATATTCCCTCGGGTGGCCGTCATTTCGAGGCGAATGGCATAACAAATGTTTTCGATGAGGTGACATTTGAAGAGCCGTTCGTAGATCCATTGTTAGTTCTTTATGATGCCAATGGAAATATCGTGACGCAAGACGATGACGGAGGAGAGAACTTTGGCTACGGGGAATTAAGCTCTCGCCTCAGACTGTTCTTGCCTGAGGGTTATTACACGCTCCGAGCTACCACATTCGATATCTATTATCCCGCCGAGGCAAACGAATTTGCCTTGAGCAGGTACGACCTAATGTTCCGCATACAGGCCGCAAGCGTGGACACTATTAAGAACGAGGGAACCAACGAAATTGTCGATGAAGTTGTGCCATCATCTGATTTACCAGACGAGCTTGCTGTGCAGGTTGAAAAACTGGATCAGGCACCAGCCAATTTGGAACCGCCACTACAAACGGTTGCGCTTCCGATTGAACAGCTGGTCAATACATCCAGAAAGGATTCCGATCCACTCCCAGTCATTCCTGCGGGTGTTACTGAAGTGGTGTGCAGTAGTGAATGCTTGTCCAAGCTTCGTGAGGCTGCCGGTGTGGACGAGGGTGTTGTCACCATTCAAATTGGTGGCGACGCGATAGAGATTCAGTCGTCTGCTCGGAAGGCAACCATTCCTGTTCAGTATTCTGCTAAAAACATAGTTGTAACTGTTACGCCAACCGATGGAGGCCAGCCGGTTGTGCTGTCAACAGAAACACTTGTTATTTCACCCCTTACATTTCCAACAAAATTTGTTGAAGGCGCCAAATCGGTGACGAAGAGCGCCCCAAGCAACGGCGGGATTCCAACCAACCTGATTGTCGTGCTTACCGTGTTGGCACTTGCAATTGCAATTGGGCTCATCCGTCGACAAAAGGTTCGACTACCCGAATAGTGGGCAGAGTTATGCCAAAAAACCGACTGATATTGATGGGAATCGCGAGCACAATTGTGCTCGCGATTTCTGCATGTTCTGGCGGTGGTGGGCAGTCGGCACCGCAACTCACCGTTCCGATAGCAACAGAATTGCGCCCGACGCCAGATGGATTCTCTTTCCCCAATTTCCCAGCGTCGGCAACACCAATTGGGTTTGGCGACGCTGATCTGTTCGCGATGTTTGGAGCGGAGGCTTGTGTAGATGGCGTGAGCACTCCATGTGTGGCAACTGCTGAAGCAGCAGCGTGGGCGCGCATGGTAAATCAGGCCCGGGTATCGGGTCATTGCGAAGGCCTTGTAGTTGAGGCAGCCGACCGCTTTGTCATGCAAGCATCACCGCCAACCTTTGAATTGAGGAACGATGAGGTAGTTGCTGCTGGCATCATCCGGCGATTTGCCACACAGTTTTTTCCGGAAGTGCAAGAAGAGCGTGACGAGTGGGCAAAGCGTTCGCTTCGGGAAATTGTCAACTCGCTTGGTGAGACTTTTAAGACGGGAGCCACACCATATGTTCTGGGTGTGTACTCGCCGCGCGGCGGCCATGCAGTGCTGCCGTATGCAGTCGAATTTGAAAGTGATGATGTGGCAATTGTCAGGGTCTACGACTCCAATTGGCCTGGCAAAAATCGTTACGTTCGTATGGATCTTGCAGCTGATGAATGGTCTTTTTCGTTCTCGGCACCAGACCCAGCCACAGATACGAAACCATGGACGGGAAAATCCGGCGACTTAGACCTGGGTTCGAACACAACTCGGGACGCCTCGAAGTGCCCGTTTTGTACATCTGGCGGTAAGGCGCTGAACTCGTTCATTGTTATTCGTGCAGCCGACAACCAATGGTCAGTGACATCTGATGGGGTTGATTACGACCAGGCGAGTGCATCCAGAGATGGAGTCGTGCAAGTTCGCCCGGTGATCAACGGTGCGAACATCTCGCCACAATCCACCAATAATGTTCGGGACTTCGTGGTCATGCTCAATGACAATCAGAATTTCACGGTCAATCTCGATTCGGTCGGCTCGGCCTTTATCGTTCAGCCATTGTCGATTAGTCAGGTAACAAACGCCGGCACCGAGCCAGTTGTGGTCACGGTTGCCGATCAGACCATTGCCACCACTGGTAGCGAAACCACCGTTACGGTTGCGTCGGCCGATGTTGTGGTGTCTGCATCGGGTGGCGCATCTAATGTTTCAATTTCGCAAGGCCAGATAACTGCAACGGTTTCAAACGAGCAGGGCCAGTCGGCATCGGTCACGGCTTCGGAAGCTACGCCACAGGCCCTCGTGCAAGTTGCCCAAGGCACAAGCGGGGCAGCAATTGTGGTCACTACTCGTAGTAGCAGCGACGAAGTGCAAGTAACCGAGATTTCAGCTAACGGAAGCACCTCGATGCGCCCTTCTGTTGAGGCATTCAACTTAAATACCACCAAGTCTGTTTTGCCTGCGCAGCTAGAAGTGGTGACGGTGAAAGACCAACTGCCTCCCGCCGCAGAACGCGATGTGGCAAACCCGAACTATGTAATTGATGTGAAATTCGTGTCGGAGAGCGCCGAAGTGGTGCAACGAAATGAAGTGCTTGCTAGTTCGTTACCTTCAACAACCGTTGCAGCACCAACTACTACAACAACTGTTCCTGCATCAACAACTACCGAAGCACCTCGTCGCAGCACAACTACTACTTCAACTACGACCACCACGACAACCACGACCACCACGACCACTTCAACGACGACAACCACGAGTTCCACTACAACAACCACAACAACGACGACGACTACAACTGTTCCACCACCTCCACCGACCACGACCACAAGTACAAGCACGACTACTACTACGACCGCATCTAGGTCGCGCACAATTGCGATTGACGCCGCTTCGTATTACTCCTCGTATGGCGTAAGCGACACACCTCCAACCCTCACAAGCACGGCCTCGGTAGGTTCGGGCACCAAAACATACTCAAGCACTACGGCGCCAGTGTGCACGATTGGTTCATCTACAGGTGTTGTCGCCTTCGTAAGTGCCGGTACGTGTACATTGCGCGTCGCTATCGCTAGCGACGGTGCGTACGATTCAGCGACGTCCTCTCTAATTTCATTTTCGATACTTTCTTCACGCACGATTGCAATTGATTCTGGCTCATATTCGGCGTCGTATAACCGCTACGCCACGGCTCCAACCCTCACCAGCACGGCATCTGCTGGTACTGGCACCAAAACATATTCAAGCACTACAGCGTCAGTGTGCACGATTAATGGATCTAGTGGGGTGGTATCTCTGGTGACTGCAGGAACATGCACATTACGAGTTGCCATTGCTAGCGATGGTACGTACGACTCGGCAACGTCTTCCACGGTGTCGCTCACGGTCACCTACGCAATCGGTGATACCGGCCCAGGTGGTGGCAAGATTTTCATGACTCTGTCAACCGGTGGCAATACAACTGGAAAGTATTTCGAATCTGCGCCGACTTCCTGGAGTGGTGGTGTTGACCCAGCCGTCAACTGGTGCAACATCACGAACGGTGCTGTTGGTACATCGGCTCAAGGGACGACGATTGGCACGGGTCAGGGCAACAGCACGGCAATTGGTTCGTACTGCAGCTCTGGAGCTGCAGTAACTGCGCGGGCTTATCGCGGTGGAGGACTCAGTGATTGGTTCCTTCCTTCCGAGGATGAGCTTGAAGCACTACAAGCTGTAAAGACAACAATTGGCGGATTTGAGAGTGCGTCCTATTGGTCGTCGAGCGAGATTGCAGCTGGTCGCTCTGGGGCATTTGTTGGACCCACCCAAGAGGCTTACCCAGTGCACTTCCCGGATGGCGGTTCAAACCTTTGGTACAAGTCTCAGATGTACCACGTGCGACCAATCCGCATGTTCGCGCCAATCGGTTAACGATTGCACCAGCCCCGCTTGAGCTATTTCTTGGGTTGGAGCGCTTCGTTAAATCGAAGGAACACATCAATGAACGCTTTCGGCTCGATGTCTGGTGCGCCTGCCATTGTCAGTGTTGTAAGGCCTACAGGAAATGCCATGAATAAGCGCGCGATAAGTTGGGCATTGAGGTTCTTGTCAATTAGCCCATCGTTCATGGCCTGCTCCACAATCGCTTCGTATTGTTGCAACAGCAAAGACACTTGCGACTGCAATTGAACCTTTGAGTCGTCGTCGCGCCATGCGCTGCGCAGGGCTTCCAACAAAATAAGTTGGGCTTCGGTTGGTTCGGCATCGTGGCCCTGCCGTGGAGAGAGCGCGGCAATCATGATGAGCCAGTGGCTGGCTTGAAAGCCCGTAGCGGCGCGAACCTTGTCGGTCGCGAGATAGTCGGTATTTTTCTGGTGTTGTAGATCAAGCGCATATTGCAGCGCAGCCTTAAACAACACTGACTTGTTATCAAACCAGTTGTAAATCGCACCAACAGTCATGTCGGCTCGTGCAGCGATATCGACAAGTCGCGCATGTTCGTATCCACGCTCGGCAATTTCGGCAATTGCGGCTTGAAGCAGGGTTTCGCGGCTAGCTACCGACCAAGGGCGACGATCCTTTCCGTCAATCCGGACGATATTGGTTGGCTCGTTCGACATCACCTACATTCTGTCAGCAAGTCAGATACATCCGACAACCGAAAATCAGGCGGTTAGCACCCCATTGAGGGCCGAGCACATTGGGTACGTGGTTAGGCGTTCTACAGAGTTTGCATGAACGAGAAACTGATCTTCGAGTTTTACCCCTTGGTGGGTTTCTGGGTCTCCGATATAGCTCTCGATGCACAACACCATGTTCTCGTGGATTTCACCAGGGAAGTCGAACGAGCCGTCGGCCTCAACTCGGGGGATGCTTGGATGCTCGCCGGCCATTCCTAAACCGTGTGCAAGCACGTAGTAGCCGTAGTCGCGGTGACGTGTAGGGACGTCGTATGCAAGCCGAGCAAACTCTTCAAAGCTACGACCGGCCTTGATGTTGGATGCGTTGTGTTCAAGTTGCTCTACAGCAATTTGATATATGTTTCGCTGTGTGTCGGTCGCGGGAGTCTCTCCACACAGGAATGTGCGGGAAAAGTCCACCGCGTAATTCATCACGCCAAGTGCATCGGTATCAAAACACACCAAGTCGCCCGCTTGCATCACTGCATCAGATGATTCTTGGAAATATGGGAATGTTCGGACACCGCTTTGGAAGAGGCGGGTGGAAACATACTCACCATTTCTTGCGATCAAACCCTTGTGAAATTCTGCCCATACTTCGTTCTCTGTGCGACCAGGCCTAATGGCTTCTTCCAGGCCGGAAGTAGCAAGTTCTACTTGTGCAACTGCGTAGCGCATCACTTCAATTTCGAGTGGCTGCTTGATCATGCGCGAGTTCTGAAAAACAGGGGTCGCATCGGTCAGTGTCACGCCATTTTTCCTTAGTGCATCGGTAAATGCAAAATCGACGTGTTCCACTGCAAGTTGCAGGCTTGATTGGCCCTGCATGGTTTTCAAAATGTCAACTATTTCATCGGCAAACTTTTGGTTGTTCGCGTGATGGTGTGTGGTCTTCTCGGCAGTAATTCCTGTTGACGTTCGAATCTCGGTCAGTGTTGGCAAACCCTCCGAGAGGTGCTCGCCCAAGTTGAACTCGAACAAAATTGTGGGTCCGTCCGCGCAGTGTAAAACAAATCGGGACGGGCTCATCATGCCCCACACCGTCATGTTGCGCGAGCCCGTGGCGTACAAAATGTTGATTGGGTCGGGCGTGAGTATTGCGGAAACACCCATTGTGCGCATGGTGTTTGTCAAATGAGCCTGACGCTGCAGATATAGCTTGTTGGTATCAACAACTAATTCCATAGATTTATTTTACTTCCGGTGCTTCAACGATCTGTTGCAGTTTGCGCAAATTGCGTTTCCAAATGGCGCGCATCACTACCTTGCCGCCAACGAATGAACCGATAGAACCACCGAGCCACCACGGGAAAATCAATTCCTCTGCCCAGGTGAAACGAGTGCGATTGCCGCCGTCTAGTGGTTCGAGTGTGAAGCGCCCTGTGCCTGTGACAACACCAACGTGGCGAACACCCATCACTTGCTGCGGAACCCACTCGGTGATTTCCATGCGATCAACAAGCTTGATTGGGCCCACTTTGGTGTCGCAAAAAAACGTCGTTCCCACGTCGCGGGTTTGCTCGCCAATGAAGCGAATAGCAACCGCGTCGGCCATCCAATCAACGTGGCGCTCTACTGGTTCGACCACTTGCCAAACCCGCTGTGGAGTTGCCTGCAAATCGATGCTTACTCGAATCTTTCCCATGTCAGGAACCGTACTAGCGTGGTCTATCTGGTGCTTTGCCGTAGACGGTGATATGACGCACACTGTTGTCGCTAAATGGTTCGCGGGCGTACGAACTCCAGCGCTGTTCCACTTGCAGCCCGGCCCGGTTTGCCATGGCGTCTGTTTGTTCCACCGTGGCATATCGAACAACCCAAGTTCGGTCGGGGCCATTTCCAACCGATTCGCTGAAGGCCCCGCGCATGATCTGGTTGGCTTGGTCAATTGTTGCCTCGCTGAATACTGAGGTTGCGCCCACAGTTCTCACAACGTGGGGGGCAACAGTTTGCGGAAGATGGTCGCTTGGCACAAAGCAATCCACGATGACGTGGGCGCCCGGCAGTAAACGTTTTGCAGACTGCACCAAGCATTCCAATTGTTCGGGCTCGGTGAGCAAGTTGAAGAGCGTGTTGTATGCCAAGAGCACGACACCAAATTGTTCGTCGGGCATGTCGGCAACCATGTGGCCCAACAGCGCTTCAACTAAGTGTCCATCTGGCTTTGCACTGAGCGCAGCAAGCATTGCTGGCGACGAGTCGATACCCACCACGCGAAGCCCACTTTGTGCGAGGGGAATTGCAAGTCGGCCCGTGCCCACTCCCAATTCGAGTACGGAAGTGTGCTCGGCAAGCTGCCGCACAAACTCAACGACATCATCAACCGGATCGAGGTCGTGGTACCAGTCGTCGTAAACATCGGCGAAGACTTCGCCGTACTGGTTATTCGAATACTCCACATCACCATTCTGGTGTGGGGGGCTACCCTGAAGGGCATGGTTACCTACCTCGATCATGCGGCTTCAACGCCCATGCGCCATGAGGCAATTGAGGCAATGGCCCCGTTTCTCGATCATGTGTATGCCAACCCCTCTGGTTCGCATCGATCTGCCCGTGAGGCACGAAAAGCACTTGATGAAGCCCGAGATCTTGTAGCCGAAACTCTGGGCTGTCAGCCCGGTGAAGTGGTGTTTACCAGCGGTGGAACAGAAGGCGACAACCACGCAATTCTTGGCGCTGTGCGCCGATTGGGTGGCGTTGCAGTGTGTCCAGCAGCCGAACATCACGCCGTGTTGCATTGCGTCGAGCACGTAGGCGGAGTGGTTGTTCGCGTAAACAATGTTGGAACTGTTGATCTAGAAGATCTGCAACGAGTTCTGGAAGAGGCAACCGAAGACAAACCCGTCACTGTTGTTTCAGTGATGGCGGTGAACAACGAGATAGGCACCATTACCCCAATGCGTGAAGTTGCCAAAGTTGTTCGGAAGTACGCACCAAACGCAATTTTGCATTCGGATGCTGTGCAAGCAGCCTGCTGGATCGACTTGCGCGAAGTGACGCCGCTTGTTGACGCGCTCTCGCTTTCTGCACATAAGTTTGGTGGGCCAAAGGGTGTTGGTATCACGGTGATTAAAGCCGGGAAGAATCTTGAGCCACTTATATTTGGTGGTGGGCAAGAGCGCGATCGTCGAAGTGGCACGCACAATGTGGCGGGCATCATCGCCACGGCAAAGGCGTTAGAAATTACCGATAAGACCCGTGTTGAAGAAACGGTGCGTGTCGCCGCATTGCGCGACCGATTGGTTGATGAAATCTTTGCAGCGTTGGATGGCGTTCTAGAGACAGTTCCTCGCCAACATCGTGTTCCCGGCGTCGCGCATCTGTGTTTTTCAGGTTTGGAAAATGAAGCGTTGTTGTTCCTGCTCGATCAGGCCGATGTGTATGCGTCGGCAGCATCGGCTTGTGCCAGCGGGGCAATGGAGCCCTCTCATGTGCTTGAAGCAATGGGAATCGACCGAAAATGGAGCAATGGAGCGCTACGGCTGAGCTTCGGCCACACCACCACAAATGCTGATATCGACACGGCTGTTTCGGCCATTGTCTCTGCAGTCAATCAATTGCGTCGTTAGCCTTTAAGGCATGAAAGTGCTTGTGGCCATGTCGGGTGGCGTCGATTCTTCGGTGGCTGCCGCCGAATTGAAAGACGCTGGCCACGAAGTGGTGGGCGTGACCATGCGCTTGTGGGGCGGCGAAAGCGACACCGGTTGCTGTTCGGTTTCCGACGTGGATGATGCGCGGCGAGTTGCCCAACAATTGGGTATTGATCACCTGGTATTTAACTTTTCCGACGACTTCAACAAGCATGTTGTCGACCCATACGTGCAGGCCCATGTGGATGGCTTTACTCCCAACCCATGTATCGAATGCAATCGCCATCTCAAGTTTGATCGGCTGAGCGAGCGTGCACGCTTGCTGGGTTTTGATGCGGTAGCAACTGGGCATCATGCACGTATTGAAAAAGACGACGAAGGAACACTTCGTCTTGCGCGCGGCGCCGACGATGCCAAAGATCAGAGTTATGTCGTGCACATGCTCGATCAAAACGAACTGGAATTCACCATGTTTCCAGTGGGGCATTTAACAAAAGCGCAAGTGCGCGACAGGGCAGTCGAGTTGGGCTTGCGCACTGCCACGAAACCCGACAGTCAAGATGTTTGTTTCATTAGCAAAACTGGCGGCCGCGAAACATTTTTAGGCAATCGCATTCCATTTCGCCCAGCGCAGGTAGTGAATGAAGACGGAAGCGAAGCGGGTTCGGTAGAGGCTCTCGAATTGGTCACTATTGGTCAGCGCAAAGGCCTCGGCTTGCCAGGCGGCGGGCCAAAGCAATACGTGGTGGATGTGGATACGCCCAATGCGCGCATCACGGTGGGCGACGAATCCAAGCTGTTCTGCAATTCGGTAGTGGTCGACAACATCGTGTGGTCGAGCGAAACCGATGTCGAGCGATTGCGTGTAAATAACGACGTGCTGGTGCAATCCAGCGCGCACGGCGTGGCGTTGCCGGCAACTGTCGAAGTCCTTACTGGACGCAGTATTCGCCTGCATTGGTTGGTTCCACAGCGCCGAATTGCACCCGGGCAGAGCGTTGTGCTTTATAATGTAACCAATTCTTATGTCCTAGCGGGAGGCATCGCGTGTCCAGATTCAGAAAAGGTCTCATTTCCTCAGTAGTTCTTGCAGCTACCACCCTGGCTTTCAGCCAAGGATCCTCCGCAGCAGTTTCATGGGAGTTTTCTGAGGAGAGTGCCGCACTAGGGATATCGGCAGTTTCGCCTCATGTCGAGCGAACAGGCTCGGTAGATCGCATTTGGTATCCGAGCCTTCCCTCTACTGCCGTCTCGGACTGCACCGATGCAGGGGCTTGCACCTTGGTGGGCGGCGTAGGACGATTGGGTTCGGACTTCACTGCAATCACACTTCCTAATGGAACTCGAAGGGCATATTTCGTTGATATGACTCCGGGTACATCTGCAAAAACAGTGTCATCAGCGCAATGCGTAACTACTGAGTGTTTGTCTGTTGGAACAAGCACACCAATTGCTGCAGATGTTGCAGTGCCAACGACAGAGAAAGCGTGGGGCGTGCCCGATGCAGTGGTTACTCCAGACGGAAAAGTACGCGTATATCTTGTTGTGAGCCCAACGCTGACTAATTCGTGTCCTGAAAAAGTGCGTAGTTATATTTCAAATGACGGCATAAATTTCACCGTTGAAAGCGGATACCGCCTTGAGGGTGGCTTTGTTGACACCGAAATTCTCCGTGCGAAGACAGGCGACTGGCTCATGATTATGTCGACTGGCCCTGGTTGTGGAAATGGAATGCAGCAACTTTTTGTCTCGTCGTCTGCCGATGGTCTCACATGGTCAACACCACAGGCCGTGACGAAGAGCGATAATCGACGTCTCGACCCAACGGGTTACGAAGTATCGCCAAACGTATTTCGTATTTACTACGCATTTAACGCATCCAGAACAGGCGAGACATACACCCTGAAGCGTGGAACATTGAAGATTGCCTCTGGCGCATCAACTTCTGGCTCTGTTTCCATTACGAGGGCTACAAAAATTGGTGCTTCATGCACGTCTGCTGGTGCAAAGTCAACCGTGATGGTGGCAAAGAAGACCGTCAAAGTCACCTGCAAGAAGGTGAAGAACAAACTGGTGTGGTCCAAGTAATATTCACTAGATCAAACACAAATTTGTTTTTCTTGCTGTTGCATTAGTTGCTTCTGCAATTTGTGCACCGTCAACTCTTGCGGCGTCGCACATAGCAGAGAGGCGTATCATCGGCACATCTATTCAGGGTCGTCCGCTTGAAGCATTTCGGATGGGGGACCCCAAAGGCATCACTGTCGTAGTAGTCGGGGTTATTCACGGCAATGAAGATGCCGGCTTGTTGATTACTGACCAACTGGTCACCATGGATATTCCAAAGGGCATCAACCTGTGGGTGGTTCCAACGGTGAATCCGGATGGCACCGCACTCAATCAACGCGGCAATGCCAACCGTGTCGATCTCAATCGCAACTTTCCCTACAACTGGGCGAAGATGGGGAAGCCTGGTTACTGGCAGTATGCGGGTGCAAAACGCGCATCCGAACCAGAGACCAAGGCAGTTGTGGCGTTCATGCGCGAGATCAAACCCGCACTGGGCATTTGGTACCACCAAGATTTGAACATGATTTCGCCGGGCGAAGGCCTTGAGGGAACCATGCGTAACGCATATTCGCGACTGACGGGTATCCCCATCAAACGAATTACTGGCGGTCGTTACACAGGTGTCGCAGCCACGTGGCAACGCAACACCATCAAGAACGGAATGGCATTTGTGGTGGAGTTGGGCGAGACACTGAATACCGCCCAGGCAAAGGTGCATTCCAGCGCAGTGCTGAACATTTCAATGCTGTTGCGGGATGCTCCATCTAGCAAACTAGGTCAGTGAAAATTGAGCGAAACCGCGCGCTAATCCTGATGGCCTTCGGCGTTGGTGCCGGGCTGCTCTCCGGAATGTTTGGCCTCGGTGGGGGCATCATCATTATTCCGGGCCTCATGTTTGCCCTGAAGATGGATCAGCGCCTCGCGCATGGCACGTCGCTTGGCGGTGTATTCCTCATTTCTTGTGCAAGCTTCGTTACTTATTGGACGCACGACGAAATCGATTGGCGTGTTGTGCTCTGGCTATCAATTGGTTCGGTGAGCGGTTCACTGATTGGCGCAAAACTCTTGTCGATCGTTTCAAAAAAGACACTCACGGTTTCGTTCATTGCAGTGCTGGTTATTGCTGGCGTGCGAATGTTCTTCGAGATAGATGCATCGGGCGTCATGATCATTGATCCGCTGACTGTATTTTGGCTCATTGTTATTGGCGTTGTAGTAGGTGCACTTGCGGGCATGTTGGGCATTGGCGGCGGCCTGATGACTGTCCCAATTTTGGTGGTGCTGTTCCACGTTTCGCCAGCTCTGGCAAAGGGAACTTCACTTGCCGTGGTGATACCAACAGCATTTACGGGAACACTGCAGAATTATCGGAACAAGAACACCGATCTTCAGGCTGCAGCCATTGTCAGCTCCACAGGCATTGTTGCTGCAATTGCAGGCAGTTGGTTGGCAACGCGCATGAACGATGCGCTTTCAAACTTCTTGTTTGCAGTATTGCTCATTTTTATTGCGGCAAGAATGTTGCTGCAACTGCGTAAAGGCGGTGCTACGGCAGCAGTTGAGGGAGCGTCGTAAGCGCTTCGTATTGATGGGCTTCGTTATACATGTGAGCCGAAATCCGCACGTAAGTTTTTTCTCTTACCGTCATGCACATGCATTCGGCCTTTAGCTGTTTGCCGGCTTTCTGTACAACTGTTTCGATCTCGGTTTTTGTCCAAGGTTGAATAATTGGCAATTGCACCATGCGCATCCACGGTGCTTCAACCCCAGAATCGATGTGCGGCTGGGTACCCCATGCACTGCGCAATAATGCTGCGCCGTTATCGACCACCGAGCGATTATGAAAGTCTCGTTCGGCCCAACTCCATTGCTCTTGAAATGAAATTGCGGAAGGAACCGACAAATAGGCCGAATAGTCGCTTGTGCCTTGCCATTCGAACGAACCTGGGAAGCCCTTTTCGTAGCCCCACGAAGGCGACAGCGGGGCCATGACGTCGGCAATTGCTTGCGAACCACAGATCAGCGCGGCCGCTGGCTGTGGAGCACAGAGCCACTTGTGCAAATTGCCCACCCAAACATCGAAACCAGTTGGCAGCGGGTGTTGCAACATGCCCGCCGAGTGCGCGGCATCGATGACAAATTGTGCGCCTGGGTGCTTCGCTCGTACAAGCGAGATGACATCGCTGACGGGCAGCAACACTCCAGTTTCCGATGTGATGTGATCGAGCACCACAATGACGTTGGATTTTTTGTCGGCGATAGATGCGATGATTCGCTCGGCAATGACATCGGCATCGATTTCGGTGGGGTACACCAATTGTGCGATCGAATAATTGCACTTGCTAAATTTTGCAATATGTTCGAGGCCATGCAACACGCCCCCATATCCAAGTGATGTGGCAACAAGGTGCGGGGTTGCTTGCACCAAATTGCATTGATTCACAAGGGCTTGAACTGCAGTAATGACGCCCTGCGATGCGTTGGGAACAAAAGCAAAGTGCTGCGTTGGCACGCCAAGCCATTTCGCAACAGTGCCGCGCGCGTCATCAAGTAGGCCAGGCAACTCGAAGCGAAACCACCTATTCGGGTCGCGCGTTGCCTGCAGCCGAAAACCATCTTGTACTAGTTGCACGTCGATCGGAACCGAACCGTACGAACCGTGATTTAAGTACGCCAATGTTGGGTCGAGCTGCCACTTGGACGCCCATTGATTTGCGGATGTCATTGGTCTCAACCTATTTCAATCGCGCAAGTACTTCGGCGTGCAAAACGCCGTTGCTGCTAACAGACGAATTGGCCCGCCAGTCGGCATTACCAAAACGATCGGTGATTGTTCCACCGGCTTCCTGCACGATGGGGTAGATAGCCGCGTTGTCGTATGGCTGCAGGCCAATCACGTCGACTGCAACATCAATCGCTCCTTGTGCCACAAGCATGTGCTGCCAAAAATCTCCAAAGCCACGCGCACGCAACGCATCTATTTGCAACTGCACCAGCTTGGGAATGCCACCAACGGCGTCCCATCCAGCGTTGGGCGTTGTGCTCACATGGGCTTCGGTAATGGTTTGCGTTTTCGACACATACATACGAGTGCCGTTAAAAAAAGCACCGCCACCTTTCGTGGCCCACCAACGAAAGCCCATTGCTGGTGCAGAGACAACTCCCAATTCGGGCACACCATTGCGCACCAAAGCAATCAGCGTGGCCCACACCGGAACACCGCGAACAAAGTTGGTGGTGCCATCGATGGGGTCGATTACCCAGGTTGCTTCAGCGTTGGCTGGCCCGGAAGTGCCAAACTCCTCGCCGTAAATGCCATAGTCGGGCCGAGCAGATGTGAGCAAGGTGACAATTGCCTGCTCGGTTGCGCGGTCGATATCGGTTACTTCGCTGTTGTCGGCTTTGCGGCTCACCCCGAAGGAGCGGGAGGTAAAGCTCGAAAGGCTTATTGCATCAGCATCATCGCTTGCCCGAAGCGCAACCTGGAGAAGTTCCGCAAGACCAGACATTAATTACAGATTTGCGATGAGCGATTGAACTGTCTGTGCAATGCCCTCGGCATCGAGCCCCAATTTGGCCAAAATAACATCGGGTTTGGCGTGGGGTATGAACTGCGTTGGCACGCCCAGCACAGATATATGTGGGTGCTTCGTTGTGGCTGCACCGTGGATGCGATCTTCTAACGACATTCCAATGCCGCCATCACGAATGCCGTCTTCGGCCGTGACAACTACGTCGTGCAGCGCAGCATCTGCAATCATGCTTTCGTCGAGAGGAGAGCAGGAGCGCACGTCCCACACAGTTGCCTCGATGTTTCTTTGCTGAAGCAATTCGGCTGCAGCCAATGCTGCGCCCACCATTTTGCCAACGGCAAGGATGCACACCTTCTTGGTGGTGTCGGTGCGCAGTTTGCGTGCTGCAATGCCAGAGCCGATGTCGGCGGCATCCACGCTGCGGGCAATGCCCTTGGGGTATCGAACAACAACCGGCCCTGTATCGGAAAGCGAAAGCGCGTCACTGAGCATCTGTTGCAATTCTTGAGTGCTCGATGGTGCAAGCACGCGCATGCCTGGAACTTTTGAGAGCAATGCCATGTCGTAGATGCCGTGATGGCTTGGGCCGTCGTCGCCGGTGATGCCCGCACGATCGAGACAGAAGATGACTGGCAGGCGATGCAGTGCAACGTCGTAGACCACCTGATCCCACGCACGGTTGAGAAACGTGGAGTACAGGGCAACAACGGGGCGCATGCCGCCCATTGCCATGCCCGCTGCAGCGGTTACTGCGTGCTGCTCGGCAATACCAACGTCGAAGAACCGTTCGGGGAATTTCTCTTGAAAGTGAATGAGGCCTGTTGGGCCTGGCATTGCTGCAGTGATTGCAACCACGCGAGGGTCTTTTTCTGCAAGTGCAATGATGCCTTCGGCGAATGCCTGCGTGTATCCAGTTGGGCCGGACTTAGGTGGGCCCGTAACAGGGTTGAACACTGGTGCATCGTGCAAATGCTTTTCGTCGTCATCTTCGGCGGGCGAATATCCGCGACCTTTTTGTGTGATCACATGAATAACGATGGGGCCCTCTTCAACGCGCTGCTGAGCGGCTGAAAGCGCGTGCTCTAATGCCTCAACGTTGTGGCCATCAATAGGGCCGATGTAGCGAACACCAAGCGCTTCAAAGAATGCGGGCGGTTGTAGAAATTCTCGTACGCCAGCTTTGAATGCTTCGAGGCCACGTTCGGCTTGTGGTCCGATGACCGGAAGATCTTTCAAAAACTTTTCGAGTTTGCGTTGACGGCGCACATACACCGGGTTGAGGCGGATGTCGGTCAGTTTGTGCGAGAGCGTTTCGGTAAGGCGCTCGACAGGGCGGGGGATGCTGGCCGACTCATCATCGGGGATGCCGCCTTGCGAAAGATTGGAAATGGTTGGTGCATAGCTGCGGCCGTTGTCGTTGAGAACGATGATGACGCGCTTATTTGAGTGGCCGAGATTATTGAGCGCTTCGTAGGCCATACCGCCGGTCATTGAGCCGTCGCCGATGACGGCAATGATGTGGCGGCGATCTGGCGTTTGGCCACTATCGCGGGCAACGGCCAGACCGTATGCGTAACTCAACACCGTTGAGGCATGACTGTTCTCGATGAAGTCGTGCACGCTTTCTTCGCGGCTTGGATAGCCCGAGATGCCGCCTGCTTGGCGCAACTTGCTGAAGCCACCGCGCCGCCCGGTCACAATTTTGTGGATGTAGGCCTGATGGCCCGTGTCCCACAGGATTGCGTCGCGTGGCGAATCAAATGTGCGATGCAAAGCAAGCGTGAGTTCGACCGCGCCGAGGTTAGAACCTAAGTGGCCGCCGGATTCGGAAACCGAATCAACAACAAAATCTCGGATCTCGGCGGCAAGTTCGTCCACCTGAGCCAGGCTGAGATTGCGCAGATCACTAGGTTGTCGAATATCTGCGAGCGCCATGGCCCTTAACGCTATCTGCGCTACTGGGCGGGGTGCGAAGCCATACGGGCATCTAAACGGCGGTGATTGGCGTTATGTAGATATGTGCCGATGTAGTAGCCCACTATGAACACCACGAGGCCCCCGAGGCCGTCGAGCCAGAAGTGGTTGCCTGTCACAACGATGCAGAACAGGGTGGTGGCCGGATATAAAAACAGCGCAATTCGTTTCCATCGCTTTTTCGCAAGTGGCCAGAGCGCAAACACGCACCACGTCGACCAACCAATGTGCAGTGACGGCATTGCTGCGTATTGATTTGAAAGTGATGCGGCAGGGCCTTCGTTAAATGCCCATGGCCCTCCAAATTCGGCAATCGTGTCGACGTAGCCAAAGTTGGTTGCGCCGTTGTAATTGCGCAGTTCGTGTTCGATACATGCTCCACCAAATCCACCAGTAGCGGAGGGGCAAGGTGCATCTAGCAACCGCGGCGGCATTAGCGGGAAGAGAACGAAACCAATAATGGCTAGGCCCGTCATTGCGGCAAGTGTGTTTCTCCATTGCCCAAAAACATCGGGCCTGCGTTTGAAGAGCAAGATGAATACACCAAGCGTGACGAAAAAGTGCGCTGTGCCGTAGTAGGTATTCATGGTTTCAATAAGCCACGTGTACGGCAGGAAGAAATCTTGGATTGATTCTTCGTGATACAAACCAAGTGCTCGCTCAATTCGAATAACTCGAACCGCGTTAGTGAACGAATGCAACGGGACATCAACACCGTTGACGAGCGCGGAACCGAACTGATTACGGATCATGGTGTAGATCCCGTAAAAGATGGCGACAATCAGCAGTTCTTTCCACCACAGCGTTCGATGGTGGCGGGGAATGGCAACTGCGAGAGGGGCCTCGGCGTTGTTTGTCACATGCTAAATCGTAGGCGTTTCATATGGCTCGACAGACCTCACAAACTTGGTGTTCGGTAGGCTGTGAACATGGCTATTCGCGAAGAAACCCAACTTGTAGATGCCGATGTAATTGCCAAGGTCTTGGCCAAAGGCAGGGCAACCGGCGCCGAGTTCTCCGAGATCTATATAGAGGACAAACGCTCGACCTCTGCCGCCCTTGACGACGGCAAGGTAGAGCAAGTAACGAGCGGCCGCGATCGCGGCGCAGGCATTCGAGTGGTGGCTGGCGAGACAACAGGTTTTGCCCACACATCCGACTTGTCGGAACGTGGTTTGTTGGCAGCCGCTGAGGCCGCAGCCGCCGCGGCAAAGCAAGGGGACGGCGGTGTTCACACCATTGCGTTGCAACAACTGTTGCGACACCCTGTCAACAATGTGCGTGTTAATCCGGGCGATGTGCCAAAGGCCAGCAAGGTGGAGTTGCTCAATCGGGCAAATGCCGCAGCACGTTCGGTAGACGGCGCAATTGTGCAGGTGTCGGCAGGTTACGGCGACTCGTTCAAGCGCATTCTCGTTGCAAACAGCGACGGCGTGTTTAGCGCAGACGATCAGGTGCGCACATTGTTCCGTGTCAGCGTTGTTGCAAGTGGCGACGGCGGCATGCAAACCGGTTACGACTCGCTTGGTCACACAATTGGATTCGAATTATTCGACGACAACGACGTAGAAGAGATGGCTCTTCGCGCAGCAAAACAAGCAATCGTCAAATTGAAAGCACGCCCAGCGCCATCTGGTGCATTGCCAGTGGTAATTAAGCAGGGCAGTGGCGGAGTGCTCTTCCACGAAGCATGCGGTCATGGTCTAGAAGCCGACTTGGTTGGCAAGGGCGCAAGTGTGTATCGCGGCAAGATGGGCGAGCTCGTTGCATCACCGCTCGTCACATTGATTGACGACGGAACCATGAGCGGCGAGTGGGGCGCAATCGGCATCGACGATGAAGGTCACCCTTCGCAGCGCAACGTTCTGATCGAAAACGGAATCCTCACCGACTACATGTGGGATTTCCTGCGTGCACGAAAAGAGAATCGTCGTCAGAGTGGAAATGGTCGGCGCCAGAGTTATGCCGACTTGCCAATGGTTCGTATGACCAACACATTTGTCACCAACGGAACCGAAGACCCAGACGACATTGTGCGCGCAACCGAGCACGGTGTGTACGTTGCCAAACTTGGCGGTGGCAGCGTGGACACAGCAAGCGGCGACTTCGTGTTTGGCATGGTCGAGGCGTATCTCATCGAAAACGGAGAAATCACCGAGCCACTTCGCGAAAGCAACCTCATCGGCAATGGCCCTCAGGTATTGAAAGACATCGATCTGCTCGGAAACGATTTCGCGATGGGCAACCCGGGCACCTGCGGCAAAGACGGCCAAGGTGTTCCAGTAGGCGATGGGCAACCAACATTGCGCGTTAAGTCAATGACCATCGGCGGCACTGCAGCATGAGCACAACAGTTCCCGACTTGCAGGCAATAGTCGACCGGGTTGTTGCGCAAGCCAGCAAGGGTGAACAAATCGAGGCCTATGTCAGCCGCGGCGGCGAGACCGCAGTGCGCGTATATGAAGGTGAAGTAGAGCATTTCGTTTCGGCACAAAGTGAAGGCATTGGCATCCGCGTGATTAAAGATGGGCGCACCGGCTTTGCGTATGCAGGAACCCTGGACGCCAGCGCGATTGCCGAAGTGCTGGCCGATGCCCGCGACAACGTTGCTTTCGGTACACCCGACGAATATGCCGGCCTTGCCGAACCAGATGGCGTTCCTCAGATTCCGCAAAAGTTTTGGGACGACGACCTCGCCGCGTATTCCACTGGAGGAAAGATTGCGCTGACGAAAGAGCTGGAAACACTCACGCTCGGTATGGATTCGCGTGTGCGCGTTGAAGAGTCAAATTACGACGACGGTTGGGGCGAAGTTGCGGTTGCAACCACCACCGGCATCCGCGAAAGTGGCCGTGGCAACTCGTGTTACGTATCGGTCAGTACGCTGGCCGACGACGGCGACGAGACCCAGACTGGCTACGGCTTTTCTGTTGCCGACTCACCGCAAGAATTTAAGTTGTCCAAGGCCGCGCGTGAAGCAGCCGACCGCGCAACTCGTTTACTTGGGGCGATCAAGCCTCCAAGCAAGCGCACGACTGTGGTGCTCGACCCATTTGTTACGTCGCAGTTTTTGAGCGTGTTATCAAGCACGTTGAATGGAGAAAATGTTGCCAAGGGCCGAAGCTTCTTTGCCGACAAATTGGGTGAAGCAGTTGCCGACCCGCGCATCACTTTGGTGGACGATCCAACCAACCCGAAGGCCTACACCGCTACAGACATCGACGGCGAAGGCTTGGCAGCGCGGCGAAATGTGTTGATCGAAAATGGCGTACTCAAAATGTTCGTGCAGTCGAGCTACAGCGCGCGCCGTAACAACACCAAGAGCACGGGCAACGCAACGCGCGGCGGCTTTGCCGGCACCCCTGGCGTTGGCTGCATAGCAATGCAACTGCAACCAGGAACTTTGAGCCAAGAAGAATTGATCAAGGGCGTAGACGACGGTGTCTGGATTCAGATGGTGCAGGGTTTGCACAGCGGTGTGAACCCCATCTCGGGCGATTTCTCTACAGGCGCAAGCGGCATGCTCATTCGTAATGGCGCAATTGCCGAGCCCGTGCGCGAGTTCACCATTGCGTCAACGCTGCAACGAATGCTGCTCGACATCGTTGCCATTGGTGGCGACGTCGATTGGTTGCCTTCGCGCGCTTCGGGCCTGACACTTGTCATTCGCGACGTGACGATGAGCGGTCAATAACAAGCCAATAACCCTGTAATACCCCTGCTGTAGCACATGTGCTACAGTTCAAAAATGACCGAAGTTCCTTCCCGCGAATTACGAAATAACACGCGTGACCTCATCGCGCGCGCAAACAAAGGAGAAACAATCGTGATCACCGTTGACGGCATACCAATGGCCGAGTTGCAACCTGTTTCAAGTAAAGCAAAGTGGGTACGAAAAGAGATTTTCTTTGTAGATTTCGTACAAGCCGATGCCGAAATGTTGCGCGATATTCGCGAAGGGCTCCCGACGATGGAAGAGCTTGATCGACGAGCAGAAGCTATGTGGGATGACACAAAGTGACGCGCGGGTTGCTTGACACCAACATCTTTATTTCTCGTGAAACGAGAAGACCTCTGGACGTAGCGAGCATGCCCGATGAGGTTTCCGTTTCGGTCATCACACTCGCAGAATTACAGCATGGAATTTACAAGGCGGCCAACTTAGAGCAAAAGAAGATTCGGATGGCCACATATCAGCATGCAGCAACTCTTGAAGCGCTCGAAATTACGATTGAAGTTGCAAACATCTGGGCCGGTCTGCGGGCATCTACGCGTGGAGGAAAACGACAGATAACTGAGAATGACTTGTGGATCGCCGCCACCGCAATCAGCCAAGGAATTCCGCTAGTGACCCAAGACCGCACGTTTGAAGGGCTGCAAGGCCTTGAAACCATTTTGGTTTAACTCGATCAACTAAACCTGTACCCATGCCGATACTTCACGCGATCATCCTTGGGCTTGTCCAAGGATTTTCCGAATTTCTCCCCATTTCGTCAAGCGGGCATCTTGCATTAGTGCCATGGCTGTTCGGCTGGAATGATTTTGCCGATGTCACCAATGGGGCATCTATCGAAAAGGCTTTTGACACCGCGCTCCATCTTGGAACGCTTGTTGCGGTGCTGTTTTATCTGCGTACCGAACTTGTTGGCTACGTGCGCGAGGGTATTCGCATTGTTGTTTCACCGCAGCGAGCTAACCGACAAATGGGCAAGCGCGCGTGGCTGTTCGTGGCATCTGCAATCCCTGCAGGTATTGCGGGCGCAATCGGCCAGCAGTGGATAACCGACAAATTGGGAACACCCGTACTCATCGCTGTGTCGCTGGTGTTTTTTGGTTTGCTGCTTTTGTGGGCCGATCGTCAGCAGGGAACGCGCGACGTCGACACGTTTACGCGCAAGGATGCATTGCTTATTGGTTTGGCGCAGGTGTTGGCGCTTAACCCAGGCACGTCTCGCTCCGGCATCACCATTACCGCCGCACGAAAGTTTGGTTTTTCGCGCGATGCAGCCGCGCGAGTCAGTTTTTTGATGAGCGTTCCCGTCATCGGTGGCGCCGTCGTGTTTTCGTTAGTCAAATTGGTTCGCGATGGCATACCCGACGGTTTGATTGCACCAATGATCGCTGGCATCATCGCGGCGGGCGTTTCTGGCTGGGTTGCCATGTGGGGCATGATTCGCATTTTGCGCACCCGCAACTTCAACATGTTCGTGATGTACCGAGTTGCTGTCGGTTTCGGCGTGCTTTCTATCGCCGCGTCTTCCTGGCGCTAACTAGAAACAACCAGTGTCGCGTCGCCGATCGCGGCGGCACTTGCCACAGCAGGCGACACCGCCGACGGCACTGCAATAACCACAGTGTTCGATTCGGGCAGTACATAAAGAACTAGCCCGTCTGCTGCCAAGAGCACACCATTTGCAATGACATCCACGGTGTTGCCAGGTTGCATATTGGGTAACACGGTGCGCAGAACAATCGCTACTGCACGAAAATCCTGCGGCAAACGATCGGTGAGTGCGCTTGATGCGCCAACGTTGGTGAATGACAATACGTCGCCCACTGCAACGCGTTGCTGCACCACCATGCCATCGGTAATTGCCCGCAACGCCGACGGGGCAACAAATGTGCGCGGCATGCGTCGCGTAGTAAAAGTTGCACCGTCAATTACATCGCCGGGCTCTAGGTTTTGCGAAGCCACAAACACCGAAGTGATTTCGCCTAATTGGCGTTGTCGGTTATAGGTGTTGAACGAAGCAACAACATACGCAAGGACCGCAAGAGCGATCAGCGCCGCAATAGTTTGATGTCTTCGCTTTTGATGGCGACACAGGAGCAGATACTGCTGCGCCACCCACACACGCGCAGTTCGAATTGCCGGCCGAAGAAGTTGGGCTAGTTGAGTGATGCGTTGGTGCATACACGCAATGTGTACGCCGTTAACGCAAGGTGCAGCGAAACTACGTTGTGGCAGCAGGCGACGGGCTTGCAGCAGGTGCTGCTGGCGCCGCAGGTGTGGTTGCCGCAGCAGCAGGCGCGGCCGTGTCGGCTGGCTTCGTGGCAGTGCTGGATGCGGACGACGTGCTGGAACCAGAGCGGCTATCGGTCTTGTAGAAGCCGCCACCCTTAAACGACACACCAACGGGCGTAAACACCTTCTTCACTGGCTTCACCACGCCATCAACTGGGTGGGCCAATTCGGTAAATGGGTCGTCGGTAAAGGCTTGCTGCACTTCGATCGTTTCGCCCGAATCGATGAACTTGTAGACGTACGTTGGCATGAGACCGATAATTCTAGGATGCAGGGGTGCCTCTACACACCGCCGTCATTCCCGCCGCTGGCATGGGCACCAGGTTCCTGCCCGCCACGAAAGCAGTGCCGAAAGAATTGATGCCGATTTTTGATACGCCGGCGCTGCAGCTGGTGATGGATGAAGCAATTGGCGCCGGGTGCGACCACGTCGTGGTGGTGTCGAGCAAGGCCAAGACGGGTATCGAGGCTTATTTGGCGCCTTCGCCAGACGCAGTGAAACGTGTGCGCGACAGCGGCCGTACCGAACTTGCCGACCGACTTGCTCGTATCGGTTCAGATGTGCGAATCAGCGTTGTGTACCAAGATGCACCACGTGGCCTCGGCCATGCCATCGGTTGCGCCAGGTCGGCAGTTGGCAACGAACCGTTTGCTGTGTTGTTGCCCGACGAACTGATGGGCGATTCTTCGTTGCTCAAGCAAATGTCCGACATGTTTTTGCAAAATGGCAAGAGCGTTGTTGGCTTGAAGCAAGTGCCAATGACCGAAGTGTCGGCTTACGGCTGCGTCAAAACAACTTCGGCACCAACCGCAAGCGGGGAAGTGACCGTCACTGACGTTGTTGAGAAACCAGCAATGCATGAGGCGCCGAGCGACCTCATCTTGATTGGTCGCTACGTGTTGCACGCAGGCATGTTCGACATGCTGGATGCGCTGAAGCCCGCACCAAGTGGAGAAATTCAATTAACCGATGCATTACTAATAGAGGCGCAAGCTGGAGATTTGTTTGGCTTTGTCAGCAGCATCGCCCGATTTGATACGGGAACACCAATGGGTTGGTTGCAAGCCGTGATCGAACTTACGTTGCAACGAAAAGATGCAGGTGCCGAACTAGAAGCCTGGTTGAAAGGGAAATATTCATGAGCGAATTACGAGTGACAATCGACCCCAAAGAAGTGGGTATGAGCGCCGAGCGCCTCACCAACATTGACAAACATTTCAAACAATATGTGGATGACGGGCGCTTGCCCGGTTATGCATGCACCGTTGCTCGCTATGGCCAACTTGTTCATGTCAGCAAGTACGGCAACCGTGACATCGAGGCCGGGCTGCCAATCGAACTCGACACGATGTATCGCATTTATTCCATGACCAAGCCGATTACTTCGATTGCATGCATGATGCTGGTGGAAGAAGGCAAGTTGCAATTGACGGATGAAGTGAGCGCGTTCATTCCCGCTTTTGCCCACACCCGAGTGTTCACGGGTGGTTCCTCATTGAAGCCAATTACCGAACCAGTCTCGAAACCAATGCGCGTGTGGCACCTGCTCACGCATACGGCAGGGCTTACCTACAGCTTCAACCACTTCGAAGCCGTTGACGACATGTATCGCCGTGCGGGATTCGATTTTGGCGTGCCCCAAACCGACAACCTCGAGCAAATGTGTAACCGATATGCAGCATTGCCCTTGGTGTTCCAACCAGGAACGTCATGGAATTACAGCGTGGCAACCGACGTGTTGGGCCGAGTAATTGAGGTTGCTTCGGGAATGTCTCTTGATCAGTTTTTCCAGACGCGCATCTTGAAACCACTAGGTATGCATGACACCGGCTTTGATGTGCCAGCGGCAAAGAAGTCACGACTTGCGGCCTTATACAACGTGAACACGAAAGACAACACCACCATTCGGCTTACCGGCATGGAAGAAAACGTGCTGAAGCCACCTGCAGCGTTTTCTGGTGGAGGAGGTTTGGTTTCTACCGCTTCCGATTACTGGCGCTTCTTGCAGATGCTCGAAAATGGTGGCGAACTAGATGGCGTTCGAATTGTTTCGCCAACCAGCATCGACTTGATGACTTTGAATCACTTGCCAGACAATCAAGACATTTCACAGTTCGGGCGCACGCTTGGCGAAGAAGTGTTCTACGACGGTCTTGGCTTTGGTTTGGGCTTTGCTGTTGTCATTGATCAGGCAAAAACACGTGTTGCTTGCTCTAACGGCACCTATTCGTGGGGCGGCATGGCAAGCACTGCATTCTGGATCGACCCCGTTGAAGAAATTACTGCCACGTTTTACACGCAATTGGTTCCATCCACCACGTACCCCATTCGGCCATTCCTGCGCAGCATGGTCTACGGCGCAATCACCGAATAGTTACGACGTCGCCTCGCGCTTAAACGACCCTGGTTCGTCAATGACGAAACCATGCTCGTCTACGTTCACGTCTACTTCCTGGCCCGTGAGCAGGCTGATGTAACGCCAGCTATGTGTATCTAGACGCGTGTACATCTGTGGAACAACGGTGACGCCAAGCGTTTCAATATCGATAGTGATCACGTTTTGTGACGCGCTATGACCAACATGCAGCGGCAACCGACGAATTGGGATCACGTTGGTAAATGGGGTGCCAGCCAAATCGATGTCGATGCAGCCGTCGAGTTCGGTGCGATGTGCGCCATTCATTTCGCCCCACCTGCCATGACCATCGGTGGCAAGCCACAAGTCGGGTTCGTCCATGTCGCGAAACAATAAAAATTGCTGCACCACCCACTGGGCCGACATGCGCACAACAAATGTGGCGTCTTCGGCGCCAATCGTGCCATTGGCCGTCCATCCTTCGTTCTCCCATGCCAGATCAACGCTGCTGACATGTGCCCCATCGAGCATTGCCCATGAGGCGCTATAGCCCGATGCGCCTAGTGGTGTGTACTGCGGCATGGCTACAGCATCGCAGGTGGCGATACCGTAACCACCTGATGATTCCCATTCATGAAGCGCAGCAAACGGTGATTGAAGCCTGTGCGGTATTGCCGGCACTGCCAACCGCCTGCGAAGTCATGAATGGTCGGGTGCTTGCGCAAGACGTGGTGGCTCCCGAGAATGTTCCGCCGTTTACCAATACGGCAGTAGACGGTTACGCCGTGCGTGCTGCCGATGTGCAGAGTGTGCCCGTTGTTTTGCGGGTGGTGGACACGCTTGCGGCGGGTGCCGCGCCATCGGTTGCCGTGGGCAGTGGCGAAGCAATTCGAATCATGACCGGTGCACCAATGCCGCAAGGTGCCGACGCGGTGGTGATGGTGGAGGATTCGGTGCGCGAAGGCGATGCAAATGTTTCGCTTAGTCGCGTAGCAAAAGTTGGTGACGGCATTAGGGACGCCGGCAGCGATGTGCGCGCGGGCGAGTCGGTTTTTGTTGCAGGCACCGTGCTGAATGCCGCAGGCGCAGGAGTGTTGGCAAGTGTTAATGCGCGCAGCGTGTTGGCTTACCCACGCGCACGAGTTGCGTTGTTGTCGACAGGCGACGAATTGGTAACTGATGGTTCGCCGTTGCGAATTGGTCAAATTCGTGAGAGCAACCTGACGATGCTGAATGCAATGATTGCGGCATCGGGATGCGAAGTGATCAATCTTGGCGTGATCCCCGATGACGAGGCTCAGTTAGAACGAGTGCTGAAAGAAGTGACCGAGCGTTGCGATGCAATTGTGACGAGTGGCGGAGTAAGCATGGGCGACTTCGACGTGGTGAAAGCGGTACTGTCGCGAATTGCAAAAATGCAGTGGATGCAACTTGCGATTAAGCCCGCGAAGCCATTCGCGTTTGGGCAGCTCACCGCATCGGACGGGCGAGTGATTCCGATTTTTGGTTTGCCGGGCAACCCTGTGTCGTCGATGATTAGTTTCGAGTTGTTGGCGCGCCCGGCATTGCGCAAAATGATGGGGCACACCGTTGATTTGCTGCGGCCAACAATCTTGGCAGTGCTCGATGCACCCATTCGTCGCAAGGCCGACGGCAAGGTGCATTACGTGCGGGTGTTTGGCGGGTTTGAGTCCGATGGCAGGCTGCATGTGCGCGACACGGGCCCGCAGGGAAGTCACCAACTAGCAGCAACCGCAATGGCCAACGGCCTTGCCTATGTGCCCGACGGGGCGGGGCTAGCGGCTGGCGACGAGGTGAATGTCTACCTGCTGGGCTAAAGGCTTGAAGGGCACGAACCGTAGGCTGAGCACATGGATTTGATCGACCCATACGGGCGCACTGTTCGCGACCTGCGCATTTCGATTACTGATCGCTGCAATTTCCGCTGCACCTATTGCATGCCGGAAGAGGGAATGAAGTGGCTTCCTCGCGATGAGGTATTGACGTATGAAGAGCTTGCCCGCGTGGCGGGTATTTGCGTGAGCCACTTTGGGGTAGACGGAATTCGGCTCACTGGCGGCGAGCCCACTATGCGTGCACACCTTCCGATACTGGTACAAAAACTTGCACAGTTGGAAGTTCCTGCAGATGCGTCGTCGCCACGTGCAGGCAAACCAATCGATTTGGCAATCACGACGAACGGTGCAACGCTGCGATTGATCGCACAAGAGCTGCGCAATGCTGGGCTTGCCCGCATCAATATCAGCTTGGACACGCTGAAGAAGGATCGCTTCTTTGAAATGACGCGTCGCGACGAATTGGAACATGTTCTTGACGGCATTGATGCCGCAATTGATGCTGGTTTCTCGCCGGTCAAAATAAATGCGGTGGTGCAGCGGGGAATTAACGACGATGAGATTGTCGACCTTGCAACATTCGGTCGCGACAAGGGGATTGAAGTTCGGTTTATTGAGTTCATGCCACTAGATGCATCGGGCACGTGGGATAACGCGCAGGTGTTTTCGCAAGAAGAAATCGTTGCCGCAATTTCGAAGGTGTACCCGCTGGAGTTGATGCCGGCGCGCGGTGCAGCACCAGCCGATCGCTGGCGCTACCTGGATGGGAAGGGAACAGTTGGCGTGATACCAACTGTGACGAAACCATTTTGTGGCGACTGCGACCGCGTGCGCCTGACGGCAGACGGCCAATTTCGCACGTGCCTGTTTGCGACGAACGAGTTTGATTTGCGTGTGATGCTTCGCAATGGGGCCGACGACGATGCCATTGCCGCCGAAATTAAACGCGCGGTAGGCACCAAGTGGGCGGGGCACAACATTGGAAATGTCACGTTTGTGCGCCCACGTCGCTCGATGAGCCAAATTGGTGGATGAAGAGATGACCGAGCCACAGTTTTCGCACCTGGATGACGCGGGCAAGGCGCGAATGGTGGACGTGACTCCGAAGGAACCAACGCACCGACAAGCTGTTGCACGTTGCAAAGTAATGATGTTGCCTGCAACGGCGAAGGCAATTGCCAACCACGAGGTGAAGAAGGGCGACGTCATTGCCGTGGCACGGGTTGCCGGCATACAAGCCGCCAAGCGAACCAGCGACATGATCCCGCTGTGCCACCCGCTGCATTTGAGCGCGGTGCACGTCAACTTTTCGGTGGAGGCAGACCACGTGGCGATTGAGGCCATCGTTGATGCCGTCGACCGAACTGGGGTAGAGATGGAGGCGCTGCATGCGTGCTCCGTTGCCGCGCTCACGATCTACGACATGTGCAAGAGCGCCGACAAGGGCATGGTCATTTCTGATCTGGCACTGTGGGAAAAGACGGGTGGGCGCAGCGGCCCCTATGCCCGGGAATCGCTCTAACCCGTATTTTGTAAGGGTTTACTAAGATGGCGAGCAAGTTTCTTGGCACTCACTGTCCTGTTTGTAGCAATTCTGTAATACAATCAAGACCCGCATGAGCAAACTGATTTTGTTAATCGTTGGCGCCGCCTGGTTGGCCGTGTTGTTGCCGCCACTCGTGCGTGCCCGCCTCAATGGCTCGCCTGCAAACTCGGTAACTAACTTTCGCAAGCAATTGAACTCGCTAGAAAACGCAGGCGGCCGCTACCCGCAGGCTCAGCTTCGTGGCATGGCCCGTCCGCTTGCCCCATCGCCTCGCATGCAGCGCCAACCGGGCCCGCTCAGCAACATGACCGGTGCGCTGGTGCGCCCAGAAGGTGCCCGTCACCATCGCCCAGCCATGGCACTTACGCCCCAGGCACTTGTTCGTCAGCGCCGCCAAAACACCGTGCTTGGTCTTGCCGGCACCGTGGTCGTTTCGCTGTTCCTTGCTGCCACCACTGGCGGCTCGGCGTTTGTTTATCTGTTCACCGCAAGCTTCCTTGCGCTGATCGGCTACTGCTACGTGCTTGTACAGATGCGCGTGAAGCGCGACAACGAGCGCTACCTCGGCCAGTTCCGCCGCTAGGCCCCCAATACCCGCCCCCCGCTAGGGTTTGACAGCAATACGGGGCTGTAGCTCAGTTGGCAGAGCGGTACGTTCGCAATGTACAGGCCAGGGGTTCAATTCCCCTCAGCTCCACGCCAACTGGAATAGAGCAAAAACAACACGGGGGATAACAACATGGCAATGTCGTGGCAAGAAGCGAACGCAGCAGTAACTGCGCCTGGACAAATCTTTGAATTGATTGACGCCGAAATTCGTGGCGTGAAAATGCAGGTGTTCAAAAATGCACCTGCTCACCTGGGGCAAATATTTGCGGGCGCGCGCGGCCACGGCGACAAAACGTTCCTCGTGTACGAGGGCGAGACATGGACATTTACGCAGGCAATGGACCAGGTGGATGGGCTTGCCAACCTGCTCGTCAATACGTATGGAGTGAAAAAAGGCGACCGCGTTGCGGTTGCAATGCGCAACTACCCGGAATGGGTGATGTCGTTTGCAGCGATTATTTCGATTGGTGCGGTCAACGTGTCAATGAACTCTTGGTGGACAGAAGACGAGATGGACTTTGCCCTTGTCGACTCGGGTGCAACGGTGCTCATTTGCGACCAGCAGCGCTACGACATTGGCTCAGAGAGCTGCGCGAAGCATGGAGTGAAGGTGCTTGTTGCTCGCGCCGAGAAGCCGTTGCCAGCAAATGTGGATAAATGGGAAGTAATGGTAAAGCCGGGTGCACCACACCCAGGTGCCGACATTCAGCCCGACGACGACGCAACAATTTTGTACACATCGGGCACCACAGGCCGCCCGAAGGGCGCCGTCTCTACGCATCGTGCCATTATTTCGGCGTTGATGGCGTTCTCTGCACGTAACGGCGTGTTGACAATGTCGGGAACAAAGTTGAAAGACATTGATGGCCCAGAAATACCGACGTCATTTATTTTGATTGTTCCGTTGTTTCACGTAACCGGTTGCGTGCCCGTGATGATGAGTTGTTTCATTGCAGGACTGAAACTAGCGATCATGTACAAGTGGGACGCAGAGAAGGCGCTCGAGATGATCGAGCGCGAGCAGATCACCAACTTTGTTGGCGTACCAACACAAAGCTGGGACTTGGTCAACTCGCCGGCATTCGATAAGTACGACACCACCAGCCTGCGCGCAGTGGGTGGCGGCGGCGCACCCTCGCCAACGTCGCTCGTTGGCAAAGTGAATGACAAGGTAAAAAACGGCAGCCCGCAACTGGGTTATGGCATGACCGAAACCAATGCATTCGGCCCTGGCATTACTGGTTCCGACTATCTGTCGCATCCAACAAGCACCGGTCGTGCAGTATTGCCAATGAAAGTAGAAATTCGCGATGAGAATTTACAGCCTGTGCCAACTGGTCAGTCTGGCGAGATTTGGTTCTTCGGACCAATGCTCATTCGTGGTTACTGGAATCGTCCTGAGGCAACAGCCGAGACAATCGTGGATGGCTGGTTGCGCAGCGGCGACTTGGGCCGCCTGGATGCCGACGGTTTCGTCTATGTAGAAGATCGTGTGAAAGACATGATCTTGCGTGCGGGAGAAAACATTTATGGCGCCGAAGTAGAAAGCGCCATTTACGAGCATCCTGCAGTGCACGAGGCTGCAGTATTTGGTGTGCCGCACGAGCGCCTGGGCGAAGAGGTGGCAGTTGCCATTTACCCCAACGACCACATGACCTTGACCGCAGAGGAGCTGTGGGCGTTCCTCGACGAAAAGATCGCCAAGTTCAAGATTCCGACCCAGGTGGTCATCATCAACGAGCCGTTGCCTCGTAACGCCGCAGGCAAGTTCCTGAAGCGCGACTTGCAGCAGCAGGTGGTTAAGGGAGTTCTCGTCCCAACGATTAGATAGGGCCGATGGACTAGAGTTTCCCCACGTGCCACCAATCGATATCACCCGTGACGACGGGGTTCGCTACGACGTCGTAGCCATTGGCAACGCGCTTGTCGATGTGATCGCGGCAGTGCCCGATGAATTCTTAGTGAACGAAGAAGTGGTCAAGGGCTCGATGACGTTGGTGGATTCAACCCGTTCGGCTCACTTGTATTCACGCATTAATAACCCAACACAAACCAGTGGTGGTTCTGCATCCAACACCGCGTATGGCCTTGCAAGTTTGGGTGGGCGAGCAGGGTTCATTGGCAAAATTGCCGATGACGACTTGGGCCACGTGTTTGGTGCTGACATGGACAAAGTTGGTGTTGGGTTTCATCCCGGCGCAACGAGCGCAACCGAACCAACAGGTCGATGCATCATTGCGGTTACGCCAGACGGCCAGCGCAGCATGAGCACATTTCTTGGTGCCGCATCGCTGCTAGAGCCCGCCGACATTTCGCGCGAAGCAGTGCAGTCGGGTGCTGTGTTGTTTTTGGAGGGCTACCTCTTCGACCGTGACGAAGCAAAGGCCGCATTCAAAACTGCTTCGCAGTTTGCGCACGAGGCCGGCCGCAAGGTTGCACTCACCTTGTCTGATTCGTTCTGTGTAGACAGGCACCGCGATGACTTTCTCGATCTTATTTTGAACGACATCGACGTGCTGTTCTGCAACGAGTTCGAATTGCAGTCGTTGTATCAGACTTCGTACGAAGAGGCGCTCGAGCAATTGCGAAGCGACTGCGAATTTGGCGCAGTCACCCGCGACAAGCGTGGTTCGGTTGTCATCAACGGTCACGATTTGGTGCATATTGAGCCCGAGCCAGTAGACCGCGTGGTGGACGCGACTGGTGCCGGCGATCAGTACGCGGCAGGTTTCTTGTATGGCTTCACACGCGGCATGGCAATCGAGCATTGCGGTCGTCTCGGCTCCATGTCGGCATCCGAAGTAATAACGCACGTGGGCCCACGCCCGTTAGTGCAACTGAGCACGCTCATTCCAGAACACCTACGCTCGTAACCATGGCAACAAACGAGCACGACAAACTGACAGTTCTTGGCTCTACCGTTCGGGCACCGATCGACCACGTTGAAGTGTTTCCCGCTCCCGCCGACGTCACCTTGGTGCGCTTCACCAGCGACGAAGTGTCGTCCATCTGCCCCGTTACTGCGCAGCCCGATATTGCCACCGTGATTATTGAATACGGCCCAGACAAATTTTGTATCGAGTCGAAGTCGTTGAAGCTGTACTTGTGGCGCTTTCGCAACATGGCGGTGTTTGCCGAAGCGCTAGCCGCCGAGATTGCGAATGAAGTAATGACCACGGTGAAACCGCATTGGGTGAAGGTGCAACTTACTCAGCACCCTCGCGGTGGCATCGAAGTGCACGCCGTTGCCGAACTCAATCGCTAAGAGTCAGTTCTCTTCGTCGGCTGGCACGTACTGCACGTTGAGGTCGCCAAGTTTGACAAGCGTTGCAGCAACCCAGCCACCAAGCGCACCGAAGTGATCATCGAGTAGCGAACTGGTGCCGTCCTGCAGTGTTGCCTCGGCAAGTTCGTAAGCACCTTCGTACACAATCTCGAGCGCATAATCAACAACATCAGCTCCATCAGACGAGTGACAAATCTCGATCGTGATGTTGTCGCGTTCCATGCTTGCGCCGCCGATTTCGGGGCTGTTGGCTACTGCAATGTTGTCGACGAGTGATGGGTTTGGTTGTTGGGCGAGGCGCTGAACGCGAAACACCACTTCCATTTCAATTTCGGGAAGCTTGTCTACAACTTCGTCCACATACCAAGTTCGGTAGGTTGCCTGGCTGCGGCTGGGCCAGTTCAGCGTGATGTGTGCAACAACTCGTGGTGGAAGCCCTTCGCCAGGCAGGCCGTACGTGGTTTCCCACACCAAGTCGCCAAGCAAGATATCGGAGTTGAAATGCTCTTCAAAGGCCTGTCGCTCGAGGAAGGCATTGCCGAACGCGTCGCGTAGCGCGCTAATGGCGTCGGTAAACACGTGGTCGAGCATGCGTATTTAGGGTACTCGCTAACCTTGAGCCATGCCTTTGGTCCTTCTTGATATTGCAGACGGTGTCGCCACCATCACCCTGAACAACCCAGACGAGCGCAACACCATGACGGCGCCAATGGTGTCCGAGATTGTTGCCGCAATGGATCGCATCGAAGCAGATGAGAACATTGGCGCCATCGTTGTTACGGGAACCGCACCAGCATTTTGTGCTGGCGCAAACCTTGGAAATTTGGCAGAAGCCGATGGCGAATCGCTCGGTGTCATTTACGAAGGCTTTCTTCGCATTGCTCGCAGCCCGTTGCCCACCATTGCTGCGGTAAACGGTGCAGCAGTTGGGGCTGGCATGAACCTGGCACTTGGTTGCGACGTTCGCATTGCTGCGCGACGCGCAAAGTTTGATACCCGATTTTTGCAACTAGGAATTCATCCTGGTGGTGGCCACACATGGATGCTGCGAAGGATCGTAGGCCCGCAAGCGGCAATGGCTGCGGTGCTGTTCGGTGAGATTTTGGATGGGGCGGAAGCCGAGCGTGTTGGGCTTGCCTACAAGTGCGTAGACGACGACAAGTTATTGGAAACGGCACATGCGCTTGGCGCCCGCGCGGCAAGCGCTCCGAGGGAATTGGTTATTGAGACAAAGAAAACCATTGCGGCAATGGCCAACGTGGTCACCCATACAGAGGCAGTGGCGGCCGAACTCGTGCCGCAGTTGTGGAGCACGCGCCAGCCTTGGTTCGCCCAGCGCCTTGCCGCGCTGCAGGCCAAAATCAGCAAGAAATAAAGCCTGCTCAACGAGCCTTCCCCGAAGGTGTAGGTTGCTCTTAAGGGAGCAAGCCAGTGGAATTCGTCAGTGTTACCAACACGAAAGGCGGGGGAAGCAATGAGCAAGCGTCACAAACATCGCGAGACGGTGTTGCCACCAAAGGTGGAGATTCGGGCACACGCCCACAACGAACGACATCGAATTAATTCGGAGTTGCACCTTGTGGCCGATTTGGTGAGCCACGGAGTGGAGCCAGACGATGTGATCGATCCGGGCCCCGAGTGGAAGCCCATCCATCACCACGATGCGCAAGTTGGTCGCGAGTTATCGCGCCGGCCAACATTCAAGCATTGGAAGACAAAGGAATGGAAGCGGCGCAGTGTGATACGCAAGCAGCGTGTGAAAGAAATTGAACACCTGCGAGATATTGCTTAACGCTCTAGCCAGTTGGCGCCAAGTTCGTCTTTGCGCTCAAGCCATTCTTCATAAGTGAATCCGTAGCGAACGTGGTCTTCCCACACGCCATTGATCTCTAGAAAACGTTCCGCAAGCCCTTCTTCGCGCAGGCCAATCTTTTCCATCACTCGCCGGCTGTTTGCATTGCGGGGAATGATGCAGATTTCGACGCGATGCAATTTCAGTTGCTCGAAAGCAAACTTGGAGATAAGGACGACTGCTTCGGCTGTGTAGCTGTTGCCCGCGCGGGCCTCGTCGATCCAGTAGCCGATAGTTGCGCACTGCAGTGCACCGCGCACAACATTGTTGAGGTTTACTTCGCCTGCCAGCGAGCCGTTGACAAACATGCCGAAGGTGTAGCTGCTGCCCAGTTGACGGTCGCGGTCGCGCACGGTGCAACGATTAGCAAATGCTTCGCGGCTGTGCGCCGGGTCGGTGGTGTTGCGGGGCACGAGGGGTTCCCATTTGGTGAGCCAACTTGCGTTGCGTATGCGAACCTCGCTGAAGGCTTCAAAATCTTGCGCGATGAGCGGGCGCAGCATGACGCGTTTTGCGTACAGGCGCAGGGGCGACTGGGTAACAGCGCCGGCTGGGTGCACAATGCTTGGCTTGGGGAGGGTCATGGCGCGCTCAATTCTTGCGCAATGACACCGTCGAGCAAGTTATTCACCGAGACAGTGATTTCGGCAAGGTGCAGGCGGCGCATAATGCCGACAAGCACGCAGCAGCCACCCACAATCACATCGGCTCGGTCGGCAGGAAGGCCGGGGTTGTGCTTGCGGTCTGCAAGTTTTTCGGTGGCCAGCGTGCGGAACACTTCTTCTACATCGCCTCTGGACATGCTGTGGCCGTGCAACTTGATTGCATCAAACTGGGGCAGCCCAATTTCGACAGCGGCAATAGTGACGATGCTGCCAGCCACGCCGATAACGCGCGTTGCATGGGCGACGTCGGGGTGTTCGCGCAGCAAGTCGTCCATGAAGTCGGTGACGAGGCCAATGGCGTTCGTCAGTTCTTCGGGTTTCGGTGGGTCGTGATGCAATTCGCTTTCGGTAAGAACAACCGTGCCAACAGGAAAACTCATGGCGTGTCGAAACTGCGTGTCGCCAATCATCACTTCGGTACTGCCGCCGCCGATGTCGATCACCAGCGTGGTGCCATCGTGGGCGGGGAAATGCGAAATGGCGCCGGCAAAAGCCAGACGCGCTTCGGTTTCGCCCGCAATGATTTCGGGGCGAGTGCCCAACACTTGTTCGGCTGCGTCGAGAAATACTGCAGAGTTGGTAGCGCGTCGGCATGCCTCGGTGGCTGTTACTCGCACGAAGCCGCACCCGTGTTGCGCGATGAGCGCTTTGTATTGCTGCAGCCGATTTATTGTGCGCTCGATTGCGTCGGGCTGCAACTCGTTGCTGTGCACCACGCCGCGCCCCAACCCGGTTACGTTCACTTCGCGAACTAATTCGGATCCGTCGGGGTTGGCGATCAACAAGTTGGTGGAGTTGGTTCCGATATCGATTGCTGCAAGGGGAGAAGTAACAACCTTGCGCGGCTTGCTGACGATGTAGTCGCTGCGTGACGTGCCCAACTTGGCAGCCACCCAATCGCCAACTGGGTCCTCGCCGCCTGCAAGCCACCAACCCAAGTGGGCATGGAGGCACTTCACGCCAATACGAGTGCCGCCCACACCGCCAGATGGCCGAGGGCCTGTGTGATCGGCGGGAATACTGGCGTCGCGTTCCTCGGCGTATTTAACGTGGGCAGCGGCAAGCGCGGCCGGGTCTACTTCGGCTTCTGCGGTGTTCACGCCGCCTTCTGCTTCTAGGCGGCCAGCCTGCACCGTCTCGGTTTCGCCAACAAGCCAGTAGCGCGTTGGCATTGGTGTGCCGTCTGCAAGCAGCGGGTGGTTGTACAACACCACCGGGTCGCCAGTGCGGGTGCGCACAACAACTTGGAAATTGCCTTGAGGAACACGGCCGAGCAACTCGGTGATGCGAGCAATGTCGGCGGGTGTTGGCGCGTTAGAAAATATAGACAAGCGCGGCAACCACAGCGACAACAGCAATGAGCGCAGGAATTGCGCGTTTCAGAATTGGTGCGCCTGCAGTTCCGAGCAAGTCCAGTGGCGCAACTTCTGGGCTGTTAATAATTCGAATTGCAGGTTGCTCGCTGGGTGTGGGCGCTGCGGTTTCAACTGGTGCAGCAGCAACGGTTGTTGGTGTGCTTGTTGAAGGCGCACTCGTGATGAGTTGGTTGAGATTTTCGGAAAATTGTGCAAGTAGTTTGTCGCTCACGTCGGCGAGTGCGCCGCGGCCAAACTGTGCAACCTTGCCGGAGATGGTGAGGTCGGTGTGCACGGTGCAAGTGGTTGATGTTGGTGAAACCGAAGTGAGTTCGGCGGTGATGAGAGCGGAGGCGTTGCCCTTACCGGTTGTGTCGCGGCCTTCGCCTTTCAGCGTTGCTTTGTGCGCAACATCATCGCGCGAAACAAAACTTGCCTGACCTTTGAATTGAGCAAGGATTGGCCCAACTTTGATCTTTACTTGGCCGCGATAGGTATCGCCTTCAACTTCGGTCAGTTGTGCGCCTGGTAGGCATGGCGCAATGCGCTCTAGGTTGGTGAGAATGACCCACGCCTCGGCGATTGGAACGTTCACGGTGAATTGATGATTGAGGTCCATTGCGGCTCCGATTGGTTTACGTTGCTTGATATTCGGTGAGTAATGCTTCAGCGCGGGCGAGGTCGTCGACTGTGTCAACATCCAGTGCCGAACCAGAACAGGCTACTTCTTGCACCAGTTGGTGGTGAACGCGTAACAGGTTTCGCGCGCCTTCATCGCCGGTGCTTGGCAACTGAGCCCACAATTCGGCGTGCACTTTTACAGGGTTGCCGCGCTTGCCTGCATACGTAGCAACTGCCAGCGGTGCAGAGGCGTGCGCAACATCTCGCCAAGATTGCGCAGTGACGCACGGTTGATCGGCCAAACCAAAAACAATGTTTTCCATCTGCAGCGATTGGGCGTGAGCCACGGCGCACTGCACCGAACTTGCCAACCCCGACAGCCAGTGGGGGTTGTGCACATGCGTTGGTGCGCCCCATGTTTCTAGAGAATCGAGAGCGGCCTTACTTAAGACGGGAGGCAACTGGATTGGCGTTGCCCCTTCAACAATCAGCACCGGGCCAACCGAGGCTTCGAGCAGTGCTTGAAGCGCCCACGCACTCACTTGCCGGCCCCGAACCATTGCGTGCAGCTTGTGCGTTGGCCCGATAAATCGGGTGCCCGCTCCTGCCGCAAGGAGCACTGCGAGGGTGCCGCGTTCGGTCGATGATGCGGCCATAAGCCTTATGTTTACAGGGTTTGGCAGGATCCCCAAATATTACGATTTGGTTACATATACTGTAACCCAGTCGTCACATAGCGATTTTTCGCACCGCGATCTGGCCCGCCCCCCGGCCCAGACAGGTTCCCGTGGCAAACCCCTCACCATGACCCTTACTTGCGCATATCCACATCCCCGATTGGCTCGCTTCCGCCGGCTCGTCGTTGCCCTGGTGCTCGCCGTTGCCACGGTAGGCGCGCTGGCAGGCCCTGCAGACGCCGCACGCATGGGAGACGAACAAGAGGCGCTGATTGTTGCCGGAGCGAGCAAGGCGCTCGTAGCGATCGACAAATTTGCCGACAAACGCGACTTGGACGCCTACGACCTCTACCTTTCGCTCGCCGATGGCCTGGCCGTGCAGGTGGCTAACTTCCTTGGGTTAGACGTGCGATCCCTGCAGCGGGCATGGCGCGGTGCCGATGTTCCGCGTCAGCGCGCGTTGATGGCCGGCCTCACGCAGCTGGGTGTTCCGTACAAACTGAATGGCGCGCAGGCCGACGTGGCGTTGGATTGTTCGGGGCTCGTGGCGTTTGCGTGGTCGAGCGCAGGTGTAGCAATGCCGCGAGGCTCTACTTCTCAATTTTCGAGCGCGAAACAAATTAAGGCTCGTGACGCACAGCCGGGCGACATTATTTGGAGGCCTGGTCACATCTCGATTTATCTCGGTATTGACACCGCAATTTTGCACACTCCATACAGCGGTCGCAGCGTGGAGTTGCACGTAATGGAAGATCGCATTGCGTCGTGGGTGCGTTTTGCAGACCCCATTGCATAGTTAGCGGTGGATGGGCCCGTTGCTGTCACGCAGCGACGGGGCGTTGCGGCCCGTGCGGCGGGCAATGATTTCTGAACAAATCGAGATTGCAGTTTCTTCTGGAGTGCGTGCGCCAATGTCGAGGCCGATTGGCGAAAGCAATCGATCTAAATCTTTTGCTTCGTGCACACCAACTTCGGCAAGTCGCTCGAGGCGTTTGGCGTGTGTCTTGCGACTGCCCATGACGCCGATGTAGCCAACGTTTGTGGCGAGTGAGCCCTGAATGGCCGGCACGTCAAACTTTGGGTCGTGGGTAAGGATGCATACCGCGTCGCGAGGCCCGAGGTCGCTGCCTCTACTTGCAAGCAGTGGTGCCGGCCACGACACCAACACTTCGTCGGCCATTGGAAAGCGCCGCCGTGTTGCAAACACCTCGCGCGCATCGCATACCACCACGTAGTAGCCCAGAACTTTGGCAACGCGGGCAAGCGCGGCAGTGAAATCGACCGCGCCAAAAATCCACATCACTGGCGGCGGGGAAAATGCATCGATAAACACACGCACCGTTGGCGTGTCCAATAAATCCTCGGGAGTGATTTGGCCGTTGGGCCCGTAATGACGAACGCTGGTGCGTCCTGCTTCAATTTCGCCAATCGTGTCGCGAGCAACAACGCGATCTAGTTCGGAATCGCCAAGGGTTCCTTGCGCATCCATGCCTGGTGCGATCAACATCATTGCGCCAATGTTTGGCCCATCGATAACCGTGACAAGGGCAACCGGCTTGTTCTCGCGCGTGCGTTGTGCAAAAAGAGGGTAGAGAGACACGTCGATTACCAGGTGAGTGGTTGCAAGAAGAGATGAATAATGCCGCCACATGTCAATCCAACGGCAAACGCTTCGTCATCTGAGTAACCAAATGTGACGAGACGCGGTTGGTTGTCGCCGTTCAACATGCCAAGTGCCTCGGCAACAACAGCGCCTTCGACGCAACCGCCGCTTACGGAGCCAACAACTTCGCCGTCTTGGTTGACGGCCATTGCCGCACCAGGGTCGCGCGGGCCCGAGCCTTCAATATCGACCACGCGTGCAAGGGCAATGCGTTTGCCTTCGCTCTTCCAGCGATCGATGTCGTTCAGTAGGTCGCGCATAGGTACTAGTCAATCGTGGGAAATGACCCGTGTAAGTTGCTCCAGGGCGGCCATGGAGTGGCCCTCGACAAACTCGTCGATGTATGGCAGTGCGGCTGCCATTCCGCGGGCGAGGGGTGCATAACCCGGCGTCACCTTCAGCGGGTTTACCCACACAACACGATGCGCAACGCGTTGTAGGCGCTTCATTTGCTCTGCAAGCACTGCTGGTTCGCCTCTGTCCCAGCCGTCGGAAAGTATGACCACAATGGCTCCGCGCGCCATGCCCCTCACGCCCCACGTGTCGTTGAACTTCTTCATGCTTTCGCCAAGGCGCGTGCCGCCACTCCAGTCCGGCACTTGCGCCGAGGCGCGCTGCAACGCCTTGTCTGGGTTTCTGTTTGCAAGTTCTTTCGTGAGGCGGGTGAGGCGCGTGCCAAATGCAAAAGCCTCAACTCGTTGTCGGCCAACAACTGCAGCGTGCATGAAACGCAACAGTGCGCGCGCATAAGGTTCCATGCTTCCCGAGATGTCGAGCAGCACCACAAGACGGCGTTGCTTTTCGCCTGGTTCGCGCCACAACAGTTGGATGGGTTCGCCGCCGTGGGTGATTGATGCGCGAACGGTCCTTCGCAAGTCGTGGCGTGAACCGCGCCTGCGCGAGTTGCGCAGACGAAGCGAAGTGCGGGGTGGGCCTGCAAGTCGAAGCTGTTGCATCAAGCGCTGCGACTCGTGTAATTCGTCATCGCTGTATTCCGCAAAGTCTTTTTCTCTTAATGTTTCCGTTGCCGAAAAACGAAGTGTCAGGGTTGGGTTGTCGTCGACTGCCTCGGGCGCTTTGTCTGCACCATCGTCTTCGTCATCAATGAGCAGCGTGATTTTTTGTGGGGGTTCTTCGTCTGGCACGTGGCCTGCCTGGCGTTGTTCCCAGAACACGGCAAAGGCCCGATCGAACACGCCATGATCTTCTGGTTTTCGAACCAGTGTTGCACGACCTGCCCAATACACATCTGCACGATGCTCGAGCGAAACAACTTCGAGTGCCTGCACGAAGGTAAGCACCGAGTCGAGAGGTACAGCAACACCCGCGCCGCGAAGCACTCGGGCAAACGAGATGGCAATGTTTTCGGCAGTCATAAAGGTGTGCTGCCGCGAAGAGCGACTAGCTGTTGAGCAACCCTCGGTCGAATGCTTGTTTCACCAACTGCGCGATGCCTTGTTCGCGTACACGTTCGTGATCCTCTCGATATTTGAGAACGGTACCCAACGTTGCCGCCACGGTTGCTTCATCCAGTTCGCTCACGCCAAGTTGGCCAAGCGCTGTTGCCCAGTCGATGGTTTCGGCAACTCCGGGTGGCTTGTACAAGTTCAGTGAACGCATCGACTCGACTGCCGCAGCAACTTGCCGCGCCAACGATTCGGTTGCTTGCGGAACGCGCAGGCGAACAATGGACACCTCACGCTCGAACGACGGGTGGTCAACCCAGTGATAGAGGCAGCGGCGCTTGAGTGCATCGTGCACATCGCGCGTGCGGTTGGAGGTGAGGATGACGATTGGCGGTGTGGTTGCCCGGTACGTGCCCAATTCTGGGATGGTGATCTGAAAATCGGACAGCACTTCAAGCAGGTATGCCTCGAATTCGTCGTCGGCGCGGTCGATTTCGTCGATCAACAACACGGCAGGAGTAGCGCGATGGTCGATTGCGCGAAGCAGCGCACGCTTAATCAAGAAACGCTCGTTATACAGTTCGCCTTCCAAGGCGTCGGCGTTTTTAGTTTTGGCTTCACCGCTTGCCTCGGCGGCACGCAGATGCAGCAACTGGCGCGAATAGTCCCAGTCGTATACGGCCTGCGAGGCATCAATTCCTTCGTAGCACTGCAGACGAATGAGTTCGCCGCCGGTCATTGCCGAAATCACTTTGGCAAGTTCGGTTTTGCCCACGCCGGCTTCGCCCTCAAGCAGCAGCGGTCGTTGCAATGACAGCGCTAGAAAAACTGCCGTGGCTAAGCCCTCGTCGGCCAAATAGCTTTGTGCCCCAAGCGCATTGCGCACCTCGCTCACGGAAGTGAGCCCTGCAAATGTCATGCGCTTAGGCTAGGCGCGAATTGGTTAGGAATCGAAGCCCAAACCCATGCGGTCCATGGTGCGTAGCCAGAGGTTTCGGCTGCCTGTGCGGTCCTCGCGGTTGAGCGCCCAGCGCGTGGCCTGAATGCCAATAAATCGGAATGGCTCGGGCGGGAAGGGAAGCGGTTTGCTCTGGACGAATTGTGTTTTGGTTGCTTGCGTCTTTCGCCCGTCTAACAAGTCGAGCATGACTTCGGCACCGAAGCGCGAACTTGCCACGCCAAGGCCGGTGTAGCCAATGGCGTAACCAACGCGGTCGCGCATTGCTGTACCCCAAAACACGCTGTACCTGCTGCAGGTATCGATTGCGCCGCCCCATGCATGCGAAAAGCGCACACCTTCAAGCTGCGGAAACGTTTCGAAGAAGTGTTGCGAAAGCTTTGCCCACGTCTCTGGGCGAGACTCGAGGTCGGTGCTCATTTTGCCGCCAAAGAAATACACGGCGTCGTAGCCACCCCACAGAATGCGGTTGTCCTCCGTCAGTCGGTAATAGTGAAACTGATTGGAGATGTCGGACAAACCTTGGCGGTTGTGCCAGCCAAGACTTGCAAGTTGTGCGGGCGTAAGCGGCTCGGTGGTGAGGCAATAGTCGTATACGGGTGCGATGTAATTGCGCAGACGTTTCAACAATGGTTTGAACGCGTTGGTTGCAAGCGCAACACGCTTCGCTTTGATTTTCGCCAGGGGAGTGTCGACAACTACACCGCTACCCGAATAGTCGAGCCCTGTTGCGCGCGTGTCTTCATAAATTCGCACACCTAACGATTCTGCGGCGCGCTTCAAGCCCCACACCAATCGGGCTGGGTCGACCAATGCCGCGGTGTCTTTGCACCACATGCCGCCGGTAAAAATCGGTGAGTTCACTTCTTTGCGCACTGCTTGTTCGTCGAGCCACTCCACTTTGTGGCCCAATTCGACAAGTTGGTCGTAGTCCTCGCGCAGTTCGTCCAAATAGTTGGTGCTGTGGCGCGTGCTGGCAATTTCAATTACTCCGTTGCGCTCGAAGTCGCAATCGATGTTGTAACGCTTGATCGCTGCTTCAATCTGGTTGAGGTTTTCAAGCCCCAAGTCCTCGAGTAAGCCAACTTCTTTGGGGAAGCGTTGCTGAGCGTTAGCAATTCCGTGGGTGAGGCTGGAGTCCATGAAGCCTCCGTTGCGACCGCTTGCCGCCGAGCCCACCTCGTGGGCATCGATCAGCACGACATCGCGTTCGGGGTTGCGCTCCTTTGCCAAAATCGCCGTCCAGAGGCCGGTGTATCCACCGCCGATGATGCAGAGATCGCACGTGTCGTCGTGCACCAGCATGGGGTTGGAATCTGGCTCGTCAACGTCGTCCAGCCAATACGCATAGGGTTCGGCGTCCGCGATTGCGTCCAGAAAACGCTCGTCTTGTTGATACCCACTCATGGGTTTCCCACCACCTAACTCGCCCCACCGTAGCACTTGGGCAGTAGCGTTTTCCCGATGGATCTTGGTATTTCCGGCCGCACTGCTGCCGTAGCCGCCGGTTCTGCAGGGCTTGGTTTTGCAAGCGCGCAAGCACTTGCCAACGAGGGTGTGCGCGTCGTTATCTGCAGTCGCGACAAACAGCGCGTGCTCGACGCCGCTGCGCAAATTGGCCACGGTTGCATCGGCATCGTCGCCGATGTATCCACGGTTGCAGGCGCGCAAGAGTTTGTGCGTCAAGCAACAGAGATTCTTGGGCAAATCGACATCTTGGTTGCCAATGGCGGCGGCCCGCCACCTGGCAACTTCGCCAGCACCGACGTTGAGGCATACATTTCGGCAAACGAGCGCAGCATGTTGGCAACCATTGCCATGACAAAGCTGGTTGTTCCGGAAATGCAAGCCCGCAAGTGGGGGCGTGTCGTTGCAATCACTTCCACGTCTGTTCGACAGCCAATTGCAAATCTCATTTTGTCCAACACCGCCCGCGCAGGACTCACCGCATTTTTGAAAACCGTTGCAACAGAAGTTGCTGCAGACGGCATCACAATAAATTCGGTGCAGCCAGGTTCGCACGCCACGGATCGAATCAAACAGATTTACGGCGAGTCGCTTGAAGGTGCATCTACTGGTATCCCAGCAGGTGCGCTTGGCAGCCCAACCGACTTCGGCAATGTGGTTGCATTTATGTGTAGTGAGCAAGCCAAGTTCGTCACCGGCACTCACTTACCAGTTGATGGTGGCGCTTACGGAGGTTTGCTCTAATGATGCAACATGTTGTCGCTCTTCACTGGAATGATCAGACGCCACCAAATTACGGCGACGTGGTCACCCCCGTGCTGCAAGAGATGGTGAAACACATTCCGTCAATTCGCAGTTATCGATGTGGGCCCGACTTGGGTGTAAGCGTGGCTACCAATGCCGACTATCTGATTGTTGCCGAATTTGACGATGTTGCCGGCTGGCGTGAATACGACGAGAATGCGCTGCATAACGAAATTCGGGCAAAGTATTTTGCCCCATACGTTGGTTCGCGCTCCGCAGCGCAAATTACGTTCTAAACGCTTACTTTTCTGCGCTCCCACTTGGTGGCGGCCCAGCAAGAAAACCACACCGCCAACCAGCCAGCGATGATGTCGGCCACATAGTGCTCTCCGAAGTAGACAAGGCAAATTGCCATCGCAATCGGAAGCACAAGCGCCACGCTTCGTAGCCACCAGTTGAGGGCAGGGAAAAAGAACACCACCACCAACAATGCGCACGCTGCATGCAGCGAGGGCATTGCGGCATACGGGTTACTGATTGCCGCACCCCGGTCGAACAACTTAGATACCGCGCCTATACCCATTCGGCCCCATGCGCGCGCCGTAATGCGAGAGATGGGTTCTAGGTAGCCCTCTTTAGCAGCGAGCCAGGGCGGTGCAACTGGAAACGCAGCGAATACGAGGCACGACGTTAAAAACAAAATGCTCAATCGACGGATGTATTTCACCCACAACTCGCGGCTTATCCACCACAGCACCACGGCAACACCCACGGGAAAGATGAAGTGCGACATGTAGGTGAGCGCAAGCGGGTATTCGTACCAGCTCAGTGTCCGCTCAATGTTGAGGCGTTGCTGCATCCAAACGTTTGGGTCGGTGCCAAAAAAGAGCAGCCTGTCTATATCGCGCACAAACGTGTACGAGATTGGTCTGCCAAGTTGGTCGGCCAGCCCGCGGCTGTATTCGTATGCAAACAGCATCACCGCAAAAATGGACCAGTCGCGCAACATGTTGGTTTGTTCGCGCCATGGCTTGCCTACGTTTGCAAAAATAAATGCCAGCAAAATCCAGCCAACGACGGCAATTCGGTCGACGGGAATACCAAACTGCCGCACCGACCAAAGAAATATCGCGCAGTAGAGAGCAACCGATATGGTTCGGGTTCGAGCCGGTCTGCGTTGGAGGGTGGTGCCGAGCGTCAAGCGCTCAATTGTATTGCCGCGCTATTTGGAAGCGTTTTCGAGCGCTCGCCGTACCAAGACTTTGGCCAGGTGAATGCGGTAGTCGCTTGATGCATTCAAATCGCTTTGTGGCTCGGCCTCAGCGGCAGCAAGTTCGGCCGCATCGGCAATTGACGCGCCCTGATTGAGCGCGTTGCTGGCACTCACTGCGAGGATTGGCGTTGAACCCATGTTCACAAGCGCGATGCCCGAGTTGCCGTTGCTGCGCCATGCTGCAACACCAACGATGGCCCAGTCCTGCGCGCGGCGATTGAACTTCTCAAAACCATAACTGCCGCCAGAAATTTTTGGCACGCGGATTTCGGTGAGCATTTCATCGGCTGCAAGTGCGCTTTCAAGAAACCCCTTGTAGAAATCTTTTGCAGCAATGGTGCGTTCGCCATTTGGCCCCTGAGCAACATACGTTGCACCGAGGGCAAGGGTTGTTGCTGGCAAATCACTTGCCGAGTCGGCGTGAGCAAGCGAACCGCCGATGGTTCCGCGATGTCGAACCTGGGCATCGCCTACATGCCCTGCGGCACGGGCGAGCAGTGGAATGTGCTTTTTCACTAACTCCGAAGTTTCCACATCCATGTGGCGCGTGAGTGCGCCAATTGCAATGTGGTCTCCCGCATCTTTGATGTAGGAGAGGTCGGTGATGCGACCGATGTCGATCAACATGCTTGGCTGCGCCAAGCGCAGTTTCATCAATGGGATGAGGCTGTGTCCGCCGGCCAAAAACTTGGCCTCGTCGCCGTATTGCCCGACAAGCGAAATTGCTTCGGCTGCCGACGATGCTCGTTTGTAGTCAAATGCTGCAGGTATCACGGTTGCTCCCTTACTTCTTTGCCGATTGGATTGCGCGCCACACGGTTTGTGGCGAGGCTGGCATTGGCATGTGTTTTACGCCAAGGCTTGATAATGCGTCGATGATCGCGTTGATGATGGTTGGTGCTGCACCGATTGTTCCTGCTTCACCAATTCCCTTCACACCAAGTTGGTTAGTTGGTGAAGGTGTGACGGTGTGAGCGGTGGTCACTGGAGGCACATCGCACGCTGCCGGCACTAAGTATTCGGCAAGAGTCGTTGTCTTCAAGTTGCCGTCTTCGTCGTACACGGCTTCTTCGAACAACGCTTGTGCAAGCCCTTGAATGACTCCTCCGTGCACTTGGCCTTCAACGATGAGCGGGTTGATCTGCACTCCGCAATCATCAACTGCCACATACTTCAGCACCTCAATTTTTCCCGTCTCGACGTCTATTTCAACGATTGCCATGTGCGTACCGAATGGCCACGAGAAGTTTGGCGGGTCGTAGGTGTATTGCGCTTCGAGGTTTGGCTCCAGGCCATCGGGCAAGTTGTGCGCCGTAAACGCAGCGAACGCAAGTGCTGCGATTGGCACTGCTCGGTCTGGCGAGCCCTTCACGCTGAAAATGCCGCCGGCAAACTCCAAGTCGTCGGCGGAGCATTCCAATTGGTGGGCTGCAATAAGTTTCGCCTTGTCGATCACTTTGTCGCATGCACCTGCAACTGCCACGCCGCCCACGGGGAGCGAACGCGAACCGTAAGTGTCCAGGCCAAGCGGTGCGATTGCGGTATCGCTATGCAAGACGTCGATATCTTCTGGCGGAATGCCCAATTTTTCGGAAGCGATCATTGCCCACGACGTTTCGTGCCCCTGCCCGTGAGGAGAGGTGCCGGTGACCACTTGCACTTTTGCAGTTGGCAACACTCGAACGGTTGCTGCTTCCCAGCCACCTGCGCCGTAGTTGAGAGAGGCCAGTACTCGAGACGGTGCAAGCCCGCACATCTCGAAGTATGAACTCATGCCGATACCGAGCAGTTTCGTTGCGCCAGGAACGTTCTGTTTTGCCTGTTTCGCGCGAATGCCTGCATAGTCGGCAATGCCCGCAGCCTTGTCTGCTGCAAGCAGGTGGTCGCCAGAGTCGTACGTGAGCCCGCTAAATGCGGTGTACGGGAACTGTTCTTTTTGAATGAAGTTGCGCTTGCGCAATTCGAAAGGATCAATCTTCATTTCGCGCGCAAGGGCATCCATTGCGCACTCAATTGCGTAGGTTGCTTCTGGCCGGCCTGCACCGCGATAAGCATCGGTTGGCGTGAGTGTTGTGAACACGCCAGTGCAAATGAAGTCGTAGGCCTTTGGAATGTCGTACACGCCTGCGTAGAGGAATGCACCAAGAATTGGAATGCCTGGTGTTACTAATTGCAGGTATGCACCCATGTCTCCAATAATTCGAACACGCACTGCGGTGAGTTTGCCTTGTTCGTCGGCCGCCAGCTCTACATATTGCACTTGACCACGGCCGTGAATTGTCGCTTGTGAGTTTTCGGTGCGCTCTTCTACCCAACGAACGGGAAGTTTGTGCTTGCGCGATAGCGCAACACATAGCAATTCTTCGGCGTACACATTGAGCTTGGAGCCAAAGCCACCACCGACGCTTGGTGCGACAACGCGAACTTGGTGCTCGGGTATGCCCAATGTGAGGGCAGTCATCACTTTCAAAATGTGTGGCACTTGAGTGGATGAGTACAGCGTGATGTCTCCACCAAATGGCTGTGGCACAGCGGCAACAGCTCGCGGCTCCATCGCCATGGGCAGCAGTCGTTGCTGAACGTAGCGTTCGCTCACGGTGTATTTGGCTTTCTTGAAAGCCTCTTCTACGCAACCTGGAGTCTCTTCAACCAGAAGCGGCCAGGTGTAACTCTTGTTTGTACCCAACTCGTCGTGAATGATGATGTTGTCTTTGAGCGCCTCTTCTACATCGACGACAGCTTTGAGCGGTTCGTATTGAACGTCAACCAAATCCAATGCGTCGCGCGAAGCGGTTTCGTTGGTTGCCAAAATTGCAACAACGCCGTCACCCACGTAACACACCTTGCTCACTGCAAGTGGGTAGTGCGCAGGGTTTTTCATATCTGGCGTTACTGGCCATGCGCATGGCATAGGGCCAGCCCATTCGGAGGCAAGCTCGGCGCCTGTATACACCGCAATAACACCTGGCAGCGCCTTTGCGGCGGAGGTGTCGATGCTGATGATCTTTGCGTGCGCATAGGGCGAACGAAGTACTGCAAGGTGTAAAGCACCAGGGATGTTGAGATCGTTGGTGTACTTACCTTCGCCGGTGAGTAGTGCCGGGTCTTCACGGCGCAGCATGCGCGTGCCGATGACGGTGTTTGTGTGGTTCTCGGTCATTGTCATTATCGTCTCCTATTTCTTCGCGGCTGCAAGAACAGACTTCACAATGTTGTGGTAACCGGTGCAGCGGCACAAGTTGCCTTCAAGACCAAACCGAACTTCTTCTTCGGTTGGGTTTGGGTTTTCGTTGAGCAATCCGACAGCCGCCATCACCATTCCTGGTGTGCAATAGCCGCATTGCAGTCCATGATTTTCCATGAACGCTTGTTGCATCGGGTGCATTTCGCCATTTGTGCTCATGCCCTCAATTGTTTTTACTGATGTTCCATCGGCTTGTACCGCAAGAATGGTGCAACTCTTTACCGCTTCACCATTGAGATGTACAGTGCACGCTCCACAACTTGAGGTGTCACATCCAACATTTGTTCCTGTCAGCTCAAGATGCTCGCGCAGGTAATGAACAAGAAGTGTTCGTGGTTCCACGTCGCTTTCGGTCGCGGTTCCGTTGACGGTGATATTGACTTTCATCAAGTCCCCCTATGTGTCGTAGTAAAAGCATGCAATAACGAATTGCATGCTTGCCCCGCTGCATATCATTACCCACTCGAGCAAAAATTCCAAAGAGAAGTTTTTGGTACGAGTTACCTGACGGTAAGGATGGCGCGCAGTGCGGGTACTTTGGCGCAAACTATAGGAAACACGCCACGTTGCGGCAGGGGAATTGTCCGTTTGTCATTCGCCGCAACGGTCACTTTGGTTGCGCCAACTTTCAGGGCGTAAGGGGTGGAGTCCTTATTTACGATGGTCAAGGTGCCTCCGGCGAGAGCCACGATGTTGGCACGCCCAAACTTGCCGTCGACAATGCGAATAGTTGCATTCAGGGCGACTGTTGGGCGCTCCGTGGAAACAACAGGGGCTGCAAAGGTGTTATGCAGCGGCAACAAGGAAAACGCAATGACAGCAGTAATCACACTGTGAATGAAAAACTTGGATCGCCTCATTTCACTTGTCAAGTGTACGTAAGCCGCGACCAGCAAAAATCAGAGTAAGCGTGGCCATGATCACAATGGCAAGCAAGCCACCCCACGTGTTGTTCCAACTGAGGTAATCAGGAGACGTGGTATTGACAAGCCCTTCGCGGGCAAGGCGCAAGATGTTGGTCACTGGGTTTACTCGGGCAACCGCATGCAACCAGCCCTGCAGCAGAGGCAACGGCATTTGCGCAGTGGAGAGATAGAGCACGATGAACATCGTTAACTGCATGACGGCAGCGCCGCGCATGTCGCGGAAACGATAGGCAAGACCAAGACCCCAACCAAGAGTGATAGTGGAAATGCCGAGGGATGCAACCACGAGCGCCAAAACCCCGAGCAGACCACCCGTGAAGCGTGCGCCAAGTGCAATTCCAAACGGAATGACGAATGCGCAGAGCATGAGTGAACGGATCCATGCGGTGAACAGTGGCCCTGTAATCAGTGAGAGCCGCGAGGTGGGCGACATGCGTAGGCGGTCGTAAAAACCAGTTTCGATGTCGCGGATCGTTGAAAAGCCCATGCCAATTCCGCTGAAGGCCGAGCCGAAGGAAATGCCAAGTGGCAGGAACCAGTTGACCGAACGATCGGTGGGGAAGCCGGGAATCTTTGTGATTGCAAAGTATGTTCCTGCAAACGCGATCATTGTGAAGACGGGCATGGCGAGGCTTGGGAAAAATGCGGACGGCAGCCTGCGGATAGTTAACAGACCACGAATCATCATTGCGCGAGAGCTGCGAAGAGTTTGGTTCATTTGGCTGCCAATCTGCGACGAAGTTCGGTTTGCGCAAACAATATTGCGGCAATACATACAGCGGTTGGGATGAGTATTGCCTTCATCAGCGCCGAAGTGGTGTAACCGCTGAGCACAAGTTCGCGCATACCTTCCACCAAGTGCGAGATGGGGTTGAAGTCGGCGATCTTGCGGTATGCGCCGGTCATTGTTTCGCGCGGGAAAAATGCGCTCGAGAAAAAGAGCAATACGAAAAGAAGAGGAAACGCGCCTTGCACGGCTTCGGCAGAACCTGTTCGGATAGCAACCGACGACATCAGTGCACCAATGGCAAGCGCAACAATTCCGCCACTCACAACCATGATTGCTACGCCGGTTAAACCAGATTCGATTGTTCCGCCAAATGGCCACAGCACCGCGATGAAGAATGCTGCTTGTAGCGCGCCAAAGATTGCGCTACCCGCAAGACGTCCAATCAGGATTCCTGTTCGCGTGGTGGGTGATAGCAGTAACCGATCGAAGAATCCGTTCTGAATGTCGGTGGCTAGTGCAGCCGCGCCTGTGACCGACCCAAACAACACGCCTTGCACAACTGTTGCAGCAATAGAGAACTGCAAGAACGAATCAACCTTTGGGAACCCGGGAAGGTTGGTAGTTTTTTCGAACGACGACGCGCCAAGCGCCGCGAAGAAGATTGGGAAGATCATGCTTGGTGCGACAAGAGCCGGCTGGCGAAAAATCTCAAGTGTTGAGCGCTTGGCCATCGCCACGGTTTGTCGCACCGCCAAGCCAAAACTGTGCGGCGTAACTTCGGTGTAGTCGCTCATTGCGAGGACACTCATGCTTTGGCACCCTCGAGGCGATGGCCGGTTGCCTCGGCGAACACGTCGTCAAGGCTTGGCTCGTTCAGTTCGAGGTGCTGCACTCGAAGCGACGCCTCGTCCATCTTGCGGACCACGTCGGTCACTGCTTCGGCCCCGCCGCGCAAGCCCACGCCAAGTGTTCCTTCTGCAGTCGGGCGCATGTCGCCAAATGCGGCGAGCACCGCCTTGGCTCGGTCTAATTGATCGTTGGGAACGGTGACAAGCAGGGTGGGGAAGCCAATACTTGCTTTCAAGTCTTGCGGCTTTCCTTCGCGAACGATGTTGCCCTGATCGATAATTGCAATGCGATCGGCAAGTTGGTCTGCTTCTTCCAAATATTGAGTGGTCAACATCACGGTGGTGCCTTCTTTGTTCAGTCGGCGCACTTCTTCCCACAGCGAAATTCGGCTCATTGGGTCGAGACCTGTTGTTGGCTCGTCTAGAAACAACACGGTTGGTTGGTGGATGAGTGCAAGGGCCAGATCTAAACGCCTGCGCATGCCGCCCGAGTATGTGCCAACGCGACGGTCGGCGGCTGCGGTGAGGCCAACTCGCTCGAGCAAGTCGCTTGCGCGAGCTTTCATCTTGTTGGCGGGTATTCCGTATAACACTGCTTGCAGTCGCAACAGTTCGGTGCCGGTCATCAACGGGTCGATGGCTGCATCTTGCAGCGCAACACCAATTCGTCGGCGAACATCGTCGGGGTTTTTTGCCACATCAAAGCCAGCGACCATTGCCCGGCCCGAAGTAGGGCGAAGCAATGTGGTCAACATGCGCACCGCCGTGCTTTTACCTGCACCGTTTGGCCCAAGAAAACCGAAGATTTCTCCAGCGTTTACGGTGAGGTTGATGCCGTTTACAGCCTTGACATCGCCAAAGTGACGCACAAGGTTTTCGGCAACGATTGGCGCGCCTGAAAATGGGGCAGATGGTGATGTGGTCATGCCCCAACTGTAGAACTGCTGCGTTGCAATTAGGCAGTTGGAAGCTGTGCTTCGGCTACTTGCGCGCTGCGTTAATCGCTTGCCACACACGCTCTGACGTTGCTGGCATATCGATGTGACGCACACCTAGGTGTGAAACCGCGTCGACTACTGCAGATTGCACTGCGGGGGTCGATCCGATAGTGCCCGATTCGCCAATTCCTTTTGCGCCAAGTGGGTTGCGTGGCGTCGGGGTTTCCATGTGCACCACTTCAAAACTTGGCAATTCGGCGGCGGAGATAAAACCGTAGTCGGCCAAGTTGGAGGTGATTGGGTTGCCGTCTTGATCGTAGGCAACTTCTTCCAACAGTGCTTGTGCGGCACCTTGGGCAACGCCTCCGTGGATTTGCCCATCCAAAATGAGTGGGTTAAGAACAACGCCAGCATCGTCGCATGCAACGTGTCGAATAAGTTGCACTCGGCCCGTTTCAATATCTACCTCGACAACAGAAACGTGCGCGCCGAACGGAAATGTTGGGCCGCCCGCAGTAAAAGTTGTTTCATGCACGAGTCCGCCGTCGCCCAACAAAGCAGTAGATAGATCGGCCCACGTTTTTGCAACTGCTGGGGTTCCCGCAACGTGGAACGCCGTGTTGTCTTTGTCGAATACCACGTCGGCTTCGTTTGCTTCCAGCAGCCGTGCCGCATGTTTGCGTGCCTGCTCGACTAATTCGATTGCGGCAACATGCACGGCAGCGCCGCCTTGTTGCAGCGAGCGCGAACCCATGGTGCCGCCGCCAACGGGAATCAAATCGGTATCGCCCCAGACAACATCGATGTCGTTCATGTCGATGCCCGTTTGTTCGGATGCAATCATCGACCACGAGGTGACATGACCTTGGCCGTGCGGGGAAGTGCCGGTGTACACGACTGCGCGTCCCTCTGGAGTGATTTCAATCTTTGCAACTTCACCAGGCGTAGTGCCGCCCGTAATTTCGACGTACACACTGACTCCAATGCCAATTTGTTTGTTGCTGCCGCTTGCACGACGCGCGGCCTGATCGGCGCGCAATTGTTTGTAGTTGGCAACCTGCAGGGCTTTATCTAGCGAAACTTCATAATCGCCAACGTCGTAGATTTGGCCAATCGCAGTGGTGTGCGGCTCCATAAATTTGCCGATGAGGTTGATGCGTCGCACTTCGGCCGCGTCCTTGCCAATTTCTAACGCAAACAAATCCATTGCGCGCTCGATGGCTGCCGTTGCTTCTGGCCGCCCCGCGCCGCGGTATGGCACGGTTGGAGTGGTATTAGTGACGACCGAAATCGTGCGAACTTCAATCTTTGGGATGTCGTACACGCCAGAGGCCATAGGCCTGGTCATGAACGGCGCAAGAATTGCGCCAACGTCTACCCAGGCGCCCGAATCTTGCAGAACTTTCAGTTGGTAGGCGCTTACTTTTCCGTCGCGTGATCCACCAATGCTGATGTACTGAATTTGCGCACGGCCGTGGCCGAGCGCAACCATCGACTCGCTGCGTGTTTCATGCCACCGAATTGGCCGACCGGCTTTGGCCGAGATTTTTCCCAGCAAAATTTCTTCGGGGTATGCGCCGATTTTTGCGCCGAAACCGCCGCCGACGTCGGGGGTAATGATCCGTGCCTGCCCAAGTTGTACATCATTCGCCGCCAAGATGGTGTCGCGCGCCCCTTGTGCTCCCTGGGTGGACAACCACTGGATCAGTCGGCCGTTTGTGTCCCACATTGCTGCCGAACCGCGCACTTCTAGTGGGCACGGCGCTACGCGCTGATTCACGAAACGACCATGGACAACAACTTCGCAGTCGGCAAACAATGCATCGCCGGTGAGGTCGGGCATGCCAAGTGCGGTGGTGTCAAACACAATGTTGCTGCCAACACCTTCGAAGATCAGCGTGCTGCTGTCCATTGCTTGTTCGATATCGATCAGCACTTCAAGTGGCTCGTAATCAATAATCACTCGTTCGGCGGCATCTTCGCCTTGGTCTGCGCGTTCGGTGAGAATGACTGCGATCGGCTCGCCAACGTAGCGAACCTTTTCTGTTGCTAGCAACGTCCGCAGTGCCGTTGGGTTGTATTTCGCAGGCGTTGGTTGAAGCCCAAGATCGGTGGCTGTGTAGATCGCAACTACGCCGGGGGCCAGCAGCGCTTCGGAAACATCAATACCAAGAATATTGGCGTGGGCAACAGTGGAGCGCACGTAGGTTGCATGTAGTGCACCCGCCAACAACGGTTCATCGTGCAAGTCGTCTACATAGATTCCGCCCGTCGTGAGAAATTTGGGGTCCTCTTTGCGAAGGACCCGATTACCCAAAATGCTTCCTGCCACACCTGCTCCAATCAATTGACTTGAAGAAGGTTAGTTAGTGCGTGTTGGAAGTGCCTGATTAAGGAGCGAGCGGGTTGAGCGTTATCTGGCCGCGCGCTTCTTGCGTGGCCACGTCCAGCGTGCGCAGCATCAAGATGGTGGAGACAACGGTGTAGGGCCAACGCTCGGGCATGGTTGTGGAAAGTGCCGGTAAATCCATCATCGGTACGCGTCGCTCATTTGGGTAGAGGTAGCCAAGTTGGGTTCGAATTGCGTCGCGCAGGCCAGCGGGCGACTGCAGGTTGCTCACCTGATCTTGCATTTCTTCGACGATGTCTTCGAACGCCGCGTATTCGGCTGTCTTGGCTTCTAACGCTTCACGTTGATTGAGCCAAGTGCGAACCGGGAAAACGAACAGGGCGGTTGCAAGAGCGATGACGACGGCAACGGCAAACGGTTTGATCGCAAAGCGCAGCGAACGATTGCGAACAAGATGCTGATCCGTATTTGCCACGCCTCTATTGTGGCGCGTGAAGCAAGTGGTTTCGTGGCAACCAGCGCTATTCGGTCTGGTTATCGCGGGTTAAGAGCGTCTGCGCCAAGAAATTTGGCCTTTGAGCCAAGTTCATGTTCGATACGCAGTAGTTGGTTGTATTTTGCAACGCGGTCGCTTCTGGCCGGTGCGCCGGTTTTGATTTGACCGCAGTTTGTAGCAACCGCCAAGTCGGCAATGGTCGAGTCTTCGGTTTCGCCACTGCGATGACTCATCACGCTGGTGTAGCCATTCTTTGTTGCAAGTGCAATGGTGTCGAGCGTTTCTGTCAGTGTGCCGATCTGATTGACCTTGATCAGCACGCTGTTTGCAGCGCGTTCACTGATTCCTTGCTGCAACCGTTGCACGTTGGTCACGAACAGGTCGTCGCCAACGAGTTGAATTTTGCTTCCCAATTTGGTGGTGAGTGTCGACCAGCCGGCCCAGTCGTTTTCGGCCATGCCATCTTCAATGGAAATGATTGGGTATTTGTTGGCGAGCATGTGCCACCAGTCGGCCAACTCTTGGCTCGTTAACGATTTGCCTTCAGAGGCCAAGTGATATTTGCCGTCTTTAAACAACTCGCTCATCGCCGGGTCGAGCGCAATGCTGATGTCCTTGCCAGGAATAAAACCTGCGGCTTCAATTGCGTCTACCAAAATTGAGATTGCGTCCTCGTTGCTTGCCAAGTTCGGTGCAAAGCCACCCTCGTCGCCAACTGCTGTTGCCATCTTCCGGTCGTGAAGAAGCGATTTCAGTGTTTGATATGTTTCGACACCCCAACGCAGCGCCTCGGAAAAACTTGAGGCACCGATTGGCATCACCATAAATTCCTGCAAGTCGACGTTGTTGTCGGCGTGTGCACCGCCATTGATCACGTTCATCATTGGCACGGGAAGTACGCAGGCATCGTTGCCGCCAACCGAGCGATAGAGGGGCATCTTGCGCTCGGCAGCGGTGGCGTGGGCGAGGGCCAGGCTGACACCCAAGATTGCGTTGGCACCTAGGCGCGACTTGTTTTGTGTGCCGTCCAGTGCGCACAACGCGTTATCTATTGCCCCTTGGTCGTCGGCAGGCTTTCCATTAAGCGCCGATGCAATCTCGGTGTTGACGTTGCCAACTGCATTAAGCACACCCTTGCCGCGATAGCGCTTGCCGCCGTCGCGCAACTCGGCTGCTTCGTGCTCACCCGTGGACGCACCGGATGGCACGATCGCGCGGCCGAATGCACCAGACGACAACACCACTTCCACTTCAACGGTTGGGTTGCCGCGGGAGTCGAGAACTTCGCGGCCCAGAATTTTGCTGATATTGCTCATTCGGAAATAGTAGTAAACGCCTTCGCTTCGTCCCACAACGAATCGAGCAGTTCCAATGTTGCTGTTTGCAAGTCGATATTGCGTTGAGCAGCAAGAGTCTCCACGATTTCGAAGCGAGCACGGAATTTGTCGCTGGCAATACGAAGCGCCGTTTCGGCATCGTGGCCAAGATGGCGGGCCAAATTGACCACACTGAAGAGCAAGTCGCCCAATTCCATACTGGCGGCTTTGTCGTCGTCCAGCGCCGAGGCCTCGAGCAGCTCTTGCGACTCTTCGGCGATCTTTTCAAATGCACCAGCAGCGTTCGGCCAATCGAAACCTACGTCGGCCGCACGCTTTTGAATCTTTGTTGCATACGAGAGCGCGGGGGAGGCTTTTGCGACACCGCTGAAAATGGAATCTGATTTTTTGTTGTCGTTCTTTCGTTCTTCGCGCTTCACCGCGTCCCACGTGCCAACTACATCGTCGGCGCTGGTGGCCACGGTGTCGCCAAAAACATGAGGATGTCGGCGAACCAACTTGTCGTGAATGGAACGAGCAACATCGGCGAAAGTAAACCGACCTTGCTGTTCGGCGATTGTCGAATGAAATTCCACTTGGTACAACAAGTCGCCCAGTTCTTCAATCAGTACTTCGTCGGTGTCTGGGTTGTCGGCGTCTAATTGCTGAATCGCATCAACCACTTCGTACGCCTCCTCAAGCAGATGCTTGATCAGCGAGTCGTGGGTTTGCTCGATATCCCACGGGCATTGTTCGCGAAGTGTGCGGGCAAGTTGATGCAGCTTTACCATCTCTCCGGCAATGGGCTGTGCAAGTTGCGGAATGTACAAAGTGGTGAGGTGATCGGGGGGAAGTACGCGATCGAGTTCCTGCCACGTTGTGTGCTCTACGCGCTGATCGGGCAGGCCCAGATGATGCAACAACACAACTGGCTCGTTGCCGGTAGCTGCATCGAATGCCAATTTCACATCGGAGAGCACCCAGTCGGCATGTGTCTGCGCAACAAGTAACGGCCCGCGTTCGCCCGCCGCCTCAATGGCGAAGCGGTGGCCATCAATGAGGCGCACTCCGGCATTGACAGGATCGATTCCAAGTGCCTCCCAAGCCAAGTCCAGAAAACTCATGGCAGGTAGAACCGAGACTGTTACGCGGGCATCGGTTCGCAACGCAGCAACACTCGACTCCAAAATCAGTGGCGAACCGGGAACCGCGTACAAAATTTCGCCGTGCTCAATGGCCGATGCAACAAGTTGTTCGGTGATTGCTGAATACACCTCGTCAAACGTGTCCAAGGTTTCGTACAAGTCGTCGAAACTTGTTGCGGTGGGCATCAAGTCGGCCGTTGGGTGGCGACGGGTGCGAATGAACTGTGTCCTTATCCGTGCAATTGCTTGCAGGGTGGCGTCGGTAACCGTGTCGCGCGGACCAGGCCCAAGACCAACGATGACGATTTGGGCAGTCACGATGGCTCGTGCGTTAGCTTGCGACGATTTTGCCGCTGGCAGGGTTCCAGATTCCGTATTCGGATGCCACAACTATTTTGCCTGTTGCAAGTAAACCGTTGAGCAACATTTCGCCAGGGGTTTTTGCGAGGAGCGCGAGGAGCGATGCCTTCACGTCTTCAAACGGCCTGATGAGCACAACGTGGTATCCGAAGGACGACTTGATTGGCCCTGTGGCGACGCCAGTTTTTGCTGCCAACACACCCTTCACGAAATCAATGTCAAATTGTGTTTGGTAATCGGTGAGCAAGATGCAGTCGCCATCGACGCTTCCCAACACTCCACCAGTTTCGCTGGCATTCGGTTCGATGGAATATTCCCCGGCGATTGCCTTAAATGTTGCTCCATCATTTAATTTTTGCAGCACTTCTTTTGTGGTCGCTTCTTCCTTGACCAAAATATGCTGCACGCACAGTGCGCCAACAGAAGCCGCAGCCGTTTCATACATGGTTGCCACGTCGGCTTCGCTTGGTGCTTTCACCCGAGCAAGCGCAAGGTCGGCGCTATTGAGTTCAATGATGAGTTCTTGCAGTTCTTTTCCTAGCGTGTCGAAACCGGCATCTTGCATTACTTGATCGGTGACCATTTTGCGGTCGGCGTCGGTGATTGCTTCGCCATATTGCTCCAGAACAATTTCGGTTCCCTTGCCGCGCAAAAGTGCGCCAAGTACCGACCTGCTGGTGTCGCCGGAAGCAACGCCGTTTTCAAGCGTAAGTTGGCCCGCATCCGCCAATTGGGTGATGGCCAGATCAAGCGTGTCATCCGAGATGGATTTGCCTTCAACGTTAATTGCCTCGTTGACTGCGGCCGAACCACATGCACTGAGCGTTACAAGAGCGGCAACGGATACGGCAAATACAGAGAGATTGAGGCGTCGTGACATTTGGTCAAGCCTAGTTGGCTGGTTCAAAGAGTTGCTGTAAGAAGTCGATGAGATAGGGAACTACTTCGTGTTCGATCAGTTTGCCTGTCGATGTGCGAGGCAGGGTGATGGTGAGTAGACCCAATTTTTCGTTCCAATCTGGGTGTTGCGCAATGCGCTTCAGTCGCATTGTCTGGCTAGCTTTCAGCACCACAGGCGTCATTCGGGCACGGCCATCGGCCACAACCAATTCGGTCAAACCAACTCGATGGCATTCTGCACGCAACTGCCCAACACCGATGAGGGCAAGCGCCGGCTCGGGAAGTGGGCCGTATCGGTCGAGCCATTCGGCGCGAATATCTGCAACATCGGCGCTTGAAGTGACATCGGCAAGCCTGCGATATGCGTCCAATCGCGATTCTTCTTTGACCACGTAGTCGCCTGGAAGAAACGCATTGCTTGGCACGTCAAGCTTGAGTTCAGGAACGGGCGAGGGGACAACCTCGCCTTTCATTTCGGCAACTGCCTCGGTGACAAGTTGGCAGTAGAGGTCGTAGCCAACTGCTGCAATGTGCCCGCTTTGCGCTTCGCCAAGCAAGTTGCCGGCGCCACGGATTTCTAAATCGCGCATAGCAATTTTGAAACCACTTCCCAATTCGGTTGCTTCGCCGATGGTCTTTAAACGTTCGTACGCATCTTCCGACAACGCCCGACCTCGAGGATGAAAGAGATATGCGTAAGCGCGCGAGCCGCTGCGACCAACACGACCACGAATTTGGTGCAACTGTCCGAGCCCAAGCAAGTCGGCGCGTTCGACGACGAGCGTATTTACCGTAGGCATGTCGATGCCGCTCTCGATGATGGTGGTACACACCAGCACGTCGTACTTGCCTTCCCAAAAATCAATTACGGTTTGCTCAAGTGTTGCCTCGTCCATTTGGCCGTGGGCTACAGCAATGCGTGCTTCGGGCACAAGCTCGCGAAGTTCGCGCGCTCTGTCCTCAATCGACTGCACCCGGTTATGCACCCAAAACACTTGGCCGTCACGCAGCAGCTCGCGCCGGATGGCTTCGGTCGCAACGCGGTCGTCTTCTTCGCCCACGTAGGTGAGGATGGGCTGGCGGTCGGCTGGCGGCGTTTGCAACAGCGACAAATCGCGAATGCCCACGAGGCTCATTTCCAATGTTCGTGGAATAGGCGTTGCCGTAAGCGTTAAAACATCGACGTTGGTTTTCATCTTCTTCATCGATTCTTTATGACTCACACCGAATCGCTGTTCTTCGTCGACGACAAGCAAACCTAAATCTTTGAACTTGATGCTTTCCTGCAACAGGCGGTGCGTGCCGATAACGCAGTCCACTTCGCCAGTTGCGAGGCCGGCCACAACCTTTTTCGCTTGCGCGTTGGTGAGAAACCTCGATAACACCTCAACACGAATTGGGTAACCAGCGAAGCGATCGCTGAAGGTGTTGCCGTGTTGCGTGGCGAGCAGCGTGGTCGGCACCAGCACCGCTGCTTGCTTGCCGTCCTGGATGCATTTGAACACTGCGCGCACGGCAACTTCGGTCTTTCCAAAACCAACATCGCCGCAGACCAAACGATCCATTGGCACATTGCGTTCCATGTCGGCTTTCGTCAATTCAATTGCTTTGCTCTGATCGGGTGTCTCGACAAAAGGGAATGCGCCTTCCATTTCGTGCTGCCACGGCGTGTCTTGCGCAAACGCGTGGCCCTCGGCCGTTACGCGGCGTTGATAGAGCACCACCAGTTCTTGTGCGATTTCTCGAACCGCCGAACGCACGCGTTGCTTGGCCCGGGCAAAATCGCTTCCACCCAATCGATGCAAGGTGGGCGAGTCGCCGCCAATGTATTGACGCACTGCGCCGATGTGATCGGTAGGGACGTACAGCTTGTCGCCATCTTTGTAGGCAAGCAGCAAGTAGTCGCGCTCGGAACCACCGATGCTGCGCTTAACCATGCCCTCGTATTTGCCAACGCCGTGATAGTGGTGAACTACGTAGTCGCCCGGCTTGAGATCCTGAAACACCGACGTGGTGTCACGCTTGGGAACCTTGATTTTGCGATGAGTTCTTCGCCTGCCGGTGAGGTCGGCCTCGGCGATGATGGCAACTTTGCTGACGGGAAGCGAACAACCAAAGTGCAACGGCGCAATGATGACTGGCACGTTGACACCGTGTTCGGAAAACACATCCTTCAGTCGTTGTGCAGAACCTTCGCCTTCTGCGGCAACAACTACTTGCCATTTATCGGCGATGAGTTCGCGAATTCTTTTAGCGGTTCCTTCGGCGTCGCCAGTAACTGGGCCCCAACCAGTTGACGGAATAGTTGGTGCATCCAAAGCTTCGGAAGGAAGCGACATAGAAATTGCACGCATGGAGGATGCGCCCTCAAAGAGTCGCTCTACTTCTGCATGCAAGCGTGGAAATGATTTATCCGCATCTCGAGCCCATGTAGATGCAAGTGCCCGCGCCAAGTCGTCTTCTTCTGCAAGCAAATCGTGCGCCCGTGTACGCATGCGCTTCGGGTCGACCAACAACAACTCGCTGTCCTTCGGCAAAATATCGGTGAGCAACAGCTCCTCGGTAATCAGCCAAGGCAACCAACTTTCCATGCCATCGAAGTTGGCGCCATCAGACAACCTGTCCCAGTGTTCGCGACCCCATGCCTCTGTGGCCACAAGCGATCGCGCCATTTCTTTTACTTCGTCAGTTATCTGCAACTCGCGCGCCGGGAAGATAGTCGCAACTTCGATTGCGTCCGTGCTGCGCTGATCGTTGACATTGAACTGTGTCAGTCGATCTACCTCATCGCCCCACAAATCAATTCGAATGGGTGTGTCGGCGGTAGAGGGGAACACGTCGATAATCGAACCGCGCCGCGCCACTTCGCCGCGGTGCTCCACAAGCTCTTCTCGGCGATAACCACCATGCACCAGCCGTGTAAGCAGCGCATCGGCGTCTATTTCTTCGCCTGGCCGGACAACGATTGGTTCCAGCGTCGTTGCGTCGGGCCCAAGTTTCTGCAGCAACGCGCGGACAGAGCCGATGATTACTTTGGGCGGCTGGTCGCCGCGAATACGCCACAACACTTCAAGCCTGCGGCCCATTGTCTCCACGCTTGGGCTTACGCGTTCGAAGGGGAGTGTTTCCCACGCAGGGAAAGTGAGCACGTTGGAGGCGCCAAGAAATTGCACGAGGTCGTCATGCAGCAGCTGTGCGGCGGTGCCCGTTGGCGTTGCAACGATCATTGTGGTCTTTGGTGAACGTACAGAGAGCGCGGCGATGATTGTTGCGCGAGCCTGTTCGCCGCAGGCCAACAGCGAGTTCTTTCCACCAAGCGCGGCCAATGCGCTTTCTTGGCCTGCAAGAAGGGCGAGTTCGGACAACAGCATGGCGGCTAGTGGCAACTAACTATTTGGAGTTGATGCTCTGCATGGCAGCGCCAACGCCTTGCGTGCAAATGAGTTGAACTGCGTCTGCGGCAATTTGCACGGAGATGTCTAATGTCTGGCGTTGCGAGCCCGACACTTTTGACAGCACATGATCGGCGCCATCTTCTTTTGTTGAAGGCTTACCAACACCAATGCGTACACGGATGAAATCCTGTGTTTTCAGATGTTGATTGATCGAACGCAATCCGTTGTGGCCAGCAAGACCGCCACCAATCTTTACGCGAACGACACCTGGCTCTAAATCAAGTTCGTCGTGTACAACAATAATTTTCGCAGGGTCGGTTATTGCGTACTTGCGTGCAAGTGGGCCAACTGCATTGCCCGATTCATTCATATATGTAGTTGGCATAGCCAACAAAATGTGCACGTCTTGGTTATGCACTTCGGCAGTGAGCGCACGATCTTTCGATGACTTCAGCGAAACGTTGTACCGAGCAGCAAGCAATTCGATTGCATCGAAACCAACGTTGTGTCGTGTGCCTGCGTATTCGCGACCGGGGTTACCCAGCCCAACTACGAGCGCGGTGAAAGGTGTGCCGCGACGTTCATGCCGCTCGTGTCGCGCTTGGCGACCGAACAGCGCCATACGAACTAGGAGGCGGCTGGCTTGTCGTCGCCGGCAGCAGGAGCTTCGCCAGCACCAGCAGCATCGGCAGGCGCATCACCAGCAGGAGTTGCGGCGGCAGCTGTACTACCGGTGTCGAGCACTGTCACGATGACCAAGTCGTCGTCGCCAAGTGCAGTAACACCCTTTGGCAGTGTGATGTCGCGGAGGCGAATGACGCTTTGCATGGTCATGTCGGTGACGTCGATGAGAATTTCGTTTGGAATGTTGTTGGCAGCAGCGCGCACTTCGATGCGGTCGATTGCTGCGTCAACAAGGCCACCCTCTTGGTTGACGGCTTTTGCCGTGCCGGTGAGGTGAACTGGAACAGCCATGGTGATTTCCACGTTGAGGTCGATTTGCATGAAGTCGACGTGGCTGACCGTGCGCTTGATTGGGTCGCGCTGCATTTCCTTCACAATTGCTGGGTACTTCTTGTCGTCTACGTGCAATTCCAAAATGGTGTTGGAGCCTGCAGCGCCCGAGAGTGCAATGCGCAAGTCGCGTCGCTCGACGGTGATGCTGACCGGCGTCATGCCCATGCCGTACAGCACAGCGGGGATGTGTTCTTTGCCGCGAAGACGGCGAGCCTCTGGGCTGCCAGTGGTTCGTCCGACTTGTGTCTTCAATGTGGTGGTCATGAGAAACTCCAGAAATACTTTGGGTTGCGTGAGGTCGTCAAGCAATTACAACGGCTAACGAGCCTACAGCCCGAATTGCTCAATTAAATCTGCCCCTGGGGGCCAAATTTAGGACTGATTTTCGCCGTCGAAGAGGTCGCTGACGCTGGTCTCATCGAAGACGGCGGCCAAGGCGTCGGCAAGGATTTTGGCTACAGAGAGCACCTCAATCTTGGCAATTCGCTTTTCGGCTGGCAATGGCAGCGAGTTGGTGAGCACCACGCGGCTGATGGACGAGTTTTCGAGTCGCTCGATTGCGGGGCCGGACAAGACACCGTGCGTGGCCATGGCCCACACTTCCTTGGCGCCGCGCTTGAAGAGCAAGTCGGCGGCACTGACAATTGTTCCGCCTGTGTCGATCATGTCGTCGGCAAGGATGCACAAGCGTCCGTCGACATCACCGATGACTTCCTTTGCTTCCGCGATGTTGGTGGTTCCCTTCGGGCGGCGCTTGTTGATGAATGCAACGTCGGCGTCCATGTCGGCAAGATGCTGCGCAAAACGTTCTGCAACTTTTACTCGACCAGCGTCTGGCGACACGATGGTGACACCGTCTCGCGCATTGGCGCGCACGTAGTTCTCAAGAACGGGCATTGCGGTGAGGTGATCGACAGGGCCTTCGAAGAAGCCCTGAATCTGTCCGCTGTGCAAGTCGATAGAGACCATGCGTTTCGAACCTGCTGCTTTGAAGAGGTCGGCAATTAAGCGAGCGGTAATTGGCTCGCGGCCCTCTGCTTTGCGATCCTGGCGCGCGTAACCGTAGAAGGGGCACACTGCAGTCACGCGCTTTGCGGAAGCGCGGTATGCGGCGTCAATCATGATCAATTGCTCCATGATCGAGTCGTTCACGCTGCGACCATCTGCGCCGCAATGCGTCTGCATGATGAACACGTCGCCACCGCGAACACTTTCTCCAAAACGAGGACGTATTTCACCATTTGCGAATTCGACAATGTTTGCTTCACCAAGTTGCACTTCCAGATGCTGTGCCACTTCTTCGGCAAGTTGCGGGTGAGTGCGCCCTGTGTAGAGGGCCATTCGCTTTGTGGTGACTTTGTCGATCGTTTTGTTCATCTGTCCTCGGGTGGTGAGCCGTTTGGTACAGCGTAGAACACGGACGCCGTTTGGCTTTCTTCCGCGACCGACAGCAAGCGCCTGAGGCGCGTTGGCTGCACTATGAGTTCCGGGGAGAGGACTCGAACCCCTATATACGGGACCAAAACCCGTTGTCCTGCCATTGAACGACCCCGGAAAGACGAGTACACAGTACTGACTCTTTGAGGAAAATGTAGAAATGGGCTCAGTTCCCGCTATCGTGTTCCGCGCTATGGGTTCACTTGTAAAACGTCGTCGCAAACGGATGCGAAAGAAGAAGCACAAGAAGATGCTTCGCCGCACCCGTCACCAGCGCCGCAAGTAACCGGCCTTTTCACCCAAGCCCTTTCAAGGGGGTGGTACGGGTGACAACAACAATTGCGCCCGGTAGGCGTTCGCCCAAGTTTGGGTACTCACCATCTAGCCACCAGGTAGAGCCGCTTCCCGCCAGCACTGGCACAGCCCCGGAAGCCTCTTCGATGCGCTGTTTCCACACGGCAAGCCGAGGTTCAACAACTATTGCTGCCGCTTCCAATTGATTCACGATCTCGTCGGATTGCGGGGGGAGAGCGTCGTAGGCCCGATACACCACCGGTGTTGAAACACCGAATGGCAAAAGAATGAGTGTGATTGCTCGTGCAACAAATGGGAGTGGTTCAATGATTTCGCCAATGCCTCGAACGCGTGCCCTTCCGCCAATCATGCAGAAAGGAATGTCTGCGCCTATTCGAGATGCCGCCTCAAGATCTTGATAGTTGGCCCAGCGGAAAATAGCTGCGGCGTCCGCCGAGCCACCGCCCAAGCCGCCACCATGCGGAATGTTTTTTTGTACGTGAACGCGCGCCTGTTTGCCGCATTGCCGAAGTGCGCGCGAGACCAAGTTGTCGTCACTGTCAGCAAGCCCTTGCGCTTGCGGCCCGTCGAAACTGAGGCCCTGCTCACCGGGTGTAACAGTGAGCACGTCGGCAATGTCAAGCGTGACCATCTCGGCGTCGATCAGGTGATAACCATCGTCGCGCGTGCCCGTTACTTGCAATGAAAGCGTCAGTTTTGCGGGAGCAATCAGCGAAATCGGAGATGCGCTCATACGAATTCGAATCTAGGTGTTGCTAGCTGTTGACGGCAACACATAAACGGCCCCATGCCTGAATGTCTAGTTCTTCGGCTCGGGCCTCGGGCGATACATCGGCCTTGTTAAACGCGGCGGGAGTAACCATTGCCGACAAACACCTGCGCAGCATTTTTCGGCGTTGCGCAAAACCCGCGCGAACCAAAGTAAACAGTTGCTGCGGGTCGACATTTGCCACGGCTGGCGAAGCATGACGACGGATATCGACAAGCGCCGACGCAACATTTGGCTTTGGAATGAACACCGATGCCGGCACGTCGCCCACCATCTTCGCCGTAGCCCAATATGCAATCTTTACGCTGACTGCGCCATATGCGGGTGTTCGCGCGGTGGCAACGAAACGCTCAGCAACTTCTTTTTGCACCATCACCAACATGTGCTCAACAGCTGGTGCTTTGTCGAGCAAGTCGGCAACAAGTGGTGTCGCCACGTTGTACGGCAGGTTGGCCACAACATGCCACTTGGCGCTTCTTGCCACAAGTGGAGCCCAATCCAACAGCAGTGCATCGCCGTGGATCACTTCAACATTTGGCAAGTCGCGTACAACTTCGCGCAGTACTTCAACAACGCCGTTATCAATTTCGATTGCAACAATGTGCGCACCCGTTTCGGCAAGTGCAAGCGTGAGCGAACCGAGACCAGCACCAATCTCGAGCACAAAATCGCCAGGGCCAACATCTGCCAGTCGCGCAATGCGCCGAACGGTGTTTGGGTCGACAACAAAGTTCTGTCCAAATGCCCGGCGCGGCGCTAGCCCGTAAGTCTCCAGTAGATGAGAGATATCGCTTGGAGAGTGGGTCACCAGGAAATCTTCACAGGTATTGGTGCATCAATCAGGTCTGCAAGCCGAGTGAACACCGTTGTATGCAAGATCACGGTAATGCCGGCGGGTACGAGAAGGCTGTACACGTTGGTGCACTTCACGCTTCTGCCATTGTTCACGTTGGTGATGGTGAGGTCGACACCGATTGGCGCCTCGATGCTGTAACAAATGGGGGTTTGGGTGTAACCCAAGTTGCTGAACGAGGCACGCCCGTCGATGGAATTTCCCGTGTCGGCCGGGTACGCAATGACTGCAGAGCCAGTTGGTGCCAGCGGTGCGGGGCCACCCAAAATAACCGACTCCGGAATGTCTTGTTCGATCACGGGGGGCACCGTCGTGGTGGTCACAGTGGTGGGGGTGGCATCATTCGAGTTTCCGCTGGACGTGCGAACAAAGACGATTGCTAGCAATGAAACAGTTGCGAGCACTGCAATGCGTCGACGCTCGTATATCGACAGAGCCACTGTATAAAGGCTACGGAGCGATAAGCGGAAACGCAAGGCGTGCGTTTGCCGTGGTGGTGTGAGCAAGTTGCGCAACGGGTTCGCCGCGCAAGTCTGCAATAAATTTTCCTACTGTGGAAACAAGTGCAGGTTGATTTGGTTTTCCTCGATGCGGTACGGGTGCAAGAAATGGGGCGTCGGTTTCGATCAGCATGTGTTCGGGTGGGCACCATTGCGCCGCCTCACGCACATCATTTGCCGTTTTAAACGTGACGATGCCCGAAAACGAAAGGTATGCCCCCCGTTCCACGCAAGCGCGCGCTTCTGATTCGCCGCCAGTGAAGCAATGGAAGATGGTTCGTGGTGGCATGCCTTGTGCATCAAGCACATCAAAGGTGTCGTCCCACGCCTCGCGGGTGTGAATAACAAGCGGCAAGTTCAGTTCGTGCGCAAGTTGTATTTGTTGCGCAAATACTTCGCGCTGAACCGCTCGGTCCGAATGGTCGTAGTAATAATCAAGGCCGCATTCACCAATGCCAACAACTCGTGCCGACTGCAAGAAGGACGTGATTGTCTCTACGCCATTTTTCGCATCGTGCGGATGTAGGCCAACGGTGGCGTACACATCGGGGTGCATGTTCGCAATATCAATTGCTTGGCGCGTGGTGTCGGCGTCTGTGCCAATCACAATCATTGTGACTACGCCGGCGTCCCGCGCTGCTTGCAGCGCATGTTCCTGACCGCCCGGAATGTTTTCTTCGTACACGTGACAGTGCGTGTCGATCCACTGCAACTCTTGGGTCATAGAGTTTTTCGCGGGAAGAGTGGTTCGCCTTTCACCACGGCGCATCCGCCTGGGTATTGCCCCCACGTTGTGTCGGTATCAATACGCAGATCAGAAATGTCTCCGGACAAACCAATGCGTTTCCAAATCTCTTGTGTAGTCGTTGGAAGAGCGGGGTTGGCAAGGATGGTGACAATTCGCAAAGCCTCGAGCGCATCGCCCATCACTGTTTCAACGGCTTCGCCAGGCTCCATCTTCCATGGTTCATGATTCTCGAGATGCGAGTTGGTTGCGCCGATAAGTTGCCACGTTGCCTCGAGCGCCTTGCTTGGTTGCACTGCCATCCATGCAGCAGAAGTTTCGCGAACTGCGGTGGCAGCTATCTCGGCAAGTGGGCTGTTGGCACTTGGTTTTGGCCCAAGACCGCCGCATTTCTTTTCCACAACTGTTGCAATACGCGCGGCCAAGTTGCCCAAGTTGTTTGCAAGATCCGAGTTGAAGCGCTTCGTAATTCCTTCAAGCGTGAAGTCACCGTCGTTGCCGTATGTGGTGTCGGCAAGCACGTAGTAACGAAACCCGTCAACGCCAAAGACATCAATGAGGTCGAGTGGGTCGACAACGTTTCCAGCCGTCTTGCTCATCTTTTCCCCATCGGTGAGCAACCAGCCACCAACAGCCCAGCCCTTCGGTGGCTCGATGCCGGCCGACATCAACATTGCCGGCCAATACACGCAATGGAAACGAATGATGTCTTTGCCGATGAAGTGGTAGTCAACTGGCCAACGTTGCGCGAATGCTGCGTCGTCGGTGCCATAACCAAGCGCAGTGATGTAGTTGGCAAGTGCGTCGAACCACACGTAGGCAACATGCGACGAATCCCACGGAAGGGGAATGCCCCAAGTGAGTGTCTTGCGGCTGATTGAAAAATCGTGCAAGCCAGTCTTAATAAAACCAATCACTTCGTTCATGCGGAAACCGGGCGTGATTGCCTGCGGGTGATCGGCGTACCACTGCAGCAACCGATCTTCGAAGCGCGAGAGGCGAAAGAAATAGTTTTCCTCTTCAACAAATGTTGTTGGCGTGCGGTGAATTGGGCACTTACCTTCTACAAGTTCTTCATCGGTGAAGTAGGCCTCGCACGCAACGCAATACTGGCCCTTGTACACATCGGACTCGATATCGCCGGCGTCGTAGCAAGCCTGCAGCAGCTTTTGCACACCAACGGCGTGGCGTTTTTCGGTAGTGCGAATGAAATCGTCGTGCGTGATGTTGAGGCGCTGCCAGGCCTGCTGAAAAAGCGGGGCGATCGAGTCGGCAAAGGCCTGTGGTGAAACACCCTGCGCGTCTGCCGCCTGTTGGATCTTGAGGCCATGCTCGTCGGTGCCCGTGAGCAAATGCACATCGTCGCCAAGCAATCGGTGCCAGCGGGAAACGGCGTCCGCGACAATGGTGGTGTAGGCGTGACCCAAGTGAGGTTTAGCGTTGACGTAATAAATAGGCGTCGTTGCGCTGAACTTTGTCACGTATCCACACTAATAGTCTGAGTGGGTGACTTTCGCCTTTGATTTAGCAACTGCAGTGACGAAGACCAGTGAAGGTGTGTACGCGGGCAAGGTGCACGATGGCTGGGACATTCGGGGCAACGCCAACGGTGGCTATGTGATGGCGCTACTTGCAAGCGCAATGCGCGAACATGCAGGCAGGCCCGACCCAATCTCAATCACGCTGCATTACTTGGCACCACTTCCTGCCGGAGATTTTGAAATCACCACGCAAGTAATCAAACGCGGCCGAATGTTTTGCACCGTAACCGCATCAATGGTGGTGAACGGCCGCGAAGCAGTGCGCGCAATCGGCGCATTCAGCGAAGCACCCGCACACGACCACGGCATGCAGCATCACGGCATTGCACTTACAGAAGTGCCGCCGTTCGAGCAGTGCACGCGTCGCACCCCCGAAGGCGAAATGGTTCCTCTCGCATTGATGAGCAAACTTGATATGCGCCTACACCCCGACGATCGGGGTTTTGCAACCGGGCAGCCCAACGGCGTGCCACGCATTCGTGGCTGGTTTGCTTTTGCCGACGGCCGACCAAACGACACGCTGTCGGTTTTGCTTGCGGCCGATGCGTTTCCACCGCCAGTGTTCAACTTGTTGGCCGTACCTGGCTGGGTGCCAACTGTGGAGTTCACCGTGCACGTTCGGGCAGTGCCATCGCCTGGCCCTTTGCGATGCGAATTCACGACGAAAGAAATCCAAGGCGGAATGTTTGAGGAAGACGGCGTCATCTGGGACGAACACGGAACGCTGATCGCGCAATCGCGCCAAATTGGTTTAATCCCGCTGTAGTTATTTCAACATCAACGCAAGTTCATACACCTTGCGCTTCGGTGCACCAAACTTCGCTGCGACTTTTGCCGCAGCATCTTTTTTGCTCGAACCGTTGTTCATCTCGTCTCGAAGTGCGGCAGTAATTTCCTCATCTGTTGGCGGTGCGGGCGGCTTCGCGCCTTCCAGCAACACCACGTATTCGCCACGCGGCTCTACCTGCTGCGAGTGCTTCACCGCATCGTGCAAAGTGCCCCGCCACATCTCTTCGTGCATCTTGGTTAGTTCCCGCGCCAACACCACGCGTCGCAATGCGCCGCATGAAAGCTCTAGGTCAACAAGTGTTTTTTCCAATCGGTGAGGAGCCTCGTACAACACGACAGTGCGCTGTTCGTCCACAATGCCTGCAATGCGTTGCGTGCGTTCGGCGCCGCTGCGTGGCAGAAACCCTTCAAACACAAACCTGCTTGTAGATAGCCCGCTCATCACCAGCGCCATTGTCAGTGCCGAAGCCCCAGGCATTGCCGAAACAGTGATGCCCGACGAAAGTGCAGCCTTAACAAGGCGTTCGCCTGGGTCGCTGATGCCGGGTGTGCCCGCATCGCTCACTAGTGCAACATTGCTGCCACCAAGTATTCGCTGCACAACGTCTTCGCAAGCATCGTGCTCGGTGTGCTCGTTAATCACGATGTATTTCTTGCCCGAAATGCCCAGGTGCTGCAGCAGCAAACCCGTGCGGCGCGTGTCTTCGCAGCACACAACGTCGGCATTGCTCAGCGCTTCAGTGGCGCGTTGAGTCATGTCGCCCAAGTTGCCAATGGGCGTGGCAACCAATATCAATGTGCCGCCGCTCATGACGTGCGCATCTCTATGGTTGCGCCGAGTTGCAGGCCCCAACGTTCAAACAATCCAGCTTTTGCCTCAATCACTGTTCGCGCCGAAAACACGGGAAGCGGCACGCGGTTTCTGTTCACACGCTGCACCTTGATCACGGTTCCTTCAGAGTCGAGATATGCAATGTCGAGCGCGAAGCGCATGCCCACGGTGTGGATCCAACGACAGGGCGTAATAACGAGAGCCGTCTGTAAATCCTGCTGCCCGATGAGGCCGCGACGTTTTGCCCGAGCGGTATCTGCAATGTTGGCGCTTGCCAAAACACGGCCATCACTCACGAGCCACGCCGATGGAAGCGAGGAGAGCGTGTTCATCGTTGCTGCTAGCTGTTGTGCCGAATTTCTAGAGTGTCGCCGTCGCAGACTTCATAGTCTTTGCCTTCAACACGTATCTTGCCCAAGTCTTTTGCTTTGTTCCACGAACCAATGGCAAGCAGTTCATCCCACGCAATCACATCGGCACGAATAAATCCGCGTTGTAAGTCGGTGTGAATCTTTCCAGCACACTCTGGTGCTTTTGCGCCAGCATTAAACGTCCATGCACGGGTTTCTTTTTCACCTGTTGTGAAATAGGTGCGAAGCCCAAGCAGGTGATACGCAGATCGAACCATGCGAGGCAATGCGCCTTCGCCAAGGCCAAGTGCTTCCAACATGTCGATGCGGTCTTGCCCAGTGAGTTGCGCTGCTTCTGCTTCCAGTTGCACGCTCATGCCCAGCACTTCAACATCGTTCGCGCTTGCAGAGCCTGGCGGTGCCAACTCTGCACGAACGATCGCCTCCATCTCTGGAATGGTGTCGATCTTGTCTTCTGCAACGTTGACCACTGCAAGCACTCGGCGAGCGGTGAGCAAAAAGTGTGGTGCCAACAATGCGCGATCGTCTTCCGTAATGCCGGCGCGATACAACGGCCGACCTTCTGCCAAGTGCGCCTGCGCGCGCTCGAGGGCTTCCATTTCTTCGGTTACCGATTTGTCCATACGCGAAGTTTTTTGCGCGCGCGAGAGGCGAGTCTCGACGGTTTCCAAATCGGCAAGCGCTAATTCGATCTCGACAATGCGCAAATGCTCGAGTGGGTCGCTTGGGCCCGGGATGTCGTCGTCCTCGAAAGCACGTAATACAAAAACAATTGCGTCAACCTCTCGAATGTTGGCAAGAAACTTGTTGCCCAGTCCTTCGCCCTTACTTGCACCTTCAACCAGGCCGCCGATGTCGACCACTTCAACGGTGGCGTACACCGTCTTTTGTGTCTTCGACATTTCGGCAAGGGCATCGAGCCTCGGGTCGAGCACTTTGGCAACGCCAATATTGGGGTCCTTCGTGGCGAAGGGGTACGGGGCCGCCAATGCCGCGCCATTTGTGAGCGCGTTATATAAGGATGATTTTCCTGCGTTGGGTAAGCCGACTAGGCCAAAGCGTTCCATGAGAGATAGTCACGCTATCTGTAAGCCCGATGTGGCATGGGCTTTACTAATTGTTACTATGGCGGTAGTGGTAATTATCTGCCACGGAAAAGGACCCCACGATCATGACCTCGTTCGATCTCGACCTCAGCAAGTACTCCCTTGGCTGGAGCGACGAAGCAGAGTATGCCTTCACCCCTGAAAAAGGGCTGAACAAGTCGGTTATCGAGCAAATTTCGTGGTGGAAGGGCGAGCCGAAGTGGATGCGCGATCTGCGTCTTCGTTCCCTCACAACCTTCGAGCGCAAACCAATGGCTCCGTGGTTCAACGTCAACATGCCCGACCTCGACTTCCAAGACATCTTCTACTACTTGAAGCCTGCAACTGCTCAGACAGACGAATGGGAAGACTTGCCCGAGCAGATGAAAGCAACGTACGAAAAGCTTGGCATTCCCGAAGCAGAGCGCAAGTATCTCGCAGGCGTTACATCTCAGTACGACTCGGAAGTGGTGTATCACCGCAACCGAATCGAATTGGAAGAGCAAGGCATCTTGTTCTGCGACATGGACACCGCACTTCGCGAATACCCCGACTTGGTGAAACAGTATTTCGGTTCGGTAATTCCAATGGGCGACAATAAGTTCTCTGCACTCAACACATCAGTGTGGTCGGGCGGTTCATTCATTTATGTTCCACCAGGCGTCGAATGCGAAATGCCGCTACAGGCTTACTTCCGCATCAACAGCGACTCTGCCGGCCAGTTCGAGCGCACGCTCATCATCGCCGACGAGGGTTCCAAAGTTCACTACATCGAAGGCTGCTCGGCACCGGTGTACACCAACAATGCACTGCACTCGGCAGTCGTCGAAATTGTCGTTAAGCCAAGTGCACACGTCACGTACACGACCATTCAAAACTGGTCGCCAAACGTGTACAACTTGGTCACCAAGCGTGCCCGCGTTGAAACCGAGGGTCACATGGAGTGGATCGACGGCAACATCGGTTCAAAACTGACCATGAAATACCCAAGCGTTTATTTGATGGGCCCCAAAGCAACAGGCGAAGTACTTTCAGTTGCCTACGCAGGCGCGGGCCAACATCAAGATGCCGGCGCAAAAATGGTGCACGCTGCACCCGAGACATCCTCAAAGATTGTTTCCAAATCCATCTCCAAAGATGGCGGTATCACCACTTACCGCGGTCTCGTTCGCATCGAAGAAGGCGCAACAAACTGCAAGAGCCATGTTCAATGCGACGCGCTCATTTTGGATGACAAATCTGAGAGCAAAACTTTCCCTTACATGGAAGTTGGCGAACGCGACGCACAAGTTGGCCACGAAGCAACCGTTTCAAAGATTGCCGACGAGCAGTTGTTCTACCTCATGAGCCGCGGCCTCACCCAAGAGCAAGCAATGGGCATGGTTGTCAACGGTTTCATCGAACCAGTAACACGCACACTGCCAATGGAATACGCAGTGGAGTGGAGCCGTCTCATCGAACTGCAAATGGAAGGTTCGGTGGGCTGAGTCCCTTCCCGCCGTAGGTTTATTGCCATGCCAATGCGTACAGAATGCAAGCACTTTGAAAGCCGCACGTACAAAAGCGGCGACACAGTGCGCAAGTGCAACTTGGACATGGCCCCCGACGCACCATGGCGTTGCCCCGAAGAGTGCGAAAAGTACGAACGACGCATGATCGATATCGCTTGGGCGCACGGTTCGCTTGTACCGCCAGCCACTCCAGTAGAGCCCGCAAGCCTCGACGACGGCACCGCGGCCGCTGTGCTGGATGAGGCAGAGGCCATTATCAACGCTGTATTCGGTGACGTTGTTGCCGACATGAACGACAAGCGGAAGAACAAGAAGAAAAACCGCGACAAGAAAAAGAAGAAATAGGCCATGTCACAAACCACCCTTGCCTTTCCAACAGTTGAAGAAGAGATTTGGCGCTACAGCCGAATTGGCGAACTGCAACTCGATCGATTTGCAGCCGGAACAACGTCCGTCACCATTGAAAATGCAAATGGCGTACAGGTGCAAGGCAGCGATGCCACTTCATTGGTTGGCTCTGGCATGCGCAGCCATCCCGACATTTTTGCCCAACTCAACACCGAACACGGCGCGGTTATCGCGCTGCACATCGGCAAAGGTAAAGTACACCCCTCGACTGTCGTCATAACCCACACGCTTTCGCAGTCGGGCATCGTTGCTTACCCCCGCCTCGTCATCAAGGCCGACGAGAACAGCGAAATCACTGTCGTCGAACGTTTTGTTTCCCCCGATGGCACAGACTCGCTCATTGTTCCTGTCGCCGAAGTTCACGCCGCACAATCGGCTCGCGTCACTTATCTCGCAATCAACGAACTTGGAAACAGCACCTGGCAAATTGGTCACCAAGTTGCAGTAGGCGAGCGAGACAGCACAGTTCGCATGTTCACCGTTGCTCTTGGCGGCGACTATGCCCGCGTTCGCGCCGAAGTCCGGCTCGTTGGCCAAGGCGCAAGCGCACAACAAACCGCGCTCTATTTCGCCGACGGCAACCAAATGCACGACTTCCGAACACTGCAATCGCACGAAGCCCCACGCACCCACAGCGACTTGCTATTCAAAGGCGCCGTTAAAGACAAATCAAAAAGCGTGTACACGGGCCTTATCAAGATCACCGAAGAGGGCACCAAAACCGAAGCGTTCCAAACCAACCGAACCCTCACACTTTCAAGCGGCGCCTGGGCCGAGAGCGTTCCCAACCTGGAAATCGACACCAACGACGTCAAGTGCAGCCACGCATCAACCGTCGGCCCAATCGACGACGACCAACGTTTCTATTTGGAAAGCCGCGGCGTGCCACCCGAAATTGCCGAACGACTTGTGGTCTTTGGTTTCTTCGACGAAGTAATCGAACGCCTCCCAGCCTCCGACTTCGTTGCTGGCATCCGCGAAAAAGTTATTGCCAAGCTAGGAAGCGTGTCATGAGCAGCATCGCCGTCTGCGCACTTTCCGAAATTGAGTCGGGCAAGGTTCGCAAGTTCGTAGTTAACGAGCGCAGCGTCGCAGTGGTACGCATCGACGACAAGGTCTACGCCATTGGCGACACCTGCAGCCACGCCGACGTTTCACTTTCCGACGGCGAAGTCTTTTGCGACACGAAGGAACTCGAGTGCATCAAGCACGGAAGCGCGTTCAGCCTCGAAACTGGCAAGCCAAATACATTGCCCGCCACCAAGGCCGTTCCTGTTTACGCAGCAAGCGTTCTCGATGGCCAAGTGATGATCACTATCGGAGACAACCAATGACCACTCTCGAAATCCGCGACCTTCATGTTTCCGTAGGTTCCACACAAATTCTTAATGGCATCACACTCACCATCAAGAGCGGCGAAGTGCACGCAGTGATGGGCCCGAACGGTGCCGGCAAATCAACACTGTCAGCAGCCATCATGGGCAAGCCTGGCTACACCGTCACCAGCGGCAGCATCTTGCTCGACGGCGAAGACGTGCTTGCAATGCCCACCTGGAAACGCGCAGTTGCAGGTTTGCATCTCGTCATGCAATACCCAACCGAAGTGCCAGGCGTGAAACTCAGCGAAGTGCTCAGCGAAGCACTCACCGCGCGCAATTCATCGTTGCCTAACTTGAATAAGACCATCAACGAAGAAGCCAGCCGTATCAGTTTCGACACCGAGCTTGTCAACCGCGCAGTAAACGTCGACTTCTCCGGTGGCGAGAAGAAGCGCAACGAAACCTTGCAACTCGCTGTGTTGAAACCAAAGATCGCAATCCTCGACGAACTGGACTCAGGTCTTGATATCGATGCATTGCGCGACTGCGCCAAGCGCGTCGAAGACGCAACCAATGAAGACCAACTTGGTGCACTTGTCATTACGCACTACAGCCGCTTGTTCGAAGAGCTCAAGCCAGACTTCGTTCACATTTTGGCCAAGGGCCGCATTGTTAAAAGTGGTGGCCCAGAGCTTGCCGACGAACTAGAGCGCGATGGCTACGCCGCATATGCGGAAGCCACTAAATAGTCACCCATGACCGCGGGTTGGGTTGAGCAAGACAATTCGCTCTACCGAAAGTTTGAGTTCGCCAATTTCGCAGAAGCCTTCGCGTTCATGACCGAAGTTGCCCAATTGGCCGAGGAACAAGACCATCACCCCGATTGGTCCAACTCTTGGAACGTGGTCGAGATCAACCTCTGCAGCCACGACAAGGGCCGAACAGTGACCGACCGGGATCATCGGCTGGCAGAATCAATCAACGCAATGTTGAAAGAAGGCACTAAATGAGCGATGTACACCCCAATGTTTCGCGTGTAGTTTCCGCCGCCAAAGAGCGTGGCCTCGAAATCAATACAAAACGATTTCCTGAAGGAACCAAAACCGCCGCAGATGCTGCAGCAGCAATCGGCGTAACCGTCGGCCAAATTGTCAAGAGCCTGGTGTTCGGGGTTGACGGTGAAGTGGTGATGGCGCTCGTAAGCGGATCAAACCAGCTCGACGAAAAGAAACTTGCACTTGCCGCTGGCGGCGCAAAGTGCGCACGTGTAGATGCCGATGCCGTGCGTGAAGCAACGGGCTATCCCATCGGTGGCGTGCCTCCCTTTGGTCATACAACTCAACTGCGCGTGTTTGTGGATCCGGATTTGTTGCAGTACGACGAGGTGTGGGCTGCTGCAGGAACATGGAACGACAACTTCGGTGCAGCACCCGCGGACATTGTTCGCGTCGCCGTTGGCGTCGTCACCGACCTGAAGCGCGCCTAGGCGACACATTTCTGCAGACCCAATCAAATAGATTTGAAACATGGCTCGTCCAACTAAAGAGATTCGGGACACGATCAACAGGAATCTGACAGAAGCACGTGAGGCCCGGATGTTCAAGGACTTCGACCGTTGTTGGTCCTTGTTGGAAGACGCACACGTGCTCAGTCAGCCGTGGGCAAGGTTCCATGTAAGAGTGCACGGTTCGATGTTTGTCGCTGCAGTGATGCAGCGAGATGTGCGTGAAGTTCGTGGACAGTTATCGAGGATTGCAGTGGCAGGTCCTGGTTCGTTATCGGGTCGCTATCCAACGGGAAACACAGGGCGCGCTCGTGTTCCCGCGACGCAGCCAATGCCGATTGCTGGAGAACTTGCAGAGGTGCTCCAACGAGCAGGGCAGCGAACCGACTGATCTAACCGTTCGTAAAGGGTTGCTAAAACCAATGGTGGCGTGCCCCCCTTTGGTCACAGCACTCAACTGCGTGTGTTCGTTGACCCGGACTTGTTGCAGTATGACGAGGTGTGGGCTGCTGCGGGAACATGGAACGATAACTTCGGTGCTGCACCTGCGGACATCGTGCGTGTTGCTGGTGGCGTGGTCACCGACCTAAAGCGCGCCTGATTACTCATTGACTGAAGTTGAGAGACCAACTTATGATTCCTAGATGCCGAAGTCGGTAAGGGATCAGTTGTTGGGCGGTACACGGACTTCAGTCGGTCAAGCTGAGTCCGTTGTGAAGAAGGCTCTCGCATCGGTTCCGCTAAGGAGAGAGATTTACCAACTATTTCTCGACGACGACCCAGTTGTAGCAATGAGGGCGAGCTACGTGGCGATGAAGATGGCGCAATCTGATCCTGCTACTACACACGAGTTCAAGAAGTTGATACTCAAGAACCTCTCCAACTACATGCAACAAGAGGTTCGGTGGCACGTGCCGCAGTTGTTGGTCTATATGAAACTCACTCAAGCAGAGCGACGCAAGGCATATGCAGTCATCATGGAGTGGTCCGAAACTGACACAAGCAAGATCGTGGCCTACTATGGGTTGCAGGCAGCAGCGAACTTCGCAGAAGTGGACGATGCATTGCTTGAGGATTTGATTCCGAGGCTGCGGAAACTGAATGCCCGCGGTGCGAAGTCAGTCTCAAATCGGTGTAAGAAGATTGCGAAACAGTTAGAAATCGAGCTCTAGCGCCGGCAGGTTGCTTAAACCAACAGTGGCGTGCCTCCCTTTGGTCACAGCACACAGTTGCGCGTATTCGTAGATCCGGACTTGTTGCAGTATGACGAGGTGTGGGCTGCTGCGGGAACGTGGAACGACAACTTCGGCGCCGCACCTGCAGACATCGTTCGTGTTGCAGGCGGCTTAGTCACCGACCTAAAGCGTTGATTATCTAAGCGAGTTCAGCAAACAATCTTTTTGAGTTGACGTGAGAGTGCTTTAAAAACTTCGTCGCTTCCTGATGCTCGACCCAAAATCAGAGCTCCTTCGACGGATGCGAGACAAACGGCTGCAAAATCAACTGCATCTTTCTGTTTAGCTCCACTTCGTTCAAATGCGCGGGCAAGAGCGTGTTGCCAATTCTTGAAGACTTCATTTGCTGAAGCCTTCAATGAGTCCTCATCACCTGCACCCAAACTTGCATTCGCTACAGCACAGTTGCCGGCGAAGTTGTTAGCAAGAAGAAGTGCTCTCCAGCTCTCTACGAAAACATCAACGACTTTTGATGGGGAATCAACTTCAACCGCATCAATAAGTGAGGTGACGAGAGTGCCAATAGATGTGAGCGCCTCTTCAATGAGTTCGTTCTTCCCGCCCGGGAAATGGTGGTAAATCGATCCCCGCGGCGTCTTTGTTGCTTCGGTCACAACGGCGAAAGAAGTGCCTTGCACACCTTTTTCTGCAAGGAGGCTGATCGCACCATTGACCATCTCTTGGCGAACATTTCGACGATTCATTTGACTATGACGACCTTCATAATTAGTCTCTATGATGTTCATCATAGTCGTCTCCAATGTCGGGTTCGCCTAAATCAGTGATGCGACTAGGACGTGCGAAAGGAAGACATATAAATGAATACGAGGATCACCCCTCTTGAAGCACCATTCGAAGAAGAAACCGCCGAGATTCTTGCCGCAATGATGCCGCCAGGGGCACCACCAATCGCCCTCTTTCGCACATTTGCGAAGAATCTTCCCATGGCCAAGGCGATGCGTCGTTGGGGTTCCTATGAGTTGTCTCGAGATTTATCGTTGTCGATGAGACAACGAGAAATCGTGATCGATCGCGTGACTGCACTTTGTGGGTGTGAATACGAATGGGGCGTGCATGTTGCATTCTTTGCCGAAAGAGTTGGCTTCACCCGAGAACAAGTCACGTCCCTGACCTATGGGGATGGAACAGACCCTTGCTGGACTGAAGAGGTCGATAGGGCACTTATTCAATTCGTGGATGCTCTGCATGAGGCTGCAAACGCAAATGATTCGCAGTGGGAAAGTTTGGCTCGACACTTGAACGAGCAGCAGATGCTTGATGTATGTATGTTGGCGGGTTGGTATCACGCAATCTCTTATGCTGCGAATGCATCGCGCGTACCATTCGAAAATGGTGCGCCTCGATTTGCTGACTATCGACAGTCAACGAAGGTCATCTGATGCGTGCACTTGTATTTCGGGGACCAATGGCCCTTGCTTGGGAAGAAGTGGAAACACCAAAGTTGGTGGAGCCACGTGATGCGTTGGTGCGACCTATCGCAGTCGCTCGATGCGACCTAGATCCAGCTATTGCACTTGGTTTGTATCCAATGCCAGCGCCGTTTGTCATGGGTCATGAAATGGTCGGGGAAGTTGTTGCAGTAGGTGACGCCATTAGCAATGTTCGTCTCGGTGACAAGGTGATTGTGCCATTCCAATTGAGTTGCATGACATGCGCACCGTGCCTTCGTGGACACACCAACGCATGCGAGAGCGTGCCGTCGGGAACTGCATTTGGTCTCGGGCCACACGGTGGTATCGATCTTGGTGGTGCGCTTGCGGAACTTGTTCGAGTTCCTTGGGCAGATGTGATGCTGATTCCTTTGCCTGAAGGAATGGACCCGGTGTCAGCAGCGGGAATTCCCGACAATGTCTCGGATGGGTATCGATGCGTTGCTGCTCCATTGGCCGAGCGGCCGGGTGCACCTGTGCTCGTTGTGGGTGGGCTCGCTCCATCTGTTGGGTTGTATGCAGTGATGGCGGCACTTGCGCTTGGTGCAGAGAGAGTTGTGTATGTCGATGATGATGCGGCACGCTTAGATCTTGCCGCAGCAGCAGGTGCAGAAGTGATCTATGCAAAGGATCAGTGGGATTCGCTGAAACTCGCAGAGAGATTTCCAATTGTGGTCGACGCAAACGTGTTGGATCCTGGACGGAACTTCGCACTTCGATCAGTGGAACCATGCGGTGTCTGTACGAGTGTCTCTGGTGGAGCCTCATCACGCTCAAATCTTCCGTTGCAATCGATGTATCTAAAAGGTGTTCGTTACGAGATTGGCCGAGTGCATGCGTGTGCAACTGCGAGACCTGTACTTGACCTCGTGTCATCTGGCGCACTTGACCCTGCTCGCATCATCAACAAAGTTGTTCCGTTCAGCGAAGCAGTTGAAGGGATGATCTTGCCAGTCACCAAGGTCGTTTTCGTCAACGACCTTGTGTGATGACAACTGTTGCTAGAAGGGTTGTCTAAACCAACGGTGGCGTGCCTCCCTTTGGTCACAGCACTCAACTACGAGTGTTCGTTGATCCAGACTTGTTGCAATACGACGAGGTCTGGGCTGCTGCGGGAACGTGGAATGACAACTTCGGTGCTGGGCCATAGAACACTGTTGCTGGCGCATGGGCTCCGGCTTCTACTTCTCAATATTTGAGAGAGCTTCTAACTTCAGAACCGACGCACTGGGCCTGACATTTCGGTCTACATCAATGATTCCGAACTTCACATCGAATCCGTGCAGCCATTCGTAGTTATCCACGGCTGTCCAATGAAAGAATCCTTTTATTGGTACACCCCGAGAGATGGCATCATGGGTGATGTTGAGACCGTCTGCAAGATATGTTGCGCGCACGTCGTCGTCATCTGTTCCAATTCCGTATTCGGCAATCAGCAAATCTGTATTCGGCAATTCGGCATGGAGTCGGTCGAGGACCAGACGGAGACCATCGGGCCAAATGGCATAACCGAGAGGTGAGATAATTGAACCTTCTGGGTGCAGGTCCAGGTGCCCATTTCGTACGCCGAATGCGCAGTAATAGGAGAAACCGATCATGTCAAATGACCCAGCGAGGTCGGGACGAATGATGGGAGTCCGATCGGCAACCTGTAAAACTCCACTTCGAAACAGCTCAAGTCCGGCGTTCCAGTTGCTCGCATAAAAACGGGCAGCAAAATCGTGTGATGCAGGCTCATCATCCAAAACATGAACGGTTGACAGACCGAACACGGATGCCACCGGCGAGTTGGTTTGTTTCAGTCGCACGGCAGCCTCGGCTGTCGCAAGATGCATCTGTTCCGTTGCGATCCGCCACTCCTCAAGATCGTTGTGACCAGGCGACCAACCGCGACCCAGGTAGGCGGCAGTGGGGTAATAGTTCGTTTCATTGACGGGTTGCCATCCAGCAGCCAAGTCACCGAATGTGTCGGCAATGAAATCGACATGACGTGTCCAATACTTAGTGCGATTTTCGTCAATGAGAAATCCACCGGCTTCTGCAAACCATCTTGGCAACGTGAAGTGGTGCAGACACACCCATGGATGAATTCCGAGATCACGCGCAGTATGCATCAGTGAGCGGTAGTGATTTATCGCAGTCTGGTCATGGACGCCAGGTTCTGGTTCGATGCGAGCCCACTCGAGGGACAAACGATGATGCGTGAGTCCAAGTAGTGCCAGAAGAGAAAAGTCCTCTTGGTACCTCTCCGCAAAGCCATTTCCAATTCCTGAAACCGGAGCATTGCCCGCACGTTCCCACTCGATCCAATCTGAAGCCGGAGCCGCTCCTTCGCATTGTGTCGACGACGCACCTGTTCCCCAAATGAATCCACTGGGCCATGTGCGATGCGGTACTGAAGTCACGAATTCGAGACATTAGCAGTACTTGTCATTCGTCATTTCAAGTCCTATCCACAATCAAGTTTCATTGTGCGATTGTGGTGTATGAACGCATGTGTATCAGCAGTTGTTTCGTTGTCAACCTGATGTGCGTTTGACTCACGGAGTACGGTCGTGGTCGTGAACGAAGTCTATGAGAATAGTTCAATCTGGGCAAAAGTTTTCGGACTGACGTATGGGTTTCACAAATCAGCGGCGGCGTGCCTCCCTTTGGTCACAGCACACAGTTGCGTGTGTTCGTTGATCCGGACTTGCTGTAGTACGACGAGGTGTGTGCTGCAGCGGGAACGTGGAACGATAACTTTGGTGCTGCGCCTGCGGACATCGTGCGCGTTGCAGGTGGTGTTGTCACCGACCTCAAACTTGCCTGAAGGCAATGTAAGTCTGATTCAAGAGTGTCAGCACACACTTTTTTCGTAACGTAGGGCAACAACTTGGTTCATGCCGTCGGGGCAAGTGGTTGTATCAGGCCCAGTCATCGTGAATCCGGCACGTTCTGCGCTACGACGTGAAGCGGTATTTGTCTTGGCAATTAATGCGCAGACTGTGAGGGCTTCAGTATCGCGACCGATCAGTACTTGGAGCACTTGTAGTGCGTCTGCGGCAGCTCCCCGGCTACGACCCCACGGTGCGACCCAGTAGCCAACCGAGGCGACGCCATGGCTTACATCGTGAATACCTACTACACCAACAGTCTCTCCACTTTGAGAATGCACGATTGCATACGCCGCCAATTCTCCACTTCGAGTATGCACGAACGTCTCGGCGTGATCGCGTGAGTAGGGGCGTGGCACGGTAGTCCATCGTTGAATCTCGCTGTCTTGGCATGCGCGATAAATCCACTCGGCGTCGTCGAGTCGCAACTCGCGCAAGTGGTGAGCAAGTTCATCTAACCGCATGCACACAATTTAAGACATTTTTGGAGTCAAACGAAAGAAGTTAATACTCGACTCTGGGGCAACGATTTCCGCTTGGTCGCCACCTGCAATGCCTGATGGAGGAGGAAATTCAAAATGGGTTTCCGAAACCAATGGCGGTGTACCTACCTTTGGTCACACAACTCAACTGCGTGTGTTCGTTTATCCGGACTTGTTGCAGTACGACGAGGTGTGGGCTGCTGCGGGAACTTGGAACGACAACTTCGGTGCTGCACCGGCGGACATCTTGCGTGTCGCTGGTGGTGTTGTCACCGACCTCAAACGCGTCTGACAACCACTACCAAGACCGACCTGGTGCTCGTAAATAGTGATGATCGCTGAAATAAGAAGCATGTACAAAATTAATGTGCTGTGAAATCATTAGCAAAATTTGTATCAACGTTTAATGCATTGGGCGAAGTTCAACTTTTCGATTACACGCTTTTGAAGCCGAATACGCCAATCTTTCCGCTACTTCAGCGCTTTCAACTTCGATTATCCACAGTCCACTGAAATTCTCTAGTGCATCAAAAAATGGTTTACCCGTGTTTATGCTTGCTCCATTGCGGTTATCAATAACTGTTGCAGTTTCTGGAGGTTGTAAACCCCAAGCAAATATCCATTGTCCTTTTGCTCGCAAGGAGTCATTAAATTTATCGATCTCAACCAACTCGACAGCAGTGCCTGAATTGTTCAGATTATCAATTACGGAAATCAAGTACTTCATGGGCAAATCATAATTGAAAGCGGAAGAGTCACCCTTCGGCCGCAGAACTCGGTTGCGAGTGTTTGTTGATTCGGACTTGTTGCATTGCTGCCAGGTGCGCAATGCTGCTCGTGGCTTTCGGAGTATGAATAGGTGCCGCGTATGAGGCAGACTGTTCTGATGCGTCGAATTCTTCTTACTTCGGCAGGCGTCAAGAACGAAGCCATCCGTGTTGCGCTACTGGGTATGCTTGGCCGCCCGTTTGAGGAATGTACCGCGCTGTGTATACCGACCGCGATGTACGGCCATCCTCATGCTGGTCCAGGAGTAAACGTTTGGGAGTTTGTCGCTGGGCGTTCAGAACAACCCATGGTCAATTTGGGTTGGAAGTCAGTGGGAATGATTGAGTTGACCGCGTTACCCAGCATTGACAAAGAGCGATGGGTTCCTCTTGTCCGTAACGCTGATGTATTGCTCGTCTCGGGTGGTGATGCCCTGTTTTTGAGTCACTGGATGCGAGAGTGTGGACTGATTGATTTACTTCCTGAACTAAAGAACACCGTATGGGTTGGTATGAGCGGTGGAAGCATGGTGATGTCACCGCGTATTGGCAAGGAGTTCGTGGGATGGAAGCAGCCTTCTGGTGACGACCTCGCGCTCGGGCTGGTGGACTTCGCGATCTTCCCTCATCTCAACAACGAGTTGCTGCCAGATAACTCAATGACAACCGCTCGAAAATGGGCTGCTGGTCTCGATTGTGTTGCCTATGCAATTGACGATGAGACGGCTATCCGTGTGGTTGACGGCGTTGTTGATGTCGTGACGGAAGGGCAATGGCACCGATTTGATTTGGCGAAACGAGCTAACGCTACGTCGTGAGAAACCAACGGTAGCGTGCCGCGATTCGATCACAGTACTCAACTGCGATTGTTTGTTGATCCAGACTTGACGCATTATGACGAGGTGTGGGCTATGACAAATACGTGGAACGACAACTTAGGTGCTGCGCCGGCTGACATTGTGTGTGTCGCCGGTGGTGTAGTCACCGAACTGAAGCATGGCTAACCTTCGAGTTAGCATCGTTCTATGACTGATAAAATTGAGCTTGTAGTTCGTGCCGCCAGAAGTGCTCACATCCTCCGACGTTTAAATGTCGTGACGCTCTGTGTGGCTCTCGTCGTATATTTGGGACTTGTTACAATTGCCCTGTTTGAAGACGTCGCGCCGTTGGTGCTCTTCAGCTCCTGCATCATGTTGGCAGAGGTGCTGGTATTCCAGATTGTCAAAACTTTAATTGACCATTTTGAACTGATGCGCTTGATCAGTCCTAAACCATAGGGTGTCTTTATGGAATTCATTCTCAATACTGTTGGAGTAGTTCGAAGTACACGAGTCGAAGCGGAAGATGACCAATGGGACTCCGAGAGTTCAAGTATCGATTTATTGTCGCCCTTTGATGATCGAGCGCTCCTTGGGTTGAACGATTTCAGTCACTGCATCGTGGTGTATGTCTTTGATCAAGCGTCGTGGGACATGTCGAGAATGGCACGCCATCCGAGGGGGAACACAGACTGGCCGGAAGTTGGAATCTTTGCGCAGCGTACGAAAGATCGGCCAAATCGATTGGGTGTCACGGTGTGTCAGGTTCTTCGAGTTGATGGGTCAATTCTCTATCTGAAGGGGCTTGATGCTATTGATGGGACTCCGATTGTTGATATCAAGCCATGGATGTCTGAGTTTGGACCGCGCGGAGGGGTCATGCAGCCCGTATGGTCAAGCGAACTCATGAAGAATTACTGGTAAACCGAAATAATACGTTTGGTACCAGTTTTATTGCAGTACAACGCGGTGTGGTCACTGATCTGAAGAGCGTTTAATTCCTTGTAAGAGATTGAAGTAAACAGTCACTACAAGGGTGTCTTCAGTGACTGTCTCGCCAACACGAGTCCAGAATTCGAGGTGACTTGCCCGAAATTCAGCAGCATTAAGATCGCCCTCTGCTTCGGCAAGTGCGAATTCATTGGGTACATCCGCGAATCGCACAATTTCTGCGCGGGTGACTTCTAGTGTTCCCACATGTTGTCCGTTGTTATCAACCATTGCAAGTAGCTCGCCTACATGTTCGATGTGCTCGCCTTCCAATTCGTATTCGCTGAGAAGTCCAGCTGTAGCGCGCTTGTTTCCGTGAAGGACAAGATTGACCAGGGTTTCACGTGAGATTCCGGGAGTACCGAACTCGATTGAGCGCAAGTTATTGACTCGTGGAAACATCTCGTTACGTAAGCGCCTTTGCCATTGCGATAAATAATGGAATCCCCAATGTCAAATTGAAGGGGAAGGTCACACCTAATGAGGCCGTAACATAAATTCCTGCACTCGCTTTTGGCAGCGCCACCCGAACAGCTGCAGGAGCGGCAATGTAGGACGCACTTCCAGCCAGCGTTGCCATGACAGCGACACCGCCAGTAGACATACCTGCAGCTGCACCAGCGAGTGCACCCAAAAAACCGTTTATCATGGGAATTGCGATGCCAAGCAGAACTACTCGAATTCCCACCGCTTTGAAGTCTCGAAGGCGTTCTGCGGCAATTGCACCAAGCTCAATGAGAAACAGTGTGAGCACGCCAGTGAATAAACCAACAAAGAGTGGGTCTGTTGGGGCGAGTCGTTCGGCACCGACGATTGATCCGATGAGCAGACCGATGATGAGTATCGCGATACTTCTGCCACGGACTATCTCACTCAGCGCAGATTTCCAGTTTGAGTCCTCTGTGGATCCATTCGCAAGATATAGAGCGACAATGATTCCAACGATCTCAAGAATTGCGAGCAAACCGGCGGCGAATCCTTCGTATGTAATGTTTTCGGCATCAAGTGTTGAAATAAGCACGGTAAATGTAACCGCAGACACGGACCCGTAGTGAGCGGCAAGCGCCGCCGAGTTGACGATATCGAGTTTGCTCACAAATTTGAACAAAAAGAATGCAAAGATCGGCGTGACTATTCCCAATGTGATCGCGGCAATGAGCGGCTTCCAAATGTCGTCAAGCGAGGTTTCTGTAAGCGCCTTACCTCCTTTTATGCCAATCGCAAGAAGTAGGAATGTAGAGAGAATTGGATACAGCGACTCGGGAAGTCGCACTTCAAATCGAAGCAATGTTGCACAGATTGCAACGACGAATGCAATGACGGGCGCCGTGAGCAGATTGTCAACCAGAACACTGGAGAAAATCACGCGTGTCTAGGTTTCTTCAAGAGTGGAGCAACGATCGCATGAATATTGTGTTCGGATTCGAGGGGATGTCGAAGTGGCAAATCCAAGTCGACGGAGTACACATTGTTGCGACCAACCTTTGTAACCGAAATGTAGCCAGCATCCAATAGCTCGTGAACAATTCGGTGCACCGTTCGTTCTTGAATGCCGACGAGTATTGCGACTTCGCTAAGTCGGACATCTGGGTGCTTGGCGATACAAACCAAGACGTGGGCATGGTTGGAGAGGAACGTCCAAGTTTGGGCGACTCTTGGCAGCAGTTTTTGTGTGGACATATATACATGATATCAAAATCATGTATTTTATAGCAACTAATTTAGCCCTTATTTATTGATTTCCTGAAGTCGTGCTTTTGCTATCGAACGCAATAGTGGTTCGTCAATTTTCCAGTCAAGAGGCACGTTGAACGTTTGCTTGTTTACTTTGTAGTCTGAAAGCTTCTTCGAGTGGCTGTCAAGTACTTCTTTGCTAAATGGGTTCAAGGTGAGATGATTCTTTGAAATAGAGATCCCGACTACGTAACCTTCGCCGTTGCGAAGCATCGGCTGATTCCATGCCATGACCAGCTCAAGGCCCTTATTTGTCGCGGTGATCACATTGAAAATAGCTTTTATCGTTTTGAGCGTCTTTGGCTCCAAACTCTTGAAGTAGGTTGCAGGCGAGTCAAATTTTTTTGACGTTGTTGATCCGCGAACATACATGACCAAAGCATTTGCATGTGTTTGGCTGAACCCATGATTTTCCTTCAAGTATGCGATCTGCTCCGGGTATTTTGTGGTCTCCAATTCGCGTAATAAACGGATCCAATGTTGGACTTTTTCCCCGTGCTTCTTTTCGATGGCTGGAAAAAACTTGCTTCGATCACCGTCTTTGGACGCCACAGTTAGATAATACTTCTTGTATGCGAAATGTGCTTCCAGATTTGGCTACTCAGACACCACTGTGGCTGGCGTTGCTCACCGTTGGGGTTAATGCAATTGTCGGAGCATTACGGGCATCATCCGACGATGAGCACCACTGGGACATCGTTGGCCTGTCGACGTTTGCGGTACTCATGGGATTGGGTGGGGGATTCATTAGGGACATCTTGGTTGGAAATACTCCGGTGGAGAGTTTGCGAACGCCTTGGTATTTAGTGACTGTTGTTGTGGGTATTGGGCTTGTGTTGTTGTTCGGTCGCCGAATCGCTGGTGCCCAAAAGTTGGTGGCGCTGCTTAACTCTGTTGCACTTGGACTGTTCGCGATTACCGGCACCGCCTATGCGCTTCGTGCCGACCTGCCAATTATCTCGGCGATTTTTGTTGGTGTTGTTTCTGCCGTTGGTGGTGGGGTGCTTGTGTCGGTGATCAAAGACGAAGTTCCAGAGATATTGCTAACTAGTGCACCGAATGCAACATTGGCGCTCGCTGTAAGCGGCGTTTACGCGGCAACCGATGTGTGGGAGTCTCAAGCGGCCGGAGTTGCTGGAATTACGACGGCTATCGTTGCGAACTTCTTGGCACATCGTTTTGGCCTTCGCACACGAAGAGCAACGAATCCGTCAGCCGTCTTACTCACTCGGAAAGAGTCGCGCAAGCCGACAGAGTAAATCAACCTCTCAAACTATTTATTGAGGTGCTCTTTGATCTTTGCGAGTGATGGGTTAGTCATTGAAGTGCCATCAGTAAACACCAATGTGGGAACAGTCTGATTTCCGTTGTTGACACGCTCTACAAGAGCGGCCGACTCGGCATCGTGTTCGATATCAATCTCGGTGAAGGCAATGCCTTCTTTGTCGAGGTCGTACTTGAGGCGCTTGCAGTATCCGCACCATTGCGTTGAATACATCGTGAACGTATTTGTTGCCATAACCCAATCTTAGGATGGCGCCGACGTCAACGTATTAAGCAGCGAGTGTGCCAGCGAACACCTGCCATGCCAATAGCGACTTGGCTACGAGGCTCAACACGATGTAAGCCTTCTCGCCGTGCAGATAGTTGGCCCACTTTCCCTGCGCCTTGTATTGCTTCCATTGCACGATGGCGAAGCAATTGAACAACAGGAAAAGGGAGATGATGATGCCGTACACGAAGCCGGGAGTGCTGGCTTCTGGCGGACCTTTTGGTGAAAAAAGATTGATCGTGATGACTAGCCATGGGATTGCGCCTGCAAGGCAGCCAAACCAGAACGGCAGCATGTCGCGGTTTCCTGGCGTGGTGTATTTCTCTTGCAACCAACCAAAAAGAATCATGCAAACGTTGACCGCGAATACAGCAAGTAGCGCGATGTAGTCGGCAGTGCCGTTTAGTTGCATGATGACGATGATCATGATGGACGACGACAGCGAGTACTCGACCCAACGAAATACGTTGATGTGTTTCTTTAGGCCGTTCGAATACTTAGAAAACATTGTGGGTGAGCTGATGAAGAAGTGGAAAAAGGCTGAAAGCGCCAAAAATGCCGCAACCATCAGGCTGATATTGAGGCTGAACAAGTTGATTGCCTCGGTGAACATCCCGGTTCCTGGTGCATCGGTGAGATATGTGGCAGTGACGGGAAGCGACGCATCGTTGGACAGCAACACGATGCCGATCAATGAAAGTAGGTGCAGCGCACCAGCAATGATGTTCAATCTTCGAAGTCTGGCAATTTCTAAGTCCATCGTGTGCTCCTTGGTTCGGTGCTTGTAGCGAGTCTTACACGCAATAGAGTTTGCTGGATGGATGTATCAGCAGCAGTAAATAAGAGAAGCTCGATTCGTCAGTTTCGTCCCGACTCGGTATCTGATGACATGTTGCGCGGGCTGCTTGCAGATGCTTCGCGAGCGCCAAGTGGTGGCAACCTGCAGCCGTGGCGTATTTATGTAGTTAATGGCAACTCGATGAACAAGTTGCGCGAGTTTTTGCCCACGCAGCCACCACTGGATGAGCCTGAATACGACATTTATCCGAAGGGTTTATCGGAGCCATACCGCACCAATCGTTTTGGCATTGGTGAACAGATGTATGCCACTTTGGGTATTGAGCGAGAAGACAAGGCTGGAAGGCAGCGGCAATTTGCGCACAACAACGACTTCTTCGGTGCGCCTACGGCCATTTTTTGTTACGTCGATCGTCAGATGGGCTTACCGCAATGGTCTGACCTTGGAATGTTTTTACAGACATTTATGTTGCTTGCAGTGGAGCAAGGCCTGGCAACGTGTGCGCAGGAGTATTGGTCTGTGCGTCACAAGGCAATCAGCACATTTTTGAATGTGCCAGAAAACGAAATGATGTTTTGTGGAATGTCGGTTGGTTATGCCGACGAATCGGCACTAATCAACACCTTGCGTTCTGAGCGAATGCCCCTAGAGCAGTGGGTGCGATTCGTCTAGTTGGCTAGTGCAGCTGCGATTGCTTTGGCGCCTTCAAGCAATGCGGTACGACCGGCTTCGTCGAGAACGCCGTAAGCGGGCATCACGAGCTGATCGGTGAGGTCTTCAACTTTTTTCATTTTCTCGCGCACCGTGTCGTCTATATGTGGTGCGTCGGCTTCGCCCCAACCGAAATTGGCAACGTCGTTTGGGCGCTTGACGTAGTGGGCTTGCTTGCTGGTGAGGCCAAGTGCGCGAATGGCGACGAGGTGTGCAGAACCGCGAAACTCGCGCAGAGTTGCCATCAGTTGCATTGCACGGGCGGGTGTGTCTTCGGCCAGCGGTAGCGATTTGAATGCTGCATACAGCGCAAGCCCATCTGGGTCGGCTGCGGTATTTACTTTTTCTGCCGCATCCACAAACGCTTGCAGGTTGACGACCGCAGACAGTTTTTCTCTGCCAAGTGCGGCGGCACATTCGTAGTGTGCAAAGCCAAGTTCGCGCGCGGGCACTTTTGCGGTGGCCAAACTCCATGCTGCATTAATGATGATGGGGTTGAAGTAACCGAACGCTGCTGCAACTACAGAGCCATCGCAATCGCCAAGTGCTCCGCCTCGGCCTGCAACATAAAACTCCATGCCCTTTAGGCCGAGTGCTTTGCCGCGGGATGCAGTTTCTGGATTGAAGTAATACTTCCAACCGTTGTCGTTGATGATTGGGCAAACGCTGGCTACGAGTTCTTTGTTGGTCATGTTGGCAGGATAGTTCGTTAGCGTTGAGCCATGCCTGTTGAACCAATGTTCCCCGAGAACCCCGAATTTCCGCTGATTCACACGCGCCGTTACGAGGTGCGTGCCTTTCGTATGGCCGATGACAGGTTTCTGCTTCGGGGCGTTGTTTGCGATGAGAAGCCTGCCGGCTTGTATGTGACGGAGGATCCGGACCCGCTGTGGCTTCATCACATGATTGTTGAGATGGAAGTGGTGTATCCAACGTTCGTGATCGAGCGGGCGTATGCAAAATTTCATCAACACCCACACCTGGGATGCACCGATATCACCGACCATTACAAAAAGCTTGAAGGTATGTCGATTGCGAGAGGCTTTAACGCCAAGGTGAAAGAACTGTTTGCTGGTTCGCGCGGGTGCACGCACATCACTGCGTTGTTGTCGGCTATGGCCCCGGTTGCCATCCAGACGGGATGGTCGATGCGGGTGACTGCAATGAACGAAGGCGAGAGTTCGTCTAACCCAAGTGATGCTGTAAGGCAACAGCGGGAGAAACAATTGGCCGGAACACTGAACACTTGTCATATGTGGGATGAAGCGGGCGAACTTGCTGCGCAGGTGCGAGCTGGCGAAACAATCGAGATTCCGCTTTCCGTGCGAAAACGACTGCAGGAGCTTGGCCGACCAGAAGTGTGGGGCGTGGCCTAAAACAAAAAGAGACGACCCTTTCGGATCGTCTCTTTTCACTTGCGAGGTTCGGGGGGAGACCCCACGTAATTACTTGGCGAGTTGCCAGAGGCTTTCTGTAAGTGAGAAGCCAATGTCTGATCCTTCTGCTGCGTATGCAGCGAAGATGAACAGCGCGCCACCAGCCATCGAAATGTTCTTAAAGAATCCGATCATTTCGGTTTGCTTGGCCTGTGCATCGCTCTGTGCCCAGAAGTCGTGCATTTTGAGCGCCATCGCCACCAACAAGACTGCGATAACAACTGCACCCAAGTCGGCATAGACGCCGAGGATGATGGAGAGTCCACCTGCAATGAGGAGGAGCCCAGATACGAGGTTGGCAAGTTTTGGTGCTGGAACCTTTTTGAAGGTGGCGTAACCAGTCATTGCTTCTGCCTTGGTGAGGTGATTGAGGCCGCCAGAGACGAACATCAACGCGAACAATACGCGCGCGATAAGCATTACTACATCCATTGATTTCTCCTTGATTGAACGCACGACTTCGGATTGAAGATCGTTGCGATCGCAACTATATCGCAAAAGTAGTTGCGTGCGCAACTACCTCGCTATCATGAGGATATGGCATTGCCCAAATGGCTAACCCCAGCGGAAATGAAGGCATGGCGAGGGTTTATTTCGTCTTCTACCGACTTGGTGCGGGCCATTGAAAAGGACTTGGAGCCTTTTGGGTTAGACGGCGGCGACTATCAACTTCTTGCAATGTTGTCGGATGCCCCGGGTCACCGATTGAAGATGTGCGATTTGGCAAGTGTGTTGAGGCTTTCGCGCAGCGGGTTAACAAGGCGAATGGAGGGCGTGGTGAAAGCCAAATATGTTGCCCGAGTGCGCGATGAGACCGATGGTCGGGCGGCATTTGCGCAACTCACACCCAAAGGTTTTGATTTGTTAAAACGAGCAGCACCAGAGCATTTGAAGAGCGTGCGGAGACTGATGATCGATCAATTAAGTGATTCGGAGGTGAAGGCGATTGGATCTGCATTTGCGAAGATCGGCAAGACGTTGCGCGACGAATAGAGGCTTGCTGGTAGTTTTGCGGGATGGAAATTCGCAAATTTGTAACGTCGTGTGAAGAGATACAGGCCGAGTTGGGTGAACCGACTGGCCGCATTGTCCGAAAGGCAGTGTGCAGCGCAGTTATTGACAACCCGCTGGTGGGTAAGCGCCACAAGGATTTAACGATGCTTGAACTGATGGGCGCAGAGATTTCGGGCATTCTTGCCGAAAAGGCTCTCCGCGCACTTGGCGTAGAAGCAAGCGAGGTGACCGCATACGGAAAGGGAGCCATTGTTGGCACCGCAGGCGAAATCGAGCATGCGGCAGCACTGATTCACCCGCGCTTCGGTGCGCCTGTTCGCAAAGTGGTGATTAAGGGCGACGACATTATTCCGTCGACAAAGAAAGTTGCTGGCCCCGGAGCTTCAATCACCATTCCGATTACCAATAAAGACGACATTTGGTCGTTCAATGAAATGGACGCCATCGAGGTGTGCATTGGTGATGCACCAATGGCCCACGAAATTGTTGTCAGCGTTGCACTTGCAGTAGGCGGCAGGCCTTTCGCGCGAACAACGAAGGCATCATGAGTTTCAAAGCGATTATTTTGCTGACGCGTGCTGATGGCGCTAGCCACGATGATTTTGCTCGTTGGTGGTTGCAACAGCATTCACCGCTGGCAAAACAACTTCCAGGTTTGCGCCGAGGAGTGTTCAACCTCGTAGAGAATCCAGCTGATGGCGACCCGGACGGTGTTTCCGAGTTGTGGTTCGACTCTCAGAGTGATTTTGAGGCGGCGTACGCAAGCGAAATTGGAAAGTCGGTAGTGGCAGATTCGTTGGCAAATGTTTCCGGACGACGACGCATGTTCGTTGTCGAAAACATTATTCACTCGTAGGCGTTGCGATGAAGGGCCTGGGTCTTGTTGCCTTTTTGGCGCTTGACTACGACGAAGCAACATCCTTTTTCGTCGACAAACTTGGTTTCTCGCTTGTTGAAGACACCGACATGGGCGACGGCAAGCGTTGGGTTGTCGTTTCATCGGGCGGCGGTGCCTCGTTGTTGATTGCAAAGGCTGATGGCGAAGAACAACAAGCAAGCGTGGGCAACCAGACTGGGGGCCGTGTGGGTTTCTTTCTTACCACCGACAACTTTGAGCGTGATTACACCGCATGGACTGAACGCGGCGTGAAGTTTCGCGAACTACCAAGAACTGAACCGTACGGAGTAGTTGCAGTGTTTGAGGACTTGTACGGAGCACCTTGGGATTTGATTCAACCTGCATGACCAAGTCGGCAACGGTGTTTGAGCGCTCTGCGCCGTGGATTTTTGTTGCGTTATGGAGTACCGGGTTTGTTGTTGCCCGGTACAGCACACGCCATGCTGGGCCTTTGGCGTTTCTCACCGTCAGGATGTTGTGTGCAGCTGTGTTGTTGTACGTCATTGCACTCTTGTTGAAGGCACCTCGATTACCTAGGGCGGCGTGGTCCACGTCGGCAATTGTTGGAGTGTGTATGCACGCCGTGTATTTAGGTGGAGTATTCATTGCGATTAAGCGCGGGCTGCCTTCTGGTTTGAGCGCGCTGATCGCAGGGCTTCATCCAGTTCTTACTTCGGTTGCGGGGCGTGTCTTGTTGAAGGAACACTTGCGTCGAAGTCAGTGGGCTGGTGTTGCGCTTGGTGTTACTGGTGTTGTTGTGGTGGTGATTGACAAGTTGCGCGATGGCTTGGGCGATGTAACAAGCCCGGCACTCTTTGCAATGGTTATTTCGGTTGTTGGAATGTCGACGGGAACGCTCGTGCAACGATCTCGGGGTAAAGACATGCCGCTCATCACTGGCACTGCTGCACAATATGTTTCGTCGGGGGCAGTGCTGCTCATTGCGTCTTCGCTATTTGAGACGTGGGAGTTTCATCTGACGGGGGAGATGATCCTGGCGTTGCTGTGGTCTGTATTGGTGTTGTCGCTTTCGGCGGTGATGTTGATGATGCTCTTGATATCTCGACACTCGGCCGCCCGAGTCAGCAGCCTGTTCTTTCTTACCCCCGCATTGAGCGCCATCGAGAGTGCCATTTTGTTCGGTGAGCGCCTTGGCCCGCTTGCTCTCATAGCCCTCGTCGTTGCGCTCACTGGTGTGTGGCTGACGATGCGCAACCCGGCCACTCCGGCAACCCCGCAAGAGCTCATTGCCGACTAGCGAGGTCGGAATTCCCCGTATTTACGGGCTCTCAACTTTATGTAATGTAAAGGCTGGTCATATATCAAAGGCCTATTACGGGGGTTGAGTCATGTCATTGGCAGAGCGCTTAGAACGATTGGGAACTGAGACGGCATTTGCTGTTTCGTTGGCAGCTGCTGAGTGGGGCGCAAAAGGAAATCGAATCTTTCCGTTTCACCTTGGTGATCTCAACATCGCAACTTCACAAAACATTGTTGATGCAATGAATAAAGCAATTGCCGATGGCAAGACGGGCTACTGCCCAGCCGCTGGAATACCGCAACTTCGAGAGGCACTTGCTGAAGATGTTGGCTCGCGTCGTGGCTTGCAGTTTGCGCCAAGCAATGTTGTGGTGCAGCCAGGAGGCAAACCAGTGATTACAAAATTTATTCAGGCAGTAATGAACCCCGGTGATGAAGTGTTGTATCCAAACCCGGGCTATCCCATTTATGAAAGCCAGATTGAATATTTCGGCGGAGTTGCAAAGGCCTATCGCTACTTGCCATCAAAAACTGGTTTTGATATCGATCTCGACCAGGTGAAGTCGTTGATTACCCCAAAGACAAAAGCGATTATCTATAACGATCTGCAAAACCCAATTGGTGCAGAGTCGACGGATGCCGAGCGCGAGGCGATTGCCGAACTTGCGATTAAACACAATCTCTGGGTGCTTTCGGACGAGGCATATTTTGAAATGCGCTATTCGGGAAAGTCGAAATCAATTGCTTCGCTTCCTGGCATGCAGGAACGCACTGTTATTTTGTACACCTTTTCCAAAAAGTTTGCGATGACGGGCTGGCGCTTGGGTGCTTCGATCGCGCCAACAGATATTTCAAATCAGATTGCGAAGTTGAATACCAACGATGAATCGTGCACAACACACTTTGTTCAATACGGTGGCGTCGAGGGTGTTCGTGGTGATCAGTCGGCAATTCCTGTGATGCTGAACACGTTGCGCGACAGGCGCGATGTGGCCGTCAACATGTTGAACGCCATGCCCGGAATAAGCGTGCACTCACCAGAGGCCGCGTTCTATTTGTTTCCCGATGTAACTGGCGCAATGGAGAACAAAGGAATTAGCGATCTTGCTGTATTTGCCGAGCAGGCGTTGCACGCAACAGGTGTTTCGTTCTGCACACGCCGCCACTTCGGTCGTCCGCAAACAAACGAATCTCGTCAATACATTCGGTTTGCCTTCTCGGGCATCAACAAAGATGACATTGCCGAAGGCCTCGAGCTCTTTGGCAACTGGGTGGCAAAGGGATAATGGCAAAAGTTGTTGTAACGGGCAAGATCCCCGCTGTTGCTTTAGAGCGTTTGCGGGCCGAACATACTGTTGATGCGTGGGGGGACGAGTCGCCAATTGCGCGCGACGAATTGCTGAAGCGCGTTGCGGGCGCAGATGCGATTGTTTCGCTCTTAACCGAGAAAATCGATGCCGATCTGCTGGATGCCGCGGGAAAGCAATTGCGCTCGGTTTCTAACGTTGCGGTGGGCTACAACAACATTGATGTCCCTGCTTGTCGCGAGCGCAATGTGCTGGTGACAAACACGCCGGGGGTACTCACCGAGGCCACGGCCGATATAGCGATGGCGCTCATTTTGATGTCAACCCGCCGGTTGGCCGAAGGCGAGCGAGTGATTCGAGCACAGCAACCTTGGCAATGGGGAATGTTCTACATGCTTGGCTCGAGCATTCAGGGAAGTCAATTGGGCATTGTTGGCATGGGTCAAATAGGTGCGGCAGTTGCCCGTCGGGCACGGGCATTCGGAATGACCATTGCCTATACCAAGCGTTCGCCGCTAGACGCCGAAACAGCAAAAGAACTTAACGCCACTCACATGGAGTTGGACGAGTTGTTGGCAACAAGCGATGTGGTGTCGCTGCACTGCCCGTACTCGCCAGAAACACACCATCTGATGAATGCATCGACAATCGGCAAGATGAAGAAGAGTGCTTATTTGATTAACACCGCTCGCGGGCCGGTTGTAGACGAAGAGGCGCTTGCAACTGCGCTGCAACAAGGAAAGATTTCCGGCGCTGGTTTGGATGTCTTTGAAAAGGAACCAACCGTGCACCAAGCGTTGATTGGGCTCGATAACGCCGTGCTCATTCCGCACTTAGGTTCGGCAACAGTAGAGACTCGAACCGCGATGGCAAATCTTGCAGTGACTAATGCTCTCGCGGTGTTGTCGGGGAAAACCGCACCAAACTTGGTGGGCTAGCGCAAATTATTTTTGCTCGGTGGCAAGAGCGTCGAGCAAGGTGTTCCAACCAAGCGTTGCGCATTTGATGCGTACTGGAAACTTCACAACACCCTGCAATGCCTCGAGGTCGCCCAAGTTGATTGACTCGTCAATTTCTGAGTCTTCTTCGTCGATAGTCATCATCTGTTTGAAGCGGCGAACAATTGATTTCACTTGTTCGACAGGCTTTCCCTTGATTGCGGAAGTCATCATGGATGCAGAACTCTGACTGATTGAGCAACCAGAGCCGCTGAATCGAACATCGGTTACGACGCCATCTTGAACAGCGACAGAAATGCGGATCTCGTCGCCGCAGAGTGGGTTGTGTCCGTCGGCGGAAAGTGCGGGTGGGTCGAGTTCGCCACGGTTGCGGGGCGTGCGGTAGTGATCAAGAATGATTTCTCGATATAGATCTTCTAGACCAGCCATTGCGTGCTCCCTTTGCGCTCTACTAAAAGATATCTGATGCGCTGTCGAGGGCATCGGCCAATGCATCGGCCTCGGACATGGTGTTGTAGAAGTAGAAACTTGCCCGCGCAGTTGCGTTGGCACCCAGAATGCGCATGAGGGGTTTGGCACAGTGATGGCCGGCGCGAACGCAAACGTTTTGCTGATCGAGCACTTGGCTGAGATCGTGCGGGTGAATATCGCGAAATGCGAAGGAGAAGGTTGCGCCACGCAATTCGGGGTTGGCGGGGCCGTGGATGGTGATGTCGTCGCCGAAGCGGTCTTTGAGCATGTTGAGGACGTAGGTGCTGAGCTCGATTTCGTGCTTGCGAACTTGGGCCATGCCTAACTTCTCGAGGTAGCCAACTGCAGCGCCCAAGCCAATGACATCGGTGATGGGCGGGGTGCCGGCCTCAAACTTTGCTGGCAATTCGGCAGTGGTGAAACCGTCAAGCCGAACATCGGAGATCATGTTGCCGCCGCCAAGAAACGGTGGCATGGCTTCAAGCAGCGCCTCGCGGCCCCACAAAATGCCAACGCCCGACGGGCCGCACATTTTGTGCGAACTGAACACCACGAAGTCGGCGTCCCACGCCTGCACGTCTGTGGGTTGATGAGGTACCGACTGGCAACCGTCTACGAAAGCAAGCGCGCCTGCTTTGTGAGCGGCTGCGCATAGCCGTTGAACAGGGTTGATTGTTCCGAGCACGTTGGACATTGACGTAAACGAAAACACTTTGACGCCGTCGAGAAGTGTGTCGAGCTGCGTTAAGTCGAGTTGGCCATCGTTGGTGAGTGGCACCCAGCGCAATTGAATACCGCGCTCGGCAACCAGCATGTGCCAAGGGACGATGTTTGCATGATGTTCCATGTGCGTAAGCAACACGCTGTCGCCAGCTTTGAGGTTGGCTCGGCCCCACGACATGATCAGAAGATTGAGCGATTCGGTTGCGTTCTTGGTGAAGATCACCTCGTGCGCTTTGGGGGCGTTGATGAATTTTGCAAGCGCGCTGCGAGCACCCTCGTATAGGTCGGTTGCTTCTGCTGCCATTTGATACGCGCTTCGATTAATTGGCGCATAACCGTTAGACATGAAGTTGGTCATTGCATCAATGACCACTTGGGGCTTTTGTGAAGTATTTGCGCTGTCGAGGTACACCAACGGCTTGCCGTTTATTTGGCGCTTCAGAACAGGGAAGTCCTTGCGGATTGAAGTTACGTCGAGGCTCATATGTTGCTCGTTGTTACCTGTATGCCTCGTAGCCAGACTTTTCCAATTCTTCTGCAAGTTCCATGCCGCCAGACTTGACAATTTTTCCGTCGATGAGGATGTGCACGACGTCTGGTTGCAGTTCGTCGAGCAGGCGTTGGTAGTGAGTGATCAACACGATGCCCATTGCTGGTCGTTCTTTACGCACTTCGCGAATGCCTTGTGCGACGATGCGCAATGCATCAATGTCAAGACCAGAATCTGTTTCGTCGAGGATTGCAAGGTCTGGCTCCAAAATGGCCATCTGCATGATCTCGTTGCGCTTCTTTTCGCCTCCGGAAAAGCCTTCGTTGAGATAACGATCGACGAAGGTGGAATCCATTCCTAAACGCTTCATCCACGACATTGCTGAAAGGCGCAATTCCAGGATTGATAAGTCGATGCCTTTGCGCGCCGAAAGTGCTTGGCGCAGAAACTGGATGACTGAAACGCCAGCGATTTCTTGCGGGTATTGAAAGCCAAGAAAAATGCCGGCCTTCGCACGAGCATCAGTTGGCCACTCGTTGATGTTGTCGCCCTTGAAGAAAACTTGACCGGACAGCACGTCGTACTCGGGGGAAGCCAGAAGCACGTTTGCAAGAGTCGATTTGCCGGAACCGTTTGGACCCATGATGGCGTGGACTTCGCCCTCATTGACCGTGATGGAAAGGCCGCGCAGAATCTCGGCATCGCCCTCGGTGGGCTTCGCATGAAGGTCTTCTACTCGGAATAGTTCGGTCACAAACCCAGTGTATTCAGGGCCTCTGGTATTAGCACTATGGGCGTAGTGCTAATTATTTGGTGAACTTTGGCTCGCCAGCGCCCGCCAAATGGCGGTGTAGCTGCGGAACTCATACCCGTCGGTGACGTATCCAGACTTTCGGAGCATGCGGTGGTATTTGGGCAGCGATCGAAACGGGATTCCGGCATCGGCATGGTGCGCAATGTGCCATCCCAAGTTGAACGGTACGAAAAGTAGTCGTGCAATGACGTGTTGGCGTACAGAGTGAGTGGTAACTCGTCGGTCGTTGTCTGCGCGTAGCCCGCCGTGTTCGGCGATTGATCGAAGTCGGTTCATGACACGCCAAACGGTGAGGTAGGGAAGCAACCAAAAGAAAACATATGCGAGTGGATGGACGAAAACGGTCGCAATCACGAGGAGTACGAATTGCACCAGAAATATTCGGCGCTGTGTGCTTCGCTGAATATCGACTTTGCTAAACATGCCAAGAAATTGTCCGCGCAACATTTTGTAGCCCGTTGTGCCAAGTGCATCGCGCTTCATTTTTCGCAAGAAACTTGCTTTTGTGATTGGGTAATTGGCATATAGAGGGATGTCTGGTTCGTTTGGACCAAATTCCTCTCTGTGATGTGCCATGTGCACATGGCGGTAGCCGTCGGTATTCGTAAAGGATGGGTAGCCAAGCAGCCATCGACCGACAAAATCATTTATCGAGCGATTGCGAAAGAGCAAGCGATGTACCGATTCGTGCATCAGCGCCAGGCATTGTGCATGCGAACGGCCCATCAGAACAAACGCAATGATGTAAGTGACGGGATGATGTAGCCAGATGGCAGCCCAGATCACTGCGATGGCCTGGACATAAATTGAAAAAACTGAAGTGGCATTACGAAGGTTTGGAATGTGTCGAAGCTCGCTACGCATGTTTGAGGCAAGTCGGCCATCTGACTTAATGAACTGGTTGTCGGAGACCACCCCAAAGACTGCGAGCGGCGGGACCATGCCACCGAGGCGTGGGGTCGATGCACTGTTCACAATGATTGTTCTACCAGCCTCTGTCAACCCACTCTTGAAAGTGCGGCCGCTCGGTGCCAATCGTGGAATCCAGGCCGTGGCCAGGAAGAACGATGGTGTGGTCGGGGAACGTGAACAGTTTCGTATCAATGGAATGGAGAATGGTGGCGAAATCGCCGCCTTCTAACTTGGTGTTTCCGGGGCCGCCGGGGAACAAGGTGTCGCCGGTGAAGAGCAGTGGCGTGTTCGCGACAGCAAACGAGATTGAGCCTTCGGTGTGGCCTGGGTTGTGAATGGCATGAAGACGAAGGTTGCCAATTTCGATGACTTCCTTGTCGTCGATAAACACGTCGTAACCAACGTCTTTCAACCGTGGCGCATCAAGTGCAGTGACGGCAACTTCGTAGCCAGCTTCGCGCATGGCGGGTATTGCCTGAATGTGATCCCAATGGCCGTGGGTTTCAAGCACGCGGGTAACGTCTAGAAGTTGGCACAGTTCGAGCAATTGTTCGTGCTCGTTCGCCGCGTCGATGAGCACAGCTTCGCCCGTAGCCCGACAGCGAACAACGAAAACATTGTTGTCGTACGGGCCAACAACAACTTTGTGCACCTCGGTGTCTGTGTCCTGCCAGTGCAGTGTGTTGTTTGCGGTCATGCCGAGATCACTTCAAAGCCGAGCGACAATGCGACGGGAATCTGGGCGGGATCGAAGGTGACATAGCGAATGGGTTGCGGAAGGCGTTGCGCTGCTGCCAGATGGATTGCGTCGCTGATATGCAGTGGTTGTTCGCGAACGAGGTGTGTTGCGTCGTCGAGACATCGTTGGTCGACCGGAACAACTGCGATGAAATCCCACGTGTGTCGAATTGCGTCTTCTAAATCGGTGCGAAGAATTGGTTCCTCGGTGAGTCGGTCGATCACGGTTAGTGCTTCGCTCAGTGCGAGCGCACTTGCGCACCAATCCGAATCGGTGAGCATGGCATCGTGTGTAATCGTTCGCATGCTGCCGCCAACATGCAACGCAACGAGTGCGCTGGTGTCGAGCACAACAGTCATCCGCGAACCTCGCGAAGCGCCTGGTCGATTCGGGTTCCGGTATTGATGGCAAGCGGTGGGGTCAACGTAAATTCGCCGCGTCTGCGTGGCGCAATGATTGCCAATGTTGCCGCCAATTCGGTCATGGTCAATGTTGGCGCACTGGTTCGGATTGGGCCCAACGTTGCCGCGGGCTTTCCGTGCACGCTGATCACTACTTCTTCGCCGGCTTGCGCGCGCTTAACGTAGGTGGCGGATTGCTCGCGCAGCTCGCGGATACCCACTTGACGAGAAGGCTTAGCCATGGGCATATCGTAGCGGGAAGCCATTATTTGTGTACACATCGGTACGCACAGCGATTCGTGTTTGGGATGTGCGATAGGGCAGGATGAATACATGAACTTTGCCTTTACAGAAGAACAAGAAGAACTCCGCAAAACCGTCCGTGCATTTCTCGACTCGAAGTCGTCGGAAACTGCTGTCCGTGAGCAAATGGAAACTGAGTCAGGTTTCGACCCAGCTGTTTGGTCGCAAATGGGTGAGCAGATGGGCCTGCAAGGCCTCTCCATCCCCGAAGAATTTGGTGGCTCTGGATTTAGTTTCGTCGAGTTGGGTGTTGTGTTGGAAGAAATGGGACGCGCACTTCTTTGTGCGCCGTTCTTCTCCAGTGTTGTGCTTGCAGCAAACGCGTTGTTGCTGAGCGGCGACGAAGCAGCAAAGAAAAAGTATTTGCCAGGCATTGCAAGTGGCGAGACCATTGCAACACTCGCATCCACCGAGCCTTCGGGTAAGTGGGACGAAAAAGGAATCACCATGGAGGCCAAGGGCTCTGGTTCCGATTTCACACTGACCGGAACAAAGTCGTTTGTTCTTGACGGCCACACAGCGAGCCTGATCATTGTTGCTGCGCGAACAGGCAAGGGCGTTTCGCTGTTTGCTGTAGACGCAACGGCAAAGGGCCTCACCCGCACTGCATTGTCCACCATGGACCAAACCCGCAAGCAAGCAAAGCTTGAATTCGCTGGTGTTGCAGCAACGTTGATTGGCACCGAAGGCAAGGGCTGGGATGTCATGACGAAGGTGCTCGACTTGGCTGCTGTTGCATTGGCTGCAGAACAAGTTGGCGGTGCTCAGAAGGTGCTTGATATGGCCGTTGAGTATGCAAAAGTTCGTGTGCAGTTTGGACGACCAATTGGTTCGTTCCAGGCAATCAAGCACAAGTGTGCAGACATGTTGCTTGAAGTGGAGTCGGCCAAGTCGGCTGCCTACTACGGCATGTGGTGTGCTGCTGAAATGAACGAAGAGCTTGCTTCGGTTGCCTCGTTGGCAAAGGCATATTGCTCGGAGGCATACTTCCACTCGGCAGCCGAGAACATTCAGATTCATGGCGGCATTGGCTTCACCTGGGAACACCCAGCGCACTTGTATTTCAAGCGTGCGAAGTCGAGCGAACTACTTTTCGGTGATCCTTCGTATCACCGCGAGTTGCTTGCTCAGCGCATCGGCATCTAACTTCATGAAGAGCGCAGCATGTCTGCGGTAACTCTGCTGTTTTTGGTACTTTCGGCGCTGTCCGTGTTTGTGGTCGCCGCAGTGGTGATTGGTCGAGAGGCCCATCGGCTGGACGGTGTTGCGCCGAGGGCCGTGTACGACATTGATGAAGCAACGTCATACGTTGCCGATCGTCTGCCGCCAAACTCGCAGGCACGTTTGACTTATGAAGAACTGAAGAAGATGTTGGTTCTCCACATGCGTTGGCTGCATGAAAAAGGGCTACAGCCGGTGGACGTGATTGATCGTCGACAAAACCCAGACTGGGAAGTAGTGGTGGGCGAAGAGTCATTAACTGCGTATCTTTTGGGCCAGGCAGAGGGCGCCCGAATAGATCTACTGGACGATGTAGACGTGGTTCACGTTGTGCGTGAACACCTCAATTACTTTGATGCGATTGGGGCAATTGGGCCCAGCGCTTCAAGTAGCGAGCGCTGACCAATCACGTTTTGTTTCCAAACAGAAACGTAACGCTCCAGTTGCGGGTTTGAGTACGGGTCATCGTCCAACATGTCGCGCCAACGTGCGCCAATGGTGGCCATTTCGAATGTCTGCAATTTGGGTGAGCGTGTTTGTGATTCGAAGTGAAAAAACTGTGCGTGAGGTGTCCAAATTGTTCGGTAACCAAGCTGATGAAGCTTTAGCCCAAAATCGACATCGTTGTAGTTGGATGGAAACTTGGTGCACAGCCCACCCGCTTCGTCGAACACGCTGCGTTTGATCAGCGCGCATGCAGCAATTACGCCGGACACTTCTCGTTGAGCGCGGAGTAGGTATTGCGCGCCGACATGATCGGTGGATTGGTGGCGATAGAGGTCGTAGGGAACTGGGTTAAGTAAGTGACCGGCACTTTGAATAAGGCCATCTTCGTACAGCAGCATGGGCCCTGCCATGGCCACCTTCGGGTCTTGCAACAAGCCCACCAAGGTTTCAAGTGCATCGGGCGAAATCATTTCGGTGTCATCGTTGAGTAGCAATATGTATTCGCCGTCGCTGCAGACCACGCCGAGGTTTACCTTTTCGGCGAAATTGAAAGGTCGGTCGTAGTCGACAACTTGCAGCCTGCCGCCGCCGGCGGCGATGATCTCGCGTCGGGATTCGTCTGGGGTTTCTTTGTCGAGCACAGCAATGACTTCAATCGACGGGTATTTTGTTGCGCCGAGCAAGGTGCTGATGGCATGTGCTGCGAGTACAACCTTGTTGCCTCGAACTGCCTCGACAGTTCCGCGAGTGGGCACGATGACGCTGATTTTTGGTGTGGTTGCACTGTGCCGATCAACGCGAACAACAGGGACTGTGTAGGGCGTCGTGCACTTGGCGTTTATGCCGACGCGTGTGCAGTGTTCTTGCACTGCGCTCAATGAAGCCGAGGGAAGCATGCGGTCTTGATTGGAGAGTGTTAGCAATTCGGCAATTCGCGAAATAATCTGCGAGTGCTCGCTCAATCGAAGCGCTCGGTCGTGTTCGTGCAGATCGGCCAATAATGAAATGCCGCCGGCAGCCTCGACCGTTTGTGCTGTTGCGATGAGTGTGTCGCCTACATAGCACTGCGAACGTAAGCGCTCGGGCGACCATCCCGGCCTGCGCACCTCAGAAACTTCTTCGAACCTTCCAGATCGTCCGTGAGACGAATCCGCATAGAGCATTTGAGCAAGCGGGTTGGTGCGAAGTTGCTCGAGAATGACAGAGAGTGCGTGTGGTGCCAAGGTGTCGCCGGCCCGCAGGAAAACAACAACCGACTGTGGATCAAGATTGATCGAATTACTTGCAACGTGCATGCCGCTGGTGCGCACAGGGCGCATTCGCGTAACGCGTTCGTGCTCGAGCGTGGATTGAGTAACAATCCAATGCTGCGGCCGAATGGTCGACTGAACTAAGCCAAGGGCTGTTCGTTTCAGGTCCTTGTTGGTGCACCCAGAGGCACTTGTTACGACAACGATTGGTAGGGCGCTCATTTTCGGGCGAGCCTCTTGACGATAAACCGAAGTGATTTCGGCGAATTTCGGTAGACAAAACGAATTGGGCGAAGCCACGGCTGGTGCACCCAATCGATGCTGCGGGTGGCTTGTTCTGACTTGTCGAACGAATCGCTGAAGTCGTAACCATCTAGTGAACTTGCAGCGCCATATTTGGCAGTCACGCGCGCTTCAGCAATTGCGCCAAGTTCCGCGTCTTTTTGCACCAATTGCTGGATTGCCCGTTCGCGCCGGGCAATCTCTTCGGCATCTGGCATGCCCTACAGCCTAATGAATGGGATCAGATCATCATGTTGAGCTGTGTGACCACGCGTTGCCCAAGATCGTTATCGCCGCTTATGTGCAGGCGGTTTGCTAACTGATCGGCAGTTTGTCTGCCTGTGGCAAGCGCAGTAAATGCGTTGCTGTCCAACTGCACGGTGCACAACACATCGGCTGGGGGAGCAGTAACAATTGTTGCTCTTCCATTAATCACCGTGATCGGAATGTTTCGTTGCACCGAACCAGTGATGGCAATCACGACCGAGGCACCCTCTGGGGTGGCTGCCCGCTTGCCAACAACAATGGGAAGCGTGCGAATTAGCCTGTCGATGGTGTGCTCGGCAGCAGGACCGCCCTCGTTGCCAGCGATGCCCGTGGCTCGGCGCATGTCTTGTTCGTGTACCCAGCAGTCGAGAATGCGGATGCTGAGGAAATCGCCCAATGTTCCAGGGCCGGTTGGCAACATCATCGGCGTTTCGAAGTACGCATCATCGGCGTTTCGGAGTTGCGTGATTCGGTTGCTCGAGACGCTGTTCCATTCCTCCAAAACTTGTGTACCGCTTTGTGGGCGCCGCACATCAATTTCATTTTCGTTGTGCTCGCCTATCGCATTTTTGATGTAATCAAACTTCGGCGATTTGTGAGATGTCGGCGTGCCTCCGGAAAGCGTAATTTCGACGCCGATGAGGTGCGACAGGTTGTCCTGCACAGACCAACCCGGGCAATCTGTTGGCAACTTCCATTGCTCTTCGGATAACTGCCGACCGAGATTGCTGAGGGATAAAAACGTTGCTTCAAGTGTGTCGATTTGCTGATTCGGGATCATGTTTTCCTTAAGGTGCCGGATTCTGGACAGAGTTCCATTGTCTTGCTCGCAAATATGGGTTGAAGGCATCCGCAATGTGTTGCATGTCTGCAGCAGTCTTCGGGGTTTTTATCTCGTACAACCCAGGGAAACTGTTGTATGCCGCGGTAATTTCCCACAGCTGCATTGCCTCCTTGCCAGTCGGTGCAGGCACAACAACTGGACCAAACGTTGCGCGGTTGTTTGGGAAAACCAAAATAGGAACACCAAAACCCGCGTATTCGCTGACGGCGCGTTCGTGATCTGCCCGAACTTCGTCGTGCGTTGTTGGGTCGGCCAACGCATCATCCCAAGTGGCGGCGGGTGCACCGATTTGTTGCAACAATTCGAGCGCAACTTCTTTCTCGTATGGTCGGCGGCCCTCGATGTGCAGAGCGTTGCCGATAGCGCCGTACCAATCGCCGCATAGTTTCATATCAATACGACGCAACCATGCTGCGATTCGAAGCGGAGTCCAGCCGTATGAAATCTCGCGCTCCCACGGATGTTTCTTGCCTTCTTCGCGATTGATTTCTTCGAGACTGAAAAACTTCCAATTGACCGTCAGGCCGGTTTGCGCGGCAACGTCTTTAATCCAAAGAGAAGTCTGGTAGGCCCATGGGCACATCGAATCGAAATAGAAGTCCACTGCAGTGACGGGCGGGCTGGTGGTCATAGTTGCCAATATATGCCCGAGAAAGGGATTGGTACGAGTGGGAGCACTGCCTTCAATCGGGCGACTAGATTTGAGCCATGCAACGACACAGCCGCTTCGAACACACTCGATTTCTTGGTGATAAGCGAACCCAATTGGTGTACGACTTGGATGAATGGACCGACGTGGAAATCATCAACGAGATCGCCGAATCCAATGTGGGCCTCTGCTTTGGCCCCGACACGTTGGCCGAGGCACGAAATCGCGGCTACACGCTTGCGACACCAGGCGTAACTCGGCGCCACCTGAAGCCTCGCGCTTAGTTCTTTTTCCTGGCCATGTCTTTGCAGCCAGAGAGCGCAATGAACGGCTCATTTCTTTCGGGTGGGCTGCAACTTGCGCGATATTTGGTGAAACCGACTGGCAAAACTGGGGCGTTGCCGGCAATGGTGCTGTGCCATGGTTACCCAAGCGGCGGAATAGATGCGCGGCATTCTGCTGGAACATTCCCCGAACTTGCCGAGCGTGTTGCAAACGAATTGGGTTGGAATGCAATGACATTCACCTTTCGTGGTTGCGCAACTTCTGAAGGCGATTTTTCGATGCAAGGTTGGGTAGACGACCTGCGTGCTGCGATCACTCACATCGTCGCCGAAACATCACCAAGCGGAATTTGGATCGTTGGCAATAACACCGGCGGATCGCTTGGATTGTGTGTCGCTGCCGACGACCCGCGTGTTAATGGCTGCGCACTGCTTGGTGCTCGTGCAGACTTCGACGACTGGGCAGAGCAACCGCGTCGGTTCCTCGAACACTCTCGTGAAATTGGAACGATTCGTCGCACAGGGTTTCCGCCTTCAGTTGAAGAGTGGGGTCGTGAGTTGAAACGCTTCCGACCAGCCGATGCGGCCCGAAGGTTCGCTCCGCGACCATTGTTCTTAATGCACGGTTCCGAAGATGACATTGTGCCAACTGCAGATTCGCGCGTGCTTGCGCAGGCACATGGCAGCGCAGAGTTGCAAGTGCTTACAGGCGCAGGACACCGCCTACGGCACGACCCGCGAGCAATTTCAATTTTGCTCGGTTGGCTCGATCGTCAGCGAAGTATTGCCGCTTTGTAACTAGCGCTTTGCGGCAGTGTCACGTTCGTGCCAATTCCAGGCACTACTGATGATGTCGCGCACATCGCGAGTTGCTTTCCAACCCAACAGGGCGCGGATGAGCGTTGGGTCTGCATAAACAGAGACGGGGTCGCCACTACGGCGGCCAACAATGTTGTACGGAACTTTGCGCCCGCTCACTTGTTCGGCGAGGTTGAGGACATCAAGAACACTTGTTCCCTTGCCGGTGCCAACATTGCACGCAAGGCTCTTGCCGCCGGTCGACAAGTAGTCGAGAGCCTTCACGTGGGCATCGGCAAGATCGTCGACGTGGATGTAGTCGCGAATACATGTTCCGTCGGGGGTGGGGTAGTCGTTACCGAAAACATTAAGTGGCCCACTAAAGCCAAGTATTGCTTTCATTACTAATGGCACCAGGTTCTGAGACATCGACCAGTCTTCGCCAATGCTTGCGTCGGCACTTGCGCCAGCAGCATTGAAATAGCGGAGGCTTACAGAGCGAAGGCCAATGGCATCGCACGAACTGAGGAAACGCTCGACGACCGACTTGGTTTCTGCGTACACACTTTCTGGCCGAAGCGCAGATTCCTCTGTGACTGGAACGCTCTCGGGGTTGCCGTAAACGGCAGCGGATGACGAAAAGACAATGCGATTGACGCCGTTTGAAAGTAATGATCGAACGAGTGCAATGGTTCCCGCAACGTTGTTGTTGTAATAGCGAAGGGGCTGATCCATGGACTCACCAACTGCCTTGTATGCGGCGAAGTGAACCACATCGGTGATGTCGTGCTTACGACAAATTTTCTCAATGATGCGCTCGTCATTGATATCGCCCTGAAAGAGTGGCACCGAACCAAGCCGCGACTTATCGCCAAGTTCAAGCGAGTCGAGGACGACAACGTCGCGCCCCTGCGACGCAAGCAGTCGAACGGTGTGGGATCCGATGTACCCAGCGCCGCCAGTAACAAGAACTGTCATTTAGGCACCCTAGCGAGAGGACGATCTTGCTTGTCGACATCGGCGGCGCGCTGCATTTTCTTGAATCCACGCACTTTGAGCAACGTGGCGGGGGAATAGATGTCGGCGACCGATCGTGGTTGCGCATCGCTGAAAACGCCGGCCTTCACCTTCCAGCCCTTCGGTCGGATTCCAAATCGTTTTCCGAGCAGCGCAATGAATATTTCCGTTTTTTCTTCTCCGTAACCGGGAAGTTCGCGCAGTCTGCGACGAAGCTCTTCTGCATCGTCTACGTCCTTCCAAATGTTTGCACCCTTGCCTTTATATTTTTCGGCAATGATTTCGCACATTTCATAAATTCGTTTGGCCATCGAGGCGGGAAAACGGTGGATGGCAGGCTTCTCGCAGCACACCGAAACAAACTTTTCCATCTTCATTGCTGCAATCTTCTTTGCATCGCAATGACCAAGGCGTTGTTTGATGGTGTACGGGCCAGTGAATGCCCACTCCATTGGCACCTGTTGGTCGAGCAACATTCCAATGAGCAGTGCGGTTCCGTCGCGTTGAAGTAACGCATCTCCGGCAGGTATGCCGGTGATGTATAGCGATTTAGAGGTTGTAGCCATGGCTACAAGTATCGCCTAAGCGTGCAGCGCGCTCACGCTTTCCGGGTTCAGACCATATTTCTTGATTGCCTGTTCGACTGCCGTTGCAGGGATAGAGCCCGCAAGTGCCAGTTGGTACAGCACTGAAACCACGATGTGAGGGGCGTCAATTTCGAAATGACGACGAAGTGCCTCGCGCGTGTCGCTGCGGCCCATGCCGTCTGTGCCCAGCACCGCAAATGGACGATTTGTGACATACCGAGAGATTTGGTCGGGGATTGCCTTCATGAAATCGGATACAGCAACAATTGGTGCGGAGGATTCGCCGAGCAGGCTTGCGACACGCGAAACCTTCGGCGTTGATGTTGGGTGCAATCGGTTCCAGCGCTCAACTTCCATTGCCTCTTCGCGAAGCAATTTGTAGGAAGTTGCTGACCAAAGATCTACGCCAACATCGAAATGTTGCTGCAACTCGTTGGCCGCTTCGCGCGCTGCCAAATGTGAGGAACCAGAAAAGATAATTGATGCTGCATGTTTGCCGGCCGCACGTTCTTGCCACTTGTATAGGCCGCCAAGAATGTCTGAATCGATCGATGCCGTTGCGGGCTTCGCTGGCATCTGGTAGTTCTCGTTGTACAACGTGATGTAGAAGAAAATGTCTTCTGGTTTGTCTCCGTACATTCGATGCAAACCATTCTGAACAATTGCTGCAACTTCGTAGGCAAACGCTGGGTCGTACGCCTGGCAGGCGGGAATAGTGCTAGCAAGCAGCAAGCTATGACCATCTTGGTGTTGAAGGCCCTCGCCCATGAGAGTGGTGCGTCCGGCCGTTGCGCCAAGCAAAAAGCCGCGAGTTCGCGCATCGGCAGCCTGCCAGATCAAGTCGCCAACACGTTGGAAACCGAACATGGAATAGAAGGTGTAAAAAGGAACCATTGGCACGCCCCGCGTGGCGTAACTCGTGCCCGCCGCAATAAAGCTGGCCATGCTGCCAGCCTCGGTAATTCCTTCTTCAAGAATTTGTCCTGAAGCTGACTCTGCGTAACTGAGTAGCAGCGCATGATCTACGGGTTCGTACTTTTGGCCTTGCGATGCGTAAATCTTCAATTCTTTAAACAGCGAGTCCATGCCGAAGGTGCGTCCTTCGTCGGGGATGATGGGAACAATGCGCTGACCAAAATCTTTATCGCGGGCCATGTTGCGCAATAGGCGTGTGAAGCCCATCGTGGTACTCACTTGTTGTTCGCCACTTCCCGCATCAAATTCGCTGAATACCGAATTGGCCGGCAGGGTGAGTGGTTTGCGCACGGCAGTGCTGCGCATGGGTACGGCTCCACCAAGCGCGCGTCGGCGTTCCATCATGTACTGATATTCGACACTGTCGTGTGGAGGGCGGTAGTACGGAGGGTCTTCGCCGTTGAGTGCACTATCGGGAATCTCGTCTTGTAAATGCAGCGTGTCACGAAGCTTGCGCAACTGCTCGTCGCTCATCTTTTTGATTTGATGGGTGGAGTTGCGGCCTTCAATCTCGTGGCCGAGTGTCCATCCCTTCACTGTCTTGCACAAAATTGCAGTCGGTCGTCCTGTCCCAAGGTTTTCGCTTGCTGCTTTGAACGCTGCATATAGCTTGCGATAGTCGTGCCCGCCGCGGGGCAACGAAAGAATGTCGTTATCGCTGAGATGCGAGACCATTTCGCGAAGTCGCGGGTCTGGGCCAAAGAAGTTTTCGCGAATGTAGTTTCCATCCTCGACGATGTATCGCTGGAATTCTCCGTCAACAGTTGAGTTCATTTTGTTGAGCAGTGCGCCCGTCGTGTCTTTGGCCAACAGGTCGTCCCACTTCGAACCCCACACAACCTTGATCACGTTCCAACCTGCGCCGCGGAACACGGCTTCAAGTTCCTGGATGATTTTGCCGTTGCCGCGCACTGGGCCGTCAAGTCGTTGCAAGTTGCAGTTGACAACAAACGTGAGGTTGTCCAGTTTTTCGCGCGCTGCCAACGAAATAGAACCAAGTGTTTCCGGTTCGTCGCATTCGCCATCACCGAGGAAGGCCCACACGCGGCTGGCCGAGGTGTCGTCTAATTCGCGGTTCTGGAGATAGCGATTGAAGCGCGCTTGGTACAACGCGGTGAGCGGACCAAGACCCATCGACACCGTTGGAAACTCCCAGAAATCTGGCATCAGTCGGGGATGCGGGTAGCTGGAGAGCCCCTTCCCATCTCTGCCTATTTCGCGACGGAAATGATCGAGGTCATCTTCGTTAAGTCGGCCCTCGAGAAATGCGCGGGCGTATACGCCTGGTGCTGCGTGTCCTTGGAAGTACACATGGTCTCCAGGGATTCCATTTTCTTTACCTCTGAAGAAGTGGTTGAAACCAACTTCGTACAAACTTGCTGATGAAGCAAAGGTAGAAAGGTGACCACCGATTCCTTCGGCGGCATCGTTTGCACGAACAACCATGACCGCTGCGTTCCATCGGATGTATGCACGAATTCTTCGCTCTATATGTTCGTCGCCAGGAAACCATGGTTCGTGTTCGCGTGGAATGGAGTTGACGTACGGAGTGCTGACCGTGGTGGGGAAACTGACTTCGGATTCTTCGGCCCTGGCAAGTAGGCGGGCGAGAAGATAACGAGCCCTATTTTTGCCGTGGGTATCGACAACTGCGTCGAGAGAATCGAGCCATTCGGCGGTCTCGCCCGGGTCGGTGTCTGGCAATTGATGAACAGAACCGTCAAAACTCATGCGATCAGTCTCGCAGAGTTACTCGTGGGTACCCACGAAACGATCGTCCATCAGCAAGTATCTAGGACGTGATTGTTATCTATACCGATGGTGCATGCTCTGGTAACCCAGGCCCTGGTGGCTGGGCTTGGGCAACTTCGCCGACGGGAGAACCATGTCAGACAGGTGGCGAAACTCACACCACAAATCAACGTATGGAACTCTCTGCGGCGCTTGAAGCACTGCGTGCCCACGAGGGCCACCCTGGGCCAATCGAAATTCGTTCGGACAGCACGTATGTGGTGCATTGCTTCCGTGATGCATGGTGGGCCGGTTGGCAGAAGCGTGGCTGGAAAAACTCGCAACGTCAACCAGTTGCCAACAGAGATTTATGGGAGCCGCTGATCGACCTCGTCAATCAGCGCGGCGATGTCACCTTTACGTGGGTTAAAGCCCACAATGGCGAACCCATGAACGAGCTGGTGGATGCGCTTGCAGTTGCGGCTTCGCTTGGCTTTGCCTAAAGCTGCCCAACTTGCCTAGTGTTGCAACCTATGGAACTCAACGGATCTAGCGCAATTGTCACAGGTGGAGCATCGGGTATTGGAGAAGCATGCGTGCGACTTCTTGCAAAGCGCGGAGCAAAGGTAGTTATTGCCGACATTCAAGAAGAAAAAGGTCAGGCGTTAGCAAAAGAAGTTGGCGGCGCGTACTGCAAAGTAGACGTGACCAATACACAGGACATCATTAATGCAACCGAAATGGCCAAATCGATGGGCCCGATTCGCGCATTGGTTAACTCTGCCGGCATTGGTTGGGCACAGCGAACGGTTGGCAAAGACGGCACTTACGAGTCGGCAGCCAACTTGGATGCCTTCAAGAAAGTTGTAGCCATCAACCTCGTGGGCACCTTCGACTGCATCCGCATCGTCGGTACAGCAATGAGCACAAACGAGCCGCTTGCCAATGGTGAGCGCGGATCGATTTGCAACATGGCTTCAGTTGCCGCATTCGACGGACAGATTGGTCAAGCCTCGTACTCGGCCTCAAAGGGCGGCGTTGTCGGAATGACATTGCCAATCGCACGCGACTTGTCGGCAATCGGTGTCCGCGTCAACACCGTTGCGCCAGGCCTCATCGACACACCGATTTATGGTCAGGGCGAAAACAGCGAACAGTTCAAACAGAATTTGCAGAAGGGCGTGCTTTTCCCGCAGCGCTTGGGCTACCCAGAAGAACTTGCAAGCATGGTGGTGGAGTGCATTACCAACAGCTACATGAATGCCGAGACAATTCGTGTCGACGGCGGCATTCGCATGACTCCTAAGTGATCTGACTCATACATCGTGGCTTCAACCCACGTTTTACATCAGCATCCATTTACCCCATTTGACGAGTTGCCCTCGGGCGACGTTGGATCTTTTCGTGCATTTCCCATGCCCGAGTCGATGTTGCCCACCGAGTTAACAAACGAGTTTCGCCATCGTGTTGGTACGCGCCCGCTGGAGATACAGCAGTGGTTGCCGAGCGACAGCGAAACCGAACCAACTATTGCAATGAAGGTCGCGCTTTTGCAGAAGCGAAGGAACGAAGTCGTAGCATTTCTGCAAGGTGGGGAAGAAGTTGCAGAGGAGGCCGCAGAGCTAGTTGCGACATTTGCTGGCTCGACCATTCATTCCCAAGGCGTCGACGCGTTAATGGAAGCGGCGCTGCTTGTTGCCGACGATCTCATTGTCATGAAGCGCACAAGTGATAGTCAGCTGGTGGTGGTTGCAGGGGTGGTGTGTTCACCAAGCAGATGGAAAATTGAAACCAAATTAGGGCAAGACATGATGGCCGTTCATGCTCCCGTGGCGCGGTACGCCGAACATGTCGGAGGCGCAGTGGACACCACAATGAACCGACTACGCGCAGATCAGCCGATGATCCGATCGAACTGGACGATTGAAGATCACTGTGCGCTCTTTCAACCGATTGTACCGAGCGAACCACTGGTGAATGATCCCTCGATGTTGTGGGTTCGGATGGAACGGCAAACCTTGAGATTTCTGCCACGCACTGGTGGCTCCCTATTTACTATTCGTACCTATCAGCAGCCGATTACCGAATACGTGGCTCGAGGAAAGGACAAAGCGCAGACGCTGCATTCGTTGATTAAGCGACTTCCCGATGACGTTGCGAAGTACAAATCGCTTTTGCATTACCGTTCCCAATTGTTGGAGTGGCTATCGCCGTTTACCAAATAATCAGGTGGTGTAATCGGCGTTGACACGCACGTATCCCGCCGTCAGATCGCAACCCCAAACAGTTGCCGATTCGCTTCCGGTGTTGAGGGCCACATGAATGCGGACATCTGCACCTTTCATATACGTGCTGAGCGCCGAAAGATCATCTGCGCCAATTTGTCTCGGATACACCTCTTGGGTTCCAAAACGAATGATCACCGATGCTTGATCGATGTCGGTGTACTGGCTGCATTTTCCTACTGCCATTGCCACGCGGCCCCAATTTGGGTCTGCGCCATGCACCGCAGTTTTTACTAGTGGCGAGTTAACTATGGCCTTGGCAACTGTTTTCGCCTGCTCGTAGTCGCGCGCATTATCAACACATACTTCGATTAACTTTTCGGCGCCTTCTCCGTCTCGTGCAACTTGTTTAGTCAGCGAAAGGGCAACGTCGAACAAGGCATTTTCAAGTGCGGCCAAATCAGCTTTGCCGGCTTTTCCACTTGCTAAGACAATTGCTGTGTCGCTGGTGGATGTGTCGGTGTCTACGGAAACGCAGTTGAAGGTGCGGGAGATTACGCGCTGAAACATTGTTTGCAAGTCGGGCGAGGAGACTTCTGCATCGGTGAAGATCAGCGTGATCAACGTGGCCATGTTCGGTTCAATCATGCCAACACCTTTTGCAACGCCCACTACACGAGCGCCAGAACCGGCAACTTCGCACTGCGCAACTTTGCTCACGGTGTCAGTGGTCATGATGCCGCGGGCCACATCGTCTGCTGACGTGCCCTGAGGTTGCGCGGGAAGTGCGGCCAGACCTGAACGGACGTTGTCCATTGGATACTGGCGGCCGATTACGCCGGTTGATGCAATGAGAATCTCGCTCTCGTTGCAACCAATGGCACGAGCCACGCCAGCAACCACTTCGCGCGCATTGTTCATGCCCTCTACGCCAGTGGCAACATTGGCATTTTTTGAAATGACCACAACACCAAACGCTTTGCCGCCTGCAACATGTTCGCGACTAACAAGAACGCTTGGGCCGGCAAAGCGGCTTTGTGTGAAGAGGCCTGCTGCCGCACACGGCGCATCGGCAACAACAAGAGTGAAGTCATCGGTGGTGTCTTTGATACCCACATTTGTTACGTGAGCACGGAAACCCTTTGGCAGCGAAATTGTCATTGCTGCGCGGAGAAATGCTTCTCGATATTGACGAGAGTTAGTGCCATGGCCTTCTCATTGCTTTGCATCGAACCCCTGAGCTTGAGAATCAGAATCGACTTACTTCCGTTGTAGTCAAATTGCTCTATAACCTTTGTGCCGCCATCTACAGGCTCGAGGATGTAGCGCCAAATGTGACCACCAAAGTGCTGCCAGGCAATGCGTCGATTCTCTTCAAATTCGACAACGGTGTTGGTCATCTTGTACGACACGCCGATCTTCATATCCATCGTGAACTTTGCACCCAGTGACAAGCGTGGCGGAGCAGAAACTTTTGCCGCTTTAACGCTGCCTGACCCGTCAATTTTCGAGTGTTGACGTGGGTCTGCAAGTAGTTCGAAAATGAGTCCAGGGGCTGCGGGCACAAAGCGCTCGACTGAAACTATTTTGGCTTTTGTGTCGTGAGTCATGTATTGCAGGTTAGGCGAGGAACTGTGCAACAGCCTCGCCGCAGCGTCGTCCCGAAAAGAGTGCACCTTGAATAGATCCGGTATCGCGGTGATCGCCACAGACGAAGCGGCCACCACCCAACGAGACGGGCTGTCGGGGCGCGAACGGTGGTTGTTGCACTGGGCCACCATGCGCAATTGAGTAAGTGCGCAAATGTTTCCATGTGTCAACCTGAGCACCCCACCAGGTGCGCAGTTGCATGCGAGCGATTTGTTCCAAATCACCGTCGATCACTCCGGGGAGAGCGGCAACGATGAGGTGTTTGCCGGGTGGTGCATAAGAGGGGGCAACATTGCTGAGAACGGCGACGTTGAGCACAGGTCCGCGACCAGTGCCATCGAGAACAACGAGCTTTTCTTTTGTTGGGGCAATGTCGGCCGAGAAGTAAACACACCCAGCGGTTCGAGATTTCACTTCTGGTAAGCCAAGCAACGTGCTGGCCGTGGGGCCATCGGTTGCGACCACCACCGCGCGAGCATGGATTGTGTTGCCATCAGACAGCAGCACTGTGTTGCCATCGATTGACTCAACGCGAGTGTTGAGAAACACAGAATCGGCTTGCAAGCGTGCTGCAAGTTGCTCGGGTAATGCCTGCATCCCTTGCGAGGGAAGAACGCTCGAACCTTCCGAGAGCGAACGGAAAATGACGTCGAACATTCGTCGGGAGGTGGCCAGCGCTGGGTCTAGCTGAATGCCGCCGAAGAGTGGCCGAAAGAATCGTTGAATCATGCGCGTGGAGAAACCGGCAGCGCGCAACGCAACAACGGTGGAAATATCGCGGCCGCGAAGCAGCCTTCTTGGGTGCGTGCGTAACACTCTGCGGCGCAAGAAAACAATGCGAGCCTTGTCTACGACAGTTCCAATAGGTGCAAGAGCAGTGGCGACAAGTGTTGATGGTTTGCGAAATGGGTCGGAGACAACGTGCCCTTTTCCTTTGCGCCATACCAGTGCGCCTGGGTCAAACTCGCGAAGGTCAAGCGCCTGCATGTCCACTTGTGTCGCAAGCTCTGGGTAAGCGGTGAGTAACACCTGAAATCCACGGTCGAGCAGGAACCCATCAACGGAATCTGTGCGAACACGACCACCAACTGCATCGGATGCTTCGAGCACGATTGCCGTATGCCCTGATTCCTGAACAACACGCGCTGCTGCAAGGCCTGCAAGGCCCGCACCAACGACAACTACATTAACGTGTTCTGGATGTTTCATTACTTCTTGAGCAGTGAACGCAGCGCACTTTCAAGTGTGGAGTGCTTAAAGACGTAGCCGCTTGCAGTAAGCGCCTGCGGCATCACTCGTTGGCCGGTAAAGAGCAAAGCATCTGCCAGTTCTCCACCAAGCAGGATCTTTGGTGCAAATGTGGGCACCGGAACGATTGCTGGTCGTTTAACGACGCGGGCCAGCACTTTCGTAAATTCCGCGTTGGTGACGGGCTGCGGTGCAGTGAGGTTTACGGCACCCGAAACATTCGCGGTAAGCAAATGAATGATCGAAGCAACTTCGTCATCCATCGAGATCCAGCTTTGCCACTGCTTACCGTTACCAAATTTTCCGCCAACGCCAAGTCGGAAGAGCGGCAGCAGTTTCTTGAGTGCTCCGCCTTTGGGGCTCAACACAATTCCCGTGCGCAGGAACACCGTGCGCACACCGGCATCGATTGCTGGCTTTGCTGCCGCTTCCCACTGTTCGCAGACGTCGGCTAGAAAACCTGTGCCGTGCGCGCTCGTTTCCGTCAGTTGTTCATCGCCTCGAGCACCGTAGATGCCAATTGCCGAGCCAGATAAAAACACTGATGGTTTACGTTGCAATGAAGCAATAGTTGTGGCCAAGAGCGCAGTCGTTTGTGTGCGACTGTCGAGAATTTCTTTGCGGTAGGCATCGCTCCAGCGCTTGTCGCCAATGCCTGCTCCCGAAAGATGAATCACTGCGTCGCAGCCCTCAAGGGATGCTGGGTCGAGCTTTCCCGACTTTGGGTCCCACATGATTTGACCGACCGCAGCCGATCGGCGGACAAGTTGGACAACTTCATGCCCACTCGATTTGAGCGACGTTACGAGTTGAGTTCCAATGAGACCACTTGCACCAGAGATAACAATTTTCATGTGTTCAGAATACGACAGGAATCGCCGGCACTTGGGATCGTGCCAAAAACACTATGGGATGACGATTGGAACCGATGTCACGACAGTGTTTGGCCTGAACAACAGACGCGCCTTAATGGCAAGTGCCGACTGGTTGTGCAACCACTGCGAGCGAAGGCTGGTAACAAATTCGGGAATGATGACCGTAATGATGTCGTCGTTTAGTTCGTCATCCAGTTCGTTGATGCGATTGAGAATTGGTTCGGTGAGGTCTCGGTATTCGGAAACAATGGTGTCTAATTCGATGCCGATGTTGTACTTCGCCCAATCCGCGTCGAGTTGTACACGATCGTTTGGCGTTTGGATCACGGAAAGTGCGACTATGCGGTCGGGGCGCAAGCTTTGTGCGTAGCGAACTGCTTGAAGTACGCCCTGGTTAACCGAACCAACAAGCACGACAACGGTGTGTGTACGGAACGGCGCCGAATAACCATCTTTTACCTGCAAGAAGCCGCGAACGCGCGAATAGTGTTTGTTCACTCCGATAAATGAAAGCACAAGCGTCGGAATCACGACGGCTGGAATCCACGCACCGTCGGTGAATTTAACAACGACAACGATCCCTGCCACGAGTGCCGTGGTTGCTGCACCGAAACCAGACATCACAGCGCGGGGAACCCAGCCTGGGTGTTTGTGTTTTCGGTGATGCACGAGCATGCCAAATTGGCTGAGTGTAAAACCAGTGAACACTCCAACGGCGTAGAGGGGAATTAGCGCGTTAACAATTCCGCCGAACGCAATCACCAACAGGGATGATGCGATGCCAAGGAAGATAACACCGTTCGAGAACACCAAGCGATCGCCGCGGTTCATGAATTGCCGCGGCAGATAATTGTCTTTTGCAATGATTGACGAAAGACGCGGGAAGTCTGCATAGGCAGTGTTCGCAGCCAAAATCAAAATTGCAAACGTGGCGAACTGCGTAAGGAAGAACATCACGTTTCTTCCGCCGTAAACATGCTCGGCCAGTTGGGCCAGCACGGTGTCGGCGATATGTCCCTCTTCATCTTTGAGGGGCTGCAAGTGCTGAGCAAGAACACTTAATCCAAAGAAGCTTGATCCGAGAATGCACCCCATGATGATCAGCGTGGTGCTGGCGTTTCGCGGCTCTGGTTTTTTGAAGGCTGGTACACCGTCGGCAACGGCCTCGATACCTGTTAACGCAACGGCACCTGAGGAGAATGCTTTGAGAAAGAAAAACAGCGTGATGCTGTTGTTGCCACCGAGTAATTCCTGGGAAAATGCATCCTCGTGCGGAATCGGACCGAGGTCTTGTACGAACACACGGAAGAGTCCGTATCCGATAAGAGTGAACAACATGATGATGTAGAGATACGTGGGTGGCGCGAAAAGCGACCCTGACTCCTTAAGGCCGCGAAGGTTGGCCAACGTCACGAGGGCGATAAAACCGACGCACAACGTGACTCGATGAGGCTCGAGGCTGTTGAATGCGGAAACTATTGCTGCAACACCGGCGGCAATTGAAACGGCAACGGTGAGGATGTAGTCGACCAACATCGATCCGCCAGCAACCAACGAAGGGATTCGCCCGAGATTTTCCCTCGAGACCACGTAAGACCCACCACCGTTGGGGTAGGCAAAAATCGTTTGTCGATAGCTACTGACCACGATGATGAGAAGAAAAATAACAAGAATGGAAATTGGTACAAGCCTGCTGTAAGCGGCAACACCAGCGCCGGCAAGGGACATAAACACGATCAGGATTTCTTCAGTTGCGTATGTTGTTGACGAAATTGCGTCGCTGGCAAAAACGGGGAGCGCAACCTTTTTTGGCAAGCGTTGGTGGCCATCTTCAGACGTGGCAATTGGCTTGCCAATGAAGAATCGTTTCAAGGGGTTGGACCGTGTTGTAGTAGCCATAAGCGAGATAGAGCCTGCCACACGGACCACTGTTGGGGCGACTGCAGGCTCTACCATTGACACTTGCCATATAAATAGGCATGCATTGGACGATGTCCGATGTTGTCACTAGGGAGATAGCCGTGCACGTAGTCATCGTTGGTTGTGGGCGAGTGGGTTCGACCCTCGGCAAAGAATTAACGGCCGCTGGCCATACGGTTGCTGTGATCGACCGCAAGCCCGAAGCTTTTTCCCGCCTTGGTGAAAAGTTCTCCGGTCAGAAAATTGTGGGAATTGGTTTTGACCGCGACATTTTGATCGAAGCCGGGATCGAAAAAGCAGGCGCGCTCGCATCTGTAACGAATGGCGATAATTCCAACATCTTGATCGCACGAGTGGCACGCGAAGAATTTGGCATCGAACGAGTCGTCGCGCGCATTTATGACCCGAAGCGAGCAGAGATTTATGAGCGATTGGGGATTGCAACTGTCGCCACGGTGAAATGGACGTCCGAGCGAATTTTGCGCCGCATTCTTCCCGAACTGCCAGCGATCGAGTGGACCGACCCCAGTGCAAAGGTGGTGCTTGTCGAGCGCGAATTACCCAAGCATCTTGTAGGCAAACGAGTGAGCACGTTAGACAGCGCAACGGCGCGCGTAGTTGCTGTCCGTCGCCTTGGTTCAGCGATGATCCCAACATCCGACACAGTGATTCAAGAAGGCGACGTGGCGTATGTGTCGTCGGAAATTTCTTCGCTTGCCGCATTTGATGCAGAACTGGCCGCAAGCCAAAACGGAAAGGGTCACTGATTATGAAAGTAGTGATTGCAGGCGGTGGAAGCGTTGGTCGTTTTACGGCAGAACAACTTGTCGAGGCTGGACACGAGGTGACGATTATTGAAAATGATCGCTCGGTGGTGCGCGAATATGCCGATGACGCATCAACTGGTGTGAAGTGGCATCAGGGAGATGCCTGTGACGTTTCGGTGTTGGCGGCGGCGGGAGTGACAATGGCAGACGTTGTTGCCTCGGTAACTGGCGACGACGAAGACAATCTTGTTGTTTCGCTCCTTGCAAAACAAGAGTTTGGTGTGCCGCGCGTGGTTGCGCGCGTAAATAATCCAAACAACTACTGGATGTTTAACGAAATGTGGGGAGTCGATGTTTCTGTATCAACACCGCATCTCATCACCAGCCTGGTGCAAGAAGCGGTAACGGTCGGCAGCTTCGTGCGGTTGATGCAGTTGAAGGGTGGCAAAGCAGAATTGGTAGAAGTAACGCTTGCCGAAAATTCTCCCGCGATTGACAAAGCGCTTGCCGATATTCAATTCCCTCGCAGTGCGACCGTGGTGGCAGTTGTTCGCGACAGCCGAGTGTTGGTGCCCGATAAGGCAACCGTGCTTCGCGCGGGCGATGAAGTGATGGCGCTGATTACCGAAGACGCCGAAGAAGCGGTGAAAAAAATACTCGTTGGCTAAGTAGTTTTACTCTTCGCCAATTGGCAGCAGTGTGTATGCAGGGTTGAGAAAAACGAGATGTTTGCCGTCTAGATGCGGTACGCCGTCGACAATGACGCAGTGACCATGTTCGATGCCGGCCACATGTCGACGCCCGCTGAACACCACAGTTGCCTCGCCGCTACCGTCGTTGATAACGATTTCCATTGATGGAATACCGGCCCGCGGCTTGATGGACATTCTTTTTACTTCGCCACACACTTTTGCTTTGAAGCGCGGTTCAAGTTCGCTCAGCGGTTGAAGGCCTAAAGCAATGAAGCGGTCGGTCAGGCGCTCGGCGTCCATTTCTCGAACACCCATACTTGCTGATTTCAACACGTTTTTTAAGCCCATGTTTTTGCTCCGTTCATGTGACGCCCAACTCAACAGTACTTGTTCGACCGAGTGACCTAGGCTGATCGTTCTATGAGTACACGAAAACTCATCTTGTGGGCCCTGGTGTGTGGCGTGCTTATTCTGGGCGCGGGGAGCATCAAGTTGCTTCAAACAACAAGCGAAGATGCCACCGTGGTGTTGCTACAACTTGGCGACGAGGCAACGCTCGGCGACATGACGGTAAGTGTGGATTCGGTGCGAGCAACAAGTGATCGAACTTTGGTGGATGTTGAGATGCGAGGCGTGGATGGAGCCGATGCAGTGGAAGGTTGGCGGATGCTTGTAGGAGAGGTGCAAACTCCGGTTTCGTTGCCCGAAGGGCAAGGCACGCCATGTGTAACGACCTCGGCTTCGAACACCCTTTCCTGCACAATTGCATTCCCTGTGTCTGACGGCACGCGCACCATTGTCTATATCCGTGCGGGTGAACAACAGCAATGGGCAACCACACCCTGAAGCTAAGCCGTTATTGTAAAGAGCAGAACATCTGACGGAGGTGGTGCGTACGGCTGAGCAGTTTGATCTCGTGGTCATCGGCGGTGGCCCTGGCGGCTATGCCGCTGCTTTCTATGGTGCGTCGGCAGGCTTAACCGTTGCGCTTGTAGAACGCGACACCATTGGCGGAACATGCCTCAACCGAGGATGTATTCCGGCAAAAGCATTTCTAGAAACTGCTGCTGTGCACCGACACGTAACGCACGCACCCGACTTTGGCATTTCTGCTGGCACTCCAGTTATTGACTTCGCTGTTGCTCAGAAGCGTAAGCAAACCATCGTTGACACTCTCGTTAAGGGTCTCACCGGCCTTACCAAGTCGAAAAAAGTTACGTATCTGCTTGGAACGGGTTCGTTAGGCGCGCAGCACATCGTTGATGTGCAACTTGCAGCCGGGGGCACACAACAGGTTCAAGGAAAGTTTGTAGTGCTTGCCGCGGGCTCGGTGCCACGAACAATTCCTGGATTCGATGCGGGCGGGCCGATCATGACCTCGGATGAAGTACTCATGCTTGATCGAATTCCCAAACGAATTGCAGTAATTGGTGGCGGCGCTATTGGTTGCGAATTTGCTTCAACATTTGCCGACCTGGGTTCGACCGTCACCATTCTGGAAGGTTTGCCCAAAATCCTTCCGGGCCTAGACCCAGACGTAGCAAACTTTGTTGTTAAGAGTTTCAAGAAGAAGAACATCGACATTCGTACCGGCGTAAAAGTTGCCGGCCACGAACCCAACAGCGCAGGCGGAACAACCGTGCTGTTTGGTGAAGGCGAACGACTTGATGTCGATGCAGTTGTGGTGTCGGTTGGTCGAAAACCATTTACAGATTTGCTCGGCCTGAAAGGCACAGCCGTTCAGTTGAGCGAGCGTGGCTTTGTTGAGGTTGATGGCTATTGCGCAACAGGCGAACAAGGCGTTTATGCGGTAGGCGACCTGATCAATACTCCACAGCTTGCGCACGTTGCTTATGCCGAGGCAATTGTTGCCGTAAAACACATGCTCGGTGAAACCGTTTATCCCGTGATGTACGACCGAGTGCCGTGGGCCATTTATTGCCACCCTGAAGTTGCTTGGGCGGGGCCTTCCGAAGAAGAAGCGCGCGCCAAAGGTATCGACGTAGTTGTGGCGAAACATCAATTCCGAGCCAACAGTCGCGCGATGATTATCGGCGAGGCCGAAGGCTTGGTGAAAGTGATTGCCAAGAAGAACGCCGATGGCAGTGCCGGCCAAGTGCTTGGCGTGCATATGGTTGGCCCTTGGGTTACAGAACAGTTGTCCGGCGGATACTTGGCTGTGAACTGGGAGGCAACTGTTGACGAGATTGCCGAATTCCTGATGCCGCATCCTTCGCTGTCGGAATTGTTTGGCGAAACAGTGTTGTCGATGACCGGTCGCAGTATTAATGCATGACGCAGCAACATTCTTAGGACTACAGGAGCAACATGGCTGACATCACACTTCCGCAACTTGGCGAAACGGTAACTGAGGGAACGATTACGCGTTGGTTCAAGAAGGTTGGAGACACGATTGCAGCGGATGAGCCACTGTTTGAAGTTTCTACCGACAAAGTAGACACGGAAGTACCGTCGCCAGTGGCTGGCACAGTTACCGAGATTCGTGTTGCCGAAGGCGAAACCGTTGCCGTTGGAACTGTGATTGCAGTGGTTGGTGCAGCGGGGGCCGCACCAGCGCCCGCACCCGTAGCTGCTGCACCTGCACCTGTTGCTGCACCCGCACCTGCGCCCGTTGTTGCACCCGCACCTGCGCCCGTTGTTGCACCCGCGCCTGCACCGGCGCCTGTTGTTGCTGCACCTAGCCAAACCAACAAACTGCTTTCACCAGTTGTTCGACGATTGGTTACCGAGCATCAAATTGATATCGACGCACTAACTGGCAGTGGGCCAGGCGGACGCATTACGCGCGAAGATGTTTTGGACTACATCGATCAACGCGGGTTGAAGGCAGCCGCACAGGTTGCAAGCGCGCCAGCACCAGCACCTGTTCTCTCAACGCCTGCTCCGGTTGCAGCACCCGCACCAATGGCGGCGCCAGCACCGCGTCCAACTGCACCGACGGGCGAGCGCGAGCAAGTAGTCGCGTTATCCAAGATTCGCAAATTGACGGGCGCACACATGGTGATGTCGAAGGCAGTCAGTCCTCATGCATTCAGCGTTGTGGAAGTGGACTATGCCAACGTTGATCGAACAAGGACGGCAGTAAAGGAATCTTGGAAATCGGGAGAAGGTTTCAGCCTCACCTATTTGCCGTTTATCGCACGCGCAGTGGTGGACGCGCTTGCCGACTTCCCACACGTGAACTCGTCCATCGATGGCGACAATCTTGTCGTTCACGGGTACATCGATTTGGGCATTGCTGTCGACTTGGATTACCAAGGGCTGTTAGTCCCCGTAGTTCGCAGTGCCGACGCCAAGCGCTTGCGTGCAATTGCCCGCGAGATCAATGATCTTGCAACGCGAGCACGCGGAAGGAAGTTGTCGCCAGACGAAATCCAGGGTGGAACATTCACGCTGTCTAACAATGGCTCTGCGGGCGCGCTTATCTGCATGCCGATCATCAACCAACCGCAAGTAGCCATCTTGTCCACCGATGCAATTGTGCGAAAGCCCGTAGTGGTCACGGCACAAGATGGAAGCGAAAGCATTGCGATTCATCCCATGGGCCACCTTTCGATGTCGTGGGATCACCGCGCATTTGACGGCGCCTATGCAGCTCGTTTTATTTCTCGGGTGAAGCAAATAATTGAAACGCAGGATTGGTCAGCCGAGCTCTAATTGCGGCAACATTAGAGAAACATGAATACTCAATCCGCACCCCTTCATGTGAGGTGGCTCGGACGAGTGGCTTATCGTGAAGCGCTTGCATTGCAGACAGCCATCTTCAAACAGGGAGTAGATCAGCACTTACTGTTGTTAGAGCATCCGCATGTGTTTACATACGGGCCAACGTCCAACCTTGCAACGAACTTGCTGTGCAACCCTGCCGACGTGAATGCCGAATTAGTGGAGGTGCAACGGGGCGGAGACATTACATATCACGGCCCAGGGCAACTTGTTGGCTACCCGCTTTTGAGCCTGCAACCAAAACATGGTGCGAGTGGGCCAGCAGACACTCGTGCATACATTCATGACCTTGAGCAAGTGATTATTGAAACGCTCGTCGAGTTGGGTGTATCTAACGCGGGACGACAAACGCAGTTTCCCGGTGTGTGGCTCGACCCAGACACACCGAAAGCGCGCAAGATTTGCGCAATTGGAGTGAAGGTAGGAAGTGGCTCTACCGAGCGCCGAACAATGCATGGTTTTGCGCTCAACGTAAACCCCGACCTTGCGTATATGCGAGAGCACATTGTCCCTTGTGGAATCGGCCAATGGCCAGTGACTTCGCTTGCAGAAGAAGGTGTTGACGCATCGATGGAGCAAGTTGTCGACGTGATTGCGCAATTGGCAACAAACAGATGGGGAAGTGAGAGTTCAACAAGAAGCGATGTTGTCTTTAAACACAGCCCAGACGACCTTTCTGCATTTTCGAGAGGTGAGGGGGCAGGCGAACCCGTGCGCCTCATCAAACGATTGGACGATGCCGGCGTGCAGGGTGGGTTGAGCATCTCTGTGCGGAAACCTGATTGGATGCGAACGAAAATTGTTCAAAGCGCAGAAGTCGCGGCGGTGAAGCAGACAGTTCGCGATTTGCAATTGACCACCGTGTGCGTTGAAGCAGGATGCCCGAACTTGAGCGAGTGCTGGAAAGATGGCACCGCAACGTTTATGGTGCTTGGCGAGCGTTGCACACGAGCCTGCGGATTTTGCTTGGTCGATACGCAGAAACCACTAGCGCCTGACAGTGATGAACCACGCCGATTGGCGCAAGCCGTTCGACAGATGGGTTTGGACTATGCAGTGTTGACGATGGTTGCCCGCGACGACCTCGACGACGGTGGGATGCAACATGTTGCACAATGCGTGAAATCCATTCGTTCAGAGAACGAGTTGGCCCAGGTGGAGACACTCATCTCGGACGTAAAGGGATCTGATGCACTCGACATACTGATTGCCGAACGGCCAGATGTGTTGAATCACAATATTGAAACAGTTGCCAGGCTTCAACGCGCAGTGCGCCCATCTGCCGGATATGCGCGCAGCCTTGCTGTGCTTGGCCGCAGTGCCGCCGCCGGGCTTGTCACCAAGTCGGGAATCATCGTGGGGATGGGCGAGACACGCGAAGAGGTGGAGATGACGTTGCTTGATTTGGCAAGTGTCGGAGTGCAAATTGTGACCATCGGCCAGTACCTGCGTCCAACTTCACACCATCTGCCAGTTGCGCGTTGGGTGGAGCCTGCAGAGTTTGTGCATTTCAAGCAGTTTGGCGAATCGATTGGACTCAGTCACGTGGAGTCGAGCCCGCTCACGAGGTCGAGTTATCACGCAAAGCAGGCACAACGTTCAAGCCAGCCGCTTTTACAGATATAAAGGAGTGTCATGACTTCTGCTTCAACACTTCGCACCATCGCAACTGCCTCTGATTATTTGGCACGCATAGCCAAAGTGCGGTCGGCAATGGTTGCAAAACAAGTGGATGCAACGTTGTTATCCGTCGGCCACGACTTGCCCTACCTGTCTGGCTACTTCGCCATGCCGCTCGAGCGACTAACCATGCTTGTTATTCCGCAAAACGGGGAAGTGGTGATGGTGGTTCCCCGCTTGGAAGTGCCGCGTGTCGTGCCGCAACCTGGCGTGTTTAGCATTGTTGCTTGGGGCGAAACCGAAGACCCGGTGGCCATCGTTGCCAAGTTGCTACCCAGTGCTCGAAAGATTGCGATCGGCGATCAAATGTGGGCACGGTTTTTGGTCGAGCTGCTGACGAAGATTAATGGTGCCACGTTTGTTCGGGCGGTGGATGTAGTCGGTTCACTGAGAATGTCAAAAGATGCAAGTGAGATTGCTGCACTGCAGGCTGCTGGTGCCGCTGCAGACCGAGTTGCTCAACAACTGCATGCTGGCCAGATTCCACTCATTGGCCGCACCGAAGCTCAGGTGTCTGCTGATATTTCTGCGCGACTGCTTGTCGAAGGGCACGACGTCGTCAACTTTGCGATCGTTGCCGCGGGAGAAAATGCCGCAAGCCCGCACCACCATGCAGGCTCGCGTGTGATTGCCAAGAATGAAATTGTGCTGTGTGATTTTGGCGGAACAATGAATGGATATTGCAGCGACATCACCCGTTGCGTCTATACGGGCAAGCCAGCAAGCGATGTTGCACAGGCATACGACGTATTGCTTGCTGCGCAGGCTGCTGGCGTTGCTGCTGGTGTTGTAGGTGCTGCATGCGAGGACGTCGACCGCGCAGCCAGAGCAATTATCGAGACAGCGGGATTCGGTGAATATTTCGTTCACCGCACCGGTCACGGAATCGGAATGGAAGCACACGAAGAGCCATACATGGTGAGTGGAAATTCGCTTCCGATTTCGGCCGGCCACGCTTTCAGCGTTGAGCCCGGAATTTACATTCCAGGCAAATGGGGCATGCGCTTAGAGGACATTGTTGTTGCTACCGAAACTGGGCCAATGTCAATGAACAAAGTCAATCACTCACTTGTCACCGTTGAAGCATAAAGAAGTAGTGCTCCCATGATTCGGTTGGAAGCGGCAACAGTCATGTTGCAATGGTCTGTCGGTGGCTTGTTTTTTCTTTGGTACACAACGCGAAGAAACGAAGTTGGCGCTGGTTACGCATTGCTATTGCGCGGCACTTTCGGTGTTTTCGCGGCGATTGCAGTGGTGCTTGGGTTTCGTTACGGCGTGGTTCCTGCGAGGGAAGCATCTGGCATCGCCGTGGCTATCGCCTCGCTCGTACTCATTCGGAACAAACGGTCCAAGCTCGACTTGATTGCCCCCTTGGTTGGCATCCCCGGCATCGTGGTGGCGGGTATTGCTGCCGTAGAAAACGCCGATTTTGGAAGCGTGAGTGTGTCGTTGCTTCGTGTGCTCGTTGGCACGGCATTTCTTGGTGCAGTGAGCGACACGATGTTGTTGGGCCATTGGTATCTCGTGCAACCGGGTATGCCTCGTCGTTTGATCAATGAACTTGTTGATGCAGTGATTTACATCTGGCCACTAGAAGTTGTTGTGCTGCTCTTGCCCACAGGAATGATCAGCGTGATCAATGGAACTATTGATGATGGCTGGAATGGGGTGCTGGGCTGGTTCTGGCTTGCGTCGGCCATTGTCACAGGCGTGCTGGCTTTCGTAACTCGTGCAGCGCTAAAAGAGCGCAGCTATTCCGCAGTGATGGCAGCAACCGGCCTCATGTATTTGGCGATTTTGACGGCATTTTGCACCGACATTGTGGCGCGGGCGCTCCTAGCCATTTAGTGAGCCAAGCAAAGCCACTACATGAATAGTCAAATTGCCTAAGGTGTGGGCGGAGGTAATTATGAAACCAGAATCTGTATTGCGTGTGACAACGCTGTTGGCTGCGGCAGGAAGCCTTGCCATGAGCGTGTACATCTATTTCCGTGGCACCGGAGAGTTCCATCGTTATGACGGCATTTACGTCGGCATATGGGTGCCTTCGATTCTTTCGCTCGGCACATTTCTTCTCGCCGGTCGAGGAAAAGACAAGTAGTCATGTCATCTGCAGCGCTGTTTAGTTTTGGATGTGTCATCTTTTTCGTGGTGATGACAGGTGCGTTTATGTACGGTTTGGCAACCGTGCGTGAAATTGCCGAACGCGACAAATAAACCGACTATTTAGGTGAGCCCGGCGCAACCAGCGCCCATGGCCTGGATCGCTCCATTGCCAAACCAATTTCGAGCAACAGCTGCTCGCTGTGATGCGGGCCGTTTACTTGTAGGGCTATAGGTAAACCGTCCACCAAACCAGCAGGTATTGATATGGCTGGGTTGCCGTGCATGTTCGCAGGGAACGTCAACTTTCCGTTGTTGCCCATGCCTGCCTGAACGCCACCAAATTCGGACGGCAACGGACCCTCGGCGGCAAACGCAACATCCGGATTGCTGGCTGTGATCACGAAGTCTGCGGCCGAAAAAATCTCGGACATGCGTTGATTGAGTGCAGCACGACGCGATTCGATTTTTGCTCGTGATTCTGCGCCGTACTTGCCGGCCGTGGCTTCAAGGCCAAAACGCATTTCTGGTGTCAGTACATCTGCGCACTGTGGCCAGTGATCGGCGAGTTGCATTTGTATTTCAATCATGCCGCTAATCGACCACGCGGCTCCCATGCTTGGAAGTGTGGTGTCGACAGTGACAATGCGTAAGCCCGTGATGCTTGCGAGGTGCAACGCGTACTCTTCGAGCTGCGACCACATTGCTGGCGAGACAACCGCACCGCCCCAATTTGGTGCAAGCACAGCAGTTTTGCCCTGCAACGAGTGCGAGTGTGTACCCAATTCTGATTCCCAGTGGTCTACGCGTGGAAGGCTGAGTGGGTCTCTGGGGTCGTGGCCGTTGCATACATCGAACCATCGGGCCGTATCGCGAATGCTGCGTGCCATGATGCCGATATTGACGGTGAGGTTTCCTAATTCAACATGAGGTGCGCGGGGGATACGACCGAACGTTGCCTTCAACCCGACCAAACCGGTGAAGCCTGCAGGAATTCGAATTGAGCCGCCTCCGTCACCACCGGTTGCGAGAGTGACAAGACCACCTGCAACTGCCGATGCGCTTCCACCAGACGAACCACCTGGGGTGGTGCCATGCATCCAAGGGTTGTGCGTTGCGCCGTTCAATACCGTGCGCGTGACATTAACTCCACCAAATTCGCTCGCGGTGCACAAACCCATGTGGTTTGCTCCGCCATGTGTTGTTGCGCGCTCTACCAAGAGGGAAGTGTGCGTGGCTTTTCGATCTGCAAACACCACGCATGCTTCGGTGTTTGGCCAGCCCTGCACCGAGTCCAGTTCTTTCACGCCCAGCGGAACGCCACCGAATGGCTTGGAAATGTCGGCTATTTTTGCTCGTTCAATGGCGCCTTCTGCGTCGACAAATGAAAAAGCATTAAGCGAGCTTTTCTCTATTGCGGCAAGTGAAGCCCGCAGCTCCTCGAGTGGACTGCGTTCCTTACGTCGAAACGCGTCGACAAGGGAAACCGCATCACCCAACCAAGGACTGTCCGTAGATTCCATCCGAATAAAGTAGCCCTCAAATCGAGAGTCTCTATTAGTGTGATGCAACTACATGGATACAAAGACTTTCCTCGGAATCGAGCCGATTGGTCAACCAGGCAAGGCTGACGGGCGATGGGCGATGGTGGTGAAGACATCGCTAGTAACGGGTGGGCAATTTTTGTGGGGTGGCGCTGCATTGGCTGCAGCGGTAAGCGCCATGGAGCAATTGTCTGGCCGGCCGTGCGTGTGGGCAACGGCCCAATATTTGTCGTATGCGCGCACCAACGAGACAATGGAGATTGATGTAACGCTTGCAGTTGTCGGTCATCAGATAACGCAGGCTCGTGCGGTTGGGCACGTGGGCGACCGCGAAATTCTTACGGTTAATGCTGCGCTTGGCGAGCGAGCATTCGAACACCGTGCAACTTTTGCAAAAATGCCGGATGTGCCGATGCCAAGCGAAATCGCTTCGCGCGAACATCGTCATCCCGTAGAAAACACCATTCACGAACGACTTGACGAGCGGTTGGTGAAGGGTCGCGAACTTGAAGACTTAAACGGGGAACCCAACGACGGCAGAACCATCATGTGGGCCAGAATCCCCGACGTTTTGAGCGACGTGGATGCCGCAACATTGGCGGTGCTCGGGGATTTTGTGCCAATGGCGATTGGCCAGGCGCTTGGGGTTCGCGGCGGAGGCAACAGCCTTGACAACACGCTGCGAATAGTTCGCCTCGTTCCGACGAAGTGGGTATTGCTAGACATACAGATACAAGGCGTCGAGCGGGGGTTCGGCCACGGCACTATGAACATGTTCGCCGAAGACGGAACCCTTCTTGCCACCGCAAGCCAAAGCGTGATTGCCCGAATGTGGAGAGAAGCAAAGTGATGATTCGACGAAATGGAATGACCGTCCCGCTTCCCGGGCATTTGCATGCACAACGCGACAAACTTGTGCAGCTTGCCGATTGGGGTTACAGCGATATTTGGTCTGCCGAGACAGATGGCGCCGATGCATTTACACCTTTGGCGCTCGCGGCCGCATGGGAGCCAAGGCTTCGGCTGGGAACGGCAATCGTTCCTGCGTACACGCGCACGGCGCCAGTAATTGCGCAAAGCGTCGCGGCAATGGCCGATGCCGCGCCAGGACGATTTGCGATTGGCATTGGTTCTTCGAGCAATGTCATTGTTGAGAAATGGAACGGCGTTCCGTTCGTCGACCCATATAAAAAAGTTCGCGATGTCGTTCGGTTTATGCACGACGCATTCAGCGGAGAAAAGATCACCAAGGAATATGAAACATTCAAGGTGGATGGTTTTCGACTGAGCATCAAGCCTGAACAAAAGCCGACGATTCTGATTGCTGCATTGCGTGAGGGCATGCTCAAGTTGGGGGCCCGCGAAGCCGATGGCGTCATCATCAACTGGCTTTCTGCGGAAGATGTCTCCAAGGTTGCAGCGGTTGTGCATGGTGCAGCCAACGGTGTGGAAAAGGAAATCGCTGCGCGCATTTTTGTGTGCCCAAGCGAGAACACCGAAGTTGTTCGTGCCGGTGCGCGGTTTGCAATTGCCGCCTACATGAACGTTCCTGTTTATGCCGACTTCCATCGTTGGATGGGTCGTGCACCGCTGCTGCAGGGAATGTGGGATGCATGGAAGGCTGGCGACCGCAAAGCAGCACTAGCTGCCATTCCCGATCAGGCAGTGGATGAACTTGTTGTGCACGGAAGTGCAGCGCATTGCCGCGATCGCATTAGCGAGTATTTCAAAAACGGGGTGAACACATCGTCCCTTGCCATTTTGCCGCTCGATCCAGAAATGGATTATTGGAAGGCCGTCGAAAGCCTTTCGCCAAGCGCCGAGTAATCACAGATGTCGACGATCGAGACCGATTCGGAAGTAGCAACGCGGCTCGAGTTTGAGCAAGAGCAACGCAGCGAAGGATGGAAACTGCTTCGCGCCATGCTCAAAGTGCAGCGGCGCAATCTGCTGATTGGCGGTTTGATCGGAATTTTGTGGGCCTCATTCAAAGTGATGGTTCCACAAATGACCAAGTACGCAATCAACGACGGAATTGAAAAAGATGGCCCGCTGTTGCGTTGGGCGGTCATTATCGGTCTGCTTGGGGTGCTTACTGGCGTACTTTCAGGCATGCGGCGCTACGTAGCGTTTCGGGAAAGTCGGTGGGCAGAAACCCTCTTTCGTGAGCGGCTCTTTCGTCATGTGATTGGCCTGCATGTGGGGTATCACGACACCGCACAAACAGGGCAGTTGATGAGTCGGGCATCGAGCGACCTGATGCAGATCCAGGGATTCATCGTGATGATTCCCATCACATTGTCCAACGTGATCCAGATTTTTGCAGTAACCGCAATTCTGTTCATCACCGACCCGGTACTTGCAGTGGTGGCGCTCATCCCACTTCCTTTCGTCAATCTTTCTGCGCGGCGGTTTAGTCACCGTATTCATCCAGCATCAATCGCGGTACAAGCAGAACAAGCGCAACTTGCAAACGTGGTGGAGGAGAGCGTCTCCGGTATTCGCGTGATCAAGGGCTTCGGTGCGGAACAGGTGCAATTTGAAAAATTGGAACGCGAAGCAGACGACATCCTGCGCGAATCTATGAAAGCCGCCCGCATCCGCAGCAGTTTCCTGCCCGCAATCGACGTGTTGCCCGCGCTTGGCTTGGTGGCGGTGCTGGGAGTTGGCGGCCATCGCGTGCTGAACGGGCAACTGTCTATTGGCGACCTCGTTGCCTTCAACGTCTATCTCACATTGTTGATTTGGCCTTTGCGCAACATAGGCATGATCGTTGCATTAGGGCAACGCGCGGCAGCAGCGCTTGTTCGCATTAATGAGGTGTTGGAAACCAAATCCGAAATCACCGACCCTGCAAAGCCACAATCACTGCCGACTAGCGGGACGCAAACTCTTGGCGCAGTGAAGTTCGATCATGTGCAGTTTGGTTACAACCCGAGCTTTCCCGTTTTAAGCAACTTCAACTTAAGCATCGCTGCCGGCGAGTCGATCGCAATCGTCGGCGCAACTGGTTCTGGCAAGTCGACAATCGCGAGATTGTTGCTGCGCTTCTACGACACCAACGTTGGGCACGTATTCTTAGACGGCGTAGATGTGCGTAAATTGCGCCTCCGCGAACTGCGCCAGCAAATTGGCGTGGTGTTTGAAGAGACGGTGTTGTTCAACGACAGTGTTGCCAACAACATCGGGTTTGCCCGGCCGGGTGCCAGCCAGCAGGATTTGGAACGCGTGGCAAAACTTGCCGGCGCTCACGACTTCATCCTGCAATTGCCAAATGGATACCAGACGATTATTGGCGAGCGCGGGTTTTCACTTTCCGGCGGCCAACGCCAACGAATTGCAATTGCTCGAGCGATCATTGCAGACCCTCGCGTGTTGGTGCTCGACGACGCAACGAGCGCGGTAGACCCAAGCAAGGAAAGCGAAATCCGCGACGCAATGCGCACGGTCATGAGCGGACGTACAACCATTGTCATCGCGCATCGCCCTGGAACAATTGCGTTGGCAGACCGAGTGGTGTTTCTCGACGGGGGCACAATCGCTGCAATCGGTAAGCACGAGGAACTTGTGTTGTCCAATGAGCGGTATCGCGAGGTGCTAGCCAGCATGGAGCACAGCGCGGAAGAGGAAAGCTGACATGTGGAGTTCCGGAGGAGTGAGCGACGAGGACCGCCTCAGTAGAGCGCAGGCAAAAACCATTGTTGGTCGAGTGTTCAAGATGGCCGCCCCGTTTCGCAAGACGATGTGGATGGCGTTTGCCTGTGTTTGCGTCACAACTGTTTGCGCGCTTGCTGGCCCAGTTCTGGTGAAGCACGGAATTGATGCGGGAATACGAGCAAATGACGTTGGAGAACTCAATTTGTCCGTTGCCCTCTATCTGATGGTCGCATTTCTGGCCTACGTGTTTGGACGAATGCAGTTCTTGTATCTCAACCGAACTGGTGAGTCGTTTCTGCGAGTTTTGCGGCTTGCAGTCTTTAGGCAGATGCAGCGCCAATCAATGGCGTTTTACGACAGAAATAAAGCCGGTGTGCTCGTTGCCCGCATGACTGCAGATATCGAGTCGATGGCCGAACTTGTGCAGTGGGGGCTACTCCAATTTATTGCCGCAGGGATGCTGTTGGTGTTCGCATTTTTTGTGCTGCTCACACTGAGTTGGCAACTAACCATCGTTGCTTTGTTGGTGATGCCTTTACTCATTGCCGCGTCCATCAAGTTTCAACGCGACTCCAACAAGGCGTACCTCACGGTGCGCGAACGCGTTGGCGCAAATCTCTCCGCGCTGCAAGAGGGAATCACCACGGTGCGAGTGATTCAGGCCTACGCACAAGAAGAAGAAACAATCGAAAAGTTCACCAAATCGAACCGCGAGCTTTTCCAAAGCCACGAGCGCAGCGTGCGCATTAGCACGTGGTACTTCGCACTCATCGAGTTTGGTGGCGTGTTCGCTAGTGCGCTCATGATCGGCATCGGCGGCTGGCTGGTGCATCGTGGCGACGTCACATTGGGCACGGTCGTTGCCTTCACGCTTTTGCTCTCCAGCCTGTTCGACCCGGTGCAGCAGTTGTCGCAGTTGTACAACACGGTGCAATCTGCCGGAGCGGCGCTGAACAAGTTGTTTCAAATTCTGGATGCAAAACCTGAAGTCGACGAACATCCGGCAGCGATTGCGCTACCCGAAGCCGGCGAACTTCGTGTTGATGGCGTCACCTTCAGTTACGCCGGGGCAGTGAACCCCGCTTTGAATAACGTGAGCATCACTGTTGGAGTGGGCGAGAAATTGGCGCTGGTTGGCCCAACAGGTGCAGGCAAATCAACCTTGGCCAAATTGATGGCGCGTTTATACGACCCCCAGTTGGGAGTTGTTTCATACGGAGGCGTAAATCTCACGATGGCCACAATGGATTCGCTTCGTCAACGAATTGTTGTAGTGCCGCAAGAGGGCTTTTTGTTTAACGGCACCATCCGCGACAACCTGCGCATTGCTCGTTCCGACGCGACAGACGAACAGATAGATGCAGCAGTTGCGGCAATTGGTGCCACTGAACATTTCGCCACATTGCCAGACGGGCTGGATACGGAAGTGCGCGAACGAGGCAGTCGGCTTTCGGCGGGCGAGCGTCAACTTGTTGCACTTGCGCGGGCCGCACTTGTCGACCCTCGCGTTTTAGTGCTGGATGAAGCAACATCGAACCTCGACCCGGGCACCGAAGCCGAAGTGGAGCAAGCCCTAGAGCGACTGATGGCGGGCAGAACAGTCATCGTTGTAGCGCACCGACTTTCTACCGTGAAGCGCGCAGACCACATTGCAGTCATCGATGCAGCAGGCATCGCCGAATACGGAACACATGATCAACTTGTTGCCCTCAACGGGCGTTACGGTGCGCTTGCAAACGCTTGGCAAAAATCACAAATTGTGAATTAGAGCTGCATCGCCTTGATCTCGAGGAATTCCTCGAAGCCATGGTCGCCATATTCACGACCCACGCCAGATTGCTTGTAGCCACCAAATGGAGCATTGGGGTTAAACGCGCCACCGTTCACTTCAACTTGGCCAGTGCGCATCCGTCGTGCAATAGCAATTGCCTTGTCTTTATCGGCTGACCACACGCCGCCAGCCAAGCCGTACACCGTGTCGTTGGCAATTCGTACTGCGTCTTCTTCGTCGTTGTAAGGAATGACGCTGAGTACTGGGCCAAATATTTCTTCCTGGGCAATGGTCATTGACGTAGTGACGTTTGAAAAGATTGTTGGCTTGACGTAGTAGCCCTTCGAGACTCCCTCGGGAACCCCAACGCCACCGACCAGCAACTTTGCACCTTCGTCAATTCCTCTTTGGATGAAGCCATTCACGCGGTCGCGTTGAGCGGCAGATGCAAGGGGGCCGAGGTGTGTTGTCTTTTCGAATGGATCTCCAACAACGAGAGCGTTGCCGGTTGCGATGAGAATTGCTTCGGCCTCTTCCAGCCGAGCTTTCGGCACCAGCATGCGAGTAAGCGCGGAGCATGTCTGGCCGCTGTTGAGGAATGCTTTTCCAACACCCGACGAAACGGCTTTCGCAAATGTCTCTGTATCGAGGTCCGCGCAAATAATGTTTGCCGACTTGCCACCCAATTCGAGCGCAACCTTCTTCACCGACTCGGCAGAAACCTGAGTAACGCGACGCCCCGCACGTGTAGAGCCAGTGAACGACATCATGTCGATGTTTGTGCTTGCCGACATTGCCTCACCAACAACTGGGCCAGTTCCCGTAATCATGTTGAACACACCGGCTGGCAAGCCAACCTCATGAATTACTTCGGCGAGCATGAACGCGTCGATCGGAGCAATTTCGCTTGGCTTCAAGACAACGGTGCAGCCTGCCGCCATGGCGAAAGCTACTTTCGCGGCAATTTGGTGCAACGGATAGTTCCATGGGGTGATGCAACCAACGACACCAATTGGCTCGCGGACCACGAGCGAAGAACCAACCTCTTTCGAGTAGGTGAAGCTCTCGGCAATTGCAGCAGCCTGTTTGAACGAGTTGATTGGTAGCCCAACCTGAATCATCTGGCTGAGAAATTTGGACATTCCGGTTTCGCGACTGATTGCCGAAGAGATCTCATCCATTTTTGCTGCGAGCCCGTCACCAATTTTGCTGATGTACTCGGCTCGTACTTTTGGAGTGAGCGCTGCCCAGGAATCGAATGCCGTACGTGCCGCAGCGGCAGCAAGTTCTACATCGGATGCACTGCAAGAAGGGATCGTTGCCATGACCGACTCATCGGTGGAGTCCCACACTTCAATGGTCTCACTCGAGCTGGGCGCTACCCACTGGCCATTGATATAGATCTGCTTGTAGTTAGTCATGTCGTTGCTCCTTTTGGCTTGCACGTTGTGCTCTCAGAGTACCTATGACAACTGCACCAATTCCCATCGCACCATAAAACCCTCGATCGGTCGGTCGTGGCCCAGGGGTGAACGAGTAGCGTGGGCGAGAATATGACACGTGAAAAGATCTATACACGGGCTGGCGACGACGGCACAACGGGGCTGTTTTATGGCGGCCGCGTGGGCAAAGACAGTGCACTTCCGAGGGCCTATGGCGCGGTAGACGAAGCCCAAGCAATTTTGGGGCTAGTTCGCGCCGAGGCGGGGAAGGGCACCGAGCTCGACGACATGCTCGTGCATATCTGTCGCGACTTGTGGGTGCTGATGGCCGAACTGGCCACACTTCCCGAGAACCGCCACAAATTGGTTGGTGGTAAGTCGTTGGTAACCGCAGAGATGGTTACCCACCTGGAAGAAATGATCGACTCGTTAGACGAGCGATTTACCCCACCAACAGATTTTGTAGTGCCCGGTCAAAACAAGGTTTCGGCCCTATTGGATGTTGGTCGAACCGTTGCGCGCAGAGCCGAACGACATTCGCTCGCTGCAGCGCCGGCGCCGTCACAGGCCTGCCCGTACCTCAATCGTCTAAGCGATTTATTGTGGACGCTTGCTCGTTGGCAAGATGGTGTTTCTCTGCCAGTTAAAGATGTGATCTAATAACGCAAAATAAGGAGACAACAATGTCATTTACCGTTGCAAATAAAATTCCTGCAGGAATAGCTGCAGTTGGAATCGCTGTCGCATCTGAAGGTGCGCTTCCCAAAGGCATTTCACTTTCCCGAAAGACGCTTGAGACGCTTGGCTTCACTGGAAAAGTTGGCCAAACCTGTGTCGTTCCTGCAGACAAAGGTGCCATCACCATTTTGGTTGGCATTGGCGAAAACGCAAAACTGACTGCTGAGACACTGCGCAAGTCCGCTGCCGCGCTTGCTCGGGCCTCTTCGGGGTTTGGTTCGCTTGCAACTGATTTGGCTAACGCCGGAAGAATTGATCGCAAGCTTGCAGCCCAAGTTGTTGTTGAGGGCATTGCATTGGCCTTGCATCGCTACACCGACTTGAAGACGATTGATAAAAAGGCGCCCAAGCTTTCGGAAGTGACGATTGTGGGTGCAGGCGCAGCGCTTACTGCAGGCGTAAAGCGTGGCGTGGTGATTGCAACCGCAACAAACATGGCACGCGATTTTGCAAACATGCCGCCGGCACACCTGACCGCGACAATGTTTGCCAATAAGGCTGTTGAAATCGCCGGAGCATCTGGTTTGAAGGTTGAAGTATTCAACAAAGACCAGTTACTCGCGATGGGTTGCGGCGGAATCGTTGGAGTCAATCGCGGAAGCGTCGAGCCGCCACGCATGGTTCGCTTGACATACAAGCCAACCGGCGCAAAAGGTAAGCCGCATCTAGTGATGGTTGGTAAGGGAGTGATGTACGACTCCGGTGGCATTTCGCTCAAGCCTTCCGACGCTTCGCACGCAATGATGAAGGGCGACATGAGCGGCGCCGCTGCCGTGTTGGCAACAATGAGCACACTGAAGGCTCTTGGATGCACCAATCAAGTAACCGGTTATCTCATGTGCACCGACAACCTTCCGTCGGGAAGCGCAATGGCAATGGGCGATGTGTTGCACATGCGCAATGGCAAAACCGTAGAAATTCACAACACCGATGCTGAAGGACGGCTCATTTTGGCCGACGGTTTGGCGCTTGCAGCCGAACAGAAGCCAGATGCAATTGTCGACATTGCAACACTCACTGGCGCATGCCAGCGCGCACTCGGTAACGGCATGGCAGGTGTGCTTGGCAACAACCAAAAGTTCATTGCTCAGCTGCTTGCCGCAGCCGACCGCACTTCGGACAAGTTGTGGCAGCTGCCGCTAGAGCGTGACTACCGCACAGCATTGGAGAGCACCGTTGCCGATATGAAGAACGTGGGCGGCGAGGCGGGCGCAATTACCGCAGCACTGTTCCTCGACGAGTTTGTTGGCACTACGCCTTGGGCTCACCTCGATATTGCTGGGCCAATGTGGAGTGATAGCGATAGTGGTTGGTTGCAAAAGGGCATGACCGGTTACGGAACCCGGTTGTTGATTGACACGGCGCTTAACTTCAAGCGCCCCACCCGCTAACCGCGAGGATTTAGTCCTTCTGGGTGCCCACTTTGATGTCGCGGAACGCCGACTTGGAGTCGATGCCAACATCTTTTGGAAGCCCGAGCACTCGCTCGCCAACAATGTTGCGCATGACCTCGTCGGAGCCTCCGGCAATTCGCATGCCTGGTGCGCCGAGCAATAACTGACTCCAGGCATAAGCGCCCCACTCGCCAGTGTCGACAACGAGTTTTGCACCGAGAACATGGGCGACAAGGTCGTTCATGCGCTTTTGGTTGTCGACAAGAGCCATCTTGCCGATTGACATTTCGGGGCCAGGAAGTTGTCCTGCTCGCATTTTGTCGGTTGCGCGTTGGCTAGTGAAGCCTGCGACGCGTGTGTTGATGTACAAGTCGGCAAGCATGTCGCGCACGATTGGATCCTTATCTAGCTCGTAATGACGAATCATTGCGAGAAGACGCGTGTACATGTTGTTTTCGCCGCCGTCGCTGGAACCGATTGATGCGCGTTCGTTCATGAGTGTGGTGAGTGCAACGTTCCATCCATTATTCACTTCGCCCAAACGGTGATCGTCACGCACGCGTACTTCATTGAAGAACACTTCGTTGAAGCTTGCGCCACCAGTCATTTGTCGGAGTGGACGAATCTCTACACCTGGTGCTCGCATGTCGACAATAAAGCCAGTGAGACCTTTATGTTTTGGCAGCGATGGGTCGGTGCGGCAAATGATTTCGCCGATGTCGGAAAACTGAGCGCCCGATGTCCACACCTTTTGTCCGGTGATGAGCCACTCGTCGCCGTCGCGTTCGGCTTTTGCTTGTACCGATGCCAAGTCGCTGCCCGCGCCGGGCTCGGAGAACAATTGGCAACCAACAATGTCGGCACGCCACATGGCACGAATGTATTTTTCTTTCGCGACGTCTGAGGCATGGGCCAAAATTGTTGGGGCAACCATGCCAAGGCCAATTTGGAAGACGCCGAGTGGGGCAGTGCGATACTCGCGTTCGACTTGGTTGTACGCGCGCTCGTGGGCATTCGAAAGCCCTGCGCCGCCGTATTCGGTTGGCCCAGTTATCCAGCCAAAACCGTTGTCGAATCGCTTTGCCTGCCATTCCTTGGCCTTGCGCAGCACTTCCATTTCGGCGTCGCGGCTGCGCTCCTCAAACATGGAAACGTTGTCGGTTCCTTCGCCCCATGTGAACTTCTTCTTGACTTCTTTGCGCTCGGCATTGGCCTCTAGAAAAACACGGGCTTTGGACGCAAAATCTTCGACACTCATTTGGCTCGTCATGACCTCAACGGTAGTGGCGCAGGACTGTCGCCGAGAAGGCGAGCCAACTAGTCTGTGGGGCATGGGTCAGCCAGTTTCAGTCGTTCAAAAACCAACCGCCACGCCTGGGCGAATTCGCTTTGAAATCAACCGTTCGCTCACCGGTATGGGTCACGAGCGCTACACGGATGACGCATCTGCCACCGGCACCAAGCCCGCCGATGTGCTTGCGCAACGCATGTTTGCCACAGGCAAGGTGTCGTCGGTGCATGTATTTGGAAACATGATCACCGTCGACGTCATTGAGGGGGCAAGTAATAACGGCCTTTCCACCATCGTCGAGGACTTGTATCAATACTGGAAGCCAGGCATGGAGCCGCCTTCAATTGAAGAACTGATGAGCAAAGTTCCGAAGAGCGCCGAGCCAGCTGCAGCCGCAGTTACCGATGCCGGCGGCGCGCCGCTGAGCGCGGAAGCAAGCAAGATTCCTGCAGCGCTACTTGCCCGCAGTCAGGCCGCGCTTGCGAAGGCCCGCGCGAGCAAAGGATAGATGGTGCGATTAGTGGTACAGGATGAAAGACTCCGTGCCAATGGCTAATTCGGATGTTTCCTTGCACGATGTTGCGGAGATGCTCGACGTCCATTACATGACCGTGTATCGCTATGTGCGACAGGGGCAGCTACCTGCTACCAAAGTCGGCCGTTCGTGGTACGTGAAGCCTTCCGACTTGGAATTGTTTCGTGATGCCAAAGTGCACACTTCCGAGGTTTCCGACGGTGGCAGAAAAGTAGCACCGTGGGCCGAGCGCCTTGAAGCACAACTTATTCAGGGCGACCAGCGCGGCGCGGCCGAAATCATGGAAGCAGTGTTGCGCTCGGGGCACGACTTGTATTTTCTTTATTTACAGGTGTTGTCACCAGCGATGGGTGCGATTGGCGCAAAGTGGGCGGCCGGAAACTTAGAAATTTTTGTCGAGCATCGGGCAAGCAACATTGCGCTGCGTTTAATCGGTCAATTTGGGCCGCGGTTTGCACGACGCGGAGTTTCGAAGGGCACGGTTGTGCTTGGTTCGCCAGCAGACGAGATGCATACGTTGTCGACGTCGATGGTTGCCGACTTGATTCGTCTTGAGGGTTGGAACGTTTCCGATGTCGGCGCCAACATGCCGGCCGAAGCATTTGCTGAAGCTATTCGTCAGGGCGAAGATGTCGTTGCGGTGTGCATTGGCGTGACCATGCCTGGGTCGCTTCCTGCCGCGCAGGCAACAATTGGAGCCATCAGAAAAGTGGTGCCGCGAGACTTGCCAATTTTGGTGGGTGGCGCAGGTGTAGCCAGCGATGAAATTGCTCGCGATCTTGGTGCGGATCGACGTTCGGGAAGTGTGTACGAGTTGATTGAGGTACTGGGAGAAGTAGCCCACCGCAGTTAGGGCCCCTGACTACTGCGAACATATGTTCGCTACAATGAGGGGATGCGTGTTGATGTAACAAGCGACAGCCTGCTTCGGATGAGCCATGTCGCGCCACCAACCTTTCCCGTTGTGCAGTCCCTCCAATCGTTGTTCCCCGAGGAAGCACTTGTTCGTGGCCGCACCGTGTTGTGCAGTGGCGATGCGGCGGTGTCGCTTGCGTTGCGCGTGGTGGCGGCTGCAACACAGGCCGGGTCGTGGCTGGGGGTTGTTGGTGTCGCTCATTTTGGATTGATGTCGGCATGCGAGCAAGGCGTCGCACTGCAACGCATGGTGCTCGTTACGCCAACAGCCAACAAACGCGAGTGGGCCAGCACCGTTGCCGCTGTTGCTGATGGTTTCGAACTGATTATGTTGCAAGTTCCGCATGGTGTGGGTGTTGCCGACGCGCAGCGCGTTCAAGCCCGCATTCAATCTCGTCGCAATGTTCTGGTGCTTGTCGACACCGCTCGAAAATCGGCACCGCAATCTGTATTTCAACCAGACGTTGTGCTGCATACCAATACAACAAAATGGCACGGCATAGAGCAAGGCGCGGGGTATGTGCAGAGCCGCGAAATTTCTGTTGCGGTGAGTGGTAGGCGGGTGCCAAAGGCAGTACAGCGCACCGTGCATCATGTTGGCTGAAACAACACGCGTTGCCGTACTGGAATGCATCGACTGGCCGGCAGTTGCGGCACAACACGAATTACGTTCGCGCGGGAAAGAGTATGGAGCAGTAGCCGTACTGCATGCGCAGCGTGTTGTTGCTCGCACATCTGAAGCAGCACGCAATGGCGTATTGGTAGGGATGCGCAGGCGCGAAGCCCAGGCTGCATGCCCTCAGCTGCACATTGCACCCAGCAACCCAGAGCGCGATCGTTTGATGTTTGAGCCTGTAGTGCAATCGGTGGCGCAGTTGGTGCCACTTGTTGAAGTGAGTACCCCTGGAATCATCGTTCTGGCTACACGTGGCCCCTCAAGATATGTCGGCGGCGACACAGCGCTTGCACAGCGGCTGCACGCAATGGTGGAACATGTTCTTGTCGGCATGGGCAATGCCGGTGTCGCTTCGTTCGGTGTGGGTGTGGCCGACGGTCGTCTTGCAGCACACGTAGCGGCGCGCCACGCAGCAACTATCGGTGGTTGGCATGTGGTGGATATCGGCGCTAGTCAGCAATGCTTGTCGCAATTGCCAGTTGCAGTGCTTGCCGACTTTGCAGAGATTGATCGGAGCGTGGTCTCGCTGCTGCAGCGTCTGGGCATTGCGCATCTTGCCGACATCGTTGCAGTGCAACTCTCTGTGCTTACCGGGCGCTTCGGCCCTGTGGGCGAAGAGTTGCATCGTTTAGCTCGCGGTATCGATCGCCATCCACCGGTCACTGTTGCGCCGCCGCCAGATCGCGCAAGTGTGCACCGATTTGAATTGCCAGTCGAGGACATCAATACCGTTGTTTTTGCTGTGCGCGTTGTCGCCGACGAGCTTGCTGCGCACCTCGGTGCTCATGGCGCAAGTTGCGTTCGGTTGCACGTATGTCTGCAAACCGATCACGGCGAGCAAAGCGAACGAGTGTGGTACCAACCGGAAGGCCTCACTGCCGCTGCAATGGTCGAGCGGGTTCGGTGGCAGATGGAGGCCTGGGTGGCTACGCGAGGGGTAACCAGCGGAGTGGTGCTGGTGCGGCTTTCTCCAGTGGGGGTAAGGGCCAGAGAGGGGCGGCAGTTGGGTTTGTGGGGCGGCAGTTCCGAGGCCGACGAGTGGGCGGCGCGGGCCGTAGAGCGCCTGGCGGCGTTGCTTGGCCCACACTCGGTACACGTTGCCGAATGGAAAGGTGGTCGTGATGCCGGCGAAGTTTTTGTTCTTGCGCCAACAGCAGTGATTGACATGCAGCGACGAAGTGAATCTGTTGTAACCAACGAACAACAGTGGAGTGGTGCACTGCCGACACCATCACCTTCATTGATTTACGCCGAACCGTTGCCTGCAATGGTTGTTGATGCCGAAAACAATGTGTTGCGTGTAAACGGACGACACGAATTAAGCGCGCCACCGGCTTGCGTTGTTGTTGGTCAGCATCGGTACAGCGTTGTTTCGTGGGCTGGGCCGTGGCCTGTTGAAGAGTGCTGGTGGGACCCACTGCGCCACCGCCGACTTGTGCGAATACAGCTTGTTTTGCAGGGGATTATTACTGGAGGCCCGCAAGCTGTCTTGCTGGCATTGGAGCACGGCGAATGGTGGGTGTTAGGAAAATTTGGGTGAATTATTTTTACATACTGCCAGTAGATTTATGCCGCCATGAATCTTCGGATGAAGAAGTCTGACTCGCAAATAGTGCAGGATCTCTTTGCACATTTTTCGGCCGCGATTCCGTGCGACATTCGCGAACGCGAATCGATTGCAAAGTTTTTGGAAATTGTTCCGACACTGACTTCGCCATTCGACGAACATGCCGACCCAACGCACATCACTGGCTCGGCCATCGTGATTGGTAAGCGCGGTGTGGTGTTGCATTTGCACAAACGTCTCAACTTGTGGTTGCAACCAGGCGGTCATATCGACACCGATGAAACACCTGCCGAAGGTGCACTGCGCGAAACGAGGGAAGAAACTGGTCTCGATGTCAGTCATCCCTCAAGCGGCCCATGGCTCATGCACCTCGACGTGCATGCCGGCCCTCGTGGTCACACCCACCTGGACTTGCGTTACCTGTTGACGGCACCCGATGACGACCCATCGCCAGGGGCGGACGAAAGCCAGGAAGTGGCATGGTTTGGCTGGGATGAGGCCATAGAGATGGCGGATATTGGCCTTGCAGGAGCATTGAGGGCGGCCCGGCGCCTCGCTTAGGCCGCGTTAATACGAACATATGTTCGCTACCCTTCGGTGGGTGGAAAGTTATAGCAAGCAGGCGGATGTTCCCTACGCAGAGTTGCACTGCCGATCAAATTTTTCGTTTCTGCAAGGTGCGTCGCACCCAGAGCAGTTAGTAGAACAAGCACTTGCAGTTGGGTTGAGTGCACTTGCACTGACCGATCGCAACGGGCTGTATGGCATCGTGCGTTTTTCGGAAGCCGCACGAGCGCTTGGTTTGTCAACAGTGTTCGGCGCAGAGTTGCAGTGTGGAACCGCTGGTGATGTGGTGGTGATTGCTCGCAACCCAGTTGGTTATTCGCAGTTGTCGTCCGCAATTAGTTCCGGACAGTTGGCGGGCAGCAAAGAGCACCCCGTATTCGGGGTAGAGCAACTCAGCGATTTTTGCGTCGGCAACTGGTGGGTGCTTACGGGCGGGCGAAGCGGGTTGGTGTCGCGTGCGCTTACGGAGGACGGGCCGGCGGCGGCAGAACGGCAATTGCAACGACTTATTTCTTCGTTTGGGCGTCATAACGTTGTTGTCGAGCTGTGGGACCATGGCGACCCACTCGACTCGGTTCGCAACGATGCGCTTGTTAGCTTGGCGCACCGCAACAATTTGTTTTGTGTGGCAACTAACGACGTGTTGTACGCAACACCTGCTCATCATCGACTAGCCACGGCCGTTGCGGCAGTGCGCAATCGTTCCAGCCTTGACGACGTGGACATGATGTTGCCGCCTGCGGCTACTGCATATCTGCGCAGCGGTGCTGAACAGCGCAGACGATTTAGTCGATACCCGGGCGTTGTCGAGCGTTCTGCACAACTGGCGCAAGATGCCGCATTCGACTTGCGATTGGTGGCGCCGCGGCTGCCGCCTTTTCCGTGCCCCGACGGAATGGATGAAATGTCGTACTTGCGCCAGTTGGTGCAGGTGGGGGCCACTCGCCGTTACGGAGCACGCCCAGCGGATGAAAACGAAGACTTATCGCTACGGGCTCGAGCATGGAAAGTAATTGATCACGAGTTAAGCGTTATTGCGTCACTTGGTTTTGCTGGGTACTTCCTCGTGGTGTGGGACATCGTACAGTTTTGTCAGCGGTCCAACATTTATTGCCAGGGCCGCGGTAGCGCGGCAAATAGTGCAGTGTGTTACTCGCTTGACATCACGCGCGCCGACGCAGTTTCACTTGGCTTGCTGTTCGAGCGGTTTCTTTCGCCAGAACGAGATGGCCCGCCAGATATCGATATTGATATTGAGAGTGGTCGTCGCGAAGAGGTCATTCAGTACGTTTACCAAAGACACGGCCGGCACCATGCGGCGCAAGTTGCAAACGTGATTACGTATCGAGCCCGTTCTGCGGTACGAGATATGGCTCGCGCGCTTGGTTTTGCACCCGGCCAGCAAGATGCGTGGAGCAAACAAGTTGAAGCATGGGGCGCCCTTGATGCCGGAACAGTTAGTAACGATCACAGCATTCCTCAGTCGGTGCTTGCGCTTGCGCAACAGGTGCAAGACGCACCACGCCATCTGGGCATTCATTCGGGTGGCATGGTCATGTGCGATCGGCCGGTGACAGAAGTGTGTCCCGTGGAATGGGGGCGCATGGAAGGCAGAAGTGTGTTGCAGTGGGACAAAGACGACTGCGCGGCGGCCGGCTTAGTTAAGTTCGACTTGCTTGGTCTTGGAATGTTGGCGGCATTGCATAAAGCAGTCGACTTGATTGCCGAGTTTCGTGGTGTGCAACTAGATCTTGCATCCATCCCGCAATCCGACGAGGTGTATGCAATGTTGTGTCGTGCAGACACGGTTGGCGTTTTTCAAATCGAATCACGCGCCCAGATGGCCACTTTGCCACGGCTAAAGCCACGCCGTTTTTACGACCTTGTTGTGGAGGTCGCGCTCATTCGACCAGGGCCCATTCAGGGTGGTTCGGTACATCCGTACATCCGTCGACGCAACGGACAAGAGCCCATCACATACCTGCATCCGCTGCTTGAAAATGCGTTAGGAAAAACGCTGGGCGTCCCTTTGTTCCAGGAGCAACTGATGCAGATGGCTATTGACGTTGCTGGTTTTACGCCAGCCGAAGCAGACGAACTTCGTCAGGCAATGGGTTCAAAACGTTCACAGGCTCGAATGCAACGACTGGGCGAACGTCTTTACGCGGGCATGGCCGAGCGCGGAATACGTGGCGACATTGCCGATCAAATTTTTACAAAGATGTCGGCATTCGCAAGCTATGGCTTTCCTGAAAGCCACTCGGTGAGTTTTGCCTATTTGGTGTATTCGTCTGCGTACATCAAGTTGCACGAGCCGGCGGCGTTTTGTGCAGCTCTCATGAACTCGCAGCCGATGGGGTTTTGGTCGCCGCACTCGCTTTCACAAGATGCTCGTCGTCATGGTGTGGTGGTGCTCACGCCCGACATCAATGCTTCACGTGCTGATGCAACGTTGGAACCTTGCGAGAAATCCACCGGCGGTTTTGCTGTGCGAATGGGTGTTGGGTCGGTGCGCGGAATGAGTGCTGCGGTTGCGCAACGCATAGAGGCTGGTCGTCCATACGCAAGCATGGAGGACTTGGTTCGCCGTGTTCCGCAATTGCATATTGCTCAGTTGGAGGCTCTGGCAACAGCTGGAGTTTTCATTCAATCGTTCGGTCAACAGCGACGCGATGCATTGTGGAGTGCAGGCGCAGTGATTCAATCTCGACCCGATCGATTGGCTGGTGTCACGACTGGTTCGGAAGCACCGCATTTGCCGGGAATGCAACCAGTCGAAGAAGCAATCGCCGACATCTGGGCCACGGGCGTTTCTCCAACGGGTCACCCAACCGAATTTTTGCGCACCGAGCTGCAACGCATGGGCGTTGTGGTTGCGGCCGACTTGCCATCGCGTGGTCAGGCCGGCGACGCAAAAGTGCTTGTCGCTGGCACGGTGACGCATCGACAACGACCAATGACTGCGCAAGGCATCACCTTCATCAACCTGGAAGATGAGACCGGTCTAATCAACGTGGTCTGTTCGGTTGGTTGTTGGACGCGATATCGAAAAGCTGCGCGTGGGGCAGGTGCGCTGTTGGTTCGCGGCCGATTGGAAGTGGGTGATGGAGGCGTCATCAATGTTGTTGCAGAACACATTGCACCGCTTGCCGTGAGGGCCAAAGTAGCTGCCCGAAATTTTCGTTAACTATTCGGAAGGGCGCTCGTTAAGGCCGTCGTTAAACATTCGGTACGTTTCGTAAATCTCTTTACATTTACCGCACAGCGGCAACTGCTTCGGGTCGCGAGACGGAATCCAGACATGTCCGCACAGGGCTTCGAGCGGGGTTCCATAAATCCGGGCTTCAAGAACTTTGCTGGCCGCATCCTCGCCGGGTTCAGTTTTCACGATATGGGCCATGGCCGGTTCGGCCGTTTCCAATTCTTGTTCGGTATCAAGGCTTGGCGCTGGCCGGGTTTTCAACGGTGTGGGGGTGCTCACGCTTCTACACTAGGGGCATGCCTACCTATGAATTTCGTTGCAAGACGTGTGATTCGGTTTTCGAGGAGCGACGTTCGATGTCGGAGGCAGACACTCCCGCAACATGCCCCGATGGACATGACAATGCCGTGCGACTGCTCAGCGTGTTTGCTTCGGTTGGCGGCGCATCGGCACCGCAAAAAAGCATGCCGCGCGCCACGGGTGGTTGCGGCACCGGTTGCGGCTGCCACTAACGCCTACTTGGGCACGTAACAGCACCACTTGTTATCACGTACCAGTCCAGCGCAGTAATGCCTGCGCGCCGACATGTTTCGCGAATGAGTTGCCACTCGCTGTTATCGGTACTGACATGTGCGGGCTGCGGTTTGACACTGGCAGCAATGATTGATGTTGCCACGTCTGTTGCGCTGCACATGCCGACTGCTTGATCGAGCACATTTGATAACGGTGCATCTAAGTCGAACGACAGAAGGCCAACGCCACAGAACTGGGAGTCGAGCATGATGACGAGCAGCTCGGGGCAAAGTGGCCGACGAATGGCAAGTGAGAAAACAGCCAGTGCGTGTTGAGGCGTGGTGATCGGGTCGATATGTGGCGACGGTACATATACGGGTGCACGAAGGGTGCGCAGCATGATTTCTCCAAACGTAAAGATGAGCAGAATTGGAGGAAGTTGAGGCGAAGTTACAGCGAGGGTGTAACGGCAATATAAATAGCTGTAAGACCAATGAGCGCGGGAATAACTGTCTGGCTCCATGCGGGCAGACGCCATTGAGCAGGCGCAAGAATCACAGCACCGCAAAGTGCTCCGGCGATTGCGCCACCAAAATGACCACCGATTGAAACGCCCGGAATCGCGAGCGTGAATGCAATGTTGATGGCAAACGTCATGCCGAGGCCGGTGCGGAATGGGTTTGCCCCTCGCTCACGCATACCAACTACTGCCGCAGCCATTACGCCGAATACTGCGCCAGATGCACCTCCCGTGAAAGCATTTGGGCTGAGCAGCAATGCGCCGGCCGCGCCGCCAAACATGGATACAAAATAAATCAAACCAAGTTTGCCGGGCCCTAAAAGCGGTTCGAGCATGCGGCCCAACTGAAATAACAGAAACATGTTCATTGCGACGTGAAAAAGTCCGAAGTGTAAAAACCCTGAAGAAATCAGGCGGTACCACTCGCCAGCATCAATGAATTGGCGCATGAGTCCGAGCCTGGCCTCGTAGTCGGTTATTCCTCCACGTGATGTTGTAGAAAACGAGTTGAGTACTCCCCACACGTATAGGCCAACATTCGTTGCAATGATCGCATTGGTGAATGTCATTTGGTTGGAGCGACGTCGATTGGGGCCTGCCCATCGAGGAGTTGTTTGCTGTTGGCCTAAACGCTCACGGCGTTGGATGCGAGCCGATGGGCGTCGTGTGGTGGCGCGCGGTGGCGGCGGGGGAGGCGGAACGCTGGGAGGTGGCAAGTTCACGAAATTATCGTGGTGCTTTCTCGGCTGATTCGCGATTTTTCAAATACCATTCGACGGTGTTGCGCAGGCCTTCTTCAAATTTTGTGGACGCATGCCAACCAAGTTCGCGCTCTGCTCTGCTGGCATCAACGCGCCGACGCGGTTGTCCGTCTGGTTTTGACGAATCCCATTCAAGTGTTCCGGTGAAGCCAACGATGCGAGCAATCGTTTCTACTGTTTCTCGAATGGTGACTTCGCGGTTGTTGCCAAGGTTGAGTGGCTCTGCGCTATTGCGCACTTCGGCTGCCAGAACTATTGCTTGGGCCGCATCGACTACGTAGAGATAGTCGCGACTTGCGGTGCCCGTACCCCAAACAGAGACGCTTGGGTCTCCGTTCTCTTTTGCCTCTACACACTTTTTGATCAATGCCGGAATTACGTGGGAAACGGACGGATGGAAATGATCCCCCGGGCCGTAGAGATTGGTGGGAATCACACATGCAAACTGCTGACCGTATTGCGCCGCATTTGCCTGCGCATGAATGAGCATTGCTTTCTTTGCAATTCCATAGGGAGCATTTGTCTCTTCGGGATAACCATCCCACAAGGATTCTTCGCGAAACGGCACTGGAGTGAACTTTGGGTACGAGCACACTGTTCCCAAGAGCACAGTCTTTTCGACGCCTGCTGCGCGCGCGGCCTCAATGGTCAGCGTTCCCATCAGCAAGTTGTCGAGGTACAACTGCGCCGGAGCAACCTGATTGAACCCAATACCTCCCACGCGTGCTGCGAGGTGAATGACATGACTCGGTTTGTGCTTGCGGAATAGTTCTTCCGCGACGCTGGCCAGAGTGAAGTCGGCCTCTGCATGCGTTGGTGCAACAACTATGGCGCCTGCGTCGCGCAATGTTGAAACCACTTTCGAGCCAAGAAACCCGTTACCGCCGGTTACTACGACGGTGCGATTAGCCCAATAAGCAGGCGAAACGGTGGCGGACGACGAAGTAGGCATGCTTAGACGATACTGAGTTGGCACAATGGAAGACGTGCGGGTCGCTTACACGCTTGAGCAGTGCTGGCACCGAGTGCCTGGAGGCACGGCAGTTTCGGCCATTGAAGTGGCACGCGCACTTCCGGCAGTGCGGCCCGATATCGAACTTGTCGGTGTTTCCGGTCGGCACGGAGAGGACCCAAGTGTCACCTTCGACATCTCTATCGATGTTGCGGGGCTGCCGGCATCGGGTCCGTTGCTTTACGAATTATCGCTGCGCTGCAATCAGCCGCGAGTGGAGCGCACGATAACTGACATCGATCTTGTGCATTGCACATCAATCATTCCATTTGCTACAAAAAAGAAAATGGTTGCAACTGTGCACGACTTGGCTTTTTTGCATCATCCGGAGTTTTTCACGAAGCGCGGCAACGATGTATTTCGACGAAGCATAAAGGTACTAAAAAAGCGAGCAGACATGCTGCTGTGTAGTTCGATGGCAACCGTCAATGATTGCCTCGAATCCGGCTTCAGTCCAGACCGAATACGTCTTGTGTCGCTTGGCGTTCGAGCGATCGATGTAACTGCCGAAGAAATTGAGCATGCACGAAAACACTATTCGTTGCCTGAAAATTACTTGCTGTTTGTTGGCACGCTCGAACCGCGCAAGAACCTCGAACGACTTGTCCGTGCATTATCCACACGAAACGACTTGCCGCCTCTTGTTATTGCCGGCGCCTCTGGTTGGGGAGACGTTGGCGTTCCGCCGTCTCACGATGTGCAGTTTGTTGGGCATGTCGAAGAGTGGTTCTTGCCGGCGTTGTATGCGGGCGCGAGCGCGTTGTGTTACCCGTCGGTGTGGGAGGGCTTCGGGCTGCCAATTTTGGAAGCCATGGCGCAGGGCGTGCCGGTTGTGACAAGCAAAGGAACATCAACAGAGGAAGTTGCTGGCGGCGCCGCCCAACTAGTTGATCCCCTTGACATTGAAAGTATTGCCGATGGTGTGGTTGTGGCGTTGGCTAACCGGGGGGTGCTTGCGGACCTCGGTCGCAAACGCGCTAAGGCAATGTCGTGGGAAGCCACAGCACTGGCAACGGCGCAGGTGTATGACGAGGTGGTTGCACGTTCATGAGTAAACCATCTGTTGCAATCAACATGCTGTGGTGCGTTCCTGGCCAGGTTGGCGGAAGCGAAGAGTATTTCGTTCGTCAACTATTGGGACTGCATGAAATCAATGCACCATTCGACGTAATGGTGTTTGCTCCGCGCGGTTTCTCGGTTGCCCACCCTGACGTTGCGCAAAATGTGCGCGTAGTGGAGGTTGGCAACAATTGCTCAAACCGAGAGTTGCGCGTTTCGCTTGAAAACACTTGGCTTGCAAGCAAGACTCGCAACTTCGACCTCGTGCACCATGGCGGCGGCACGCTTCCGAGCAGAGGAAACGCATCAACTTTGCTCACCATTCACGATGTGCAGTACCTCAGTTATCCGCAGTATTTCAACACAATGAAATTGCGCTACCTGCGCAATCGTGTTCCTTCATCGGTGCGACGCGCAACCTGCATCGCTACACCAACTAACTATGTGCGCCAGTCGCTTGATGCAGCGTTCGGCAACGTGGAGTCGCGTTCGTTTGTTGTGCGTCATGGGATTGAGCCCAACATTGGCGTGAACGCAACCGATGAAGGCGAGCTTCGCTCTCGTTTTCATTTGGGCGATGCACGCATCCTCATCTTTCCCGCCATGACACACCCACATAAGAATCACGAGTTTGTGTTGCGCATGCTGGCTGGCCCGTGGCGTGATTACAACTTGAAGTTAGTGATGGCTGGTGGACACGGTTTGGCCGATACTCATGTCAATCAAATGATTGTCGAATTGGGTTTAGGCGATCGCGCAATACGAATTGGACGGGTTGGCGCTAACGACCGTGACGGTTTGATTCGATTGGCGGAGGCATTGGTGTTTCCGAGTATGTACGAAGGTTTTGGGGCTCCAGTTGTAGAGGCCATGGCGCTTGGTGCGCCAGTTATTGCCAGCGATTGCGCATCGTTACCGGAAGTAGTTGGCGATGCAGGTCTTGTGTTGCCGTTGGAGGAATCCGCTTGGGCTGATGCTTTGAACGAAGTTGGTAGGCGAAGGGCCGAATTGATTGCACGAGGCCAAACGCGCAGCGCGCAATTCACCAGCGCAAAGAGTGCGGAAGATTTGTGCATTGCTTACGACGCAGCATTGACATTGTCGCGGGCTGGGCGCTCGTGAAGCCACTTCGTCTAGTGGTTCTTTGCCCGCATTTCGAGCCAGACATGGCTCCTACCGGTGTGGTGATGACCAGAATTGTGCACGAACTCGCCGCGCGCGGACATCAATTGCATGTTGTTACTTCGTTGCCTTGGTACCGCGAGCATGCAATTGATGCTGGGTGGGGAGGCAAGTTGTGGAGAACACAGCGAACAACGTGGGGTTCGATTACGCGTGTGCATCCGTTTCCGGGAAAATCAAAAAGTAATCTGCTGCGCCGTGCGGTGGGATTTCTTTTGTTTAGCAAGTTGGTTGGTCTGTGTGGCTTGCGCGCGGGTGGCGCGCCACGGCGCATTGATGGAGTGCTTGCAATGTCTCCGCCGCTCACACTTGGTCTCACTGGCTGGTTCATCAAGCTGATTCGCGGTGGTTCGCTTGTTTTCAACATTCAAGATGTTTTCCCAGATGCCGCAATTCAAACTGGAGCAATCACCAATAAGCAGATCATTCGCCTGGCATATTGGCTGGAGCGAGCAAGCTACAAACGCTCTGATGCTGTTGTTTTGCTTTCCGAAGATTTGCGACGCAACATTTCGCAAAAAGTCAGCCCTGCTACTCAGGCAAATCTGCATGTGATTCCAAACTTTGTGGATACGGCAGCAATCATTCCCGGTCAGCGAATGACTCCGTATCGTCGCGAATTGGGGATCGACGATCGCTTGGTGGTGATGTACGCGGGCAACGTTGGCTTCTCGCAGTCGCTTGGAATGATGATTGCCGCAGCCCAACAATTGCCCGACATTGCTTTTGTGATTAATGGGGACGGTGCCGCGCGACAGATGTTGCAAGATCAGGCGACTGGAATTGCCAACATTCATTTCGCCCCGTATCAACCGATTGAGCGCCTGAGCGAAGTGCTTGCAACGGGTGACATTCACGTAGTTCCATTGCGGGCTGGGCTCGCATCAGTCAGTGTTCCTTCGAAGTCGTATTCCATCCTCGCCGCGTCACGGCCCGTCCTTGCCGCAATTGATGAGGGCTCGGAAATTCCGAAGATTCTTGCGGAAAGTGGCGCTGGACTTTCGGTGCCACCCGATAACGAAAACGCGTTTATCGAAGCGTTGAGAACGCTGTTGAACGACCAGAAATTGCGCGAGAGCATGGGGGTAAACGGGCGAGCATGGGTGCTTCAGCACGCCTCTCCCGCTGCCGTCGCGGCTGCCTATGAGGCGATTTACCTCAACAACCGATAGCCTTTGGTCCTCGTGGCACGATCAACATCAGCGAAAAAAATCGCCCAACTCGCGCAAAAGGGCAAAGGCAAGAAGGTCCGCTTTCAAGGTGGGTCGCTTTTCCCAACCGTTATCTTGGCGATCGTCATTCTGGGATCCATCCTCATTGCTTACGCCCGACAGAGCGGTCAGCCTGTAGATGCGTCGGTAACCGCCAACCAGACGTACGCAACTTCGTTTGGTATTTATAAGTGCGACGCATGGGTAGATGGAATGCCATCTGGCCCAGAGGACATTGCTGCAGTCAACCCAGACGATCCAGCATCGATTGTTGCCGATGGTGTTGTTACATGGAAGCCACAAGTTCTTGCTGGTGAACGCAAAGCAGTGCTTGGAACCATTCTTGATCTGTATGGAATTGTTGCGACCGACGACGAAATTACGTTCCCTCCAACAATAAATGGCGGCGAGAAAATTTCTGAAGCCGACACGAAGTGTGGTGACAAGGACGCAACGTTGACCGTTGTTGTTTGGGACACGGTGGACGCAGCGCAGAAACTATCGATTGCAAGTTTTGACGGGGTTCGCCTCACTGGCGATGGAATGGTCATTGTGCTGGCGTTTACTGCAGACGGTACTGAAATACCGCAACCAGCCTCGGCTGCAACTCTCGGCACTTACCAACAGCAGGGTTAGAACGCTCGCGATGCACGCGGTTGTGCTCGTAGGCGGTTTCGGAACCCGACTTCGGCCGCTCACTTACTCAATTCCAAAACCGCTTTTGCCAATTGCTCACGTCGCAATGGTCGAGCGATTGATGAACTCACTTGCTCTTGGTGGAGTTACAGATGCCGTTTTGGCGCTCGGCTTTAAACCCGAACCGTTTTATGCGGCTTTTCCAAACGGTATGTGCGGTTCGGTCAAATTGACGTACGCCGTTGAAAGCACCCCGCTCGACACTGCGGGCGCGATTGGCTTTGCGGCAAGAGTGGCCGGAATAGATGACACATTTGTTGTTGCAAATGGTGATGTACTCACGGATCTTGATGTTGCTTCGCTGATTGCATTTCATCGCAGCCACGACGGCGAGGGCACCATTTCTCTAACGCCAGTGGACGATCCGTCTCAGTTTGGGATTGTTGAAACTGACGTAAATGGCAAAGTCTTGCGGTTTGTCGAAAAACCACAACCCGGCGAAACAGTAAGTCGAAATGCCAGTGCAGGCACTTATGTGTTCGAGCCGTCGGTGCTGAAGCGAATGCCTGGTGATGCAAAACTCTCGATCGAGCGTGTGGTCTTCCCATCGATGGTGGAAGAGGGTCAGTTGTTTGCGATGGCAACCGACGACTATTGGATCGATGCGGGACGGCCAGACACCTACATTGCGGCCAATATTCATGTTGCGAAGCTGCATGATTCTGCAGTGCACAAATCCGCTGTTATTGAAAACGAAGTGCTGATTATCGACAGCGTCATCGGTGAAAACGTACGCATTGCCTCTGGCGCGAGTATTCGGCACAGCGTGTTGTTGCCGGGGGCGGTCATTCAGTCTGGCGCCCATGTGGAAAACTCGTTGGTCATGGGCACAGTAGGGGGCGGCGCATCAATTGAGCAATGCATTGTTGGCGCCGATGGTTCTGTGCCAGCAAATCATTCTGCAACTGATACAAAGTTTCCAACAGAGGACAAAGCCACAAGGTGACGAAGGTATTGGTTTGTGGTGGGGCCGGTTTTATTGGGTCCCACCTCGTAGAGCGCCTGCTTGCTGATGGGCACGCTGTGGATGTAGTCGATGACTTATCCACCGGTTCGCTTGCGAATCTTGCCGACTCCAGAAACAGCGGTGGAACTTTGAAGTTTCATCACTTGGATGTTTCGGCACTCGAATTTGGTGAACTAGTTGGGCTTCGTCAACCCGAAGTGATCTTCCACTTGGCGCTCTTGCCGCCACAGTCCTCGGATACTCAAGATGTGCTTCGCTCGGTGCCTATGCTGCTTTCTGTTTTGGAGGCTGCGCGGATGCACGGCGTGGGGAAAGTGGCGGTATGTATTCCTGCCGGATTGCTCTACGGAGAAGTTGCAGCACGATATTTGCCGGTGAAAGAGGGGCGTAAGGCAGATGCCATTGGGGTCCCGCACGTGATGGCACAAACGTTGGTCGATCTGCTTGGTGTGTATCGGGAGACTCACGGCATCGAGTTCACGGTGTTGGCAACGACAAACGTTTATGGATTGCGGCAACGTGGGCAAGACGGTGTTGTGGCAGCGTTTGCCTCGGCAATTATTCGCAATGAAGATCCGGAAATTTATGGAAACGGTAAGGAGACGCGGGATTTCCTGTACATCGACGACGCCGTGGATGCGCTTGTGCGCACCATTAGTAAGGGTGGTGGGCTGGTTATCAATATTGGTACGGGAATCCAAACAACGATTGAAGAATTGTGGAAACAGATAGGCGCAGGCACCACGCTGAAAGCGAAAAAGGTGGCGCGCAGGCCGCATGATATTTCACGAATTGCGGTATCGCCGACGCGTGCCAAGATTCAGCTTGGGTGGTCGTACTGGACGTCACTATCTGATGGGCTCTCTGTGTACAAAGAGATCTTTGCAAGAAAGAAAAACTCTTAACGGAACAAGTCTTCTTGGGCGGGGCGAACTATTTCTCGCATTGAAGAATCGCGAAACCAACTGGGGTCAACTCCGCGAATGACCGCAACGGGAATTCCGTTGGATTTGCCCATCACGAGTTCGGCAGTGCTCGCAAGTTCGTCGGCAATTGCCACCTCAGTTACTTGCATCACGCGGCCCAATGCATCTGGGGTGCCACGCAGATCAAGCACTCCTGCAATTCCTGCTACACCAATGGCTACGTCGGTGAGTCCGTTTCGCCACGGCCTGCCGAATGTGTCGCTAACGATGACACCAACATCAATACCAAGACGCGCTTTTACGATGTCGCGAACTCGGCGCGCCGAGCGGTCGCTGTCAATCGGTAGAAGTGCGGCGTAGCCGCGTTCTACGTTAGAGAGATCGATGCCGCTGTTGGCGCAAACAAAGCCGTGTTTTGTTTCTGTGATAATAAGGTCTCCGCGACGCCGCACAATGCGTACCGCTTCGTCCTCGACTAGTTGTTTGTGGCTGACGGGGTCGTCAGGATCTATTGCAACGAGCCGACCTTCAGCCTTCGAAACAATCTTCTGAGTAACAACGATCACGTCGAAGTTTTGCAATGGGCCATTCGGCTCACCGCTGCAAGCATCAACGACGATGTCGCCCACTTGGTCGCCCGGAACAACTTCGCCGATTCCCTCGATACCCCAAGCAGTCAATTTGTTCATGACGCACACTCCAATGCTGTTTTTGCAAGCTGTTCCGAAATTTCGGGTGTGCTCATAATCGTATTCGTGACAACGCAACGCATCCCTTCTGCCTCAACTGCCGACGCAAGATGCTCGTCGGCTGCGTCGATGATCAGGGTGGAACAGATTGGCGAATACAGCCGGGCAACACCAACCACGCTGGCATCATGACCGAGTTCGGTCATCAATCGGTCGGCCGGGCCTTTTAGCGCTGCGCCAGCGACAATCGGCGAAATTGCCACCACCGAACTGCGGCGCTTGATAAGTGCTTCATCCACGCCACTCAATGCGCGGAGTGGAGCGATGGAGACAAGGGGGTTAGACGGTGCGATGATGATGGCTTCGGAATCCCGCAAAATCTCCAAGCCCAGAGGCCTCGCAGATTCTGCACCCTCAAATCGAACATTCGAGATCGAAACCGCATGACGATGTTGTACGAAGTATTCTTGGAAACTGATCTCGGTTCCTTCGGGCCCTGCCGAACAATCTTGCGCCAGGGTAACAATTGTCCTTACGCGGTCATTCGTCATAGGTACGAGTCGGACACCAATATCCCATGCGGACGCAATTTCGCTCGTGACCTGATCGAGTGTTGCACCTTCGCCCAATCGCGCAGTGCGATAAAAATGTGTGGCTAAATCTTTGTCGCCAAGATTGAACCAATTTGGTGCGGCTCCGGAAAGTGGAGGCCTCACAGCAACGTAACGTCCGAGAGCCTCCATTGCCGTCCACGTCTCGTTTTCAAGCCCCCATCCGCGCACGGGGTCAATCGCGTTTGCAAGTGTGTAGGTGACGGTGTCAATGTCGGGTGAAATGTTTAGGCCGTGCAAAACGGTGTCATCTGCAGTATTGACAATCGCGGTGATCTCGCTGGCCTGTGTTGACCGCACCAAACCGCGCAAGAAGCGAGCCGCTCCAACGCCTCCAGCAAGTACAGCAATCACGAGTGCCAAGCGTAACGATCCAGAACCACGTGCACCCAGTGCTAGATTTGACGCTCATGCGCAAAGCTTTCATCACGGGAATTACCGGCCAAGACGGACGTCATCTCGCCGAGTTCCTCCATGGCAAGGGATACAAGGTCTTTGGCATGATGAAAGGGCAGCACAATCCGCGCGCCGAGTTGCTGCGCGACGAGTTCCCTTACGTCGAAATCATCCCTGGTGACCTTACGGACCTCACCAGTCTCGTAACGGCCTTAGAGCATGTTCAGCCCGATGAGTTCTACAACTTGGGCGCTATTTCCTTTGTCGCGATGTCCTTTAACCAGGCCGAACTGACTGCCAATGTGACCGGACTTGGCGTGCTTCGAGCACTGGAAGCAATTCGGATGGTTGGCGGTGCGCAAAACAACCCGATTCGTTTTTATCAGGCTTCATCATCCGAAATGTTTGGCAAGGTGCGCGAAGTGCCCCAGACTGAACTCACCCCGTTCCACCCTCGTTCGCCTTACGGCGTCGCGAAGGTGTTTGGTCACCACATCACCATGAACTATCGCGAGAGTTACGGCCTCCATGCTTCGTCCGGAATTCTGTTTAATCACGAAGGTCCGCGTCGCGGCCTCGAGTTTGTCACTCGCAAAATCACGAACACTGCAGCACGCATCAAGTTGGGCATCGAAAAAGAACTTGTGCTCGGCAACACCGATGCGAAGCGCGACTGGGGTTATGCCGGCGACTACGTGAAAGCAATGTGGATGATGTTGCAGCAAGACGAGCCAGACGATTACGTAATTGCCACTGGAGAGACGCACTCTGTTGAAGAATTTCTTACGCTTACCTTCGAAAAAGTCGGCCTAGGCGATTGGAAAAACTACGTTCGCCACGACCCCAAGTTCCTGCGCCCTGCAGAAGTCGACTTATTGATAGGCGACCCATCGAAAGCAAAAAACAAGTTGGGCTGGCAGCCAGAAGTTGGTTTCGACAAGCTTGTTGAAATGATGGTTGAACACGACATTGCGTACGAAACGCGTCGGTTAAATAAATGAGGTTTTCAGTCGAGCGGGCGCTCGGCAAACGCATCCAGAATTGATTCTGGGTCAAAAATCGCGTCACTCGCCATCAGTTTTCTTAATGCTGCACCAAATATCACGATCGCAATTAACGAGCTTCCGACGAGGGCCATTTCCACTCGAAGGTAGAGGTCGTTACTTGAGAGCCAAGCGATCAGCACGAAACCACTAAACGAAGCGAACCATCCCAGCGCAACGATTGCGTGGCCCCTCAGTGCAATCACGGCTTGCGCAGTTGCGAGACCGACCATATACATGGCGCTCGCAAGCGCAAGCAGTGTCATGGTTCGTCGATCGATGCCGCCTTGGTAAACAAGATCAAGCACTTGCGGCCCTACAAGAAATGCGCCAATTGTTCCAACAACACCGACGCCACAAACGAGAATCATAAGTTGGCGAAACCCGCGGGAAAACTCGGAGAGGTTGCGCTGCGCGGCAAGCTTTGCAAGGCGGGGAAGCAGCGCTGCCTGAACCGCTTGGAAGAGGAACAGTGGGATTCGCGCAAATATTACGGCGTTACCAAATCGTGTAACTACTTCGGCGGGCTCTGAACTACCCAAAATGTCAACGGTGATGGGGCCTGCGTTTACGAGCGCTGCAGCGAATAGTGACCCCATTAGTAGCCAGCCCAAGTTGGGGGTTACTTCCGACCACGTTGCCTCTGGCCCGTCATCTACGCGAAGTTTCCCTGCCAAACCAACTGCGATGACACCAACGATTGGGGAGAAACCGATCATGAACGCGTACGGCCCTACATGAGTGACTCCTGCAAGCCAAAGCACAGCGCAACCAATTACGCGAACAGCACCGTCGGCACCGATGATGATCCCGTACGCCCCAAATCTTCCTGTGCCAGAACAGATGCCGCGCGCAAGGTGCATTGGCGCATAGGAGACCAGTGTCAGTACAAGGCAGAAGGTGACAATTCCGTAACCCTCAAACATGTTCGCGCTGATGCTTGAAGAAAAGACGGCGATGACCACCACAAGGGTGAGCAAAATGATTATGGCGAGGGGCGCAATCCGCTTGATAACTGGGAGGCCGCCTTGGCCGAGCGCTCGACGATGTGCAATTGCCCTGCTGACTTCCTGTTCAATGGGCAGGAAAAATCCGGGGGCCAGAGCAAACGCAATAAACCACATCGCGACAATTGGTTTGAAGCCATCTTGTCCAAGAGCTTGCTGCCCAATCTTGAAAAAGATATAGGCAGAGATGCCGGCAATGAACAGGCCGATGCCAACCGTGACGGTGCCTTCGGGCAGTGCAATTTTTGACGCCTGTGGCGTCGGATTGTCAGAAAGGGGTGCGGTACTCAAGCAACCGAAGGCTACTTGGTGCTGGAAGCGTCCTTAACTTCCGATGGCGTCGTTGCATTAGTGCGACGAGCATTGACAAGGGTCATTACTTGAGAAACCGCTGATTCTGCTTGTGCGATGGCCTGCTCGGTGACGCGAGGAACTTGTGCCTGGATCATTTCGGTAAGTTCACGGCGGCGAACTTGCGATTTTTGGAAGGCAAGTACACCGAAGCCGATGGTGGTGTATGCGAAGTCTTTTGCTGACTGAACCACTTTGTCGGCTGGGATTTGGGGAAGGGGGAAGCTCGGCAAGTTGACTTGTGGAACTTGAAACTTGGTGAGATCAATGCGGTGAATGGTTGGAATCTTGATCGATGGCATGAGATGCTGCTTTCGTCGGTAGCGATGGGGTGCTAGCAAGTGTACCTTATGCTGCTAACTTTAGCAAGCACTTGATAGTTTCGCGGAAAATCGCGGAACTAGCCTGTATCCGTGGCAATCAACCCAACAGTTTCGCGCGGGTCGGCCACGACCCAGATTGCCCCACCCGTGGTGGCGGCGGTGGTGGTGCACGAGCCCGGTGCGTGGTTTGCAGAGACGCTCCAGGCCCTGGCTCAACAGGATTACCCCAACCTGCAGACGCTGTTCTTCGTAACCTCTGGCTCGGAAGTGACCGCCGAGATTCGCCAGCACTTGCCCGATGCAATCGTGCGGACGGTGGACGGAAACCCGGGATACGGGCCATTGATGAACGAGATTGGTCGTCTTGTGGAGGGCGACGGTGGGTTCTTTTGCTTACTGCACGACGATGTCGCCTTGGAGCCGGATGCCGTGAGCAGGCTGATGGAGGAAATGTTTCGATCCAATGCCGGCATCGTTGGCCCCAAGTTGGTGATGTGGGACGATCCGACCATTGTGCAAAGCGTGGGCTTTGGTGTCGACCGAATTGGTGAGGTCAGTTCGATCGCGGATGTTGGCGAAAAAGATCAAGAGCAACACGATGCGGTTCGCGACGTATTTGCGCTTCATTCGGCCTGCTTGCTTGTACGCGCCGACTTGTTTCGAGAAATTGGGGGTTTTGCCCCAGACATTCGGTTCTTCGGCGAGGACATTGATTTGTGCTGGCGTGTTCACCTCAGCGGCGCTCGTGTGGTAATCGTTCCCGCAGCAAAAGCACGTCACCTCAACAGTTTCGACAGTCGAACAAACGAGCCTTCGCGTGTTGCCCTTGAAGCACGTCATCGCGTGCGAACGATCGCCACACTGTCCGGCAGATTTCAGTTGCCATTTGTGCTTGCGCAATTGCTTATCGCCACACTTTTACAAACTGTTGTCAGTATTTTTGGCGGAGGACTACGAGCATCGCTGATCTCGATGCGCGCTGCGCTTGCGGTGGTCATCGATGTCCCGTACATCATTCGGCGGCGTGCACAAGTTCGTCCCTATCGCCGCATAGCGCCTCGCGAGATTCACGAATTACAAATTCGAGGTAGTGCGCGCCTTTCATCGTTCATTCGAAAGCGCAGAATGCGATTCACACAAAATCCACTTGCTCTCGAGCGCGATGGGGCGGCGTCCAATACGAAGGGCGTCGTGTTTGGCATTTTGGCGACGGTGGCGCTTATTATTCTCGGCAGTCGTGGTTTGATCGCTAGTGGTGTTGCGCCAGTTGGCGAGTTTCTTCCACTTCGTAGTGCAACCGAATCGCCATCTGCCTTGTTGTCGTCGTATTTGAGTGGATGGTGGCAATCTGGTTTTGGTCATGCTGGTGCAAACCCAACAGGAATTGCACTATTGGCGCTTGCAGGAATTGGTTTTCTGGGTCGACTCGGTGCGCTACAGACGTACTCCATAATCGGAGCATTGTTGGTGGGCTGTTGGGGAATGTGGAGCGTTACTGCAGGATTTTTCACCGTTCGTGCGCGTGCGATAGGCATGGCTACCTACGCGGCTGCACCGCTGCCGTATGTGGCAATTCAGGGCGGTCGATGGGGCGTCTTGTTGTGTTACGCGGCATTGCCATGGATGATCCGAATGTTTGTCAAAGTTGGTGCGCTTCCTTCTGGTGCGGCGCTGACCAAACTGCTCGCTGGCGCTGTCTTGCTCACAGCCGTCATTACATCTTTTACGCCTGCTTTTTTATTAGTCATTATTTGGCTGGGTGTTGTCTGGATAATTTCCGACACCATCAGCCGCGTTGCTGCGTCGTCTCTCGTGGGTGTTCTTCGCCTAGTCGTGGTTGGTGCGGTCGGAGCATTTGTCCTGCATTCGCCGTGGTCTGGAGAGTTTTTTGTGGCCGATTGGTTGGACAAAATAATTGGTCAGCACCCTGATGTTGCCAGGCAAGTTGGAATGTTAAATCTTTCCCGTCTTGATGGAGGGTTGTGGGCAATCGGCGTACTTGCGTTGGGTCTTTACGCACCGACTTTCATTTCAATTGTCGTTGCGCGTGGGCAAATGGTGGTGTGGGCCACTCGGGCGCTGATGATGGTGGTATTGACTAGCGCAGTGCTCGTACTTGACGATTCGGGGACAATAACCCTGCCACTTCCGGAAACTGGCTTGATGCTCGTGATCGTCGCGTGCGGTTTAGCGCTTGGCGCGGCCGCACTTGCAAACATCATGTTTGACGAAACTGCGATACGTCCAAATGGATTGTGGAAGTCGCTCGGTGTGCTTTCGCTTATCGCAGCGACGGTTGGAATGGTGCCAGCAATTACTGGGGCTGCTAATGGACGATGGGGCCAACCTGAAACAACGCTGGCGCAATTGCTCACGCAGTTGCCCACCAACCCGGAGAGCGGCGATTACAACGTTGTCTTTATTGGGCGAGGCGAAGTGTTGCCAATGGCAGGGAGAACAATCAACGACACAGTTGCATTTGCTGTATCCGACGACGGCGAATTGACTCTCCGCGACCATTGGATGCCAATCTCAAGTTCGCTCGACGAGTCAGTGAGTTCCGCATTTAATGCAGTTATCTCCGACCAGACTGTACGAGCCGGCAGGTTGCTTGCACCGTTGGCTATTCGGTACATCATCGTGCCCATTGTTGACGGAGGCGCATCCACGGTCGAGCGGCCGTTGCCTGCACCAGATGGTTTACTCGCGAGCCTGTCCGCGCAGCTTGATTTTCGCAGGGTGTACACAGCAAATGATCTAGTGATATTCGAGAACGTTGCGTACATCCCTTCTTTGGCGATGGTGGATGGCAATACGTCACTCGTCAGCGAGCAGGCTGGTTCGGAAGTGTTGTTATCAAGCCAACTCGTAAGCGTCTCTCCACTAGCCCGAAGCGGAGACATCGAAAGTGTTCCTTCGTTGATCGGTATCGGTACGGTTCACGCAGCGGTGCCATTTGATGATGGTCTTGCATTGGATGTCCAGGGGGTCAAAGTGAAAGCTCGCGTTGCTTTCGGCGGCACCTCGGCGTTTGATTTGCCTATTGAGGGTGTTGCTCGCCTCACCTTTAACACGTCATTTCTGCATTTCGCACTTGTTGCACTCCAGGCGCTGTTGTGGGTGGCCGTCGTCATTGCACTTTTCGACTTGGGCCGCTTTAAGCGTCGCATTGCATCAACTCGGTTGGGCGAGATTGTTTTCCATGAGGAAGTTGAGGAGCAAAAGTGAAGCGCCAGCGGCCGTCATGGGTGGCGCATATGACCTTGCGCCAATTGGCCTCATTTATCGTCGCGATATCCGCAGTTCTTGCCCTCATTTTTGTTGATGGTCGCTCGACGGTTGCACAAATTGATGAGGTGGAGGGGACAAAGCAAGAAGTTGCAATGCCTTATGTATCGGCTGTCAATATGCTCGCAACAAGTTGGTTTTGCCCTGGCGTACCAGGGAACGACGACAGCATTGCTTCGGCTATTGCAATTGCTAATCCGTCGGATGCAGATATCACCGCGACCGTGACGTTACTGAGCAGCGGACAGGCCCCTGTGTCGAGTTCTGTATCGATTCCGGCGCGGTCGAAAACTCTCGTCGATGCGCGCGGTGGGATCTCCTCAACGTTTGTCAGCGCTCTTGTGGAAATTCTTGGTTCGGTTGGCACCGTCGAACAGTTGATAGGTCATCCCGCCGGATCTGTCGTGACATTGTGTGCAAACCGGCCTTCTGCCGAGTGGTATTTCGCCGACGGTTTCACTGGCGCAGACAGTATTGAACAGATTGTGTTGACGAACCCATTTAGTGATGCAACCGTTGTTGATATTTCATTTGTTACGAGCGAGACCGAACGCACTCCGGCCAATCTGCAAGGCTTCGTCATTCCACCGCAGTCGGTGATCACGTTGTCAATGGACGAGCAGGGTGCGAGAAATGAGCCAGTCTTGGCCGTTTCAGTGCGTGCTTCGTCCGGCATGTTGGTTGCTGGCCGTTCGCAGCATTATTTAGGCCAGGGGCGTCTGGGTTACTCGATGAGTCTGGGTGCTTCGGCTCTCAGCACTCAGTGGTCGTTTCCTGATGGCGAGAAGATTGATGGGAATAGCGAACAGCTCGTTATTTACAACCCGACAAAGATCGACCGTTCGCTCAGCGTTGTTTTTGTTAACGGTGCTGACTCTGCAAATAGTCTTGAGCCAGCGGTAGTCACCGCGCCTGCTGGTCGTGTGACGGTGCTGAACACCGCCAACATTCCCGGTCTGCCGTCGGGCTATTACGGAATTGTGATTTCCACAAACGACCTCGTCGATGGTGGTGGGGTTGTGGTTGAGCAAGTTGTCAATCGCCGTGTTGGTAACAGCGTTGGTACTTCTGTATTGCTTGGCGCACCAATAGGAGCGGCGTCAACCGTTTGGAGTGCACCAAGTGGCGTCTCTGCAGGTTTGGTTGATTCGCTTGTCGTTCTTAATGCAACTCCTGTCGAAGGGTTTGTAACCGTGTCGCAAGTTGGCCCGGCAGGAATAGTTGCGTTGAGCGGCTTGGAGTCCATTCCAGTGCCAGCAAGTGGCGTTGTCGTTATCGCTGTTCCGGCAGGGTTGCCGCAGTCTGAAATAGTGATTCAGTCCACTGTGCAGGTTGTCGTCCAGCGACTGTTGTCGAGAGGTAACGACCTCGTTGGCAGGGCAGCAGTGCTTTTACTTCCGCATCTTCCCTCACCGGATGTAAGCAAATGACTCGTTTGATCATCGTGGGCGCGGTCTTGTTGGTGGCGGTAACAGCAAGTTTGATCATGCGTCGCCGCGCGCCGCAGGCACCAACAAGCGGTGGATCGACATTGCCCATGCAGGTTGATCGAAACGATTTCGTCAACCCCGGTCTTGAGTGGCTTGTCGTTGCATTTACGTCTGCCACGTGTAATACGTGTGCCGACATTCAGCGGAAGGTTTCGGTGCTTGAGACGAAATCGGTTGCGGTGCACATCGCCGAATTCTCCGAACAGCGTGCCGTGCACGAGAAGTACTCAATTGATGCTGTCCCTGCTGTGCTCATGGTTGATGCACAGGGTGTAGTGCACGCGAGTTTTCTTGGCCCAGTCAGCGCAACCGATTTGTGGGCTGCACTTGCTCGCGCGCGTGACGGGCTAGCCCAAAAGACTGCCGACGAAAACTGCCACTAATTGTTTGGCGTGGTTTGGCGAGAAGGTTCGCCGAGTCCTTGCTGAATCAAACGAGAGACGAGTGCGGCATCGATAGTTTCTTGCTCGAGCAGCGCTTGAGCAACAAGATCGAGACCTGCGCGGTGCTTCTCGAGCGTGACGCGGGCCCTCTCTTCTTGTTCGCGAAGGATGCGACCGATTTCGTTATCGATTGTGCGGGCCATCTCGTCGGAGTATTCGCGTCCGCTGGTCATTAAATCTTCACCTAGGAAGACCTGTTGCTGGCCAGCAAAGGCCATTGGGCCAACCGCTTCGCTCATACCCCATTCGCGAACCATTCTTCGAGCGATGCCTGTTGCCTGCTCGAGATCGTTTGCAGCACCACTGTTGAGGTTTCCGAAAACCATCATTTCGGCTACACGACCACCCATGGCTTTGCAGATGACATCTTGGAAATACTCGCGTGAATACGTGTGCCGTTCTTCGGGGAGCGACCAAGTAACACCGAGCGCCATGCCGCGAGGCAAAATTGTCACTTTGTGAAGTGGGTCGCTATGTGGCAAAACAGTGGCGAGCACGGCGTGGCCGCCTTCGTGATACGCGGTGGCGCGTTTTTCTTCTGCATTGAGCACAAGGCTTTCGCGACGTGCGCCAAGAACCACTCGGTCGCGCGCATTTTCAAAGTCGATTCGCTCGATGTGCGTCGAGCCGCGGCGAACTGCAAACAGTGCAGCCTCGTTAACAAGGTTCGCCAAGTCGGCGCCGCTCATGCCGGGAGTTGCGCGGGCCATGGTGTCGAGATCGACGTCTTGTCCCATGCGCTTTCCGGTGGAGTGAACCTTCAGAATGGCAAGGCGCTCGTCGGACTCTGGCAGCGGAACGATGATCTGGCGATCGAAGCGGCCTGGTCGGAGAAGTGCGGCGTCCAAAATGTCGGGGCGGTTAGTTGCTGCAAGAACAACAATTCCTTCTGTTGCTTCGAAGCCGTCCATTTCTGCCAACAACTGATTGAGCGTTTGTTCACGCTCATCGTGTCCGCCGCCAAGCCCGGCACCACGCTTGCGACCAATCGAATCGATCTCATCAATAAAGATGATTGCGCGCCCCATTTTCGCTGCCTGTTGGAAGAGGTCGCGAACACGGCTTGCGCCGACACCGACAAACATTTCCATGAAGTCGGAACCAGTTACCGACATAAAGCCAACGCCTGCTTCACCGGCAACCGCGCGGGCAAACAGTGTCTTGCCGGTACCTGGAGGGCCTACGAGCAGAATTCCTTTGGGTACTCTGGCACCGATTTCTTTGAAGCGCTCTGGCATCCGAAGGAAGTCGACGACTTCCTTAATTTCTTGTTTCACGCCCTCGTATCCGGCAACGTCGGCAAACGTGGTGCTTGGATTGTCGGCGTTGTAGTTCTTCGCGCGGCTACGGCCGATTGACATGATGTTGCCCGCCTGGCCCATGGCACGGCGCTGCATCCAGATGAAAAAGCCCATAATTAAAAAGAATGGCAACAGGATGGGTATTAAGTTGGTGAAGAAGTTGCCAGTTGGAGTGGAGAAGCCGTAGTCCACTCCTTTTTGTTTCAGCAGTTGTTCGTCCGCATCGGATAATGCAATTGCACCTGTTGTCGTAAAATCGGTCCCGTCGGCCAACTTTCCACTGATGGTGTTGCTGAGGTTGTTGATGTCAACGCTTTGTACCTCACCCTTGGCGACCGCATCAAGAAACTCGGTGTATGTCAATTGTGTGGCGGTGGATTGCGGCCAGAGTTGTGGCCCGATGATGAGCGCTGCTGCTACCGCGATGAGTGTCCAAACCGCCCAGCGAGGCATGGACGAGCGAGCGCCCGGTTGAGGCGTGGTGCTCTTGTTGTTTTTTCCCGTACGACCAGTAACGCCTCGTCGTGGGGGTTGCTTTCCGGATGGTGGGGGTGGTGGTGGAAGTTTGCTCACGCTGCTTATGTTACGGCCAGAAGTTGCACGGTTCCCATCGTGCTCGGCGCCGTCCGTCACTGGCGTGAATCCACCAACGGCGCGGTTGAAATGGTTAGCGTTTGGTCGTGGCAAGAAAGTGTTCCAAAACGGCGTGCAAACATGAGTCCAGTCTGACCTTGACGTATCAGTACAGCCGAGCGTTGGTTTGGATTGATGACTTGGCGGAGGATCGTGATCCGCATGCTTACGACCTCTGCGAACAGCACGGAAAGCGGCTTACCGTGCCAAGTGGCTGGCGATTAGAGGATCGTCGCAATCGCTTTCGAATGGTCATACCCAATCGCCTCGCTGGATGACAAACAACGATTGGCCCGCGCCGCAAGCTAACAACGCAGTCGAGCCCGGCGTAGGCGCAAAACACATCGCGTTTTCTGCAGCACTCATTGGCTGGCTCATCGCATACGCGGCAGCAGTTGTCCTCGGTGTATCGCTTTCTGCAGCGACAGGACAGACCGACCCAGAAAATGTCCCAACGTGGTTTATCGGGGTTTCGGCATTAACCCTGTGGGTTCCTTTTATCTGCGTGTTGGTGTATCTCTCGCGAACACGCGGGCATGGCACTTTCCGCACTAATTATTCGATGCGCTTTGCATGGTCGGATTTGGTCGGAATTCCTCTCGGTGTTGTTTCGCAGCTTGTGATTGTCAATTTGGCGACGTGGCCATTTCGAAAATTGTTTCCCGAGACCTTTGATCCCGAACAAGTATCACAGCGTGCAAAAAATCTTGTTGACAGTGCAAATGGTTTGTGGTTGTTGCTGCTTGCCGTTGTTGTCGTAGTCGGCGCACCCGTGATTGAGGAGCTGGTGTATCGAGGTTTGCTACAAAGATCTGCGGCACGAAGTTTCGGTTCGATTGCTGCAATATTTTTGGTTTCTGCATTTTTTACCGTTGTCCATCTGGTGCCGGTCGAGTTTCCTGGCCTGTTCGCCTTTGCACTAATTCTTGGCTTCGCATTCCACCGAACACAGCGAATTGGACTGACAATCGTTACCCATATGTCGTTCAATGCCGCAGGTCTTCTGCTGGTGCTTCTGACCTAGGCTCAACTGCGCGTGAGTAACGACCCAACTTTCCCGAGCAGCACCGACAACGAAGCGGAAGCGAAAACGTTGAGCGGATGGGCGGGCATTGCTCAACGCTTTGAAGAGAATTCGGCGTATTGGAAGCGACTGTCGGCGATCATTGTTGTTGGCGGCGCAACGATTTTGCTGTTCCTCACCATGCAGCCCGAATTGATTTTTAGGAACAACACTCCTACTGGCGGGGATATGGGCGCCCATGTTTGGGCTCCTGCGTTTCTTCGTGACCATTTGTTAACGCAGTTCAAGTTGTCCGGCTGGAGTATGGATTGGTATTCGGGTTTGCCGGTGTATCGCTTTTACATGGTGATCCCGGCGCTATTGATCGTTTTGATCGATGTGGTGCTTCCATACGGCATCGCAATCAAAATTGTGGCGGTGCTTGGCATCTTGACGTTGCCTTTTTGCACGTGGCTATTTGGCCGGTTCGCGCGCCTTGCGTACCCGTTCCCAGAGTTGCTGGCGATTGGCGCCACAATCTTTCTGTACGACGAAAGCTTCACCATTTACGGCGGAAATATCGCCTCGACAATGGCGGGGGAGTTCTCGTTTTCACTTTCACTATCGCTTGCGGTGCTTGCGTTTGCATTTTTTGCACGTGGCTTGTTCACCGGCAAGTACTTTGTCACTTCGTCGGTGTTGGTTGCGCTCTCTGCGCTAAGCCACGGCATTGTTTTGCTCTTCGTATTTGGCGGCGTAGCCCTCATGCTCGTGGTGTGGGCAAAGCGCGAGCAATTGGGTCTTGGTCTCAAGGTGTTAGCACTCGCCACATTGCTTTCGTCGTTTTGGATCGTGCCTTTTGTGGGCAGTCATGCGTACATGACCGACATGAAGTACGAGCCGCGACCAAGCGGAGCCAATGATTCATTCGTAGCGATGTTTTTCCCATTGCACATTGTTTGGGACATTTTGATCACGGCATTTGCGGTAATCGGTTTCTTCGTTCATTTGAGAAAGAAAAATCGAATCATTACGTGGATGGGCGTGTACTGCATACTGCTTGCAATAGGCGTTTTTATTGCGCAAAATAGCCTTCCCATAATTGGGTTGTTGTGGAACCCACGAATCCTTCCATTCTTTTATTTGCTCCGGTACTTCCTGTTCGCTATTGGAGTCTTCGAATTTCTTGTTTTTGTGAGCCGTGTCTTGATGCTCGAGAAAATGGTGCGTGGATACACGGCAGGTGTTGCGTCCGAGGAGGGTGTATCCAGAGAGATTCCTTCCGCGCGCGACAGGTTTGGTTTCAATTTCTCGGTGCTTGCAGCATTCACTCTGTTGACGGCGCTTGTTCTTGGGTTTCGGTTTCAGCAGTTGCCTTTTGGTGGCGTGCAGGTTTCTGCAGAGGGAAAATCGCAGTATGTGTGGGGTCCGTTTAGGGGCCCGTCAGCAAATGACGGTTTTGTTGACGGTTGGGCTCGATGGAATTTCACTGGCTACGAAGGCAAGGCGGCCTATGGCGAGTACTTCGGCGTAGTGCAAACCATGAAAGCACTTGGAGAGGACCCCCAGCAGGGTTGCGGTCGCGCGCTGTGGGAAAACAATGGCGAACTGAACAAATATGGAACAACTATGTCGTTGATGCTTCTTCCGTTTTGGACCGATGGTTGCATCGGGTCGATGGAGGGATTGTTTTTTGAGGCGGCGGGCTCCACCCCGTACCACTTCATTACTGCCGCCGCGATGTCTAAACAAAGCAGCAATCCTGTTCGCGAATTGCGTTACGACAACAATGATGCAGTTAAGGGTGTTCGTTACTTGCAAGAGCTTGGCGTGAAGTACTTCATGGGGTTTACTCCCGAAGCGGTTGCATCCGCATCCGAGCAAGAGGCATTGACTGAAGTTGCCCGCTCTGGCCCTTGGGTGATCTATCGAGTGGCGCAAAGTGAAGTTGTAGTGCCGTTGGCTGTGCAACCCGTGGTGGTCAACCTCGCAAACAATGATCCGCGCGAGCGTTGGCTGGAAGTTGGAACGAGTTGGTTCCAGCAACCTGATTTGTGGACAACCCCTATTGCCGATGACGGCCCCGACGAATGGCAGCGGGTGGATGCTGTTGTCAATATGGAAAAGCGCGATGGCGAACCAGGCGCTTCCAGTAGGCGAGTGGATGTTGTTGCGCCAAGTGCACCCATCGCGCAAGTTGAACTTGATCCGGTCGTCGTGAGCAAAGTTGATATTGGTCAAGATTCGATCAACTTCAGTGTGGACAAAGTCGGCGTACCTGTGTTGGTGCGTGTGAGTTATTTTCCAAACTGGAATGTAAGCGGTGCCGACGGGCCTTATCGGGTGGCGCCAAATTTGATGGTGGTTATCCCAACATCTACTGAAGTTTCGATGAACTTTGGTTGGTCGATGCGTGATGTGTTTGCGTACCTACTGACCTTTGGTGGCATTGCTTGGATCGTCGTACACCGACGCAACTTGAAGCGCATTTATTAGTAGCCTGTCTCGTTGTGGCCAATCTTGACGCAATTGTAAAGGCGTATGACATTCGAGGTGTTGTGCCAGACCAACTGGATGCGAATACCTCATACGCACTTGGCGTTTCATTTGCAAAATTCACGGCAGCATCGGCGGTCGTTGTTGCGCACGATATGCGTCCGAGTGGGCCCGAACTGGTCGATGCGTTTCAGCGCGGTTTACTTGCGCACGGTGTGAGTGTCACCAACCTTGGCCTCGCCTCGAGCGATTTGCTGTACTACGCGTCTGGCAAGTTGGACATGCCGGGTGCAATGTTTACGGCCTCGCACAATCCGGCACAGTACAACGGCATCAAGTGTTGTCTTTCGGGAGCTCGCTCAATTGGTATCGACAATGGCTTACGCGAAATGAAAGCAATTGCCGCAGAGGTGCTGGCAGGGCGCGAACCTGCGCCGGCTGCAACTGCAGGCAAACTCGATCACGTCAATATGTTGTCCGAGTTTGCCGACCACGTTGTTCGGTTTATTGCAGGCGACACGCACCGGCCGCTCAAAATTGTTGCTGATACGGCCAACGGAATGGGCGGGCTTGTTGTGCCTGCCGTGTTTGATCGGTTGAGCGCCTTTGAACTTGAAGTGATGTACGGCGAATTGGATGGAACGTTTCCCAATCATCCAGCCGACCCGCTTCAGCCTGCAAATCAGCGCGACTTGCAGGCACGAGTCTTGTCGGGTGGCTTCGACGTTGGTCTGGCATTTGACGGCGACGCAGACCGAGTGTTCGTTGTAGATGAATTAGGCAAGGGCATGTCGGGTAGCACCACGACAGCGTTGCTCGCATCACGATTTTTGCGGCTCAATCCCGGTGCAACCATCTTGTACAACCTCATTTGCTCGCGCGCAGTACCTGAAGTAATCAGCGAACTTGGCGGCACCGCAATCAGAACAAAGAATGGTCACAGTTACATGAAGCAAATCATGGCCGAGACTGGCGCCGTATTTGCGGGTGAGCACTCTGGTCACTATTACTTCGCCGACAACTATCGAGCAGACAGTGGCCTCATCGCGACGATGGGTGTTTTGGGGGAAATGTGCACGAGTGGCAAGTCGCTTTCCGAATTGCGTAAGCCTCTCGAGCGCTATGCCTCCAGTGGAGAAATCAACACCACGGTTGCCGACATCGGCAAAGTGATCGACCAGATCGCGAAAGACTATTCGGCGTTCGACCAGGATCACCTCGACGGCCTTACGGTTGACTGTGGCTCTTGGTGGTTCAATGTTCGCCCATCGAACACCGAGCCATTGCTGCGCCTCAACCTTGAGGCAGCAACGCGTGACGAATGCGACACGCAAGTAATGGCTCTGCTCGCCACGATCACGGCGGGATAGGGAAGTAGTTTGTGACTATGTCTTTAGATGCGAAACTGCTCGAAATACTGGCCTGCCCACAAGACAAGGGCGCCCTGTACTATTTCTCGGCAGACGAGTTTTTATACAACCCTCGCCTCGCACGGAAGTACCTTGTGCGCGACGGAATACCAGTCATGCTGATCGACGAAGCGGTGGCAGCCAGTGCCGATGAGCAAGCACTCTTACAGCAGCGCATCCACGACGAGAAAATCGCACCTACCTTCTCTTAGTTGGTCTATGCTGGCGGCTCTAGATGGGCTGTCTCGACTCGGAGCCAGCAGGCCCCTGCCCATAGATGTTCACTATCTACTAAGGAGACCTCTATGTCCTCATTCGCACAACGTCGTGACTGGCGCGTTGCCGATCTTTCAATGGCACCGTTTGGCCGCAAAGAAATTCACTTGGCCGAACATGAAATGCCAGGCTTGCGCGCTCTGCGCAAAGAGTTTGGCAAGACAAAGCCGCTGAAGGGCGCACGCATTTCCGGTTCGCTGCACATGACTATTCAAACTGCAGTGTTGATCGAGACCTTGATCGAGCTTGGTGCAGAAGTCCGCTGGGCTAGTTGCAACATTTTTTCTACTCAAGATCACGCAGCAGCAGCGGTGGTTGTGGGGCCGAATGGAACGGTTGACGAGCCAAACGGCGTTCCCGTTTTTGCTTGGAAGGGCGAGACGCTTGAGGAGTATTGGTGGGCAACCGATCAGATGATGACATGGCCAGACGGCGACGGCCCAAACATGATCTTGGACGATGGCGGCGATGCCACCATGTTGTTGCACAAGGGTGTCGAGTTTGAAAAGGCTGGCGCAGTGCCAGACCCAACGACCGCGTCAAACCCAGAGCTTGCAATCGTGCTCGGCCTCTTGCAGCGCACGCTGAAGACCGAACCAAACAAGTGGACGAAGATGGCGAAACCGATCAAGGGCGTCACCGAGGAAACGACCACTGGCGTCAAGCGTTTGTACAAAATGGCCGAGCGCAACGAGTTGCTCTTTCCGGCTATCAATGTCAACGACAGCGTCACCAAGTCCAAGTTCGACAATCTCTACGGTTGCCGCCATTCATTGATTGATGCAATCAACCGTGCGACCGACGTGATGCTTGCTGGCAAGACTGCAGTGGTCTGCGGCTACGGCGACGTTGGCAAGGGTTGTGCACAAAGCCTCCGCGGCCAAGGTGCACGAGTGATTGTCACCGAAATCGACCCGATCAATGCGTTGCAGGCGGCAATGGAGGGTTACCAGGTGGACACACTTGAAAAAATGACCCCGATTGCAGACGTTTTTGTGACGGCCACCGGCAACGAAGCAATCATCACCGTTGATCACATGGCAAGAATGAAGCACAATGCGATCGTTTGCAACATCGGCCACTTCGATAACGAAATCGACATGGCAGGCCTTGCACGAAGTGGCGCAACTCGCGACGAGCTGAAGGCTGGCACCGACTTATGGACGTTCCAAGACGGACACGCAGTCATCGTTCTGGCAGAGGGACGTTTGGTCAATCTTGGTTGCGCAACTGGGCACCCAAGTTTTGTGATGAGTTGCTCATTTTCTAATCAAGTGATCGCTCAGATCGAATTGTTCCAAAACACCGAGAAGTATCCGCTCGGTGTGTACGTGCTGCCAAAACACTTGGACGAAAAGGTTGCCTCACTGCACCTTGACGCATTGGGCGCAGTACTCACCAAGATGACCGACGAACAGGCCGACTACTTGGGCATTGCACCAAGTGGCCCGTTCAAGCCAGACGCATACCGTTACTAATGGGTTTAGACGCGCGGGCGTATCTGTAACAACGGAAGCGCCCGCGCAACAATTGGGCCGATCAACAACGCGAATGCGAGCGTTCCCACGCCGATAGAACCACCCAAAATCACTCCGGTGATCATGATGGTTACTTCAACGGAGGTGCGTGCAACAGCCAGGTTCATTCCGCGTTTGGCAAGCCCCGTCATTAACCCATCACGTGGGCCTGGGCCCAAACCGGCGCCGATGTAAAAGCCCGAACCGATGCCGGTAACGACGATGCCTCCAAACATGAGTGCAACACGCGCGGGCATCCAGGTTGAGGTAGGAACGATAGATAAGAAAATGTCGGCGACAACTCCGATTTGAACAGCGTTCAAAATGGTGGCGAATCCAGGCGCCTGGCGCAACGGAATCCACAAGAGCATGACGAAAGCACTTGTCAAAATGATGGTTCGACCAAACGGCCAATCAATGATTCCGCTCAGTCCGTCGTGGAATACGTCCCACGGTGGTAACCCAAGGTTGCCGCGCTTTTGCATGCCAATTCCCACGCCGAACAACGTCAATCCGAATACACATCGTGTGAGGCGTTGCGCTGGGCGGTCTTTGAAGGGGCGCAAGAAGTAGTTCGGCACCTCGTCAGGGTAACCGTTTCAACGAGGGGGATCACAATGCTTTTTACATATCGGTGTGATGGATGTTCGCGTCATATTCAGGGCGTGTGTGCGCATTGCAAGCACGAGATGTTGCAACAGGAATTACCGAGCGTTCTTGGCGTAATTGCCGCAGTTAGTTACGACAGCACGGCACGTCATCTCGTGCATGGTCTCAAATTTCATAATCATCGGGGGATCGCAGCGCTGTTTGCCGAAGTGATGGTGGAGCGACTGTCACTCAGCCTCGAGCTAGTCAATGTTGTGACATGGGCACCAACTAGCAAGTATCGCGCTCACGAGCGTGGGCACGATCAGGCGGAGCTGATTGCTCGCGCCGTGTCATTTCGGCTGGGTGTTCCGTGCAGGAAGCTCCTCAGACGAACTTCATCCACTGCACAAACTGGACAGTCTCGCGATGCGCGGCTGCTCGGCCCCACATTTGTTGCTCGGGCATGTAACAGCGTGGGGCGAGTGTTACTGGTCGATGACGTCGTAACAACAGGGTCAACCCTCGGACGTGCTGCAACCGCGCTTCGCGAAGCAGGCGCCATTCGCGTGACGTGTGCGGCATTTGCTGCTACTCCGGCACCATCCGAGCGCAGGTAGAGTCAATGGTCGCATGGCCCTTCTAGATCGCATTCTTCGTGCCGGTGAGGGCAAAAAGGTCAAAGCCCTGGCGGCCATTGTCCCGGACATCAACGCGCTCGAGCCCGAGATCAAGGCCCTAAGCGACACGGCATTGCAGGCCAAGACCATCGAGTTCCGCCAGCGCATCGAGCGCGGCGAGGATGTCGACGATCTCATGATCGAGGCATTCGCCGTTGTGCGGGAGGCCTCGTCGCGTGTCATTGGCCAGCGGCATTTCGATGTGCAGTTGATGGGTGGCGCTGCGCTTCACGCAGGTTGGGTTGCAGAAATGCGCACGGGCGAGGGAAAGACACTTGTCTCCACATTGCCCGCTTATCTCAACGCGCTCAGTGGCAACGGAGTGCACGTCATCACGGTCAACGACTATCTTGCGCGCTTTCACGCCGAATGGATGGGTCGCATTCATCGCTTCATGGGCTTGGAAGTTGGTTTGGTAATCCCTGGCGTTCGCACATCTCCTGCAGAGAAGCGTGTCGACTACGCAGCCGACATCACCTACGGAACGAATAACGAATTTGGTTTCGACTACTTGCGCGACAACATGGCCGGCACAAAAGACGACAAGGTGCAGCGCGGTCATCATTTTGCTGTCGTCGACGAAGTCGACTCCATTCTGATTGACGAGGCGCGTACGCCGTTGATTATCTCCGGTCGTTTGGCCGATGCCGCAAAGATGTATTACCGCTTTGCGAGCATCGTTCGTTCGCTAAAACGTGATGTCGACTTCGAAGTGGAAGAAGACAAACGAATTGTTGTGCCCACCGAAGCCGGTATCGAGAAAGTCGAACAACAATTAGGCATCGACAACTTGTACGACGAAGTGCAGCAAAACTTGGTCCACCAATTGCAGGTTGCTCTGAAAGCTGCAGTGCTGTATCACCGCGACAAGGACTACATCGTTCAAGACGGCGAAGTAAAAATCGTCGACGAGTTCACCGGACGAATTCTTGAAGGTCGCCGGTGGAGCGAGGGTATTCACCAGGCGGTCGAGGCCAAAGAGGGCGTCAAGATCAAAGAAGAGAATCAGACTCTTGCAACGATCACGTTGCAGAACTACTTCCGCATGTACGACAAACTCAGCGGAATGACCGGAACGGCTCAAACCGAAGCAGCCGAACTGATGAACACATACGGCCTGCAGGTGGTGCCAATTCCAACCAACCGCGCCATGGTCCGAGTCGACAACGCCGACCTTATCTACAAGTCGGAAACAGCAAAGTTCACTGCGGTGGTAGACGACATCGAAGCAAGGCACAAAACAGGCCAGCCAATCTTGGTTGGTACTGTCAGCGTCGAAAAGAGCGAGTTGTTGTCGCGCAAATTGGATCAGCGCGGCATTAAGCACGAAGTGTTGAACGCAAAACAGCACACGCGCGAGGCCATCATTGTCACTCAGGCTGGAAGGCTTGGCTCTGTAACGGTCGCAACAAACATGGCTGGTCGAGGCGTCGACATCTTGCTGGGCGGCAATCCCGAGGGTCTTGCTCAGCAACATGTTCTTCGCGAGGGCTTTGCGGCCGACACGCTTGCCGATGAATCCGACTTGCCGCTTCCGCTTGCCCAAATGTCCGACGAATACCGCGCATCAAGGGTGGCCGCAAAGGCTCGTTATGACGAGCTCGTGAAGTCGTACAAAGTTTCTTGCCAAGAGGAAGGCGACAAGGTTCGTTCACTTGGTGGTCTGTATGTTCTTGGCACCGAGCGCCACGAGTCGAGGCGAATCGATAATCAATTGCGTGGTCGTGCAGGCCGTCAGGGAGACCCGGGCGAAAGCCGCTTCTATCTCAGCCTCGATGACGAATTGATGCGCCTGTTTGCCACTGGCGCACTCAGCTGGGTGATGGGTCGCGCGCTTCCTGAGGACGAAGCGATTGAAGCGGGCATGGTCACGAAAGCCATCGAGCGTGCGCAGTCCACCGTCGAACAACGAAACGGTGAAATCCGAAAGAACGTTCTTAAGTACGACGAAGTAATGAACGAGCAGCGCAAGGTCATTTATCAGCGACGCGACCAAATTCTTGAAGGCCTCGATTTGAAAGTGGCCGCAATGGACTACCTGGCCGAAGCAGTGGATGCCTTAATCGAGACTCATTGCGTTTCGGATGCCGATGACGAATGGGATTTGGAAGGCTTGGCCCGCGAGCTCGTTTCGTTCTGGCCGTCGGCTGTCACTATCGGTCACCTCGGCGATTGCGCTAACACCGACGACATGTACGACGTGATCATGGCCGACGCATCTCGGTTCTACGCACAACGCGAGTCAGAGATGGGCGAATCAACGATGCGCGAGGTAGAGCGTCAGGTCATGCTTCGCATCATCGATCAGCGCTGGCGAGAGCATCTCGAAGAGATGGACTATTTGCAAGAGGGCATCAACCTTCGAGCTATGGGCCAGAAAGATCCTCTCACCGAGTGGCAGCGCGAAGGCTTCGAAATGTTTGGTGCATTGATGAAGGGCATCGCGCAGGACTTTGTCAAGTATGTGATGCATGTACAAGTGGTAAAGAATGAAGCGCCGACAATGCAGGTGCAAAACTTGCAACAGACATCTTTCGAAACAGAAGAAAACACAGCATTTTCTGAGGCGTCTCCTGAAGCTATTCCAACTTCGACTCCCGTTCAAAAGACTGTCGTCAAATCTGCCGAGGATTGGTCGACAACGCCAAGAAACGCACCTTGCCCTTGCGGCTCAGGTAAGAAATACAAAATGTGCCACGGGCGCGAATAACTCCATTAATACTTAGTGCATCATGCGTGACTTCTCGAACGACCTCAACGACCTTCGCCGGCGCGTAGACGAAGCAGCCGTTTATCTCAAGGTGGCAGCTGGGAAAGAGCGCATGGTCGAACTTGAAGTAGACGTTGCTCGTCCAGATTTGTGGGACGACCAAGACAACGCAAAGAAAGTAAATGCCGAGTATGCAAACCTCAAAACTGATCTTGAGGATTTCCGACAACTTGCTTCGTCTGTAGAAGATCTTGAGGTGTTGCACGAGATGGCTCGAGAAGTAGACGACGAAACACAGGAGCCCGAACTCGAGCGTGGCATTTCGCTCGCCAAGTCGAAACTGGATGCGCTGGAGTTGCGCAGCTTGTTTACAGGAGTGCATGACGAAGCCGACGCAATCGTGCAGATCAATGCAAAAGATGGTGGCGTCGATGCGCAGGACTGGAGCGAAATGTTGCTGCGTATGTTCACGCGCTGGGCCGAGCGAAAAGCATTTTCCATCGAAGTCGGCGACATCTCACTCGGCACCGAAGCGGGCATTCTGTCTGCCGACTTCACAGTTCGGGGGCGCTACGCCTATGGCATGCTCACATCCGAGCGCGGCACGCACCGATTGGTTCGCATTAGCCCATTCGACAACCAGGGTCGTCGTCAAACAAGTTTTGCGACCATCCAGGTTTGGCCAGTACTCGACGACCTTGACGTAGAGATAAACGAAAGCGACATCCGCATGGAGGTGTTTCGCGCATCTGGCGCAGGTGGTCAGCATGTGAACAAAACTTCGTCGGCGGTGCGTCTCATTCATGAGCCAACTGGGTTGGTGGCTTCATCGCAGCAGGAGCGTTCACAGTTGCAAAACCGTGAGAATGCATTGAAGCGTTTGCGAACGATGGTTGCTGCACGCATTGAAGAAGAGCGCGAGCAAGAACTGCGAACTATTGCAGGTAAGTCGGCAACAGTTGGGTGGGGAAGTCAGATTCGTTCGTACGTAATGCAGCCATATCAAATGGTGAAAGACGTGCGCACTGATATCGAAAGCGGAAACATCGCGGGTGTGCTCGACGGCGATTTGGACCTGTTTATGGAAGGCTTCCTGCGCTGGCGACGCGCAAACTCCGAATCATAAATTAGACTGATCGGTAACGAGCGTCGGCTACCTGAGAGGGCCCCCATGATCCGTTTGGAAAATGTGACCAAGAGATACGGCGCCGAGAATGTCGCCGTACGCGACGCCTCGTTCGACGTGGCGAAGGGCGATTTCGTCTTTTTGGTCGGTCCATCCGGTTCTGGAAAATCCACATTGCTGCGATTGATCAACAGGCAAGAGCGCCCCGAGCGCGGTGACGTGTGGGTTGCGGGACGCAACATCAACGAAATCTCCGACTCGAGGGTTCCATTCCTGCGGCGCAATATGGGAAACGTCTTTCAGGACTACAAGCTGCTCACAAACAAAACAGTCTTTGAAAACGTTGCGTTCGCCCTAGAAGTGATTGGCAAGCCAAGACACATGGTGAATCGACAGGTTCCCATTGTTCTCGATCTCGTAGGCCTTGCGGGCAAAGAGGACCGTTTCCCTCACCAGCTTTCTGGTGGCGAGCAACAGCGCGTGTCTATCGCGCGTGCATTCGTCAATCGGCCGCTTATCTTGCTGGCCGACGAACCAACGGGCAACCTCGACCCGGCAACTGGAGAGGGCATCATGGCGCTGCTTGACGAAATCAACACAACTGGAACAACGGTCGTGATGGCAACGCACGATCACCGCGTGGTGAATGCCATGCGCCGTCGAGTTATCCAGTTGGATCGTGGCGTCATCGTGCGTGACCAAGAGCGCGGGGTATACGAATGATCGCCAGAATCACGTACGCGTTCCGGGAAATGTGGGCCAGTTTTCGGCGCAACCTCACACTCACTGCCGCGGCCATCCTTACTTCTGCAATTGCCCTTCTTCTTGTGGGTGCCACGCTGCTCATTCAACGCGCATTCGACAACTTGCTGGTGCAGTGGCGCGGCGATGTCGAAATGATCGTGTTTATCCGCAGCGACGCCTCACCCGAGCAAATTGCGCTTGTCGACCAAACAATTCGTTCGTCGCCAACAATCATTGACACCGAGAAACTTGCATATCTGGACAAAGCACAAACCTACGAAGAAGCCAAACGAATTTTCGTTGGCGACCCAGTAACGCTCAGCCTGCTTACTCCCGAGAACATTCCTTCCCAGTTCAAAGTTGTTCCGATCACGCAAGATCCGGCCCTGGTTCGAAGCCTGAGTGAGCAATATCGCTCGTTGCCGGGTGTTGAAGACGTTGCTCTGGCCGAAGACGAGTTTCAGGTGATCTCAACACTGTCTGGTTTCGTTCGCACGGTAACGCTCGTCATGTCGCTTGTGTTGCTTGTTGTTGCGGTTGGGCTCATTTGGAACACCATTCGAACCGCAATGTTCGCCCGACGTCGAGAGATAGAAGTGATGAAGCTTGTTGGTGCAACAAATTGGTTCATTCGCATTCCGTTCATGCTCGAAGGATTACTGCAAGGCCTCATTGGCGCGGTCGTCTCGTGCGGTGGCTTGTGGGTGCTCAATTCGGCATGGACTAATGGGGTTGCCTCATTTAAGCCAGGAACTGGCATCTCGTCGTTGGTTGTTCCGTCCAGTTACCTGAGTGGCGTCATGCTGATGATCTTGGCAATTGGTGCAGTAGTCGGGGCCGTGGGTTCTGCAATTGCTGCGTCTCGCTTTCTCGACGTCTAGCCACTCAACGTAAGGTTGGGTATGGCTTCAGTTGCACCCAACTATTCAGAGATCATCTATCAAGTAGAAGATGGCATCGCGACAATCACGCTTAATCGTCCCGAGAAACTCAATGCGTTCACCTACGTCATGATGACCGAGCTGATTGATGCTTTCGATCAGGTAGATGCCGACGACAATGTTCGCGCAGTGATTGTCACTGGCGCTGGTCGGGCGTTCTGTGCCGGTGCCGACTTGGCCGCAGGTGGCGACACATTCAGCGACGGCAAGTTGAGCACCGAGTCGTCAAGCAAGTTCCGTCGCGATGGCGGCGGCACAGTGACGCTGCGAATGTTTAAGTGCAACAAGCCAATCATCGGGGCATTGAATGGTGCTGGTGTCGGCATCGGTGTCACCATGACATTGCCTATGGACATCCGTATTGCTGCCGACACCGCAAAGTTTGGTTTCGTGTTTACACGTCGGGGGATTGTTCCGGAGGCGTGTTCCTCATGGTTCCTGCCACGCATTGTTGGCATCCAGCAGGCTCAGGAATGGGTATTCACCGGTCGAGTGTTTTCGGCGGCTGAGGCACTTGCGGGTGGTTTAGTGCGCAGCATCCACCCGGCCGACGAGCTGATGAACGTGGCTCGGGGTTTGGCACGAGAGATTGCCGATAACGCCGCGCCGGTCTCTGTTGCACTTTCTCGGCAGATGATGTGGAGGATGTTGGGTGCGTCGCACCCGATGGAAGCGCATCGCGTCGACTCGCGCGGCATACAGATTCGTGGTCGAAGCGAGGATGTACGCGAGGGCGTCACTAGCTTCCTTGAAAAGAGGCCTGCGCAGTTCACAGGAAAAGTTTCGACTGAACTTCCTGACATTTTTCCGGGTTGGGAAGAACCCGAGTTCTTCTAGCTCTTATGAGTGACGAAGTCAGCCTGTATCAAGAGGTAGGCGGAAGCGACTTTTTCGTTGAACTCGTCAACAAGTTTTATGAGGGCGTGATCAACGATGAGGTGATTATTTCGCTGTATCCCGATCGCACCGATCTTGCAGGTGCCAAGGAACGACTGTCACTTTTTCTCATTCAGTATTGGGGCGGCCCCACAACCTATTCGGACGAGCGTGGTCACCCCAGGCTGAGACAACGCCACTTTCCTTTTGCGATTGGTGAACGCGAACGTGATCATTGGCTGATGCACATGCAAGGCGCCATTGACGCCATGCCAACTTCAGACTCTGTACGAACGAGGCTCAGCGAATACATGAGCAACGCTGCTCAACACCTGGTGAACACGGGGCAATAGTTAACGCAACGCGTAGCACGCAATTGCGGTAGCGGCCGCGACATTGAGTGAGTCGATGCCATCGGCCATTTCGACACGCGCCAGCACATTGCAGTGTTCGAGGGCTGCATCGGTGAGGCCTTGGCGCTCCGAACCAAGCACAACCGCTCGTGGTTGATTGTCTGCAAGCCGTATCTCCCGCAGGCTCTCCACCTTTTTGGTTGGGTGGTGCGGCGTCATTCCCACAATTGAGAACCCACGTGCTGCCAACAGTTGTAGTGTCTCGCCAACATTGGACACGCGTGCAAATGGAAGTTTGAAGGTAGTTCCCATGCTCACGCGAAGTGCGCGTCGCGCAAGCGGGTCGGCAGAAGTGCTGTCAAGCAGCAACGCGTTCCAACCAAGCGCCGCAGCGCTACGAGCAATGGTGCCTACATTGCTGGGATTATCAACGCAGTCCAGCACGATGATCCGCGTCGAGACATTGATGAGCTCTTGCGAATCCGATATTGGTGGACGAAGAAAGACACCAATCGCATCAAGTGGTACGCCAAGCCCAGTTACTTCTCGACGGATATCGGCGGAGGCGGTCAGGGTTGTGCCACCCGCTTGATGAACGGATTCGGCAAACTCGTGCGCGCATTTCGGATCGCACAACACCACATCTGGCTTGCAGCCTGCCTCAAGTGCACGACGAACGACCAAGTCACCCTCGGCAATGAACATTCCCTCTCCGAGAACGCTCTTGCGCTGGGCAATCGTTGTTAGTTGCCGCTCTCGCCAACGAAACGCATGCAGCCGTTCGTCCGATGCGCTCTCGATGTCAATGATCACAGATTATGCAGGGTTCTAGAACTGCCAAGGGTAAGCGTCCCAATTAGGGTCACGCTTTTCAAGGAACGCATTGCGTCCTTCTTCTGCCTCATCGGTCATGTATGCAAGACGTGTTGCCTCGCCAGCAAAAACTTGTTGCCCAACCAATCCGTCGTCAATCAGGTTGAACGAGAACTTGAGCATGCGCTGTGCGGTGGGGCTTTTCTGATTGATTTCTTTCGCCCACTGCAATGCGGTCGACTCTAATTCTGTGTGAGGTACAACTTCGTTGACCATGCCCATGCGTTTCGCATCGTCGGCAGAGTATTCACGACCAAGAAAGAAAATTTCGCGAGCGAATTTCTGGCCAACTTGACGAGCCAAGTAAGCCGAACCGAAGCCACCGTCAAAGCTTGCAACGTCAGCGTCGGTTTGTTTGAAACGACCGTGTTCTTTGCTGGCAATCGTTAGATCGGCAACAACGTGCAGGCTGTGTCCGCCGCCAGCTGCCCAGCCGGGAACAACGCAGATGACTACCTTGGGCATAAATCGAATCAGGCGCTGCACTTCCAAAATGTGCAATCGTCCTGTGCGTCCTTGGTTGATGGTGCTTGCGGTTTCGCCGGTTGCGTATTTGTATCCATCTTTGCCACGAATGCGTTGATCGCCACCGCTGCAAAACGCCCAGCCGCCATCTTTCGGCGAGGGGCCATTGCCGGTGAGAAGCACGCATCCAACATCGGTGCTTTGCCTTGCGTGGTCTAGTGCAACAAAAAGTTCGTCCACAGTTGAAGGGCGAAACGCATTGCGCACTTCCGGTCGGTTAAACGCAATGCGCACAGTTCCATGTGCCTTTGCGCGGTGGTACGTAATGTCGGTGAACGAAAAGCCTTGAACCTCGTCCCAAGCTGATTGGTCAAAAATATCGGAGACGTGTTTGTTGCTCACGGCTCCATTGTCGCAGGAGAATGCGTGGTTTTGCACCCTTCGTTACTGGGGCGTGCCCAATCGGTGTGCGTGGTCAGGGTGCTCGGTCACGAACCGCTCGGCCCATTGCCGGCTGGTGGATTCGGATTGCTTCTTCGTTTGTGGGGCCGGAACCACATCAACAGGGGAGTCGACAAAGGCCATGACTTTGCGCACGGTCGAATCCATATTTTGAGTCAACTGCTCGTAGGTGATGTGCAGTGGCACAATTCCTTCTGCTGCAAAGTAGTTGTCCCATTCTGCGTTTTCTTCGGCTATGCGATTGAGGGCACTGATGATTGCCGCGGCGTCGTATATCGGCTCGCGCACAACTTGCATATTGCTGTTCCACGATTCGCTTTGTGCAGCACGCACGAATGATATTGCTTGGCGTAATTCATTTTCTCTGGTGATTCGCACCCAACTGACTGGCGCTTCCCAAACGTTCACGTCTAATCCAAGGTCGATCATGTGGCGCTTGTATTGGTTCCAGTGCATCTTCACGCCGAATACGCCATTGGGGGTCGTTCGCTCGCGAGCGACCGCGAGCAGATAGTCGCGAAAGGAAACTTGCGAGAAGGACGAAATGTCTTTCCAGCTGTATCGACCGGTTGCCAACCTGGCCAGGGCCATCGGTAGCTGAGATAAGCGAAGTTTGGGTGCACCCACCATCTTGCGTAACCGGGCAAAATTCTTGGTCTGAATATTGAGGTATTCCTCGGGTGCCCCGGCAGCTTGGGTGCCCCGCAAAATAGAACAAAGAAGCGTGCTGCCCGTGCGCTCCACTGAGGCAATCACGAGTAGGCGCTGTGTCTTCATTTCGGAGAGCCTATGACGGCTGGTACGGTTTCTTCGCCCTGATATACCACGACCCCTTTGGAGAACCCCATGGCCAGCACACTCACCACCGCCGACTGGACAAAGCGAGCAGCACAGAAAGTTGCCCGAACGCAACTGTTCATCAACGGCAAGTTTGTTGATGCGGTCAGCGGCAAGACATTCGAGTCGATTAACCCACGCGACGGATCGGTCATTGCTCATGTTGCCGAAGGCGATGTTGAAGATGTCAATCGTGCGGTAGCTGCTGCAAAAGCAAGTTTCGATTCGGGAGTGTGGAGCGAAATGGCTCCTCTCGATCGCAAGAACATCATGTTGAAGTGGGCGCAACTTATTCGAGACAATGCAGAAGAGCTCGCGCTTCTCGAAACCATGAACTGCGGCAAGCCAATTAGCGACTCGCTCAACGTCGACGTTGTATCGTGCTCCAACAACATTCAGTGGTACGCCGAAACAATCGACAAGTTGTACGGCGAGATTGCGCCCGTCCCTCGCGACAGCATCGCCCTTATCGAGCGCGAACCAATGGGTGTTGTCGGTGCAGTGGTGCCCTGGAACTACCCACTCATCATTTCTTCCTGGAAGGTTGGCGCGGCTTTAGCCGGAGGCAACTCCGTCATCTTGAAGCCAGCAGAACAGTCGCCACTTTCAGCGCTCTTGTTTGCCGAGCTTGCCGTGCAGGCGGGAGTGCCTGCTGGCGTGTTCAACGTGGTGAATGGCTTTGGCCCAAGCTGCGGCGGCACTCTTGGCAAGCACATGGACGTCAATAAGTTGGCCTTCACCGGCTCCACAGAAGTGGGCAAGTACTTCTTGAAGTATTCGGCAGAAAGCAACGCGAAGGCAGTTTCACTAGAGCTTGGCGGCAAGACACCGCACGTTGTTCTTTCCGACTGCCCAGACGTTGATGCCGCGGCATCTGCAATTGCGTGGGGAGTGTTTTACAACGCGGGCCAAACTTGCCATGCAGGCACGCGAATGATTGTGGATCAAAAGATCGAAGATGAATTGCTAGAAAAAGTGCGCAAGGTTTCCGAAACGATTATGCCTGGCGACACTTACGATCCGAAGACGGCAATGGGAACCATTGTCGACCGTTCGCAGTTCGACCGAGTCAATGAATACATCAACATTGGTTTGCAAGAGGGGGCCACCATCCACACCGGTGGAAAGCCTGTCGAGCCGGTTAAGGGCGGTATTTACATTCCACCAACAATCTTCCAAAACGTAAAGCCCGGAATGCGAATTGAGAAAGAAGAAATCTTTGGCCCAGTCTTGGGTTCGGTTCGCGTAACAAACGAGGAAGATGCAGTTCGCATTGCTAACGACTCGCAGTACGGCTTGGGCGCCGCGCTGTGGACTCGCGATGTCAGCAAGGCACACAAGATCGCTCGTCAGTTGCGCGCTGGAACCGTGTGGGTAAACACGTTCGATCGCAGTTCGATCACGACACCATTCGGTGGATTCAAGCAATCGGGTACTGGGCGCGATCGCTCACTGCACTCGATTGAGGGCTACACCAACTTGAAGACCACTTGGATTCAGCTGTAATTATTCATTTCATAAAGCAATAAAGGGGAACACATGCGTTGCGGTTTTATCGGTTTGGGTCACATCGGCAAGTTCTTGGCTGGAAGCCTTGTTCGAAACGGTTTTGAAGTAACCGTCTACGACCTAAACAAAGAAGCAGCAGCACCACTTGTTGCGAAGGGCGCAAAATTGGCGAGCTCAATTAAGGAACTCTGCGACGCATCCGACACAGTGTTCACTTGCTTGCCTTCTCCACGCGCGATTGACATTGTGCTGACGGGCAAGGACGGCGTGATCGACTCGCTTGCATCACGTTCTATCGCAGCAACTTGGGTAGACATGAGCACCAATGATCAGAGCGAAACGCTTCGTCTTGGTGCGTTGTGCCAGGCAAAGGGCATCAACGTGCTGGAAGCACCGGTAACCGGAGGCGTTCATAAGGCTGCCCACGGTGACATCACGGTGCTAGTTGGCGGCGAGCAGAGTGTGTTCCAGGCTCATGAAAAGGCACTGAACGCGATGGGCAAGCCGGTGTTGTACATCGGCAAGTTGGGCAGCGCTGCTGTCATCAAAGTAATTACCAACATGCTTGCTTTCATCCACCTTGTTGCGGCAGGCGAAGCATTGATGCTTGCAAAACGCGGCGGGCTCGACTTGGGTGTTGCGTTTGAGGCAATCAAAGAATCTTCAGGAAACAGTTTTGTTCACGAAACCGAAAGCCAAGTGATTTTGAACGGCAGCTACAACATCAATTTCACGATGGACTTGGCGTTGAAGGATTTGGGTTTCGCAATGGAGTATGGCAACGAGTTTGGTGTTCCACTTGATTTGGCTGGCCATACTTACCAAACCTTCATCCGTGCAAAGGCTGCTTACGGTGGAGACGCATGGTCTTCACAGGTTGTGAAGTTGCTCGAAGACGCAACCAACACCGATTTGCGCGCCCCGGGTTTCCCAGCCGAACTGGAGTAGTTTCTGCGCTAAGCGTTGCAGTGATCGGGGGGGTCATGGGTGAGATAAAACAAACTCGTCGAGAACTGGCGGCCGCATTTCGTTGGGCGGCAAGGCTCAATTACCACGAGGCCGTTGCCAATCACTTCAGCGCCGCTGTGAGCGACGACGGTCAGAAGTTCTTGATCAATCCACGCGGTAGACACTTCTCGAGAATGCGCGCAAGCGAACTGGTTCTGATTGATACCGAAAAAATCGACGATGATGGCATCGACCACGGGGTCGATCCGACGGCATGGATTCTGCATTCGCACCTTCATCAGAAAATACCTAATGCCCGCGTGCTCATGCATTCCCACATGCCATACGCAACGACGCTTGCTTGCCTTGATGGTTTCGAGTTTTTGATGCTTGATCAAAACGCGTGTCGATTTTTCCAACGAATTGCCTACGACCGCAACTACTCGGGCATGTTGCTAGAGGCCAGCGAAGGGGAGCGCCTTGCTTCACTGATGACTGAAGGGAAAGATGTGCTGTTTTTGGGCAATCACGGAGTGCTGGTGGCGGCGCCTTCGGTTGCCGAGTGTTTCGAAAAGTTGTACTACTTGGAACACGCGTCCAAGCTGCAGGTTCTCGCACTTTCAACGGGCCAGCCACTCTCGCTCATTGGCGACGCGGTTGCGTCCGCCACACGGAAACAGTGGGACGAATATCCGGAAGCGGCCCAAATGTTCATGTCCGAACTGATGAAAATACTTGACGAGGAGTCAGCCGACTACATTAAGTAAGTCCAATTATCCCCCTTCGAAACGTAGTAGAGGTTTTGTATGAAAGCAGCAGTGTGTCGCGAGTTTGGTAAGCCACTGGTCATTGAAGATGTTCAGTTAGCAAAAACCGGCCCAGGGGAAGTGCGTGTAAAGGTTGCCGCAGTCGCAATTTGTCACAGCGACATTTCGTACGCCGATGGTGCTTGGGGCGGCACGCTTCCTGCCATCTATGGCCACGAATGCGCCGGAGTTGTAGAAGAAGTAGGCGACGGTGTCACCACGGTGAAAGTGGGAGAGCATGTTGTCGTCACACTCATTCGCTCGTGCGGCCACTGCCACGGATGCAGCATGGGCAATCCCGTAACGTGCAGCACCCAGTTTCCGCTTGACGCCAAGTCGCCACTTACCGACAAAGACGGTAAATCGATTGTTCAAAGCATGCGAACAGGTGGCTTTGCCGAAAAAGTGCTCGTGCACGAATCGCAATGCGTAGCAGTACCTACAAACATTCCGTTCTCGTCGGCCTCGCTGCTTGCGTGCGGTGTCATCACTGGCTTCGGCGCAGTAACCAACACGGCAAAAGTTCCTGCAGGTAGCCATGTTGCAGTTATCGGAACGGGTGGCGTCGGGCTTAATGCAATTCAGGGTGCCCATGTCAGCGGTGCGCGCTCGGTTATTGCAATTGATATTGCCGATAATAAGATTGAGGCGGCGAAGGGCTTCGGTGCAACGCACGGAATCAACTCCAAAACGGAAAACGTGGCCGAGCGTGTGCTTGAGATCACTGATGGTCGCGGCGCCGACTATGTATTCGTCACAGTTGGTGTGAAATCGGCATTTGACTCGTCGTACGGCATGCTCGGCAAGGGTGGTTCGGTTGTCTTGGTTGGCATGCCAGCAAGCGGAGTGATGTCTGAGATCGACCCAGGCACAATGGCGGCTTACAGCCAAAACATTCTTGGATCCAAGATGGGTTCAGCCCGTATTCAAGTTGATATTCCAAATCTTGTTGATCTGTACGGCCAAGGCCGTGTCAAATTGGATGAGTTGGTCACCAAGAGATATCCAATCGAGGCAATCAACGAAGCAATCGACGCAGTTAAGCGCGGCGAAGCTCTTCGAAACGTGATCGTTTTCTAACATGCTTGTCACCGACGTCAAAACCTTTGTGGTGGGTAACCCACCTCCGCGATTTGGCGGTCGGTATTTTATTTTCGTCAAGCTGACAACCGACTCGGGCGTCACCGGCATCGGCGAGGTGTATACGGCAACGTACTCACCACATCTTGTTGCCAAAATGATCGAAGAGGTAGCGCAACGTCACGTCATCGGTCACGATCCTTTTCATATCGAAATGATGTGGAGGAATGTGTACGGGCGGGGCTATTCACTTCGCCCAGATCTCACCACTGGGGGAATCGTCAGCGGTTTAGAGATGGCCATGTGGGATATCTGTGGCAAAGAAACAGGCAAGCCCGTCTATGAATTACTCGGTGGGCGAGTGCACGAAAAGTTGCGCGCTTATACCTACTTGTATCCACCGGTAGGCGTCGACGTGTATGCGGACGATCCTGTTTACAGCGACCCAGCCGCAGCGGCAGAAGCCGCAGTGCGTGAAGTGGAGCGGGGCTTCACTGGTGTGAAGTTTGATCCGGCTGGTCGTTACTCGGTGTTCGATGGTCGCCAACCTGCGCTTCATGCAATCGATCTGTCGGTGAAAATGGTGCGCGCGGTACGCGAAGCGATTGGCACACGTGCAGACATTTTGTTTGGAACGCATGGTCAGTTCAGTGCGTCGGGTGCAATCCGTCTTGCAAAGCAATTAGAGAAATACGACCCGCTGTGGTTTGAAGAGCCAGTACCGCCAGATTCTCCGGAAGAGATCGCCAAAGTTGCTCGGGCAACCAGCATTCCCATTTCGGCAGGTGAGCGACTGACAACAAAGTACGAGTTTCATCAACTGCTCAAGCACGGTGCTGCTTCAATTTTGCAACCCAATCTCGGTCGTTGTGGAGGGTTGCTCGAGGGCAAGAAAATTGCTTCAATGGCCGAGGTGTACCACGCTCAAATCGCGCCGCATCTGTATTGTGGCCCAGTTGTTGCTGCGGCAAACATTCAGTTGGCGACGTGCTCACCAAACTTCTTGATACTTGAGACGATTCAGGGATGGCAAGGCTTTCATGCTCAAGTCGTCAAGACGTCGATCAAGTTCGAAAATGGTTTCATTATCCCGTCAACCGAGCCCGGTCTTGGTATCGAACTCAATGAAGAAGTAGCACTTGCGCACCCCTATACGGGCTCCGAATTGCACCTCGAGATGAGCGCATTACCAGCCACGCTGCTCTAGTAATCACGGGTTGTGTTACGTTCACCGTGCCATTAGGGTGCGTCTTCAGATGTTGATTACACATGTCGCCCACCATCACGTGCATCACGTGACACGACGGGCTCATCTGTAACGCACCCAGTTTCTCCAAACTGCTCAGAGCCCGTCGGTTTCACCGGCGGGTTTTTTTATGTCCAAATTCACCTAAAACAAAGGCCAAAATGATGAATGTAAACACCGATAGCGAACTGGATTTCAGCAAACTCGAAGGTCTCGTTGCTGCAGTTATTCAAGATTCCGTGTCCAAGGAAGTACTGATGGTCGGTTTCATGAATGAGCAGGCGTACGCGCAAACAATATCAACAGGCTTCGTGGTTTTTTACAGCCGTTCACGCGACAAGTTGTGGCTGAAGGGCGAATCGTCGGGACACACGCTGCAGGTGGTCAACCTGCGTACGGATTGCGACAGAGACGCCTTGGTTATTGAAGTGATTGCAAATGGCCCAGGGGTTTGTCACGAAGGATATGCCAGCTGTTTTTTTAGAACACGACAGGGCAATGAATGGTCAACAACGGCCGAAAAAACATTTTCACCAAACGACGTATACGGAGGAGCACAATGACACTCAAGCTTGGTATTCCAAAGGGAAGCCTGGAAAACGCGACGATAGATCTCTTTCGTCGGGCGGGTTTCCAGATCACAGTCAACAGCAGGTCGTATTTCCCTGCAATCGATGATCCAAATATCGAGTGCATGCTTATTCGTGCACAGGAAATGGCTCGCTACGTCGAAGACGGAGTCCTTGATGCAGGGCTAACCGGCCTCGATTGGATAGCAGAGACTGGTGCAACGGTAGAACCGATTGCCGACCTGATCTATGCGAAGCAAAGTTTTGGACGGGTCCGCTGGGTGCTGGCGGTTCCAGAGAATTCCCCGGTTGTCTCAGTGAAGGATTTGGAAGGAAAGATCATTGCTACCGAGTTAGTCGAGACAACAAAGCGTTATCTTGCAAGCAATGGCGTAACGGCCAAGGTCGAGTTCAGTTGGGGCGCCACAGAAGTGAAGCCACCTGTGCTTGCAGACGCAATCGTCGAGGTAACTGAAACCGGATCATCGTTGCGGGCTAATAACTTGCGAATTGTTGAAACGGTTCTCGAATCCAACACCCAACTGATTGCTAACAAGACTTCGTGGGAAGATGCCGAGAAGCGTCAACAATTGCTTGACATCAAAATGTTGCTCGATGGCGCAATTGCGGCAATGGGCAAGGTGGGGCTGATGATGAATACTCCGAAGGCCTGCCTGCAGGACGTGCTTCGTGTGCTTCCTGCGCTGAAGACGCCGACCATCTCCAATCTTGCAGATGACAATTGGCTGGCGTTGAACACCATCCTTGACGAATCAACCGTCCGAACGATCATTCCCCGGCTGAAAGCTGCAGGAGCAACCGGAATCGTTGAATACCCGCTAAACAAAATTGTCAACTGATGATTCGCCTGCTTGATCTCGACGAAGCATCGACTGTGTTGTTGAGGCAGGATGATCGGCTGCGAGAGGCGTTGGAAGTTGTTGCTCCCATCGTTTCCGACGTTCGCTTCGGGGGCGATCGCTCGGTGCGAAAATATGCTCAGCAGTTTGATGGTTTCACATCGGATTCCTTTGCTGTGCCGACAGGTGGAAAAATATCGAATGAACTAGAGAAAGCAATAGACCGTGCTTCTATAAACATTCGAGATTTTGCGCAGGAGCAACTCGTTAAATCATGGTCGATGGCTGTCGGCGAACGGGTGCTCGGACAAATCGTCAAGCCGCTCAATGCTGTTGGCGTTTACGTTCCAGCTGGCCGGTATCCACTGCTGAGCACCATGTTGATGGCGGTCATTCCCGCACAAGTTGCAGGCGTGCGCGAGATCACCATTGCCTGCCCGCAACCGACAAGTGAAATGTTGGGCTTGGCGGCGCGTCTTGGAATTACGCACATTCTCCAAGTCGGAGGGGCGCAGGCGATTGCGGCAATGGCCTACGGCACTGAATCGATTGCGCGAGTCGAGCGGATAGTCGGCCCGGGAAACGCATACGTTGCTGCGGCAAAAAAGTTGGTTTCGTCCGATGTGGCAATTGATTTTGTTGCAGGGCCAAGTGAAATCGTCATCATTGCATCTGATGGCAATCCGGTATGGATCGCGGCCGACATGCTGGCGCAGGCCGAGCACGATGTGGATGCGCGAGCGATTTTGATTACCACGTCAATCAATCTTGCTCGTGACGTGCAAAAGGCATTGGAAAAACAGATGGAAAGCCTTCCAACGGCCAGTGTCGCCCGGGTAGCAATTGAAAGGAATAGCGCAATCGTGTTATGCGATTCTGATGACGATGCCGTTGCACTTTCCAACAGCATTGCTCCAGAGCACCTTTCGCTTTACGACGAAACTCTTGTTGTTGGCGTAACTAACGCAGGATCAATCTTCCTCGGGCCTTTCAGCCCTGAAGCTGCTGGCGATTATGCAAGCGGGCCAAATCACATACTGCCCACGTCGGGGGTTGCCGCTATTCGTGGCGGGCTATCTGTCAACGATTTTGTCAAAGTAATTACCACTCAACGATTGACGCGTGACGCGCTGCAGGAACTCGGTTCAACCGTAAGCACCATGGCGCGTGCTGAGGGGCTCGAGGCGCACGCCAGAAGTGTGGAGGTGCGTCTCAATGGTTAACAACAATGAGTTTCTTCAGCCACGTGAGGCAGTGAGGGCGATGCGGCCGTACACGCCGCCAACCCAGGGTCGCGAACATGCAATGCGTCTTGACTTCAACGAAAACACCATTGGCTGCTCTCCGGCGGTGCTGGCGGCAATTACTAGTGCGCTTACAGGTGACCGCCTGGCGATGTATCCCGAATACAACACAGCACTCAGCCATGTCGCTGCATTTCTGGATGTACCGCAAGACAACATCATGTTGACGAACGGAACCGATGAAGCAATTCAGGTGTTGGTGAATACCTTTATCGAACCAGGTAGCGAACTAGTGATCCTGCACCCTTCGTACGCCATGTATCGCTTCTACGCAGAAGTCGCAGGCGTCAAAGTGCACGAGGTGGGCTACAACGTGGAAGATGATCTGCGGTTCCCACTCGAGGCTTTACTCGGTGCAATCAACCCAAATACACGAGCCATCTTTGTTGCCAACCCCAACAATCCCACCGGCGGCGCAGTGTCGTTGGACGAAATTCGCCAACTGTTGAGCACTGCTCCGAATGCCTTGGTTCTGGTCGATGAGGCCTATGTCGAGTTTTCCGGTATTTCAGCACTGAGTCTCATCTCTCAATTTCCTCAATTAGTCGTTAGTCGAACCTTTTCAAAGGCGTTCGGTCTGGCTGGCTTGCGTTGTGGATGTTTGATTTCCAATTCCGAAAACATTGCGTGGGCAAAAAAGGCTCAGTCGCCATACAGCGTGAACGTGTTGGCGGCGGTGGCAGCAAGTGCTGCGGTGCAAGATACCTCGTTTGTTGATGCGTATGTCCGGGAAGTTATTTCCGCCCGAACATTTGTTGTATCCGAGTTAAATCGACTGGGTATTCGTCAGTTTCCAACGGATGCAAACTTTGTACTTATCGATGTTGGCGGCAGGGCACAAGAAATAGTTGACCGGTTACGAGAAGCAGAAATATTGATTCGCAACCGCAGTCACGAATTGCCGGGTTGCGTTCGCGTAACGATCGGAACCATCGAACAAATGCAACAATTCATCTCAGAACTGGAGAAAGCGATATGAGAAAATCAACGGTAAAAAGAGTGACGAAGGAAACCAGCATCACCGCCACGCTGGTGATCGAGGGCAAGGGCCGCTACGACATCAATACGGGGATCAGATTCCTCGACCACATGTTGGAGTTAGTTGCTAAACATGGCGGCTTTGATTTGTCCATCACTGCCAAAGGCGATCTAGATATCGACCAGCACCACACGGTGGAAGACGTCGGCATTGTTCTTGGAGAACTATTTAAGAAGGCACTGGGCAAGAAAATAGGAATTAATCGTGCAGGCTATTTCGTGTTGCCGATGGACGAGACGCTGGCGGTTGTTGCGGTTGACTTGGGTGGCAGACCTGCCCTTGTGTATTCCGATCTCATTCGAGCTCGTATGGTTGGCGATTTGCAGGTGGAGTTGGTGCACGACTTCTTTGGTGGATTCGCTAATAGTGCGGGGGCAAATCTTCATGCCAAAGTGCTTTATGGCAGATCCAGCCACCACAAAATTGAAGCAATCTTTAAATGTTTTGCGAGGGCGATGAGGTATGCCTGTTCCACCGACTCTCGTTTGAAGGATCAGCTTCCAAGCACGAAGGGTTTGTTGTGATTGCGGTTGTTGATTACGGAGCTGGCAACCTGCGATCAGTTACCAACTTGCTGGATTCGATCGACGCCAACTATCGCGTGATTGAATCGGCTGATGGCCTACTTGGCGCGTCGCACATCATCCTTCCTGGGGTTGGGAATTTTGCACAAATCTGTTCGACGTTCGACCGGCTCCAGATCCGCGAGAGCATCGTCGAAGCAATACGCAGCGGCACGCCATATCTCGGTATCTGTTTGGGGATGCAAGTGTTATTTGAGAAGAGCGATGAGGCACCAGGACAGAAGGGGCTTGGCGTCTTGGCTGGCTCGGTGAATAAGTTGGATACCACGGCGCGAATTCCGCACATGGGTTGGAACACGTTGGATGGCGATTCGGCATCGGCGCTTTGTGACGTTGGCTCGGATCAGTACGCGTATTTTGCGCATAGCTATTTTTGCCCAATCAACGAGTTCACTGTTCGATCAACAACGCAGGGGAGCACATTTTCTTCTGTTATCGAACATGGCAATGTTTTTGGGGTGCAATTCCACCCCGAGAAATCTGGCGCACTTGGTGCGTCGCTAGTGCAACGGTTTGTGAACCTATAGATGTTGGCGAAAAGAATTATTCCCTGCCTCGACGTAAACAATGGCCGCGTGGTCAAAGGCGTCAACTTCGTTGGCCTTCGCGACGCTGGAGACCCAGTCGAATTAGCAGCGCGCTATAACGCCGAAGGCGCAGACGAACTGGTTTTCCTTGACATTGGCGCAACGATTGAAGGAAGACAAACCTTGATCAATGTGGTGGAGCAAACGGCTCGCGAAGTTTTTATTCCACTTACCGTTGGTGGCGGCGTGCGCAGCGTGGATGACGCGCGCGCCATCATTCGTGCTGGTGCGGACAAGATCAGCGTGAATAGCGCCGCAGTAAATAGGCCGGAGCTGTTGCGTGAATTGAGCGATGAATTTGGTTCACAAGCAGTAGTGCTAGCCATAGACGCGCGAAGCAAGGGCAATAGTTGGCAGGTCTATACGCAGGGAGGTAGGCACGCCGAGCAACTCGACGCGCTCGAGTGGGCGCAACGCGGGGAGCAGCTTGGCGCTGGAGAAATATTGCTCACCAGCATGGACGCCGATGGCGTGAAGACTGGGTTTGATCTTCCACTTACTTCGGCGATACACAAGTGCGTTCAACTTCCCGTTATTGCCTCAGGCGGCGCAGGCACTCTTCAGCACTTTGTCGATGTCCTGCAGCACTCCGATGCGGCGCTTGCAGCCTCTGTTTTTCACTTCGGCACATTACGTATAGACGACGTTAAATCATGTTTGCGAAGCGCTGGAATGGTGGTCCGATCATGAGCAGCCCGAACAAGTCGGTTGTCGTTCCATGCATCGACATTCAAGGTGGCGAAGTAGTGCAACTAGTGCAAGGTCGCAAGCGTGTACTCGTCGGGCCAGAGCCATTAGAGATGATTCGACGATTTGAAGGCTTTCCTGAAATTCAGGTCATCGACCTCGACGCCGCAATGGGAAAAGGCGATAATGCAAAAATAATTGAATTGCTTGCGTCCCGCGCAGTATGTCGCGTTGGTGGTGGCGTGCGCACCCCAGAGCGCGCCAAGCAGCTAGTAGAGATGGGTGCACATCGCGTCATTGTTGGCACTGCGGCTTTTCAGCCGAACTTTTCGAACATCGTTGAAACAGTAGGTAAAGACCGTGTGATTATCGCGCTCGACTCAAAGGCCGGAAGTGTTGTTGTCGACGGATGGGATACCAGTCTTGATGCGTCGGCCGAAGATATTCTTCCTTCTTTTATCGACCGCTGCAATGGTTTTCTCTGCACATATGTTGACAAAGAAGGCATGATGCAGGGCACCGATTTGGACTGGTTCGCGCGTTTGCGCAGCCTTACCTCATTGCCTGTCACTGCGGCCGGAGGAATCACTACGTTGCAAGATGTTGCTGCACTGTTGGCTATCAACATCGACGCCGCTATAGGCATGGCGGTGTACACAGGGGCGCTGTCGCTCGATCAATTACGTGAACTGTCGGTGTAAAGTCTTCGTTATGGAAAAACACGACGAAGGACACTTCAGCCACCGAGCTGGTTTGCTGCGGGCAATGGTGTTGGGAGCAAATGACGGCATCATTTCTACGGCGTGTCTCATCTTGGGAGTTGCAGCAGCCGACGCAGAGCGCGGAACGATTATCACGGCAGGCGTTGCAGCACTAGTTGCCGGCGCGGCTTCGATGGCCATTGGCGAATACGTGTCTGTCAGTTCGCAGCGCGACTCGGAGCAGGCCGACATTGCCAAAGAAATGTGGGAACTTGAGCACACTCCAGAGCACGAACTTGACGAATTGACAGCCATCTATAAAGGCAAGGGTTTGACGCAGGAGTTGGCGCGTGCGGTGGCGGTTCAATTGACTAAAGAGGACGCACTGAAGGCGCACATGGCAGAAGAGTTAGGGATCAGCCAGCTCACACTCGCCCGCCCAGTGCAAGCAAGCGTTAGCTCGGCACTTTCGTTCTCGGTGGGTGCCGCGATTCCACTTATTGCAGTTTCAGCAGCATCTGCATCGCAGCGCATCTCCACAACGGTGATCGTTGCCTTGCTCACATTGGTTGCCCTTGGTCTTGCAAGTTCAAGGGCTGGCGGTGCGCATCCGCTTCGCCCAACGCTTCGCGTGCTCGTGGGTGGATCAATAGCGATGGCGTTCACTATGGCCGTTGGAAGCTTGGTCGGTGGAGTCGTGCTGTAGTTCCAACTCGTTCTGAATTGCTTACAACTGTAAGCATGACGTGTCATGACTGATCTCGCTAAGGCTCGAGGAATTAAGCCTAGAGAGCTTTTTGCGATCCGTCCATTTCGGTTGTTGTGGACTAACAGTTTTTTGTTCATCCTTGTCCAGAGCACCCAGCGTTTTGCTTTTGTCTGGTTGGCGCTTGAACTGGGCGCAAAATCGGATATCAGCGGACTTATTTTATTTGTTATGGGTATTCCTGTGATTCTCATTTCCTTGATTGTCGGGGTCATGAGCGACCACGCCGATCGACGAATGCTGTTGTTAGTTAGTCAGACTGGCGCGCTGTTGATCACTGTCGCTGTTGCTGCAATGGTCTCATCTGGTCACATCACTATTCGATACGCCGTTATTGGTTCATTCATCTCGGGAATTTTTATTGCCATTGGCTCGCCTGTTCGAAATGCGATCATCCCGTCAATTGTTCCGAGCGACAAGTTGGTGGGCGCCATTGCGGTTAACACGATTGGCAGTAATTTGGGGCTCATAATTGGTCCCGTTGCAGCAGGCCCAGCTATTGCGGTGTGGGGGATCGAGGGTGCATTTTGGTTGCAAGCGGCAATGCATTTAGTCGGATTCTTTGCGTTGATTCCGTTACAGCTGCCGGCAAGTGTCAATACTCAACGAAAGAGAATGCGTGAAGAGATTTTTGGTGGTATCAGTTTTATACGCGGCCACGCAGAAGTTCGATCGTTTTATGTTTTGTTATCGGCATCAATTTTGTACATGATGGCTCCCTGGATAGTGCTTGGTCCTCAGATTGCTAAAGAGCAGGCCGGAGCATCTGGTAGTCAGACAACAATTCTGTTTGGCTTGCTGGGGATCGGCCAGTTTGTTTCTTCTATCGGCATTTTGCGTTACAACCACAAAATTCAGCAAAAGGGTTTGTGGTTTATCGGCGGACTGTGCTGGGGCGGATTTGTGCAGATCGTGCTTGGCCAATCCAATTCCATCGCCATGATGGCCGTACTGTTGTTCGCCTGGGGAATTGGTGGTGGGTTCTATATGAATCTCAGCCAAACACTTATTCAGAACAACACACCAGCAGCCGTGATGGGCCGAGTGATGGCCGTTCATTCATTATTGATGTCTGGTCTAGCGCCGCTAGGTGCACTCTTCGTTGGCCTAATAGCGCGGCGAATAGATTCGGCACCACAAACTTTTTCGGTCGCAGGTGCTTTGATGCTGCTCACTGCAATCTATTTCTTGACTACAAAGAAGAATCTGCGCGCAATGGCCTAGTATTTCGCTCATGACTATTTCATTTCGCGCACTCGACATCCCCGCATCCCAGTTGGCAGAAAAGCCACTTGCCCAGCCTTCTGCAGAACCGCTCAGTGGCGAGATTCTTACCCGGGCACAAGTTTTTCTCGACAACGAAACAGTTACGGCGGGAACTTGGGAATGTGAGCCAGGTACTTCGCGATGGGAGTTCACCACTCGCGGCGAAGTGATTTACGTACTGAAGGGTCGGATGACCGTGCATGAAGACGGTGGCGAGGCCATTGAACTAACCGCAGGCTCAAGCTGCATTTTCCCAATCGGCTGGAAGGGCGTCTGGACTGTGCATGAGACCTTGCGCAAAGTGTTTGTTGTCTACCGCACGGCCTAATCATGATTGAAGTGGTTGGCGTGTATAACGCCGACTCCACCTTTGTGGGCGAGGTTTCCTATTGGATAGGTGCCCGCTTTGGCGTCGCGCACTGTTCCTTGTGCGACATTACTCATGGTCTATTTACTGAGCGTGCAGATTGGAAATCGTGTCGCGACCAGTCTCCGTTTACGTTTTCAATGTTTCACCGTAATGATCAGCCTGAGGCAGTGAGGGCCGCCGCAAATGACGTGACCCCCGTTGTCGTTGCATTTGTCAACGACAAGTATCAGGTTCTGCTAGATCCGCAACAAATCGATGCTTGCGAAGGTTCACCCGAACGTCTTGTCGACGCAATTACGAAAGCGTTAGGGCTATAACCGCACCCGAATAAAGCGGGGGGCATTGCTTGCGAATGCGGAGCCCAGCGCTTCTTTGAGTTGTGGCGGTGTCGTCACTTCGATTGCTTCCCACCCGAAGCCGCGCGCGATTGCGGTGGGGTCGTGTGAGGAGATGTCGACGCCCATTCGTGTGGCGTTCACATCGTCAAACGACTCACGAATTTGCGCATAACCAGTGTTATCCCAGAGTAAGAGGGTGATGCGCTGCTGCAAGTCGTTCGCTACTGCCATTTCGGAAAGCGTGAACAACCAACCACCATCGCCAACAATTGCCAATACTGGTCGATCGGGCGCTGCAACCGCCGCGCCAATTGCCATGGGTAGGGCACAACCGAGTGTGCCAAGGCCGTAGGGCGCCAGCCAAGACCGGGGTTGTGTTGCGGGCAGCCACCAATGGGCGCTGTATGCCAACTGTGTGGAGTCGAGTGCAACAATCACTTCGCTCGGCAATGTCTGTTCAATTGCTTCCAGCCATGGAACAAATTGCGCACCGGTTTTGGCACGAGCATGTTCACGCCACGATTTGGCCTGGTCCTGGCCGGCTGTTGATGTTTTCGTGTGTATTGCAGCAGTAAGCGCAGACAACGTTTCGCCGGCATCTCCAACGAGACCAACCGTTGGTGTTGTGCGCCGCGAAAGCTGTTCTTTGTCAATGTCGATTCGGATTACGTTCCCGCCAAACTGCAGCGCTTGGCCACCGTTATACAAGTCGGCGTCTGAAAGCTCTGTGCCAACAACAATCACCAAATCCGCTGCCTCGATATCTCGCTGAACACGACCGAAGACGAGGCAGTTGCCCGCGCAGAGTGGGTGAATCGAAGACAAGACACCCTTGGCATTTCCTGAGAGCACTACAGGTGCATCAATGGCTTCGGCGAACTTCGCTAGTTGAGCGCCTGCATCCACACAGCCACCGCCTGCAATCACGATCGGGTTGGTTGCGGCATTAATCAACTCTGCTGTGCGTTTGATTTCGCTTGCTGCAGGTACTGGACGATGAGCTTCGGTATCAACCTTTTCAAAGCGGGCACACATTTGTTCGAGCACGTCCATGGGGATTGCCAGATGCACCGGCCGTGGGCGTTGCGAAGTGAACACGTTCCACGCACGCTCGATTAGCTGCGGTAACTCTTGTGCGTCCGTCACTGTTTCGCTAAACGCACAGATGCTTCGAACGAGAGCAGCTTGATCTGGTAAGTCGTGCAATGGGCCAAAGCTTTTTCCCAGCGCATTTGTGGGTGTGGTGGAGGCAATAATCAGCATTGGTCGCGAATCGTGATACGCCTGGGCAATTGGGGTGAGTGCGTTGGTAAGCCCCGGCCCGCTAATCAGTACGCACACGCCGGGTTTGCCGGTAACAACAGACCATCCATCGGCCATGAAGCCAGCGCCTTGTTCGTGGCGAGGGGAGATGGCTCGAACGCCCGAGCGATGTAGGCCGCGGTACAGCTCGATGTTGTGCACTCCGGGAATGCCGAACACCGTGTCGACGTCGTATTCGCGCGAGAGCAGATCGATAATTGCTTCACCAACTCGAAGCTGGTCACTCACCACGTTATTTTGCTTTCGCTACTAAGGCTTCGGCCATCGTGCGTATAGTTTCGCACGCTTTGCGCAGTACCGAGGCCTCAACGGTAAGAGCGATTCGGATATGTCCCGCTCCGCCTTTTCCAAAGCTCTCACCAGGCATTACGCCGATGTTGTGATCATCCAACAATTTCCAAGCAAATTCCTCGCCTGAAAGTTTGGTGGCTCGAACATCTACCATCACAAACATTCCGCCTTCTGGCATGCGAGCCGAAACAGCATCAGAACCGTTGATTGCCTCTACAAGTACTTGTGCTCGCTCGCGATAAGCAACTCGCATATGTTGCACTTCAACGTGTTGCTCGGTCAGTGCAACTACTAGCGCATCTTCAATGAATGGCTGCGAACCAAATAGCAGTGCTTCTGCCACAAGCACAAGGCGTGGGGTTACTGCTGCGGGGCATGCCACCCACCCTGCACGAAAGCCAGGTAGCGCGTGGGATTTGGAGATTGATGAAACGGCAAGGGTGCGGTGTCGCAAATGCTTTCGATCGAACGGCGAGCAAAATGGCGCGTCGTAAGTCATGTCGGCGTACACCTCATCGCAAATAATCCAGAGGTCATGTCGTTCGCAGACATCTCCGATTGCATCTATCTCCTTTTCCGAGAGAACTGCACCGGTTGGGTTGCTTGGAGTGTTTAACAGCAATACGCGCGATCGGGGAGTGACTGCATGTTCGATTGCCTCGGCCGTCACGTGAAATCCATTATCTGGCGACGTAGGAACGGGAACGAATGTCGCACCGGATGCTGCTACAAGTCCTTCGTAGGTTGCGTAGTGAGGGTCTGGAACAAGGACTTCATCGCCACTTTGGGCCAAGGTAAATAGTGCGGTGCACAAACCGTTTTGTGTGCCAGCGGAGTACAGCACTTCTTCTGGCGTGACTAAATTGCCCGATCGTTTGCTGAGGTGTAGTGCAATCGCCTTGAGCGCATCAGGTTCGCCCTGTCCCGCTGCATATCTGGTGCGCCCGGCGCGCATTGATGAAATGGCCTGATCAATCACTTTTGCTGGTGGTGGTAGGTCGGGTTCACCAATGGACAACATGATCACTTGCTGGCCAAGGCCTGATCGGCGCAAACCCTCGTTATGCACAGCCCACTTAACGGCTCCAAGGCCTGCCAAGCGATCGGAGATTGGAGCAAATTTCATCAGGATTCACAGCGTAGATGAATTGACGCAAATCAAGGCAACGAGACCAAGTTCATACGAGGGGATTTATCTATATGTCGCAATGAAGGCGGTTTCAGCAAAAATGCCCCGCTACTGATAATTTTGTGGAGTCATGGTGTTCTTCATAGCGGTCGTCGCTCACTTTGCCGTCGCCGCACTTGCCCTCATCGGCCTTCGTCGTCGGCCAGTCATTGCTGCAGGTATCGGCCTAGTTGTGCTCGCGGGTACCGCATTGGCAATTACTGCTGAAGGAATTGGGGCAACATCGGCTCCACGCCGAACCATCGAGTGGTTGCCGCTTTTGGGTTTCAACTTCACCTTTCAGGTTGACGGCTTCGCCGTGGTCATGGGGATGTTGGTCAGTCTTCTTGGTTTTGGTGTACTCGCTTATTCGATTGCATATTTCGAACATGACACAACCTTCACCCGTTTCGTCGGTTTGTTCATGGCTTTTGCGGGCTCAATGACGGGTCTTGTGCTTGCCGAAGACCTTTTCACCATGTTCATTTTTTGGGAATTAACTTCGGTGTGGTCATTTTTGCTGATCGGTCTGCACGACAAATCTGAAGCAGCCCGTCGCTCTGCTGTTCGTGCACTGCTCACGACAGGTGCTGGTGGTTTGTGCATGTTGGTTGGTATTGGTCTATTGCAGATCCAATTTGGAACCACATCGTTCGAACAGTTGGGCAACATTGCTCCAACAGGAACGATTGCCAGTGTCGCGGCATCACTTTTATTGGTCGGTGCATTCACAAAATCCGCACAGTTTCCATTTCATTTTTGGCTTCCCGGTGCGATGGCGGCGCCAACACCTGTCAGCGCATATTTGCACTCTGCAACCATGGTCAAGGCTGGCATCGTGTTGTTGGCCCGCACGGCGCCAATTTTCGGTGACAGCGGTGTATGGCGCTGGTGGGTTGTTCTTGCCGGTGTCTCAACAATGTTGATTGGTGGTTGGCGGGCGTTGCGCGAAACGGATGCCAAGTTGGTGCTGGCGCACAGCACGGTGTCGCAGTTAGGTCTGCTTACTGTGTTGTTCGGAATCGGTTCCCCGTATGCCACGTATGCGGGAGTTGCGCACCTCGTGGCCCACGCAATTTTCAAGGCGGGTTTGTTCTTGGGCGTAGGCGTAATCGATCACGAACTTGGCACGCGAGATGTTTCAAAAATTGGTTCCGCTCGACGAGTGGTTCCAATTTCGGTTGCTGCAATTGGGGCGTGTTTGCTATCGATGGCCGGCATCATTCCGCTATTCGGTTTCGCAACGAAAGAAAAGGCAATTGTCGCATTGCTCGATGCCGAATATGGGTTAGCTGGCTCGGTTGCGCTGTGGGGTGTTGTTGCAGGCTCGGTCTTATCGGTCGCGTACAGCGTGCGGCTACTACATGCACTGGTGCGAACACCAGACGATTCGGCCGCTCATCACGAGCATCATGAGTCGTCCGCCCTGATGCGAAGCACGCTTGCTGCGCCTGTCGTTATCGCCGCTGTTGTGTCGCTCGGCTTCGGTTTTGCAGCATCAACAGTTGGGTCGTGGTTGGTGTCGCCGTCATCGGCCCTCGATGTAAAGGCCGTGTCAAAACTTGCGTTATGGCCAGGAATCAATGATGCGTTACTGATTTCTCTAGTGGTCATTGCAATTGGAGCAATCATTGGCTGGAAGGCGCCTCTCGAAAGCAAGACAGCACAGCAGCCGCTAGGCGAACGCGTTTTCGATGTGGTATATGACTCAACAATTGCTGGAGCAAAGCGTGTCACAGCAGTAGTGCAACCGGGCTCGTTGCCCATCTATGTCGGTGTCACTTTGCTGCTTATATCTTTTGCTCCGTTGTCATCAATGTTCGTTGATGGCGTGAGTCCTCTTTCCGCTCTCACATCAGGAACGGCTCTTGAAGCATCGGTGAGCATGGTCGCAATCGTTTTGGCGATAGGTGTCGCCGTTTTACGATCGCGATTCACGGGTGCCATGTTTTTGGGCGGCGTCGGGTATGCGATAGCGGTGCTCTTTGCTCTGCGCGGTGCACCAGACTTGGCGGTGACACAGTTGTTGGTTGAAACACTCACCATCGTGGTATTTCTCTTGGCGCTTCGCGTGATGGCACGGAAAACTATCAGACCAATTTCACGATTTCCTCAGATCATGCGAATGGGTGTTGCTGCAATTGTTGGCGTTTCAATTCCGCTGTTTGCACTGGCCGTCCGTAGTGCTCGCACCGCACCGTCTGCATCACAAGAGTATTTTGCTCGCTCGGTAGATGAGGCTGGTGGACGAAACGTGGTCAATGTGATTCTCGTCGACTTCCGAGGCTTCGACACCATGGGAGAAATCGTCGTGTTGGCAATTGCCGCGTTGGGTGTCGCCAATCTTGTTCGTGCTGCAGAGATGCACCGCCGCGGATCTGTCTCTGCGAAAGAGGTTGCATAGCCATGAATCAGTCGAAGATTCTTGAAGAGTTGGTAGACCGCTGGCTGACGAAAGTTGCCACCCTGGTCGCAATTTTCATCACGTTTCGAGGCCACAACGCACCCGGCGGGGGTTTTGCTGGTGGGCTAATTCTTGGTGCAGCATTCGTGTTGCAATACCTTGCAGGCCAGCAACCAACGATTCGACGCAGGTCGATACTGCGCCCCGAACGGCTGCTGGGTGCTGGACTGTTATTGGCTCTTGCAACCACAATCGCGCCACTGTTTATTGGTGGCTCTCCACTCGAGTCCTATATCTGGACGGTAACTTTGCCGCAGATCGGCAAGATAAAAGTGGTGTCATCAATGTTTTTTGATTTAGGCGTGTTCTTCGTAGTGGTGGCTGTCGTGTTGATGGTGCTTTCATTCTTGGGTATTCGTGGTGGGGTAGTAGCAAATGAGTCGGCGGGTGGTAACGCATGAGTGTCTGGGCGTTTTCCTTGATCGCGGTATTGTTCGCAGTCGGTACCTATTTATTGATGGAACGGTCGCTTACACGTGTTGCGCTTGGCGTGGGTGTAATCGGAAACGGCGTCAACGTATTGATCATTGCTTCGGGGAGCGACTCGGGCGAAGCCCCAATCATCGGTCGTGAAGGTGTGCTGACAGATCCACTCCCACAGGCGCTCGTGTTGACCGCAATTGTCATTGGTTTTGCATTGCTCACCTTTTTGATGACGCTTGCGTGGCGCAATTGGACGATCACGGGAAATGATGAAGTAGAAGACGATGTTGAAGACCTAGTTGTTGCTCGCCGGACAGAGCAAACGTCCAAGTTGGGCGACTCGCCACATCCGGAGGATGTACAACAATGACCTCTCTTGTTGCACTACCAATTCTGATTCCTCTGGTTGCAGCGGCACTCATGCTGCTGGTGCGAAGTTTGGTTGCTCAACGACTGATTAGCTTCGTTGCATTGTTGTCGTCGCTGGCAACCGCCACCGCAGTGTTGGTCGAGGTGTGGAGAACAAGCGATGTAGTGGTTTCGCGCTTGGGTGGCTGGCCAGGTTCGTTTGCCATCACGTTGGTTTCAGACGGCCTGTCTTCAATACTGGTTGTTGTTGCCCTTATTGTCACAACAACGGTATTGCTGTTTGCGGTTGGACAACAAACCCCTGATGAACACTCGCCGTATTACCACCCGGTGTACATGGCGCTGGTTGCAGGTATTTCGCAGGCTTTCCTTGCCGGCGACTTGTTCAACTTGTTCGTTGCATTTGAAGTGTTGTTGATGGCAAGTTATGTCTTGCTTACGCTTGAAGGCAACAAAGAGCAGATCCGGTCGGGAACGACGTATGTAGTTCTCAACATCATCGAGTCGGTAGTGCTGGTGATGGCTGTAGGTTTGATTTTCGCAGCAACAGGAACGGTCAATTTCGCCGAACTTCCCGAACGCCTTGCTGCGCTGCCTGATGGCGTCAGGATGGGGCTGCATCTGTTGTTACTCATCGCTTTTGGTATCAAGGCCGCAGTGTTTCCGCTCTTTTCTTGGCTGCCCGACTCGTATCCAACTGCACCAAGTTCGGCCAGCGCCGTGTTTGCCGGGTTGCTCACCAAGGTTGGCGTGTATTGCCTCATTCGCGTGCAAACGATGCTGTTCCCGGGCGAGCTCAGCAATCTGGTGATGGTTGTTGGCGTGGCCACTATGGCCATCGGTGTATTGGGAGCAATATCACAACACGACATGAAACGAATCTTGTCATTTCATATCATTTCGCAGATCGGGTACATGGTGTTTGGGTTGGGTGTCGGTGGTGCGGCAGCGATCACAGCAACCATTTTTTATCTCATTCATCACATTCCGGTGAAGACCTCGCTGTTTCTTGTCGAAGGTATCATTGAGCGAAATACGGGTTCTAGTTCACTTGATGATGTCAGTGGCTTGGCTCGCAAATCCCCATTTCTTGCTGTGCTGTTTTTGATTCCTGCAATGAGTTTGGCGGGCTTCCCGCCGCTTTCCGGATTTCTTGCCAAGTTTGCAATCGTGAGAGGCGGCCTTGATGCCGAGCAATACATCGGTGTGGGGGTGGCGATTGTCGTCAGTTTGCTCACGCTCGTTTCAATGGTGAAGATTTGGGTAGGAGCATTTTGGGGTGAGGTGGTGCCAGTCTCTCTCAACAATTCGAATGGAGTATTGAGCCAGCACCGATCCATGGCGACTGCAACCGCAATCCTGGTCTGCCTCACATTGGTTGTCGCGGTTGCCGCTGGCCCGATATATGAATTTGCAACGCGTGCCACAGACCAGTTGCTTAACGTCGAACGCTATATCACTGCCGTGAGGTCTGCATAATGAGCGGCTCTATTGCTCTGTTCGTCTTGTGGATTGCAATGATGGGCGAGGTTTCGATCGTCAACGTCCTGAGCGGGCTTATTGTTGTTGCGCTCGTTAATTGGCTATTTGTGCATGATCACCCGCGGTATGTGTTGCGGCCAGTGGGTGCAGTGCGGTTGACTTTGTCGGTATTGAAAAGTCTTGTCACGTCAAGTTGGCAGGTGGTGCTTGCGGTGTTGTTGCCAAACGATCAACGCACGGCAACTTCTGTGCAGCAAGTACAACTCCAACATGGCTCAGCATTTATCGGGGCGATTGTTGCCAACGCAATTACGCTCACGCCTGGAACAATGAGCCTCGACCTGAACGCAAACGACCTCACACTGTCGGTTCATGTGTTGGGCGAAGTAGACGAAGCAAAGTTTCGTGCCGACGTGTTGACGCTTGAGGACATGGTGTCTAAAGCAGTGAGGGAGCGTAAGTCGTGAATGTAGTGGCGGCTGCATGCTTGGGTTTGCTGGTAATCGCAGGAGCGTTGGGCGTGGCGCGCATCGTGCGGCGTTCGGCATTGGGTGACAGAGCCATCGCTTTTGACATGCTCACTTCGGTGTTGACGTGCGCGTTGCTGGTATCGGCTGGATATTTGAAGGATGGCCTGCTGCTCGATTTGGCAATCGTTCTAGGCCTGCTCGGATTTATTGCTTCAGTCACCATTGCGAGGTTCATTGAATTAAGAAACAGGACTGAATCATGAACGACGTGCTCCTAGCTCTTCGAGATGCGCTGTCGGCGGTATTGATGATTTCTGGCTCATTACTGGCGGTTATCTCTTCTGTTGGCATTCACCGTTTGGGTTCCACGCGGGCTCGCATGCATGCCACAACGAAACCAGCAACTCTGGGCGTGTTGTTGTGTGCAATTGGTGCAGTACTGCAATTTGCAGATGTTTCTGACATTGCAAAAGTGCTGGTGGTTGTGATCTTGCAACTCGTGGGTGCGCCCATCGGTTCACACATGCTCGGGCGTGCTGTGAGGGGAAAGTAGGATCTAAAGATGGATTTTCAAACAGTTATTGGTCTAATCGTCGGATTGGCGTTTCTTACCCTGGGCGCCGAATGGTTGGTGCGCGGCGCATCTTCGATTGCCACTCGATTCGGAATTGCACCAATTGTCATCGGGCTTACCGTTGTGGCCTTCGGTACAAGTGCTCCTGAGTTTGCAGTTTCCATTGGTGGGGCATTAACAGGAAACTCTGATGTGGCATTGGGCAATGTTGTGGGTAGCAACACCTTCAATATTTTGCTGGTTCTTGGTCTGTCGGCAGCAATTGGGTCGTTAACCATCGAGCAGCGCATCATTAAGCGCGATATTCCCATTCTTTTGGCTATCTCTGTGGTTATCTACGGATTGATATTGAACGAGTTGGTCGGTCGCATTGAGGGCGGAGTTCTGTTCATTGGTTTGCTGGTGTACACGTGGTGGTTATTGCAAGGTGCACGTAAAGCTGAGTCGGCAAAAGTAACTGCCGAATACGAAGAAGCCGTTCAACAGTTAGAAGGTGAAACAGTCACTCGGCCTCTCTATTTCCAGATCGGGCTTGTGGTTGTTGGGCTGGCTCTGCTCATTTTGGGCTCACGTTTCTTGGTGAGTTCAGCCACAACTATCGCCGAGGCATTTGGCGTGAGCGACTTGGTCATCGGTCTGACCGTGGTTGCAGCGGGTACCTCGCTTCCCGAACTGGCAACATCGGTGATGGCTGCATATCGTGGCCAACGCGACATTGCGGTAGGCAACGTGGTGGGCTCAAACCTCTTCAACTTGCTTGGTGTATTGGGTGCATCCGCGGCGCTTTCGTCATCAGGGATACCCGTTAATCGCGAACTCATCCGTCTCGACTATCCCGTCATGCTGGCGGCCACGTTGGTGCTGATCCCAATTTGTTGGAATGGCTTTGCTATTAAGCGTTGGGAGGGCGTGTTGCTGGCTGCGTTCTATGTTGCATACGTTGCCTTCTTGGTCATGGATGCCGGCGACAGCACGGCTCCCGAGTTGTTCCGCACCATGATGCTGATCGTTATCCCAATCGTGATGCTTGCATTTACTGCAACCGGAATTCAGGGTTGGCGCAAATATCGTGCAACCCATTGATCATTGTTGATTTTAGCGATCAACGGTTGTGCACACACGTTCACGCTTCAATCCGTCCTCGTAACACTTTGTCTTAGTGAGCGTGACATCGAATAGCTTCATTAAGTCATAGCCTGGGTCCAATGCATCGGGGATCGTACACGGATACGTATTAGTAAATGGGCACTTGTTGTCGGCAACATTTGCAACGGCATGAGATATCAGCCACCCGAGTGCGACTGCTCCTTCCAAATTAAGGTGTATGCCGTCACGTCGAAACCAGTTCGGTCTACCCGAACTAAACAAATTCCACTCGACAAGAAATAAATCATTTGTCTGATTTTTCGCCACGACTTCGCGAAGTATGTTGTTAAATTCTGCATAGACAGAACGTTTACCTTTGGATCCAGGTGCGGGGAATTCGAGGGACTCCTTGAAATCCAAGAAAATCACTTTTGTGTCTTTATCTTTTGCTGCCTGAATAAAACTTTGCAGTTCAGTTTTGAAACGTTTGACGCTGCTGTCGTAACCACCCATGAAAACGATGTAGTCCAGTGGCCCCTCAAAGTCTGCGACTGTTTGAACAGCAGTTTTTGGCGTCCTTTTTTCGCGGCCAGCGCATGACGGATCAGCGATCTTTCTACACGACTCAGCGTCGAGAACATAACTAAATCCAGATAGGCCAATTGAACCCTGTTCGAACCATCTCAATGCCGCCATTGTTGAATCACCCAGCAATAAAGCATTTACCGCGTTCTCGGTTCGCTCCAATTTCGGTAATTGTTGAGTGGTGTCACCCGGTGTCGGCTCCACTTGAAGCGGCGTCTCCGTTGATGCAACATCATTCAATGGACCGTCGGACTGATTCGACGTCGCGAAAACGACGACCCCTGAACTCAGCCCAATTGCAATTGCCACAGTGCCGGCCACAAGTGTTCGGCCTGAGCGGGCAGAAAGCCATCGATGTCTTCTAAAAGGTTGCTCAATCATTGAGTAAGTGGTTGCGGAAAGCAAAATTGTCGCACCAAGAAGCAAGAGTTTTATCCAACCGGAAAGCGTGCCAAATCGGTATTCGGTCAGAATAAGCAAGGGCCAGTGCCATAGGTATAGTGAATAACTCCAGGCACCAATTCGTTTTGCTGGCGCAACACTCAACAGTTTTGAAGGCCCCCATCGCGCATCGCCTGCCGCGATGATCGCGACAGTTCCCAAAACGGGGATGAGAGCCGCCGCTCCGGGAAAAACTGTCTGAGAGTCGAAAGAGACTGCGGACCAAATGATTGTGCCCAAACCTACCCAACCAACAATTGCACGTAATGGTGTCGCTACCTGAAAAATGTTCGCTCCGGCAAGCGCCAATCCTGCACCTGCAAATAGCTCCCAGATTCTTGTATGGGGAAAGTAGTAACCAGCACTTGGATTGGTTGACGTAGTAGCGATTGAAAGCGTTAAGGATGCCAACCCGATAACTGCAACGAAAAATGCGAGTATTGCCTTCCAATGTTTTGGGCTAATTCTTAGCGCTCCAAAAAAAATGAAGGGCCATAACAAATAAAATTGCTCTTCAATTGCTAATGACCAGTAGTGCTGCAAAGGTGAGGGAAGTGTTACTCCCGATAAATAAGCCTCTGTCGAGAAGTACAAGACGAAGTTTGCACCGAAGCCCATCGCGCCAAGTGCAACCGCTGCAAGTTGTCGGGACTGTTCTGAATTTAGCAAGTACAGACCAGCAATGACCGTGATCACAATGACCGTGAATGACATCGGAATGATCCGTCGAATTCGGCGCGCCCAAAAATTGCTCAGGCTGATTTTTTCAGTTTGGTTCGCTTCGTCGATCAGAAGTTTGGTGATGAGAAAACCAGAAATGACGAAAAAAACATCAACGCCGATAAATCCACCGGCAAATCTCTCAAGTCCGTAGTGGTAAGCAATGACAAGTCCGACTGCGATGGCACGCAGGCCCTCAATGTCGCCCCGACGGTCGCTTGTAGTGCGAATGCTCGGCACATTTCTAATCTTACTGTTGGTGGAGCTGGGGGGAATCGAACCCCCGTCCATCAGCCGTTGAACGCCCGTGATACGACCATTCCCAACATTGTTGCTACGCAGCAACACCGGCGGGTCGGCTGACAAACATCGAAATGTTTATCCGCGGAACGTCTTTCCGTTCGGCCATTGGTCTTTCCCAACGTCATCGGTCTTTCCCAATGTCATTCCCCGCTTCTGTTGCCAGGCTGCGGTGAATTGGCCCCGTGCGACCTTGCGGTTCACGATTGCTCTCTACCCCCTAATGAATTAGGCGGCGAGAGCGAACTGCTTGTTGGCAGTTGTTTTTTTGCCCCGTTTTACGAGTCTGAGCAACTCGGGTCGCACGATCGCACATCGACACTGACGTCGAAACCTGTCAGCCCCTTTGAACTTTCGTAGCGTCTTCAGTGTACGGCGGGGGTGTGGCAATTATCTAAAAAGGCCCTGCAGAACAGTGTTCTGCAGGGCCTTTTGTTTAGATGGTGTTACTTATTTGAGGTCGAATCGATCGTTGTTCATGACTTTGGTCCATGCCTTCACGAAATCGCCCACAAACTTGCCGGCGTTGTCGTTCTGTGCATAAACCTCTGCTAGTGATCGCAGCTGCGAGTTTGAGCCGAAGATCAAGTCGTTACGAGTGGCGGTCCAAACCACTTCGCCCGACTTGCGGTTGCGACCTTCGAAGGTCTCTTCGTCCTTGCCCGTTGGCTTCCACTCGGTGTTGACGTCGAGGACATTGACGAAGAAATCGTTTGTCAATGTTCCTGCACGCTTTGTGAACACACCTGCCGATGATTGATTGTGGTTTGCGCCAAGTACTCGCAAGCCTCCAACCAGCACGGTCATTTCTGGTGCCGACAGACCCAGCAAGTTTGCTTTTTCAAGCAGCAGCTGTTCCGTTGGTTGGACATGTCCTGGCTTCAAGAAGTTGCGGAAGCCATCGAATGTTGGCTCGAGCACTGCAAAGGACTCGGTGTCGGTTTGTTCCTGGGTTGCGTCGCCGCGACCTGGGCTAAACGGAACACTGACCTTCACGCCAGCGTCTTGGGCAGCCTTTTCAACACCAACGTTTCCGCCCAACACAATCAGGTCGGCAATGGACATGCCGGTCTCTGTGCTGAGTTTCTCGTAGACAGCAAGTGCTGTTGCGAGTTGCGATGGATTGTTTGCTTCCCAGTTCTTTTGTGGCAACAGACGAACTCGTGCACCGTTTGCCCCACCGCGCTTGTCGGTGTTGCGGTATGACGATGCCGAAGCCCATGCAGTTGCAACCAACTGCGACACGCTGAGCCCAGAAGAAAGGATCTTGGCTTTTGCGGCATCAATGTCTTTTGCTGATGGAGCCTTTGCTGGGGTTGGAACTGGATCCTGCCAAATGAGGTCTTCCTTTGGCACAAGTTTTCCGACATAGCGAGACTTTGGTCCCATGTCGCGGTGGGTCAGTTTGAACCAGGCGCGAGCAAACGCATCGGCGAACTTGTCTGGATTGGCGTAGAAGTCTTTTGAGATCTTCAAATACTCAGGATCAAACTTCAACGCTAAGTCTGCGGTGGTCATGATTGGAGCATGGCTTCGGGCAGAGTCGTGTGCATCAGGCACACTTCCAGCCATTGCACCGCCCTTTGGAATCCATTGCTTTGCACCGGCTGGACTTGCTGTCAATTCCCACTCATTTTCGAGAAGAATCTTGAAGTAGTCGTTGTCCCATTTAATTGGGTTCGTTGTCCATGCGCCTTCGATTCCGCTGGTGATGGTGTCAACACCCTTTCCCGAACCCATCGAGTTGATCCAACCAAAGCCCATTGCTTGGATTGGTGCTGATTCTGGTTCTGGACCGACATATTTGCCAGGGTCGCCTGCACCGTGAGCCTTACCGAATGTGTGTCCACCGGCAACTAGCGCGACGGTTTCTTCATCGTTCATGGCCATCCGTGCAAATGTCTCGCGGACGTCACGTGCTGAAAGCACAGGGTCTGGATTTCCGTTCGGGCCTTCAGGGTTGACGTAGATCAAGCCCATCTGCACTGCTGCAAGTGGATTGTCGAGTTGACGGTCGCCCTTGTAACGCTCATCTCCAAGCCACGTGGTCTCTTCGCCCCAATAGGTTTCGTCTGGTTCGTAGACATCTGCGCGTCCGCCGCCGAACCCGAAGGACTTGAAGCCCATCGAGTCAAGTGCGACGTTGCCGGCAAGAATGAACAAGTCTGCCCACGACAACTTGTTGCCGTATTTTTGCTTGACTGGCCACAGCAAGCGACGTGCCTTGTCGAGGTTGCCGTTGTCTGGCCATGAGTTCAATGGGGCAAATCGTTGCATGCCGGTTCCGCCGCCGCCGCGACCGTCTTGAATTCGGTAGGTACCAGCAGCATGCCAGGTCATACGAATGAAGAACGGGCCGTAGTGGCCGTAGTCGGCTGGCCACCAGTCTTGTGAGTCGGTCATTAACACTGTGAGATCCTTCACCACTGCGTCGAGATCGAGTGATGCAAATTCTTTTGCATAATCAAAGTTGGGATCCATGGGATCGCCGGCCTCTGGATTGTTGTGCAGTACCTTCACATTGAGCTGGTTTGGCCACCATTTTGAGTTGGTGGTTCCCATGTCATGTGCTGTTGTTGCGCCCGCACTAAATGGGCAAGCGCTTGTTGTGTCTGTCATTAGTTTTCCTTTCGGGTTTGATGTTTAACTTGAGATGTTGTTGCTTGTTGACATGCAGGGCACTCGCCCCAATAGGTCACGTCCGCTTCATCAATAATGAAACCATTGCTGTCTGATGCTTCAAGGCATGGGCGTGCACCCACTGCACAATCCACATCGGTCACTATTCCACATGTTCGACAAATGAGGTGATGATGATTGTCGCCAACTCGGTCTTCGAATAATGCGGGAGAGTCAATTGGCTGAATACGTCGGGCCAAACCTTTTTCAACAAAAGTATTGAGTGTGTCGTAAACACTCTGACGAGAAATTGTTCCCAGTTGCATGCGCACTTCTTCGGTTGCCTGGTCAGCAGTAATATGCTGGTGTCCACCGATTGTTTGCAACAAAGCAAGGCGTTGAGCCGTAACGCTCAGTCCATGGGATCGCAGTAATGCTTCGTGGGAGTTGTTCACAGTTTGGACTGTATCAGAATTTGTAATGAGTCCAGAAATTGAGAGGTACAAAAATTTGGCTACTGATTTGTCTGCCTTTTTTGACGTCCAGCCTCGCGACGCATCTCAAGTTCAGACTCTTTTTTGGCAATTGCCTGGCGGCGGTCTGCTTTTTGGCGACCCTTGGCTAACGCAATATCCACCTTGACTCGGCCCTTGCTAAACCGAACCTCGAGCGGCACCGCGGTGAGGCGTTCCTTTGCCATCCGGTCTTTCATTCGACGAATCTGTTCCGAGTGGAGGAGGAGTTTGCGACGGCGCACTGGGTCGTGCGCGCCAACGCCAACCGCGAATGAATAAGGGGCAATGTGCATGCCATCGAGCCACATCTCGCTACCAATGACGTGGGCATAGGCATCGGCCAATTGCACCTGGCCTGACCGAATGCTCTTCACCTCGCTACCGAGCAGCACAATGCCGGCCTCAACCACATCCAAAATGGTGTAGTCGTGCCGTGCCTTACGATTACTCGCAATGAGCTTCTCGTTCTCGTCGCTTTTTTTCTCGGCCATATCGTTCGTTTCAGTGTACGGGTAGCCTGAAATGACGATGTCCGAGACAGCAACCCCATCGCTCAACGTGCCTCAGTCGGTGCTCGACGCAATTGGCAAGCATGCAATTGCGTGCTACCCAGAAGAGGCATGCGGGCTTTTGGTGGGCGCGGCCGCAACGAACACGGTGCTCGAGTTTCATGCAACGGAAAACGTTGCGCGTTCCGCTCGGGTGTACACCATTAATCCGAAGCAGCACATGGTGATCGATCGCGATGCTGAAGACCGAGGGCTAGAAGTGGTGGGTGTGGTGCACAGCCACACGCACACCGAGGCTTACCCAAGCTCAACCGATGTTGCCCAGGCGCCAGACCCAACCTGGCACTACATGATCGTGACCCTGAAGCGTGGGGTGCCCGAACCCCGTAATTTCCGCATTATCAATGGGGTAATCACCGAAACCCCGATTAGCCCGCACAACTGACCATTGGCACTAGCCCGGGGCTAGAATTATGACCAATGCAGTCAACAATCTTTAGTTCGCGAATGGTGATCAATGAGAGCGTCCTCGACCTCATTGGCAATACGCCCATTGTTGACGTCAGCAACCTGTCTCCCAATCCGCGAGTGCGACTGATCGCAAAACTTGAGGGGCAAAACCCATTTGGTTCTGTGAAAGATCGCATTGCCAAGTCAATGATTGATCAGGCCATTGCCGACGGCTCGTTGAAGCCGGGGCAGCGCATCATGGAGCCATCTTCTGGCAATACAGGAATTGCGCTTGCCGCAATTGCAGCGGTGAAGGGGAACCCAATCACCATTTTAATGCCGGAGAGCGTTTCGATTGAGCGTCGCCAAATGTTGCAAGTGTTCGGCGCCGAAATCATTTTGACTCCTGGTGGCGAAGGCTCCAACGGTGCGGTGAAGCGCGCAGAAGCTTTGGCAAAAGAACACCCCGAGTGGTGTTTCATGCATCAGTACCAAAACGATGCAAACCCGATGGCGCACTACAACACCACTGGCCCAGAAATTTGGCGCGACGTTCCGGAAATCACGCACTTCGTTGCCGGCCTTGGCACCAGCGGAACACTCATGGGCGTCGGTCGTTACCTGCGCGAACAAAACGCGGCAGTGAAGTTGATTGCTGTTGAGCCACCTCTTGGCGAGCGAGTCGAAGGTTTACGCAATTTGGACGAGGGTTACATTCCGCCAATTTTTGGAAACTGGGACGGAGCCAAGTTGCTCGACCGCAAGCGTGTGGTTCGACCACGCGAAAGCATAGAGATGACTCGTCGACTGGTACAAGAGTGCGGCATTTTCGCTGGCATCTCGTCGGGCGCCTCGCTTGCTGGAGCAATCAAGGTGGCTTCCGAAATCGAAGAGGGAACCATCGTGTTCATCGTCTGTGATGGTGGATGGAAATATCTTTCGACAGGTGCTTACACCGATGATCTTGATGCAGCAGAAGCGGCTGCCGAGAAAATCATTTATTTCTAGTTGTTAACTGCCAGCAACTAATACAACAAGACCAATCAACACGATTGTCGCAGAAGCAATTCGCTTCTTGTGGTCTCCTTCGTCAAGCATTTTCCAACCGGCAAATGCCGCGATCACAACGCTCGACTCGCGTAGCGATGCAACGTACCCAACAGGTGCGTGTCGGTAGGCAATCATGACCAGGGTGTAGGCAACCGTCGAGAAAACTCCTGCAGCGCCCATGACTTTCCAATTCTGGCGAAGTGCAGGAAGCATCATTTTTCTGCTGTTGATTGCAGTAAAGAGTGAGACAAACACCGCGGCCGCAATATTGAGCGCGAGGGCGTACGCAACCGGCTGCGACTGTCGCGTGCCGTGGCCGTCGACAACGGAGTAGATGGCAATAGTCGAAGCGACAGCGATTGCTGCACCAACAACGTGCCACGAGCCGCTCTTCGCTAATACGAAAAGCCCGAGCACGGCAATCAAAATTCCGATCGTGGACGCAATACTCAGTGTGTCGTTGAGGAAAAGGACACCGCCTGCGGCCGCGGCAAGTGCGCCTGCGCCCCGAACGATGGGGTAGGACATCGAAAAATCGCCGCGGTCGTACGCTCGAGAGAGCAACATCAAGTAGGGCACGTGTGTGGCGCCGCTGATGATCGCCCACTTCCAGGCAATATCAGGCATCGAAGTTGAAAGTGTCCAGACCAAGAGTGCCACTGCACTCAGTGCTCCACCGATCGTGAATTGACCCCACAATGCCAGTCTTCGATCGGTGCTCTGTTTGACGATGAGATTCCAAGAAGCATGCAGTACTGCCGCCAATAGAGCAAGCAAGGTTGCGAGAAGCACTCTGGAAGGTTAGGTCACTGGCGTAAAGTAGGACCCGATGCCATCTATGAGCGACAGACCAATTGGCATGTTCGATTCTGGGTTTGGTGGCCTGACCGTTGCGCGAGCGGTGATCGACCTTTTGCCCAATGAGCATCTTGTGTACATCGGAGACACGGGGCGCTACCCGTATGGAAATAAACCAGCCGACGAAGTGCGCGAATATGCGCGCGAACTTGCGTGGAGCCTTGTCAACGACTTTGACGCAAAACTTATTGTCGTTGCGTGTAATACCGCGGCATCTGTTGCGCTCGAACAGCTTGCTTCAGAATTGCCAGTGCCCGTGGTGGGCGTTATCGAGCCGGGTGCTCGCGCGCTCGTGCGTGTAACGCACAACAATAAAGTTGGCGTAATTGGAACTGTCGGCACTATTTCTTCGGGCGCTTACGTGCAAGCGGTGCGACAGGCCAGCGCCAATGTTGTTTTAACCTCTGCTGCTTGCCCCGGCTTCGTCGAGTTTGTAGAACGAGACCAAACCACGGGAGACGAAGTGACGGTGCTTGCCGAACGTTTGTTGGCACCCGTTCGCAACGCTGGCGTTGATTCGTTGTTGCTGGGTTGCACCCACTATCCCTACCTCTCCCGTGTAATTGGCGAAGTGATGGGCTCCGAAGTGGTGTTGGTCAGCAGCGCAGATGAAACTGCGTTTGCCGTGCGCGACATTTTGCTGCAACAGTCAATCCAGCGCGAGGAACAGCAAGGCGAGCATCGGTTTTTGTCATCTGGAGATATCGCATGGTTCGCACAGTTGGGGCGCCGTTTGCTCGGCCCCGAACTTGAACGAGCCGACTATTGGTCTACTAATACAGGGAGATAAACATGGCACGATTTGATGGACGTCAACATAATGAACTGCGTCCGCTGAGCTTTCAGCGCGACTTTACCGAAATGTCTGCAGGCTCGGTGCTTGTTTCATTCGGCAAGACGCGCGTGCTGTGCACCGCCTCTGTCGATGAGGACGTCCCCAGGTGGATGAAGGGCAGCGGAAAGGGTTGGGTAACAGCCGAGTACTCCATGCTTCCTGGTTCGTCGCCAGAGCGAGTAGACCGCGAGGCAGCAAAAGGCAAACAGTCTGGCCGCACCGTTGAAATTCAACGCTTAATCGGCAGGGCATTGCGCTCATCATGTGACATGAAGCTGTTGGGCGAGCGCCAAATCTTGATCGACTGCGATGTGTTGCAAGCCGACGGCGGTACGCGCACTGCAAGTATTTGTGGTGCGTACCTCGCATTGCACGACGCGATTACTCGAGTGCAACAAAATGGCGGACTCTCAACTAATCCGTTGCACTCGTTGTGTGCGGCAATCAGCGTTGGCATTCATAACGGCACACCGGTTATCGACTTGCCATACGAAGAGGATTCGAAGGCCGAAGTTGATATGAACGTGGTGATGCTGCAACCAATTGGCGGTGGGGAAGCAACGTTCGTAGAGGTGCAAGGAACTGCTGAAGGCAAGGCTTTTTCACGAAGCGAACTTGATTCGTTGCTTGGGTTGGCTTCGGATGGAATCTCGCAGATTTTTTCGATGCAACGCGATGTGATTGCGGTTGCTCCAACCCCACGTTCGCTCGGCCGATAAACATGTTGCGCGTTGCCTGCGCGTCAGCCAACCCGCACAAGGTTGCAGAAATATTCGATCTGATGGGCGGCATTATCGATTTGCAGCCACGCCCGACAGGCCTTGCCGATGTTGTCGAAGACGCAGACACACTCGTTGGCAATGCCCGGCTGAAAGCAGTTGCGGTTTGTGATGCAACGGGCATGCCGGCGCTCGCCGACGATACGGGTTTGGAAGTGGATGCTCTCGATGGGGCGCCGGGCGTGCGAACCGCGCGGTATGCCGGTGAGCATGCAACAGATGCCGACAATCGACAAAAAATGTTGCAAGAAATATCCGGCAAAGAACGCACATGCAGATTTCGAACCGTTGCATTGTTGCGGTTTCCCGATGGCAAGGAACTGATCGCAGAGGGTGTCTGCGAAGGGACGCTTTCGCTAGAGGAAATTGGTGACAGAGGTTTCGGGTACGACCCGCTGTTCATTGCAACGGATGGTGACGGGCGCACATTTGCTCAAATGTCGGTGGAAGAAAAGCACGCACTTTCACACAGAGGAAAGGCATTCCGTGCACTTGCGGAATTGTTGTAGTTGGCTACCAGCCGCGTAGGTCAATTTCCCAACGCTCAACGATTGCATCGCCACTAGTTATCCAGGCAGCATCGTGCATGGCTACGGTCGGGTCGATGTGGGCCGGGGTAACGCGAATTCTTGTTCCAACCTTCGGAGGCTCGCCGTCATTGGGTGAAAATGTTGTGTGCTCGTCGGAGCAGAACCACACCGTGTGGCCGTCAATTGTGGGATTGCCGTGGTCCATACCAAGCGACTTCAAGCCAACATCGATTACTGCCCACTTGGCCGACGAAGAGATAACTGTGCCAACAACCCATGCGGCCTGTGCAAACGGCAAACCTAATTGTGCATATTGAGTATCCATCAACGAATACGAACCGGCTTGGATCTCGGTGACGCTGGTGTTTGCGTGCATGTTGTACGTACCCGTGCCGCCTGCAGAAATAATGTCACCGCCAACGTCGTTTGCTGCGTCACGGAGTAACGCCATGCACGCTTCTACTTTTTCTAATTTTTCGCTATGCGTTGTCACCATCATTAGGTGCCCTTCGTAGCCCATTACGCCACGAACAATTAAGCCAAGCGCGCTGGCTTTGTCGGCAAGCGCGCCGGCATGCTGAGGCGCAATTCCGCAACGAGGCAAGCCAACGTTGACATCAATCATCACATGTTTGACACCCGCGCGGTGTGCGGCTTGCAGGGTGTCGTCGGAGTCGATCGCGACGGTGATCAATGCGCTGTCTTGCAGTGCGGCCATGGATGCCAAACGATCATGGTCAACCGTTTCGTTGGCAAGTAATAAATCTTGTCCGAGCCCGGCTTGCGCCATCCCCACCATTTCGCGCGGCGTTGCGCAAGTAAATGACGTGTGTCCAACACGAACCTGTTCGCGTGCAAGCGATGTGCATTTGGTCGCCTTCATGTGGGGGCGAAGGCGAGTGCCTGGATGCACTGCAGCCATTTTCTGAACATTGGCTCGCAGCAGGTCTAGATCAAAGACGAGTGCAGGGGTCTCTAGATCGCTAATGGTGTTTGGCGAAGAACCCATGGTGCCGACGGAGAGACTCGAACTCTCACTGACAGCATCCTAAGTGCTGTGCCTCTGCCATTGGGCTACGTCGGCCAATGACCATCAGGGTAGTGGTATTGCCTCCAAACTTGACAGAATGTAAAGCGTGAACTCAACAGCTACAGCCTCTCAAGACATTCAAGCGCTCCAAAGTCAGCTTGGCTTGGCCGACACGATCGTCGATGAGGGGGCGCTGGCGGAGAGCATTCGTAAATGTGCCGCAAACAATGTGGTGTTGCCCACGTTTGCTCAACTCGCCAACCCGGCGCTCATTGCGAAAGACGTGGCAAATGGAGTGGATAAGAACTCTCCCGATGCCCGCAACCTATTTCGAGTGCATTGGTTCAATGACATGGCCGGCAACCGAGTCGACGTGCCCGACCACGTGGTTCTTCCAAAATCACTCACCGGTGTCGATAGCCCAATCATCGTGATGTTCGGCGATCGTTTCCCAATGATCACGGCGCACAAGGTCTTGGCTGCATATTCGTGTCTTGCACCACGCGTGATCACCGGTCAGTTCAACCCCACAGCGCAACGTGCGGTATGGCCGTCAACTGGAAACTATGCGCGTGGTGGCGTGGCCATCAGCAAAATCATGGGCGCTCGCGGAGTTGCCGTTTTGCCGGCCGGAATGTCGCAAGAACGTTTCGATTGGCTCGACAAATGGACGAGCGATCCGAGCGACATCATTCGCACACCAGGCACAGAAAGCAATGTGAAAGAAATTTACGACGCTTGTAATGAAATGAAAAAAGACGTCAAGAATTTCATTTTCAATCAGTTCTGCGAGTTTGGTAATTACCTCGGTCACTACGAAGTAACTGGAACAGCGCTGTCCTCTGTGTACGAGCATGTTGTAAAAACAAGCAACAATCCGAATATGCGACTCGCTGCGTTCACTAGCGCAACTGGCTCGGCGGGAACCATTGGTGCGGGCGACCATTTGAAAGATAAGTACGGGACAAAGATCGTTGCGGTTGAGGCCCTCGAATGCCCAACCATGCTCGAGAACGGTTTTGGCGAACACAACATTCAGGGCATCGGCGACAAGCACATTCCGCTCATTCACAACGTCATGAACACCGACGTGGTGGCTGCGGTTTCCGATCGTGTCACCGACGAGTTGGACGTGTTGTTCAACACAAAGGCTGGTCATGATTACTTGGTGCAGCGCAAACATGTTCCGCTGCACGTCGTCGACACGTTGCCGCACTTCGGCTTCTCCGCAATCTGCAACACGATCGCCGCAATCAAGACGGCCAAGTTGCTCAACCTTGGGCCAGATGATGCTCTGATCACTATTGCGACCGATGGCGCCGACCTCTACCCGAGCGAGCGCGTCAAAACAATGGCGCGTCGATTCAATAACTCATTTGGCGAAGTTGAGGCAGCAGAAGTGTTTGCTGAGCATTTGGGCACGGTGCAGACCGACAGCATGATTGATTGCAGTGCTCAGGATCGCAACCGAATTTTCAACCTCGGTTATTACACCTGGGTCGAGCAGCAGGGCACACCGCTTTCGGTATTCGAGGCGCGTCGTTCGCAGTCTTTCTGGCGCAATTTGCGTTCGCACGTTCCGGTGTGGGACGCGATGATTACCGAGTTCAACGAACGCGTTGCTCGGGCAAAGTAGCTTGCGTTTCGCATGACCATTGTTTCTGTTGGTAAGGAAATGTGGAAATGCGCGGCTTGCGGCGAGCAAGTTTCGGTAACTGAGCCGCTGTCGTGGCGTTGCCCTCGCTCCAAAGAAGACGACCGACATCATGTGCTCTTGCTGGAGCAACCTTTGGCTCCGCTGCGGGGTTCGGGCGAGGTGAACCCGTTTCTTGCATTCCGTAAATACTTGGCTTGGGACTCATTTGCGAAGTCGCTTGGGCTCAGCGATGCAGATCGCATATCGATTATCGAAACATCAGATGCTGCAATTGCTTCGGTGGATGGCACCGGGTTCCACACCACGCCGTTCGGGCGTAACGATGCGTTGTCCGACGCACTTGGGTTCAATGCAAACGGCGGCGTGTGGGTAAAAGACGAGACGAGAAGTGTTGCCGGTTCGCATAAGGCCCGCCACATTTACACCGAGTTGCTCCATCTGCTGGCACTCGAACGGTCGGGTCGTGCGCCTTGGCGCGAGCGCCCACCACTTGCCATTGCCTCGTGCGGTAATGCCGCGTTCGCTGCGTCAACGCTTGCGCACTCTGTGCAATGGCCTATCAAAGTATTTGTGCCCGACCTTGTTGCAACCGAACTGACCGACTTGTTGCAATCGGTGAATGCAGAAATAGTTCGTTGCCCACGCTTGTCAACAGACCCACCGGGCGACCCAACGGTGCATCGTTTCCGCGAAGCCGTGAAGTCTGGTGCAATTCCTTTCGGTGTGCAGGGCACCGAGAATGCATGGTGTTTGGATGGCGGTCGCACTATTGGTTGGGAGATCGCCGACGCGCAAGAGCGCGAAAGCGGCCCACCACTCGACAGGCTATTTGTGCAAGTTGGCGGCGGAGCGTTTGCTGCCTGTCTGGCGACTGGTGTTTATGCGGGGGGTTTACGACCAGCCCTACACGCTGTGCAAACTGCTGGTTGCGCACCATTGCAACGTGCATGGGAAAACGCAGGTGCCGGTGGTGGCACGCGTAACGCGGGTGGTCGGTGGTCCGAATGCATGTGGCCGTGGGAAAACGTGCAGTCTTCACTTGCCGACGGAATTCTTGATGATGAAACATACGACTGGGTTGGCGTATGTAATGCCATGGCCGATAGTGGGGGCTCGCCGATCGTGTGCTCGGAACAGCACATTGTGGATGCTTACGCACTTGCTCACAAAGTGACCTCCATCAATGTCAGCCCAACTGGCTCGGCCGGGCTTGCCGGAGTGTTGGCGATGCGGTCGAATATCGCAGACGACGAGCGAGTGGTCGTTATCTTCAGCGGGGTGCGGCGGCAATTTATGCCACTGCCAAAGTGATTCCCATCACGGCATGGCCAACAAATCGGGTAGTAGCCTGACCGCATGACGTTTGATCCAGCAATGACGAATCTGCACGTGCCCGCAGTCAATCTTGAAGGCGGAGCCGAATCACAGAGCAACATTTTCTTGCGCCTCTTGAAGAGCCGCGTGATCATGTTGGGAAGTGATGTCAATGATGACGTCGCAAACCAGATTTGTGCACAGCTGTTGTTTTTGGAAGGCGAAGATCCGAAGTCGGATGTGTGGCTATATATCAATAGCCCGGGCGGTTCGATCACTGCAGGAATGGCAATCTACGACACGATGCAATTCATCAGTTGCGATGTAGCAACAGTGTGTCTCGGCTTGGCTGCTTCTATGGGTCAGTTTCTGCTCACCGCCGGCACTGCCGGAAAGCGCTACACATTGCCCAACGCTCGCATCATGATGCATCAACCGCTTGCCGGTTTGCGTGGTCAGGCATCCGACATCGCAATTCAGGCCGAGCAGCTTAAATTTACAAAGAACCGCATGGCCGAGCTCACTGCTTTCCACTCGGGTCAAAAGATCGAACAGATTCAGGCCGACTCCGAGCGCGACCGCTGGTTCACGCCTGCTCAGGCCAAAGAATATGGTCTCGTCGACAAAGTGATTGTTAAGCGCGGCGAGATTCGCTGATTGCGCTACGGCGCACTCGGCGCAATGCCGAGAGATAAATCAACTCCGCACGTAGCAAGCACCCAGGCAGAAGATGCGAGCGCATCTTTCTCGCTGGAATACGTCAGTTCAACCAACGCTTGAACGCTCTCAGTGTCGGCGGCATCAACATCGCGAGCGGCGCGCATCAGCGCAGTAAGTGACTCAAACTCCCTCTCTATTTCCAGTGGGGCAACGTCAAGCAGTCTTTCGTAGCGCTTCACTGCATCCGAGATTTGTTCGTCGGTTGCGGGGAGATCTGCAATTTCGGGAAGCTCGTTGGCAAGTTGTCGGCAAAAATTTGTTGCGGTTCGGGCAGGGGAGGAACAGGCGCTGATGATCGCAACGCAGGCCGAGGCACTCACAACGCGCAAAAGTTGTTGTTGCCAAGCCATCTCTCCATTCTCTCAGGAACGAGCAGGTTGAGGGTGGGATTACTGAGTGCTTCCATCTGTTCAATCCGCCGTACACATCATCGATATGGCATTCGCTTCGGTTCGATCAGCAACATTGTTTGGGGTGCAAGGCTGCCCAGCCGACATCGAAATTCATGTTGGTATGGGGCTGCCTGGTTTTACCATCGTCGGCCAACCCGACGAGGCTTGCCGCGAATCTCGCGATCGGGTACGCGCCGCGTTGCTGTCGTGCGATCTTCCGTGGCCCAATAAGCGCATCACCGTAAATTTGGCAACAGCAGTGCACGAACGCAAAGGCGGTGCAGGTCTCGACGCCGCGATTGCCGTTGGCTTACTGGTGGTACAAGAGATCATTCCCGCCGATGCAATCGCGCATTTGGCCTTTGTCGCAGAGCTCGGGCTCGACGGCACGTTGCGCAATGTCGCCGGAATAGTTCCACTCGTCGCATCAATTACCGATCGAGCAGTTGTTGTGTCCCGGCAATGCGAGCACGAGGCGCGCATTGCCACGCGAAACGATGTTGTTGCCGTGGAGACACTTGCCGAATTGGTGCAATGCATTACGGGTGAACAGCAGTGGGTGCGCAATACATCTGCGCCTCTAGTTGTCGCAGTTGTCGACGAACCCGACATGTGCGACGTACGCGGTCAGATGGCCGCCCGGCAGGCTCTCGAGATTGCGGCGGCGGGCGCACATCATTTGTTATTCGTTGGGCCACCCGGTGCCGGCAAGTCGATGCTTGCTAAACGACTCCCGGGCATTTTGCCTCCGTTGGAAGCGCAGGATGCGGTTACTACCACCATCGTGCATTCCGCTGCACACGAAAAACTGCCGCTAAATGGCATCGTGATCACTCCACCTTTCCGGGCGCCGCATCATTCCACTTCGCTCGTTGCAATGGTTGGTGGCGGAAGCGCTGCCATGCGCCCTGGCGAAATCTCGATGGCAACAAATGGCGTGTTGTTTTTAGACGAACTTGGCGAATTTGCGCCAACCGTGCTCGACGCATTGCGACAACCATTGGAAGATGGGGTGGTGCGCCTTGCTCGAGCAAAGTCGTCGGTGACCATGCCGGCCAAATTTTTGTTGGTTGCCGCAACCAACCCCTGTCCGTGCGGTGAGGGTGCGCCAGGTGTCTGTGTGTGTGACGAGCGCGCCAAGCAGCGGTACTTAAAGCGTTTTTCTGGTCCTTTACTTGATCGCTTTGATTTACGTGTTGCCGTTATGCGGCCACAAGCCGATGAAATGTTGTCCACAACTCCTGCAGAGTCGTCGTCGCTTATTGCTCAACGTGTTGCACTCGCACGGTCGGTTGCAATTGAACGAAATGCGTGTTTGAACTCTGCGCTGAACGCCGAATTACTCGAGGCTTTTGCTCCATTGTCAAGTGAAGCAAAGGCGCTGCTCCGCCATCAACTTGAGCGCGGTCGGTTATCGGGCAGGGGCTACCACCGAGTTAGGCGAGTCGCAAGAACCATTGCCGACTTGCGAGGCGACATTGGCCAGATCGAAGAGGCTCATATTGCCGCGGCGCTTGCATTGCGGGTTGGTGTGCACCCGCAATTCACCGGAGATCGTGCATGACCACAACAGAAACCACCGACACGAGTCTGCAACTCGACGACGAATGCATCTTTGCGGCTGCACTATGTGCCTTACCCAAAATGGCCCCAAAGCGTCTCAAACAATTGCTCGCTCATGGTTCGCCAAGCAGTGTGTGGAATGACGTGCGCAACGAAGCGCCCGGTGCCGACCACATCGAGCGAATAGTCAAGAAAATGCAATCGGCGAACATGGGCGCAACATTCATTGGTCATCATTCGTATCCGCAGTTGTTGCTCGACGACGTCACATCGCCAGCAGTGTTGTTTTGGCAAGGCAGTTTGGCTGCGCTCAATCAGCGGCGGATCGGAATTGTTGGCACACGGGCCGCAACTGCAGCAGGGCGATATATGGCTTCACATCTAGCATTCGATTTGGCAGAGCATGGTGTTTCCACCGTCTCGGGGCTTGCCCGCGGTATTGATGCGTGGGCACACAAAGGTGTGGTTACTGCTTGCGAGCGCGGGGTCGCGCGTCCGCAGCGGCGTTCCCAATCTGCTGCTTCAATCGGTCTGCCAATTGGTGTAGTTGCTTCCGGCCTCGACGTGATTTATCCGCGAGAAAACGCAGATCTATGGAAATTTGTGGGTGAGCAAGGCTTGCTGCTGAGCGAGTCGCCACCTGGCACCATGCCCGAGGCGTTTCGCTTCCCCATGCGCAATCGCATACTTGCTGCGCTCAGCGAGGTGCTCGTTGTCGTCGAATCAAGAACGAGTGGCGGTTCGATGATCACTGTGGAAGAGGCGCAAAAACGCGACATCACCGTGATGGCGGTTCCGGGTTCGCCACGCAACACGTCATCGGCCGGAACCAACCTGCTCCTGCAACAGGGTTGCGCTCCAGTTGTAGACGTGCAAGATGTCTTAGTTGCACTTGGTCTCGATAGCCGCGGTCGCCATCCGCGGGTGTTCGATGTTCGTCGGCACCCCAATGCGCACGACGAAGCAGTGCTCAACGCAATATGTGGCGAGGCACTCACGCTCGATCAGGTGCTCATGCGCACCCAAGGCGACTTGGTCGCAACTGCGCTAGCACTTGGCCGATTGGAATCTGATGGATGGGTGGTAAATAACTCGGGATGGTGGGAGGTGCTCGGCGCGCTACCCGCAGCGGGGTACGGTGAAAGCGGTCGCTAATTATTAGTCGCGGCCGTTGGAGTAGAGCCAAATGGAAACCGATGCATGGCGAATTCAGCAATTCGGCGTCTCGCTAACTGCTGCTTCTCCTCACACCATCTCGGCTTACCTCAGTGATGTCAATTTGTTCATCGAGTGGGTGGGCCGCCAAAGCATTCTCACTCCGGATGCAGTTACTAAAGACATCGTCCGGCAATACATCGGTTTTCTGACCACGATGAAGATGGCGAAGCGCACAACCGGTCGCAAGCTTGCAGCGTTGCGCAGGTACTTCGGATGGATGGTAAGAAATCAACAAATTTCGATCGATCCAACAATTGGCGTGCGCACCCCAAGTGACACTGGTCGTCTGCCAAAGGTTCTTACCAATGAACAACTGGGCGCGTTGCTCCATACCGACGACACAGATCAACCAGACTGGAAAATCGCTCGCGACACAGCGGTCATCGAACTGTTGTACGGAAGCGGCCTTCGTGTGAGCGAACTCTGCTCGCTTGATATCGACAGCATTAACGTGAAGCAGCTTGCGGTTTCTGTCATGGGTAAGGGTGGCAAGGAGCGACGCGTGCCTGTGGGCGAGCCCTCTCTTGTTGCGTTGAAACAGTGGGTGGCGTTACGAACGGAAGTGGTTGCCAACTCTTCTACCGTTGCTCTCTTTGTCAATTCGCGTGGCACTCGGCTGGGAACCCGCGATGTGCGGCGCATCATCGACGCACGGTCTCTCGCGCCCACGCATCCGCATGCGTTGCGCCACACATATGCCACTCATTTGCTGGACAACGGCGCTGATCTTCGCGCAGTGCAGGAACTGCTTGGCCACGCCGATGTGGCAACAACTCAGCGCTATACGCACGTCAGCAAGGAGCGCCTGAAGTCGGCCTACGGGACGTCTCATCCACGGGCCTGATTCTGGGGGCATAATTAGCAGGCATGAATGCTCTGCCAGTTCGCCTGACGATTGACAAGGCGTGGCAGCAGTGGCACGACGACAAAGACCCGATCGCTCGAGAGTGGCTGGTGGTGCACTACGCATCGCTTATCAAGTTTGTGGCCGGTCGTCTTGCCGCCGGTCTGCCAAAGCGTGTGGACACGGGTGATCTCATTTCTGCCGGCGTGTTTGGGCTGATGAATGCGATAGATCGTTTCGACCCACTGCAGGGCTTCACGTTTGAAACGTACGCCGTTCCGCGAATCAGGGGGGCGATTCTCGACAGTCTGCGCGCGCTCGATTGGGTTCCTCGCTCGGTTCGTTCTCACTCTCGCGCAATCGAAACGGCCATTGCTGAGCTGGAGCATTCGCTGCAACGTGCACCGAGTGATGAAGAAATTGCCGCAAAGCTTCAGATCAGCGACGAAGAGTTTCAGAAACGTTTGGCCAATATCGCTGCAAGCTCGGTTGGTCCACTCGACCACATAGTTGCCGACAGCACGCCGACAAGTACACATTCGGATATGCACAAAGCAACAAGCCCCGATGCGGTTGTCGAAGCAGAGGAATTGCGCAAAGTGATGCGCCAGGAAATTAAAAAGCTTCCCGATCGTGAGCGAACTGTGTTGGTGTTGTACTACGAAGAAAACCTCACGCTTGGCGAAATTGGGGAAGTGCTTGGCGTAACCGAGAGTCGGGTCTCTCAGATACATACCAAGGCAGTGTTGCAATTGCGTTCGCGCATGCACCTTGCCGATGTCGTCTAATCGTTTTTCACTCAAATTCCCGCTGTGGTTGATATCGGCGGCGTGTTTAGTGATCGTTCAAACTCCTCAGACATGCTCACTCTCGCTGCCAACGCATCTCGAAGTAATTGACGATTTCCGTGAACCGAATTGTGTCTGGTGCGAAGGTAACAGGGGTGTCGAATACCGGTCGAGCCCTGGTGGTTCGGTTGGGTCAGTTGTCGACGGGAAAGTCAGTTTCGTTGGTGTGGTTGCCAACACCATGTATGTAGTGGTGCGCACGAAAAGCGGCCTATTGGTTACCCATGGCCGCTTGCGTTCGGCACAAGTGGCGTTGGGCGAGTCAGTACTGGTCGGCCAGAGCCTGGGCAGTGCAGGAACAACCCTGTATATAGGTGTCCGTCGGGGTAGCAACTACCTCAACCCGTCAACCTGCACCCGGAAGGTGCGGGCGGTGTTGCTCTAAGGCCCTGCCGATACACTCACAGCGGTCACAAATCCGTGTCCAGCAATAGAAATATGTGAGTCCCACCCTGTGGTCGCTTCGGCGCAAGGGTCTCATGTTCGTTAACCACAGGAGAGGAGAGAGTTATGTCAATCGTCAGCATGCGCCAAATGCTTGAAGCAGGCGTTCACTTTGGTCACCAGACCCATCGCTGGAACCCACGAATGAAGCGTTTCATTTTTGGAGAGCGAAACGGTATCTACATCATCGATCTCGAGCAAACGCTTGATCGCGTAGAGACGTCATACAAGTTTGTCCGCGACATGGTTGCAAACGGTGGAAGCATTTTATTCATCGGCACCAAGAAGCAAGCGCAAGATCCAATCAAGTTCTTCGCTGAGAAGTGCGGAATGCCGTACATCAACGAGCGTTGGCTGGGCGGCATGCTCACCAACTTCGATACCATCGCAAAGCGTGTGAGCAAAATGCAGGATTACGAGCGTATGCGCGACACTGGCGAGTTCGAATTGATGCCAAAGAAAGAAGCATTGCTTATTTCTCGCGAGCTCGAAAAATTGCAGAAGAACTTGTCGGGTATTCGCAACATGTCGCGTCTCCCAACGGCAGTTTTCATTCTTGACACCGTGAAAGAAAGCATTGCTGTAACCGAAGCCAACAAGCTTGGGCTTCCGGTCATTGCTGTTGTCGACACCAACGTCAACCCAGACCTCATCACGTACCCAATTCCCGGCAACGATGACGCCATCAGGGCCAACGAATTGATGTGCCGCATGATTTGCGAGGCAGTGACCGAAGGTCGCTTCATCGCCGAAAAGACAACCGGTCGTGCATCTGCTCCATCTTCAGCACCTGCAGCACCTGTGGCTCGCAACGCTGCAGAACAAGCCGAATTCGAGCTTCAGCAAGAAGCAGCGCGTAAGGCCGCTACAGAAGCACAAGCCGCCCGAGATGCACGCGTTGCATCCGCAGGCGAAGCAACTCCGGAGGCGTAAGCAACATGTCGTTCACAGCAAAAGATGTTCAGGCGCTGCGCCAATCAAGTGGTGCAGGAATGATGGATTGCAAAAAAGCCCTTGAGGAAAATGGTGGCGACATTGAGGCTGCCAAGCAGTGGCTGCGCGAGAAAGGCTTGGCAGCAAGCGCCAAGCGCGACGACCGCGACAGCGCACAGGGCATTGTTGCTTTGCAAATCAAGGGCAATGTTGGTGCAATCGTCAAACTGAAGTGCGAAACAGACTTCGTTGCTGCAAGCGAGCACTTTCTTGCCGAGTCAACAGCGCTTGTCGAGCTCGTCATTGCCAAGGGCGAGGCCGCAGTAGCCGAACGCTCTGCTCAACTTGAAGACTTGAAGATTCTGTTGAAGGAAAAAATTGAACTCGGAGACATCGTGCGGTTCGAAGCCGCAAGTGGCAACGTGATCGATTCATACATTCACATCCAGGGCGGACGTGGTGTCAACGGCGTGCTTGTTGAAATGAGTGGAGCAACGCAGGAACTCGCACACGACATCGCTGTCCACATCGCGTTTGCACGACCAAAGTATTTGCAAAAGTCCGATGTTCCCGAGTCGGTAATTGCAGCCGAGCGGGCAACGCTCGAAACGGTTACCCGCAACGAGGGCAAGCCAGAAGCCGCCATCGGCAAGATCGTGGACGGCCGCGTGCAGGGCTTTTTCAAGGACATTGCATTGCTCGAGCAGCCATATGCCAAGGACGATAAGCAATCCGTTGCCCAAGTCATTGGTAAGGCAACCATTGTTCGCTTCTCGCAAGTCGAAATCGGTTAGGTTCAACGCTTAGATATGTCATCCAAAGTCAACCCGCAGGCGCGCTGGAGTCGCATCGTCCTGAAGTTGTCTGGTGAAGCGTTAGCAGAAAAAACTGGATTCGGTCTTGACAGCGACGTGCTGCATCAGGTTGCTACAGAACTTTTCGAAACACGTCAAGAACTTGGCGTCGACATCGCTGTCGTTGTCGGTGGCGGCAACTTCTGGCGCGGACTTAAGGGTGCAGGGCAGGGCATGGATCAGGCGCAAGCCGACTACATGGGAATGCTTGCAACGGTGATGAACGCTCTGGCATTCCAAGACGCACTCGAACGAGTTGGGCAGTCTTCACGCGTGATGTCCGCAGTGGAGATGCCAAAAGTTGCCGAGCCATATATTCGTCGCCGCGCAGAACGTCACTTAGAAAAGGGACGCGTGGTTATTTTGGCCGGTGGCACGGGAAATCCATTTTTCACCACCGATACCGCTGCAGCTTTGCGTGCTGCAGAGATCTCTGCGCAAGCCATTTTGAAGGGAACGCACTCTGGTGTCGATGGTGTGTACACCGCCGACCCAAAACTCGACCCAACAGCCACCAAGTACACGCACATTTCTCATCTAGATGTGATCAATAAAGGCCTCAAAGTCATGGACTCCACGGCGATTACCTTTTGTCGAGACAACAACTTGCCAATCGTTGTGTTCAACCTGCTCGAGCGTGGAAACGTCAAGTCCATACTCAGGGGCAACGAAATAGGTACGCTGGTTGGGTGATTGAAGAAACCCTGCTAGTGGCCATGGAAAAAATGGCCAGAGCGTTAGAGCATGTACAGAGCCAGTTTCTCGGTGTTCGCACCGGTCGGGCCAACTCCTCATTGGTGGACAAACTGTCCGTCGATTACTACGGGTCGGTGGTTCCCTTGCAGCAGCTTGCAACGTTCCAAGTTCCCGAAGCGCGAATGCTGATCATCAAGCCCCACGACCGTGGCGCAATTGGAGCAATTGAAAAAGCTATCCAGGGGAGCGACTTAGGAGTCACCCCAGGCAACGATGGCGTAGTCATCAGGCTTTCGTTCCCGATGCTCACCGAAGAGCGTCGTAAGGAATATGTGAAGGTTGTTAAAAATATGGCGGAAGACGGACGCATTGCTTTGCGGAACATCCGTCGCGATGCACGCAAGGTGCTTGAAATCGCCGAAAAGGACGGAGAAATTTCTAAAGACGATCTTGAACGCGCGGAGAAAGAACTTGAAAAGATGACCCACGAAAATGTGGAGCAAATCGACAAGGCATTTACCCGCAAAGAGCAAGAACTACTAGAGGTATAAGGAGAATTGCCATGAGCGATGACAACAGGCGTGGGCGTGATGACACCGGTGGGCAAGACCCCACTATCGATTTTGGCGACGAGTTTGGTTTGGTGCGTTTCGCCGAGCAAGACGACAGCGGCCCAGCACTTTCGTTTGGCGGTAATGAAACTGAACAGCTGCCACATTGGACCGAACCGCCAACTGGTGAAATTCCACGATTTATGAAGGCCGACCGCGAAGCATCCAATGACGAAACCGATGTTTGGTCTGCATACAACGAACCAGAACAAACCGCGTCCACAGGCGCGAAGCGTCCGGCTGTAGATCTCACTGGCGGTTCGCGCAAATTTGATCCGGGCACACCGCCGCCAGTTTCGCGGCCACGTCGCGAAGGACGCATAGTGATTGGAACAGACCCAACCGATGAACGCCGCCGTCCAGTTGTTTCGCGCGACGCTTCCACGACGCAGCCACGGCCACGACAAAGTGCATCACGACCAGAGCAAGTGACTCGTGCGTACCGTCCAGGTCAAGTGCGCGACCCCCGTGCCGATCGCACATCTGGCACAGGTTCATTGTCGCGACCAGCATCTCGTGGTGCTGGTGGCGGCCGTGATTTGCCAACTGCAACTGCAGTTGGTGCGTTGCTCGGCGCCGCATTTATTGGTGCGCTGATCTGGCGTCCAGCAGCAGTAATGGTGATTGTGTTGCTGGCAATCGGTCTTGCAGCATTCGAATTCTTTACCCAAGCAACTGCCGCTGGCTATCGACCACCCGTCGTTCTTGGTGTTGTTGCGTGTGTTTCAGCGCCATTGAGCGCATATTGGATTGGCGATGCCGCGTTGCCGTTGGTGTTTGCGTTTGCATTCATTGCATCGGCTGTGGTCTTTGTCGGGGGAGATGGCATCGATTCGGCGCCACTTCCAAGCACAGCTGTAACCATGTTGGCCTTGGTCTGGATAGGCCTGCTTGGCTCGTATGCAGCACTCATCCTGCGCTTCTCCACTTCGGGTGAAGCATTTGCAAATGTTGGTACCGACACACTGTTCATCATCGTTGCGGGTGTTATTGCTAACGACATTGCCGCTTACTTCGTTGGCACGGCTGTTGGAAGAACTCCACTTCGTGATTGGATTAGCCCACAGAAATCAGTTGAGGGATTGATTGGCGGCGCTATCGGAACGTTTGCAATTGTCATCCTGATTGGTCTGCAAAGCAGCACTTGGAATAGCTTCACCGATTGGATCGCAATCGCACTCGTGATTTGCATCATGGCTCCACTCGGAGATCTCACCGAGTCGATGTTCAAGCGAAACATGAACATTAAGGATTTCGGAACAGTACTCAGCGGCCACGGTGGCGCTCTGGATCGTTTCGACAGCCTGCTGTTCACACTTCCTGCGGTGTATTACCTCACCTTGGTTCTTCAGCCCTGGAATTAGGTTGTTTAGGCACGTGCATACCAATGCTCGCGCCCAACTGACAGACTGACACGATGGTTGCTGTGCGCGTTGCGATTGCTGGGTCCTCAGGCTCTATTGGCACTCAGACGCTGGACGTCATCGCTCAGTCGCCCGACAAGTTTGAAGTGGTCGCACTCGGCGTTGGATCGTCCGTCGATGTGGTCGTCGAGCAAGCAAGGCGGTGGAAGCCACGTGTTGTCGTAGTTACCGACGAAACGGCCCGCAGCAAAGTGGCCGCCCAGTTGCCCGGTGTCCACATTTCCTCCGATCTGGCCGACGTCGTGCATGACGCAGATGTCGTCGTGAACGGCGTGGTTGGCTTTGCGGGCCTTCCCGTAACGCTTGCAACACTCGCAGGGGGCAAGAGGCTTGCACTTGCGAATAAAGAGAGCCTCATTGCTGCTGGCCCTGTGGTGCAGCCGCTGCGCACTGTTCCTGGCGCGCACATCGTGCCCGTAGACAGCGAACATTGCGCAATTCACCAGTGCCTGCGCTCTTCAAGTAATCAGCGCCAAGAAGTGCAGCGATTGCTGCTTACTGCAAGTGGTGGACCATTCAGGGGGCGTAGTGCCGAATCATTGCGCAACGTAAGTGTGGAAGACGCGCTGAAACATCCGACTTGGTCGATGGGCCCAAAGATCACCATCGATTCGTCAACCCTGATGAACAAGGGGCTTGAAGTGATTGAGGCGCACGAGTTGTTTGGCGTTGAGTACGACAAGATAGACGTGGTTGTGCATCCGCAGTCGGTGGTGCATTCAATGGTCGAGTTCACTGATGGGGCAGTAATCGCGCAACTGTCAATGCCCGATATGCGATTGCCTATTGCGTATGCGCTTGATTACCCACAGCGGGCGAGCATTCCATTTGGCGGAATCGACTGGTCAACATTGAATCGCTTGGATTTCGAATTGCCCGACACCAAAACGTTTCGTTGTTTGTCGTTGGCATACCAAGCGGGTCGAATCGGCGGAACAGCGCCAGCCTGGTTGAGCGCAGCGAACGAGGTTGCCGTAGAAGCGTTCTTGGCAGGTCGGGTGTTGTGGTCGCAGATACCAGCAATTATTGAAGAAACTTTGCAACAACATGACGGCGTAAATGCACATGAGGTTGATGACATATTGGAAGCAGATAGAGCGGCGCGAAGAGCAGCCGAGAAGGCAGTGGCCCGTTGAGCAATTTTTATAAAAAGTTTCGCGATGAAGTTGTTGCTGGTGGCGACACCGTCGATCGGCCAGAGGGCTCCAGGAAGCAAAGTACGACAGTGATCAGCACAGTTGTATTGGTCGGGCTTCTCGTTTGGTTGGGAGTTTCTAATCCATGGACATTGTTGTTCGTTGTCGGCCTTATCGTGTCGGTTTTTTTGCACGAAATAGGACACTTCGTAACCGCCCGAAAGTCGGGTATGAAAGTCACTCAGTTCTATATGGGCTTCGGTCCAAGGATCTGGAGCGCCAAGCGAGGCGAGCTTGAATATGGCCTACGTGCGTTTCCGTTAGGTGCCTTCGTGCGTATTGTCGGCATGAACAATCTGGACGAGTGCGACCCGGCAGATGAGTCGCGCGCGTATCGTTCGCAGTCGTATCCAAAGCGATTACTGGTCATCACTGCTGGTTCGTTGATGCATGCGGTCATCGCCTTCGCCTTGTTTTTCGGTGTTTATGTAACGGCCGGTCGTTACGCACAAACAGGCGAGGTAAAGATTTCTTTTCCTCCCGCAGCAGGCTCGCCAGCAGAATCTGCCGGCATTCAAGAAGGCGATGTCGTGCTTTCATTTAATGGCGTTGCCACCACAACGCGCGAGCAGCTGGTTGAAGCAATCACCTCGCGTAGCCCTGGCGAGGATGTGCAATTAGAAATTCGTCGCGATGCTCAAGTAATCGCGCTGCAAGCAATACTTGCGGCCAATCCGGTCGATGACGATGTTGCTTACTTCGGTGTTGGCAGCTGGTCCATGGACTATGTGCAGCAAGGTCCTATCTCTTCATTGGGCTTCGCTGCAACCGACGTGGTGGTTGACGCAGTGAATTCGGTAAAGGGGGTGTTCACGGTTCTCAACCCAGTAAACATCGTCAGCAACGTCACCTCATCCGATGCCGACCCAATGACCCGACCAAGCACCGTTGTAGGTGCAAGCCAGATTGGTGGTGAGGTTGGCAAGCAGGAAGGCTTGAAGGGCGTTTTGATGCTTCTTGCGAGTGTCAACATTTTCGTTGGCGTATTCAACATGTTTCCGCTATTGCCTTTCGACGGAGGTCATGCGGCAATCGCAACGTACGAGCGGTTGCGTTCGCGGCGTGGCAAGGAATACAGAGCAGACGTGGCCAAGATGGTGCCCGTCGCCACATCCGTCGTTGCCCTGTTAGCCCTGTTGCTCCTTGCGGGGCTGTATTTAGATATCACACAACCCCTTGGCTAGTGGCACACTAGAAACATGACATTCGAGCGCCGCGTAACCAAACAGATTCATGTTGGCAAGGTTCCGGTAGGTGGGCTGGCGCCGATCAGCGTGCAGTCGATGACCATTACTAAAACTGCGGATGTTGAAGGCACGCTGCAACAGATTTATGCATTAGCCGCCGCTGGCTGCGACATTGTTCGATGCACATGTAACGAAGCGGAGGCCGCCGAGGGGCTTGCACAGATCGTTCCACGGTCGCCAGTGCCAATCATCGCCGACATTCATCACCAGTACAAGATGGCACTTGCTGCGTTGGAGGCAGGTGTGCATGGTTTGCGTCTGAACCCCGGCAATATTCGACGACCCGAGCACATCAAAGCTGTTGCAAGTGAGGCCCGCGATCGAAAGGTGCCTATTCGCATCGGTGTAAATGGTGGTTCGCTCGACCCTGCGTTGTATGAAAAGCACGGCGGACTTACAGCAGAAGCAATGGTCGAGTCGGCATTGCAAGAGATTGCATATTTTCAAGAAGTCGATTTTGATCTCATCAAGATTTCGGTCAAGGCATCCAACGTCCCGCTGATGGTCGAGGCTTATCGTCAACTCAGCGAAGTTACCGACTACCCACTGCACCTCGGCGTTACCGAAGCGGGCCCACTTCCTGGTGGTTTGTTGAAAGCGACAGCAGGCATTGGGGCGTTACTTCTCGAAGGCATTGGTGACACCATTCGTTACAGCCTCACGGCCGATCCGGTGGAAGAGGCTCGTGCCGGTCGTCAATTGCTGGAAGCGCTTGGTTTGCGTGAACGCAAGAACGTCGATCTGATTGCATGCCCAAGTTGTGGCCGGGCCGAAATCGACGTCATCGAAGTTGCCAACCGTGCTCAGCTGGCATTTGCCGATAAGAAGATCCCGCTGCAGATTGCAGTGATGGGTTGTGTTGTGAACGGGCCAGGCGAGGCGCGCGAAGCGGATTTAGGTATTGCAGCAGGAAATAAGCGCGGACACTTGTTTGTCAAGGGGCGAAACGTTGCAGTTGTCCCCGAATCAGAAATGGTCGAGGCGCTGGTGGACTGGGCCACATACATCAACGAGCACGGGGTGGATGCCGCCATTGCTCGTGTCGACACGGCACTTGCCGAGCGCGAAGCGGCAAAAGATCGCAACGCACTTCTGCAAGAAAAAGGTGACGATGCAAATCACTCCAACGAGAAAATCGTCGAAATCAGAAAAACGATTGCGGGTAATTAGCCGGCAACGGTTGTAGTTGTCTCAACCATTGTTGTTTCTGGGGCGGTAGTTGGGGGCGGCACCAAAATATTCCACAACTCGCTGGCTGCTTGGACGTACATGTTGGCCCTTGCGCGGTAGCCAATTGGCTGCAAGTGCAACTTGTCGAACGCAAGCCACTTTGGGTTTGCGATTAATTGGGTAGACCAATCCAAAATAGTCAGGTTCGGATATTCGGAGGTGGCATCCAGCAAAGCCTCATTGAAGGTGGCCGATCGCTTGGGGTAACTGGGCGAGTCGGTGCGATACACATTGACCCAGACAACCGGGCGCCCGCCAATCAACTTGAGTAACTCACGAATTTCGCGCAAGTAAAACGATGCCTTCGGCGATTGCTGCAAGTCGTTGCTGCCGAGTGCAACGATGACGGCGTCGGGCACTATTCCCTTTTTGATGTAATCCTTGTACGTCTTCACACCATTTCGGCTGGTGCGTGCTGGCCCGCTGATATTGCGCGCGTGAACACCATCGACAATCACTTTTTCAAACGTTCCAAGTGCTTTCAGTTGCGGTACTACGTTTCCAAAACCCTTATACGCAGTTCCCCATGTGAGGCTGTCGCCCAATACAAGTAGTGTGCGTTGCTCGGCGGCGGCACTACTTCCGCTTATCTGACCAAAGCCAACAACAACAACGACCGCGCAGCAAGCCGCAGCAAATCGCTTTCTGATCAATGTGTGCCCCATGTACGAAACAGTGTTGCTTCGCCAGTGAGCGACAAAGTTTCGCCTTCGCGAAGAATGCAGGCCTGCCCATGAGCGAGCGCACCCGCATCGCCGCTTGTGCAGATCACAATTTCTGCGTGATGCGTTGCCTTGATCAGATGGGTTCCCGTTACTTCAATTCGCTGTGCGCCAAATCGTGGGGTAGAGACGGGGTACTGCCACACACCGGTTGTTGTCTCGCTTGGTGCAATAACCGGTGATTCAATCGGTGTGATTGCGGCAACCGCAAGAAACTCGTCCACATTGACGTTCTTTCGGGTAAAAGCAGCGCGCACCACATTGTCCGACGCCGACATCACTTCAAGACCGATTCCACCTAAGTACGCATGTGCATTACCCGCACCAAGAAACAGTGCTTGCCCTGGCGCAAGTTTGACGTGGTGCATCAGCAACGCCACCAAAACCCCTCCGTTGCCTGGGTACATCGTTGCAAGTCGGCCTGCCCATGCTGGAAGTTGTGTGGGCAGTTGATGAGGGCCAGTAGTAAGTGCCCAACGAACGCATTCGGCAAGTCCATCCTCGCGAAGGTGGCTGGCAAGTTCGGTCCAACCAAAGCGTGTGCACAGTTCGAGTGTCTCACCAATTGGGCGAAAGCCACAGATTGCTTCAAACGGTGTGAGCGCGATAAGCAGTTCTGGTTTCGCGGACGAATCTCGATAAATGCGCAATGGGGAGTCAAGCGAAATACCAATCTCATTTTCTTGCTGATATCCGGATGCTGCTTGTTCGTCGGTTGGGTGCGTTTGCAACGAGAGTGGTTTGGCTGCTGCAATGATCTTGACCAAGAAAGACAACTCACCCACGTAACTTGAAAGCGGTTGACTCCCTGCAGGGGTCTTCACCAGCGATGGGCCACTGCGATGCGTGCCAAACCACAATTCTGCCCATGGTCGTGCATCGGCTTCTGTGTGTAAGAAGTTGGGGATGGCCTGTTGGTCGCCCCACTCATAATGTTGGACTACTCCGCGCAGGAGTTGAACACTCATTGCTGGTGGCGAAGCGCGATCACTGTGTCGGCCGCTTCGGCAATTGAAATCTCGGATGTCGTACCCGTAATCCGATCGCGAAGTTCGAATGTGCCTGTGGCAACTCCGCGACCAGCGACAACAATGGTTGGCACGCCAATCAGTTCGGCGTCTTTAAACTTCACTCCAGGCGACACACCTTTGCGGTCGTCAAGCACTGCTTTTAAGCCGGCCTTTTCAACGTCGGCGCAGAGTTTTTCTGCGGCCGAGGTGATGACCTCGTCGTCCTTGCCCGCAATTACTACGTGCACATCGAATGGGGCAACGGCGCGTGGCCAACGTAATCCAAGTTCGTCGTGCGTGGCTTCCGCAATTGCCGCAACTGCACGTGACACGCCAATCCCGTAGGAACCCATCGTCACTGTCTGTTGTTTGCCGTTCGCATCCAGTACTTGCAGGCCTAGGACGTCGGCGTATTTGCGGCCAAGTTGAAACACATGACCTATTTCGATGCCGCGTTTAATCGACAGTGCAGAACCGCAGTTCGGACATTTGTCGTCGTCGCGAACCTCTGCAACATCCATGGTTCCGTCTGCTGCAAAATCTCGCCCATGAACAAGGTTGAGCGTGTGCTTGCCTGGCATGTCGGCGCCGGTGATCCACGCACTTCCGATTGCAATCCGAGGGTCGAGTAAATAGCGAATGCCTGATGCGCGGGTAGAGCCCAGCACGCCTGGCCCGATGTATCCCTTGACGAGCGATTTGTTGGCGGCGAAGTGTGTTTCGTCGAAGGCTTCCACTTCTGCTGGCGATACTTGCGCTTCGAGACGTTTCATATCCACTTCGCGGTCGCCGGGAACGCCTATGGCAAGCGGCTCCATTCGGCCGTCAGGGTGGCGCAAATTAACGATCACATTTTTCAGCGTGTCGCTAGCCGTCCACTTGCGGTCTGGGCGTTGCAAGTCGGCGCGACCGTTGAACAAATCAACGAGGGTTTGAATCGTCGGTGTGTTCGGGGTATCGACAACTGTTGCTGGCGGAGTTGCCGAGTAATTGACTTCGGTTGCCAAACCGACACGCACTGCTTCGGTGTTTGCCGAGTACGAACACGCGGTGCACTGCACGAACGTATCTTCGCCAATGTCGCAAGGAAACAAGAACTCTTCCGATGCCGACCCACCCATTGCCCCCGACATTGCCGAAACAATTGCGAAGGGTAAACCAAGGCGGTCAAAAATTCGGACGTATGCATCTCGGTGCGCATCGTAACTTCGTTGCAGGCCTTCGTCGTCGATGTCGAACGAGTACGAATCCTTCATCGCAAATTCGCGTCCGCGCAGCAATCCACCACGAGGTCTCGCCTCGTCTCGGAACTTGTTTTGAATTTGATACAGCCAAACGGGCAGGTCTTTGTAGCTGCTATACAGATCCTTCACGAGCAACGTGAACATCTCTTCATGCGTTGGAGCCAATAAAAAATCGATTTGTCGACGGTCTTGCAGGCGGAAGAGGTTCGCCCCGTAGTCCGTCCATCGGCCAGTTGCTTCGTATGGTTCGCGAGGAAGCATGGCTGGGAAGTGCACTTCCTGGGCGCCCATTGCATCCATCTCGTCGCGGATGATCGAGGCAACATGTTGGTACGTTCGCCACCCAAGTGGCAACCAGGTGTACCCACCTGGGGCCGCCCTTCGGATGTATCCTGCGCGCACTAAGAGCCGATGACTGGGCACTTCTGCGTCAACAGGATTGTCGCGCAAAGTGCGTACGAACAGGCTTGAGAGGCGATTGACCACGTGCGAACCTTAGTTCGCGGGGCTATAATTTCCGTGTCCTTTGAAGTTCGTCGAACCGGAGGCGTGGGTTTCGACCCACGCTTTTTGTTCTTTATAGGGTCTTATTTTGCGGGTAATTTAGCCGCAAAGTGGGGTCGTGGAGAGGAAGTCCAACATGTCGGTAACACGCGTCTCGTCACAGACGAGCCCTGTCGTCGATCGTGTGACCTCGCTTGTTGCCCCAATCGTGACCGACCTCGGCCTCGACCTCTACGACATCGAATATACGGGGGGCATCGTCCGCATTGTTGTCGATACCCAGCCCGGAGGCCCAACAGGTGTCAGCCTCGAAAACATCGCTCTCATCACTCGTCTTGTCTCGCGCGAGTTCGACCACTCTGACCCAGTGCCAGGCCGTTACACCCTTGAAGTAACCAGCCCAGGCCTCGAGCGCACACTGCGCTTACCTCGTCACTTCGTGCGCGAAGTCGGCAAAACCATCGCCGTTCGCTTGTCCTCGGCACTCGATGGACAGCGCCGCATCCAAGGCGACTTAGTCTCAGCTTCTGAAGACACCATCGTTGTCCGTCTTGCTGACAACGCGCTGACAGAAGTAACCATTCCTCTTTCCATTGTCGAGCGTGCAAAAACAGTTTTCCAATGGGGTCCAACGCCAAAGCCTGGTTCCACAGGTGCGGCAACAAAGTCGAAGAAATCAACATCACGTCCGACTAACGAAGTGTCCGACGAAGATGACACCGATACCGAGATGGAGGTCGATGCATTATGAGCAACCTTGACATGACAGAAGCAATCCGCATGTTGGCCGGAGATCGTGGCATCTCCGTAGATTCGCTACTCCAAGTGCTGGTGGAAGCATTGGCAACTGCCTACAAGAAGCGCCAGGGCGCGGCGGAAGAAGTAATCGTCGGCATCAACCCCGAGAACATGGACATCACGTTCACGGCGTACGACGTCGATGACGATGGCAACTGGATCAACGAGCGCGACGACACGCCGAAGAAAGACGAGTTGGGTCGCATTGCTGCGCAGACTTTCCGCCAAGTGATGAGCCAGCGCATTCGCGAAGTAGAACGCGATCGCAAGTTCGAGGAGTACGCAAACCGCGAAGGCGACATCGTTTCCGGCATCGTGCAAAAGACAGACACCAAGTACACCTTGCTCGACCTCGGTCGTGTCGAAGCCTTGCTGCCACAAGCCGAACAAGTGCAGGGCGAAGTGCGCGAGCCGAATGCTCGTCTCAAGGCATACATCGTTGAAGTGCGCAAGACCCCTAAGGGCCCACAAATCGTTGTCAGCCGCACGCACCCTGGTTTGATCAAGCGTTTGTTCGAGCTTGAAGTGCCTGAAATCGCCGACGGGGTCGTAGAAATCAAGGCCTGCTCGCGCGAACCGGGGCAGCGCACCAAGATTGCGGTTTGGTCTAACGACCACAACGTCGACCCAGTAGGCGCCTGCGTAGGCGCTCGCGGTGGTCGCGTGCGCATGGTGGTTACCGAATTGCGTGGCGAGAAAGTGGACATCATTCCGTTCAGCGACGACACTCGTGATTTCATTTCCAAAGCAATGTCCCCAGCCAAGGTCACCGACGTTCGTCTGAGCGAAGACGGCACACAGGCCGACGTCATCGTTCCTGACTTCCAACTGTCACTTGCCATTGGCAAGATGGGTGTCAACGCCAACTTGGCTGCACGCCTCACTGGCGTTCGTCTCGACGTGAAAAGCGAAACTCAGGCCGCAGAAGAAGCAGCTGGCGGTTATATAGCACCAGTGACAGAGTCGGCCCCTGCAGCAAATTATGCAGAAGGCGAATGGGTCACAAACGAAACCACTGGCGCAATGGAATGGCACGCAGCCGACGGTTCGGTTGTCAGCCAAGAACAATGGGCAAGTGCAAGCGAAACAGGCGAGACCGCCCCGAACGAATCAGAGGCGTAACACTTGGCCAAGATCCTGCGCGTTCATGAGCTTGCCAAAGAGCTCGGCATGTCCAATCAAGAGACCCTTGATTTGTGCGGCAAGCTTGGCATCGGTGTAAAAACTCAGTCGTCGACGATCATCGAGCAACAAGCCGACCGCGTTCGTGCGAAAGCAGAACGTGAAGGTCTTGTTCGCGAACAGCAACCAGAAGAGCCAAAACCAGTAAAAAAGGCAGCGAAAAAAGCCGCTCCGAAAAAAGCTGATGATGGCGAAGAGAAGCCCGTAAAAAAGGCAGCAAAGAAAGCCGTCGCTAAGAAAGCGCCTGCTAAAAAAGCTGCTGCCAAGAAAACATCAACAAACGAAACTGTTGATGCACCAAAAGAGGTTGCAGAAACCCTCAATGTCGAACCAGCGGCGCCAGTTGCACCGATTGTTTCCGCACCAGTCATTTCATCTGCTCGCCCAATTACCAGCGCCGCCCCTGTTGCGAAGCCGGCTGCGATGCGCCCCGCTGCACCAGTTGCGCCAGCCGCACCAACTGCGCCAGTGACACCTGCTGCGCCCGCAGCGACTATTTCTTCGCCAACCGCACCTGCTGCTGCACCAACTGCACCGCGCACTGCGCCAAGTGGTCGTCCAATTCCGCCGCCTCCAGGTAGCGGTCGTCCAATTCCACCACCGCCTGGCAGTTCTCGGCCGAGCGGCCCTGTAACTGGTCGTCCACCGATGGGCCCACGCCCAGGTGGCCCTGGCGCTGGTCGTCCAAGTGGCGGTGCCGGCGCACGCACTGGGCGTCTTCCTGCAAGTGCACTCGGTCGTGGCCCAGTCGGCACTGGTGGCCCAATGCGTCCAAGCGCTCCTGGAGCTGGTCGTCCAAGTAGTGCCCCTGGCGCTGGTCGTCCAGGCGGTCCAAGTCGCAGTTTCGGTGGTCCCGGTGGCGGCCCTGGTGGTCCTGGTGCTGGTCGTCCCGGTGGTGGTCCTGGCGGCCCAGGCGGCGGTCGTCCTGGTGCGGGTGGTCGTGGCAATGGTCAACGCCGTTCGCCAAAGAAGAAGTCACGCGCACGTCGTCGTCAAGATTTCGACGAAATGTTGCCGCAGTCAACGATGGGCTACACCGCTAGCAACGCGCCAGTGCCAGAGGGCATCGTCGTCATCGAGCGCGGTTCTTCCGCCCAAGAGTTTGCGCCGAAGCTCAATCGCACATCTGCCGACGTAGTTCGCTTCTTGATGGAGCACGGCGAAATGGTTACTGCAACCATGACGCTTGCCGATGAACAGATGGAGTTGTTTGCCATCGAAGTTGGCGCAGAGATGTTGCTTGTCGACCCGGGTCAGCAAGAAGAGATGGAGTTGCAGGCTCTGTTCGACGATTCCGACGACGACGATCCAGAACAGCAAATGCTTCGTTCGCCGGTGATCACCGTCATGGGCCATGTTGACCACGGTAAAACCACATTGCTCGACCGCATTCGTTCAACAAGTGTTGTCACTGGTGAAGCAGGTGGCATTACACAGCACATCGGTGCATACCAAGTAGAAAAGAACGGCAAGTCGATTACCTTCATCGACACTCCAGGTCACGCTGCATTCACCAAAATGCGCGCGCGTGGTGCACAAGTCACCGACGTCGTTGTGTTGATGGTCGCCGCCGACGACGGCGTGATGCCTCAAACGATCGAAGCAATCAGCCACGCACGTGCGGCCGAAGTGCCCATTGTTGTTGCAATTAACAAAATCGATAAAGACAATGCTGATGTGCCACGCGTGATGGCGCAGCTTGCCGAGCAGGGCCTTACTCCCGAGTCGTGGGGTGGCGACACCATCGTTGTCGAGATGGCGGCGCAAAGTGGCCTAGGCGTCGACGACTTGCTCGAGCAACTCAACGTTGTTTCCGAAATTGAAGAACTTACGGCCAACCCAACGGGCCGCGCGAAGGGCATCGTGCTCGAAGCGCAGCTTGATATCGGTCGTGGCCCAGTTGCCACAGTGCTGGTCGACAAGGGAACACTGAAAGTTGGCGACCCAATGGTTGCCGGCGCGGCGTGGGGCAAAGTTCGCGCAATTATCAACGACAAGGGTCAGCAGATCAAAGAAGCCGGCCCGTCTTCGCCAGTGCAAATTCTGGGCCTGAGTGCAGTGCCAAATGCTGGCGACGAATTCCGCGCCGCGCCAAACGAAAAAACAGCGCGCACCGTTGCCGAATCGCGCGAACAGCGTTTCCGCACCATTAACCAACGCGGCGATGCCCGTGTGCAACGCGGCGTAAAGCTCGAAGATATCTTCAGCCAAATTCAGGCTGGCGAAGTTGCCACACTCAATGTCATCATCAAGTCCGACGTGCATGGGTCGCTCGAAGCCGTAACCGAGAGCCTCCGCAAATTGGAGAGCGAAGAAGTACGCGCCGCGTTTGTTCACCGTGCGGTTGGCGCCATCACCGAAAACGACATCGCTCTTGCTGCTGCCACTAACGCAACGCTCATCGGTTTCAATGTCCGCCCAGATCGCAAGGTGCGCGATTTGGCCGAAGCCGAAGGTGTCGAGATTCGCACCTACGAAATCATTTACAAACTCATCGAAGACATTGAAAAGGCGATGAAGGGCATGCTCGCGCCCGAGTTTGAAGAAGTGGTCACTGGCGAAGCCGAAGTGCGAGAAGTGTTCAAGACGCCAAAGGTTGGCGCCATCGCAGGTTGTTCGGTTCGCACCGGTGTCATTACACGCGGCTCCAAAGTTCGATTCTTGCGCGACGGCACCATCATTTGGAAAGGTGCCATCAATTCGTTGCGCCGCTTCAAGGACGATGTGCGTGAAGTTCGTGAAGGTTTCGAATGCGGAATTGGGCTCTCGGACTTCCAGGATCTCAAACCAGGCGACCTCATCGAAACCTTTGAGTTACGCGAGATTGCCCGCGACTAAGTAAAGTCAGGGCATGCACGCCGACTTAGATTTCTTTTTCGATCCTGTATGCCCCTGGGCCTGGATCACATCTCGCTGGGTGGCCGAAGTTCAGTCGCAGCGAAGCTACGACGTTTCCTGGAAGTTCATCAGCTTGCGCATGGTCAATGCCGAGCGTGGGTACGCCAACAATTCACAGTACGAGGCAATTCACAATGCCGGCCTGCAAGGCTTGCGGGTTGCAAGCGCCGCAAGATCTGTACAGGGCAACGCCGGCGTGGCGGCCTTTTACACCGCGCTAGGTACTGCAATCCATCACGATGGTCGTCGCGACCTGCTCGAGAGCCCTCACGCGTTCTTATCTGAGATTGCTGTCAGCGCTTCGCTTCCCAGAACAATTGCCGATGCTTACACCGATGAGGCTCACGACGAAGTGATTCGTTTCGAAACTGAGATTGCTCTGGGGCGCACTGGCAAAGACGTTGGTACACCGATTCTTACTTTTAATCCCAAGGCAGTTAACGAAGCCAGTCTGTTCGGCCCCGTCATTTCAAAGATTCCTCGTGGCGATGAGGCAACCAAACTGTGGGACGCCGTACAGACAATCGCCGAGTCTGGCGTTGCCGAAATCAAGCGGTCGCTGCGCGCCGCACCCCAATTCGACTGAAGCTCGATAATGAAGGTCATCTACACCGACGCTCATCTTGGCCACAACCCGCAACAAGAAATCGCCGAGTCTGGTTCGCACTCTCCACACGAACACACGGCGCGAGCCGAAAACATTCGGGAAACTTTGCAGGCCGATGCAACAATGCAATTACTTCCACCCACGCAGTGGGGTGTTGATCCGATAAATGCAGTGCACAATCCAGGTCTCAATAACTTTCTTACTACCGCATGGAACGACTACCAGCGTGAAGTGCGCCCAAGCCGCGAGGTGGTTCCCGATTTTTTCTATCGCCCTTCCCTTCGCGACGAGATGTCGCAGTTGGCCGAACCAACTGCAGCCAACGCTCGGCTTGGTTGGTGGTGTTTCGAAACGACCACCCCGATCACTGAGGGCTCTTACGTTGCAGCGCGTGGCGCAGTGGATACAGCGCTCACGGCAACGCAGATGGTGCTCGGGGGCGAAAGGTTTGCATATGGTTTGTGCCGACCACCGGGCCATCACGCGACGACCGACTTGTATGGCGGTTATTGCTTCTTCAACAACGCAGCAATCGCAGCACACCACGTGGCAACCACTACGGGCACAAGGGTGACGGTGCTCGATGTTGATTATCACCATGGAAATGGCACGCAGCAGATCTTTTACGGCAGGGGAGACGTGCAATACGTTTCGCTTCATGGCGACCCACAGCGCGCATACCCATACATCACTGGGTTTGCAGACGAATTGGGCGAGGGCAAAGGTCGCGGCTCGAACACCAATATTCCGTTGGCGGCAAAGACCGATGACGATCGATTCCTTGACGCGCTCGACAAGGCTTGTGAGGCAGTGCAATCGTTCGGTCCGTCGCTGCTCATCGTTTCGCTCGGCCTCGATACGTTTGTCACCGACCCAATCTGTGATTTAGCAGTTACGCGCGACGGTTTTGCCAGAAGTGGTGCCCGAGTACGAGGCTTGGGTTTGCCAACAGTGGTGTTGCAAGAGGGTGGCTACGACCTTGCCAATCTTGGTCTGAATGTGCAGGCGTGGTTGCACGGCTTAGAGAACTCGTAACCGAAAGTCGGTACTCATTTTAAGTTTTTTGCGTCAGGCCGATTTAATATCAGCGATTACTTGCGCCCATCGATTGTGATCGCTTGCATATGGTGCATAGAAACTGAGTCGTTGGATGATGTCGCCATAACGTTTTGTTAATTCGGGGGCAATATGTTCCGGTTCTCCAACGACAGCAAAGGTGTTGAGGATTTCATCGGTGATGAGGTCGCCCATTTCTACCCATTTACCCTGTTTAGAAAGTGCATTGAGTTGGGGCTGTAAGTCGTGCCAGTCATGCAATTCGAGCACGCCCGAGTAGGCGGGTGTCGAGCCGTAAAAAGCAATTTGTTGGCGCGTGCCGGCAGCAGCCTGCTGCATTTCCGAAGCGTTGTTCCCTGTTACGACGAAGCTTGGGCCAACAATTTCGAAGCCATCCATAGTTTTGCCGGCTTTAGCGCGGCCACGAATCAAGGCAGGCATGGTTACTTCACGCAGGTACTTTTCGGTGGTGAAGCCGTGGCAGATGAAACCGTCACAAACTTCTCCAGCCACCTCGGTCATCAATTCGCCAACACCGGCAAGAAAGATTTTGGGTACTCCGAAGTCGCCTAAGTCTTTCTTGTCTGGCGTAAAGAATGGCGTCATCAGCGTGTGCGTATAAAACTCACCGCGAAACTCGAGGGGCGCACCAGTAATCCATGTGTCCCAAATGGCTCGAATCGCAAGGATCATTTCGCGCATGCGCGGCGCAGGGTGGCTCCATTCCATGCTGAAGCGCTTGGTGATGTGAGGCTTGATCTGGCTACCCAGGCCGAGAACGAAGCGACCTTTGGAGTACGACTGCAAGTCCCATGCGGTATTGGCAAGGGTCATTGGGTTGCGGGCGAATGCAACAGCTATCGAGGTGCCGATTTCGAGTGTGCTGGTGTGTTCGGCAGCCAGCAGTAAGGGCATGAAGGGGTCGTGCGATGTTTCGGCTGTCCATCCGCCGGTGTAGCCGGCTTGCTCCAGCTCTTGTGCGCTTTTGGCGGCGTGCTGAAGATTTGAGGCGATTCCTCCGTCAAGTTTCATCGGCTGAACTGCGGTGTGTAGGGCGGAGGAATGGTGCTGGCTAGTGACGGAATGTCAACGTTGGGCAACTGTGCGTAGTGATCCCAATCACGAGAAATTGCAGCGGCCGCATCGAGTAACAGGGGAAGGTACTGGTTTTGCAGTTGCTCTACGGAGGCGGCGTTTGCATGTGCGGCCACGCTGAGCGACGAGTGTACCGTTCCGTCGTTTGCCCGAATGGGAACAGCAACGGCGCGGACTCCGTACGACAAACGTTCGTCACTCAACGAGTAACCATGCTGCCTGGTGAAATTAATTTGTTCAAACAATTCCTTCTTCGTGTATTGGTGGGCCGGAATAAAAATGGAAAGCGATGGTGTTGCAATTACTTCTTCGATCTTCGCGTCGTCAAGCTCGGCAAGCAGCACATGTCCCATGGAGGTGCCAACAGCAGGCAGCCTTGCCCCAACGGTTACTGCCAGGTTGATGATTTTTGGAACTGTAACTCGTGAAATGTAAACAATATCGCTGCCATCAAGTTGGGAAAGTGAGCACGATTGGTCAAGTTCGTGCACCAGTTTTTCCATATGCGGTTGAGCAAAGTTAAAGATGCCACGCGACGAAATGTACGCCATGCCCAGATCTACAATTTTGGGCGTGAGCATGTAGCCACCTGGAGTAGAGATCACATAACCAAGTTCTTCCAGCGTGAGTAAAAACCGATGAGCCGTAGGCCGAGCAAGGTTGGCTCGTTCGGCTACTTCTGATATGCCGAGTACGGGATGCAGTTCATCGAAGGCTTTGATTACCTCGAGGCCCCGTGCAAACGCCTCAACAAAATCCTTGCGCGCCGCCTGCTTCATCGAATCCCCCCGGACGAATAACTGTGTGAGAAATTACCACGGCTAACGCTATTTCAGGAATCCGAGCGGTGCTCCCGCAAGAATTGCTCTAGTTCGGCAGCCAGTTCGTCGCCACTTGGCAACGGTATACCGCCAAATCCAGTTGTCAGTTGGCCGTTGCCACTGTGCGCCTCATCAAACACTTGCTCTAGCTGTGTAAGCATGGCTGCATGTTCGGGGTTGTTGCGAACAAGGCTGTCGAGGCGCTCGCGTTGAATTGTGGCCTGCTCGAGTAGCCCGCTGATGTCGATTTCGATATCGCCCGAATCGGACACGGCACCAAGCAGTGCTGCTGCTGCAGCGGGGTAGGCCATAGATGCCACATAGTGGGGCACTTGAGCCCACAAGCCAAGCGAAGGTATGCCCACAGAGTGCATTGCGTGTTCGAGTGCTGCCTCCATGCCTGCAGGAACGTCGAGCGAACTCTTTAAATATGGAAGCGTTGCCACAAGTTCCGAGTTGGGTGAAGTGCACGAAAGTTGAACTGCCCTTGTGTGCGGAGTAGCCACGGGATATGCGCCAAGCCCAAGCATGCGGCGCACCCCAAGCTGCTGCGCAAGCGCACCAACAGTCGCCGCAAAATGCTGCCAGCGCGAGTCGGGCTCTGGGCCAGTAAGCAGCACTACCGATTTGCCGTTCTTGTCTTTACCTAGAAACAATTTCGGTACGGACCACTCAAGTTTTGTATTGACGCCTTCGCGCAATTCCATCATTGGTCGTCTTGCTCGGTAGTCGACAAACGTGTCTGCATCAAACTCGAGCAGTTGGGTTGCACCAGTTTCGGAAACCAATGCTTCCATTGCTGTTGCGGCTGCGCTGCTGGCGTCAATCCAACCTTGCAACATCACCACCATCAGTGGGGCTTCAAGTTGGGGCAGCGTGTTATTGAATTCTGGCGAGATGCTGTAAGCGCTGCTCATTGTGCTCTTTAGTGTAGGCGCGCCAACAAGCTCTCCGCCTTGGCGGCGGCCGTTTCTACTTGCACTCTGAAGGCGTCAAACGATTGCGGGTCGTGTTCGCCCATGGCGCCAGAAATGTAACGGGCATAGACGCCCTCGATGATGCAGGCCAACTTCCAAAATGCAAAAGAGATATAGAAATCAAGGTGCGAAATGTCACGACCTGAAACTTGTGCATAGTGGGTGGCCAATTCACTGCGGTTGAAAAAACCTTCTGCCGTGGTAGTTGCAAAACTGTTGGCGGCAGGCTCGTCGTCTGGGCCAGTCCAATACACCATCAACAATCCAAGGTCGGCCAATGGGTCGCCAAGCGTGCACAACTCCCAGTCGAGCACCGCGGCAATGTCACCCGCTTCGCTGATCATGCAATTATCAAGGCGGTAGTCGCCATGCACGATCGTTGCTGGGCCCTGATGAGGGATTCGTTTCAGTAACTCGTCGTGTACGCGATCAATAGCCGGCAGTTCGCGAGTTTTCGAGGCGTTCCATTGACCGTACCAACGCTTCAGTTGTCGTTCGATATACCCCTCGTGTCGGCCTAATTCGCCTAGGCCAACTTCTGCTGGCACTACCGAATGAATTGCCGCCATGGTCTCGATCAGCGAAGTACTTGCACGCCGTCGCGACGCGGGCGTCATTTTGCTGATGGCGGTTTCTTGGTCGCGCACGATGAGCCCTTCCACAAAGCCCATCACGTAGAACGGGGCATCGTTGACCGCAACATCGGTGCACAGGCCAAGTGCCGGTGCAACTGGAACGGGGGAGTCTTGGAGCGCGGAAATAACTCGAAATTCGCGACCCATGTCGTGTGCACTTGCAAGCGCATGGCTGAGCGGTGGCCGACGGAGTACAAATTTGATGTTGTTTGCATCGGTTACAAGAAATGTGAGATTGGAGTGACCGCCGGCAATAAGCGAGTATGTGAAAGGTGCGCGTGCGCCAGCAATATTTGTTGACAGCCAGTTTTCAACCTGTGGCTGATTGATGCCTGCTGGTGCTCCGGATTGCTCGATCATCAGGTAGCAAACTACTCGCGCATAGGGCTTGCCCGCACACCGGGAGGTAGCGTCTGGGCAATGATTCTTGATGTTACTGACGCGTCGTTTCAGGCCGAAGTACTCGACCGCTCGGCAACAGTGCCCGTGATCGTCGACTTATGGGCCCCGTGGTGCGAGCCCTGCAAAACCATCGGACCAATTCTCGAAAAACTCACCAAGGCTGCCAACGGCAGAGTGGTGTTAGCGAAAGTCAATGTGGATCAAAATCCGGCTATCGCTGCGGCATTCAAGGCACAGTCGATCCCGGCTGTCTACGCGATGAAGGACGGTGCAGTACTCGATGGCTTCGTTGGCGCTTACCCGGAACATGTCATTGAAGAATTTGTCCGCGGTCTCATTCCGGGCGAAGAGTTGGTTTCCGTCGAATCGCTTCTTGCGCTGGGAGACGAAACAAGCCTGCGTGCCGCATTCACACTTGAGCCAACGAACGAGTTGGTGGTGGAGGCACTAGCAAAGTTGCTCATCAGTCGAAGCGATATTCTGGCAGCACTTGCACTACTCACCAGCATTCCTTCTACGCCGCAAATACAGCAGCTCATCGACGAGGCAAAACTTGCATTTGCACCCACCGATGACTTTGATGAGCAACTGTCCAATTTGCTGTCGAAAGTGAAGCACGACGAAGAAGCTCGCACCGCGTATCTCGCCATTTTGGAAACTATGGGCATTAACGATCCAAGAACTGCGGGTCATCGCAAGAAATTCACTGCACAACTGTTCTAGATTCGTACACATGTAAGTCGTGTATGCACGACTGCGCGAATTGGTCCAGTGGTGGGGGGTCGGCCGCATCTTCACCACGGCGGGTGGCGTACTCTGCATGGCTTTGGGCGCATGGTGGGTTTTGCGGGTCCCGCCGCCACCGCCAGAGTCGACAATTATTTATGCAACCACGTCTATTTCGCCTTCGGGTGGGTCAAACAATTCTGGGGCGGTGGGCAATCCCACATTCATTCGGGTACACATTGCGGGGGAAGTGTTGCGGCCGGGTGTTTATCAACTTCCAGGAACAGCCCGCGTTGTGGATGCGGTTGATGCCGCGGGTGGGCCCACTGCGTTCGCCGATGTCGACGTCATCAATCTTGCGGCCACCCTTTTTGATGCGGTTCAAATATTTGTTCCACGTAGGGGTTCGGTCGTTGCCCGAGCACCGATTCCCCGTCCAATGCCTGGCGTTAATGCTTCGCCATCACCAAACGCCAACACGCCCGAAGGCGCAAGCAGTACCCGAATAAACATCAATACAGCAACTATGTCCGATCTCGACACGTTGTCTGGTGTCGGTCCTTCAACAGCAAAAGCAATTATTGATTATCGAACCAAAAATGGACCATTCGGATCTGTCGATGATTTGCTCAATGTGCGAGGGATTGGGCCCGCAAAACTTGATGCTATGCGCGAGCAGATAACAGTGTGATTGCGGTGTTACAGGGCACCAAGAACGATGGCGCTCACACCAAGCGCAAGCAGTGCACCGATCCAAATTCCCAGTGCAAGCGGTCGGTATTCGCGAAACCACTCGGGCCAACTAGCAATTGCGCGGCGAGTTGCTTTTCTCGACGACAAGTGACCAACCGCAAACCACAAGGCACAACTGGCAACAGTTGCCAATACATAACTAGATGTTGCAGATACGGCCGGAACGCCAACGATCGGCAGCACCGGAACTGCCGCAACAAGCAGCAAAAAACCAATCACGCCAGTGAGCGTGCCGGGTAGTGCAACGAGAACTAAGCCCAATAACGCGAGTAGCAACGAAGCAACAACTGCAACTGCTCCACCGCGGTGACGCAACATGGTTCGGTGGGCAATGATCCCATCGGGCACCACTCGCGGCGAGCGTGCAAGACCTACTTCTTCGCGTTCGACCACATCTCAATGGTACGCAACGCAACATCTCCCAAATGGTTTCATCTACGCAGCCGTCTTTGCAATGTTTGTGGGCACGCGCGCATCGGTATTCGTTGGCATCCCAAGCAGCATTGTGGTGTTGATCCGAGTGTTTGTGGTTGGCGCGGCAGTGTGTTTGTTGCCAAGTCGGTTTCGCCGTTGGTCATGGGGCTGCCTTTTGATTGTGGGTGTTGCCGGTGGTTCAGGTGCATTACATCAGGTACAAACACCACGACTTGGCGCGTATCAAGGTGCAGTCAAAATTATGGAAGATCCACAGTGGAGAAATGGCGCGATGCAATGCGTGCTCAGCATCGAAGGTCAACGCTTCATTGTCTATGCCTACGGTTTGGAAGGGCGTCGACTAAGTGGGCGCCAGGTGGGCGAGGTGGTCTCAGTGAGTGCATTGAGGCAACGACTCGACCCAGAAAAGCAGTCGCGTTATCGGTCGCGACACATTGTTGGTAGTGCAACACTCACCAGCGTGAGCGAAACAGTGGCGGCGGGCGCCCCGCTATTTCGCAGTGCCAATCGGCTGCGCGGGGTGCTGCAAAATTCTGCTCGGTTTATGCCCTACGACGAAGCCTCGTTGTATATCGGTCTATTGATTGGAGACGACCGCGAGCAATCAAACGAAATGATCACCGCATTTCGTGGCTCTGGGCTCTCTCATCTCACCGCCGTGTCTGGGCAAAACGTTGCATTCTTGCTTGCGATCGCTGCACCATTGCTTGTTCGAGTGCAGTCGCGTTGGCGCCTCGTTGCAATAATGTTTTTGTTGGGTTGGTTTGTTGTTCTCACACGTGCCGAACCCAGCGTCATCCGCGCTACGGCCATGGCGGCACTCAGCGCGTATGGCGTTGCCCGTGGGCGCGATGTTCCGCCTATGCGCATACTGGCAATTGCATTCGGCACGCTGGTGTTGATTGATCCACTCATTGCTTGGTCGGTTGGATTTTGGATGTCGGGCTGCGCAACGGCGGGGCTCATTGTGTTGACTCCAGTAATCGCCAGAATTGTTCCTGGACCGTCGTGGTTTAATGGCGCGTTATCGACAACGCTTGGTGCGCAACTGGGTGTCATGCCGATAACGCTCTTCGTATTCGGCTCTGCCCCCATCGTGGCCATCGCAACCAATCTGCTGGCCGTGCCAATCGCTGGTGCTGTCATGTTGGTGGGCTTGCCTATGGGCCTAATTGTGGGTGTGCTTTCCGAATTCAGCTTGTTGTCGCCTGTGTGTGGCTTGCTAATGCTGCCAATTACATTCGCAGTGCGCTGGGTGTGGTGGGTAGCAGTAGTTGGGCAAGAAGTTCAGCCCGGCAGCTTCGTCAACGCCGCCCTGTGGCTGATCGTGGTTTGTTTAGCAATTTGTTGGTGCATTTTCCTTGGGCGCCACACCCATCTGACAGAGTAGGGAAGTGACGATTTATGTAATTACGGGCGAGGATCCCCGAACAGTTTCGGCGAAACTCACTGACCTCACGTCGCAACTCATTGGCGACGGCGATCGCAACACCATGTACGAAAGCCACGATCTCGAGAACGGCACCATCGACGAACGCGATGCGGCGATAGCCAATGCGGTGATGGGTGCGCAAACGTCTTCGCTTTTTGGTGACGAACGAGTTGTTGTGCTTCGCGGAATCAACGAAGCAACCGTCGATCAACTGCGCCCTTTGCTCGAATATTTGCTCGAACCAATTGAAACAAATCATTTGGTTCTTACGGCAACTGGCAAATTGGCAAAGTCCACTACCGATGCGCTGAAGAAGGCGGGTGCCACCACATTCTCTACGTCGCCACCGCGCCAAAAGAACGACGTGGTCATTTGGTTCCAAGAGCACCTGACCGAAGCAGGCCTCAAGCTCGACCCCGGTGCACTCAGCATTGCAGTTGCATGGCTCGGTCAAGACCAAGCCCGATTGCCATCGCTGATTGAAGTGCTGATGTCTACGTATGGCACCGGCAAGAAACTGACCGCGGAAGACATTGAGCCATTCCTTGGTGTGCGAGGCAATGTGCCGATTTGGGATCTCACCGACGCGATCAGCGCATCAAACCCCGCAAACGCTATTGCGGTGTTACATCGAATGGTGGGAAGTGGCGAGTCTCACCCAATGCAGATCATCTCGTCACTCTCTACTCACTACACAAAACTGCTTAGGCTCGATGGGCTCGATTCGCCAGCGAAGGAAGATGTCTTTGCAATTGTCGGCACGAAGAGCGACTACATGGCCAATAAAACAGTTGCACTTTCTCGCACGATGGGCAGCAAGAACATTGCTTCGGCAATTGTTCTGTTGGCTCGCGCCGACGTGGATTTACGCGGCGGTGAAGACTTGTCCGACCAACTCATCTTGGAAATTTTGGTGGCACGCCTGTGCCGGTTGAGTGGTCAAACCGCTTCGACTACGAGGAGGCGTTGATTTTTTTCAACAAGCGGCTCTTTTTGCGAGCGGCTTGACGGGGGTGAATGACGCGCTTGGCTGATGCCATGTCGATGCGCTTGACAGCAAGACGAAGGGCCTCGGCGTTCTCTGGGGTGCCGATGGTGTCATTGGCGTTCTTCAAACGGGTGCGCACTTCGCTCTTGATCGCGCGGTTGCGCGCGGTTGCCTTGGCGTTGGTGAGGATTCGCTTCTTTTGGCTCTTGATATTTGCCACTTCGACTACCCAGCTCTTTCGTCAGATGTTCCCGTGTATTTGGGGACTCTTCAGGCTAACAGCGGTTCGGCGGCAGCCCCAACTGTAGAATTTGGGGGCTGTAGTGCCATTGCCCACCCCACAAACTTGGCCCAGCAGAACAGAATCGCCTCAATGGATCTCGCAAACATCCGCAATTTCTCGATCATTGCTCACATCGACCACGGCAAGTCCACCTTGTCCGACCGCATTCTTGAGATGACCGGCGCCGTGCAGTCCCGTGACATGCGGGCCCAATACCTCGACTCGATGGACTTGGAGCGCGAGCGCGGTATCACGATCAAGGCTCAGAACGTTCGCGTGCCTTGGAAAGGTCACACGTTTCATCTCATCGACACTCCTGGACACGTCGACTTTGGTTACGAAGTCAGCCGTTCGCTAGCGGCGTGCGAGGGTGTGGTGCTCGTCGTGGATGCCGCACAGGGCATCGAAGCCCAAACGCTTGCAAACTGTTATCTAGCACTAGAGAGCAACCTTGAAATTGTCGCGGTGTTGAACAAGATTGACTTGCCCGCTGCAGATCCAGATCGCTACGCGATGGAAATCGAGAAAGTGCTTGGTATTCCAGCAGAGGACATTTTGCGAATTTCTGCAAAGACAGGCGTTGGCGTGCCCGAATTATTGGATGCGGTGATCGAACGAATTCCTGCGCCAAGCGGCGATGCCGAAGCACCGCTGCAAGCGCTCATCTTCGACTCGCAGTACGACACCTATCGGGGGGTGGTATCAAGCATCCGCGTGATGAATGGTCGCCTCACGAGTGGAAGCAAATTGCTGTTCATGCAAACGAAAGCAACTCACGAAGTGATTGAGATTGGTGCGCGCATGCCGGTGACGACACCGGTTGCCGAACTTGGGCCCGGTGAAGTGGGTTATCTCATCGCCGGAATCAAAGATGTGGGCGAGGCCCGAAGCGGTGAGACCGTCACAACCGCCATTAACCCTGCAGTAAATGTTCTTGATGGTTACCGTGACCCCAAGCCGATGGTGTTCTGCGGTTTGTTCCCAATTGATGGAGACGACTTCGAAAACTTGCGCGAAAGTTTGCAACGCCTCAAATTGAACGATGCATCGATCACCTACGAGCCCGAATCCTCTGGCGCATTGGGTTTTGGTTTCCGCTGCGGCTTCCTTGGACTGTTGCACATGGAAATTGTTAAGGAACGTCTGGAGCGAGAGTTCAATTTGGCTCTTATCGCTACAGCGCCATCGGTTGAATACATGGTGCATAAAACCAATGGCGAAGTGGTAAAAGTTGATAACCCAGCCGACTTGCCTCAAACGGTGTACATCGGGTCAATTGAGGAGCCATTCTTTCGCGTCAGCATCATCACGCCAAAGGAATACACGGGCTCACTGATGGAGCTTTGTCAGGATCGACGTGGCGAATTGATCAAGCTCGAGTACCTTTCGCCCGAGCGAGTGGACATGCAGTACACAATGCCGCTTGCCGAAGTGGTGGTCGACTTCTTCGATCAATTGAAGAGCCGTTCGCAGGGCTATGCCAGCCTCGACTACGACTTAGCTGGGTATCGCGCCTCAGATTTGGTGCGCGTAGACATTCTGTTGAACGCGCTACCTGCGGATGCATTTTCCACCATTGTTCACCGCGACAAGGCCTACGACTACGGCAATCGCATGTGCGGAAAATTGCGTGAACTGATTCCGCGTCAGATGTTTGACGTTCCCATCCAGGCCGCAATCGGTGGTCGGATTATTGCGCGTGAAACCGTTAAGGCCAAGCGAAAAGACGTGCTTGCCAAGTGTTACGGTGGCGACATTTCGCGCAAACGAAAACTATTAGAGAAACAAAAAGAGGGAAAAAAGAAGATGAAGTCGATCGGTCGTGTGGAAGTGCCCGGCGATGTGTTCATCTCCGCACTCAAACTTGATGACTGAGATAACACCTAAAAACGGGGCAATGTTTCGCTCACTGCGAAGTTATAACGCCCGGCTGTTTTTTCTAGGCCTACTGTTCTCAAATGTTGGATCGTGGTTGCAACTCACGGCAACGTCTTTTTTGCTCTATCGGCTAACAGGAGATGCGGTTGTGCTCGGCATAAATACTGCGCTGCAGTTTTTGCCTATGCTGATCTTTGGGGCGTGGGCGGGCGCGTTGTCCGACCGATTTAATCGTCGGCGCATCACGCTCATCACGCAATCACTCATGGCGTTGCAAGCAATCGTGCTTGGTGTTTGTGACTTGACGGGCAATATCAATGTGCCAATTGTCTTTGCCCTTTCCACGATGCTGGGTTTGGTTGGCGCATTAGATAATCCTGCACGCCGGGCTTTGGTGACAGAGTTGGTTCCCGAGGCGGATATGTCTAATGCAATGAGCCTGAACTCTGCAGTAATGACGGGTTCACGGATCTTTGGGCCAGCAATTGCATCAGCCTTGGTGGGCCCATTGGGCACGGGGTGGTTGTTTATTTTGAACGGAATTTCGTTTGCCACAATGTTGCTCGGCATTACGGGGTTGCGCACTGCGCAAATGTATTCGCCGGCCCCTAGGCCAGCAGGCGGTACCCCTGTGCGCGACGGTTTGCGTTTTGTCGCACAAAATGAACGGCTTCGGATGTTGTTGGTTGTCTTCACAGTTGTCAGCACATTTGCGTTTAACTACAACGTTGCTTTGCCCAAGCTTTCGGATATCGAATGGGGAGATCCAAAATATTTTGGCTGGGTATTTGCGGTAATTAGTTTGGGAAGTTTCTTGGGTGCGTTGCTTAACGCGCGCTTGGTTAAAGCGACTTACCGTTGGGTTGCGGCGAACATGATGGTGCTCGGCGTAGCGAATATAGGTATGGCTTGGTCGCCAAACGTATGGATCGCATTTGTGTGGGCTATTCCGCTTGGAATTGGTGGTGTTTCGGTCATCACCGCAGTGAATGCGATCACCCAGCAAGAGTCTCCACCAGATATGCGCGGTCGTTTACTTGCGCTCACGGGAGTGGCTTTTTTGGGCAGCACCCCAATAGGGGGGCCAATCACTGGTTTCATTGCCGAATTGGTGACTGTGCAGTGGTCGCTTGCGTACGGTGGAATCACCTCGTTGGCTTCGGGTGTGTACATGATGATGTGGATGTGGAAAAAAGGAGTTGAACGTGGCTAACTCGGTGATGTGGTTTCGACGTGATTTACGTTTGGCAGACAACGAAGCGCTTTGTGCTGCCGCAGCTGAGGGTTCGGTAACGCCCCTATTTGTCATTGATCCAGTGTTCTTTGAAAAGTCCGGTAACGCCCGCATCTCATTTTTGTTACGGAGTCTGCGTGACTTGAATGTTGCGATGGGTGGCTCGTTGGTGGTGCGCAGTGGTAACCCCGAGCAAGTGGTTCTCCAAGTTGCTCGCGAGACGGGCGCAAAAACGGTATTCGCTGCCAAAGATTTTGCACCGTATGGGCAATCGCGTGACGCAAAGGTAGGCGCAGCATTGTCGCAGTCAAACATCACGTTGCAAAGTGTTGGTTCGGCATATGCGGTGGAGCCGGGGATGGTTTTGAAGGCCGACGGAACTCCGTACGCAGTCTTCACTCCGTTTTCAAAGATTTGGATGCAGATCGGTTGGTCAAAGCCTTTCGACCAGCCCCAAGTGCAGTGGCATGGGGCGCCTCAAATTGCGACCGACCCAATTCCTTCAGACCCTGCGTGTAACGCCTCGTTGCCCGATGTCGGCGAGCAAGCCGCGTGGAAGGTTTGGCAACACTTTCGCGACTCGGCACTTGATACATACGCCGAGACACGCAACAACCCCGACGTAGAGGGGACTAGTCGGCTTTCCCCTTACTTACGTTTCGGCGTTATTCATCCAAGGTCGCTTTTGGCCGAGCTGGGAGAGTCGAAATCTCACGCGGTTTTTCGAAGCGAGTTGGGGTGGCGAGAGTTCTACGCAGACGTGTTGTTTAATCAGCCACAAACAGCATGGAATAACCTGCAGCCCAAAATGAACAAGATGACTCACGACACTGGCAAAGAAGCGGTTACACGTTTTGCGGCGTGGTGTGCAGGCGAGACGGGCTATCCAATCGTGGATGCCGGAATGAAACAGATGCTCGCAACTGGTTGGATGCACAACCGCGTTCGCATGATTGTTGCAAGTTTCTTGGTCAAAGATTTGCACCTTCCTTGGCAGTGGGGTGCAAAATTCTTCATGCAACACTTGGTTGATGGCGATATTGCCTCAAACAATCATGGTTGGCAATGGACGGCGGGGACAGGCACGGATGCTTCGCCGTATTTTCGTATCTTCAATCCAATTTCTCAGGGTGAAAAGTTTGATCCGCAGGGTGAATATGTCCGTTCCTGGCTGCCTCAATTGCGCGAACTAGACAACAGTGCAGTGCACGCACCCTGGACGGCAGGCCTACTCAATCCCTACTTGGAACCAATTGTCGATCACGCAGTAGAGCGTGCGGTGTCGCTGGAGCGTTACAAAGCCGTTTCTGGAAAGTAGCCACTCGATCACCCTGCGTGGGCCGCTATCGGTAAACTACAAGGCAGAACCGTGATGCTTGACGACCGCAAAACAGCCATACTCCGCGCCGTGGTGCAGGAGTACATCGCAACGGCGCAGCCCGTTGGGTCTTCGCACATCGCCAACACCGCCAACATTCAGGTTTCGTCGGCAACGGTGCGAAACGACATGGCGTTTCTTGAACAAGAAGGATTTCTAGCGCAGCCGCATACTTCGGCCGGTCGAATTCCTACCGACAAGGGATACCGATTCTTTGTGGATCATCTCACTCCATCGGGCAAACTCGAATCGGCGGCAACGCTGCGAGTGGGCGAATTCTTCGACACCGCTCACGGGCGCCTTGAAGAGACGTTGCAGCGAACCAGCATGTTGCTTGCGCAGATGACCAACTATGCCGCTGTTGTGATGGGCCCCAAAGCCGAAGTCGCTGTCGTGCGTTCGGTTCAAGTGGTTGGGCTTTCACCGCATCTTGCAACCGTGGTGGTTGTGTTGTCCAATGGCGCTGTTGAAAGCGAACCAATCGAATTGGCACAAGCAACCACAGACGAGACACTTGTGCTTGTTGCCCAGCACATTGCTAAGGCAATGATCGGGTCGGCACTCGGGCAGTCAGTTCCGCTCGCAACATCTGGAAATGTACTAATAGATGCAATGAGCCAGCAGATCCTGAATTCGTTTGGTACTCGACGCGTAGATGAATCGGTATTTGTTGGTGGTGCTTCGGCAATGGCAGAAGCATTTGACGCCGTAGAAATTGTTCGATCTGTGTTGCATACACTCGAGCAGCAATATGTAATGGTCTCACTCGTTCGTGACATGCTCAACAGGGGTCTTTCAGTGGCGATCGGTGCCGAACACGGCGTAGAACCACTTTCGGCATGTTCAGTCGTGCTTGCGCCCGTGATGGTGGACGGCAACAACCTAGGCACAGTCGGTGTCCTTGGGCCGACTCGCATGAATTATCCGCAGGCGTTGGCGACGGTAGAAATCGTGAGCGATCGTCTCGGACGTCGCCTCGCCGAAAGTTAGACCAACTATGGCCGAGGATTTTTACGCGCTACTTGGTGTTGCCCGAAGTGCAAACGCCGACGAGTTGAAAAAGGCGTACCGCAAGCGCGCACGCGAACTGCACCCAGATGCCAACCCTGGCAATGCCGAGGCAGAAGCAAAATTCAAAGAAGTGTCGCGCGCTTACGAGGTGCTCTCCGATCCAGAGAAGAAAGCAAGATACGACCAATTCGGTGAGGCGGGTATTGGCGGTGGTGGCGGTGGTGGCGATCCATTTGGTGGCGGCGGGTTCGGCGACATTTTCGAAGCATTTTTTGGTGGTGGAGGTTCCCCGTTTGGTGGCGGCGGACAGCGTGGACCAAGCGGCCCTCCGCGCGGTCAAGATGTTGAGGCCGTTGCCGACATTTCGTTTGTGGACGCAGTGTTCGGTTGCAACAACGAAGTGAAAGTTCGGACCGCGGTGCGCTGTGACGATTGCAGCGGGTCTGGCGCAGAAAAAGGCACAGCGGCAACGACATGTACCGAGTGCAATGGTGCGGGCCAGGTGCGTCGGGTTCGTCAGAGCATGCTTGGCCAGATGGTGACGATGGCGGCATGTGGCCGTTGTAATGGAATGGGTCAGACCATCGCATCGCCGTGCAACTCATGCAGAGGCGAAGGCCGGAAAGTAAAGGAAGTTGCATACACCGTCGACGTTCCGGCAGGAATAGATAGCGGCCAAACACTTCGCCTAACCGGCAAGGGTGCAGTTGGTGTGCGCGGTGGCGGTGCGGGCGATTTGTACGTGCACGTGCGGGTTGCCGACCACGAGACCTTTCGCCGAGAAGATGACGACCTCGTCACCGACGTTGTCATTTCTATAGCGCAAGCAGCGCTTGGCACTCAACTCACGTTGGGCACGCTTGACGGAGACGAGGAATTAGTCATCCCCGCGGGCACTCAGCATGGTCGCGAGTTTGTATTGAAGGGGCGCGGAGTAACAAGGCTCACCAACGGCGGTCGTTCGCGTGGTCGCGGCGACTTGAGGGCGTACGTCGCTGTTGAAGTGCCGACGAAATTGTCGAAAGAGGAAAGCGAACTGTTGCATCAGTACGCAAAGAAGCGCGGAGAACATGTTGCTGAAGAGGGCTCAAAGCTGAAGTCCAAAATCAAGTCTGCGTTCTTGTGAACGATGTATTGCGTCGCTCGGCGGCACATGTTTTTGTCGAATCGCTGAACAATCCTCAATTGGATGATTTGGATGCCCATCACTTATTGAAGGTTCTTCGAGTGAAAGACACCGACAGCGTTTCCCTCAGCGATGGAATCGGCGGGTGGATGACAGCGACTCTGTCGAAGGACGCATCGCTCACCGCAACAAGCGAGATTCGACGCATTGATGCGCCTCGCTGGCCACTGGTAGTTGCGTTTGCTCCTGTGAAGGGCGAGAAACCCGAAGTGATCGTGCAGAAACTGACAGAGATTGGGATTGATGAAATCATTCCGTTAACTCCAACTCGATTTTCCGTGGTGAAGTGGGATGCGGCACGTGCAGAAAAACTGCTCGAGCGATTGCAACGTGTTGCTCGCGAGGCCGCCATGCAGAGCCGCAGGGTGTGGTTGCCCAAAGTTTGCGGTGTCACACCTTTGGCATTGGTATTGGGCCAATACACAGCATCACTGGCCGAACCAGGCGGTAAACCCGTTGACGACAACGATCGATGCGTAGTGATCGGCCCAGAGGGCGGGTTTGCGCCAGAAGAGTTGGAGCAGTGCGCCAAGCGGGTGTCGTTGGGCGAATCCATTCTTCGTGCCGAAACTGCTGCAATAGTTGCAGGTGCATTGATGAGCCGTTGTCGTAGGGAGATTGCGTGAGTATGGAACGAGGCGACCAGGCCGACGAGCTGTCGTATGCGCGCATGGTGGGCGAGCGTCTTCGCGCAATTCGCCAGCAGAAAAACCTTTCGCTCAGCGACATCGAGCAATCCACCCAACAGGAGTTCAAGGCGTCGGTGATGGGCGCCTATGAGCGCGGTGAGCGCATGATTAGTGTTCTGCGCCTCGAGCGCCTGGCGAGGTTCTATGGCGTCACTGTCGACCAACTGTTGCCGCGAGATCCGCAGCGTGAAGACGCTGCGCAACCGGGTGCTGCTGCACCCAAAAAATTGCGAATTGATGTTGCCAAGCTGTCAACTCGAGACGGCGCACAATTCAAAATGCTCGAACGCTTACTGCGCATGATTCAGGTACAACGGCAAGACTTCAACGGCAAAGTGATTACCGTTCGCGCAAATGACACTCGCGCAATCGCTGTCATGCTTGATGTCAGCGTGGACGAAGTTGGAGCAAAGCTTGCCGAACTCGACTTGCTATTCGTTCCGCCAACAACGTAGAACGATGCAACTCGCTGCTAACGCGCACGGCGTATATGTGCACATCCCTTTTTGTTCCAAGCGGTGCGACTATTGCGCATTTGCAACATTTACCGATAGGCATCACCTCACCAGTACATATCTGAAGTCACTGTCGCAACATATTGCTCGCAGAGTGGCGGATGGAATGCCACCTGCGACGTCGGTGTTTGTGGGTGGTGGCACGCCAAGCATGGTTCCTGCCGAAGAGTTGATGGCGGTCTTGAAAACAATTCCGCTTGCGCGCGGCGCAGAGGTGACAGTGGAGTGCAATCCCGACAACATCACTCTGCCGATGATGAGGGAGTACCTGGCAGGCGGTGTGAATCGAATCTCGATTGGTGTGCAGTCAACTGTTCCGCATGTGCTTGCGTCACTAGGCCGCACACACGACCCAGAAAATGTTCGGCGTTCGGTTGCCTACGTCCGAGAAGCAGGCTTTTCTACCTTCAACCTCGACGTCATTTACGGTGCAGCAGGCGAGTCGTTGGACGATTGGCGCACAACGGTTCATGAGGTGGTGGCGCTCGACCCGCCGCACGTTTCCGCTTACGGTCTAACCGTAGAAGCAAACACACCGTTGGCTCTTCAGACCGACCGTCATCCGGACAACGATGATCAGGCAGACAAGTACGAATTGGTCGACAAACTATTTAGTGACAATGGGCTAGTCAATTACGAAATCTCCAATTGGTCTAAACCTGGCCACGAGTGTGCCCACAACTATCTGTACTGGTTGCAGGGGAATTACGACGGTTTTGGTTGTGCAGCTCATGCCCACATGGATGGTCGTCGTTGGTGGAATGTTCGAACCCCAGATCGATACATCGAGATGGTCGATGCCGGCCAATCACCAGAGTCATCCAGTGAGACGTTGGACGATTCCACGCGAAGGCTCGAAGCCCTTCAATTGCTCATTCGAGTTCGCGATGGCGTGCCCGCAAACTCATTTTCTTCTGAAGATCAAGAACTGCTGGCAGATCTCATTGCTCCTCAAGGCGATCGGTGGGTGCTCACGCGCGCCGGTCGGTTAATGGCCAATGAAGTGAGCCTGCGACTTCGTATTTCCGAAAACTCGGGATAGGCTAAAACCGCTTTAGGGCGTGTAGCTCAGTTGGTAGAGCGCCACCTCGACATGGTGGAGGTCCCGGGTTCGAGCCCCGTCGCGCCCACTATTTGTGGTCATTGAGGTCTGATTGGTTTTGTTGCAAGCTGCAAAATCAGTGCGTTGTCCCACACTCCACCCCAGGGTGCACTCACCATTTCTAAATCGATCGGCAACGCTCCTGTGAGGAGATCTGTCGTAACAAGAATGGGACGATCGAACTGTTGCATCGTTGAAATTGCCTGCTCCCAAGTTGGCGAAACGTTGGTTCGAACAAACAATGCAAAAGTTCCAAACTCCTGCCGATTGAGGTAGTACAAACTCCTGCCACCTAGATGAGCAGATATTGCTGCACCTGTCGCGTCCCAATCAACGATGATTGTGCAGTCTGGCTGACAGATTTCCTTCAATTGTTCGGCAGTTGTCTGGCTCATTGAATATGGTGTTTTTCCGTAGACGAGTTCGCCCGGGCCTTTCCAGTTTGCAATAAGTCCGGAACATGCGATCACGAAGAGTGAAAACACAATCAATCTGTAGCCAAAACGAGGTGTGCTGATTTCTGTCTTTAAGAGTGGAGATGTCACTGCGACAATTACAACTGCGCCCCAGTGCCACCAATAAAAGGCATAGCCGAATGATGCGTTGAGTGAAAGGACTGCGCATGCAGACAGCAGGTAGGCGAAGCCAATTCGGTTTGTTCGAAGCAGGCCATATGCGAGTAGCAGGAGGGTGATAACTGCAAAAATTGCCCACATGGTCTGATTTGATTCCAGACTCTCCGCAAACGGGAATATTGCATTAGCTATTGGTTTTTGCCAACCGATATAGGTGCCCACGCCAAATTGGCTCTCCTGCTTCGGGTATATCCAGTAGGCATTGATTGCGAGTGCAGTAGTTATGACGGCAACACGTGAAATCGCGGTGAAAGTGTTTCTGGAAACCGGCTTCTTTATGCGCTGAATAGATGGCAGCAAAATTGTCGAAAGCGTCAAAGCCGCCGCCATGACCAATCCAAATAGGTTGACCGTGGATAAGAGACAGATTGCCAGAGTCGAAATGTTTGATAGCGGGCTTCTATTCGTGGCTGCTATAGCCACAAGAAGCAACAGCAACATCAAAATGTATTCGCGCGAGTGGCCGAAGTAGCCACCAGTAAACAGAAACCCAAATGAAACTAGAGCCCTAATCAATAGTGGCAAGGCGGTATTTCTGATCCAGAGCCACATCGCGGCACTACCAATTGCAAATACGACGAACTTCATGGCATTCGGATTGTCGAATAGTCGCGTTAGTGGCCAAAGTAGTAACTGCCACAGTGGCGGTCTTCCTTCAAATTGGGTATTACGAATTACATCAAGGGGCGAGGTGCTCGCCATTGCAATTGACCACGCCTGCAATTCATCTCGCCATAATTCATGTCGTACGAGTAGGTAAACAGCAAGTAATTGGTGCAGTCCAAATGTTGCTATCGCTAACTGTCGTGTTTCTTTTGATTCACCACCGCCAAGCACGCGCTGTAAGCCAAGAATCACGTTTGAGATTCGGCTGCTTTTACAACGGCTTCCGACTCGCGTGATGCCGCCTTGAAAATGCCTTTGCTCATCAGTGAGAGTTCGCCCTTCCGTCGCTGGTCGTAGACGGCGGCCCTGCTCGCGTGAACACTCGGGTCTTCTGGGGCAGCCCAACCTGCGAGGTCGGCTAAGTGGCAAGCAAGACGGATGTTTGTCTCTACAAGTTCGAGCGCGCGTTCGATGAGCACCTGAGGGCCGCCTGCTAATTGCGAAAGTTCGGTTGCCAATACAGCATCGGGCGAAGGCTTTAGGCGTGAAGCCGCGCCATCCCACCAACCTCCATACAAGCGCCAAATATTTCGTACGACAAATTCGGGTTCGTCGTAGAACGGACGCATGTATGGCTTATCGAGAATATGTTGTGGGACTTTTACCGAGTGAATGATGCTGTCGAGTGTCTCGCCATTGTTCATCATCTGAATAACTTGCGAAACCAATGTCTCAAGCGAGGTTGCGATGTCATCAAGAACCGTTGCAATCCGCTTCTTGCCTTCGATTGGCAGGCCGTGAGCGGGGAGGAGCAGCTCTGGCCCCTGGTCGATCATGCGCCGAAGCGCCTGTGCCCATTCGAGTGCGTAGCGCTGAACTTTTTGTGGGTTTCCTGCGTTGGGGTAGTTCCAGATTACGAAGTCTCCGGTGAAGATCCACTTCTTCTCCGGTATCCATCCCCAAAGATGATCGTCGGTTTCTCCGCGGGCGTGATGAAACTCAACAGTGGTGTCACCGGCCTTAATTGTTAGTTGATCAACGAACGATTGGTCTGGGCGCAGGGTTGCGGGAGGAATGAAGTATTGCGCACCCTCGTCCAGCGCAAGGGCCTCGCGCATATTTCCCGAGTTTGGCTTCATGTCGGATTTGATTCCACCAAACTGTCGGCGATTGATGCGAACGTTCAAATCATTGGTAGCGCTGTAGCGGTCCATACGCTTTGTCACGTTTTCGTGCCCGATCACATGTGGGTTTGGCGCGCCGCGCAACTTCGCGTCATTCGCGAACGCGATACTGCCACCAACGTGGTCCGCATGTCCGTGCGTGTAAACCAGGCTTGAAATTGGATCGTTTCGCCACGACCGAATGGATTTCACAACCGCTTCGCCGCTGCCAGCACCAGAGGCATCAAAACACATCAGACCATCGCCCGTGTCCCACACCACGCTGTGGCTGAAGCTTTCAACGATTGCCAGGTTGTCGGCAAGTTCCGTTATCTCGTTGTTCACGCGGTTGAGTGGCTGATCGACGATGCCGCTGTCAATCACCTTGGTGGAAAGTTCGATTGGGTGCATGCAGCAACCTTAGTTTCTTGGCTGGGGCTCCTTCGGAAGACCAAGCACTCGTTCGCCAATGATGTTGCGCATTACGTTTGAGGTTCCGCCCATGATGGTGTAACCGGGCGCGTATGCCAGTCCCTGGGTCACGTCGTCCCACAGCGTTGCCTGCATACCAAGAGTGGTAAAGACAAAGTCAGAAATTCGGGCCTCTAGTTCTGTGCAGAAGCATTTTGTTGCGGCAGAGAACCCAGCAGGGGCCTGCTTCAGTACTTCACGAATAACCAGAATTCTTCCCACCCGGTAACCAATTTCGATGCGGGCAATTTCTTGTCGTACCAAGGGGTTGGACGTATCGGCTTGCAGCACCGCCATGTCGTACAACGCCTTGTTCGACACCAGGCGATCGATGCCACCACGTTCGTGTTCAAGTTGGCGCATGGTCTGCGCAAACGCGCCACCTTGCTTGCCTACAAGATTGGCCTTTGGTACCCGCACATCGGTGTAGAAAACTTCGCAGAAGTGACGATTAGTAGTCATGTCTTGAATGGGTCGAACATCAATGCCTGGTGTGTTCATGGGGACAATGATTTCGCTAATTCCTGCATGGGGAGGGCCGTCGTTGCTGGTTCGACAGATGAGATAGCAATAGTCGGCAACTTCACCGAAGCTCGTCCAAATTTTTTGTCCGTTTATAACCCATTCGTCGCCATCATCGGCGGCAAATGTTTTGAGTGAGGCCAAATCGCTGCCCGCATTCGGTTCGCTCATGCCAATGCACCACGTGGTCTTTCCGGCGAGCATGTTTGGCAAAAACTCTTCTTGTTGTTGTTTGGTGCCGTACGCAATGAGTGCCGGCCCCATCTGCCGGTCGGCAAACCATGAGGCAGCGATAGGGGCGCCGGCGGCGATCATTTCTTCGGCAACAATGAGTCGCTCAATTGGTGGGCGGCCACCACCACCATATTCGGTTGGCCATGTCATCCCGATCCAACCGTGAGCCGCAAGTTCCTCCGAAAATTCCTTGCTGTATCCGTTCATCCACGTGTCGTTGAAGCGCCCGTACTTTTTGACGGCAGCGTTGGCTGCATTTTTGGCGCGCGCCCGCAGGGCTACATGTTCGGCAGACCACGCAAAATCCATAGGGAGAGAGTAGGGGCGTGAGGGCGTGCAAGTCTCAGCCGGCGCGCTGTTGGGGTATTGTGTACAAGTCAGATACAAGTTCCGGGAAATCGGAAGAACAGGCTGGAGCCCCCTCATGGCTGAGAAAATTAAAGTACTCAATCCGGTAGTCGAGCTTGATGGCGATGAAATGACTCGCATCATGTGGACTTTCATCAAGGATCGCTTGATCTTGCCGTATCTCGACATCAATCTGGAGTACTACGACTTGGGTATCGAGCATCGCGACGCAACAAACGATCAAGTAACGATCGATTCGGCGAATGCTATTTTGAAGCACGGTGTTGGCATCAAGTGCGCAACCATCACGCCCGATGAGGCACGCGTAAAAGAGTTCAACCTGAAGCAGATGTGGAAGTCGCCAAACGGCACCATCCGAAATATTCTCGATGGCGTCGTTTTTCGTGAACCGATTATCTGCAAGAACATTCCGAAGCTTGTGCCAGGTTGGACCAAACCAATTGTCATTGGTCGTCATGCTCACGGCGATCAATACAAGGCAACAGACTTCCGTGTTCCCGGCGAAGGAACCGTCACCATGACGTACGTGCCGAAAGATGGCAGCAAGCCGATTGAAATGAAAGTTGCCGACTTCACCGGCTCTGGTGTTGTCATGGGTATGTACAACTTTGATGAGTCAATTCGCAACTTTGCTCGCGCAACTATGAATTACTCGCTGCAACGCAACTATCCGTTGTTCCTCAGCACCAAGAACACCATCCTGAAGGCATACGACGGCCGGTTCAAGGATTTGTTCGAGGAAGTGTTCAATCAAGAATTTAAGGAGCAGTTCGACAAGGCTGGCCTCACCTACGAGCATCGACTCATCGATGACATGGTTGCATGCATGCTTCGTTGGGAAGGCGGATATGTGTGGGCCTGCAAGAACTATGACGGTGACGTGCAATCCGACATCGTTGCGCAAGGGTTTGGTTCGCTTGGCCTGATGACCTCGGTTCTTGCCACACCAGACGGTCGTGTTCTCGAATCTGAAGCGGCGCACGGAACAGTGACACGTCATTATCGCGATCATCAGGCTGGGAAGAAAACATCCACCAATCCGATCGCATCGATCTTCGCGTGGACGCGTGGTTTAGAGCACCGCGGCAAGTTGGACAACACGCCGGCGGTTATCGATTTCGCCCGCAAAGTAGAAAAGGTTTGTATTGAAGCGGTCGAGGCAGGCGAGATGACGAAGGATTTGTCGCTACTCGTCGGTGGAGAGCAAGCACCATGGCAGACCACGGAGGAATTCCTCGAGACGCTTGACAGTCGCCTGCGAAAGACTATGGCGTAAATGTCAACAATGCGTGCGGTGGTAATAAGGGGTCATGGTGGCCCCGAGGTGCTGACGTTCGAAGAAATTGCCGCGCCAACTCCTGGGCCTGAGGAAGTACTAGTGGAGGTTCGTGCAACCAGCCTCAATCGGGCCGACTTGCTGCAGCGCATGGGTTTCTACCCAAATCCGTTTCCAGATCAATTTGATGTTCCGGGTATGGAGTTTTCGGGTGTGGTGCGTTCGGTAGGAACGCGAGTACGAACGTTGCAAGTTGGCGACGAAGTGATGGGCATCGTCAGCGGTGGGGCATACGCGCAGCAACTTGTTATCCACGAACGACAAGCAATGCGCATACCAGCTTCGGTTTCGCTCGCTGATGCTGCCGCCGTTCCGGAAGTGTTCATCACTGCATGGGACGCACTCGTTGTGCAGGGTGGCCTCACCAGCGGACGATGGGCGCTGGTGCATGCGGCTGCATCTGGCGTTGGCACTGCAGCAGTGCAGTTGTGCAAAGCGCTAGGTGCTCGCGTCATTGCCACTTGTTCAACGGGGAAGGTTGCGGCGGTCAAGTCATTGGGGGCAGATGTTGTAGTCGACTATTTGACTTCCGACTTCGTGGAGCAAGTGCAGATTGCTACCGGTGGGCGAGGTGTCGACGTTGTTCTTGACGTAATTGGCGGCGACTACCTAGACCGAAACGTGAAGTCGCTTGCACTCAAGGGGCACATTGTGCAAGTGGGGGTCATGGGCGGTGGAAACACGCCATTCAATTTGGCCGCGATGCTTGGGAAGCGAGCAAAGCTCTCCGGCACCGTGTTGAGGGCTCGTCCGCTCGAAGAAAAAATAGCGATCAGCCAGCGCTTTGCCAGCGAGGTGCTTCCGCTTTTCGATTCGGGGCACTTAACGCCGGTAATTGATAGGCGCTATCCGTTTTCGGAAATTGCCGCGGCACACTCGTACATGGAGTCAAACGCCAACATTGGCAAAATTGTTATTGATATCGGCGCTTAGCGCTTTTTGATGTCTGTGTAATTGCGCTCATCGACACCCGTGTACCACTGGCGAGGACGACTTATCTTCTGTTCGTCGTCGCGCAACAGTTCAGACATGTGTGCCAGCCAGCCAACCGTGCGAGGTATGGCGAACAAGACAGTGAACATGTCGACGGGGAAACCAAGGGCTTGGTAGATGAGGCCAGAATAGAAGTCCACGTTGGGGTACAACTTGCGCGAGGCAAAGTACTCGTCGTTCAGTGCAACTTCTTCTAGTTTCAATGCAACTTCGAGCAGTGGGTTGGTGCCGGTTACCTCAAACACCTCGTACGCCGACTTCTTGATGATGGTGGCGCGTGGATCGAAGTTTTTGTAGACGCGGTGGCCAAAGCCCATCAACCGTCCTTCGCCGCGCTTAACGCTTTCGATAAATGCGGGAATGTTCTTCACGTCACCGATCTCGGTGAGCATTCGCACTACTGCTTCGTTGGCCCCACCATGCAATGGGCCATACAGTGCTGCGGCTGCAGCTGCGGTTGCCGAGTATGGGTCGGAGTTTGCGCTTGCAACAACGCGCATGGCGGTTGTTCCGCAGTTTTGCTCGTGGTCGGCATGCAAGATGAACAGAACGTCCATTGCGCGAGCCAGGACGGGGTTTACCTCGTAGTCGTCGCCAATGCGATACATCATGTTCAAAAAGTTGGTGGCATACGACATCGAATTGTTTGGCAACACAAATGGGAGGCCAGATGAGAAGCGATACGTCATCGCAGCGATCGTCGGTACTTTTGCGACCAGACGCAAAATTTGCTTGTTCAGGTTGGCAGTATCAAATACGTCCTGTGCGTCGTCGTAAAACGTGCCGAGCGCAGCAATTGCCGAGATGAACATGCCCATTGGGTGAGCGTCGTAGTGAAATCCATCTACGAAACGCTTTCGCATGTTCTCATGAATCATCGTGTGGTGGGTGACGTCGTAATCCCACTTCGCGAACTGGTCATTGTCGGGCAACTCGCCATTGAGCAGCAGGTATGCAACTTCAAGGAAAGTTGATTTTTCAGCCAGCTGTTCGATGGGGTAGCCGCGGTATCGGAGAATTCCTTTTTCGCCATCCAGATATGTGATCGACGATTGACAAGCCGCAGTGGACAAAAACGCTGGGTCGTACATGCGTAGGTTGGGGTCGAGTTCTCGCAGTGCCGCAGATGCAAAGACGCCGTCGGTAACCGGAACAGTCACTTTTTTGCCTGTTCGGTCATCGATGATGGTGATTGTTTCAGCCATCTTGATTCCCTTCGTTATGTTTTGGGAAGCTTCCTCTCCCCGCAGACAGTGTAGGGGTTTCGCCCTTTACAGAGGGGTGTTGTCGTGCTTGCGTGGCGCAAGTCTCTCGCGTTTATCGCGAAGCATGACTAAGGCCGCCGATACTTCACGCCGAGTTTCCTCGGGGTTAATTACCGCGTCAACGTAGCCACGCTCTGCGGCCACATAGGGGTTGAGGAGGCGCTCCGAGTAGTCGGCTTCGAAGGCGGCGCGTTCTTCCGGGGTTGCCCTGCGCTGCAAGATGGCTGCCGCTTGCCCGGCACCCATCACGGCTAGTTCGGCTGTTGGCCACGCCAGACACAGGTCGTTACCCATCTTTTTAGAATCCATCACGATGTAGGCGCCGCCGTAACTCTTTCTCAGAATTACGCATACCCGGGGCACTGTCGCTCGCGCATAGGCAAACACCAATTGACCACCGTGGCGAATCATGCCACGCCACTCCAAGTCTTTTCCGGGGTAGAAACCTGGTGTGTCAACAAGTGTCAGCAACGGAATATTGAATGCATCGCAGAATGACACAAATCGTGCAGCCTTTTGAGAGGCGGGAATATCCAGCGTTCCCGCAAGAATCATCGGTTGATTAGCAACAACTCCAACAGACTCGCCATCAATGGTGATGAAAGCGGTGATTACGTTGGCGGCCCAACGCTCACGAAGTTCAAACATTTCGCCGTCGTCTGCAATGGCCTTTATCACCTTGCGAACGTCGTAACTTCCGGTTGCTGTGTCTGGAATTACGGCACCAGCCTCGGGCACCAGGCGGTCTGAGGCATCGTTGGTGTGAATTGCGGGCGCAAGTTCGTCAACATTGTTTGGGATGTAGGTCAAAAGATGTTCGAGTGCAGAAACAGCCGACTCGTAGTCGGCAACCACCATGCTCGCCACACCGCTTTGCTTAGCGTGTGCATCAGTTCCACCCAACTGTTCGTTGGTCATCATGATTCCTGTAAATTCAGCGACCATTGTCGGTCCGCTGACGAATGCATACGAATCGGCAGTCATAATTACGAAGTCGCTCAAGCCAATGAGTAGTGCGGGGCCCGAAACTGCAGGGCCGGTGACAACCGTGAAAGTTGGAACGACGCCCGAGCAGTGGGCGATTGCCCGCGCAGCCTGGCCCCATCCGTGGAGTGCTGCGATGCCTCCAAGAATGTCGGCACCAGAGGATGCCATTGCAAGGACGAGGGGGATTCGTTGGTTGAGAGCCGTGTTGGCGGCGTTAGCAATTACTCCAGATGCTTCGGCCGAAAGTGCGCCACGGTGGTGTGTGGGATCAATGTCTACCCATACCACCGTTCGCTCGCACGAAGTAAGAAATCGAACCTCGGCTTTTGCTGCGCCCTGTACCGAACGCTGTAGATGGACTCCCGTTTGAAACGAAGAATCGGTTGCGCTTGACACGTTTAAAGATTAGACGAGCGGGGAAGGATTCAAAGAGGTGTTGACACCCGGTTGGCGATCGCCCGTTTTGGCAACAACCTGCCTTGCGATCTCAAGTGCCGCGCGAGTGGGCTTGTTCGGTACTGGTCGTTTACGTGATGCCCAACCGACAACACGGCGGGGTAGCTGTGGGATAGACACACGAGTGAAATCACCCTTGATCCATGCAGGAATTGCCGTGGCGGGGACGATCGCTGGACCGAAACCTTCGAAGGCAAGCGATGTAAGTAGGCGAACACCGTCAATTTCTGCCTGAGGAGTAAATGCAATTCGGTGTGCGCCAGCAGCTCGGTCGATGATTCGGCGAAGTGCAGTATTGCGCGGTGCGAGTAAGAGCGGCTGTGTGGCAAGTTCTTGAAGTGAAATCGTTTCAAGCTTCGCCCATGGGTGCTTATCGTTCACCAGTAACACAAGTTCTTCGCTGAATAGTGGAACCAGTTGCAACTCGGGGTCGTCGACGGGGAAGTGAACAATTGCCGCATCAAGTTCACCTGCGATCAATCGAGGGAGAAGAGATGAAGTACTGCCTTCATGAATAATCGGACGAACCTGAGGGTGCGCCTTTTGAATCGCGGTGAGCAGTCGCGGCATCAGCCAGCGGCCGGTGGTGCCGATGCAGCCAAGCCGAGTTTCACCTGCTACTTCGGTATCAGTGGAGTGGATGTCGGCTTCAATGTCCTGCAGTTCATGGATGATTCGTCGGGCGCGCTCAACCACCAGAACGCCATCTTCCGTAAGTTCGCCGCTCTGCCGATCGATCAAACTCGCACCAAGCTCCTTTTCCAGCCGCGAGATGTGTGCCGAAACATTGCTCTGTACTGTGCCGAGCGCTCGCGCAGCGGCGGAAAACGAGCCGTATTCTGAAATGGCGATGAGGCTTGCCAAATGGCGAATTTCCATAGGGAGATCCTAACCATTCGTCGTGACGACTATCACGAAAAATGATGGTCAATATCTCGGCGTTCGCCTTGCGCGCTTACCCGTGGGTAGGGCATACTTGTTACATATCGCGGTGAGACCTCCCCCAGGTTTCACCCGACAGAATCCCGAAGTGGCTCCCCCAGCCACACGGATTCTCGGTTGAGAGGCCCCGCAGCAATGTGGGGCCTTTCCCATTTATCGGGTGGTGTCAAGCCCAAGTCAATAGCCTGCCAGTGTGGGCACTTCAACGGCATCGGATGGGGCAGCGTTCATTGATTTAGACCGCACGTTGTTGTCGGGTGCATCAGGACCAATCATCAGCGCCGCACTGCGCAACTCAGGGGTTGTTTCTGCAACAAGGCTTCCGGGTGAAGATGCGCTGTACCGAATATTTAACGCAGTTGGAGAAAATCTTCCTTCAATGTTGCTTGCCCGTCAAGGTGCAACATTGATGAAAGGAAAAGCGCGACACGATGTTGTTGCAGCAGCGCACAACGCATGCGACGATTTGTTGCAACTTGTAAGGCCGCTTGCCGCATCCGTTATTGCTGGTCATCGCGAAGCTGGAAGAAAAGTTGTTTTAGCGACGACAACGCCCCATGACGTGATTGCAACTTTTGCGCGTCGAATGGGTTTCGATGACGTGGTTGCTACACGTTTCGCGGTTGATGCGCAAGGCATATACACCGGGGAGCTTGATGGCCCGTTCACTTGGTCTGCGGGCAAGTTGGCTGCGGTACGCACATGGTGCGGTCATCACCACATTTCACTATCCGAAAGTTACGCCTATTCCGACAGCGTGTATGACGAACCTCTTTTGAATGCGGTTGGTTTCCCGCAAGTAGTGAACCCAGACGCACGACTTACAGCGATGGCTGCTGCTCGCAGATGGCCAATCGTGAGCCTTGATAATCCGGATGCACCAGCAAAGCCGCCTCTTCAGGCGTCGGACATTCAAAAAGTTGGTCTGCTCTTCGCACGACCCGAGGCCTTTCCGTTCGTCAAGTTTTCTTTCACAGGGGTAGAAAACATTCCTTCATCAGGCCCGGTTGTGCTTGTTGCTAACCACCGCAGTTACTTCGATGTATTTGCTGTGGCGCTCACTGTTGCCAAGAGTGGTCGGACAGTTCGGTTTCTTGGAAAGAAGGAAGTGTTTGATGCTCCGCTGATAGGGCAACTTGCGTCAATGCTCGGAGGTATCCGAGTGGATCGTGCCTCTGGAAGCGATGAACCACTAACTCATGCAGCAGATGCACTTTCTTCAGGCGAGATGGTGGCAATCATGCCGCAAGGGACGATTCCTCGCGGGCCAGCCTTCTTCGATCCTCAGTTGCGCGGAAGGTGGGGTGCGGCAAAGTTGGCACGAATGGCTAAAGCGACTGTCGTACCGATTGGTTTGTGGGGCACCGAAAAGGTTTGGCCGCGAAATGCTCGCTACCCAAATATTTTGCAGATCACGAACCCACCAGAGGTGCAGGTGGTGGTTGGCAAACCACTGCAGTTAGACAGCGATGATCCTGATTTCAATACCGCACGGATTATGAGTGAAATTAGTTTGCTTTTGCCAGAGGCGGGTCGGGTTGCCTACGAGCCGACAGACGAAGAATTGCTCCGCACCTATCCGTCTAGATACAAGGGTGATCCTCGAGCAGAGACAGAGCGAAGGCCTGGTACCGACTAGCCGAGGCGCGGTTTGCGAATCAAACTACGGATCGCGAGTACGCAAGATACACCAATTGCGCCGAACACAATCTTCATGAATAGCGGCGAAACAACGATGAGCAAACGGAAACTGAGATACAACGCCGGCAGAAGAAGCACCATGATCAGCATTCGGGTGAACAAGCCGTTGGGTGGACGCCGAATTGCAAATATCGCGAGAGCCCCAGCAACCAAGGTGTAGCCCAGCATGATGCTGACGACTAAGGCAAGATCAGCCATAACGGAGAGCGTTACTTGTTTTGCTGTTCGACTTTTTTGCGAACGATATTGAGTGCGCTGCCTGCCTTAAACCACTCAATCTGTTCATCGCTAAAGGTGTGCAGTGCCTCAAATGCAACTTTCTCGCCGTTTGGTTTGTTGATAGTGCACTGCAAAGGTTTGTCAGGAACGGGAGGTAGTCCAAGCACGGAAATTGTGTCGAGCTCGCCAATCTTTTCGTAAGTGGTGGGGTCTGCAAACGTGAGGGGGACGACGCCTTGCTTCTTCAAGTTTGTCTCGTGGATGCGCGCAAATGATCGAGCAAAAATTGCAGCCGCGCCGCGGAAGCGTGGTTCCATCGCTGCGTGTTCACGGCTAGAACCCTCGCCGTAGTTCTGATCACCGATTGCAGTCCATTGAATGTTCTTGCTTCCCCAGGCCTTCGCAATGTCTGGATATGAACGTGTTTGTCCATCGATGATGTCGCGTCCTTCGCCAACTGCATCGGTGAACGCGTTTACTGCACCAATGAATAAGTTGCCCGAGATGTTCTCGAGATGACCGCGATACTTCAGCCATTTGCCGGCCGCAGAAATGTGATCGGTTGTGCATTTACCTTTTGCTTTCATCAGCACGGGCATATCTACAAAGTCTTTGCCGTTCCAGGCAGGGAATGGTTGAAGTAATTGCAAGCGATCGCTAGTTGGGTCGACGCTTATCGCAATGGATGAACCGTCAGTCGGTGGCGCGATGAACGTGTTGTCACCCGCGTCGTATCCGTTGGAGGGAAGCACCTCGCCGTGTGGGGCTTCAAGTTTTACTTGGGTGCCGTCTGGTGCCTGGATGGTGTCGGTGGTTGGGTCGAAGTCGAGTCGACCTGCGAGGGCGAGTGCGATAACGGTATCCGGGCTTGTAACGAAACTGAGGGTGTTCGCAGAGCCGTCGTTGCGCTTCGGAAAGTTTCGGTTGAACGAGTTAACGATGGTGTTCGGTTTGTCTGTTGTTTCCTTTGAACGCTCCCATTGACCAATGCATGGGCCGCACGCATTTGCAAGAACGGTTGCGCCAATTGCTTCCAAATCGGCAAGCAAACCATCACGCTCAATCGTGGCGCGAATCTGTTCGGAGCCGGGAGTGATCAGCAATTCAACTTTGCTCTTCAGCCCGCGTGCCTTTGCCTGTCTTGCAACGGATGCCGCTCTGGTGATGTCTTCATATGAGGAGTTGGTGCAACTTCCGATAAGAGCCGACGAAATCTCGAGTGGCCAGCCGTTTTCGTTTGCTGCCTGCTCGATTGCGTCCCCAATTTTGTGCGCTCGGTCTGGAGAGTGGGGGCCGTTAATCAGTGGCTTCAGTGAGCTGAGATCTATCTCGATCACGCTGTCGTAGTGGGCCCCATCGTCTGGGCGCAAATGTTCGCGAACAGCGTCTGCGGCGGCGGCGATATCGGCGCGCCCTGTTGCTTGCAAGTACTGCGCGATGTGCGAGTCGTAGGGGAACACGGAACAGGTTGCACCAATCTCGGCACCCATGTTGCAAATGGTTGCCTTGCCGGTAGCCGAGATGCTGTCGGCGCCCTCGCCAAAGTATTCAATGATCGCGCCTGTGCCACCTTCAACGGTGAGCACTCGCGCAACTTCGAGAATCACGTCTTTCGGGCTTGACCAACCAGAAAGTTCGCCAGTCAATTTCACACCAATCACTTTTGGCCAACGCACGTTGAAAGGGAAGCCTGTCATCACATCCACGGCGTCCGCTCCGCCGACACCGATCGCAACCATGCCCAAGCCGCCGGCATTTGGCGTGTGGCTGTCGGTGCCAATCATCATTCCGCCGGGAAACGCGTAGTGCTCGAGCACCACTTGGTGAATGATTCCGCTGCCTGGCCCCCAGAAACCGATGCCGTATTTTGCGCAGACATTTTGTAAAAAGTCGTACACCTCTTTATTGGTGTTAATGGCGACACCCATATCAATTCGTGCGCCAACTTTGGCAAGGATGAGGTGGTCGCAATGCACGGTGGATGGAACGAAAGTAGTGGGGAGGCCTGCGGTCATAAATTGAAGCAAGGCCATTTGTGCGGTCGCATCTTGCATTGCAACGCGGTCTGGTGCAAAGTCTGCGTAGCTTCGTCCGCGATCCATATCCTGCATCTCAGGATTGCTGAGGTGGTTGATCAAAATCTTTTCGGTGAGTGTCAAGTCTCTGCCGAGGCGCTTTCGACCAAGTGCAATATTGCTGGGAAGGGATTGATACACGCCGTTGACGAGTTCGATTGGGGTTCCTGCGCTTGCGACCATGGTTACTCCTAGACGTGCCTGGGCTTGCATTCGCAAGCGTTGTATACAAGTATAGTACAAGTGCGCAGCATCCGATATCACGACATCGCATCCGAACTTCGCGATCGTGTGGGCGCTGGTCAATTTACAGCAGGACGATTGTTGCCGAGCGAGTCCGATCTTTCCCGGGAGTTTGGAGTAAGCCGCGTCACTGTTCGCCGAGCACTTGAAGTACTTCGCGACGAAGGTTTGGTTTCGGCGCGACAAGGTTTCGGTTGGTTCGTAGCAAGCGACCCTGTTTCGCAAACGCTCGGAAGGTTGGGCACGATTGAAGAGCAGATGCAGGCAAGTGGCTTAGAGCCTGCACGGATAATTCTCGACTTCGCATTCGAAAAGGCAACCAGACGAGTGTTCAAGGTGTTGGGTAGTGAGCAAGTGTTGCGCGTGAAGCGCGTGAATATGGCCGGCAGCGAACCCTTTGCAGTGGTCACTGTGTGGTGTCCGTTCGAACTCGGAAAGCACTTGTCTCGTCACGACGTGGAAACCACATCGTTTTATAACTTGCTTAAAATCCAGCTTGGTAGTGCAACCCAAACGATTAGCGCAGATGCAGCTACGGCCAACGAAGCGGACCTATTAGAGGTTCCGGTTGGTTCACCTATTTTGCGCTGCGATCGCGTCACCAAAGACGACAGCGGTAAAGCGGTGTTGGTTTCGCACCATGTGTTTCCCGGCCATCGCACCAATTTCGTAGTCGATCTGCCTTCGGTTCCCGCATCAATCGCGCCGACCGGGTTGCGGCTTGTCGAATAGTTAAGTGCTAACGAATTACCACTTGTCCCAATGCAGGACTTTTTCGAGTGGTAGGCGTTGCGCCGGTTTGAATTCGGTGCCAACGGTGTATGCGATGGGGAAGAGGCCGCCTTGGGTCACTTTCTCGTACGGAATACCCAGAAGTTCTGCCGCTTTCTTTTCACCGTCCATCATCAGGTGAATGGTCGTCCACGCAGAGCCCATTCCTCTGCCGCGTAACGCCAACATGAAACTCCAAACCGCGGGCAGTAGCGAACCCCATGCTCCGGCACCGGTAGCCACGTCAACGTTTTCGATGCGCCCTTCGATGCAGGGGATCATCAGCATTGGTGCACGCTCAAAATTCTCGGACAGAAACGTTGCCGAGTCACGTACTCGTGGCATTTGTTCATCGCGCGAGTCGCCCGTAGGGCGGCCGCCTGGCAAGGTTGAATAAATAGCCCAGTTGGCTCGGTAAATATCGGCCAATGCTTTTTTCTTTGCGGCGTCTTCAACAACAATCCAGTGCCAACCCTGACGGTTACCGCCCGTGGGCGCTTGCAGCGCAATGTCCAGGCATTCTTCAACGACAGCGCGACTGACGGGTCGGTCAAAGTCGAGGCGCTTGCGCACACTGCGGGTGGACTTCAGTACTTCATCGGCAGAAAGGTTCAGTTGCATATCGTCAAGTGTGCCATGCCACGATAGGTGGCAACGAACAGCAGGGAGAATTTCATGAGCGCAAGCAACAGTGCAGTACCAGGGGTGACCGAAGATCGAGTGACGATTCTGATTGAGGACGGAATTGCCGATGTGCGAATGAATCGCGCGGACAAACGGAATGCACTTGACAACGCAATGTTCACGTCGCTTGCAGCGGCCGGAGAGTATTTGAAAACACTTTCAGAGCTTCGTGCCGTGGTGTTGTCTGGTGACGGCGCCTCGTTTTGTGCTGGCCTCGACTTCGGTTCCTTTCAGGCAATGGCGCAAGGCTCGTCAGGGCAGGGAGGGTCGGTTAATGCAGGTGCAATGTCTGATGGCCGCATCACTCACCTTGCGCAGCAAGTGTGTTGGGTCTGGCAGGAAGTTCCGGTTCCAGTAATTGCTGCTGTTCATGGGCACGCGCTTGGCGGAGGAATGCAAATCGCGCTTGGCGCAGACATTCGTATTGTGCATCCCGATACGCAGCTGTCCGTGCGCGAAGTGCATTGGGGCCTTATTCCAGACATGACTGGCACGTTGATGCTGAGCCGATTGGTGCGTCCCGACATCGTCAAGGATCTGGTGTTCAGCGCAAGAGTGTTTTCGGGTGCTGAAGGTTTCGAGCTTGGCATGGTCACTCGGTTGTCGAAGACCCCGCAGGCAGACGCGATGGACCTTGCTCAGGAAATCGCGGGCCGCAGCCCTGATGCGGTTCGGGGGGCGAAGAAATTGATCAATCTGATGGCCAACGATGGGGCAGCACAGCAGTTCGCTGCAGAGCGAGAAGTGATTGGCAAGTTAATCGGTGGGGCGAACCAGGTTGAAGCAGTGATGTCGCACTTTGAGAAACGACCGCCAAAATTTAATTCGAGCAGCATTTTCGGCTAACTACTGGCTAGAGTTTTGTCACGGGCCAACGTCGTCCCGGGCGGGTTTTTCCGCTTCCTGAACATTCACAAGGACGACGATGCAACATCTCTTGCCGCCTGCAAGCGGTTTATACGACCCACGATTTGAACACGACGCATGCGGCGTCTCGTTTGTCGTTGACATTCAAGGTCGTCGCTCGCACAACATCGTGTCAATGGGTATTGGCGCGTTGTGCAGCATGGAACATCGCGGGGCAACGGGCGCCGAGGCAGACACGGGCGATGGTGCCGGTGTGCTCATCCAAATTCCACACCGCTTCCTTTCGGAGGTTGCTGGTTTCACTTTGCCGGCAATGGGCGGGTATGGGGTTGGGTTGGCTTTCCTCCCAACCGATGAACAGCATCGCGCGAATGCGTTGCGTTCAATTTCGCAGATTGCCAATGAAGAGCAGTTGGAAGTGCTTGGTTGGCGAGAAGTCCCCGTTGATCCGTCGAGCATTGGTGCAAGCGCTAAGGCAGTAATGCCGTACTTGGCCCACGTGTTTATCGCCAGCAAGTCTGGTCTTACCGAAATTGAACTTGATCGAAAACTATTCATTGCTCGAAAGCGCATCGAACATGAGCTTTCTTCCGATGAACGCACGTATTTTCCTTCGCTGTCTTCGCGCACTCTCATTTACAAGGGCATGCTCACCACTCCTCAGCTGGCTTCATTTTTCCCAGAATTGAACGATGAGCGTGTCGAGTCGTCGTTAGCACTTGTTCATAGCCGTTTTTCTACCAACACGTTTCCGTCATGGCCGCTTGCGCACCCGTATCGATTCATTGCGCACAACGGTGAGATCAACACTGTGCAAGGCAATCGCAATTGGATGCGTACCCGCGAGTCGCTTCTTTCCAGTCCACTCATTCCGGGCTTGGAGCGCGCCTTCCCGATTTGTGCGTCAGGTGGTTCGGACTCTGCATCCTTCGACGAAGTGCTTGAGTTGTTGCATTTGGGCGGACGATCATTGCCGCACGCCATGTTGATGATGATCCCAGAGGCTTGGGAAAACCATAAGAAGATGGATGCGAAGAAGCGCGCGTTCTATCGCTTCCACGCTTCGCTGATGGAGCCATGGGATGGTCCTGCTTGTGTTGCGTTTACCGATGGCACATTGATTGGCGCAGTACTCGATCGAAATGGTTTGCGACCAAGCCGATACTGGGTGACGAAAGATGACATCTTGATCATGGCTAGCGAGGTTGGCGTTGTCGACATCGATCAAGCCAATGTCGTGCGTAAGGGGCGTTTGCAGCCCGGAAAAATGTTGCTTGTTGACACAGCACAAAAACGAATCGTGTCCGACGAGGAGGTCAAGCAAGAATTGGCCGCGGCGCTTCCATACGAGCAGTGGCTCGAAGACGGGTTGGTCGAACTTGGCGATCTGCCGGCGAGGGAACACGTGGTGTTCAGCAGCGACAGTGTGCTTCGTAGGCAACAGGTGTTCGGCTATACCCACGAGGAACTCAAGATCATTCTCGCGCCGATGGCGAAGAGCGGGGCCGAACCAATCGGCTCGATGGGCACCGATACACCGATAGCAGTGTTGTCGGCTCGACCTCGTTTACTGTTCGATTATTTCCAGCAGCTGTTTGCTCAAGTGACCAATCCGCCACTGGATGCAATTCGCGAAGAAGTAGTCACATCTATCGGCACCGCAGTTGGACCCGAGAGCAACTTGCTCGAGGCTGGCCCCGAACATTGTCGGCAATTGGTCCTTCCGTTCCCAGTGATCAATAACGATCACCTAGCCAAAATCATTCACATCAATGACGACGGCATTTACCCACATTTGAAATCAGTCGTACTGTCGGGGCTCTACCGAGTTGCGGAAGGCGAGGCGGGTTTGCGTTCAGCGCTGGACTCGCTGCGTCAACAGGCAAGCACCGAAATCGAATTGGGTGCGCGCATCATCGTGCTTTCCGATCGCAACAGTGATGAGGTGTTCGCGCCGATTCCATCACTTCTATTAACGAGTGCAATACATCACCATCTCATTCGCGAGAAAAAGCGAACACAAGTTGGGCTGATTGTCGAGAGTGGTGACGCACGAGAAGTGCACCACATGGCGTTATTGGTTGGTTACGGAGCCGGGGCGATCAACCCGTATCTCGCCTTCGAATCAATTGAAGACATGATTTCGGCAGATGACGGTAAAGGTCTGCACGGGCTTGGCGGTGCTGATGCACAGAAAATGATCGCCAACTACATCAAGTCTGCGGGCAAGGGTGTGCTGAAGGTGATGTCGAAGATGGGTGTCTCAACCGTTGCTTCATACACGGGTGCACAAATATTCGAGGCACTTGGTCTGAATTCGGAATTGGTGGACGAATTCTTTACTGGCACGGTTTCACGCTTGGGTGGCATCGGTCTCGGAGAGATTGCGCAAGAAGTTGCGGCACGACATGCCATTGCGCATCCATCACGACCCGACCAGCGCATTCACCGGCAATTAGAAATCGGTGGTGAATATCAGTGGCGTCGCGAAGGTGAGCATCATCTCTTCAATCCCGACACTGTTTACAAGTTGCAACACGCCACACGTTCGGGTAGGTACGACGTGTTTAAGCAGTACACCAAATCGGTCGATGACCAATCGCGTGTCCTTTCTACCTTGAGGGGATTGTTCGAGTTCGATGCAAATCGAAAACCAATTGACATTTCCGAGGTGGAACCGGTGGAGAACATCGTTAAGCGATTTTCTACGGGCGCTATGAGTTATGGCTCCATTTCTGCAGAAGTTCACGAAACGCTTGCTATTGCAATGAACCGAATTGGCGGCAAGAGCAACACTGGTGAAGGCGGTGAGGATTCGGAGCGCTTGATTGCGCCAGCAAGCGGCGACTCGAAGCGCTCGGCGATCAAGCAAGTCGCGTCTGGCCGTTTTGGTGTGACGAGCGAGTACTTGGTGAATGCCGATGACTTGCAGATCAAGATGGCACAGGGCGCGAAGCCTGGCGAAGGCGGTCAGTTGCCAGGACACAAGGTGTACCCGTGGATTGCAAAAACTCGGTACAGCACACCAGGCGTTGGGTTAATCAGCCCACCGCCGCACCACGACATCTACTCCATTGAAGACTTGAAGCAACTCATTCACGACCTGAAGAATTCCAACCCTGTGGCACGTGTGCATGTGAAGTTGGTTGCGGAAGTTGGTATCGGAACCGTGGCTGCCGGCGTGAGCAAGGCAAAAGCCGACGTGGTTCTTATCTCTGGGCACGATGGCGGCACGGGCGCATCGCCGCTCACTTCGCTAAAACATGCCGGAGGCCCTTGGGAGCTCGGCCTTGCAGAGGCTCAGCAGACGTTGTTACTGAATGGGTTGCGAGATCGAATCGTTGTGCAAGCAGACGGACAATTGAAGACCGGCCGAGATGTCATCGTTGCTGCGTTGTTGGGCGCGGAGGAGTACGGCTTCGCCACCGCACCACTTGTGGTGAGCGGTTGCGTGATGATGCGGGTGTGTCACCTCGACACATGCCCTGTTGGTATTGCAACGCAAAACCCAGAACTGCGAAAACGATTTAATGGCAAGCCCGAATTTGTAGTCAACTTTTTCGAATACATTGCCGAAGAGGTTCGTGAGTACTTAGCACTGCTTGGTTTCCGCACGCTGCAAGAGGCGATTGGTTGTGTCGAGGCATTGGACACGAGAACTGCTGTCTCTCACTGGAAGGCACGTGGCCTGGACATCTCGCCAATACTTGCCATTCCGCAAAACCCCTACAAACAAACGCGCCATCAGTCGGTGGAGCAGGAGCACGGCCTGAAAGACGCGCTCGACACCGAATTGATTAACGCTTGCAGCGTTGCGATTAATGATGGTGTTGCTGTATCTATTTCGCGTCCGGTCGGAAACGTCAATCGCACGGTCGGCACAATGCTTGGAAGTGCAGTGACAAAGAAGTGGGGCGGTGGCGGTTTGCCGGACGACACCATTTCCATTCGATTTGATGGCTCTGCCGGTCAGAGCTTTGGCGCATTCATACCGCGCGGCATTTCACTGACGCTGTTCGGTGACTCGAATGACTATTTGGGTAAGGGTCTTTCGGGTGGAAAAATAGTGTTGCGGCCAAGCGAGCGAGCAACATTTTCACCGGAAGAGAACGTAATCGCAGGAAACGTAATTGGTTACGGGGCGACATCCGGCCAGATCTTTATCAATGGTCTTGTTGGTGAGCGTTTCTGTGTTCGAAACTCTGGGGCCACCGCTGTTGTGGAAGGTGTCGGTGACCACGGCTGTGAATACATGACTGGTGGCAGAGTGGTGGTGCTGGGCGCTACAGGGCGCAACTTTGCTGCCGGCATGTCTGGCGGCGTTGCGTATGTTTACGATCAGAACGGTACGTTCCACGAGCGTGTGAATACCGAGTTGGTCGACGTATTGGATGCTTCTATGGCCGACCGACAGTGGTTGCTCGACACCATCACCCAGCATCATGCGGCAACCAGTTCGCCACTGGCAAAGAGAATGATTGACGACTGGAAAGATGCAGTTGATCGCTTCCGTGTTGTGATGCCGCGCGACTACGCGCGTGTTATGGGCATTCTCGAGAGTGCTCGAACACAAGGTTTATCTGAAGAAGAAACATTGCATCGAGTGATGGAGCCAGTCAATGGGTGAGCCAACCGGTTTTATTCAGTGGGGAAGAACATCTCCAAAGCGCAGACCGATACCTGTTCGAGTTGCCGACTGGAAAGAGGTGTACGAACCATTTCCTCAATCTGAACTTGTTCATCAGGCTGGGCGCTGCATGGATTGTGGCATTCCGTTTTGCAATAACGGTTGCCCGCTTGGCAATTTGATTCCTGACTGGAACGACTTGGTCTATCGCGATCATTGGTACGACGCGCTCGAGCGGCTGCACGCAACAAATAACTTTCCCGAATTTACGGGCCGACTGTGTCCCGCCCCTTGCGAGTCCGCATGTGTGCTTGGAATCAATCAGGACCCAGTTTCGATCAAACAGGTTGAAGTAGAGATCATTGATCGTGCATGGAACGAGGGGTGGGTTACGCCACACATCGCGCATACCAAAACTGGAAAAAGAGTTGCTGTTATCGGTTCTGGGCCAGCGGGTCTTGCGGCTGCACAACAACTCACACGTGCTGGGCATGAAGTTGTGGTGTTGGAACGAGCGGACCGTATTGGTGGATTGTTGCGTTACGGAATTCCCGAATTCAAGATGGAAAAGCGCCACATTGATCGACGGGTCGAGCAGATGAAACAAGAGGGCACCGAATTCCGCACGAACGCTGCAGTTGGCGACAATGTCGATATCGATGTATTGATGGCATCGCACGACGCAGTGGTTTTGGCTTGCGGTGCCACATCATGGCGCGACTTGCCGGTACCAGGTCGAGAATTCGGTGGCATCTATCAAGCCATGGAGTATCTGCCACCGGCAAACCGTGTTCAACAGGGGGACTTTGAGGAAACATCGATCAGCGCACGTGGCAAACATGTCGTGATCATCGGCGGCGGGGATACCGGAGCCGACTGTTTGGGAACTGCTATTCGTCAAGGCGCAGCATCAATTACTCAATTGGAAATCATGCCTCGTCCGCCAGACATGCGTGCAGGCACAAACCCCTGGCCGCAGTGGAGCATGGTGTACCGCACATCTTCCGCACATGAAGAGGGCGGCGAGCGGGTGTTCAGTGTGAACACAGATAGGTTCCTTGCGGACGATCACGGCAACGTCCGAGCGCTCGTTCTCAATGAAGTTGTTTTCAATAATGGAAAATTCGAAATCATTGAGGGAACCGAACGTGAGTTGCCGTGCGATCTTGTGTTGCTCGCTTTGGGCTTTGTTGGCCCAGAAAAGGGTTCATGGCTAGATCAGTTGGGTGTAGCGCTCGATGATCGCGGCAATATCGCAAGAACCGATTCGTATGCAACTAATGTCCCTGGTGTTTATGTTGCAGGCGACATGGGTCGGGGCCAAAGTTTGATCGTGTGGGCAATTGCCGAAGGTCGCGCATGTGCCGCAGCGGTCGACGAGCGATTGATGGGTTCAACAATGTTGCCATCGCCAATCGTTTCATCTGCACGACCACTGGCGTAAGCCCACCTCCAAATTCGAAGGCATTTCGCCTAGTGTAAGTAGCTAATGGAAAAGACACCAGCACCGCTCCGCACGCGTAAAGCCGTAGTGCACGGCTCTCTCGCGCTGGCCGCCATCTTTTTCGTTGGGGCTTGCAGTACCGAAATCTCGGGAAGCGCAACCACGATTGTTCCCGTCGGCCCAACCGATTTTCAAACGATTCCACCGGTAGAGACGACGTTGCCAAACATTGTGACGACGCTGCCGCCTGGCTCGGTTGGCGTCGAACAGACGTACACCGTTCGACAGGGCGACTCGCCGATTCTGGTCGCGAACCTATTTGGAATCACCGTTGCCGAATTGTTGGCTTGGAATGGTCTCGTTTCGTCAGCACAGTTTCCGTATGCCGGCACGCAGTTGAAGATTCCGCCAACAGCAATGGTGTCAAACCCAACTATTCCTGTTTCGCCAAATATTTCTGCAGGCCCAAGCACACCAGGCTGCGATCCGCGCCCAGCTGGAACCTACCAAGTTGCCCGCGGCGACTCGCTGTACATCATTCGCCGAAAATTCTGTGTTTCTCTGGGTGCCCTGTTGTCTGTAAACGGATGGCAGAACTCGGACGTCTTGATCTCTCCGGGACAAATCATCAACATTCCGGCATCTGGCCTGTAAGGGTTTGGTTCAACCAACCTTGGAAGTTTATTAGTGCTTGGTATTTCGTCGTCTGCGAGAAAAGCGATCAAGGGCAAGCGTTATTAAATCGTCAAGCAGCGCGGGATACGACATGCCCGATGCCTGCCAGAGCTTTGGATACATGGATATTGGTGTGAAGCCAGGAATTGTATTTATCTCGTTGCAGAGAAATCCACGCCCATTTTCTTCGTAAAAGAAATCTACGCGGGCCATACCTTCGGCTCGGAGCGTGTGGAAAATCACTATTGCTAAATGTTGCACTGCCTCAACTTCGTCGGCGGTGAGGTTTGCGGGAACGATGAGTTGCGCGCCATCGCCGATGTACTTGTCGGCGTAATCGTAAAACTCGTTACCTGGAATGATCTCGCCGGGGACAGATGCTCGTGCATGCACGTTTCCAAGCACGGCAACTTCTATTTCTCGACCAACGACTGCCTCTTCAATAAGCACCCACTCGTCGTACGTAAGCGCATGCTCGACCGCGCTACGCATTTCGTCAATCGTGTTGGCCTTGGAAACCCCTACCGAAGATCCCATATTGGCCGGCTTCACAAAAACGGGTAGGCCAAGAGTGTCGGCGGCATGAAGTAATGCAGCGTCATTGACGTGTGCTTCACGAAGCGAAACATATTTTGGTTGCGGTATGCCGTTTGCGTGGAGCACTTGTTTGGCAACACTCTTGTCCATCGCAACTGCGCTTCCCAGCACGCCAGTCCCAACGTATGCAATGTTGGCAAGCTCGAGGACGCCCTGGATGGTGCCATCTTCACCAAGTGGGCCGTGTAGCAACGGGAAGATAACTGTTCGTGCGTCGCCGCGTGCCTGTTCAACAATTGGAGTGATGGAAGTTGGTTCGCCTTCGGCGACCAAGACATCTGCTTGTTGTTGAGTAACAACCCATTTGCCTTCTCGCGTGATGCCCACGGCAGTGATGTCGTATTTGCTGGAGTCGAGTGCCTCGATTACATGGGCTGCGGTCACGCAACTGACGTCGTGCTCTGCGGATTGGCCGCCGAATAGAACGACAACGTGTATGCGTTGCGCCGAAGCCATGAAAACACGGTACTAGCAATTGCCGGGTGCGGCTGTGTCAAAAAGTTTCTTTGGTAGCGTTTACGTATGCGCTTGATGGCCGCCGATGTGGCAAAAGCGACTAACGGTGTGCTCGTTGGTCAAAATGCACATCTTGCAGGCGTCAGCTTTGATTCGCGCTCAATTCGCCCTGGGCAATTGTTCGTACCAATAGTTGCCGAACGCGACGGGCACGAATTTATCGCGGACGCGCTGAAGGCTGGCGCTGGTGCGTATCTCACTTGCCGCAAACCCCAGGGGCGAACCGCTGTGGTGGTGAGTGACACCCTTCAGGCTTTGTTGCAGCTTGGTTCATGGGGCAGAACAAAACTAGACGCGCAAGTCGCGGGGCGCGTCGTTGGGGTGACGGGCTCAGTTGGAAAAACATCAACGAAGGATTTCATTGCGGCCGCAGTGGGAAATCAATTGCGGGTGTGTGCAAGCGATAAATCTTTCAATAATGATCAAGGCCTGCCCATCACAATATTGAATGCTTCTGACGACGTACAGGCGTTGGTTTTGGAAATGGGTATGCGTGGCTTTGGCGAAATCTCGCGGCTTTGCACAATTGCCCGACCTCATATCGGAGTGGTTACGGCAGTGGCCGAGGCTCACACGGAACGAGTTGGCGGCATCGAAGGTGTAGCGCGAGCAAAAGCCGAATTGGTGCAAGCGTTGGATGCTTCTGGAACTGCAATTCTTAATGCAGACGACGAGCGAGTAGTGGCAATGCGTCAGAGCACCAAGGCCTCAGTTCTTACGTATGGCACTAGTGCCGCTGCTGATATACGAATGCAGGCATGCGTATTGGACGAGTTGGCACGGCCAACTGCGACTGTGACGACGCCTTGGGGGCCCGTTTCTTTTTCGCTTGCTGTGCCTGGCAAACACATGGCGATGAATGCACTCGCTGCAATCGCTGTTGCTGGCGTGATGGGGCTCGATGTTCAGTTGGCCGCCGCATCGTTGTGCGAAGCGCAGATGTCACCGATGCGCATGAGTATCGTTCGTCAAATTAATGGTGCATTGGTAGTGAACGATGCATACAACGCCAACCCATCTTCGATGGACGCCGCGTTGCATTCGTTGCAGGCGATAGATGCCAAGCGCCGCGTTGCATTTGTTGGGATCATGGCCGAACTTGCAAACCCCGAACATGAACATCGTGAAATTGCAGCGTTGGCACAACGTCTTGGAATCGAACTGGTGCCTGTGAATACAGATGCCTACGGTGTCCCGGGCGTTGATCTAGCCAAAGCCGTTGAGATTGGGCGCGGGCTGAGCGAGGGGGATGCAGCGCTAGTGAAGGGCTCGCGAATTGCGCAACTAGAACGTCTCGTTGAGCAATTAACGAGTTGAGTTTTTAGCCGCCGCTTCGTCGAGCGATTTGATGTCGCACCAGCGGGCAAGAAACAGCGCCCAAGCACTGCCAAGCAGGAGTAACCACTGTGATCCATGGCGATCAATCAGCGGCCCGAAGAGCAAGTTGCCAAGTGGAACAGTTCCGCCGAATGCCATAAACCACAGCGCCATCACGCGCCCGCGTACTTCGGGCTCCAGTCGGCTTTGAATCACGGTGACCATTGCGGTTGTCGCAAAGAAGTAGGCAAATCCAAGAAAGAATCCGAAGATAAATGCGGGTAGCGGTGAACGCGATAATGCAAAACACAGCATCGACACTGCAAAACCTGCGAAGCCATATTGAATGAGGCGCCGTTTATCGCTTTGAGCAAATGTGGTCCCAATGGCAAGCCCACCAAGCGCTGCGCCAAAACCCCACGTGGCATACAGCCACTTGTAGGTACTGCTGTCTTCGGCGATTCCAAAGTTGAGACGCGCAACTGCCGGAAAGAGCCCAACGTATGGCAGTGAGAGAAAAGAAAAGGTAGCCAGCGTGATGAGCAATCGACGAACGGTTGGTCTATGTCGCGCAATTGCCAAGCCGCGTGTAAATCGACGCCAGCCTTTCGTTGGGTCGGGAACGAAAGTGGGGATATTGACGCTGAGCAATGCGACGATAACGAAGAGATATGTTGCAGCATTGGCGAAAAAGAATTGCGCTGTCGTTGCGCCCCATTGCGAGAAAACCGCAACGATAATGGGGCCGATTACTCGCGAGCCGTTAATGACTGTGCTGTTGAGTGCGAGAGCACCAGATAGATCTTCGGGTCTAACGAGCGAAGGCAACATTGCCGACCACGCGGGTGCATTCATTGCGTTGCCGATGCCAACACCAAGTGCGGCCAGGAACAGCATCCATACGGCCGGCGTGCCAAGAGCAAGGACTGCTAGCGCGCAAGAAAAAACAAGTTGGACAATTTGCATCGAGATGAGCCACTTGCGTCGCTCAAACTTGTCGGCCAAAACACCAGCCGGTATCGAAAGGAAAAGCAACGGGCCCAATTGCGCAAAAATCAGCAAGCCAACGAGAGAGGCTTTGCCCGTACGGTTGTAGATGTACGCGGGGAGCACCACATTTTGCATCCACGTGCCAATGTTGGATGCGAATGCCCCATACCAGACAAGGCGAAAATCGCGGGAAACAAGTGCCGCGCGAACGGTTCCCGCCTTGTGCGGGTTGTCGTCGGAGGGGGTGCTGGTGTCGGTCATAGAAATAGGCAAGACTGTCGGCAATGCAGCAGACAACCCAACAAGAATTACCGAATCACGCTACAACCAGCCAGCCAAATGTGTGCGATTCTCGGCGCGGCATTTTTAGCGAGTGCCCGCATTGCGGCTCTTCGCTGCACCCCGAGCACGCACATTACAAATGCGGTTCGTGTGGCTGGCGAGATTCGTGTTGCGACTAGCCCTGTAGGGCAACGAGCGCGTCAACATATTTGGCCTGCAATTCGTTTGCAACAGCCTCGCTCGTTATTTCTCCGCCAACCGTATTCACGCCCAGTCGAATTGCACTATTGCGAATAGTTGCATCGCGGGCTCCGTATCGGGCTATTTCGATTTGATAGGGCAGTGTGGCGTTGGTTAATGCGTATGTGCTGGTGTTAGGAACTGCGCCCGGCATGTTTCCCACCGCGTAGTGCACAACCCCATATTTTGTATAAACGGGGTCGGTGTGTGTCGTTTCGTGCGTGGTCTCGATGCAGCCGCCTTGGTCTACCGCAACGTCAACAATGACCGAGCCGGGTTTCATCGTCTTCACCATGTCTTCGCTCACCACGATCGGGGCTTTTGCACCCGCGATCAAAACTGCACCAATCACGAGGTCGGCATCAACAAGTGAACGTTCTATTGCGCCTCGATTCGATGCGAGCGTTGTGGTTCGCCCAATGCAAATCTGTTCGATGTAACGCAGCCGGTCGAGGTTCTTGTCAAGAATCACTACTTCGGCCTGCATGCCGGCTGCAATCCACGCGGCGTTGTATCCAACATTGCCTGCGCCGATGACGACAACCTTGGCGGGCTTCACACCTGGTGCACCACCCATCAATACGCCGCGGCCGCCTTGGGGGCGTTCCAGGAAACGTGCTCCTGCTTGTGTCGCAAGTCGGCCTGCAATTTCGCTCATCGGTGCAAGGAGCGGAAGCGAGCCATCATCCATCTGCACAGTTTCGTAGGCGATCGATGTGGTCTTTGCTTTCTGAAGAGCTGCAGCAACCTGGGGGTAAGCCGACAAATGCAGGTACGTGAAAAGCGTGAGGTCTGGCCGCAGAAATGCAAACTCTTCAGCCTTGGGTTCTTTCACCTTGACAACCATCTGTTGGCTCCAAGCATCTGCGGCTGTCGGCACGATGGTGGCGCCAGCGGCTACGTATTCTGCGTCGGTGATGGATGCGCCTTCGCCTGCATTCGTCTCTACGAATACCTGAACCCCCAGCCGTTCAAATTCCCTCACGCCGTCCGGGGTGAGGGATACGCGTCCCTCTAGAGTCTTCACTTCTTTCGGCACCCCGACGGTAGAAATGGCTGGTTGCATGCATCTTGTCTAGCCCATGTGGGGACTGGTTAGTGTTGCACTATGAAATCGTTCAATAACTTCATCAACGGTAAAGAAGTGGCCGCCCAGGATGGCCGTACAACCCCAGTGATCGACCCAGTAACGGGTAAGCAGTATGCATCCGCCGCCTTGTCGGGGCCCGCAGATGTTGACGCCGCGATGAAGGCCGCGGCCGACGCCTTCGACTCGTGGAAGAACAGCACTCCTTCAGTGCGTCAGAAGGCGATCAATGACATTGCCGACGTCATGGAAGCCAATATGAATGAGTTGATCGAAACTGAAATCGAAAACACGGGCAAGCCACGAGCCATCACATTCAGTGAAGAAGTTCCGCCAATGATGGACCAAATACGTTTCTTTGCTGGTGCCGCTCGAATGCTGGAAGGCAAGAGTGCCGGCGAATACCTGTCGGGCTTCACCTCATACATTCGCCGCGAACCAATCGGCGTATGCGCACAAGTTGCGCCATGGAACTACCCATTGATGATGGGCGTTTGGAAATTCATTCCTGCAATTGCGGCCGGCAATACAACGGTGCTCAAGCCCAGTGACACAACGCCAGCGTCAACAGCATTGATTGCAAAATTGCTTGGTGAAGTGTTGCCCCCTGGCGTGCTCAACGTCATTTGCGGCGATCGCGACACTGGCCGCAGCATGGTGGTGCACGAAACGCCTGGCATGGTTTCGATCACAGGCTCTGTTCGTGCGGGCATGGAAGTGGCCGGAGACGCCGCAAAAAGCCTCAAGCGTGTTCACCTCGAACTAGGCGGCAAAGCTCCGGTCGTCATCTTTGATGATGCCGATATCGAACTTGCTGTTGAAACCATTGCCATGACGGGCTACTTCAACGCCGGACAAGACTGCACCGCCGCGACTCGTGTAATTGCCGGGCCAAAAATTTATGGCGACTTTGTGGACGCACTCACCGAGGCTGCAAAGAAAACCAAGACAGGCAAGCCTGGCGATGATGTGTTGTATGGGCCATTGAATAACGGTTCGCACATGAGCAAGGTCAAGGGCTTTATCGACAGAGTGCCAAAGCACGCAAAGATCACCACGGGTGGTTCGCAGATTGGCAGCGAAGGGTACTTCTTTGAGCCAACAGTTGTCTGCGACTTGAAGCAGAACGACGAGATGATTCAAGACGAAATGTTTGCGCCAGTAATCACTGTGCAAAAGTTCTCGGATGAAGCCGAAGCCTTGAAGTGGGCTAACGGCGTCGAGTTCGCGCTTGCATCATCGGTATGGACCCGAGACCTCGGTCGTGCAATGCGCATGACAAAAAATCTCGACTTCGGCTGTGTTTGGGTCAACACACACATCCCGATGGTGGCCGAAATGCCGCACGGTGGGTACAAGAAGTCGGGCTACGGCAAAGACTTGTCGGCATACGCGCTCGATGACTACACGCGCATCAAGCACGTGATGATCAATCTCAATAGCTAAGTGGGGAGCATCATGGGGGAATCGGCTAATCCAAAGAATGTGATCGAACTCGATCACATTTCGAAGACGTACGGCGACTTTGTCGCTGTTCACGATGCCAATTTCTCTATTGCTACGGGCGAGTTTTTTGCCATGCTCGGCCCCTCGGGTTGCGGCAAGACCACAACGCTCAAAATGATCGCTGGCTTCGAGCAGCCAACGTCGGGACGCGTCATGCTCGACGGGGTGGACGTATCGTCGGTGCCTCCATATAAGCGAAACGTAAACACGGTATTTCAGCAGTACGCACTGTTCCCGCACATGACCGTTTTCGACAACGTTGCATTCGGTCCTCGAAGTAAAAAAATTGACGAAAAGAAAATCAAGACAAGCGTGATGGAGATGTTGGAAATCGTGCGTCTTGCCGAGTTTGCAACCCGAAAGCCAACTCAGTTGTCGGGCGGGCAGCAACAGCGTGTCGCACTTGCTCGCGCGCTTGTTAACTACCCAAGCGCGTTGCTGTTGGACGAACCGTTGGCGGCACTCGACTTGAAGCTTCGTGAAGCAATGCAGATCGAACTTAAACGTATTCAGCGAGAAGTAGGAATCAGCTTCATCTTTGTCACGCATGATCAGGGCGAAGCGCTCACCATGAGCGATCGCATCGCGGTCATGAGCCAGGGCCATGTCGAGCAGATCGGCACCCCAGAAGAGATCTATCGCACGCCCTCGTCTTTATTTGTTGCTGGGTTTATTGGTTCGGCCAACTTGTTGCCGGGCACTGTCCAGTCGCACGATGGTGACGACGTCGTCGTCAAGTTGCGCGTGGGCACAACAGTTCGTGCGTCGGCGAAAGGCACGTCTTTCTCTGTGGGCGACAAGGTCTCCGTCATGCTGAGGCCCGAGCGCATCAAGCCAGCCGCCACTGTGGATGTGGAAGGCCGAGGCATCGAGGGTCTACTCACCGACTTGGTGTTCCAAGGCGCAACCGCCCGGCTCATTGTGCGTCTCGACGACGGAACTGAGATGACCTGCTTGGCTGATTCTTCGGCGAGCATGCCGCAGATTGCCCCAGGTAAACGAATTGCCATGGCGTGGGAGAGCGACTGTGGCTATGTGCTTGCGGGCTGGCCCGATAAAGCTGGCGCAACGACAACTGACATCGATCACATCGAGTCAACGCTCTAAGATCTCAGCAGTAACCAACGAAGGGGAGAATCATGAATAACCGCCGAGTACCCACCAACATGACCCGCCGCCAGTTTCTGGCACGCTCTGGCGCATTGGGCGCAATGGGGCTTTCGCTTCCAGCATTGCTTGCAGCATGCGGCGGGGGCGATAGCACAGGCGCTTCGGAGTCGACCACGGTGTCGTTCGACAACTGGCCGCTCTACATCGACCCGACCGAGGGAACTTCATTGGGCACAGTCGACCGCTTCGCCGAAGCAACTGGCATTACCATGAACTACTCCGAGGGCTACAACGACAACAACGAGTATTTCGCCAAGATTCAACCGTTGCTCGGTAATGGCAAAACCATTGAAGCCGACATCATTGCCCCAACTTTCTGGATGGCCGGACGTCTGATCAGCCTCGGATGGGCCGACAAGTTGCCACTCGCCGATATTCCGAACATGGCAAACATTTCGGAAGGTTATGTCAACCCACCGTGGGACCCAACAGGCGAGTACAGCATGCCGTGGCAAGCAGGTATGGCCGGCATTGCGTACAACATCGATGTAACTGGCCGCGAGTTGAAGAGCGTGGAAGATCTGTTCGATCCAGAGTTCAAGGGCAAGATCGGAATGCTCACCGAAATGCGCGACACCATTGGCTTGATCGCGATGGGCTTGGGTATCGACCCGTCCACCATCGCATCGTTCGATGATGCAGCTCCGGCATTCGAAAAACTTGCCAAGGCAAAAGCCGATGGCCAGATTCGTCAGTTCACTGGCAACGACTACACCGACGATCTGGTGAGCGGAAACTTCGCTGCCTGCGTGGGTTGGTCGGGTGACGTATTGCAACTTGGTAAGGACAGCCCCAACGTTCGATTCGTCATTCCCGAAGAGGGAGGCACACTTTGGGCCGACGTGATGATGCTGCCAAAGGGTGCAAAGAATGCAGCCAACGCAGCGAAGTGGATGAACTTCTGTTACGACCCAGTGCAGGCAGCGTTGATTACTCAATACGTGCAGTACTTGTCGCCAGTGAAGGGTGTTCGCGAGGAGCTGGCAAAGATCGATCCAGAACTTGCAGACAATCAGCTGCTCTTCCCAGACGATGCAACAAGCGCACGTTTGCGCGCGTTCGCCACGTTGTCAGAAGATGTTGAAGCCAAGTTTGACGAGGAGTTCTCGGCAATCACCGGCGCGTAGGCACCGATTCGGGCGCTGACGACAACATGACAACGGGGGTCTCCGTTTCAAATCGCATCGGCACAAATGCCGACCGCGTTGGTCTGGGGGCCATGCTCGTTGCCGCATTATGTCTTGTTGCTCTTGGTGCTAAATGGGTGAGTGGTGCCGCCTCATCGGTGGTTCTGCTCTTGCTGCTGCTTGTGCTCATCGGAGTATTGGTTTTGGCCCTTCGAGGCGGCCCTGAGGCGCGACGATTGCTTGCACCATATGGGCTATTGAAGCCCGGAATGTTGTGGCTCGCGTTGTTCTTTCTTGCGCCGGTTTGGAGCTTGCTTCGCATCTCGCTTTCAACAAAGCCCAGCAGATTCTCCGTTGACTACAACTTCACCTGGGCATTCCAGAATTATTCAAATGCCTTCAAAGACTTTGGTACACAGTTTCAACATGCGTTCGTATATGCGGCGATCGCCACTGTGCTTACGGTGTTGATTGGGTATCCGCTTGCTTATGTCATTGCATTCCGTGGCGGCAAGTACAAGAACATCCTGCTTGGCATGGTGGTTATTCCATTCTTTACTAGTTATCTCATTCGCACGATCGCGTGGTCGACCATCTTGGCCGACAGAGGTTTCGTTGTTCGCACATTCGACAAAGTCGGTTTAGTCCAGGCACTCGAGTGGCTGCACATCATGGATAACGGCAAACTGCTGAATACTCCGGCCGCGGTTATTGGCGGGCTTACCTACAACTTCTTGCCGTTCATGTTGCTTCCGATTTATGTGAGTTTGGAAAAGATTGACACCAACCTCGTCAACGCAGCAGGCGATCTGTATTCAAGTGCAACCCGCGCGTTTAGAAAAGTGGTGCTTCCACTCTCGATTCCGGGAGTTTTCGCCGGCACGCTGCTTACCTTTATTCCAGCAGCAGGCGACTTTGTGAACGCCCAGTTTCTTGGTAATCCAAACACCACAATGATCGGCAACTCAATTCAAGATCAGTTCTTGAAGCAAAACAATTATCCAGTTGCCTCTGCAATGTCTGCGGTACTGATGTTCAGCATCGCATCCCTGGTGCTCATCTACACCAAAATCTTCGGCACGGAGGATTTGGCATGATGCGCACACGCAGCAAGGTGGGGCGTTGGGCGCTCAATATCTTTGCTGGTCTCGGGCTGTTGTATCTGTTCACGCCAATCTTTTTCATTGTTGCCTTTAGCTTCAACAAACCTAAAGGCAACTTCAACATTGCCTGGCAAGAGTTCACCTTCGAAAACTGGATGCATCCGTTCGCCGAAAAATCGCTCACGCAAGCACTGCGTGTCAGTTTGGAAATTGCGGCCGTTTCAACACTCATTTCAACCGTGCTCGGCTCGCTCATTGCGGTTGCACTCTCTCGCTACAAGTTTCGGGGCAGTGGCGGAATCAACCTATTCCTCGTCTTGCCACTCACAACTCCAGAAATCGTGCTCGGCTCTTCTCTGGCAACGTTGTTCCTTGGTCAAAACTTCATCGACTTTGGTTTTACCACCATCGTCATTGCTCACATCATGTTCCAAGTCAGTTTCGTTGCCCTCACTGTTCGCGCCCGAATCAGAGGTTTCGACTGGACGCTCGAGCAAGCCGCGCAAGACCTTGGTGCCTCACCTTTGCGTACCTTCATGAAGGTGATATTGCCGCTTATCCTGCCTGGCATCCTCGCCGCCGCACTACTGGCATTCGCTCTTTCCATTGACGACTTCATCATCACCTTCTTCAACTCGGGCAACGTAGTGTCGTTCCCGTTGCAAATCTATGGAGCCGCCCGCGTGCGTATCCCTCCTCAGATCAATGTGCTTGCCAGCATGATCCTTTTCATCAGCGTTGCCGTTCTGTTGTCTGGAACAATTGCAGGCATGCGCAAGGAAGCGGCAAAAACGTCTGCTGTAAAGCCGAAGCGTCGCAGTCTCACCAAGTCGGCATGAGGTTGCCGCGCACTGCGCGTATTGCAGTTGGTCCACCAGGTTCGCCAGGCTGGGCATCCGACGCAGTGATGGCTGGCGGTTGTGAGGTCGTCGACATTGCCGATGCCAACGGTTTGATCTGGGTCGATTATCAGCAGTCGGGCTTGCTTGGCCAAGTTCTCGACAAACACCCAGACATCGAATGGGTGCAGCTTCCTTATGCCGGAATCGAGGAGTATCTGCCATACATTTCCGACGATCGCCTCTGGACGAGTGCGAAGGGTGGTGTCTACTCGGGCCCGGTAGCCGAACTAGCCATTGCTTTGTTGCTTGGCGGAATGCGTTACACGTACGGTTACGCCCGCAAGCAGCAGTGGTCTGAAGACGCCGGCCGAACCATCATCGGCAGCCGAATAACCGTCCTCGGTGGGGGTGGCATTGCGCAAACGATTATTGACATGCTGCAACCGTTTGACTGCCACATCACTGTCGTGCGCAGGCATGTTCAACCGATGCGAGGAGTCGCGACAGTCGTAGATGCCGAACATTTGGTGGATGCTTTAACTAATGCGGATGCCGTGGTGATGGCAATGGCACTGACCGAAGAAACTACTGCGATGATTGGCCGGTCAGAACTTGAAGTGATGTCGCCACACGCATGGATAGTGAACGTAGGTCGTGGCAAACACATCGACACCGATGCACTTGTTTGGGCCCTTCGAAACAACGTCATTGGAGGTGCTGCTCTTGATGTCACCGACCCAGAACCGCTTCCACCGGGCCATCCGTTGTGGTCTTTGGATAATTGCGTGATCACGCCACACGTTGGCAATACCGGCGACATGGTTCCCGCGCTGCTCGGGCAACGAATTACAGCGAACGTGAAATTGTTTGCCGCAGGACAGCCATTGCTGGGCGTGGTCGACCCTACATTGGGCTACTGACATGTCGTACTACAAAGTTCTTGGTGTTGCAGAAACCGCAACCGACTCGCAGATACGCGATGCTTACCGCAATGCTGTTCGGCGCGTGCATCCCGATACCGCAACTACTTTGAGCGACACCGCATCTTCCGAGATGGCGGCAATCTCTGAGGCATGGTCGGTGTTGTCGGATAGCGAGTTGCGAAAGTTGTACGACATTTCTCGCAAGGCAATGGGTGCAACAAATCATTCAAGTACTCCTGCGCAACCACAACCTCAATATGAACGCGCGCAGTTTCCGTGGCGTATGGTCCTCACATTCATATTTGTTGGTGTAGTCGTAGTGCTGGTGCTCAATGCATTTAGTGGCCCTGCTGTTGTGAGGGGGCCTGATGGTCTGCTGCAGAGTGGTTCGTGTGTCGTTGTAGACGAAAGCGGAGCAGCGAGCGAGGTGGATTGTGCGGCCGAGCATTACGGCGTTGTAAGCCAATTGGTCGGCTTCGACATGACATGCCCATCCGATCAGGAGTCTTACCGTGATCGACAGGGAATGGGCACTGCCTGCGTTGTACCCAAGTAGCAAGAGGCGTGTAACCTGATTTGCCTCGGGCGGTTAGCTCAGTCGGAAGAGCGCCACGTTCACATCGTGGAAGTCGTGGGATCGAGGCCCATATCGCCCACTAGTCAGAAGATTCGCAGCGTATGCGAAGTCGGCTATTGAAAGGTTGGAAGCTGTGGACTGTAAAAACAGGAAGTTCTCCAGCGTTGCCCTACTGGCTACATTTTTCATTTTTTCTCTAAATCAATCTGGATCTGCGAGTGCAACTGCGGAAAGTTGTAAACGATTAGGTGCTTCCAAGTCGGTGCGAACTGTTAGATATGTGTGTAGACAAAGCGGTCGAAAAATGGTTTGGGTAAAGGCCCCGATTATTCGAGAGCAGAAACCAGTTTTGAGTACCACCACAGTACCTACGAACAAAATACAACTCAGAACTTTGTCTGACGCTACGCGAAACACTTCTTTTCAGGTTGCGCTACAAGAGTTTCCTGAAATCGCTCAAAGTATCGCAGTGAATGAGACTATTGAGATGAACCTGCTGACTACTTCAGTATTCGGATTGAATACCGTAAAACCAGAGTTCTTCTCTGTGCCATTCAATCAAAAAAGCAAATACGAAGAGGCAGTATTCAACTTTGAACCATTTGATGCAAAAGTCTCGATAACGATTTTAAAATCTAGTTCAACGACTGCTAATCCGATCCTTGATGAGAATCTGGATATCGCATCAGGCTTTTCTGTTACGCACCAAGAGAGAGTAAATGTCAAGGTTCATTCAAACTCGCAGTCTTCGGCGAGTGCACCCATGAATCTCGAGTTTCGTCTTGGGCGTTCAGTGGTTCTAGAACGCGGCAATTACCTGATTATTTTTGGATTTGAATGGTCAAGACTTGACGTACTTACACTTCGGCTTTGGGGGCAAGAGAGTGGATCAAATGCTGGTGGCGGCAGGTCTGGCAACCTGGATAAGAAGTGCACCTACACGCCAACCGTTGATGCATATCCTGCCGGAAGCGCCTACATGGGGCTGGGTGTAAGGCGGTGGGATGGCAACTCAGCGACCTCAATCGGTTTCGGAACCCAGTTTCGCCTCGCCACATCGAAGGTGACAGCATGCATCGTGAAGGGTGAATGGGGCAACGATATTTTCAACCCAGGCGATTTAGATCTGGCGTTAGTCCTTTCGAATTGACCATACGAAATTGGTGGGATCGAGGCCCATATCGCCCACGAGGGTTAGTCTTTGGGGGTGCCCCAACACTGTGAGCGCCCGCTGTGCCGAGAGATTGCCACAGTCGAGTATTCGATGAACGCTCAGGCTCTTTTGGTAACGCTCGAGAACTATGCACCAGTTGGAAATGAGCGTCGCAACTGTTTGTGCTTGAAGCATGCCGACAGGTTGAGTGTGCCGAGGGGTTGGTCGATTGATGATCGGCGAGAGAGCGTGCCACGATTGTTCAGGCCGCCGGCGCCAGTAAAGGTGCAGCGAGACGCCACGCCAGCTTCTGGCCAACGTCGTAAATCTCGCGGAGAAGCCGTGCGTCCAAAATTGTTTGATCGTGAAGTTGTGCAGGAAACTCCGCCTGCGCCTGCTCCGCCTGCGCCTGCTCCAGTGCAAGTTGATGAGTTGGAAGTTCGCGACGATGGCTTAGAGGAAACTCAGGCCATGCAATGGAAACCTTCTTTCGATCACACTGATGACCTGGGCGGCATTCTTCGTCCTAAGGGCAAATTGATGAGCAGAGCCTTCGGAATGGACGACACATTTTCTACGCCAAGGCCAGAAGTGACTGACGACGAACTAAAGCGCGAACCGTTTAACGAAAACGATATTCCTTAATCTCATATGGATGTTTACGCATCGCTTGATGCACCAGTAGATTGCGCGCGCCTCCACCTCGCAATGAGTGATCTGGCTGCCTACACACAATGGCTCGACATCGTCTATCGGGCAGAAGCCGACAACCAATCAATTGGTGAAGATGCGGTGTGGAATGTGCAGTTGCGCGGCAAGGTTGGCCCGTTCGCGCGTTCCAAAAATCTGAGAATGGTGCGAACCGTCAACATTGCTGGCTCGAGGGTGGTGTTCGAGCGCAAAGAACTTGATGGGCGAAGTCATTCGGCTTGGGTGCTTACCGCTGACATTTCACCGAAGGGTAAAGGTTCAACCGTTGCGGTGCACCTGCATTACGGTGGCACGTTGTTTACTGGCGGAGTCCTGGAGCGCTTGTTGGCAGATCAGATAACGCGCGGGCAACAACGCTTGTTACAAACGTTGTAAACGATTTATTCCGCGGTCACCAGGCGGCGAGCGCCAAGTTTGATTGGCTGACCTGCAGCAAGCTGTCCGCAAGCGGCATCAATGTCGGTGCCACGATTGCGACGAATGGTTACGTTCACACCCAAATCCTCGAGTTGTCGAGCAAACTCGCGGACACCCTCGGGGGAGGTGCCCTTTGTTGGCCAACCCGGGGTGGGGTTAAGCGGAATGAGGTTGACGTGTGCGGCTGGGCGCAACCGCTTACACAAGCGCGCCAGTTCGCGGGCGTCTTGTGGCTGATCGTTGATGCCATCGATCATGGCCCACTCGAAACTGACACGACGATTCTTTTTCAGCAGATAGTCGGCGCAGGCCTGCACCAAATCGGCTAGCGGATAGCGCTTGTTGATTGGTACAAGTTCGTCGCGAAGCGAGTCGCGTGCGGCATGCAGCGAGACGGCCAAGTTGACGGGAAGCGGACGGTCGGCGAGTGTGCGAATGCCGGGCACGATGCCAACTGTTGAGATGGTGAGGTTTCGCGCGGACAGACCAATGTCGGCGTGAAGTCGTTCGACGGCACCCCATACGGCTGCTTCGTTGGCAAGCGGTTCGCCCATGCCCATGAACACAACGTTGGCAAGTCGCTGTTTACGTTTTGCGCTTTCTCGTGCTGCGCGAACAACTTGCTCCACAATCTCACCGGTTGTGAGATGTCGGCTGAAACCTGCCTGGCCGGTTGCGCAGAACCCGCACGCCATCGCGCATCCTGCTTGAGTGCTGACACACACTGTTGCGCGGTCGCGATAGTGCATCAGCACGGTTTCGATGGGGTGGCCGCCATTGGCAAGCGACCACAGGAACTTGACGGTGTCGCCCTTATCGCTGATGCTCGTTGTCACGGAATTGAGTGCCGTTGGCAACATTTCGGTCATTTGGGTACGAAGCGCGGCAGGAAGCGTGAGAATTTTCTCGGGCTCTAGCAACTGCTTGTACAGGCCGTCCCAGATTTGTGTGATCCGAAATGCGGGCTGGTCTTCAAGCAGTACTTCGATGTCCTCACGCGTTGCATCGTAAAGACTTGTCATGACCTACAGGCTAGAGGTGGTGACAGTAGATCCTTGGTTATTGCAAGTGTGGCTGAGCCAATTGTTCGTAATTCCGCATTCGAGCACGCAGTACATCAAGGCTTGCTGTCCAGAATGATTCGGATGTCACGTCGATACCGAAGGCTTGTCCCAACTGTTCGGCTGTATCCATGCCTGCCCTCGAAAGCACATCGTCATATCCATCTCGAAACTTCTCTGGATCCAGTTGATACTGCGCGTATAGGCCCAGTCCGAACAGCAAACCATAGGTATACGGCCAGTTGTAAAAGTGGCTGCCGTAGTAGTGGGGTTTCAATACCCACATGTGGGGGTGTGCGGTTGATTGATCAAGGCCGTCGCCGTATGCGTCGCGTTGCGCAGAGAGCATGATTTCGTTTAGTTCGCTCACGCCGAGGGTGCGCTTCTGTCGTCGTGCAAAAACTTCGGTCTCAAACAAGAAGCGACTGTGGATGTCGACGACCACTTGGTTTGCACCAATCAGGTCTACGTCAAGAAGCGCAAGGCGGTCGTCGCCCTGTAGACGGGAGAGACCTTCCTCAACAACAAGCGTCTCGCAGAAAATGCTTGCGGTTTCTGCAAGTGCCATGGGCAGTCGCTTTTGTAGGGCCGTTCGATGAGCCAGTTGCGTGTTGTGGTACGCGTGCCCCAACTCGTGTGCAGTAACTTGCGCCGAGTCGACGCTGCCACTCCAGTTAAGAAGTACAAGCGAGCGGTCGTCAACGAATGACATGCAAAATGCGCCGCCAACTTTGCCTTCTCGAGGCTCGGCATCCAGCCACTGTTCGTTAATCGATCGATCAACAAGATGTGAAAGTCGATCGCTGTAACTCGCGAAGGCGCCTTTTACTAATGAGATGCCTTGGTCCCACGAAATTGGCCCGGGTGAAATGCTGAGCGGCGCAGCAAGGTTCCACCAGGAAAGACCGTTGGTGTCACCAACGAGTTTTGCTTTTACGCGCATCCAGCGGCGGAAGTCGGGAAGTGAAGCGTGCACAGCGGACTGCATTGCATTAAAAGTTTCAAGGCTTACGTTGTTGGAATAGAGCGATGCATCCAGTGGTTGTTTCCATTTGCGCCTGCGATTGACCACGTTGGCTTCACCCTTGATGCTGTTCATCGCCGCTGCACATGCAACCGCAATTGTTGGCCATGCGCGCATCTCTGCTTCGTAAGCCGCCTTGCGAACGTTCAAGTCTGGGTCGGTTGAAAGGCCGCGAACAGCTGCCATTGGCATCGTCTTTGTTCCTGAGGGCAGGTGTACTTCGGTGCTCAGCTGTGATGTCAGGTCGCCCTGCAGGCGACCCCATGCAGAAGAGCCCGTGGTGCCAAGCTCGGAATAGAGCCCTTCTTCGGCCTCGGACATTTGATGTTCGGCGCGTGCCTGCAGACGCTGGAGAGGGCCCAAATGATCGCGAGCCTCGGTGCTTACAGTTGCCAGATTCTCGGTGCCTAACGCAGCCACCCAGTCGGCAAGGCGTGCAAGCAGAGGAGAGACTCGTGCATCGAGTGTTTCCATTTCGCTGAGCAAACCCTGCGCACGTTCGTTGCGCGAGTCGGTGCTTACGGTTGCATAGATGTAGGCACCAAGAATTTCCTGCGCTTCAACAACGTTATTGAAAATGCTGATTACAGAGTCGGCGGCTTCACCATCTTTTGGCAGCACCGCGCGTGGGGTAATGGCGCGCACGTTGTGTTCTTCAAATAGGGCCTCGAGCCGAGTTACGCCGGCACCTGCAGATTCCATCGCGTCGGAAAACGAGCGCGCGTCAAATGATTGGTGGACGTCTGCCACAGACCAACGAGGTAATGCAGTTTGCTGTTGGGTATTTGCCATGCTGAAAAACTACTTGACGTCGCCAACAAAAGCTCGTTGGGTGTGATGTGTGGTAAACCCCAGCGAGCGGTAGAGCGAAAGTGCAGCAAGATTGTCGGCCGCAACGTACAGCATGCCAACAGGGGCACCTTCTGCCGAGAGGTGTTGCAGGCCAGCAATAGTTAGTGCGCGCCCCAAACCGCGTCGAGCAAACGCGGGGTCTACGGCGACGACATAAATTTCACCCAGGTGCGGCGTGGTGTCGGTGTGGAGTTTGGTCCAGCAGAATCCTGCAAGTTGGTCATGTTCGTGATGCAGTAGCAAGCCTTTGGGGTTGAACCATCTAGTTGCAAAGCGAGAGGCAAGTGTTTCGGTAGACCAATGGCCTTGCTCGGGGTGGTCTGCAAACGCTCGGTTGTTTACCTCCAGCCACTGGGCTTCGTCTTTGCCTACACGAAAGGCACATGTTTCAATGTCGGTTGATTGCTTGAGCGGAAGTTGTACACGAAGTTGCAACAAGGTTCGGCCTGGCGACAAACCAATGTCGGCAGCAAGGTTGGTGTACGTGGGGGTTGGTTCAAATACCCACCAATGAACGTGGCCGCCACCTTCAGCCTGAATGATGTTGATTGCAGCGCGCAGCATCTGTGGGCCAATGGTGGTCATCTCGTATCGATGGTGTGGGTGAACAACCAAGTCGAGCGACCAAGATTCGTTGCCGCGCGAAACTTGGCAGTACGCAACGAGGTGGTCGTGGTCGCCTTGTATGCCGAGCAAACCAGCAAACCCTGGGCGGCCGCCCTGGCGCAGGTCGAGCCACATGTGATCGGAAAGTGGCCGTTGGCCGTCTGCGCGCTCGACGGCTTCGAGTAACGAGTCGATGTCTGACATTGCCTCAGCCAGCTCGGCGCCTGCGCGGCGCTGAATGATGGTGAGCGACATGGGTGTCAGGATATCCGTGCTGGATGGCTAGTGTTCGCACCTGTGGCAACAGTAAAGGTGAATAAGAAAATTGCCGATCGAGCAACCGAAGTGTTGAAGCGATTAAAGGTGATTTATCCAGAAGCAATTTGTGAGCTCACTCATGACAGCGCCTTTCAGTTGCTCGCGGCAACGATTCTTTCGGCGCAGTGCACTGATGCGCGAGTAAATATGGTGACGCCGGCGCTCTTCGCCGAGTTTCCTACCGCCGAGAAACTTTCGGTAGCCAATGTTGAGAGGGTGGAGGAGTTGGTCCGCTCAACAGGCTTCTACCAAACAAAGGCAAAAAACCTCGTTGGTATGGCTCGTGGTGTTGTCGACAGATTTGGTGGAGAAGTGCCAACAGCAATCGAGGATTTGATCACGTTGCCTGGCGTGGGGCGCAAGACAGCCAACGTTTTGCGAAGCGTGGTCTTTGACTTGCCTGGCTTGGCGGTTGACACGCACGTTGGACGCCTGTCTCGAAGGCTTGGTTTAACCAAAGAAGAAGACCCAGTGAAGGTGGAGTACGCACTCAATGCAATGTTCCCACCGCAGGAATGGGGCGGATTTGGTCTTCGATTGATCCTGCACGGAAGGCGAGTCTGCGATGCGAAGAAGCCGCAATGCCAAGTGTGCGAGTTCGCCGACATCTGCCCATCCTCTGAGCTTCCAAGATCAAAAATGGCAAAATCGGCAGGATCCAAAAAGCCCGCAGTTAAAAAAGCTCGCTAAGCCGTTACATTGTGCATTCGCGCGAGGCGTTTCGCTTTCGCGCGATGCTGGTCTCGGGTCCGCCGCCTGAGATCGCGTGCCAAGGGCCCCTCACGGGGCCTTTGTCATTTGTCTGGTTTATTCGTCAGTACAACGTGCAAGGCTCGCGTCTAAGATGCAGCGATGCCTGCTGACATTTCTGGAAACACCGCCAGTACGCGGGCCGAGCTATCTGCTCTTGTCGACACACTGGAGCGCTCGCGTGAAAGGCTCAGTGCACTTGCGCAGTCGCGAGCAATGGCTATCCGAGACCCAAACAATGCCGATGCAGGCGACGACTTGTTAACCGCAATCTATGAAGCCGAACGCGGCGTAAATACAGCGTTGCGCCTCGTGCTCCGTGCATCGAGACAGGGCCGCTAATGCAGATCTTCCCTTCACGCCAAGATTTCCATTTTCTTTCGGTCAACTTCACTGTTGTCCCGGTGTGGACAGAGATTCTTGCCGACGTAGAAACACCTGTCGCCGCCTACATGAAGTTGGTGGGGGACAAGCCCGGGTTCCTGCTCGAGTCGGTAGAGCATGGGGGCAGTTGGAGTCGCTACTCATTTGTCGGACGTAACGCATTGGCAACGCTGCAAATGCGCAACGGAAACATGGTTGTTTCCGGTGCGGTCCCGGAGGGAATCAACTTCGATAAAGGCATGCTTGGCGCGATGGAGTCGCTGCTGTCTATATATAAAGCACCAGAAATGGAGGGGCTGCCACCTTTGCAGGGTGGTCTCATGGGCTTCCTCGGCTACGACGTAGTCCGCGAAATAGAAAACCTTCCGAATGCTCCCCGCGATATCCACGAATTTCCCGATGCGGTTGTCAGCATGATTGGTTCGCTCGTCGCCTTCGACCACTGGCGTCAGCGCGCCTATGTCTTGGAAAGTGTTCCCCTTGTCGATCAAAACTCGGTCGAGATTGATGCCGCATACGATGCCGCGATTGAGCGCATCCACGCGGCTGTCAACGACCTGACTCAGCCCCTTGCATATGTTGCAGTTGAACCACCACTCGCTACAGATTCCAAGCCGGCACGTGATGTACCCAAAGGAAGTTCGTTTCAGACTGCTGTTGAAGCAGCGAAAGAGCACATCAAAGCGGGAGACATTTTCCAGGTCGTGCTTTCGCAACGGTTTGATATTCAACTTGGCGCAGACCCATTCGACTTTTATAGGGTGCTGCGGCAAGTTAACCCAAGCCCTTACATGTACTACATGAAGCACAACAGCATTACCATCGTCGGCAGTTCGCCGGAGCCGATGGTGCAGTTGCGTGATGGCAAAGTTACAAGTCGTCCAATTGCCGGCACTCGTAAACGTGGTTTAGATGATGAACACGATAAGAAGCTCGCGGCAGAATTGCGCGAGCACCCTAAGGAGGTTGCCGAACACATCATGCTGGTTGATCTAGCACGAAATGACGTTGGTCGAGTGGCGCAGTTTGGCACAGTGAAGGTTGAAGAATTGATGTCGCTCGAGTTGTACAGCCATGTCATGCATCTCACTTCTCAGGTGACAGGGCAACTACGAGAAGGGCTCGGACCAATTGACGTCCTTCGCGCAACGCTTCCTGCTGGCACGGTCAGTGGTGCGCCGAAGGTAAGGGCCATGGAAATCATCGACGAACTCGAACCTGTGCGTCGAGGGCCGTATGCAGGCACCATTGGCTACGTCGATTTTTCCGGCAATCTCGATACGGCCATTGCTATTCGAACGATGTTTGTTGGGCCGAAGGGCGCAGTCTTGCAGGCGGGTGCGGGCATTGTCGCCGACAGCGTTCCCGAAGACGAAGATCTGGAATGCCACAACAAGGTAGCGGCATTACTTGCGGCCATACCCGCAGCCCGCAGGATGACCGCCGCTCGGCAAGCCAATGGTTGATTCCGCATCGAGTGCATTTTGGGTGTCAATCGTTCGCGATGTCGTCACAGTCACGGGCTCTGATGCACGAAAGTATCTGCATTCGCAGCTCAGCCAAAACATAGAAACCATGCAGCCAGGTGATGTGCATGCATCGTTCGTGCTGCAGCCGACTGGCAAGATTGATGCTCTGCTTCGCGTATCGTGCGCGGCAAACGATCGGTTTGTGCTGGATACGGAAGCCGGCTTTGGTGAGAGCGTGGTTACCCGATTGAAGCGTTTCAAGATTCGAGTAAATGCCGACTTGGACTTGCAGCAACAAACTTGGCGAGCCGTTCGCAATTGTGGGGGCACCGCCATAGATGGCTCGCTTGCCGCATGGCGCGCAGACGGCACTGCAGTAGACATTTTCTCGCCTGCACTCACGTTGCCTAAAACCATTCCACAGGGAACCACCGAGCAGTTCACTGCAGCACGTGTCGCTGCCATGTGGCCGATCATGGGCGTCGACATTTCTACCGACATGATTCCGGCAGAAACTGGCATCGTCGAGTGCGCCGTCAGTTTCACTAAGGGTTGCTATCCCGGCCAAGAACTTGTTGAACGCATGGATTCACGAGGTTCAACGGCGCCGCGCATGCTGACGCGTATAGATTGCCCAATTGATGCAGCGGCGGGCGCCGACGTGGTTGTCAATGGTGTAATAGTTGGCACCTACACAACTGTTGCTGGCACTCAGGCGATTGCGTTGATAAAGCGAGGAAGTGTTCTCGCGTAGCTCTTTGCTGCCACATCTGCAAGAGGCGTAAGGTAGACGAATGCCGCTAGTTTTTTCATTTGATCATAAACATCGTAAAGCACCGATGGAGATGAAGGATTTGCTCGGCGGCAAGGGCGCAAACTTGGCAGAAATGACGAGCGTGCTCAAGCTGCCTGTACCTCACGGCTTTACGGTCACCACTGACGCCTGCAGGGGATACATGAAGGGTGGCTGGCCAAAGACACTTGATGCCGAGTTGCTGCAACAAGTTGCACTTTTGGAGAAAAAGATGGATGCCAAACTGGGCGACCCACATCGACCGCTGTTGGTCTCGGTCCGATCTGGTGCCAAGTTCTCGATGCCAGGAATGATGGACACTGTTCTCAACCTTGGCTTAAACGATGTAAGCGTCGTCGGGCTTGCCGAATCTACGACTAATGAACGCTTCGCGTTTGATAGTTACCGACGTTTCATTTCTATGTACGGACGAATTGTGCTGGGCATCGACGGCGACAAATTCGAGCATCCGTTTGTTCTTGCTAAGTCAAACGCAGGTGTTTCCTCTGACGCCGAACTTCCTGCGTCTGTTCTGCGCGACTTGTGCGAAACATATAAGTCCGTTGTCAAACAATCCACAGGTAGGGATTTTCCGCAAGACCCAATGAAACAACTGCGGGGCGCCGTGGAGGCCGTGTTCCGCTCGTGGAACGGTGCCCGTGCCATTGCCTATCGTGTGCGCGAAAAAATAAGCCACGACTTGGGAACGGCAGTCAACATTCAGGCAATGGTGTTTGGAAATCGAGACGACAATTCGGGTACGGGGGTGGGGTTTACTCGCAACGCTGCCACCGGCGAAAGCAAACCATACGGCGATTTCCTTGTCAACGCCCAGGGCGAAGATGTGGTTGCGGGCATTCGCAACACCGAAAACCTTGATGCCTTGCGTCGGAAGTTTCCACAGGTGCATGACGAGCTGATGGTGATCTTTTCTCGGCTCGAGCGACATTACAAAGACATGTGTGACACCGAATTTACGATTGAACAAGGAAAGCTTTGGATGTTGCAGACTCGCGTGGGTAAACGCACGGGTGCCGCAGCGTTGAAGATGGCTGTCGATATGACGAAGCCAACCGGATCTGGAAAAGCGGCCTGGAAGATTTCCAAACGAGAAGCGTTGATGCGCGTGAACGCAGATCATCTCGACCAAGTCATGCACCCCCAATTCGTCAATAAGAGTCGAGCGATTGCTATTGGACTGGCGGCGTCACCCGGTGCCGCGGTAGGGAAGGTGTATTTCTCCGCAGGTGATGCCGAGAAGGCAGTGGCCCGAGGCGAAGCAGTGATCTTGGTGCGTGGCGAAACCAGCCCAGACGATGTGCACGGAATGATGGTTGCTCGGGGCATCCTCACCACACGGGGTGGGTTAGTCAGTCACGCAGCAGTGGTCGCGCGAGGTTGGGGCACACCTGCCGTCGTGGGGGCCGAAACGGTGATGATCGACGGCAAACAGTTTGCAGTTGGTTCAACAATTGTGCGAGAGGGCGACATCATTTCGTTAGACGGCACAACGGGTGAGGTAATGCTTGGTGCAACCGAGTTGGTAGCCGCAGAGCCAACCAAGGATTTTCATACCATTGTGAAATGGGCCGATGAGGTGCGCAAGGGCAAGATGGCAGTAAGGGCCAATGCCGATAACCAACAAGATGCCGAAATGGCTCGCCAATTCGGGGCCGAAGGTATCGGGCTCTGCCGAACCGAGCACATGTTTCTTGCACCGGATCGGTTGCCCGTCGTTCGTCAAATGATTCTTGCCGAGACACCCGAAGAAGAGTCAATCGCATTGGAAGCACTGCGCGAAGTGCAGACAACCGACTTCGTTGCATTGTTACGGACAATGAGTGGGCTTCCAGTGACGGTGCGTCTGCTCGATCCACCACTTCACGAATTTCTGCCACGTGTTGGTGCACTTGAAAGCAAGCAGGCCTTGGGTGAACTCACCGCTCAAGAACAGAAGCTGCTCGACGCCGCGCATGCGTGGTCTGAAGTAAACCCGATGCTAGGCACACGTGGTGTTCGACTTGGCGTGCTGAAACCAGGCTTGTATGCAATGCAGGTGAGCGCATTATTGACAGCAGCAGACGTTGTTGCCAACGAGGGTTTCCAGCCAATCATCGAAATCATGATTCCTCTCGTAACCACGAAAGAGGAGTTGACTCTTGCGCGCAGCTGGGTAGAAGAGGCAATTGTTCAACATGCCCGCTTGCCGCGAACGACCCCAGATAAGCAGGCTGGAAAAGCTCGAAAGATTTCCCGTCCAAAGGTGACAATCGGCACGATGATTGAAACGCCACGAGCTGCGCTGGTTGCAAATGAATTAGCCGAGGTCAGCGATTTTTTCAGTTTTGGAACGAACGACCTCACACAGATGACGTTTGGATTCAGCCGAGATGATGTGGAAAGCCGATTGATGCCACAGTATTTGGCCGCGGGTTTGCTGAAGCGCAACCCATTCGAGTCAATAGATGTTGTTGGTGTGGGCGAACTAGTTCGGATGGCTGTAAAGCGCGGCCGGAAAACAAAACGTTCGTTGAAGTTGGGGGTCTGTGGCGAACACGGGGGAGACCCCGACTCAATCGCCATGTTTTACGCGGCGGGACTTGACTACGTCTCGTGTTCGCCGTATCGTATTCCCATAGCCCGACTTGCGTGCGCGCAAGCGATCATCGGGGGAAGCTCAACAGATTCCAAATAGGAGTCGGTTCAACACCCGAAAGGTCTTGGCAATTTCAACATGTTCAATCTCGTAGCAGCAGGTAGTGGTAGAGATAATTTCGTAGATATCACCGTTCCCCCGTGGGGATGGTACATGTTGCTTGGAGTCATCGGCGCGCTGTTGCTGTTCGATATTTTGGTTGTCCATCGTCGGCCGCACGTTGCCCACGTAAAAGAAGCAGCCATCGAATCGGCCGTATGGGTTGGCATCGGTGTCGGTTTTACTTTTGTTATTTGGTGGATGTTCGAGCGCGCAGCTGCAGTCGAATACATCAGCGGCTATCTCATTGAAAAGAGCCTCAGCGTCGACAACGTCTTCGTTTGGGCAATGATCTTCACCCACTTCAAAGTGCCGCGCCAGTATCAGCACCGCACATTGTTCTGGGGCATTTTCGGCGCGTTGATTATGCGCTTCATATTTATCGTGTTGGGTGTAGCCATCATCGAACGATTTGACTATGTGTTGATCGGCTTCGGTTTGTTCTTGATCTACACGGGTGTTGGTGTATTCCGCCATGGCGGTGAAGACGACGCCAACCCTTCCGACACGCGCACGATGCGGCTGTTCCATCGCTTCGTACCAACAACGGACGAACTCGACGGCCAGAAGCTGTTCACGAAAAAGAACGGCAAGCGTCTTGCCACGCCGCTCCTCGCAGTGTTGGTGGTCATCGAGATATCCGACCTCGTCTTTGCAATCGACTCGGTACCTGCAGTGCTTGCCGTGAGCAACGAGCAATTCATTGTTTTTGCCGCCAACGCGTTTGCGATCATGGGTCTCCGCGCCCTGTACTTCCTGTTTGCAGACATCAAGGACAGGTTCGTCTACTTGAAGCCCGCCATTTCGGTGCTCCTCATCTATGTGGGCATCAAGATGACGGTCGCTCACTGGTATCACGTGCCCACAGCATGGTCGCTCGGTTTCATCACGCTGACCATGACGGTGGCCATTGTGGCTTCTATCCGCAAGGATCGTAAGCACTAGCCTTCGGGGCGTGGCAATTGCTGACGACGACATAGAGCGAGTCCGCGACACCGTATCGCTGGTGGATGTGGTGCAGGGCTACATGCCACTCAGACGAGTTGGTCGTAACTGGGTAGGTCTTTGCCCTTTTCATGCCGAGAAATCTGGTTCGTTCAACGTGCGCGAGGAAACGAAGCGATACCGCTGTTTCGGTTGTGGTGCGGCTGGCGACGTATTCAAGTTCGTTCAAGAGATCGAGCATCTAGATTTTGTTGGGGCTGTAGAGCAGCTTGCCGGTAAAGCCGGAATCCAATTGACGTATACGACTGGTGGCCAAAGTAAGGATCGTCAGCGTCGGAAACAGCTTGTTGAAGTAATGGATTCAGCAGTCAACTGGTATCACGACCGGTTACTACAAGGCCCAGATGCCAGGGAGGCCCGCGACTACCTTCGCGCCAGAGGCTTGTCGGGTGACGTTGCACGACAATTCAAGATTGGATGGGCGCCAGACGACTGGGATGCAATGAGTCGTGAAATTGGCGTTTCAATCGACTTGCTTAAAGAAGTTGGATTGGCTTTTGTCAACAAGCGGGGTAAACCACAAGACTCGTTTCGGGCTCGCGTGCTTTTTCCAATTTTTACCGACGGCGGCGAGGCCGTTGCATTCGGCGGTCGAATCTTGCCGGGAAGCACAGACCCAGCGAAATATAAAAACTCATCCGAGACGACTATCTATGCAAAGTCGAAAACGTTATACGGGCTCAATTGGGCCAAGGCCGACATTGTTAAAGCCGATGAAGTGATCGTTTGCGAGGGCTACACCGACGTCATTGGGTTCCATCGCTCTGGAATCACTCGCGCAGTAGCAACCTGCGGCACCGCACTTACCGAAGAGCACGTACGTTTGCTAAAGCGGTTTGCCAACAAAGTCGTTCTTGCTTTCGATGCGGACAAAGCAGGGCAGGGTGCAGCCGAGCGTTTCTACGAGTGGGAGAGCCGTTACAAGGTGCAAGTAAGTGTCGCCAAGTTCCCTGACGGCAAAGACCCAGGCGATCTTGCATCGTCCGACCCGGAGGGCTTGGCTGCAGCGATCAAAGATGCGAAGCCGTTTCTGGGGTTTCGCCTGCAGCGCGTGTTCTCCATGGGTTCGATTAGTTCGCCAGAGGCCCGCTCGCGTACGGCAGAGCAAGCGATGTCGGTAATCAACGAACACCCAGACAAAAATGTTCGCAAGTTGTACGCGGGTGAAGTGGCAAGCCACGTTGGTATTCCCGCCGCCGATTTGATGATGCTTGCGGAGCGCGGCTCCCGCAAACCCGTAGTGGCGGTGGCAGCACCAGCCCGATCTTCGCGCCGGGAGAATGCCGAGTTTGTTGCTATTGCGTTATTGATCCAACAGTGGGACGATATTGCACCATGGATGGTCGAGGCGCTGTTCCAAGATGATGTCTACCGCCGCGCATTTTTGGCACTCGCCGAAACACAGGGTGTCGTGAACACTGCCCTCGAATCTGCCGACCCGGAGGCACGCGAAGCAATCGAGCGGGCGGCAGTTGCCGATGTCGATTCCGAGCCGATGCTGGAGGCGCTTAATCTCATATCTGCAGCAGTGCGTCGAGAGTTAACAGCTCGTGTGAAAATTTCGGACCCTGAACAAATTCGTCTCGACCGAGATGCCCGATTGTTGCTTGAACGGTTAGATAATCCAAACACGGCAGACGAGGCGGCCTCGCAGTTGCTCGACTGGCTCAATCTGCGCCTGCAGGACCACGTATGAGAAGCACCTTCGCTAGCGACTCGGGCCCCGATGCCGTTCGCATGTACCTCAACGAAATAGGTCAAGTAGACCTGTTGACGGCCGATGACGAAAAGCGACTCGGTAAGCAAATCAAAGATGGCCTTGAGGCGAAAAAGCAACTTGATGAGACGGCGGCGTCGCTCGGCATTCGCGAAAGGCGAGCGCTGCAGCGAACCATCAGTGATGGAGAAAAGGCCAAGGAGCACATGGTTCGTGCCAACCTGCGCCTGGTCGTTTCAATTGCCCGTCGTTACGACCGCAAGGAGTTGCAACTGGCCGATTTGATCCAAGAAGGCAACATCGGCTTAATGCACGCTGCCGATAAGTACGACTTTGAGAAGGGTTTTAAGTTCTCAACTTACGCAACGTGGTGGATCCGTCAGGCAATGTCGAGGGCGATGGCCGATCAGGGCCGCAACATTCGCATCCCTGGCCACATGATGGAAATAGTCAACCGCGTCCATCGAGTGGAGCGCGAGCTGGCGTCCGAGCTAGAGCGAGATCCGCTTCCCGAAGAAGTCGCAGTGCGTTGTGGGCTCACCGTAGACAAATTGCTTGAAGTGATGCAGATCGCAATCACCACCACCAGCCTTGATGCGCCTGTTGGCAGCGATACTGACGACCTCACAGTGGGCGACACCATCGCCAGCAGCGATGCCACCAACGATCCCATCGAATCAACCGAGAAAAGGCAGTTGGGCGAAGCTGTAGAGCGCACGCTGAAGGACCTTCCCGAACGCGACCAGGAAATTGTGATGATGCGTTTTGGTATTGGTAAGTATGTTGGCCAGCCGCACACGCTTGAGGACGTGGCCAAGATTATGAAGGTAACTCGTGAGCGCGTCCGCCAGATCGAGCAAAAGACTTTGGCACGCTTGCGCCATCCTCACAACAGCGCCAACCTGCGCGGTTTTCTGGATGACAACTAGCCTGTTGCAATGACCTCTGGCAACGCCCAAGCCCGGCGCAAGTCCACCGACTGGAAGGTGGTCACCGTCAACGGCGAGGGCCGAGTGGGCACCAAGCCCGACTACGTGGTGACTGAAGAGCCGATGGAAATTCGCGCCGAAGGGCCGGGCCAAGAACCAGTGCAAATCTCGGTGACCATGCGAACGCCAGGCAACGACTACGAGTTGGCCGTGGGGTTTCTGTACACCGAGGGGATCATTGCTCGGCCAGATGACGTTCGAACGGTGAAGTATTGCGAACTGGTGGAGGGCGAGGAGCAAAAGTACAACATCGTTACCGTTGCACTAGCCCGTGGTTTTGATATGGCGCTTGCTAGGCGGGCAATGGTTACTTCGGCCAGTTGCGGAATCTGTGGCACCGAATCGATCGATCAATTACTCCAGGCAACCGAGCCCGTCGATCGCGATAGCGGGCCAACTATCAGCGCAAAAACGCTGATGTCGATTTCGGATTCAATTCGAGCAGCGCAGCCCACGTTCGACAGAACTGGCGGCCTGCATGCTGCTGCACTGTTCGACTCGGACGGAGCAGTGTCGGTGGTTCGTGAGGACATCGGTCGGCACAATGCAGTCGACAAAGTTGTTGGTGCCAGCGTGATGGCCAAAACAGTTCCGCTCACGCGTCATGGCCTGTTTTGCAGCGGCCGCCTATCGTTTGAAATTATCCAGAAGGCAGCAATTGCTCGCATCGCCTTTATTGCAGCGGTTGGTGCACCGTCGAGCCTTGCTGTTCAGACAGCCGACGTGCTCGGTATCACACTTGTCGGGTTCCTGCGCGACGGCAAGGCCAATGTCTACACGCACGACTATCGCGTGAAGATGAACTAACTAAACGTTGCCTGTTTGCTCGCTGTTTGTTTCAGCACGTCTTCGTTCAAAGTGATGCCAAGGCCCGGTTCGTCCGAAAGATGAATCCATCCGTCGCCATCTGCTTCAATCGTCTCGGTGAGGATGTAGTCGCGCCGAGTGGTCGACCACTCTGGTGGGTCGAATGGAAACTCGATGAAGGGTGCGCCAACAGTTCCTGCAGTGAGGTGCAGGTTGGCCATAACGCCGATGCCGTTGCCCCATGTGTGTGGAGTGAAGATCTTGCCGGCCTTTTGCACGTCGAATGCAAGTTTGGCAAGGCCGGTTATGCCCTGTGTGCACACTGCATCTGGCTGAAAGACATCGAAGCACCCGCGCTCGAGTAGCTCGCGAAACTCGTACGGCTCACGCGTCAGTTCGCCACCCGCAATGCGGATGCCGACGCGCTTGCGAAGTTCGGCCATGCCCGTGTAGTCGCCACGGTGAAGCGGCTCTTCCATCCAGTACACGCCATGCTCTTCCAGCACGTTTGCCACTGATGTGGCGTGGTTGACGTTCCAAGGCGTTGCGGTGTCCCACGGCATTCTCCAGCCTTGGTTGCAGTCCACCATCAACTCGAGGCTCGAGCCCAGTTCGCTTCTGATTGCTTTCACTACCGCCAAGTCGTCGTCCAACTTTGGGCGACCGAAGCGCACCTTAAGTGCGGGAAACCCAAGGCTTCGTGCGCGCTTGGCTACCTCCACCATGTCGGTGATGCTGCGGTGAACGCCAGAAGATGCGTAGGCGCGGATCTTGTTATCGAAACCTCCGAGCATTTTCCAAACGGGCTCGCCCTGAATCTTTCCCTTGAGATCCCATAGGGCCAAGTCGAGAGGCCACTGCCTGCCCGCGTGAAACTCGATATTGGAGAGCACCGCGGCGTGGCGATCGACATCCAGCGGGTCTTGGCCGATGAAATACCGTTCGTAGTCGGAAAAGCCGTACATCGAATCGCCAGAGCCCACACCGCAGCGACCCTGATCATCAAACACTCGCACGATCGTTGCAGGGAACTGCGTGCGTGGGCGGGTATCCCACGACGCCGGAAACGGCGGGTCGAGGGGCAGCTGATGGTGCGTGATCTCGATTCGAGTGATTGTTGCCATGGCTAGGCGCGCATGCGTGAGCCACTTGGGTCGAGCACAGGCTCGAGTTGCAAAGTGGCAGGGCGCATGTTGCCAATGATTTCAATTTCGAAACCAGTGGTGTCCTCTGTGGCAAGTTCGGCCGGGATGTAACCAAGCGCAAGCGAAACGCCGGAGTAATGCGCGTATCCACCCGAGGTGATCCAACCAACAACTTTTCCACCATGGAAGACAGGTTCATCACCAATCACGTCTGCAGGCCTTGTTGGGTCGACGTCCACTTTGAACATCACCAACTTGCGGGCGGGGCCAGTTTTCATTTCGGCTTCTACCGCTGCACGTCCGATGAAGTCGTGGTCGAGCTTCATTGCCCGATCCATGCCGGCCTCGAGCGGCGTGTAGATGGGGCGGTACTCGCGGTACCAAGTGCCGAAGTTCTTTTCTAGACGCATGGTGATGAGTGCGCGGAAACCGAACAAGCGCATGTCGAACTCTTTTCCGGCTTCCCAGATGAGGTCGAACAAGTAGCGCTGGTATTCGGGCGCAATCCAGATTTCGTAACCGAGGTCACCGGTGTAAGTCATTCGCGATAGCCACACTGGCGCATTGCCGATGTTGACCCGACGGAATGCCATGAAAGGGAAGTCCTTGGTGGCAAGTGATGTGTCGGTCAATTTTTGCAATACGTCGCGCGAGCGCGGGCCGGCAACGGTGAGGCCAACCATCGAGAGCGAAAGTGTCTCGAAGCGAATTTGGCTGTTCTCGGGAAGGTGCGCAAGGAACCAACGGGGGTGGTGTACTTCTGCGGCCTGCGAACCGAAGAGGAAGAACTCTTCCTCGCCAATTCGTGAAACAGAGAACTCGCCAACAATCTTTCCTTCTCGGTTGAGCATTGCGGTAAGTGATGTTCTGCCAATCTTTGGCAATGCGTTGGTGAAGAGGTGCTGCAACCATGCAGCCGAACCTTCGCCACTGACTTTGTACTTGGCAAAGTTGGATGCTTCGGAAAAGCCAACACGCTCACGTACAGCGCGTGATTCTTCGCCCACGTTCTTAAATGCATTGGAGCGATAGAACGTGATCTCTTCTGTTGGTTCGAGGCCTTTGTCCTGGAACCACAGTGGGTGCTCAAGGCCGAAACCTGCGCCCATAACAGCGTTGTGCGAAAGCAGGCGGTCGTAGATAGGTGTGGTGTGCAGTGGTCGTGCTGCTGCAAGTTCTTCGTTCGGGAAGGTAATGCGGAATCGACGCGAATAGTTTTCGCGCACCTTCGCGTTGGTGTATTCCAGCGTTGCGAAGTCGCCGTAGCGGGCAACGTCCATGCCCCAAATGTCTGCGCCTGGATCGCCGTGCACCATCCAGTTGGCAAGTGAAAGCCCAACGCCTCCACCTTGCGACAAGCCGGCCATAACTGCACATGCCGACCACATGCCGCGCATGCCCTTGATTGGCCCCACGAGCGGGTTGCCGTCTGGCGAGAATGTGAATGGGCCGTTGACGAACTTTTTAATTCCTGCACGTCCCACAGCGGGGAAGTGTGCAAAGCCGCGCTCGAGCTCTGGAGCAATGCGCTCCAAATCGTGTGGCAACAACTGGAATACGAAATCCCATGGTGTTTCTTTTGGTGCCCACGGGCGATTGTTTTGTTCGTAGGTTCCAAGCAGGATGCTCTGTCCCTCTTGGCGGGCATAAATTTCTCCTGCAAAGTCGATCATGTGAGGAAGTTCGCGACCGGTTTCTTTGTTGTATGCGATTACTTCTTCCATTGGCTCGGTCATCAGATAGTGGTGTTCCATTGCCAACACTGGCAACTCAATTCCGCACATGCGGCCAACTTCGCGCGCCCACAAGCCACCCGCGTTCACTACGTGTTCTGCGTGGATGGTGTGGTCTTTGTCGGTAATGACGTCCCATGTTCCATCTAGACGCTGGCTGAGGCCGGTCACCCACGTCTCGGTGTACACCTCGGCTCCGCGGTTGCGAGCGCAAATTGCGTAAGCGTGTGTTACACCATATGGGTCTACCGAACCTTCGTCTTCGTCGTACAGCGCACCTACGAAATACTTCTCTTCAAGCAGGGGGTTGAGTTCTTTCGCTTCCTTCATCGACAACATTTCCATGTGCATGCCGAGGTAACGACCGCGGGCTTGCGCCATCTTCAACCAGTCGAGACGCTCTGGTGTATCGGCAAGTTGCAAGCCGCCAGGCAAGTGAATGCCGCAATTCTGACCGGACTCTTTCTCGATTTCCTTGTACAAATTGACGGTGTACTGCTGTAAACGGGCAACGTTTGGGTCGCCATTGAGCGTGTGCATGCCGCCGGCAGCGTGCCAGGTGGACCCAGCTGTCAATTGCTTGCGCTCGAGAAGAACGACGTCTGTCCAGCCAGCCTTGGTGAGGTGATACAACACGGATGCGCCTACAACGCCGCCACCGATAACTACTACGCGTGCAGAAGATTTCATAGGTTCAATTTCCTTCTCTATTAGTTAAAAGTCTGTTGCCACGCCGCCTTCGGCAACGCGTCGTTTGCGGAATGCATCAAGTTCTTCATAAGTTGCGGCGTCCATTTCGGGGCGCTGGTACTCCTCGAGGAAGATTTGTGCCAACTCTTTTGCCTTTTGATCGGCAGTTGGCTTTCCGGCCTCTTCCCATGATTCGTAATTACGCCAATCGGAAATGAGCGGCTTATAGAACGCGTCACGGAAACGGTCTTGGGTGTGTTGAACACCGAAGAAGTGACCGGCTGGGCCCACCTCTCCGATTGCGTCGTGTGCAAGCGTTGCTTCATCGACAACGATTGGCTCGAGATATGCAGCGACCATTGCCAGTAAGTCGGCATCAAGCACAAATTTTTCGAGCGATGCATGAAGCCCGCCCTCCATCCAGCCCGCGCCGTGCATCAATACGTTGACGCCTCCCTGAATAGCGCCCCACAGCGAGAACACGCTTTCATATGCTGCTTGCGCATCCAGAGCATTCGCTGCACACACGTTGCTTGAACGGTAGGGAACGTTGTACCTGCGGGCAAGTTGACCACCGGCCATTGCTGTGCGCATGTACTCGGGGGTTCCAAATGCTGGTGCACCAGACTGCATGTCCACGTTGGAGGTGAAGCCACCGTAAGCAACAGGCGAGCCAGGGCGAACGAGCTGAGTGAACACCATTCCGGCCAATGCCTCAGCATTCTGTTGCGAGAGCGCGCCAGCAAGTGTGATGGGGGCCATTGCGCCAGCAAGTGTGAACGGCGTCAGGATGACGATCTGATTGCGAGCAGAAAACTCCATGATGCCCTGAAGCATTGGTGTGTCCAGTCGTAGTGGCGAAGACGAGTTGATGATCGTGAACACCGAAGGTTCTTCATCAAGTTGTTCCTGCGACACTTGGCGGGCAATGCGCGTCATCTCAAGCACGTCTTGGTTGCGTTGACGACCGAGGCTGTAGCAATGCAGTGCCTTGTCGGTCATGGTCAGCGTGTCGAATGCGCACTCGATGTGGCGAATGGAAGCATGCAAGTCGACGGGCTCGACGGGGTAGCCAGCAACGAAGTGGATGATGTTAAAGATCTGCGACAGCTTCAACAGGTCCTGGAAGTTCTGTCGGTTGCCTGCGTGGCGAGTGCCATCAAGCTCCATGAAGTTGGGTGGGCTAGCCACCGAACCGAATGCCATCCAATTGCCACCGATGTTCAGGGTGTGCGCGGGGTTTCGCGCATGCAACTTAAATTCCGAAGGGCAAGTCTTGATGGTTTCCATCACCATCTCGGGGTCGAATCGAACGCGATTGTCCGTGACCTTCGCGCCATTCTTTGCCAACAGATCGCGGGCTTCTGGCAGCAGGAAGTCAATTCCGTAATCACTCAGAATTCGCAGCGACGCAGTGTGGATGGCCTCTAGTTGGTCATCGCTCACCACTTTGGTGGGGGCGTATTGCATCTGTGGCTGGCGAAATGGTTTCTGCTCTGGCAAGCGTGAGCGCGGGCCTGCTGCTTGGCGTTCACGCCCGCGGCGACGCGGACCACCTGTTTCAATTTCGGTCACAAATACCCCTTGATGCTGCTGTTGTCAGCACCCCGCAACTTCGGGGCGCAAGGCAGAAATGCTACAGCGGCTAACGCCAGCGGGTCATATCGGCTAGGGCTAAAGCCCGCGCCGACGCCGAATTTCTGCTGAGACAGCAGGCACTACTTTGTGCAGGTCTCCAATTACGGCGTATCCAGACTTGGTCACGATGTTCGCTTCTTGGTCGAGATTGATCGCCAAGATGTTTTTGGAGGCCATGGCACCGACCCAGTGTTGGATTGCTCCCGAAATGCCACAGGCAATATAGATGTCGGGTGCAATGCGTGTGCCCGTTTGCCCGACCTGATCGGTGTGGTTGCGCCAGCCGTTATTGGTAACTGCTCGCGAGCAGCCGACAACCCCGCCAAGTAACGCCGCCAACTCTTCGAGCGGTGCAAACGCCTCGGCCGATCCAACGCCACGACCACCACTTACGACGACAGAGGCGGTTGCAAGCGTTACTCCGGCAACACGCTCGACGCGGTCGCGAACGATGGAGTGCAGCACTGATGCGTCAAGTTGCACATCAACAACGTTTGTGGTTGATGTTGTTGGTGCTTCGGTGGGCTCAACAGTGTGGTTTGCCAAGGTAACCAACTTGATCGGTGCATCGACTTCTGCCTGCTCAAGCAAAGAACCGCCCCAGCGGGCGCGCACAACTTTCAGCGGTTGGGTTCCATCGAACGACGAATCAAACTCGGTGCAGTTCATGGATGCGGGCAGATCGAGGCGGGCTGCAATCTGCGCAACTATTTCATGTCCACGCTCGGTTCCGCTTCCCATCACCACTTGAGGCGATAGCGAACTGATGACCTGGGTCGCAGCTTCGCCCCATGCCTCTGGGCCAAAGTCGGTTAACGCCTCGTGATGCGCTTGGTGAACAACCGTTGCGCCGTGCTGAGCAGCGACGGAGTTGAGTGCATCGGCGTTGGCTCCGATGGTCAATGCTTCCATCGTCGTATTCATTTGTTGCGCGAGGTTACGCGCGGCAGTGAGCACGCCGAGCGATGCCGAATTGAGTGTTCCGCGGTCGTGTTCGATAATGGCGAGGACGCTCATTTGAAGACTCCCAACTCTTCTAACAAGTCGACAATTGCAGATGCTGCTTCGGGGCCGGTGCCAAGGATCTGTGTGTTGCTGGCTCGTTCTGGCGGGCGCTGCAATTGGATCATTTTGAGGCCACCAACGGATGCCGTTGCTTCTGTGCGCGAGACGTCAACTTTCTTTGAAGCCAAGCGACCTTTCATCGTGGGGTAGCGGGGCAAGTTGATGCCTTCTTTAACACCAACTGCTGCAGGCATGGGCAGAACGTAAATGTCCTGGCCGGCGTCGCTCTCGCGGCGAATCTTTGCAGATGTGCCGTCAATCTCGATTCCCTTTGCTCCGTTGACCATCGGACGTGCAAGCTTCAGGGCGGCGCGCACACCAACTTGGTAACCGCACGAGTCGGCAGATTCGTTTCCGAACAAAATCAAATCGAATGCACCGTTTGTGCTTTCAAGTTCGTTGACAACCGACGCGATGGCGCTTGCTGTGCGTTGCGGGTCCCAATCTTGACCGTCTATCGGCACGAGCACAGCCTTCGCTGCGCCCACGCTCACTGCTGTGCGAAGTTGCTCCTCTGCTTCGGCTGGCCCAAGCGTGAGCACGGTGACTTCGCCACCATGTTGTTCAACAAGTTGCACGGCTGCTTCAACAGCACACTCCTCGTGAGGGCTCACGGTGAAGCCAAGAAACGCAGTGTCAACTTGCTGACCATCGTCGGTGATGTTGATGCGTGCACCCGGTGCAGGTACTCGCTTGACGCAAACAAGAATCTTCATGATCGAATTATCGACTAGCTCTTCATCCGCGAGTCGGTTGGGTCGAACAGCGGCTGGCTGCCTACTCGCGCAACTCGCACGGGGAACAACTCGTTCATGTACATCACGCGCAGTTCGTTGCCTTCAACGGCATGCTCTGGCGTGAGGTAGGCAAGAAGGAGATACTTGCCTAACGAAGGTGCTGCACCTGCGGTTGTTACTCGCGAAACACGACCCTTGCTATCTACGATGCGCTCGCCATTCTTGGTGAGAATTGGTTCGTTGCCTCCGGTTGGGTAACGCTTGATGCCTGCTTTGCTGGTGTGGTCGAGGATTTCGAGCGTGCACATGATGGCTGCTGGTTTTTCGTCCCGAGCCTTCAAGTATTCGGCTTTGCCAATGAAGTCGGCCGACTTCACCTTGGCGCGGTTGAGTCCGGCCTCGACTGGGTTGTATTCGCTTTCTAGTTCTGCTCCCATCAAGCGGTAACCCTTTTCAATGCGACCAGTCACTGCATAGACGCCCATTCCAACTGGAATGATTCCGAACTCTTCGCCGGCTTTTGCAATGGAATCCCACATGCGAAGACCATGCTCCATCTTGGTGTAGACCTCCCAACCATTTTCTCCGACATATGAAATGCGGAACATGGTCGCTGGTACGCCATCGATGAGTACATCTCGTACCGATCCGTAAGGGAAGTTGGCCTGCGAAACATCGAACGGAACAAGCTTTCCTTCAGCGTTGATGTTCTGTGTTGCTTTGGCCATTGTCTTTTCTGCGTTTGGTCCCCATACGCCGATAGTGCAGAGCGCACTCGACATGTCGGTGAACACCACAGAGCCATCTTGCGGCATGTACTTGGTGAACCAGTACTTATCGCGTCCACCATCAAATGCGCCGGTGATCACACGGAAATGCTCGGTGCCCAAGCGCATGATGGTGAGGTCTCCGCGGAAGCCGCCACCTTGTGTGAGCAGTGGGGTGTAAACCGAACGACCAACAGGTACGTCAACGTTGTTCACACACATGTACTGCAGAAACGGAACAACGCCAGGGCCTGTGAAATCGAATTCGTTGAACGCGGTAAGATCCACCATTCCAACCGACTCGCGCATTTGCAAGTGCTCTGCGTTAGTGATTGGCGACCACCAGCGGCCATCCCATTCGCTCTCGCGCGGTTCGCACTGGTCTTTGAACTTGTCAACAAGCTTGGCGTTAGACGCGAACCACTGTGGTCGTTCCCAGCCACGCGCATCAAAGAATGTTGCGCCGGCTGCTTCTTCGCGAGGGTAGAAAGGGCTTCGGCGCATGTCTCGTTGTGTTCCCCACTGCTCGCGAGGGTGCACGATGCCGTAAGTCTTGTTGAAGTGCTCGTCGCAACGGGCGTAAATGTGGTGTTCGGTTTTCTCGTGCGGGTAAAAGCGGCTGATATCAGACGAGTGTGGGTCGCACAGGTGTGGGTAGCCGTAAGTCATCCATTCGGCAACCAATTGCGCGATACCGGGGCCTTCCTTGATCCAGACTGCAGCAGCAGACCACAAGTTGCGAACCTCGACGGTTTCACCAAGCACGGGCATCGCGTCCGGGGTAAGTGAGAGCAATCCGTTGATGGCGTATTTGATTTCGGCATCGCCGAGCATTTCCATCAGTTCGATTGCCTGTTCCATCTGCGGATCGAAGTCGTCTTGTGTAAGCGGCAACTCGGTTGGCGAAAGTGCCGATGCTTCGTTCGACGGAATGTCGTCTGGGTGCATGAAGATTGCGCGGTGGGCATATGAACCGACTTCCATTGATCCTGTTGATTGGCGCTCGTAGCAAAAGGTGTCCATGTCGCGAATAATGGGGAAGGCAACTTCGGCGTTGGTCTTTTGCAGCACGTCGATCGGGCCGACGTCGGCCATCTGGTGCACTGCTGGCGTCAGTGGGATATTGGCGCCGGCCATCTCTGCAATGCGTGGGCTCCACACGCCGCAAGCAATAACTACGTAATCGGCTTCGATGCGCCCTTTGTTGGTGACTACGGCTTTAATCGTGCCATTCATTACTTCAAGGTCGAGTACTTCTGTGTTGGCAAATACTTTGGCGTGACCGGCCTTGACTGCGCTCTCGCGCATCAGGGTTCCTGTTTGCAGCGAGTCGACGACGGAGACGCTTGGGGTATAGAAGCCGCCAAGAAGAATTTTTTCGTTAACAAATGGAACAAGTTCCTTGATTTCTGCTGGGGTGAGCAATTTCGAATCGATTCCCCACGCCTTTGCCGAGGTCATACGGCGGTTGAACTCTTCCATGCGTTCTGGCGTGCGTGCTACTTCGATGCCACCGCATGTTCCGTTCATACCCATGTCGATGTACTGCTTCTGTGAAGCAAGAGTAAGTAGCGCCATTTCCTTGTTGTGGTCGGTCGGAAAAATGAAGTTGGATGCGTGACCGGTAGATCCACCTGGGTTGGGGAGTGGTCCCTTGTCGATGAGTACCATGTCGGTCCAACCAAGCTTGGAGAGGTGTCCAACGAGACAGTTGCCGACGATGCCTGCGCCGATGACGACACATTTTGCGCGACTTGGAAATTCACTCACGAGTTACCCCCGAAACGAGAGCCCCGATGCACCTGCGTCGGAGCGATATTGAAAATGGAACTTGCTAATTCGGTAGTATATCAGCGCTATATCAGGTGGAAAAATTGAGGATATGATGTCCCGCGTGAGTATTTCGCTTAGCGAACAGGCCTATCTCAAGATCCGCGACAAAATTGTGCGCCTTGAAATGGCGCCGGGCGACGTCATCCGCGAAGACGTGCTTCAGGCCGAATTAGGCATTGGCCGAACACCAATCCGAGAGGCGCTGCAACGTCTGGCACGCGACCAATTCGTCACTGTCATCCCGCGACGCGGCATGTTGGTTTCCGGAATCGACGTGATGGAACTTTCCATGCTGTACGAGACAAGAGCGATTTTAGAGCCATACGCTATGCGACTTGCTGCCGCACGTGGCAAACAAGAGCATTGGGATGCAATGGCTGCCAACTTGCAGAATGCTCGTCGGCCAGGCGTGACCAACGACGAACTCATGAGCATCGACCGTAAATGCCACGAAATTGTGTGGGACGCCGCTGGCAACCGTTTTCTCACCGACACACTCGACATGATGTACGCGCAAAGTGACAGGTTGTGGCATTTGTATATCGCCGATGTCGCCGACATGCACCATGCGGTGGAGGAGCACACCGAAATGTATCAGGCACTTGCTGCAGGAAACGGTGACAAAGCCGCTGCGCTAGCCGAAGCACACGTGCGCGCGTTTGATGAAGAAATGAATATGGCCGTGCGAAAGAATTTGGCCTCGCCGCTCGTTTAGCTATCACGCTTACTGCGTGCTGATGCTCGCTCTAAATTCACCTTCGCGCATTTTTTCCAGAACCTCTTTGGGTGGTTCATTCAAACGTTGCAAAGTAACCCCCACAATTTCTTCGGTGCACGGAAATTGATGAGGGTATGGGCCGACCGGGGAGCCGGTATCCATCCCCACGTCAAAAGTTTCGCCGCTCATCGAAAAAACTAGAGGCACTGTGCGATCAATTCGTACTGAATGGCCATCACCGTTATCAACGGTGAGCACGGCTGTACCACCCGCACCGAAGCCGCCGTCATAAATGAATGTGAGGAGAATCTCGTGTGGCCCCACCGACACTGGTGTCGGGTATTGCACTGCGCTGTGTTCATGGCCAAACCAGTTGTAATGAAAAGTCGGTCGAGACTGTTTGTCGATGTACAGCGACCAGCCAGCCATGTTTCCGCCCTGGCAAGCAATGACGCCTTGCGGAGTCGAAGTCTGCACAACGATCGACGCGGTGATTTGGTACGAGCAGTTTTTTAGATTGATGACAGAGCTTTCTGGCATGCGCACGTGAGCAGTGGTGTATGTCATCGACGAAAAGCCATCGAGCGAATGGGGTACGGCAAACTCACCGTTGCGTGGTGAGCCTGGGTCGCGCAACGGGTACACCCCGTAGTCGGTTGCATGTTGGTGGAAGAGCTGTTGCAATTCGGCAAGTTTGTCGGGGTGGGTCAGAGCTAAGTCCACTGCCTGTGAGAAATCTTTTTCTATGTTGTACAACTCCCACTTTTCTTGTGGCCCGTCAAACTCAAGACCCTGCAACCTGATCCAGGGCAAGCGGCCATGGAAACATGATGCAATCCAGCCCTCGCTATACATGGCCCTGTTGCCAAGAATCTCGAAGTATTGCTCGGTGTGTGTGCTTGCTGCATTTTTGTCGTTGAGCGAATACAGCATTGAGGTTCCATGAATTGGCATCTGTTTGATGCCGTTGACGCTGAGCGGCGGCACAATTCCTGCAGCCTCGTAAATTGTCGGCGCAATGTCGGTGACATGGTGGAACTGGGTGCGGAGTCCGCCGCTTTCGGAAATCTTTTTCGGCCATGAAATGGCCATCGCGTTGCGAGTGCCACCAAAGTGCGATGCAACCTGTTTCATCCACTGAAAAGGGGAGTCGAGCGCCCATGCCCACCCAACATTGAAATGGTTTTCACATTTTGCCGTGCCGAAATCGTCTATGTGTTCAAGGAGCCACTCTGGGTCTTCGGGCACACCATTTTGGAACGACGGTGCGCTCCATGCGCCGTGAACGGTCCCCTCGGCCGAGGCCCCGTTGTCGCCGGTGATGTAAATGACCAGGGTGTTCTCGGCAATTCCTAAGGTTTCGAGTTGATCGACGACTCTCGCAATTTGTGCGTCGGTGTGCTCCAGGAACCCGGCAAAGGTTTCCATCAGTCGGCTTGCGACAGGGCGGTAGCGCTCGGGGTATTCGTCCCACGATGGAACCTGTTCGGGGCGTCCAGTTAAAGCGGTGTCGGGTGGGATCACACCAAGTTGTAATTGGCGTTGATAGATCTGTTCTCGCAGTGAGTCCCATCCGTTGTCAAACGCGCCCTTATATTTTTCAATCCATTGTCGAGGCACATGGTGTGGCGCGTGTACCGCAGGCGTGGAGAAGTACATAAAGAATGGTCTGTTCGGTGTGCTTGCGTGTTGCCGCTGCATCCAAGTGATTGCCTGATCCGCAAGATCTTCGGTGAGGTGATAGTCATCGCGGCCAACATGCGGGGCAATTGGTGTTGTCTGGTCGTACACGGGTGGTTCCCACTGCGATGATTCGGCGCCCATGATTCCGTAGAAGCGATCGAAGCCAAGCCCGGTCGGCCACCGATCGAATGGCCCGGAAGGGCTTTGCTCCCAAGATGGTGCGAGGTGCCACTTGCCAAAGCACGCGGTGCTGTATCCGTTCATTTTTAGTACTTGAGCAGTAGTCGCCGACTCGGGCGGTATCGCGCTGTCGTAGCCAGGAAATGAGTTGGCAATTTCTGTAATGCCGCCCATGTGCACCGAATGATGGTTGCGACCAGTGAGCAACGCCGCACGCGTTGGCGAACACAATGCCGTTGTATGAAATTGGTTGTAGCGAAGCCCGTTTTTTGCAACGCGGTCGAGGCCCGGCGTGTTCACAGGCCCGCCGAATGTTGCAAACGAACCGAAGCCAACATCATCAAGCATGATCATCACGATGTTCGGCGCACCATCGGGTGCGGTTTGTTGTTGTAACTTGCGAGGTTTCGAGTCGGTGATGATTCGGGCAATATCACCCTCAAAGGGCGGAGTGGGCAGCGGAATATTTCCAGCCGTCACGCGCACAGCCCCGCAATATCAAAAGCCTTCAAGGCATCAACAACCGATTGCGCGTCACCTTCAATTGCAAGGTCTCCTTGTGAAATGCTGGCGCTTAGGGCGAGCGATCCACCGACGACATTTGCCCAAGTGTCAAGCGAGCACTTCACAATGTTTGGGGATGTTGTGTTGTTCACCGGCACCGCAACCGCATTTCGAATGTGCAGCGAGGCGGTTTGTCCATCTTGAAACTGCCAACGAATGAGCGTGTCTAGATTCTGGGCGCGCTCGGGCACGAGCAGCACGCGCATGAGTCGAATGGTTGTCTCTGCGGGTGAAGAGAGGATTTGTCGTTTAGAGAGACGATGGGTTGAAAAGCGTGAAAGATCGAACGTGCCGTCCAGATGTCGTGCTCGGGCAAGACACCAGTTGCGAATGTTTGCAGAGGGAGTGCGTTGTGCAACTGTGCGAAGCACCGAGGCGTACAGTCGTTTGTCGTCATCGGTGGAACCTGAGTGATGAATGAGCCACGAGCCGCACTCGAGTGCCCATCTAACGTCGTCTTCGCGCAGGGCGGTTGCCACCGTGTTGCGCACTATTTCAACACCGCCAAAACCTGCAATCAAACGATCGGCACGTTCCTTAGTAGGAAGCGGAAACAAGTTGGATTCTTCGCCATCGAAGAAACCAAACAGACCACTTCGAATTTGGCGAACATGATGTTCGGCGACTCCGTACTGTTCGGAGGTGAGGTAGTCCTCGTCGTAGTAAGAGGGAAGTTGGATGAGGTGTGCAAGATCTCGGGACGAAGCGCCGCGGTTGGTGTGCCGCACGGTTTGATCCCACAAGAACTGGATGGAATCGCGGTACCGGGTCACCCGTCGAACAATTTCACCCTGGCCTGAAATCGGTGGGCCGTGAACACCAACGAGATGTTCCGACTGAAGTGACAACAGATGGTCGAGCCCTCGAAGCATCACTTGTGGGTCGCGATATTCTTCGCCGCGAATGGCAAAAACATTAAATAACACTGGCCAAACAAGGTTGTTCACTGCAGTTCGTAGTGATGGGAACCAGTACGTCACCGAATCCTCGGCGTCGGACGGGGCGGGTGTTACCTCGATTGACAGCCCGGCAACGTCGATGGTGCATGGTTCCGCAAAAGTATTGGTCGGTGCAATGAAACTGACGGTGTGCGGCGCGTGTGCCGGGTCTCGATAGAAATTTCCCAAACCTACGTTGACGAGGCCGTCTTCGCCGGAGTCGCTTAACGTGACGGCGAACTGTTCGACCAACCCGCGGCTGTAGGTGGTTGCGATTTCGGAAGCGGTTCGTTCTCTATTGAACGAGATATCTGCGTGCCCCCAAATTGGTACGTCGCCATATCTGTCGAGCACTGCTTGCGTGCCGCCTACATAATGAAAGTGTGTGTACAACACGGCAACAACCGGGCGAGACGTGTACTTCTCAAGTTCGGTAAGCGCGTTGCGCATTTCCTCAACAGACTCACCAGTATCAATGGCAATGATTCCGTCTGGTGCGTCGATAAACGTTTGGTTCGAGAGACCATTGCCCACGAAAGTCCACACGCCGGGCGCCACTTGGTAGAAGCTTTTTGCAAGAACTTTCGAATGCGCGATGTGGTCGCGGTGTGCAACCTGGCCATTGGGAAGCGTCTCGGTCAATTGTGCGTTGGGCTCAAAACTTTTACTTCGTCGAATCTTTTCGGACATGCGTATACCGTAGGCGAATCACGTGGCCGTCAAAGACGCGAACTACTGATACGAGCCAAGCTCCTGTGCTGGGTCGGTAGATGCGGCGTCCGGCCAATTGGAATACCAAATATCCGCAGCCGAAGTACCAACGTGCAGCGGCAAGCGATCGAAGCCATCAATAGGTGCAATGAGTGGTTCAATAATCACATCGTGACGAGGCTTGGAGAAAAAGGGGAACGACTGTCGAGCCTCGCCCGTCCTATTGATCACTCTGTGCGGTGTTGAAATCAAACGACCACCGCTCCATAGTTCCATCATGTCTCCAACGTTCAGCACAAAAGCGTTTTCGGGGCATACTGCATCAATCCATTCGCCACTACGTGCACGAACCTCGAGGCCACCAATGGGATCGTGGGCTAGCGCAGTGATCACATTGAAATCTTTGTGCGGATGAATTCCCCAAGCATCTGTCGTTGCGGTCATGGGCGGGTAGTTGAGCAGCGTCATGTTGGTGAGCCCTTGCGTCATGCACGACATCACAAAGTTCGCGTCAATCTCTAGTCCCGTGCAGAGGGCAACAATGATGTCGTTGGTTACGCCCTCGAGCGCATTCCAATATTTCAGCACGGGTGTCTTGACGTCGAACGAAATTGCTGGCCACTTGTTGGTTCCGTATAAGGGCGACTGCAAGCAGATTGGGTCATCCGGGTCGGTTTCGTTGTGCAACTTCCATGCTTCGTATTGATCTGCTGTTCCTTTGCCAGAATTTGGTGTGAAATACCCGAGGGGTACGAAACCCCGGTAATTACCTTTTTTCACCATGTCGGCTATCAGCACTTCGCGTGGGGTAGCAAATAGTTCACGAACCGCAGCACGCATGCTGGCAATCGTTTCCATTGCGACCCCGTGGTCGGTGACGATGGCGAAGCCGACTTCGCTAAACGCATGGAGAAGATTCTTTGCTGTTTGCGAATAGGCGCTCGTGTTAGTCGCGGATGTTCGAATTTCGGATATATCAACAATCGGGAGCGATGCGACCACGAGCCAACCGTATCCCAGAGTTTTGTCATATATCAGCGCAGTAACTGCCTATATAGTGGTTCGGCTGTTGGTGCTCATCCGGAGTAACCGTGCCATATATAAGGAGTACATCATGTCGTTCCCATCAGATCTGGAAATTGCTCGAAAAGGCGTGCCGAAGCCGCTTACCGAAATAGCCGCCATGATGGGAATTGGCGAGCACCTGTTGGAGCCTTACGGCAAGAGCCTTGCAAAGATCAGCCTGGATGCAATCGACGAGCTGAAGAGTCGGCCGAAGGCCAAGTATGTAGTAGTCACCGCAATCACTCCAACGCCGCTGGGCGAGGGAAAGACCACCACAACTGTCGGTCTTGGTCAGGCCTTTAAGCACATTGGCAAGAACGCAGTCATCAGTCTTCGTCAGCCATCCATGGGTCCAACATTTGGTATCAAAGGTGGTGCTGCCGGTGGCGGTTACAGCCAGGTCATTCCAATGGAGTTGCTCAACTTACACCTCACAGGAGACTTCCACGCAGTAACGGCTGCACACAACCTGTTGTCGGCGATGGTGGACAACCACCTACACCAGGGCAACGAACTCGATCTGGACATGGACAACATCACTTGGCGCCGAGTGATCGACGTTAACGATCGTTCGCTTCGCAACATCATCGTTGGTCTTGGAACCAAGGAAGACGGCGTTACGCGTCAGACTGGTTTCGACATCACCGCAGCTTCCGAAGTAATGGCAATACTTGCTCTTTCAACCTCGCTTGAAGACATGCGCAATCGTTTCGCACGCATTGTCGTTGGCTATAACTCCAAAGGCATGCCAGTAACCGCAGAACAACTCAGCGGTGCAGGTTCTATGGCGGTCATTATGCGTGACGCAATCAAGCCAAACTTGCTGCAAACACTCGAGAACACGCCGGTCATTGTTCATGCCGGCCCGTTCGGAAACATTGCGCACGGCAACTCCTCAATTATTGGTGACATGGTCGGCATTCACGGTGGCGACTACCTGATCACCGAGGCAGGCTTCGGCGCTGACATGGGTGCAGAACGCTTCTTCAACATCAAGTGCCGTTACTCGGGCTTGAAGCCAGATGCGGCAGTCATGGTGACAACCGTACGAGCGCTCAAGGCTCACTCTGGTAAGTACAAGATTGTTGCCGGTAAGGCATTGCCGCCAGAGCTGTTGGCCGAGAACCCCGCCGACGTTGAAGCCGGTGGCGAGAACTTACGCGCCCAGATTGAAAACGTGAAAGCACACGGCGTGGTGCCAGTAGTTGCAATTAACTCGTTCCCAACCGACCACAAGTCGGAGCACGATGTCATTCGCAAGATTGCCGAGTCGGCAGGCGCACGAGTTGCTGTCTGCACGCATTTCGCCGATGGCGGTGCGGGCGCGGTCGATTTGGCAAAGGCTGTAGAAGAGGCCTGCAACGAACCAAACAACTTCCACATGCTGTACACCGATGACGCATCGTTGAAGGAAAAAATTGAGACCGTTGCAAAAACCATCTATGGCGCCGCAAACGTCACGTATTCGGCTGTTGCGAACAAGCAATTGAAGAACTACACAGACAACGGCTTCGGCAAACTACCTGTATGTATTGCCAAGACTCACTTGTCCATCTCGGGTGATGCGTCGTTGAAAGGTGCACCGAAAGGCCACACCCTCAATGTTCGGGAAGTTCGCGCGTCGGTTGGTGCCGGCTTCGTCTATCCAATCTGCGGCGACATGCGCACACTGCCAGGTCTTGGAACAAATCCTGCTGCAGCAATCATCGATTTTGATGAGAACGGCGAGATCGTCGGATTGTCATGAGCACCCATTTCAAACGCACGCCCGGCGGCGCCATTTTGATGGACGGCAACGGACTACGCGACGAGACGGTTGCGCGCTTGCGCAAGGAAATCGAATCCGCGGGTTCGCCCAAAGTTTGTCTTGCAACAGTGCTTGTTGGAGGCGATGCCCCGAGTCATATTTATGTAAATAGCAAACACAAAAAAGCGCAAGAGGCCGGAATGGTTTCGGTCGGCGTGCATCTCGAAGAGGACGCAACTCAAGAGCAGGTAGAGGCCGAGGTTCGCAAACTTGCGGCCGACCCTTCAGTGCACGGCATCTTGGTGCAGCTTCCGCTTCCAAAACACCTCGACTCGGAGCCGGTGCTTGCATTGCTTCCACCTGAGAAAGATGTCGACGGGTTGACCGAGCGTTCGATGGGACGATTGATGCGCAGCCTTCCAGGCCACGCACCCTGCACTCCGCTCGGCGTAATGCGCCTGCTGGAGCGATACGAGATCTCGTCGAAGGGCAAGAAAGTTGTTGTGATCGGACGCTCGTTTCTAACGGGCTTGCCGCAAGTGATTCTGTTCATCCGCAAAGGTGGCGACGCCACCACAACTTGCGCTCACTCGATGACTCCAGCAGAAGATCTCAAGGCAATGTGCCGAGAGGCAGACATCATTGTTTCTTGCGTTGGCATTGCTCGCATGATTAAGGCTGATTTTGTGAAGCCTGGCGCAACAGTGATCGACGTCGGTGTTACTCGCATCGACAACAAGATTGTTGGAGATGTGGATTTTGATGAGGTGCAAGCTGTGGCGGGCGCAATCACACCAATGCCGGGCGGAACAGGCCCAATGACAATTGGATGTTTGTTAGAGAACACGTTGTCTGCAGCCAAAATGCTTGGTGCATTTCCAACAAAATAGTTTGCCTACAGCGCCGCAGGCGCCTGCATTTTCTTGGCAAGGGCTTGCAACAATCGGTCCAAAATTGTTGCCATCAAAACAATTGCGATTCCGACCTCGGCACCCAATCCAGAGTTGGATCGAGTGAGGGCTTCAACGGAGCGATAGCCCAAGCCCTCTCCGCCAACCATTCCGGCAATGATCGCCATTGCCAGCACCATCATCACCATCTGGTTGACTGCCAAAATAATGCTCGGCATCGCAAGAGGTATGCGTACTCCCCACAGAACTTGCCGCTGAGTTGCACCAAACGTTGTGGCTGCTTCGATCGACTCTTTATTTACTTGTCGAATGCCAAGCGATGTAAGTCGGATGCCAGGCGGGATGGCGTAAACAACCGCCGCAACGATGCCGGGCACCGGGCCAACAGTGAAGATCATGACGAAGGGGATCGCATAAATCAGGGGAGGGATTGTTTGTAGCGAATCAAGCAGGGGAGAAACTGCCGCCTCCGCACGTGGGCGACGACCGAGCCAAATGCCGATGGGAAGTGCAATCAAAATCGAGAACAGCACAGCAACCACAGTCTGCGACAAGGTTTTGCTTGCATCAGGCCACATGCCGGTAACACCGATGAACACCAGTCCGAGTGCGGTGGTAATCGCCATCTTCCAACCTGAAACATAAAGAGCAAGCGTTGTCGCAGCGATAACAATCACTTGCCAAGAAAGTGTCTCGTTCAATAACTCTCTAGCCCGAATGAGAACATCGCGAACAAGAAAATCATTGAATGGACGCGTCACCACACTAAACGTGTCACGAAACCAGTTAACGGCAGTATCGACTGGATCTGCGAACGAAGTGCCCCATGAAAATGGAAACTCTTGGATGCCAGCAAGTCTTCCCACAATTGAACCAATGATCAGAGACGAAGCAATTAGAACGATTCTCTTACGCGACACGGAGCGACGCTGTTCGCCGGGGGCTACGACGACAGCGAGGCTGACGCGATCAAGCACAAACGCAACAGCAACAACGGCCATTCCAACAACAAGCCCACGCCCCGGGCTCAGCATGCGCACGGTTTGCATAATCTCCTGGCCTAAGCCTCCGGCGCCTACCAGTGTTGCGATGACGACAATCCCTAATGCCATCATCACGGTTTGGTTAATGCCCGCAATGATGGAAGGAACCGCCAAGGGCAATTGCACCTTCATCAAAGTCTGTCGCTTGGTAGCACCAAACATTCTTGCTGCCTCTACCGCGGATGCGGGTACTTGTTGAATACCGAGTGAGGTGAGGCGAATGATTGGGGGGAGTGCATAAATGATGGTTGCAATCGCTGCCGGAACTTGACCAATTCCAAAAATGAGCACTACTGGAATTAAGTACACAGTTGCTGGGACGGTTTGCATGGCGTCCAGTAACGGACGCAGCGCAGATTCGGCACGTTTATTGAGCGCCGTCCAAACGCCAATGGGAATTCCGATTGCGATGCTGAGAGCAACAGAAACCGCCATCAATGAAACAGTGTCAATGCTTTGCTCCCACACCCCAACGATTCCGGGATAAACAACGGCGAATGCCGCAAACCCTGCGGTCCAGTATTTGCCACTACGTGCAATGACGAGAAACACAATTGTCGGGGGAATAAACCATGGCAACCAACTAATGAATCCGGATGTTCGTTCAAGCCCGAAATCAACGACCCACGTGAAGGGTTCAAAAATAAGGGTGAACAGCCAATGTTGGCCGCGATTTTCACGAACCCATCCCTGCACATCATTAACTGGGTTCGCCAAATTGATATTCCACGATTCTGGAAAACCTCGTTGCCCAAGAATCTGCGCGAGAACCAATAATGCAACGAACCCAGCAGCGGCAGGCAAACGTCTGGATTGTTTTTGACTTGGCGCAGAGGAGAGGGCGATGCTCATTGCTGTTCGGCTTGCAACATCGATGCAACACTCTGGCGATTGACGACGCCAATTGCTCTGCCCGATTCGTCAATGATGGATATGGCTTCGTCGCGCTCCAACAACATTGGAATCACTGTTTCGATTCGGGCGCTGGCAGGAACTGTTCTGCCGCCACTTACGGGGTTGCCCGCAACCGCAACCGACCGAACGCTTAACACTTTGGCGCGCGGAATGTCGTTGGTGAATTCGCGCACGTAGTCGGTGGCTGGTTGGGTGATGATTTCTTCGGGGGTGCCAACTTGATCGAACGAGCCGTCTTTCATGATGGCGATGCGGTCACCCAATCGCAGCGCTTCCGCAAAGTCGTGCGTGATGAAAATGATTGTTCGCTGCATCGTTTTCTGCAGGCGAATGAGTTCGTCTTGCATTTCTTTTCGTATAAGTGGATCCAGTGCGGAAAATGGTTCGTCAAACAACAAAATCTGTGGATCGACCGCAAGTGCGCGAGCTAATCCAACTCGCTGTTGCATTCCGCCCGAAAGCTGCTGGGGGTAGTGGTCGGCCCATCCCGAGAGCCCAACAATCTCAAGTACCTCGTTGGCGCGAGCAAGTCGTGTTGTTTTATCAATTCCCTGCACTTCAAGGCCGTAGGCAATGTTGTCGATAACGCGGCGATGTGGGAACAAGCCGAAGTGTTGAAACACCATTGACATTTGCCCGCGACGTACGCCGCGCAACTCCTCTTCGCCCATTGCCAAGAGATTTTTTCCATCGAGCAAAACTGCGCCCTTGCTCGGTTCGATAAGCCGGGATAAGCAACGGATGAGTGTGCTCTTGCCGCTGCCGGATAAGCCCATGACAACAAATGTCTCTCCGCGACCAACACTGAACGAGACATCACGGACAGCGACGGTTTGATCGGTCTGCTGCAGGATATGAGACCGGCTGGCGCCCCCTTCGGCCAACGCGATTGCCGTGGTCGACGCCCCAGAGCCGAACACCTTCCATAGTTTGCGTACTTCTATTGCTGGTGATGCTTCCCCGGGCACCCCCTCACCATAGTTCAGCACCTATACAAGCGCACAAGCCCTCGCTACGCTTGGGGTGCACTAATTAGTGCACATAACTACACAAGGGGAAAACATGCTTTCAAGCAAGAAATTGCTCGTTGCTGGTTTGATTACGGTTGGTTCGCTGCTCGGAGCAGCGTGCGGCAGTAGCGATGACACAGCATCAGACACAACAGCCGCTGCAGGGGATTGCACCGGCACAGAAACGATCAAGATTGCACGTAACAACTGGTCGGCATCTGCCGTCGAAGTTGAGATCGTCAAGCAATTGATCGAGAAAAATCTTTGCAACCCAGTCGAAATTCTCGACATTGACGAAAATGCGATGTTCGCAGGTATGTCGTCGGGTGACGTCGACGTCAACGTTGAAGTGTGGCCATCTGGTGTAGTGCCAGAAGAGCAGGCATTCATCGATGATGGTTCTGTTGTCAACATGGGCGACCTTGGGGCAGAGGGCAAAATCGGCTGGTTCGTTTCCGATTACGCACTCGAGCAGTTTCCTCAGCTTGCAACATGGGAAGGCCTGAAGGATCCAGCAGTAGCCGAAGCATTCGCAACAGCAGCCACTGGTTCAAAGGGTCGTTTCTTGGGAATGGACCCATCGTTCTCCCAGTACGACGAGGCAATCATCAAGAACCTTGCGCTTCCATTCGAAGTGCAGTTCTCTGGTTCCGAAGCAGCAACACAGGCAGAAATTTCAGCGCTTTCAGCTGAGAAGAAGCCTGTAATCGTGTACTACTGGTCGCCATCTGGTGCCGTAGGCAAATACAACTTGAAGAATGTTGCATTGCCGGAGCCAAGTGTTGATTGTGCCGCCGAGGGCGACAAGTGCGACGGCGACTACCCAGTCGACAAGTTGTTCAAGATTGCCTCTGCGAAGCTTGAAGCGAAAGACGCGAGAGTGTTCTCGTTCTTCAAGAATTTTGCACTGTCAACCGACGACCAACTGTCATTCCTTGGGCCTGTAGACATCGACAAAGTCGACCCAGCAGTTGCTGCTGCCGACTGGATCGCTGCTAACGAGGCAACGTGGTCAACCTGGTTTAACTAACCACAGTCGTAAAGCAATGTTGAAAGTGGCGGGGCGCATGCTCCGCCACTTTTGCGTTTCCGTGGCAGAATGAGTGCGTGACAAATGAACCATATGACTACGTCATTGTTGGTGGTGGCTCGGCAGGGTGCGCATTAGCAAATCGTCTTAGTGCCGATCCGAACAACAAGGTGCTTGTTCTTGAGGCCGGCCGTCCCGACTATTGGTTCGATGTGTTCATTCATATGCCCGCTGCACTGATGTTTCCGATCGGCAGCAAGTTTTACGACTGGATGTACTCATCGCAGCCCGAGCCCCACATGAATGGACGCAGGGTTTCCCACGGCCGGGGCAAGATTCTTGGTGGTTCAAGCAGCATCAACGGGATGATCTTTCAGCGCGGCAACCCGCTCGACTTTCAGCGTTGGGGCGCAGACCCGGGCATGGCCGATTGGGATTATGCGCATTGCTTGCCATATTTCAAAAAGATGGAGTCCTGCATTGCAGCCCAACCGAGTGATCAGTTTCGTGGCAAGAGTGGCCCGCTGCACATGGAGCGTGGTGCGGTAAAGAACCCTCTGTTCGGCGCATTTTTTAAGGCCGTTCAAGAGGCCGGCCACCCGCTTACGTCCGATGTAAACGGATTCAAGCAAGAAGGTTTTGCGGCGTTCGACCGAAACGTTAAGCGCGGCCGTCGATTTAGTGCAGCTCGCGCATACCTGCACCCTGTGAAGCATCGCAAGAACCTGACGGTTCAATGCAGGGCGCTTGCAACAAAATTGATTACCGAAGGCAAGACTGTCGTCGGCGTTGAGTATGCGCTTCCGTTTGGGAGAAAGAAAACAGTGCGAGCCAAAGAGGTGATCCTGTGTGGTGGCGCTTTCAATTCGCCACAGCTGTTGCAGGTTTCCGGCATCGGCAACGAAGATGATTTGCGCAAAGTTGGTATCACTCCGGTGCATCATCTGCCCGGCGTCGGCGAGAACCTGCAAGATCACTTAGAGGTGTACGTGCAACATCTGTGCACCCAACCGATTTCATTAAACCCAACAATGAAATTTTGGAAACGTCCTTTTATCGGTTTTGCTTGGCTGTTTCGAAAAGGCCCTGGCGCGTCCAACCATTTCGAGGCAGGCGGTTTCATTCGCAGCAACAATCAAGTGAAGTATCCCAATCTGATGTTCCATTTTCTGCCGATCGCAGTTCGTTACGACGGCACTGCACCCGCAGGGGGGCATGGCTACCAGGTGCATATTGGCCCGATGTACTCCAACTCGCGCGGAAGTCTCAAAGTTACATCCGGCGATGTTCGAGATCATCCGGCTTTCACGTTTAATTATTTATCGACGGAGGAAGATAAGCAGGAGTGGGTCGAGGCAATTGCTTCGGCTCGAAAAATTTTGAACCAACCCGCTTTCGCCGCATTTAGCGGTGGCGAAATTTCTCCAGGGTCAGATGTTGCCTCCGACCAACAGGTACTCGACTGGGTGCGAAAAGACGGCGAGACCGCTTACCATCCTTCTTGCACGTGCAAAATGGGAACTGACGCAATGGCTGTGGTCGACCCAAAGACAATGCGCGTGCACGGCATGCAGGGGGTTCGGGTCGTTGATGCTTCGGTCATGCCCTACGTAACAAATGGCAATATTTATGCTCCGGTGATGATGGTTGCGGAGAAAGCCGCCGACCTGATCTTGGGCAAACAGCCTTTACCAGCCGAAGAGGTTGAATTTTTCCAACACTCGTAGGGTAAATATGGCGCGGCTTGGGTCGTCCTGATAACCTTTGCCGCAGTGATATATCTGACGGGCCCAGCCCCTGTTGGGTCCGTATATATAGGGGAGAACACATGAGTGATTTCGACGAGATCGACCTGGCCAGCCTGTCTGACGACGACTTAGTAGCCCAGATGTACGACGACCTCTACGACGGTCTTGGTGAAGAGATCGTTGAAGGCACCACCATATTGCTCGATCGCAAGTGGAGCCCAGACAAAGTATTGCAGCAAGCACTCGTTGAGGGCATGCGCATCGTTGGCGTCGACTTCCGTGACGGTATTTTGTTCGTGCCTGAGGTGCTTCTTGCTGCAAACGCAATGAAGGCCGGAATGAATATCCTGCGTCCGCTGCTTGCCGAAACCGGCGCAGAGTCGGTTGGCAAAGTTGTTGTCGGCACCGTGAAGGGCGACATTCACGACATTGGTAAAAACTTGGTGGCAATGATGTTGGAAGGCGCTGGTTTCGAGGTCATCGACTTGGGAATCAACACCGACGCCGACAAGTTCATTGCAGCATTGGAAGAACATCAGCCAGACATTTTGGGAATGAGCGCGTTGTTGACAACCACCATGCCGTACATGAAGGTTGTTGTCGACACCATGAAAGAGCGTGGAATTCGCGACAAGTACATCATCTTGGTTGGCGGCGCGCCGCTTAACGAAGAGTTCGGCGAAGCAGTTGGTGCGGACGCGTATTGTCGCGACGCAGCAGTTGCATCCGAGATGGCAAAGTCGATGGTGACTGCACGTCGCACACGCACCGCCGAACCTCCTGGCCCCTCTGTCAACTGACGCTCACGCAGCACGCCACCAATGTCAGTCGATGCTCGCCCTCTGATCATCGCCTGTGGTGCTTTAGTTTCCGAGCTGCGCTCGGTGCTTGAAGCAAATCATCTCACTGATGTCGTAGAAGTTCGGTACTTGCCTGCCAACTTGCACAACCGTCCAGAAGGCATTGTGCCCGCGCTTCGCGAACATCTTGACAAACGCGAGTCTCGTCAGACATTTGTTGGTTATGCCGACTGCGGCACGGGCGGACTAATCGACGCAATGCTCGTTGATTATCCGGGGGTGCAGCGCATTGCTGGAGCCCACTGTTACGAATTTTTTGCAGGAAGCAACCTATTCAACGAACTGCACAACGATCAACCGGGCACGTTTTACCTCACCGACTTTCTGGCGAAGCATTTCAATGCACTGGTGTGGGAAGGTCTCGGTCTAGACAAGCACCCAGAGTTGCGCGATGCCTATTTCGGAAATTACACACGAGTGGTGCTGCTGTCGCAAACAGAGAGCGCTTCGATACTTGAAACAGCGAAGCAAGCAGCATTGCAACTAGGCCTTGCATTCGAGCATCGCCACGTTGGTGTTAAAGGTTTGGCAGATTCAATTCCGGTCGCATTCGGCCGAGACGAGACAACGAAAGCGAGTGTGTAGTTGTGGCACGAGGTGGAAACGCAGTAATCATCATCAAATGGCGCGACATACCTGCTCAGGTCAATGCGCAAGTGGGCCGCGATCGACACCAGGTTGTGCTGACGGCAAAATTTCAACGCGCAATAGACCGAGCGAAGCGCAAGGCCCACATTTATACGGCCGAGGAAGACGTAGCGCAATGGACGCGCGAGTCGCTTCCGCTGGAAGGCACGTTGCAAGAGGCCGCTCAGGCGGTAGCCGACCGACTCGAGGTCGAGTACAGCCGTCAGCGCTTAGGAGTTTTGGCATTCGCCGGCGGTTTTGAAAAAGATGTCGAGCAGTTAACGGTTGCAGCCAAGGATTTGGCAGCGCTTGAAGAACTCGAAGAAGACGAAGAGCAATAGATTTCAACAAGAAAGAAAAAAAATGACACATACCATCCTGAGTTCACCAACACGCGAAGTCGTCATCGGCTTCGACCGCCCATTCGTCATGATCGGAGAGCGCATCAACCCGACAGGCCGCAAGATGCTTGCCGAGGAAATGAAAAATGGAGATTTCAGCCGCGTCGAGGCCGACGCATTGGCCCAAGTTGCCGCGGGCGCTCAGATGCTCGACGTCAACGCAGGTATCCCACTTGCCGACGAGCCAGCGTTGCTCGCGCGTGCAGTGCAGTTGGTGCAGTCAATCACCGACGTACCGCTTTCTATCGACTCATCCATCATGGACGCACTCGAGCGTGGCCTTTCGGTGTACAAGGGCAAAGCGTTAGTCAACTCGGTAACTGGCGAAGACGAGTCACTCGAGAGAGTGCTGCCTTTGGTCAAAAAGTACGGCGCAGCAGTGGTTGCCATCTCCAACGACGAGACTGGCATCAGTATGGATCCGGACGTTCGCTTTGCAGTCGCAAAGAAAATCGTTGAGCGCGCAGCCGATCACGGCATTCACTACAGCGATGTCATCGTCGACCCGTTGGTGATGCCAATTGGTGCATTGGGCCAAGCCGGGCAACAGGCTTTCACGCTCATTCGTCGCTTACGCGAGGAGTTGAAGGTAAACACCACCTGTGGCGCGTCCAACGTCAGCTTCGGCTTGCCAAACCGTCAACAAGTAACAGGCACGTTCCTGTCGATGGCAATTGCTTCGGGCATGACATCGGCAATTATGAGCCCATTGCACGCCGAAGTAAAGGCCGCAATCATGGCCGCCGACGTGCTCACTGGCAATGACAAAGACTGTGCAGCATGGATCAAGGCCAACCGCGATCCAAATGCCCCAACTGGTGGAAGAGGCGACCGCGAAGGTCGTCGTCGCCGTCCGGCCGAATAGCACTAGGGGATTACGTACCTCATGAATCGCGTTGTATTCACGCCAAGCGGTCTCGACGGAAACTTCGAAGACGGCACGACGGTGCTGGATGCCGCGCGAAAACTTGGTGTGGACATCGACTCGGTATGCGGTGGTCGAGGAATTTGTGGCCGCTGCCAAATCACGCCCAGCATCGGCAACTTTTCCAAGTGGGGCATCGACGCCAAGCCGGAAGCGCTCAGCGCGCCTGGCGAAGTAGAGATTGACTATCACGGGAACAGGCCACTCGCCGAGGGCAACCGTCTCGGTTGCACGGCAAAGATTTGCGGCGACGCGGTCATTGATATCCCGGCGACAAGCCAAGTGCACAGGCAAATTGTGCGCAAAGATCTCGACCTTGGTGCGATCGTTGTCGACCCTTTGTTCAGCCTGTATTACGTAGGCGTATCCCCGTCGCTGCTGGGTGAAGACGTCACCGCATCCCGCGAGTTGCGAAATGCAGTTGCTCAACAACACAACATCGCGATACCTGCAATCACCACTCACGCGCTGCAACAAGTCAATATCGCAATCGACAAGGGTGACGGTGGCGCAACAGTCGCAGTGAGACACAGTTCGTCAACATCCGAACCGGGATGCATCGTGGCTGCATGGCCAGGCTTTGTCGGCGCAATGTACGGAATCGCTGTCGACATCGGCTCGACAACAGTTGCGGGGCATCTCTGCGATCTCACTAGCGGTGAAGTGCTCAGCAGCGCTGGCGTAATGAACCCCCAGATTCGTTTCGGCGAAGACTTGATGAGTCGAGTTTCCTACGTGATGATGAACAAGGGCGGCGAAAAAGAGTTGACATTCGCCATTCGCAATGCCCTCAATCTGTTGGTAGTAGAACTTGCTGAGAAGGCCAATGTTTCCGCCGACAAGATTCTGGAAATCGTGATGGTTGGCAATCCAATCATGCACCACATCTTGCTGGGCATCGATCCAACCCCACTTGGCGCTGCTCCTTTTGTTCTTGCAACCGACGAGGCAACAAGTGGTGAAGCGATTGAACTCGACATCAAGCTTCCTAACGCACGGTTCTATGTTGGCCCATGCATCGCCGGCCACGTAGGCGCCGACACTGCTGGTGCAATTTTGTCGGAGGGCCCACATCGCGGCACCGACATGCAGTTGCTCATTGACGTTGGCACCAATGCGGAAATCGTTCTTGGCGATAACACCAGGCAATTCGCTGCCTCGTCACCAACCGGCCCAGCATTCGAAGGTGCTCAACTCAGTTGCGGACAGCGAGCAACTGCAGGCGCTATCGAAAAGGTGCGCATCGACCGAACAACGTTGGAGCCGCGTTTCAAAGTGATCGGTATCGAGCAGTGGTCGGACGAGGCGGGGTTCGCCGAGGCCGCCGAAGAAACACCAATTACGGGCGTTTGTGGCTCGGGGATCATCGAAGTTATTGCCGAAATGTATTTGTCGGGCATTATTTCTCAAGACGGAGTGGTTCAGGGTTCTCTCGTGGGCGCAACGCCCCGCATCATCGGCGACGACCGCACATTTTCTTATGTTCTCTACGAGCACGGAGACATCCGCTTGCTCATTACGCAGAACGACATTCGCGCAATTCAGTTAGCCAAGGCCGCTCTACGTGCAGGCATCGACTTGCTTGTCGAGCATGCAGGTTCGCCACAAGTAACCGACATTCGTCTTGCCGGTGCCTTTGGCGCACACATCGACCCAACATACGCAATGGTGCTGGGTCTGGTTCCCGACTGCCCACTTCCGGGCGTACGTTCTGTTGGCAACGCGGCAGGTGCGGGCGCTGTTAAAGCATTGTTGTCCAATTCGCAGCGCAAAGAAATGGAAGCGGCAGTTCGCAAGGTTGTGAAGATCGAAACGGCCACCGAACCTCGTTTTCAAGATCTCTTTGTTGCCGCTATGGCATTCCCTCATGCCAGCGCGCCAACGCCTTATCTCGCCGAGATCATTACACTTCCTCCACGAGTCGAGGGCGCTTCCGATGGTTCTGGTGGCGGTCAGCGCCGTAGGCGCAGGGCATAGTTTTTTAGTTCGAAAGGTGGGGGCATGAGCGAAGAAGTACATCATCGTCGCGGGGGAGGTCGTGCTGCGCGACAAGTCACGCGCAATACTTCAAATGCTCAGAGAGAAGCATTCCTTACTCGTTCGATCAAACCCTACGAACTTGTTTCTGATGAAAATCTCGAGTTGCTCGAGATCAATGCCGACACCATTCTGGAAGAGATCGGCGTCGAGATTCGCGACTACCCAAGCGCCATCGAGCGATTCAAAAAGGCAGGTGCGTTAGTCGATGGAACCAGGGTTCGGTTTCCAAGGGGTATGTGCCGGTCGATTATTCAGGCCTCGGCGCCTCGCGAATATACGCAGCACGCTCGAAATCCATTAAACAATGTTCAGATTGGTGGCAATGCAACTGTTTTCGCCCCCAACTATGGATCACCGTTTGTTCACGATCTCGACAACGGCCGTCGCTATGCAACCATTGCCGATTTTCAGAATTTCGTAAAGCTTTCGTATATGTCGCCGTACATCCACCACTCGGGTGGCACGGTATGTGAACCAGTTGATATCCCTGTTAGCAAGCGCCACCTCGACATGGTGTATGCCCACATCAAATACAGCGACAAAGGTTTCATGGGCTCCGTCACATTGGGCGAGCGTGCGCAAGACAGTGTCAACATGGCGCGCATTGCTTTCGGCGGCGACTTGCAAGACCGCACAGTGATGACAAGTTTGATCAACGCGTCGTCGCCTCTGGTTTGGGACGCAACGATGTTGGATGCAGCCGAGGTGTACGCATCAAACAATCAAGCGTGCATCATTACACCGTTCATCCTCGCAGGCGCCATGGCTCCAACAACTTCTGCGGGAGTTATTTCGCAAACGCTTGCTGAGTCACTTGTTGGTATGGCATTCACACAGTTGGTGCGCCCTGGTGCGCCGGTGGTGTTCGGATCGTTCGCGAGCTCGATGTCGATGCTCACTGGTGCCCCAACATTTGGTACGCCCGAACCCGCAATTGTGTTGTACACCGTTGCTGCACTTGCGCGCCGTTTGGGTGTTCCGTTCCGCAGCGGCGGCTCGTTGTGTGCTTCAAAGTTGCCGGACGCACAGGCCGCTTACGAAAGCGCTTCCACGCTTATTCCAACGATCATGGCGGGCACCAACTTTGTGTTGCACTCGGCCGGTTGGCTCGAAGGCGGTTTGGCAATCGGCTATGAAAAGTTTGTTCTCGATTGTGACCAGTTGGGCATGATGATGACGCTGGGCAAGGGCCTCGACATGACTGAAAACGGACAGGCACTTAGCGCACTTCGCGAGAACACTCCTGGGCAGCACTTTTTGGGCACTGCCCACACCTTGGCCAACTTCGAGACAGCCTTCTATCGTTCGGACACTGCCGACAACAACAGCTACGAGCAATGGGTGGAAGATGGCAGCCTTGATGCGGCACAGCGCGCGAACCGCATCTGGAAAGAGAGACTTGCGTCATACGTCGCGCCAACATTGGACGATGCAATTGACCAAGAGTTGCAGGAGTACATCGCCAAGCGCAAGGCTGAACTGCCCGACACCTTTGGCTGAAAATTACAATAATAAGAAACATCTTTTGGAGCACTAATGAGCATCATTTCAACTCTTCTCGGTTCGGGAAAGCGAGGCGGCAAGACTTCGCCAAGCGCGCAACGACTTGTGCGCAATATGCGTTACGAGCTCGTTCCTCTGAAGTCACTCGACCAAGCAATCGCCGACTTGCCACAGGGCGCGGCAGTTTCTGTTACCTGTTCGCCCGCGAAGGGCATTGCGGTAACCCAGGAGCTGTGCGAAAAATTGTTGGCTAAAGGGCACAACGTTGTTCCGCACTTCGCAGCAAGGTTGGTTGACGGCCCAGAGCATACGAAGCAACTCGCAACATGGGTTCGCGAAAAGGGGATTAAAGAGGTGTTCATTATCGGCGGCGACGCCGAAGTGCCACCTCACTACCAATATGCGCTTCCATTCATGAACGATTTCTTGGCGGCCAACCCAGGTGTCGAGACGATCGGTTTCGGTGCCTACCCAGACGGACACTCCACTATCAGTAATTCCGATCTGCACAACGCGGTCATCGAAAAAGAAGCGTTGCTAAAGAAATATGGTGTGAAGGGTCTTGCTTCTACACAAATGTGTTTCGATGCGCCACTGATCATTTCGTGGCTCAAGGGTTTGCGAGCCGCAGGTTTCACCACTCCAATCAACCTTGGTCTTCCGGGCGTTGTTGACCGCACAAGGTTGATGTCTGTCGGCGTTCGAACAGGTGTTGGCCAGTCGCTTCGTTACTTGAAGAAGAACAAGGCGTCGCTGACCCTGATGTTTGCCCCCGGTGGTTACGACCCAACGAAACTTCTCAATGACATTGCAGCCAAAGCCGACGAATTGAACGTCAGCGGCATCCATTCGTTCACTTTTAACTCCACAGCAGACACAGCAAAGTGGGCCAATGCAATTTTGGAGCAAGCAGTATGACCGCAGCAACACAGAGCGACGTCGTCATTATCGGCGGCGGCGTCATGGGTGCGTCAATTGCACTCGAACTATCTAAAGCCGGCCGCAGTGTTGTGGTCATCGATAAGGGCGGCGCTCCAGGCGCCGGTTCCACCAGCGCATCCTCGGCAATTATCCGCTTCACCTATTCCAACTTCAACACCATCTTGATGGCATGGGAGTCTGCTCAGTATTGGTACAACTGGAACGAGTTCGTAGGAGTGGAAGACCCAGACGGCATGGCCAAGTTCGTCAAGACGGGTTACTTGGTGTTCCTCACCGAAGGCTATGACGGTGTCCGCCAGCGCGAACTGTGGGATCAATTTGGAATTCCTTACGAAGTGCTGAACCCCGAGGAAGTGCGTAAGCGTTGGCCTGCGTTCGAAACAGGCAAGTTCTACCCACCAAAGAGTATTGAAGACCCAGCATTTGCCGATGACCCATACGACCAGCTGTCTGCATTGTTCGACCCTCTCAGTGGTTTCATGGACGACCCGATGTTGGCAACACACAACCTTGCAAACGCCGCAAAGACTTTTGGTGCAATATTTCACTTCAACAAGGAAGTTGCACAAATCAACACTTCGGGCGGCGCCGTTACAGGCGTAACGTTGGCGAGTGGCGAGGTATTCAATGCTCCCGTAGTGATTAATGCTGCAGGCCCTCACGCCGCAAAGATCAACAAGATGGCTGGCGTCTACGACGAAATGAAGGTTCATCATCAGCCACTTCGTCAAGAAGTGTTTTCGCCTCCAGCACCAGTTGGTTTTCGGCTCGAAGACAACGCACCAATCGTTGCCGACCTCGACCTCGGCCAGTACTTCCGCCCACACATGGGCGACTTGCTCAACGTCGGCACCACCGAGCCAGCATGCGACGAACTGCATTTCATCGATGACGCAGACGATTGGAACGACTCGGTCACGGTCGAATTCTTCGAGCGAGTTATGTTGCGTTTGGCTCGGCGCTTGCCAGATTTCGGTATTCCACTGAAGTTGTTGGGTATCGGTGCTCTATACGACGTCACCGACGACTGGATCCCGTTGTACGACAAGTCGAGCCTGAACGGGTTCTTTATGGCCTGCGGCACCAGCGGCAACCAATTCAAGAATGCGCCACTCGTTGGCAAGTTCATGCGCGCACTTATCGAGGCGCAAGAACAGGGCATCGATCACGACGTAACTCCAGTCGAGTTCGTTGGTGAGAACACTGGAAACGCCATCAACCTTTCGGCATTTTCTCGACTTCGCACACAGGCGGTTACTGCCGGAAACGTGATGGGCTAACCTTTCACGCATGCAAACAACGCTGCAGCAACTGCTTGCAACATCTTCGGTGCTCTTGGCGGATGGTGCTACCGGTACCAACTATTTCAAAATGGGTCTCACATCGGGCGAGCCGCCAGAATTTTGGATTACCGATCACCCAGAGCGCGTCACATTGCTCCATCAGCAATTCGTCGATGCAGGCGCCGACATCATTCTCACCAACACCTTTGGCTGCAATCGGCACCGTTTGAAACTGCATAATGCGCAATCGCGCGTGCACGAGTTGGCAAGTGGCGCAGCCCGTTTGGCACGAGCCGTTGCCGACGCATCAGCAAGGCCAGTAGTGGTCGCGGGTTCAGTCGGCCCAACAGGAGAGTTGTTCGAACCGCTTGGTGCGCTCACTGAGGCCGACGCCATCGACTCGTTTGCCGAACAGATCCGAGGTCTACAAGATGGCGGGGCAGACGTGGTCTGGATCGAGACAATGTCGGCACCTGAAGAGATTCGCGCAGCAGCTAAGGCGGCAATTCTTGTGGGGATGCCTTACGCCGCAACCATGTCGTTCGATACTGCTGGCCGCACCATGATGGGGATCATGCCAGATGCGCTCGAGGCAATCTTTGAAGGACTCACACCGCAACCATTGGCAATCGGGGCCAATTGTGGAGTTGGCGCTTCCGACATTTTGGTCACCATCTCGCAAATGAGTTCCTTCTCCACACCCGTGGTGTCCAAGGGCAATTGCGGCATTCCAAAGTTTGAGGGAACCACCATCAAATACTCGGGCACTCCCGAGCTCATGCACACCTATGCAGCAATGGCGGCCGATGCAGGCGCCCGCATTGTGGGCGGTTGCTGTGGCACTTCGCCCGAGCACCTGGCGGCAATGCGTCGGTCACTTGACGATCGCGTGCCTGCACCAGCCCCCACTACTTCTGAGATCATCGAGAAAATTGGGCCACTGACAAACTCGGTTCCAGGTCAGGCCGACACGTCCGAGCGAGATGCCCGCCGGCGGCGAAACAAAGCCGAATAGTCGAACTTGTTTACCTTCCGTTAATCAAGTAGGTTACGCACAGGCGTCGGGGGACGTTCTCGGACTTAGGTCCGCTTTAACTTATGGGGGAATATATGAATTCCAATGAGATGGAAACTACGGGTTTTTCCCGCAGGCACTTTATTCAAGGCATCAGTTCTGCGGCCATCGCAGCTGGAGTCATGTCCACCAGTTCGCTGAGTGCACTTGCAGCACCATTTGCTGCGAAGCAAGGCGGAACACTCAAGATTGGTGTTGTCGGTGGCGCCAACGACTTGTTCGATGCAAACTACATCGTCGCAAAGGCCGACCAAGCCCGACTCATGTCCACGTTCGAGACGCTGCTTACCTTTAACGAGAAGTTTCAGCCAGTGACTGCTAATGGTCTTGCCGAGTCGGCAAAGGCAAATAGCCCAACGAAATACACGATCAAACTGCGTAAGGGCGTGAAGTTCCACGATGGCTCGCTGCTGTCCGCAGACGACGTGATCGCCACGTTTAAGCGCTTGCTTGATCCAGCCCAGAAGACAACGGGTAAGCCACTGCGCACCTTCCTCGATCCTTCTGGCCTCGTCAAAAAAGACAACCTCACTGTTGAGTTCAACCTCAAGTTGCCGAACGTCGACTGGCTGTCCGTACTTTGCGGATACACCTATGCAATCGCTAAGGCTGGCTACGACGGCAAGACCCAAATTGGTACAAGCGGTTACAAACTGGTCAGTTTCACGCCGGGCCGAGAGAGCGTTCACACCCGATTCAAGGATTACTGGGATGCAAAGAATGTCTACCTTGACGAAGTTCGAATCATTGACTTCGCCGACAAGACGGCCCTTGTCAACGCACTGATTGCAAAACAGATCGACGTCGCAGTCGACATTCCGTTCGAGCAGTTCAAGACACTGAAGTCGAAGAAGTACTTGAATGTTGTGGAGAACTCGGCCGGTGCATGGCTGGCGTTCTGCATGCGTCTAGACATCAAGCCATTTGACGACAACAATGTTCGTCAGGCTTTGCGCATGATCGTAGATCGCAAGCAAATGCTTAACCGAGTACTTTCCGGACACGGCAAGATTGGTAACGACCTCTACGGTTACATTGACGAAAACTACAACGCAAACGACTACCCAGTAAGAAAACAAGATATTGCTGGCGCAGTTGCATTGCTGAAGAAGTCGGGTTACACCAAGGCCAATCCGTTGCGAGTGGAGCTCACTGCTCCAGACGACACTTCTGGTTTGGTGCTCATGATCCAGACCCTGGCCGAGCAGGCTAAGAAGACGGATGGCGTTGTCATCATCGACGCAAAGGTCATTGACGGTGGAACGTACTGGAGCGCCAAGGGCCAGTACATGAACACCGGTTTTTACACCACGTATTGGTCGGGCCGTTCATACCTCGCGCAGGCAGCTGCATCGATGGATGTGTACCCAGAAACCAAGTTCCCACCTGCCGGAAGCACGTTCCGTAAGGACTACGAATTGGCTTCAGGAACAGTGAACGCAAAGAAGCGTCGTGAGATCGTTGCACGAATGCAAAAAGAAGAGTACGAGAAGGGTGCTTACATCATTCCGTTCTTCAACAACTTTGCCGATGCTTACTCCACCAAGGTGCAAGGCGTCGTGGTGCGTCCAGCGCAGTTGAATATGGATTACTACCAGCACGGGTTCAAGTACATTTCTTTGGCTTAGTGCTTGTATCTCTCAAATAGTCGAACCGCCGTCCACATTTTGTGGACGGCGGTTCTGTAATTAAGGTTGTCTTAGTGAAATTATCAATCGTCAAATTTTTGATTAAACGCGTGCTTCTTGGCGTCCTCACGCTTTTCATCGTTTCGTTATTGATTTTCGGAGTTACACAGGCGCTTCCATCAGACCCGGCAGAAGCGATCTTGGGAAGGGAAGCCACACCAGAGGCTCTCGCTGCTCTGCGAGCCGACTACGGGTTGGACAAGCCGTTGATCAATCAATACGGCAGTTGGCTCGGAGGTGTATTGACGGGGGATATGGGTACGTCCTATGCCACCATGACGCCAGTAGGCGAGTACATCAGCCCACGAATAGGAGCTTCATTTTTCCTGTTGTTGATTGCGGCAGTGGGGTCGATTCCGCTTTCGATAATTATCGGTGCCAATGCGGCACTTCGCCGAGACAGGAAGTTTGATACGTCGTCGTCGCTTATTTCATTGATTCTTGCTGCCATGCCCGAATTCGTTGTAGGAACGATTCTGACGGTCATTTTCTCGACAACGATTTGGCAAATTCTTCCAGCGGTGACGTATCTAGAAGTTGGCGCCCCTCCTTGGAGCGACCTCAAAGGCTTGACTCTTCCCGTGTTGACGTTGCTGATCGCTGTAACGCCATATGTTTCACGCGTTATGCGGGCCGCAATGGTTGAGGTGCTGGAAAGCGACTACGTGGAGATGGCTCGCTTGAAGGGCATGGACGAGCGAACGGTTCTGTGGCGGCATGCCATGCCCAATGCGGTAGGCCCAGCCTTCCAAGTGATTGCTCTCAACCTCGCCTACCTTGCAGGCGGCGTCATCATTGTTGAGCGGTTGTATAACTTCCCCGGCATCGGAAGCGCCCTTGCCGACGCCGTTCGCTCGAGGGATTTGCCAGTTATCCAGTTTCTTGCTCTAGTCATCGCGGGCGTGTACGTCTTAACTAACCTGCTTGCCGACATTGGCACCGTGTTGGTCACTCCTCGTTTGCGCACGAGGTTGTCATGAATACCGAATTAACCACAGACCCATTCGTCGATGAGCAGCCACCTGGCCTCATCCGCCAGGCGATGAAGCTGCGTCGCACGCAGATCGGGGTGACGCTCTCTTTGTTGCTCATCGCGGTCGCGCTGATCGGCCCGTTTGTCGCACCATTCGGTAGCACCGAATATGTCGACATGCCTAACACTCTGAGTGTTCCAGGCACTCTGCTCGGAACCGACTACTTCGGGCAAGATGTTCTTTCTCGGTTCTTGTTCGGCGGAAGAACGATTCTGATTTTGGCAGTAATTGCAACAAGCATCGGTATCACGTTGGGAACCACGCTTGGTTTGTCTGCCGCGTACCTCAGGGGCCGTTATGACGAAATCATCATGCGTGCGCTTGACGTCATTCTTTCCTTCCCGCAAGTTTTGCTTTCTCTGGTAGTTATTTCCATGTTCGGTCCGAGCAATGTGCTCATCATTTGCACGGTCGGGTTGTCTACAACGCCAAGAATCGCTCGAATCATTCGCGGTGCAGCAATTAGCGTGGTTGAAAGAGATTTCATTTCTGCCGCCGAAGCTCTTGGCGAGACGCGCAAGCGGGTTGTGTTCGCTGAAGTTCTTCCCAACGTCACTTCGTCGTTGTTGGTCGAGATGAATCTGCGCCTCACTTACAGCGTTGGTCTCATCGCATCTTTGGCATTTCTTGGCTTTACCCCCGAGCCGAATGCGGCGAACTGGGGACTTATGATTCAGGAAAATCGTGTTGCCCTCACCGAGCAGCCTTGGGGAGTGGTGCTGCCAACAATTGCTCTGGCGCTCATGACCATCGGAACTGGCTTAGTTGGGGATGGGCTTTCACGAGTGTCGGCAGGTATCGATCGTGGTGGCAAAGGTGAATAGCGGCCTGCGCATCGTTGATTTGCGGCTGAATGTTGCAGCAACAGGAAACGATATCGTTGACGGTGTCAATCTCACGATAGAAAAAGGTCGCGTACTCGGGCTCGTTGGCGAATCGGGTTCCGGCAAGACAACAGTAGGTCTCGCCGTGCTGAGCCATGCGCGTCGTGGTGTCGAAATTGCTCACGGCCAAATCTTTTGCGCGGGAACCGAAGTGTTGGGGCTAGATACGGATGCAAAACGCAAGATTCGCGGCGAGCTTGTTTCCTACGTGCCACAAGACCCAGCCTCGTCGCTGAATCCCGCGCTTCGGATTGGTTTGCAACTGATGGAAGTGCTCGAGGTTCACGACTTTGGCGGGTCGTCGGCAGCACGCAAGGCACGAATCAAAGAAATGATGGCAGAAGTTCTGTTGCCCACTGATGACGAGTATCTCGAGCGATATCCGCATCAACTTTCTGGCGGGCAGCAACAGCGAGTCGGTCTTGCAATGGCGTTTGCGTGTCGCCCTTCGGTGATTGTTCTCGACGAGCCGACTACCGGCCTTGACGTTTCGACGCAGGAGCACGTACTCAAGACCATTCGGCAACTGACTCGAGACCACGGTGTTGCCGCGCTGTACATCACGCACGACCTGGCAGTGGTTGCCGACTTGGCCGACGACGTTGCGGTCATGTACGCAGGCCGAGTAGTGGAGCAAGGCACCGTCGCCGAGATTTTTGGAAATCCGGCTCACCCGTACACTCGCCATCTCGTCGCCGCTGCGCCAGATATTGCCGGGAAGAAACAGATCATTGGTCTTTCCGGAAGGGCTCCTTCACCAGGTAAGAGGCCGCAAGGGTGCGCATTTGCGCCACGTTGCGAACTTGCTTCCCAAGAGTGCACAGTCGCTTTCCCATCGATGGTGAGCGTCGATGCCCAGCACACCGCTGCGTGCATAAAGATTGGCAAACGCGCCGAAGCGGTGTCGGTGAAGTCGGTTATTTCTGCGGAAACCAAGCAAGGCGATGCGATGGTGGATGTGAAGGGTGTATCTGCCGGTTATTCCGGCAATGTCGTCGTTCATGATGTGTCGTTTACCGTTCGCAAGGGCGAGTGTCTGGCATTGGTGGGCGAATCTGGTTCCGGCAAAACCACTATCTCTCGAGCCATCGGCGGTCTGCATAGGGAATGGACGGGGTCGATCCTCCTCGAGGGCAATCCTCTGAAGACCATGGCTAGGCAGCGTTCAATTGCCGAACGACTGAGCATTCAATATGTGTTTCAGAATCCGTACGGATCGTTAAACCCACGTCGCACCGTGGGGGATTCCATCGCGCGTCCGTTATTGATCGATGGAAAATCAAAAGTTGATTCGAGAAAGTTGGTGCTCGAAGTTCTCGACAAGGTCAATCTGCCCAACTCGTATGCCAATAAGTATCCCGATCAGTTGTCGGGCGGCGAGCGCCAGCGCGTTGCTATTGCCCGCGCACTAGTAAGCAACCCGCAAGTATTAGTGTGCGACGAAGTGACGAGCGCACTTGACGTACTTGTGCAGGCAGCCATCGTTGATTTGCTCGGCGATCTTCGCAAGCAGCTTGGCTTGGCCATGTTGTTTGTTACCCACAACCTGCCCCTTGTGCGCAGCATTGCCGACGAAGTAGCGGTGATGTCGGAGGGCAGAATTGTGGAAATTGGTTCGGCAGAATCTGTGATCGGCAACCCGCAACAGGAGTACACACGAAGTTTGATAACGGCGACGCCCAGCATCGAGCGGTCGCTGAGGTGACGCGGCAACTTGTTGTTGCCGAAGGCTTTGAGCCCGTTGCCAAGATCTTTAACAAATATCACTCCGCTTCGCAGGCGGGCGCGTCCTTCGCGGCCACATATCGCGGCAAGCAAGTCGTCGATTTGTGGGGCGGGCAACAAGTAGACGGCTCGGCCTGGAACGACGATTCGGTCTGCGTCATTGCTTCGGGAACAAAGGGAATTTGTGCGGTCGCGGTGTTGATGTGTGTCGATCGTGGGCTCATCGATCTTGAGGCACCTATAGAAAGTGCCTGGCCCGAGTTCGCTGCCGGCGGCAAGGGAAAGATCAGCATTGGCGATGCACTTGCACACGTAGCAGGGGTGCCTGGTCTCGAGCGCAAGATCACTATCGAAGACCTTTCCGACCCAGTGCACATGGCGCAGTTGGTTGCGGAGCAAATTCCGTTTGTTCCAGTTGGCTCTCCCTCTTACCATGCGCTGACATATGGCTGGATCGCTGGCGAACTTGTGCGGCGGGCAGACGGCCGCAGCATTGGAACATTCGTGCGCGAAGAAATAGCCAAGCCGCTACACCTTGATCTGCACATTGGCGCAACAGACGACGTGCTTCCGCGCATTGCGCAGACAACTCGGGCGGACAACTTCAATTACACCGCACTCTCGGCACCGGATGCCGACCCACGACTGCAATTTGTATACGGCATGATTCCCGCCGAGCGAGGCACCAACGAGTTCGCCAAGATTGAGTTGCCAGGCGGCGGGGCAGTAGCCAATGCTTATGCAATGTCGCGTCTGTATTCGTTGTTGGTCAATGGTGGCGAGTTGGACGGAATACGTTTGTTGAAGCCGGAGACGATTGCACAAGCGCGACAGCAACGATCGCTCGGATACGACCCACTTTCTGGCCGATTGTTGCGGTTCGGCGTAGGTTTCGAGTTGAATCCAAACCCTTCACGTTTGGGAATGGCTGAAGATGCTTTTGGGCATACTGGTGCTGGCGGCTCTACGCATGGGGCGTGGCCAAGCCTGCACACCAGCTTCTCGTACGCAATGCGCGAATACCAGATGGAAAATGCCGACAGTCGCGCGTTCGAGTTGCTTGATGTTCTCGATGAATGCGTTGGTCGGCTCCAGGCTTTACGCTGAAATAGTGCGCGTAGCCAAGACAAAGAATGGCTTTTCGCCCAAGCTTTGCCAAACGTGCGGTTTGCAATTTGAGTGGCGAAAGAAATGGGCCAAGAACTGGGAAGAAGTGAAGTTCTGCAGTACGAGGTGCCGCGACAAGAAGTAGGTCGGTTATTTACCTTGCCACTTTGGTGGTCGTTTTTCGGCAAACGATGCGGGGCCTTCGAGTGCGTCTTGCGAGTCGACAGCCTTGCGATAGGCGTCGTTCTTGCGCATGGCATGCATGGCGTCAAGAATGTCGGTGTGCTCGAGTGTGCGATTGAGCTCTAGCACCGCAGCAACGCTGAGCGGGGCAGAAAGGCAAATATCGGCGGCTAGTTGGCGTGCGCTCGTCATGAGCTCGGCAATCGGCACAACTCGATTAACAATTCCCCAAGACTCGGCCTCGGCCGCAGAAAGCCTGCGTCCACCAAAGATGATTTCGTTTGCTAACTGGCGGGGAAGTAGGCGAGGTAGTCGTATTGTTCCGGCATCCGGAAGCACCCCAACTCGAGTCTCTGGAAGAAAAAACTGCGCGTGGTCGGCAGCCACGATGAAGTCGGCGGCCATCGCAATTTCAAAACCGCCACCAACAGCCATTCCATTGACTGCAGCAATGATTGGCTTGTTTCGGTTGGGTAGCTCCGGAAAGCCGCCGAAGCCGCCAACGCCATAGTCGGAGTCAAACGCTTCGCCCTCATTCGCAGCATTCAAGTCCCATCCTGCAGAAAAGAACTTCTCACCAGCAGCGGTAAGAATTGCCACGCGATGTGTCGTGTCGCGATTAAACGAATCAAAAATTTGGCTCAGTTCGCGGCTGGTGGTTGCGTCAATGGTGTTGGCTTTGGGGCGGTCGAGGACAATCTCAAGAACGGTTCCATCTAGAGACGACGTGGTGGTGATGGGCATTATTTGCTCGATTCTTCGATCAGGAGCGCGTCTACTGCGACGGCACGCGTTGTGGTTGCTAGTACTGGGTTCAGTTCTACTTCAACGATTGATGTTCCAACCACCGACTGTTGCAGCGCCATTACCGTGTCGACAAGCGCTTCAATATTGGCACCTGGTTTGCCGCGGTATCCGTTCAGTATCGGTGCAATGCGCAGTCGCTGTAATGCATCGCGAACGTGGTCTCGGGATGCTGGCGCCAGCAAACAATGTGTGTCGTGCCACAACTCTGTAAGTACGCCGCCAGCGCCCAGCGTGATCATCCAACCCAACGGCGCAGCGCGTCGAATGCTCACCAGCACTTCGGCAACGATGCCGACAATGGTTTGTTCAACCAGGAATTCTTCAATGTCGCTTGGCATCGAGCGCATGGAAGCCAACAACTGTTCTTCGTTCTGGATGCCGACCGCAACGGCCCCGGCTTCGCTCTTGTGGGCTAAACCAAGGCCTTTAAGCGTTACGGGGTAGCCAACCGCATTGGCGCACGAGGCCACTTCGGTGGGTGCGCAGCGCTTGCCGGTGGGCACTGCAACACCAAATGTAGAGAGGCGTTCCTTGGCGCGAGATTCGTCTACAAGCAAGGTTGCTTTAGGCGCAACAACTGCGGTTGGAGCCTCCAGCGGACGGTGTTGGCCCAGCCAAGCAGCGCGATCTAGCGCGATCAATGCCTCGCGTAAACCTTGGGCGGGGGTGAGGCCGAGTGCAACTATGGCGTTGCGCATCTCGTCGGAGAAGCACTCGGGGATTGTGGCGACAACAATTGCTCGACGTTGCGTTTGTTTAGCGGCGTCTGCAAATGCCTCGGCCGCAGTAATCCAGCTGCTTGCGTCTTGGTCGGGGCGAGGTGGTGCGTCAAGTAACAAAATTGTTGCGTCGTGCGGTCCGTCCATTGTCTGAGAAAAGGTGGATGTCATTGCTGGCTTATCGCCCCACATAAACGTGTGATAGTCGAACGGATTCGCAACGCTTACAAGCTCGGTGAGTGTTGCTTCAATGCGCAGCCGCTGCTCGTCTGGGAACGGTTCGAAACGTAGTTGTGTTGCTTCCGACATGTCGGCAACTAGCGAGGCCTCGCCACCGGAACACGACAACGATGCAACGCGGTAACCAGTGAGCGGCCCACCATTGTCCAGAATCTTCAGTGTCTCGATCAATTCGGTGGGTGTTTCAACAGTTGCCACACCGCAACGCGCGAACAAGGCCGCGTACGCTTCACGGTTTCCCGCTAGTGAGGCGGTGTGCGATGCGGCGATGAGGGCGCCGGCGTCGGACTTTCCTGTTTGCAGGGCGACTATGCGCTTCCCTTGCTCAAACGCAAGTTGCGCCAATTGGGCGAATCGAATCGGCTCGCGAATGGCTTCGATGAACATGCCAATGGCGGTGACACGCTTGTCGTGCACGAATGCTTCAAGCACATCTTCCACACCGCCTCCTGCTTGGTTGCCTACGGTAACCATGTACGACATGCGCAGATGGCGTTGCTGCATTGTGAGATTGATGCCCACGTTGCCACTTTGCGAAATCATGCCCACACCCTGTTGCACGGGTAAGCAGCCGTGTTCGTCGGGCCACAGGGCCACACCGTCGAGTGCGTTGATGTAGCCGTAGCAATTAGGGCCAAGAATGGGCATGTCTGCCGCAACTTCTACGAGCTTCGCCTGCAGATCGGTGTCACCAGTTTCGGAGAACCCGGATGCATAACAAACGGCACCGCCTGCGCCCATCTTTGCAAGTTGCGCAACTGCATCGATGGTGAGGTGGCGGTTGACGGCAACGAATGCCGCATCGGGTATGCCGGGCAGATCAGCCAGCGACTGAAAGCAGGGGACGCCGTGCATGTCCTTCTTCGCCGGGTGAACCGGCCAGATCTCTCCCGTGAAACCCAATTTCTGACATTGTCTCACCACGGCTGCAGCCGGAGCGCCGCCGATTACGGCAATGCGCTTCGGGTTCAGCAGTCTGGAGAGGTCGACCATTGGTCAGCCGCCAAATTCGCGAAGCAACCCACGAGAAATGATGTGTCGCTGAATCTCGCTAGTTCCGTCCCAGATGCGATCAACTCGGGTGTCGCGCCACATGCGTTCAAGCGGCAACTCGGTCATCAGGCCCATTCCGCCAAAGATTTGGATTGCCTCGTCGGTAACGAACTGGCACATCTCGGTTGCAAATACTTTGGCCATTGCAATTTCGGAATCGTCGAATTTGCCATTCGCGTCGTTCCATGCTGCGCGAAGCGTGAGCAACTCGGCGGCGTCCAGCTGCGTCTTCATGTCTGCAAGTTTGAAAGAAACACCTTGGAACTTGCCGATTTGTTGGCCAAATTGTTCGCGTGTTGCAGCCCACTCGGTAGCCAAGTTGAGGGCACGACGAGCACGACCAACACAGACGGCGGCAACCTGCAGCCGTGTTGCTCCTAGCCACGTGTTTGCAACGTCGAAACCACCGTGCACCTCGCCAAGCACCTTGCTGTTGGGTACGCGACAGTTGTCAAAGTTGATAATCATGTTGTGATACCCAGCGTTTGAAACGCAGTCGTAACCCGCAACTCGCTCGCAACCTGGTGTGTCGAAGTCGACGAGGAATCCCGTAATTTTCTTCTTCGGTCCTTTGGATGTCTGCTCTTCGGCAGTTGCGGCAAACAAGATCACGTAGTCGGCCATGTCCGCATGTGAGATGAAGTGCTTGGTTCCATTGATCACCCAATCATCGCCATCGCGAACCGCCGAACACTTCATTCCGCGCATGTCGGAGCCAGCGTCGGGCTCGCTCATTGCGAGGCAATCCACACGATTTCCTGCAATGGTCGGAATGAGATATTCCTCGATCTGATCACCCGTGCAGGCCCGCAGAATGTTGGACGGGCGAGCCACGATGTAGTGCAGAGCGTAGGAGGTTGCACCAAACTCGCGGTCTACGAGGGTGGTGTCGAACGAGTCGAGGCCGCCACCGCCGTACTCGGAAGGCATGTTGCAGGCGTAGATGCCCGCAGCAATGGATTTCTTGCGCACGTCTTCTTCGAGTTCCTTGGGGATATGCCCGAGTTTCTCCACTATCTCTTCGTGCGGCATCAACTCGCGCTCTACAAAGCTTCGCGTTGTTGCGACAATTGCTTGCTGTTCTTCTGTCAGTTCAAAATTCATGGAGTCTCCTGCTTAGTGTTTCTTGATCTTCATTACTCGACCAACATCTTCAGGCGTTGGTAGCGAAGAGTGGCTGATGTGGATTGCCGAAAGTGCTGCGGCAACGTGGGGGAGGATAGGCGAGGACTTTCCGGCATTCATGTCGACATGCACCAACATTTGCTCGGTTGTGGCCAGACGTTTGCCAGTATCGCCGTTGTACATGGTGTGGTGAATGTGCAGCCGCTTGGCATCTACGTCCAACACTCGAGTGGTGATACGTAGTGGGTCATTAAGAAATGCTTCGTCTTCATAGACAATGTGGGTTTCTACGGTATAAAACGAGTTTCCCGCTGCACGGTACGCATCGTTGTCTCCGATGTAAGTGAATAGCGCGTCCGAGCCCCAACCGAACGCTGAGAGGTATGCGGCCTCCGTCATGTGTCCGTTGTAGTCAACCCATTCTTGTTCGACGCGGCACGAATAGATATCGAGCGGTGCGGGCACCATGTCGCCAGGCTGCCAAGGAGCAAGCGGCGAGACGCTGCTACTTTGCGGGGCGTTCGCCGACATGTCGTCCGATACCTATTGGCGCAGGCAATTGTGCGTGTGCTTTTGCAATGGGCTCCAGAAGTGAAAACATCTCTTGGCCCATTGGCGAAGTTTTGCCACTGGCGGTGTCTACATGCATGAAGAGGTGCTCTGCGGTAAATGCAACAACCCCGTCTTCGCGTACAACTTCCGACCACAGGTGAATACGCTTTTCGTCATACGAGGCGACACGCGTGAGCACCTTGATCTTGTCGCCAGCTTTTGTCTGATCAAGAAACCTCGTGTGCCCCTCTACGGTGTAGAACGTTCGCCCAGTCGCCAAGTAGTCGGGCGTAAAGCCGATGGCTCGGAAAAATGTGTCGCTGGCTTCGCTTGCAAGCTGCGAGTACCGAGCGTCGTTGGTGTGGCCGTTGTAGTCGGTCCATTCCGAAGGAATAAACATTTCGTGCGACACCGAAGGTGCTTTGGGGTCGAGCACCGGCACTGGGCCACGACCAAACAGCAGTTTCTCGTAATCGGCCAGTACTTGCCCGGCTCCGTAGTTCTGATTCCGCAAACCTTGGAACACCGAGACGAGGCAATCATCGCGAAGCGCTTCAAGTTCGCGGATGGTTGCAGTGCCAGCCTGGTCATCGCTTTGCGAAACAATCTTCTCAAGCAGCACGTCATCAAGCTCGGGGACGTCCATCAACTTTGTCCATGGCCATTTCAGCGAGGGGCCAAATTGCGCCATGAAGTGACGCATTCCAGCTTCACCACCAGCAATTCGGTACACGAGGAACGTGCCCATGAACGACCAACGAAGGCCAGGGCCAAAGCGCATCGCGTCGTCGATTTCTTCTGCGGTTGCGATGCCATCGTTCACCATCCACAGCGCTTCGCGCCACAACGCTTCCATCAGGCGGTCGGCAACGAAGCCGTCAATTTCCTTGCTCAACATCAGCGGGCGCATTCCAATTTGCGTGTACACCTCGCGGGCGCGCTCTTTTGTTGCCTGCGAAGTGAGGTCTCCACCACAAATCTCAACCAGCGGCATCAGATACACGGGGTTGAACGGGTGACCTACGACGAATCGTTCTGGTTTGACCATGTCCTTTTGGATCTGCGTCGGCAGAAGGCCGGATGTAGACGAGCCGAATACCGTGTTGGGTGCTGCAGCCTTACTTGCACGGGCAAGTAGTTCTTGTTTCAATTCCAATCGCTCGGGCGCACTTTCCTGCACAAAGTCGACGCCAGTTACGGCTTCCTCTGGCGAAGAGACGAACGTGATCGTTCCTTCTTGGGGTAGAGGAGCAAGCGTCAGTTTGCGATAAGCACGACGAGCATTCGCCATGATCTCGTTCATCTTGCGAGTGGCTTCCGGATCGATGTCGTACAACTTCACGTCAACACCGTTGAGCGCAAAGCGCGCGGCCCATGCACCGCCGATGACACCGCCGCCGAGCAAACCAACTGTTTGTAAACCTGGCAATCCGCTCATGGCTGCTCCTTATGCGTGCTTGGTGAGTTTGAGCTTCTCGCGAACTTCTTTTGGCCCCATGATGGAAACATTCATGTTTTCCAAAATGTTGGCAGCGCGTTCTACGAGTTGACCGTTGGAGGCAAGTTCACCTTTGTTGAGGTAGAGGTTGTCTTCAAGGCCGACACGCACGTTTCCACCGGCGAGCACTGCTTGCGCAACGAATGGAATCTGCATGCGGCCAATCGAGAACGCGGAGAACACTGCGCCTTCGGGTATTTGGTTGACCATCGCCATGAACGTGTTGGTGTCGTCTGGTGCTCCGTAGGCAATACCCATGCACAGCTGAATCATCACTGGGTCGTCGAGCAAACCTTCTTTGATGAGATCTTTCACCATCACCAAGTGGCCGGTGTCGAATACTTCGAGCTCTGGGCGCACGCCGAGGTCTTGGACAATTTTCGCCATCTTGCGCAACACGCTTGGGGTGTTGGTCATGATGTAGTCGCCGCCAGATGAAAAGTTCATGGTGCCGCAGTCGAGTGTGCAGATTTCTGGGCGCAATCGAGTGACGTGATCCAAACGTTCGGTAGAGCCCACCATGTCGGTGCCGTTGGCAAGCGGAAGTACTTGCTCGTCACCGCCCAAGACCAAGTCGCCACCCATTCCCGCAGTCAGGTTGATGACCACGTCGGTGTCGGAGGAGCGAACGCGGTCGACAACTTCTGCATACAACTCGGTGTCGCGCGAGCCGAGTCCGGTCTGCGGGTTGCGAACGTGAATATGCACTACGGCCGCGCCTGCCTTGGCTGCCTCAATGCACGAATTGGCGATTTGTTCTGGCGTTACAGGAACCTTGTCGCTCTTGTGTGCTGTCTCTCCTGAGCCTGTTACGGCACACGTAATAAATGCTCCCCAGTTCATTGAGTTCCCCTTTTGTTTCTGCATATTTCGCATACTTCTACGCCTGTTAGACAGTAGTGGTGAGGGCTCATATATCTCCAATTGCCAAGAAAGATATGGGTATTGAGTAGTTTTGGGCGGTGACCGAATCGCTTGGTAATCCGATGCTGTGGCAACCTTCGCCAGAGGAAGTTCAATCGTCGGCCATGCACCAATTAGCCAAACGGTTGGGCCATGAAAACGAACTCTATGAATGGTCGATCTCGCATCCTGAGGCCTTCTGGTCGGAGGTTTGGGACGAATGCGGTGTGGTTGGTGTGAAAGGCGATCGAGCCTTTCTCGCTGCTCAATCGGGAGCCCCGATGTCGACGGCAAGGTTTTTCCCCGATGCATCGCTCAGTGTTGTCGAGAATTTTCTGCAACAAAGCGGGTCTGGCGAGGCGCTCGTAGCAATTGATGAAGCGGGAAATCGTCGCAGCCGAAACTGGGATGAATTGCGTCAAAGAGTCGCGTCAATAGCGTCCGCGCTGCAGCAGTGCGGGGTAGTTGCAGGCGACCGTGTCGTTGCCTGGCTGCCCAATGCAATTGAAGTGGTGGAAGTCATGTTGGGGGCAGCATCACTCGGCGCAGTATTTTCGTCGGCTTCACCAGATTTTGGCGTCAATGGCGTGCTTGATCGATTCGGTCAAATTGAACCAAAAGTGTTAGTTGCCGTCGACGGCTATCGATACAACGGAAAAGACTTTGACTGTCTTCAACGACTAGCCGAAATTCGATCTGGGTTGCCAACAGTTGTTGCAACGATATTGGTAAGCAACGTGTCGGTTGGCGAGCACGATCGAACTAGCTATGTCGACTACGAAACATTCGTGGCTAGTGGCGCAGCAACTCCTGTGGCGCCGAAACGTTTTGCATTTGATCATCCTTGGTACGTCTTGTATTCCAGCGGCACGACGGGAGTGCCTAAGTGCATTGTTCATCGCGCCGGCGGTGTGCTCATTCAGCACATGAAAGAGCATCAGTTGCAATGCAACATTCGAGTCGGCGATCGGGTGATGTACTTCACCACCACGGGCTGGATGATGTGGAACTGGTTGGTGTCGGTATTGGCCAGCGGCGCTACTGCCATTCTCTTTGACGGCGCGCCAACATCGCCCAGTATGGACAGGTTGTTCGACCTTGTCGACCAAGAAAACATCACGTTGCTTGGTGTGTCGGCGAAGTACATCGATTCGGTGCGTAAAGCCGATGTGCATCCGATCAAATCGCATCGGTTGAATTCATTGCGGATGGTCTGCTCGACTGGTTCGCCGCTTTCTCCAGATGGATTTAGCTGGGTGTATGAAGCAGTAAAAGGCGACGTGCATCTCGCGAGCATTTCTGGAGGCACAGATTTGTGCGCATGCTTCGTAGGCGGCGACCCAACGAAACCCGTTTACCGTGGCGAGATTCAAGGGCCAATGCTGGGTATGGCGAGTGATGCAGTGGATGACGATTACCGCTCGTTGCGAGATCGTCCATCAGTTGCGGGCGAACTTGTTTGTCGTCAACCATTTCCTTCCATGCCGCTTGGGTTTTGGAACGATGGTGCTGAAGGCCGACCCAACCCGATGCATCCAGGGCCCAAGTATCTGTCGGCTTATTTCGAACGCGTGCCTGGCATGTGGGCGCAAGGAGATTTTGCGTCGTGGACAATGCAATACGGGCTCGTTATCCATGGTCGAAGCGACACCACACTGAACCCTGGCGGCGTTCGAATTGGAACGGGGGAGATCTATCGAGTGGTAGAGCAACACCCCGACGTGGTGGAAAGCCTGGTGTTCGGCCAGGAGCACGACAACGACGTGCGCATTGTTTTGCTGGTGCGCCTGATGAACGACAAAGTGCTCAACGACGAATTGGTTGCAGATCTGAAACAACGGATCCGAACCACATGTACGCCCCGCCACGTTCCGGCGCTCGTTGTGCAGGTGGACGACCTGCCGCGAACGCGCAGCAATAAACTGGTGGAACTTGCTTTAGCCGATGCAGTGAATGGCCGCCCAGTGCGAAACTCTGAGGCAATTGCCAACCCAGAATGCATCGATCGGATTGTCGAAACGCTCAATTCGTCAAGGTAGGATCTAGCCGACTTCCTTTCCGAGGTAGCTCAGCTGGCAGAGCAACGGACTGTTAATCCGTGGGTCGTGGGTTCGATCCCCACCCTCGGAGCGCAAATTTCTCATGTTGGCCCGTCGTATGCCATTGCAATTAGGGTTCGCGGTTAGTTTCTTTACATGGAATCTCAAGTCCATCCGCTCGACCCTCTTTCGAAAACAGAACTTGAAATCATCGTTGCTGCCCTTAAATCCCGGTTTCAAATCAACCAGCAGCACCTCATTGCAATGGTGCAGGTGGAGGAGCCGTCTAAGTTCGAATTAAGCAAATTTAAATCCGGACTACCCGTTCAGCGCGCTGCCCGCGTGACTGTGTTTGATAAAAAAAATTGTGAAGTTCAGGAATGTGTTGTCACGGTGAGCGGAACGATTTTAAGCACCGAAGTGATTGAGGGTGCCAAAGCACCAATTTTGAGTGTTGAGTCGGAGAAAGCAGTCGCAGCAGTAAAGGCTGATCCACGGATAATTGTCGCTTTGCAAAAGCGGGGGATTGATGACGTTGCTTCTGTGCAAATGGAGACATGGTCAATCGGTACCCAGATACCGAAACACTTGGACGACGGAAGGCGATTGATCTGGACGCCAATGTGGTTGAGGCCGGAACCTAACGCAAACTTTTACGCCCATCCGATTGCTGGCTTGCATGCAATTGTTGATCTTGCAGATTTTTCCGTGGTTGCAATCGAAGATGATCTTTTAGTCGAAATTCCCCAAACGCCAGGGCCGTACCGCGAAAGTCAAACGGGTGCAACAATTAATTTGAAACCGCTTTCCATTAATCAACCTGAAGGCGTCTCATTTGAGCTTGACGGGTACCAAGTGTCCTGGGAGAGATGGAACTTTCGCGTTGGATTCTGTCAGCGTGAAGGTTTGGTTTTGCACGATGTTTGGTTTGATGACGTCGATAATTTGAGAAAAATCGCTCATCGGTTATCAATTGCTGAATTGGTAATTCCCTACGGAGATCAAAGCCAAGGGTCGTACCGCAAAAATGCTTTTGATACCGGCGAATTTGGGTTAGGCAATTACACCAATTCATTGACACTCGGTTGTGATTGTTTAGGTGAGATTGTGTACATAGATGTTGCTGTAACAAACCCCTCTGGCGAGGTTCGAGAGATCGGTAATGCAATCTGCATGCACGAGGAAGATTTCGGCATTCTTTGGAAGCACACAGATGTAGATGGGAATGTTGAAGTGCGTCGTGGTCGCCGATTTGTTGTCTCGTCCATCGTGACAATAAACAACTACGAATACGGTTATTTCTGGTATTTCTATCAAGATGGCTCAATTGAATTTGAGGCCAAACTCACAGGGATTGTATTGACTTTGGCAGACAGTGTTGGCGCGAATCATCCTTCGGCTACCGAAATAGAGCCAGGATTGTGGGCCCCCTATCACCAACATATTTTTTGCGCACGGCTAGATCTCGATATCGATGGGGATGATCAAGGGTCGGGTAACTCGGTCGTAGAGGTTGATTCGTTTGCACATGGGTTGGGCCCACAAAATCTGTACGGCGGGGCATACGAAACAAAGGAAACGATTTTAACTTCAGAGCAAAAGGCACAAAGACTTATTGACCCGATGGTTGGAAGATTCTGGAAAGTGATTAATCCGGAAAAGAAAAATCACGTGGGTAAGCCGGTTGGTTTCAAGTTGATTCCTGGGCAAACGACGTTTCCGCTTGCGCTTCCTGAATCAACTATTGGGAAGCGAGCTGGGTTCATGTACAAACATTTTTGGGTTACCCCCCATCAACCCAATGAAAAGTTTCCTGCTGGTGATTACCCATATCAGCACGCGGGTGGCGCAGGGCTTCCAGAATGGACGAGGGCGGATCGCGCTATCGAAAACACCGACCTCGTGTTGTGGTACGTATTTGGCACCAATCACATTCCACGTACAGAAGACTGGCCCGTTATGCCGGTTGAGCGAACGGGCTTCCATCTCAAGCCCAGTGGCTTTTTTAGACGGAATCCGGGCATTGACGTGAAACCTTCACCTAAATCTTGCCACTAGCCGTTGAGTGAGATAGTCAGATCGCAATATTTGCTAGTGCACCACGATCCAATCGTGTAGTTGCCGCCATGTGCGGAACCGTGAGGGCCCAAACAATTGCAAGCATTGTCCACAACAGGCTGTCACCTTCGAAGTCCGTAAACGCACCGATTGCAACTGCCGCAACTAGGGCGCCTATCAGCGCCGGAAGCCCAGGTATGACAGCAGACCAAAACGCCTTTGTTGTTGAGCCGCGCGCAAATGCTTTTTGACTAGACGGCAACACCAGCGTTAATCGCGCTGTGTGGCGAACCGCGTGCCAGCAACCGAAATACACGGCGAACGCAATGAGTGGAGGAGCGATAACACTCAATAACACGAGGAGGGCGATGTCGAATGCGTCTCGGAATCGCTTATTGACGACAAGAGCGATGAATGTAGTGAAAGCCAAAATAGCCGTTGCAAAAAGCAGCACATTATTGAACCCACCATGCCATCCCACAATGTCGACGTTGATCTCTTGTAGAGCGCTTTCACTTGATGATTTGGTTAAAGGAATAATCACTGGAACGAAACCAGCCGAGATGGCGTAGAGCCACGCAAAGGGCATTGGTTTTGTGGCTGTTCGCTTGTCGATTTCGGCGATAAACGCAGTGTCGCCAATTCCGAAATGGATAGCGCTCATCACCAAAATAAGGACAAAACCGATCATGTTGAAAATCAAGATCGCGACAAGCGCAACAACGGCGGTGAGCACATAGCGTACGACAAATACGAATATGGTTGAACCGCTACCACCAGGCCGCGCGACGAGATGGTCGAGTGCACCGTGGGGGATGCCAATTGCAAGAGCAACAGTTGCAACAGCAAGCTGCCAGTGCAGCGATTGATGATCGAGGAGACTCGAAAAAATGACGGTGGCAATTACTGCTACAACCGCTGCTGCTGAAGAGAAGGTTCGTGCAGTGTTGCAAGCCTGCAACTCGTGATTGTTCATAGCCCTCCCGACCAAATCAAACTAGCCCGATCCAATTGCACGTCTGGTTGCTAGATTCAAGGCGAGTATGCGGGCCAGTAGCTCAGTGGTCAGAGCAGGGGACTCATAATCCCTTGGTCGTGGGTTCAATCCCCACCTGGCCCACTCATCGTGGCGATGTCGGCTTGGCATCGTTGCGCCATCACTGGCAGGCTCAATACCTATGCATTATGACGTAGCAATTATTGGTGGCGGGCCGGGCGGCTCGGCCACAGCAATTGCTGCTGCGCGTGCTGGGCTTCGGGTGTTGCTGTGTGAAAAAGCGCCGTATGGTCGCGACAAGGTGTGCGGCGACGGGCTTACCCCTCGGGCGATTGCAGCATTGAATGATCTGCAAATAGATCATTCGATTGCACATCGAATCGATGGCTTGCGGATGATCGCTGGCAAGAAGCAACGCGAGTTGGCCTGGCCAACAACCGACCGGTTTCCAAATCATGGCGGTGTGTGGCCGCGCCATCGGTTTGATAATCATTTGCTTGATGTAGCGATTGCCGCGGGTGCGGAAGTGCGCTTCGAGAGCGAGGCGCTTCCACTCATCGAAGACGGTCGCGCGGTTGGCATAGTTGTGGGTGCTGAAGAGATTCGTGCATCTTTGGTGGTGCTGGCCTCTGGTGCGCAAGGTACTGCTGCAAAAATGCTTGGTGCAGTTCGCGACCCAAACGAAACCTTCGGTCTTGCAATACGCGCGTATGTTCCAAGCCCTCGCCATGCCGAGCGGCACTTGGAAGCATGTTTGAGTTTGCGCGATGAACACGGCACTCCAGTTCCTGGATACGGGTGGATGTTTCCCGCAGGCGATGGCACCGTCAACATCGGTGTAGGCGCACTGAGCACGATGAAAGGCTTCAAGAAACTCAACCTCAACACGTTGCTTGATCAATACCGATCGCTCGTCAAAGAGTCGTGGTCGCTCGGCGAGTACATCGACAAGCCGCGAGCGTGGCGATTGCCAATGAGTTGCGTGCGAAGACACGGCCCGGGTTGGGTGGCAATTGGAGATGCTGCTGGTTTCGTCAACCCAATGAACGGCGAAGGCATCGACTATGCGCTTGAATCTGGAATGTTGGCAATCGAATGTTTCGTGCACAACCCCGCAACCGCCAGCGCCGACTACGACCGATTGGTTGGGGAGCGCTTCGATGCATTTCTGCGCACGGGGCGGCGGTTTAGCTTCATCATCGGGCATCCCTGGTTGCTTCGTCCCGGCCTTCGAGTTGCGGTTGGTACTCAGTCGGCAGCCGACATCACGCTCGCCGTCATGGGCAACCTCATCGATTCCAACACGCCGGGTGCCGCGGGCCGCGTGATGCGCTTTGCCGACTCTGCACTTCGCCTCGCCGACCCGCTACTTCGCGCAACTCGTGCGAGGGCCTAACGCAAAATTGTCTACAGTCGGCGTATGAGCGCAAACATCGAACGGTCACCCCTTGTCGGCACCGTCGTTGCGTTAAAGGTTGCGGTTGGTCAAGTCGTTTCCACCGGCACTGAGCTGGTTGTAATCGAGTCGATGAAGATGGAACACCCCGTAGTTGCTTCCTTCGATTGCGTCGTTGTATCCATTGCTGTGGTTGTGGGGCAAACCGTTCGCGAAGGCGAAGAACTCGTTCATTGCGAGCCATCGAGTGTTTCGAAAATCTCAACTGAACAAACCGCAACCAGTTCGGTAGGTCGAGCAGACTTGGCCGAGTATCAACGTCGTCGGGCGTTATTGGACGATTCTGCCCGCGACGAGGCGGTTGCCAAGCGCCATGCCAAGGGGCAACGCACGGCTCGTGAGAACATCGCCGACTTGGTGGATGACGGATCATTCGTTGAGTACGGCGGTTTTGGTGTTGCAGCGCAACGCGCTCGCCGAAGCGAGGAAGATCTCATTGCCAACACGCCTGCAGATGGTTTGATCACGGGTGTAGCCACCATTAATGCAGACGTCATTGGGTTGCAAAGTGCGCAGTGCGCAGTAGTTGCATACGACTACACAGTGCTGGCGGGCACGCAAGGTTTCATCAACCATCGCAAGAAAGACAGGCTCTTCGAGATCGCGCAACGCAATCGTTTGCCTGTTGTGCTGTTTGCTGAAGGCGGGGGAGGCCGACCAGGCGATACCGATGCGCCAGGAGTTGCGGGCCTAGACGTGATGTCATTCGCATCGTTTGCGAAGTTGTCGGGCTTAGCGCCGCTTGTTGGTATTGCATCGGGTTATTGCTTTGCGGGAAACGCAGCCTTGCTTGGGTGTTGCGATGTGATCATTGCAACGGAGAACGCCAACATCGGCATGGCAGGTCCCGCAATGATCGAAGGCGGTGGTCTTGGTGTTGTTCTGCCAACCGACATTGGCGCCATTGCTACTCAGGTAGGCAATGGCGTTGTCGACGTGCGTGTTGCAGACGAACGCGAAGCGGTAATTGCCGCGAAGAAATATCTGTCTTACTTTCAAGGCCCATTGTCAACGTTTACTCGTCATGCAGATGAGGACATGCGCCAAGTCGTTCCCGAACAGCGCACTCGTATATATGACAGTCGTCGTGCAGTTGAATTGTTGTGTGACATTGATTCTGTTTTTGAACTGCGAAAAGAGTTTGGTGTGGGCATCATCACTGCGCTTGGTCGTATCGAGGGCCGCAGCGTTGGTGTCATTGCAAACAACCCAGCCCATCTCGGCGGCGCTATCGACACGCCGTCTGCAGACAAGATGTCGCGCTTCATCCAGTTGTGCGATGCGTTCGATATTCCCATCATTTCGTTGTGCGACACGCCGGGTTTTATGGTTGGCCCCGAAGCCGAAGAGGGCGCTCAGGTTCGGCACTTCGGCAGGCTGTTTGTGACGGCAGCAAGCGTCACTGTTCCGTGGTTAACCGTCGTGCTTCGAAAGGGTTACGGGCTTGGGGCGCAGGCGATGGCCGGTGGAAGTTTCCACGCCAAAGAAATGACTGTTTCGTGGCCAACAGGCGAGTTCGGGGGCATGGGGTTAGAGGGTGCCATCCGTCTCGGCTTCAAGCGAGAACTGGATGCCGCGGTTTCGCCGGCCGAACGTGCGTCGCTTGAAGAATCGCTGATTGCGGCGGCCTATCGGCGCGGAAGTGCGCTGAGCATGGCCAGCCATACGGAAATTGATGACGTGATCGACCCAGCCGACACCAGGGCCCGAGTTATCCACACCCTAAACGCGTGCCCAAAACCACAATCGCGCACGGATAAAAAACGACCGATGATCGACACTTGGTAAAAACCTTTTATTTTCATGGACTAATCTGTCTTCACCAACAAACATATGCGTCGACGTCGGCGCATAAGAGGGAGAAAATAAACATGAGAAAGCAGACTCTAAAAGGTCTTGCAGTTGGTCTCGTAGCAGTATTCGGTCTTGCCGCTTGCGGTAGCTCGGATTCGTCTTCAGACACAACAGCAGCAGAAGCAACCGAATCAGCAGGCTTGGCCTGCGAAGTTACCGACATCGGTGGCGTTGATGACAAGGGCTTCAACCAGAACGCCTATGACGGTCTCAAGCTTGCAGAAGCAGAGCTCGGTGTAAGCATTGATTTGCTTGAGTCAGCATCAGATGCCGACTACCAGCCAAACCTTCAGTCATTCGTTGACAAGGGTTGCAACGTCATCGTTACCGTGGGCTTCTTGCTCGCAGACGCAACGAAGGCAGCAGCAGAGGCAAACCCAACCGTTCAGTTCGCAATTGTTGACTCCAACACTTCGGCAGCAAACGTTCAGGGCCTCACCTTCGCAACTGATCAGCCATCATTCTTGGCCGGTTACATGGCAGCAGCAACAACCAAGTCGGGTGTTGTAGGAACCTTCGGTGGAATCAACATTCCACCAGTAGCAATCTTCATGCAGGGTTTCGCTTTGGGTGTTGAGTACTACAACGCACAAAAGGGAACATCAGTGAAGGTTCTTGGTTGGGACGTTGCTAAGCAAGACGGAACCTTCTCTGGTGACTTCAGTGACCAGACCAAGGGTGCCAGCATTGCAAAGAGCATGGCCGACGAAGGCGCAGACATCATCTTCCCAGTTGCAGGTCCAGTAGGCCTTGGCTCATCGCAGTTCGCAATGGACTCAGCAGGTGCAGTGAAGATCATCGGTGTTGACGTAGACATGTCAATCTCGAACCCAACACAGGCAGAAGTGTACGTAGCATCAGTTTTGAAGAAGATTGACGCCGCTGTACTTCAGGCTGTGAAGGATGCTCTTGCAGGATCAGGCGGCGGAACCGATTACCTCGGTACCCTCGAAAACGGTGGTGTCGGTGTAGCAATTACATCAACCATTACTCCTGAACTTCAGGCAGAGCTCGATGCAGTTGCTGCAGGCATCATCGACGGTTCAATCGTCACCAAGTAATTCTTCGCTCGCAAGAGCGGATAAATAGTAGAAACGGGGGCCGCTTTCGCGGCCCCCGTTTTGTATTTCCGCTTTAGTTTTGCGAGTAAACAGTTGGGTAGTGTTGGCTAGATGGGGTCGATGACGAGATGAAACTCGAGCTACGTGGAATCACCAAGCGTTTCCCTGGAGTTGTCGCAAACGACAGCGTCAATCTGACTCTGAACACCGGCGAAGTAATCGCGCTCATCGGTGAGAATGGCGCCGGCAAGTCAACCTTGATGAGCGTGCTGTATGGCATGTATCAACCTGATGAAGGCCAAATACTGGTCGATGATCAGGTTGTTCAGTTCACTTCGCCCGCCGACGCTATTAAGGCGGGTATCGGCATGGTGCATCAGCACTTTATGTTGGTGCCCGTTTTTACTGTTGCCGAAAACGTCGTGTTGGGCGTCGAGCCAACGGGTCGGCTTGGAAAGTTGCACATTGATGAGGCGCGCAGAATGGTGCGCGAGGTTTCCGAAAAGTACAACCTTGATCTTGACCCTGACGCAATCATCGAAGATCTGCCGGTTGGTGTGCAGCAGCGTGTCGAAATTGTCAAGGTGTTGTTGCGCGACGCAAAGGTCGTGGTGTTTGACGAACCAACTGCGGTTCTTACGCCCAACGAGATTGTCGAGTTTTTTGAGATCATCGACACGCTTGTCAAGGGCGGACGTGGAGTTGTTTTCATCACGCACAAGTTGAAGGAAGCGCTTAAGGTCGCTAACCGAATTTCGGTTCTTCGTCGGGGCAAAGTTGTTGGTTCGGCAGATCCTGCCACTGCATCCGAATCGCAGATTGCCGAGATGATGGTGGGTCGTCCCGTTCAGCTAACTGTCGATAAGAAGGTTGCTCAGGTGGGCGAAGTGGTCTTGAGCGTGACTGATCTGACGGTGTTGGACGCAGATGGTCGAACACATGTCGAAGCAGTTTCTTTCAACGTGCGCTCTGGTGAGATAGTGGGCGTCGCTGGTGTGCAGGGCAATGGTCAAACCGAACTTGTCGAGGCGCTCACAGGATTGCGCAAGGCCGCGGGCGGAACCATCACGTTGGACGGTAAGGATCTCACTAGTAGCGACCCACGCGAGCGCCACTCTTTGGGCATGGCCCATATTCCCGAAGATCGACAACGCCAAGGTCTTGTTGGCGGGTTGAGCGTTGCCGAGAACTTGGTGCTCACTCGTTATCACGACGATCAGTTCTCACATGGATTGATTGTTGATTGGAATGCTGCCAATGCAGTTGCTGACACTTTGATTGCCGAGTATGACATCCGAACTCCCAGCAAAGAAACCGGTGTCGGCACACTGTCTGGTGGCAACCAGCAAAAGGTCATCGTTGCTCGCGAACTAAGCCGAGACCTCAGGCTCACAATTGCTGCTCAGCCAACCCGTGGCGTCGACGTCGGCAGCATCGAATACATTCATTCACGCATTGTTCAGGAGCGCGACGCAGGTACTGCGGTGCTGATCGTTAGCACCGAGCTGGAAGAAGTGATGGCGCTGTCGGATCGGTTGTTGGTGATGTATCGGGGCAAAGTTGTGGCCGAACTCGATCCGAAGAAGGTGACGCCAATGGAAGTTGGTCTGTACATGGCTGGTTCGCGCCCGGATGCTGAGGTAGCGAAATGAAGCGTTTGTTCAACTCATTAGGCGAGCGCCTGAACAAGATCAGTTCACTCAAACTCACATTGCTTGCAGTGCTCTCGGCACTCATCGTAGGGGCGTTCATCATCGTTGTTTCCGATGTGGACAACCTCCGAGATGGCGACATCATCGGCGCACTCTCCACGGTAGGCAGCGCGTATTGGGCGCTCGTCGTTGGTTCGTTTGGTTCGTTGCGCGCAATTTCCAACACCATCAACAGCTCCACTCCGTTGATCTTGTGTGGAGTCTCTGTCGCGATTGCATTTAAGGCCGGCCTTTTCAACATTGGCGCAACTGGACAAATGCTTGCCGGCGGCATGACCGCTTTGTGGGTTGGTTTTGCAATGGACGGGCCCGGATACATCCAGGTTCCACTTGCAGTTCTTGCAGGGGCCATGGGCGGTGCAATCTTCGGTGCAATTCCTGGAATTTTGAAGGCTCGCACTGGCGCGCACGAAGTAATCACGACCATCATGTTGAACAACATTGCGGCCTTCCTTATCTTGTGGCTGCTCAAGACGGATTTGTTTCAACGCGAAGACCGCACCGACCCTATTTCCAAGTTGGTAAGTACCGAAGGTCGCTTGCCACGATTGTTTGGTTTCTTGGATGGGCGCGCAGATTTGATTGCGCACATTGGTTTCCTTATTGCCATTGCCGCGGTGCTTGCATATTGGTGGTTCCTGAAAAATTCCACAACGGGTTTCGAGTTCCGCGCGTACGGCCTGAACGCTGATGCAGCAACGTATGCGGGCATGCATGTCAAGCGGCTCACCGTGTTGTCCATGATGTTTGCAGGCGGGTTTGCAGGTTTGGCGGGTGCTGCAGAGGTGTTAGGCACGTATGGATATGCGTCGACAAACTTCGCCGGAAACATCGGCTTCGATGCGATCGCCATTGCGCTCCTTGGTCAGTCTTCGCCGTTTGGCACATTGATTGCTGCAATTTTGTTTGGGGCATTGCAGGCGGGTGGACGCCAGATGCAAACAAACAGTGACGTTCCAATTGACTTGATCATTGTGTTACGTGCGCTCATCGTTATGTTTATCGCCGCTCCTTTGTTGGTGAAGACAATTTGGCGAACCAAGAACGCAACGATCACTGCTGGGCAAACATTTAGGGGGTGGGGCTCATGAGCACAGCCGAGATTGCAACGCCAATGTTGTCGCTGGAACAGAAGAAGCGTGCTCGAAACGTGGGGATGTCGCTCATCTTTCTTGCGCTTGTCTCGGCCTTTTTCTTGTCGGCCCGGCCAGGCGATGCAGGCTTCAAACTTGTCGAGTCGTTCACGCTTGTACTGCCTGCGCAGCCGTTTGCGCAGGCGCTTGCAGTGGTGCTCGGCGCGCTCGGCGCAATTCAGTTGTATCGGGGCTTTGGCAAGTGGACAAACATGGTGCTGGCATTCGCAACGGCAATGTTCGTTGTGGGCTTCTTGGCATGGGCTACATCCGGAGGGTCTTTCAACCTCACGGGAATGTTGCAGGACACCGTCACTCGCAGCGTTCCCATCACTCTTGGAGCAATCGCTGGCATCTTGTGCGAGCGCAGCGGAATTATCAACATCGCAATTGAGGGCCAGTTACTTGGGGGTGCGTTCGCCGGTGCCGTCTTGGGTTCGCTGTATGGCCCATGGGTCGGTGTGTTGGGTGCGATGGCAATGGGCGTGGGGCTATCGGCCTTGCTTGCAGTGTTCGCCATTCGTTTCCGCGTCGATCAAGTGATCGTTGGCTTTGCCATCAACTTCTTCTCACTCGGGTTAACAAGCTTTTTGTCTCAACGCGTGCTTACCCCGTATCCCGAGTACAACATCGTTAAACCGTTCACTCCGTATGCCGTGCCGTTGCTCAGCGATATTCCAGTGATTGGCGTGGCGTTGTTTACGCAAACGTACTTCGTGTACTTCTCGTTTTTTGCTGTAGCGGCCACTACGTGGTTCATGTATCGAACACGATGGGGGCTTCGCACTCGTGCAATAGGCGAGTACCCGCAGGCTGCAGGCACTTTGGGCATCGATGTACTCAAGCTGCGATATCGCAACGTGTGGCTGGCCGGCGCAATTGCGGGTATCGGTGGTGCGTGGTGGCCCATCGGCACGGTGGGGCGGTTTGATCAAAACATCACGAGTGGTCGCGGGTTCATTGCACTCGCTGCAGTGATTTTCGGTCGTTGGCACCCAGTGGGTGCACTTACTGCTGCATTGGTGTTTGGTTTGGCCGAAGCCATTCAGTTGAAGATGTCCAACTTGGATACAGGTATCCCATCTGAGTTCTTGTTGATGGCTCCATACATTGTGACGCTCGTGGTAGTCGCAGGTTTTGTTGGCCGCAGCCGTGCACCAAAAGCTGCCGGTCAGGCTTACGACGCCAGCAAGTAATCGTTATTTGGATTTTGGGCGAAAGGCTTCAAGCCCATTGCCAACTTCTAGATGTGCGCCACCGATGATGTCGATGCAGTAGGGCGACGCTGGCAGAACCGCGGTGAGGCAATCGGAAATAGACGATGGCTTGCCCGGCAAATTGATGATCAGCGAAGAGCCTCGAATACCGGCGGTCTGACGCGACAAGATTGCGGTCGGCACCACCTGCAGGCTTACTTGGCGCATCAATTCACCGAAGCCAGGCATCATCTTTTCGCAAACTTGCTCGGTTGCTTCAGGTGTGATGTCTCGCAGGGCAGGGCCTGTGCCGCCAGTGGTGACAATGAGCGAACAATGTTCGGTATCGGCTAGTTCGATCAGGGTTGCAGCGACAACATCGGTCTCGTCGGGGACAATGCGAGAAACCGCAACCCATTCGCTGGTGAGATGCTGTGTGAGAAAACTGATAATGGCGGGGCCGCCCAAGTCTTCGTAGACGCCTGCAAATGCGCGGTCGGAGACTGTAACTACGCCGATCTTTGCTACTGCCTTGTCGCTCATGATGCGTTGCAAACTACCACTGCAATAAACGAGTGTCGCCCTTGGCCTTTGGGTTCGTTATCCGAATCCACAGCGACTTTCGCACTTGGGCAAGCCCGTATCGGAAGCCAACGCGATTAAACGCGGCACGAGAAAGAATCTGCAATCGTTCGGTGGTTTGGCGAAGGTTGAGTAGCAGTGCTTGCTGCAGGGGGTCGAGCACGAAGGATGCAGTGGGTGCGTTGATTTGGTGGGCGGCAAAACCGAACCACTCGTAGTCTTCCTTGTAAGTTGCGGCAATCAAGTCGGCGGTTTCTTTGTCGCATACCTGTTCCGGCTTGATGCCGAGGCCGCTATTCAGCCGCTGCAACGAAACATTGGTTCCCGCTCGCTTGTTAACAATGTCGGCAAGGTTCTGCATCTCGCCGTGGTTGTCAATACGAATGAGGTGGTGGTACTGCACTTGGTTGGAGTACAGCGTGTTGAACTGTGGACGGAAGTGGTCATCGATAGAAAACGAGTCGCGGTCGGCATGAATTGCGCGTGCAAACTTCTTAAATGTTGCTGCCACGTCTACGCGGCCATCCACCAATACGTCGCCGCAAGCGTCGATGACGCTCTGCGGTGTGCCAGGTGCCCTCAGGAACGCACGGTTTTCCCAGGAAGAATACGCACGCTTAATTGGGTCGCGAAGCGCGGCGATACGCAGCCAGTCTGGAGAATTGATTATTTCCCACTTTTCTTTATCGCTCATGTCTAAAAACCGAGTCAGCCCGTGCACGCGGTAGTTGTGAACAGTCTGTTCTTGCGAGATGTTCGGGGTAATGATCTCTTGTGCAACCGAGGCGTTGTAGCAGCCCTCGGCCTGCGAGATAAACAACTTCAGGGTGCTGCAGGCCACCTTGGTTGTCGGCACGTACATCACTTTGATGCGCGGAGCAACGAGCGCATAACCCAACAACTCGGGCAGGTTGTGTTGCTGCTCGCCAGTCACCTGGGTCACCGACCGATCTCGATACGTGCCATTACTGCACTGCGCAGTATTGCAACCGATGCCTCAACACTTTGTTCATTGTCGCCAACAACGATGTCTGGTGAAACGGGCGCCTCGTACGGTGCGTCTACACCGCTGAGCCCCTTCATGTCGCCAGATCGAACCTTGGCGTACAGCCCCTTGGTGTCGCGCTCCTCACACGTTTCGAGGCTGGCTGCCACGAAAACCTCTAGGAACGTGAGACCGTCTTCGGTATGGATGTTGCGCGCGTGTTCTCTACCGCTTGCGAATGGGCTGATGATGGGGACAATAGTTACTGCACCAGAGTCGGCAAACAGCCGTGCGGCCTCGGCCACGCGCCGAACATTTTCGGTTCGGTCGGCATCGGAAAAGCCAAGATCGTTATTGAGGCCGTGCCGCACGTTGTCGGCGTCCAGAACGTATGAGTAAACACCATCTTCAACCAATTGTCGCGAAAGCTCATGCGCAATTGTTGATTTGCCCGAGCCCGAAAGCCCCGTGAGCCACAACGTCATTCCGTGAAATGCAAGTGAATCCCAGCGCTCTTGCCGACTCATGCTCGGCTGATGCCAGATGGGTGTGTTCATGTGCGAGGGGACAACAGCATTCCTGCGCCGGCAGTTTGGCCAGTGGCTTCGTCGACGATGATGAAACAGCCCGTAGAGCGATTCTGGTGGTAGTCGTCAAACATTAACGGGGCAGTGGTGTGCAAAGTGACGCGGCCAACTTCGTTCATTTGCAAACCAGTTACATCGGTTTCACGGTGCAAGTTGGAGATGTTTAGTCGGTACAAGACATCCGTAAATTTTGCGCGCACAACTCGGCTGGTGTGCTTGACCGAATAAATCTTGTTCGTTTGAAGCGGCGATGCGTCGTCCATCCAGCACACCATTGCCTCTAGCTCTTGAGCAACTCGTGGCCTGTTGTTGGGGCGGCACAGCATGTCTCCGCGCGATATCGATAGATCATCTTGCAACAAGACCGTGACTGCAGCGCCGGGCCCCGCTTGCTCGACAGGGCCGAGTGGTGAATCAATGCCCGTGATAACGCTGGTGAGCCCTGAAGGCAGCACCATTACTTCGTCTCCTACACGCAGCATTCCACCTGCAACACGCCCCGCGTATCCGCGGTAATCGGGGTAGTCGGCGCGCTGTGGGCGAATGACGTACTGCACAGGGAACCGCGTATCGATGCGGTTGTCATCGCTAGCGGTATAAACGTTTTCGAGGTGGTGTAAGAGTGTGGAGCCTTCGAACCACGGCATGTTGGGCGAACGCGTAACTACGTTGTCGCCAGCAAGTGCGCTGATGGGTAGGAACGTAACGTCTTGCAGATCAAGACGGGAAGCAAACTCTTCAAACTCTGCACGAATTCGGTCGAATACTTCTTGGTCGTAGCCAACCAAGTCCATCTTGTTTACGCAGATAACCAAGTGGGGCACACCAAGCAACGAAACGAGCAGGCTGTGTCGTCGTGTTTGCTCGATCACGCCGGTGCGCGCATCGATCAGCACAATTGCCAAGTCAACGTTGGATGCGCCAGTAATCATGTTGCGTGTGTACTGAATGTGGCCCGGGCAGTCGGCAATGATGAATGAACGTTTTGGCGTTGCAAAATAGCGATACGCAACATCGATGGTGATGCCTTGCTCGCGCTCGGCCCTCAAGCCGTCGGTGAGTAGCGAAAGGTCTACGTAGTCGTCGCCGCGGCGCTTGCTCACCGCTTCGATGTGCTCTAGCTGATCCTCGAAGATGCTCTTTGAGTCGTAGAGCAGTCGTCCAATCAGCGTCGACTTACCGTCGTCAACAGAACCAACCGTTGCAAAGCGTAAGCGTTCCATTAGAAGTAGCCCGTCCGTTTGCGATCTTCCATGCCGGCTTCCGACATGCGGTCGTCGGCGCGAGTGGCGCCACGTTCGGTCACGCGCGCTACTGAAGTCTCGGCGATGATGTCGTCCACAGTGGAGGCGCTCGACTCGATGGCGGCGGTGCATGTTGCGTCGCCAACTGTTCGGAAGCGAACCAGCTGCTCCTCGACAACCTCGTTTGCTTCTGGCTGCAAGAAGTCGGTTACTGCCATCCACATGTTGTCGCGGCGAAACACGGGGCGACGGTGCGCGTAATAGATGCTGGGAAGATCGATGTTGTGCTCGGCAATAAACGTCCAGATGTCGAGTTCGGTCCAGTTCGAGATAGGGAACACCCGAAAGTGTTCGCCCTTGTTGTGGCGGCCGTTGTAGATGCCCCATAGTTCTGGGCGCTGATTCTTCGGGTCCCACTGGCCGAACGAGTCGCGGTGTGAATAGACGCGTTCTTTGGCTCGAGCGCGTTCTTCGTCGCGCCTTGCACCGCCAAAAACTGCGTCAAACTTGTGTTCGGCAATGGAGTCGAGAAGTGTCACTGTTTGCAGTGGGTTGCGGCTTGCGCGAGGGCCGCTGACGTCGGCAATGCGCCCTGCGTCAATAGATGCCTGCACCGAACCAACAATTAGTTGCACGCCCATTTCGGCAACGCAGCGATCGCGAAACTCGATGACTTCGGAAAAGTTGTGTCCGGTATCAATGTGCATGACGGGGAAGGGAATGCGCGCCGGTGCAAATGCTCGCACTGCCAGGTGCAACATGACGACCGAATCCTTGCCGCCCGAAAACAACAAGACTGGGCGCTCAAATTCGGCTGCAACTTCCCTGATGATGGTGACAGATTCGTCAATCAGACCACTCAGCGAAGACTTCACGCGTCTCAGACTACTCCGATGAGTATTGGGCCTGCGGTCAAACTAGCGTGACCACCGTGATCGGAGCGCTGCAATTCGACAATGTGGGTATGACGTTTCCAGACGGTACGCAAGCCCTCGAAAATGTCTCGTTGTCGGTAACCCCGGGGGAGTTTGTGACGGTCGTGGGCCCTTCCGGATGCGGCAAATCAACCCTGCTGCGTATTGCTTCCGGTTTGGAAACTCAGACGCAGGGTGCGTGCGCAGTAGATAGAGACAGCATTGGATACGTGTTCCAGGACGCAACGTTGTTGCCTTGGCGCACAGTGCAGCGGAATATCGAGCTGCTTGCCGAGTTGCATGGTGAAACAAAAGCAGAGTGCCAGCGACGCGCGCAAGAGGCAATCAGCCTTGTGGGCCTCGATGGCTTTGCAGATAAATACCCGCGCCAGTTGTCGGGTGGTATGCGCATGCGTGCTTCGGTGGCGCGTTCGCTAGTGATGAAGCCACGCGTTTTTCTGTTTGACGAGCCGTTCGGTGCGCTTGATGAAATCACCCGCGAACGACTGAACGACGAATTACTCGGGCTTTTTCAACGTGAAGGTTTCGCCGGGTTATTCATCACGCATTCCATTGCCGAAGCGGTGTACATGTCTACGCGTGTGTTGGTGATGTCGCCGCGGCCAGGGCGAATCACTGCTTCGTTCGATATTCCGTTTGCATATCCAAGAGATCACGATTTGCGTTATCGACCCGAGTTTGCCGAACTATGCGGCCAGGTTTCACATGCATTGCGCGGTGATCAATCATGAAACGCAACGAAACAACGCAGTCCGAAAAAGACAAATTCCGCTTCACCGATTTTGCGGGCCCTGCCATTGTCTTCGCACTGTTCATCGGCCTGTGGTATCTGCTCTCGCTCGTCATCTTGCCGCAAGAGAAACGCTTTTTATTGCCTACGCCTCATCGCGTTGTCCGCGAAGGTTTCTTCGTTTGGTCTGCGGGGCAACAGCGAGGTCTGAAACCAATATTGCTGTCGCTGTGGGACTCGGCGAAGATCGCAATGATCGGGCTTTCCATCACGATTGTGATCGGCATGGGTCTCGCAACTCTGATGGCTACGCGTCGTTGGCTGGAGAAGGCAACATGGCCATATTTGGTGGCGTTGCAATCGGCACCGATTCTTGCAATGACTCCGCTCATTCGCGCGCTCATCGACGGCGTGCAGGTTCAGCGCATCTTGGTGGTGGTACTGATCGCATTTTTCCCAATCGTCAACAACACATTGTTCGGATTGCTGTCGATCGACAAGAGCCAGCACGAGCTGTTTTCGCTGCACGGGGTGGGCACATTTGCACGATTGCGCAAACTGCAGTTTCCCGCAGCCCTGCCCAATATTTTCGTGGGTTTGCGCATTTCCGCCGGCTTGTCGGTCATTGGGGCAGTGGTGGGCGACTTCTACTTTCGACAGGGCGGCGTAGTAGGCATCGGCGCACAAATCGATATTTATCGAGGACGATTGTGGGGACCAGAACTCATTGCTTCTATAGTGCTTGCGAGTCTTTTCGGACTCGCCGTGTTCACATCCTTTGGTCTGCTGCGTAAAGCAGTCATCGGCAAGTGGCACGTCATCACAAGGGAGTAACCTATGAAATCAACCCTTAGAACTACTGCGGCTTCGTTCGCGTTAGTGATGCTGGCCGCGTGCGGCAGCAGTACATCAACAACCACCGACACTGTTGCCAGTGCGGTTGGAGTGCTTTCGGGAATTTGCCCTGAAACAGTCACTATCCAAACCGACTGGCACCCAGAGTCCGAACACGGTTTCGCGTATCAACTGGTCGGAGCGGGCTACGAAGTTGATGCTTCGGGGCTTCGCGTCACAGGCCCATTGATGGCAAGCGGTGTGGACACCGGTGTCAAGGTGCAAGTGCGTGCCGGCGGCCCAGCAGTGGGCTTTTCTTCACCTACATCGTTGATGTATTCCGACCCAGATATTTTCCTCGCGTTCGCGGCAACGTATAGCCAAATTCAAAATTCTGGCGAGTTCCCAACAACATCGGTTATCGCGCCATTCAACATCAACCCGCAGATCATCATGTGGGACCCAGCCACGTACCCGGACGTGAAAACCATCGCCGACTTGAAAGCGACTGGCGCCAAAGTGCGTTACTTCGGTGGCACCGCATACATGGACTACTTCACGTCAACTGGCATTCTCGACTCTGCACAAGTTGATGGTAGTTACGACGGAACGCCAGCCAACTTTGTTGCAGACGGCGGCAAATCGGCGCAGCAAGGCTTCGCAACTTCCGAGCCGTACTTCTACGAAAATGTGCTCACCGATTGGGGTAAGCCAGTTGCTTACCAAACCATCCATGACGCAGGCTGGACTTCGTACGCACAGACGCTTGCTGCCAAACCTGAAACCATTGTTTCAGCGGCCGATTGTCTGAAACTGCTGGTGCCAATCATCCAGCAGGCCCAGGTTGACTACGTTGCTGATCCGTCCACAACCAACGCGCTGATTCTCGACCTCGTGGCCCAGTACAACAACGGTTGGATGTACGACGCTGGTCAGGCCGATGCAGCGGTGGCACTGGCACTGGAAAACGGACTCATTGCAAACAGCCCCGACGGCACGTTGGGCAGCTTTGACTCGCAGCGCATGGACGAATTCCTTGCCTTGGCCATTCCGATCTTCGAGGGGCTTGGTGAAAAGTTGAAGCCCGGCCTCACTTCGGCCGACTTGGCAACGAACCAGTTCATCGACCCGACTATCGCCCTCCCATAGGCCACTTCTTGCCCGCGGGGCTCTTGGGAAGTGTTATTCTCGGGGCGCGCCAACTGGCGTGCAAAACCAACGGGCATATGCATTTTGCATAAGGGGAGACATACATGAAAATGAAACACATCAAGGGCTTCGCTCTTGCTGCTGTTGCTGCGATGACACTCGCGGCATGTGGCGGCAGTGACGACGCAGCATCAGACACCACGGCGGCTGCAGAAGCAGGCGCCGACTACAGCAACCTCAAAGTTGCCGTTGTCTACATCGGTGTTCCAGATGACAAGGGCTGGACTTACCAGCACGAGCAAGGCATTTTGTCGCTCGAGTCAGAACTCGGCATTGAAGTTAAGCGCGTAGAGAACGTTCCAGAAGGCGACGAAGCAGAAGCCGTTATGGAAGAACTCGCAGCTGGCGGATACAACCTCATTTTCGCAACCTCGTTTGGTTACGGAACACCAATGGCACGCGTTGCAACGAAGCACCCAGAGGGTTGCTTCCAGTGGGCAACTGGTGCGAAGTTCCTCCTCACCTCAGAAATGGGTGGCGAGTACGCAACATTTGATGAGATTCCAGCAAACCTCGGCACGTACTTCGGTGCGGCTGAAGAAGCTCGTTACCTCTCGGGTATCGCAGCAGGCAAGGCAAGCCCAACCGGCAAGCTTGGCTACGTTGCAGCTTTCCCAATCCCAGAAGTGATCCGCGGAATTAACGCATTCACCTTGGGTGCCCAGTCAGTAAACCCAGATGCAACAGTGCAAGTTTCATGGACCAAGACCTGGTTCGATCCAACCATTGAGAAGGAAGCCTCTGAGTCGTTGCTCGACGCAGGCGTTGACGTTCTCGCAATGCACCAAGACACCACAGCAGCAGGCGTTGCCGCCGAAGCCCGTGGCGCCAAGTGGGTTGGTTACAACAGCGACGTGAAGGAAGCAGCACCAGCCGCATGGCTCACCGCTCCAACATGGAACTGGGGTCCTTTCTACGTACAAACCGCAAAAGCATTTGCCGGTGGCACATGTCCAAACGATGAGTACTACGGCTCGATGGCCGACGGAATGGTCACACTTGCTTCGTTCGGCGATTCGGTAGATGCCGACACGCAAGCACTGATCGCGGAAAAAGCAGCAGCCATCATTGATGGTTCGTTCGCTCCATTCCAAGGTCCAGTAACAGACCAAGACGGCAATGAAGTTGTTGCTGCAGATGTACGCCCAGAACTTCTGGACTTGCTCGGCATGAGCTACTTCGTTAAGGGAGTAATCGGTTCTCCAAAGGGCTGATCTCAAACATGAATGACACCTCTCACGAGGTAGCGCAGGGGTCACATCACTTAGGTGGTGTGGCCCCTACTGCGCTCTCCGCACATAACATCGTCAAGCGTTTTCCAGGAGTGCTTGCCAATGACAACGTCGACTTCGACGTGCGTGCGGGCGAAGTGCACACTCTGCTTGGCGAAAACGGTGCCGGCAAAAGCACACTCGCCGCAATCTTGTGTGGCCTGTATCAACCCGATTCGGGTTATCTCTTGCGCAACGGCAAACCCATGCATCTGTCGTCGCCGCGCGCAGGTTTGCAACACGGCATTGCCATGGTGCACCAACACTTTCGACTTGTAGATCGTTTTACCGTTTCAGAAAATGTGATTCTCGGAAGCCGCGATCTCAGCTTCCGATTGAATCGCAAAGAAATTAATGAACAAGTCGCTGCTGTTGCCGAATCTTTTGGCTTGCCCATCGACCCGGATGCTGTAGTCGGCGAGCTGTCGGTGGGGCAGCGTCAACGCGTAGAAATTGTAAAGGCCCTGTATCAAGGCGCCGAAATTCTCTTGCTCGACGAACCAACCGCGGTTCTCGTTCCTGCCGAAGTAGAAAAATTGTTCGACAACGTGCACTCAATGACCAAAGCCGGGAAATCAATTGTTTTTATCAGCCACAAACTTGGCGAGGTTGTCGAAATCTCCGACCGCGTCACGGTGCTGCGCAACGGCCGCGTTACTGGTCATGTTTCCGGCAAGGGAACCGCTGACACGCGCGAATTGGCACGGCTCATGGTTGGCCGCGACATCGAACTCAATGCACAGCGCGCCACGCACCCCATTGGCCATGAAGTGTTGCAAATACGCAACCTCTCGCTCAGCATCAACGAAGTTGAAGTGCTCTCCGACGTCTCATTCAATATCCACGCGGGCGAAATGGTGGGCATCGCTGGTGTTGCCGGCAACGGACAGCGCGAATTGGCCGACACCATAGCCGGCCTGATATCGCCAGCAAACGGCTCCATCACTATCTCGGGCGCAATGACCACCGACCGCGGCCCAATCCAGGCTCGCGAAGTTGGCCTTGCCTACGTGCCCGAGGATCGCCTCGGAATGGGTCTAGTTCCTTCCATGTCCATCCTCGACAATTTGCTCCTCACTCGTGATCGCAAAGTCATTGTGGACCGAACATCTATCAGGCCCGAAGCATCTCGGCTGATCGATCAGTTTGAGATTAAGGCCAACGGCCCAGACCATCTTGCTCGAAAGCTCTCTGGTGGTAACGCCCAGAAGGTGTTGCTCGCACGCGAACTCTCGGGTGGTCGCAGCGCAACAAAGTTGCTCGTGGTTTGTTCGCCAACACGCGGCCTCGACGTTGGTGCAATCGAAACAGTTCGTAGCCTGCTCAACGATGCTCGTAGCGCAGGGCAGGCCATCCTTCTCATTTCCGAAGACCTCGACGAAGTCATGTCGCTGGCCGATCGCATTTTGGTGTTGTATCGCGGGGCAGTAGTGCACGAAACGCTCGGCGCCACCGCAAGTTTGTCTACTGTGGGCGCTGCTATGGCCGGCCTGCTCGAAAATGGGGGCGTGTAATGCGGCTTCCAATTCGGGTGGTGTTCGATCAGCGCGGTGAGGCACCCAAACGCTTGACGGCACTCGTCCCAATCGTCTCAGTCCTCGCGGCTTTGTTTTTCGGCGCAATATTCTTGTTCGCTACCGGATACTCGCCAATTGATACCTATACAAACATGTTCAGCGACGGCTTCGCTTCGTCACGCGGCGTCACCGACACGCTTGCTCTCTCCACTGTGCTCATTTGCACCGGTATTGCCGCGGCATTTGCATTCCAAATGAACATCTACAACATTGGTGGCGAAGGCCAGTTGTATCTGGGAATGATTGGCGGCGCTTGGGCGGGCATAACTCTGGGCGACCATTTGCCATCGCTGATCATGGTTCCGCTCGTGCTCATCTTTGGCGCGTTGGGCGGCGCCCTTTGGATTTTCGTTCCAGCGTTTGTTCGCTCTCGTCTTGGAACCAGCGAAATCGTTTCAACACTGTTGCTGACGTATGTTGCATCAAGCCTTATCGACTACGTCATCTACACGCCAGACAGCTTCTTTCGCAATCCAAACACATCGTTCCCTCAAGGCCGCCTCGTTTCGGCGTCCGCAAAATTACAATCGTTCGGTGACACACGCCTATATCCAACCATCTTTGTCGCGATCATCCTTGCGGTTGTGTTGTATTGGGTTGTCAAACGAACCGAGTTCGGCTACCGAATCAAGGTCATCGCCGATTCTCCGAAGGCTGCGCACTACGCAGGTATTAATGCCAAGCGCACCACCATGTCGGTCATGCTTATCTCTGGCGCACTTGCCGGCTTGGGTGGCGCAATGCTCATCGTTGGGCCCTACGGAAAGATCGAGCCGAGCATCGTCAATCTTGGTTACGGCTACGCCGGCATCGTCATCGCGGCTCTTGCCCGCAACAACTTGGCCGCCATCGTTGTCAGCGGCATATTGTTCGCCGGCTTGCGAGTAGGAGGGGAGAAGTTGCAAATTTCCACCGACACTCCAATTCATATCGGCGTCATGTTGCAGGGCGCAATCCTGCTCTTCGCTCTTGGTGGCGAGGCATTCCGTCGTTACAAGATCCGTGTCGTACGGGTGAGGGCGGTCACCACATGAACGACAACATCTGGATCCTCACCTCGGCCGACTCAATCGCCATTGCAACTACGTTGATACTCGCCGCTCTTGGCGCATTATTCACCGAGCGCTCTGGTGTTCTCAACCTAGGCATCGAAGGCGTCATGCTCACGTCGGCCATCAGTGCATTCCTCGCTGCCGATGCATCAGGAAGCATCTGGCTTGGTCTCATCATCGGTTCAATCGTCGGCGCCATCATGGCAGCAATCCACGCTGTACTTTCCGTGGTGTTCCGCGCAAATCAAATTGTTGCAGGGCTCGCATTGGTTATCTTCGGTTCAGGGCTAGCAAACTTCTTGGGTAAACCCGCCGAAGGCAAGACAGTCACCACCGTCATTTTGCCTTTGTCATTTGGTCCTCTCAGTGACATTCCCGTCATCGGCCCCATCGTCTTCGGTCAAGACATCGTTACGTATTTTGCGTTACTGATCGCCGTCGCCTCGTCCCTTTTTCTTTTCCGTACGCGCCCAGGCCTCGAACTTCGCGCCACAGGCGACGACCCAGCAACAGTCGACGCTCAGGGTCTCTCCGTTGCATACATTCGCATTCGCTACACGCTCATCGGAGGGCTGCTTGTCGGGCTTGGCGGCAGTTGGCTGATGCTGGCGCAAAGCGCTGCTTGGCATCAGGCCTCAACCACAAACGGCCTTGGCTGGATTGCTCTCGCACTTGTGGTGTTCGCCGGATGGCGACCCAACAGGATCATCTTTGGTGCCGTGCTCTTCGGCTTCACGTTGCAGTTGCCATTCACATTGCAGGCCGAACAGATCACCATCATCCCGTCTGCATTCATGCAGATGCTTCCGTATCTCGCAACCCTCATTGCACTAATTGCTTTAAGCCGGCCAGGTAGTCGCAATTTGTTGGGTGCACCAAAGGCGCTCGGCACACCTTTCGTGCGTGACGAGCGTTAGGCCCTCATGCGTCTAACCCGGCACAGCAGTAATGCCGAAATCCTGCAGGTATTAAACAACACTGCAGACGCAGTGAGCAAGGTACTGGATGCAAACACCGATTGGAGCCTGTCGGGCATTCGACATACGCAATATTCGGTCGACGTTCGCGCCGATAATGCTGCGCTCGCCGTTCTGCACGAAGCAGGTTGCGCTGTCCTGTCCGAGGAAAGCCAAATCACTGGTCAGTGGGGCGACGATGACATTCTCGTTGTGATGGACCCACTTGATGGTTCGACAAATGCAAGTAGAGGAGTGCCCTGGTTTGCAACCGCACTCTGCGCCATCGACAAAAACGGCATGAGGGCATCGCTTGTCGTCAATCAGGCAAGCGGCAAAGATCGCTACTGGGCTACTCAAGGTGGCGGTGCATTTCACAACGGGGAGCAACTGCAGCCATCTACGTGCACAACATTGAAAGATGCCGTTGTAGGCGTGTCGGGCCTCGCATCCTTCCGGCCGCAGTGGTCTCAATTTCGTGCACTCGGTGCGGCCGCTCTTGATATTTGTTTGGTCGCACAAGGCGTGCTCGACGGCTGGGTCGACTTTCACAGCCACGGCGTGTGGGACTACCTCGCAAGCGCTCTTATTTGTCAAGAAGCCGGTGTTCACATAACCGAGTTTTCGGGCCGGGAAATACTCACCACCGAATATCACGAAAAGCGAACCCTCCTCGTTGCGTCAACAGAGACATTGCTTTCGAGTTTGGTCGAGGTGCGCACAAAGCACGCCGCAAATAGGGCTGTTTGACGAACTGTTGCTGGCGATAAACTGTCATTTCCGTTTAGCGGGCGCTTAGCTCAGTTGGTTAGAGCATCTCCCTTACAAGGAGAGGGTCGGGGGTTCGAATCCCTCAGCGCCCACTGCAGTAGATCTAAGACACTTGATTTCTAGTCAGGTAACCCCAAGCCAGAGTGGCTGCGATTATCACCCAAATTTGATAGGGAATAAGAAGAAGTCCCATGACTCTGGATGCCTTGAAGGTTAAGAAAAGAACTGGAAGAGTGAGAAGCGCCGTCAGCCCTAGAGAGATTGTGGCAAGTGTGAAATTGTGTGGGACATAAAACTGATAAGCCCACGTAAGTGCTGCAACAACACTTAATCCAAAGAAAACTAACCAGGAAACATTCTCTATCCGTGTTAAAGACTTTGATACTTGATACGAAGCAATACCTAGAACCACGAAGTTATAGGGCCAGATAATTCCAAAAAGCGAACTTGGAGGCTGCCAGGGTGGTCTCTTCAGGGATGAATACCACTCGGGTGAGGAAGAAACCCAGACTCCCGAGCCAAAGGCATAGATAAGGACGAGAAGGATTCCAGTTACTGCTGCAAAAAATTTGAATCCCACAGAGATACGTTAGCGACAATACCTAACGCGTAATTCATTTACTTCGAGAATCTAGGACGGTAAAGATCGTCAGCCCGACAATCACAAGCAGGGCTCCAAAGAACCGGTTGATGGTCATCAATTCATTCAAGAAGATGACGCCCATAAAGATGTGCATCACGGGCTCAGCGGTTGTAACAACGGAATATGACCCAGCCGAGATTCGCTGCAGTGCTGAAAGTGAGCACAGGATTGGCAGCACCGTGCCAAATGTTGCCGCGGCAACGATAATTAACCAAATATTTGTGGTTGAGGGGAAGATCGGGTTCAGTTGCTCAATTGGGACGATGCTGACTAACCAGTATCCCGTTGCGGCACCTAAATTAAGAAACATTGCGCCAGTAATCAAACCCATCTTGTTTGAAGTACGTGAGACGAGACTGAGGTAAAACGCAAAAACCACTGAGGATCCAATGACGAGGGCGATTGCCGAGCCCGATCCACCGCTTATTTGGCCAGCAGTAATGGCGATGCCGACGAAAGTGATGGCAAGCGGTGCAAGTACACGGATGGTTGGTCGTTTGCCATCGACAGCCCAAGCAATGAGCAGAACAAGCACGGGGTATCCGTACCAAAGGACGATGGCAAGGCTGGTGTCAACGCTTTCGATTGCGATGAAATACATCAACGAAACAGTGGTGATACCGCAGCCACCCAGGGCAACCATGGTGAGTGCCTGACGCTTTGTTGGCCATCCTTCGTTCTTCGCAAAAATTTGACGAATGACAATGAGGATGAGAGCTGCAAGAGTGAAGCGTGGTGTCATCACACCCATTGGGTTTGATCCCTGGTCGTAGGCATTCACTCCAAGTGTTGGCACAATGGCAAAGCCAAGGCTGGACAAGACGACAAAAAGCGAACCGGTCAGTTGTTTACTACGTGCCACGAAAGGGTTACGACTGCGGCTTCATATGTTCGAGCATGTTGGCCATCTGCTGGTGCACCAAATTGATTGCCTGCAGTGGTCGAATCATGACTCGGAACTCGATGATCTTTCCTGCGTCGTTGCACGTAATGATGTCTACGCCGTTGACGTATTTGCCCTCAACTGTGGTTTCGAACTCTAAGACCGCAGTGTTTCCATCCAGAACTTGCTTGGTGTAGCGAAACCGCTTGCTGGGATCGGAGGTTGAGCCTTCCTTCTTCTCTCCGGGAAGTGTTTGCCCTGCAGCCTGTAGGTACAGCGTGGTGATGGCCTTGCCTGCTTGAGGCGTGTAAACGATAGGGGAATAGAAGACGACGTCGTCGTCGAGCAAGACGTCCAATCCGTTGGCGAGTTCGCCCCGCATGTGGGCGTGCCATTGTTCAATAACTTTGTGAATCACTTCATCCCCCTGAGTACGTTCAACACACTATGTGAAACACCCAATCCTCGGAGAACTTGAGTAGTTTGCATGAATGGTTTTGCAGAGATTTAGCGAGCACACCCCAATGCCGTGGGCGAATGGCGGCGGAACAAGCTATGAGATCGCGAGCGACAGAGATGCACAAGGCGAGTGGTCGTGGCGAATTGCCCTTGCGCCGGTGCTAGAAGATGGCGACTTTTCTCGAATGCCTTGTGTCGATAGGAAGCTGCTGCTGGTGGAAGGCGAGGGGCTGCAGTTAACCATTGATGGCAAGATCTCAACGTGCAGGCCAGGTGTCGTTGTTGCCTTTAGGGGAGAGGCGCACACTTCGGCAACTCTTGCACGAGGGCCCGTGGTCGACCTTGGCCTGATGTTCCATCGCAGGAAGGCCAAAGGCAACTTGTGGTTTGAAGCGCAGCCTGGCGTGGTGCTTGACGCCGATGTGGTGGTGGGAATAGGCGGCGATGCGCAGATAGAGATAGACGGCGAACTTGTAGTGATCGAGCACAAGGATGCGGCTGTGCAATTGGCTGGGAAAGTTGTTGTGTTGCGGCGGGGCGTTGTTGCTGCAATTGCAGTGGCGGTGTTGCCTACTTCACCGACTGCAGCACCCTGACCATTGCATTGACTGTTTCGTAGCGCCATTGCGCAACTAGTTGTGCTCCAACATTTGGCTGTTTTGCAGATTTCTTCAAATCGATCGAAATTTTACTGAATGCTTCACGTTGTCTTCGCGCAAGAGTCGTATTGCTGAGGCCCTGACGTGAACGCAAAACAAACTTGCAGAGCAGTTCAATGCGTGCGTCGCGAGGATGTGTAACTACCTCGTTTAGCCATTGTTGGTTAGCGCGCTTTCCAGAAGCAGTAGCGGTGTAGACGGTTCGCGCAGAACCCTGGTCTCCGGGTTCAACTTTGCTGGGGCGGATGTACTTGGCTTCTAGGAGTGATTTAATTGAGCGATAGACGAGAGGGCGACGCACTCGCATTACGGAAGAAAGCGATTCGTCCGAGTCCAGCTCTTTGTGCAGCGCAAATCCGTGACGGGGCTGCTCGATGATGAGGGCGAGAACTGTTTGATCCAGCGAAGAGGGCTCGTATAGTCTCATTGTTACTAATCATACCTAAGGGGTGGCAATGAAGCGGATGATCGGAGTACTGATGGTGGGCATTTGCGCCATGAGTGCTGTTGCGCCTGCCGCCGCCGTTGTACCGCTGAAAGGTGAGGTAACAGTTTCTGCCGCAGCATCACTTACCGACTCGTTCGTGGCATTGGCTAAAGCATTTCGGGCAGCGAACCCCAAGGTGAAAGTGCGGCTTAACTTCGGTTCAACATCAACATTGGTTGCGCAGATTCAGGCTGGCGCCCCAAGCGATGTCATCGCCGCCGCCGACATGTCGAGCGTGGAGAGGCTGGTGGCAAGCGGAAACGTAGTTGCTGGTCCGCGCGTGTTTGCGCGAAACAATATGGCCATTGCGGTAAAGCCCGGCAACCCCGAAAAAGTGAAGTCGATCAAAGACCTTGCACGATTGAAGACCATTGCCATGTGCGGCAAGGCAGCACCATGCGGTGTTTATGCTTCATCAGTTCTTTCTCGCGCGGGTGTGGTTGTTAAGGAGAGCAATATCACCAGAGGTGTGGATGCAAAGGCAACCCTTGGCGCGGTGGTAACGGGAGACGCTGATGCCGCGATTGTTTACAAGACGGATGTGATTGCGGCGGGCAAGTCGGTTCAAGCTGTTGACATTTCTACGTCAAGCAATGTGAAAGCAGCGTATGGAATTGCTTCTATTCGGGGTTCGAAGAATGGATCGCTTGCCAAAGCCTTTGTCGACTTCGTGTTGTCCGAACAGGGCTGGAGAATACTGAAAGGTTTTGGTTTTCAAAAACCATGAGTAAAACCAAAGGTCGCGACGTTGCGAGCAGCACGCCTGGTTTTGTCTTGGTTGGGGCAGCGCTGGGGCTTGTCTTCCTTTTGCTCCCACTCGTTGGGCTTGTACGTCGCGTTGCTTGGCGAGGGTTGTTGGGCAACCTTGTAGAGGGGCCTGCGTCGGAAGCGCTACGGTTATCGCTCGTCACGTCGGTGATCGCCACTTGTTTCGTGGTGTTGCTTGGACTTCCGCTTGCTTGGGTTCTTGCACGCATCGCGTTTAAGGGGCGATCTCTCGTGCGCGCCTTGGTGATGCTGCCCATGGTGCTGCCGCCGGTGGTGGGTGGCGTTGCACTGCTTGGTGCGTACGGTAAGTCGAACGGGTTGCTCGGCTCCACGCTGTACAACTTGTTTGGTTTGCAACTCACGTTCTCGCCGCTTGGCGTGATTGTTGCCGAGGCGTTTGTTGCGTTGCCATTCTTTGTGATGGCTGTGGAAAGCGGGCTACGCAGTATCGAACCCAAGTTTGAAGAGTCGGCCGCGGTGATGGGGTTGTCCTCGACAAAGAGGTTCTCTCGTGTGACATTGCGATTACTGGCGCCTGCATTGCTTGCAGGAACTGCGGTTGCCTGGGCCCGCGCGCTTGGCGAATTCGGCGCAACGATTACGTTTGCCGGCAACATCGAAGGACGTACGCAGACCACGCCTCTTGCGGTGTACTTGTTGTTGGAGAGCGACCCAGAGGCTGCTTACGCGCTCAGTTTTGTGCTGCTCGTGGTGTGCGTAGGCGTGTTGGTGACTATGCGCGATCGTTGGATGGGCAGGCGCTCGTGACGTTGCAGCTTGATGGCCGAATAACACGGGGTGAATTTGCTCTTGATGTTGCCCTTTCTATCGGCAATGAGGTGCTGGGAATTACGGGGCCAAACGGTGTTGGCAAAACGTCAATACTTCGTGTTGCAGCCGGGCTGACAAGTTTGTCGGCAGGGTCGCTCGAGTTATCGGGAGTGATTTTGGATTCACCTACACAAGACATTTTTGTGAAACCCGAGCACCGAAATGTTGGGATGATGTTTCAAGATCATTCACTACTTCCATTCCTAACAGCCGAGGGAAACATTGTCTTTGCGCTACGCGCCCGCGGTGTTCGTGTTCGTGATGCTCGAGCGATAGCCGCCAACCAGTTGGAGGCCGCCGGCATCGGCCAGTATCGCGGTTTGTTGCCGCACCAACTTTCGGGCGGTCAGTCGCAACGCGTGTGTTTAACTCGGGCACTTGTTGGCAGCCCCAGCGTGGTGTTGCTGGATGAACCGCTGTCGGCACTGGACGAGTTGGCGCGACCATTGGTGCGTACCAATTTACGTGCGGCGCTACAACGGTTGGATGGCCCCAAGATAATTGTCAGTCACGACTCGGCCGATATAGACGCGCTGTGCGATCGGGTGGTTGCGCTGTAGTCGTTTACAGTGAGGCACATGGTCACCAGCCGATTTCCCGCCGCGCAATGGGAGATGGGCCCACTGGGTGGAGACGTTGATGCAGAAGTGGTGCAGGCGCAGATAGCCGACACCATTGGCGAGCACGAAGCAACCGATATTACGCACGCCGTTTTGGTGGTGCATCGCGGCAAGGTTGTTGCCGAGGCCTATGGGCTCGACACCGATGCTGCAACGCCACTGATCTCGTGGTCGATGGCCAAAAGTATCACTCATGCACTTGTCGGCATTGCGCAAATGGATGGGCTGCTGGATGTAGACAAACCGGCTGCAGTTGATGCCTGGAAGTACGACGATCGTAGCCAAATCACGCTGCAGCACTTGCTCGATATGCGTTCGGGGCTTTCCTGGAATGAAGATTATGTCGACGGTGATTCATCGGATGTCATCGAGATGCTGTTCGGCTCGGGAAAAGATGATGTTGCTGCCTACGCAGTATCGCTGCCCTTGGCAGACAAGCCCGACAGCAGATGGTTGTATTCGTCGGGCACCACAAACATCGTGACCCGGATATTGGGTAACGCGTATGGCGATACGCATGGCTCGAGCAGCGGTATCGAACGTGTGCTGCAACAACGTCTCTTTGCACCGATTGGCATGCAGGCAACTGCGCGGTTTGATGCAGCGGGCACGTTTATTGGTTCGTCGTATGTTTTTGCGACAGCACGCGACTATGCGCGTTTTGGTTACCTGTATTTGCAGGATGGAAACTGGAATGGCACGCAAGTGCTTCCAGCCGGGTGGGTAGATCACGCCCGGGTGCAGACAGTTATCGATGATGAAACGGGTTTGGGCTATGGCGCCCATTGGTGGACGTTGCCGGGGGAGGAGGACAGCCTCGTGGCGTCCGGTTACGAAGGCCAACAAATTTATGTGTTACCCAAACGCGACTTGGTTATTGTTCGGCTTGGCAAGACGGTGGCCGAGAAACGAAACGCTGTGCGGGAATCGTTGCTTGCCATTGCCCAGGCGTTTCCAATTTTGCAGTAGTTAATTGAGTCCTAAACGCACCAGATGGTCTGTTGGAGCTTCCACTTGCACAAGTGCGTGGCGCAGTAGTTCAACAGCGTCGCTCTCATAACGTCCATCAATGCGGTTTGTCGATTCCTGCGGGTCTTCTTGGCGGTTGTACAAGATGTGCTCAAACTGCGCTGCCATTGCCCAGAACGGCAATAGGTCGCCCTCGACGAATGGTTGGCGAATAACTGGGATGGTGGAGCCGGGCATCTTGTCAAGCTTGGCGCGCTCGTCGGGGTTGGGCATTTTGTAATTTGGATATTTTGCGATGGGCATCGTGCTCCATCGATTAGACCACATAGACAGCGGCGCGTTTGCGCCTGTTGGCCCGCGCGAATATCGCCATTCTTCGGTTACAAGTTGCACTTCGCGCCCCCACACGCCAGTGAGCAACCAATCGCGAATGCGTTCGGATTTTGCGTAGATTAACGGCTGCAACGATGTTCCGTGCGTTCGGTGTTTCACCTCGGCATCAAATACTTCTGCGATGGTGGCATGAATGTCGGTCGAGGTGGTGAGTGCGTTGCAATCGCGAGGCGCTACGCCGGGCCAATAGATCATCATCGGAATGTTTCCCAGTTCCTTATAAACAGGGACCGACGGCTTGCCCCACAAGTCGCGGCCGTGTACATCGGTGTCGCCCAGGTAGTGGCCATGGTCGGTGCACATAACGATGGCTGTGTCGTCCCACGCATTCGTTTCGTCGAGGGCGTCGAGCACATTGCCCAGATAGTGGTCGATCATCGAAAGCTTCGAGCCATACTGCGAATGGATCTGATGGGCCTCTCTCTTGTTGATGATGCCCTGAGCAATTGCGTCAACTGCGTATGGAGGCCACACCAAGTGTGGTCCTTCCCATGTGTCGTCGTACTTCATGGCCCATTCTTCGGGCGTATCAAACGGCTCGTGCGGGTCGAACTCGTCAATGAAGAGCATGAACCGTTCGTCCTTCGCGCGGTGCTGAGGGGATGCATCGCGTATCCACTTGGCTGCGGCACGCATTGTTCGCGGCCCGGGAAAATCCTCGGCACCATTGAAATATCCGCGGGAGTTGTCGTAGTGAGTGTGGCCACGCCCAAATGAAGGGGCACCAATCCAGCTTGGGTCTGGCCTGGTTTTCCATGGGTCACTCTCGTGGCCACGCTCGTATTCCCAAGCAGCGAAATCCGTATGGAAGTTTTCGCCGCCAACTTCAAATAGGTGCGGGTGATCGGTGATGAGTTGTGTAACAACACCTTTACGCCGCAGTGCAGCCGTTATCGACTCTTCCCATAGCTCGATAGAGCCCCACGGCTTCCACAAGAAATCCCACGCACCAACCAAAATGTCGTGCCGGGCGGGGATGCAAGGCAGAGAACCGGTGTGATGGTTCGTAAATTTGACGCTGCGTTGGGCGAGCCGATCAATGTTGGGGGTATCAAACTGTTTGCCTTCAAACGCCGAAAGGTCATGCTTGTTGAGGCTGTCCAACAAGATGACAACGACATTCTTGGGCTGGTTCGACATGACTACTGGTGTGCGACCGGCACTTCTGTTCGGCTCTTGGTGATTCCGAGCGCAATCAATGCGCCAACTACGAATGCCGCGCCAATCGCGCGATTGATTGTCATGGACTCGCCCAACACCGCGATGCCAATAGCGATAGAGAAAATGGGTTCAACGGTGGTGATGATGGACACCATACTTGGCCCAACTCGTTTGATTCCCTCGAACGAGCACGTGATGGGGAAGATGGTGCCGAACAGCGCGAGCGCCACGATGAACCACCAACCCCTGGCGTCGTTGGGAAATTCCACCCTCAGTGACGCAGGTGCCACTAGCGCAAACAGCCAATAGCCAAGAGCCGCGCCCGAGTTCAGCAGCATGGATGCGGTGACTAGATCGATCTTGGCAAGTGTTCTCGACATCAACAAGAGATAGACGGTAAACGTAAGCGACGACGCCACAACCAGCAGAAAGGCCTTCGTATCGGAGCGGCCGATTTGACCAACCGATATGAACACGCCGAAGAGCGTTGCGCAGAGTGCAATAACGGTGGAGCGGGAAGGCTTGCGCTTGTAGATGGCCCAAGTCGCAATCAATACAAATACGGGATTTAGATAAAAGATGACGATGGCGAGGCCAGTATCGATGGTGTCGATGGCAATGAAGTACGACAACGAAGTGAAGGTGATCAGGAAGCCACCCAAGAAAAACATCTCGAAGAATGAGCGCAGTGTGGGCCACGGATGGTGGCGGGCAAGCAAGTAGCGCAATATTGCTAGGCCTATGGAGGCCATAGTGAAGCGAACGCACATCACGCCGAGCGGGTTTGCGTCGGACTCGTATGCCTTAATCGCCAGTGCGGGTGCAAGCGCGAAGCCGGCACTTGACATCATGACGAATGTTGCGCCAATGATGAGCTTGTTTTTTGGCACGGCAAAAATCTAGTGCTCATATTGCCGACAGGTACCATTGGTTCATGGCGCGTCGTATTTTCCGTTCATCTTCTGTCGTATTGGTGTTTACATTGGCTGGATGCGGTGGGGGCGAAAGCGCAGAAACACTTGCTGGTTTAGACGGCTCGGCGCTCGAGGCAATGGCTAAGCGTGCGGAAACCGATGGGGCAAATTGCTTGGTTGTTCTCAAAGGTGGCGAATTGGCGCGCGAATGGAACTTCGGCGGATCCAGCCCAACCGCTTTGCAAGAGGGCTTCTCCACTACCAAGTCGGTTGCGTCGTTGCTGATTGGTATTGCGCAAGATCAGGGTTTGCTCAGTATCGATCAACCTGCTTCCGATTTCATTACCGAATGGAAAAGCACTAATAGCGAGCCGGTAACCATTCGGCAATTGCTGTCGATGACAAGCGGTCGCTATTTCGACTTCGAAACCGACTACGCGCAGATGGCATTCTTTTCACAAGATAAGTCGGGTTTCTCGATTGGTCTGGAGCAACAGCACGAACCGGGGACGTTTTGGGAGTACAACAATTCGGCAACACAGACGTTGGAGGTCGTGCTGAAGCGTGCCAGCAACATGGCTGTCAACGATTTTGCAGCCCAGTATTTGTTCAACCCACTAGGCCTTAATTCGCGGCTGATCACTGATGCCGCCGGTAATGCGGGCCTGTACGCCGGCATGCAGACGTCGTGTCGAGACTTGGCGGCATTAACGCAATTGATGCTCGATGAAGGTTCGTATCAGGGGAAGCAGATTATTTCTCAGGCTTTTGTTGCCGAGGCGATTACCCAATCGAGCACGTTGAAAGATGATTACGGTTTGCTGTGGTGGCTCGACCCAAGTGGTGCCTATTACATGTCGGGGGCATGCGGACAAGTTGCCATGGCTATGCCACAGTTTGACGTGGTGGCAACGCTGATGAGAACCACAGACCTCAGTTCGCCACAGGGTCTGCTTACTTGTGGCGGAGAAACAAGCGAAGAGATTTTGCTCGAGGGGATTAGCGCCGCGTCAAGCGGCGGATAGCCCGTTGCAGAAATGGTTTTTGCATTTCTGAGAACTGCTTTGATGAGTTTTTGAACACTCCTTGCCATTCGGGAAGGTTGTCTATATTGGCAACGATGTGTTTCATGATTCCAGGAATGACCGATGTATGCGCCAGAATCTCTGCTTCGTAGTCGACAACACGAACTGACTCTTGCCCAAACTGATTTCGATAAGCTGCGAGCAACGAGTCGTAATCGGCAAGCCAAGAATCTGGTTGCACATAGGCAAACGAATTTGGGTCGTCGCTGAGCGTAAATCCATCTCGTGTCAGGTGTTCGGCCCAGGAGCGAAGGTAATCGCTCCGTTCTCGCAGCGTGACAACGACCGTTACCTCGCGAGGTGATAACAGTGCTGCCAATGCCGATAACTCGGATGGGTTGCGCAGGAATGAAAGGGTCTCGGATGCAATAACAATTGTCTCAGCCTGCCCTTCAACCTGTGAGAGCACATGTTGGGCGACTTGGTGTTTCCAGTGCTCGGTATTCCACTCGGGGATTCGGCGCATGGTCGGGTACTGCTTCGACCCATCTGCACAGAGCAACGCAATCTCTCGGTTATTTTGAAACAGGCCTTCGTAGATGTCGATGCCGTGTTCGATGGCCAGCCGTTTGTGGTGGATTCGGAGCCAATGCTGGAACGAGGTGGTGCCCGTCTTGTGCGTGCCTATGTGCAGAATGGCCCTTCTAGGCGCCCGGTCCATAGGAAAACAATTTACTCAAACCACTAGTTTGTTATGCAGTCAGAGACAAGGGGGCTCACATGTCAAGCGAAATCTGGAGAAATACCGCGACACAAATCGCGTCCGACATTCGGAACAAAAAGGTGACAAGCCGCGAGGTCGTTGAAGCCCATCTTCAACGAATTTCTGATGTGAACCCCAAAATAAATGCGATCGTTCGTGTGCTTGCCGACGAGGCGCTTGCGGGGGCCGACTTGGCTGACGCCGCGGTGCGCGCCGGTCAAAAACTGAGGCCGTTGCATGGCGTGCCGATGACAGTGAAAGAAAATATCGACATAGCTGGCTATCCAACCACGCAAGGTGTTCCGGCATTGGCTGACGCCATTCCGCCGGCAGACTCACCAACTGTTGAGCGCATTAAGGCTGCGGGCGCCATTGTCATTGGTCGCACGAATTTGCCCGACTTAGGTTTGCGTATCCACACCGACTCCACGCTCTACGGTCGAACGAAAAACCCATGGAAGTCTGATCGCACCGCGGGTGGTTCCAGTGGCGGTGAAGGCGCAGCGCTGGCCAGTGGCATGTCGCCGCTTGGGCTTGGCAATGACATTGGTGGGTCGCTTCGTAATCCAGCTCACTGTTGCGGCATTGCATCGATCAAGCCGACCCAGGGAGTGGTGCCTGACGCGAGCTATTTTCCCATCGAGGATGCAGTGTTGAGTTCCCAGTTGATGTTGATTCAGGGCGTGATGGCCCGCACCATTGCAGACGTCCGCCTAGGTTTGGGCGTTGTTGCTGGGCAACACTCTCGCGACCCCGTCAGTGTTCCTGCGGTACTTACCGATCTGAAACCAGGAGAGAAAGTGCGTGTTGCAGTGATGCCAACGCCCCCGGGCGGCTCCACGCATGCTGGCGTTGCAGATGTGGTGCGCAAAACGGCAGACGCGCTTTCTAATGCAGGCCACGATGTTGTTGAAGCAACCCCGCCCGATTTCGAATTGGCGTGCGAAGTGTGGCGAACACAGTTGTTCGGTGAATTGGAATTGCAGCGCGAATTGCTGGAGATGGTGATGGGCGAGGGAGGGAGAAAATTCATCGAACTCACCACATTGAATTTCAATAAGATCGATCTTCCGAATTGGGCAAATGCGCAGGTGCAACGGAACGGTTTGGGTCGTAAGTGGGGACAATGGTTTGATGAATACCAGGTGTTGCTATCTCCAACATGGACACAGCCGCCATTTGTTTACGACTTTGACATCAATAGCGAGGCCGGGGCGTTAGCTACCGTCGAATTGATGAGGCCAGTTCTTCCAGCAAACTTGCTGGGGCTTCCTGCAGTGGTGGTGCCGGGCGGAATGGCCGACTCGCTTCCAGTTGGAGTGCAGGTGATTGGAGCTCGTTACACCGACTTGCGTTGTCTTGCTCTTGCCGAGCAGATCGAATCGGCGTGTGGTTTAAGCACGCCGATCGATCCGATCAACTAGTTATTACTTGTTGTTGTCAGACAACAACGACGTTTTGTGCTTCTTCGCCTTTGCGACCTGGGGCAACGTCGAATTCAACGGCCTGGCCCTCAAACAGTGACTTGTAGCCTTCGCCCTTGATGTTGGAGAAGTGAACGAATACGTCCTCTCCACCATCACGTGAGATGAAGCCATAGCCCTTCTCGGCGTTGAAAAATTTAACGGTACCTCGCATTATTTTCTCTTTTCTTAGTTTTATGGAAAAGCCCTTGTGGCAATTCCGATAGTAAGACTATGAGACATGGTGCCAAATACCACTACATTGAGCAAACTTATGAACAACCCAGAAATCCTCGTCATCAGCGGCAGCCTGCGTAAGGCTTCGTACAACAGTTTCCTTGCCGAGCATGCCGTTAAGCATGTGCCAGCGGGGTTCGAAGCCCGTGTTTACGCGGAAATGCGCGACTTGCCCCATTACGACGCCGACCTCGACAACCTCACGCCGCCCGAAGTTGTTGCCAGGCTGAGGGGCTGGGTCAGTGATGCCGCAGGCATTTTGTTTATAACCCCCACCTACAACTTTGCGCTACCAGGTGGCTTAAAGAACTTGATCGACTGGGCCACTCGGCCGATGGGTGGCCATTCCATGTTGGGTAAGCGCGTTGCAGTTACTGGTGCTTCACCAGGGCCAAGTGGAAGCAAGCAGGCAGTTCAGTGGTTGCGATCAATGATCGAACCACTTGGGGCAACGCTTGTCGGAGATGAGTACCTCATCCCTGGCGTGCACGAAAAGGTAGACATCGCTTCGGGAAGTGTTGACGCTGAAGTTGATAGATATCTATCAACTGTTATGTCGCAGTTGGTGCAGTAACTACTTTCCGTTGAGCGCAGCAACTACAGGCGCAAAACTTTCCACGTCTTCCGCACCAACAATGACGTAGGAGAAACCCCAACGCTCGCGGCGGGCCAGCAAATCTTCAATCAGTTTAGAAGGCGGCCCCATGAGCGCGAAAGGCGTTTCGGCAATCATCGAGGCTTCAACGCCCATGCCCTTCGACAATCTTTCGATAGCGCCTTGTGCATCGTCGGTGATGTTGACGAGGAATGCTCTGATGTTCATCTCGATATCGGCAATTCGGTTGCCGGAAGCCTCTCGAACAATGTCAACTTTGTCGTCAACCGCTTCTGCTGTCATCGTTGAGATGGCCTCTGGGCCAACCGCGCCCGCAGTCATAGTTGCGTTGATGCCAACGATGTCGGCTTGCTGGGCTGCGTAGGTGAGGAAACGCTTTCCACCACCACCCATCAATATTGGAGGGCATGCACCTTGCAACGGTTTCGGCATGCCGTTGTAGTTGGTGATGGTGTAGTGCTTTCCCGAAAACGAGAATGGGCCCTCTGCAAAACAGCCGCGCATGACGTCGATGCCCTCAATCATGCGATCGATACGAACGCCGGGCGAGTCGTAGGGGATTCCGGATTGTTCGTAGTCGGTCTTCATCCAGCCCGCACCGATACCCAATTCGATGCGTCCCTCGGAAAGGACATCCATCGTTGCAATCTCTTTTGCAAAAACAAGTGGGTGTTTGTAGTCGTTGTCCCAAACGAGTGCGCCGAGTCGCAACGTTGATGTGACATCCGCAGCGCACATCAGCGCTGGCATCGGGGCCAGTTGGTCGGTGAAGTGATCGGGCAAGGTAAGCACGCTGTAGCCGTTTGCCTCAACGCGTTTTGACAAGTCAACCCACGACTTTCGGTCGGGGGCGCTATTGGCTTGAACGCCGAAACGGAAGGGTTTGCGAGGGAGCTGGCGAGAAGATGGCATTGGGGCAGAGTAGCGTTATTTGTGTCGTGAACCCTCACTTAAGGCTGAGTCTGCGCCTGCTGATCACTGCAGTTGCCGGTGCGCTGTGCATTTCGGCGCTCGTCGTTGCCATCGCCCCCCAAGCCTGGGGCGTCTTGAATGCGCACAGCCAAGTGCCGGTGCAGCTGTCGCAATTTTCGGGGCTTGCGCAACGCAGCGTGCTGTACGACATCAACGGTCAGCAAATCGGTGTGTTTCAGATCGAAAACACACAACGGACTCCGGTTGACCTAGTCCCAGAGCACGTGATAGCGGCATTGCTTGCAGTTGAGGACACGGGTTTCTTCGACCACGAGGGTGTCAACTTGCGCGCTTCTGTGCGAGCGCTGCTTTCCAATTACCAGGCGGGCTCGACACGCCAGGGTGCCTCCACGATTACGCAGCAAGTGGTGAAAAACGAATTTCTTGCGGGCCTCGATCGAGATGGACGTTACAAGATTCTGCAAGCCCGATATGCGGCAATGTTGGAAAAGGAAGTTCCTAAACGCGAGATTCTTGAGCGCTACATCAATACCGTGTTTTTCGGAAACAATGCCTATGGGTTGCAAGCTGCAGCCGAGGTGTACTTCGGTACGCCGGTTGCCGGGCTCACCGAATTGCAGGGTGCATTCCTTGCCGGCCTAGTGCAGGCGCCATCGAGTTACGACCCCATTCGTCGCCCAGATGCCGCGCGCCAGCGTTACAAGGTTGTGCTTGGCCGAATGGTCGAAACCGAGCTGCTCGCAGCCGATGAAGCAACTGCGGCCTGCAAAGGATGGGAGACACCAAAAATACGCACGTCGCTTGATGCAGAGTGTCCGATTCCGGAAAACGCCAACAGTGTTCCAACGCAAGACATCAATCGCACTTACTTCACTGAGGAAGTCAAGGATTATTTGCTGAATCGAAGCACGGTGCTTGGCGCAACGTACCAAGAGCGTTACAACAAGATATTTCGTGGTGGTTTGAAGATCTATACGACGCTAGACAAGGACGCACAAGCCGCGGCAGAAGTGGCGGCATTCGAGCAATTACCGGAAAACAAAACTGGCATTGAGGCCGCCGTGCTGTCAATTGACAATCTCACGGGTGGTGTTCGCGCCATGGTCGGTGGTGCAGGGTTCGAAGCCGCCAATAACGAGATCAACCTTGCAATGCGCAGAAGGCAAACAGGTTCCAGCGTGAAAATGTTCATCTTGGCTGGCGCGTTGCAAGCCGGCATTCTTCCGGACGACGTGATAGATGGAACGTTGCCGTGCACCTTGCCAAACCCTGGCAAGCCCGAAGAACCGTTTTACATTTCTAAGGGTGTTAGCCAAAGTGTTGCTCCGCTGCGCACGATGACCGCGCTTTCGATCAACTGCGCATACGCGCGGTTGTCACAGGTGGTTGGACTTGAGCGAATCGTTTCGCTGATGTACAAAATGATTAACAGCGAATGGACAAACCCCGAAACGTTCACCATTCAGCCCTACGCCTCTTTGGCAACTGGCGCTAACGAACTCAGCCCACTTGATATGGCATCTGGTGTCCAGACCATTGCCAACGGCGGCGTTCATATGCAGCCGTATTTCATCGAACGTATCGACGACAATGGTATTGAGATTTATCGCCACGAGTTAACCCCAGAACAAGTGCTGACGCCCGAAGTGGCTTTGCGGACAGTTGACACGTTGAAAGGCGTCATCAAGTTTGGTACTGCACGCCGCACGCCGTTAGAAAACGACCGACCAGCAGCTGGCAAAACAGGAACGCAGGATGACAATACCAACGCATGGTTCGTGGGGTTCAGTAAGCAGATGACAACTGCTGTTTGGGTGGGCGACCCGAAGGCGTACACACCGATGGTCAACATTCCCGAGTTCGTTGCCAAGGACGGAATCACGCGCGTTCAGGGCTCCATGTATCCCGCGCGTATTTGGAAACAATTCATGGATGCGGCACACGTCAATCTTCCGGTAGAGGATTGGGAGGCCCCACCCACGGCTACACCTACCGCAGCCCGCCCAGACCCATCACCAATGCGTATTTACTTGCCTGGCAATGAGTGCTTGGCCAAGGTCGTTGCGGGAACGGTTCCCCCAACGATTGCGCCGACAACGACAAAGCCCGGAAGACCAGCTCCCACGACCACCACCGTCCCGTTTGATCCAACGAACACGGTGGTCATCAACGTTGTCGACCCTGGTACAACTATTTCTCCGACCGACACCAATCCGTTCTCTCCAACAAACACCATCAGAATCGGCGAGTATTGGGTGTATGAATGCGCAGCCCCATTTCCAGCTTCCGTGCAAACCGTGGATGCCGGCTAGTTCATGAGCGAGTTGGCCGATCTCTACGCGGTGCAACTTTCCGATATTGCAATAGCGCAATCCAAACATCGTCTCTCGCATCTTCCAGAGATTGACTTGCACAATTCTACAAAGAGTGAAGTCGCAGCCATTACAAAGTCGTTAGATGAGGTCATTGCTCGAGCGCAAGCAGCGGCGAAAGAGATAGCCGAACTGGAAGTAGCGGGTCACGCGAATGACGCCACAATTGCTCGGCTGAATAAGCAACTGAAAACAGTTATTGCACCGCGCGAAGCAGAAGCACTGCAACACGAGATTGCAACGTGCACGCAGCAACGTTCTCAATTGGACGACCGAGAGCTAGAACTGATGGAGTTGGTCGACCTGTGCGTGAGCGAGGAAGCACAAGTTTCGTCGCAACTTGTGCACGCGAAACAATTACATGCTGCTGCCGCAGAAAAGCTTGTCGTGGCTCAGCGTGAAGAAAATGAAACACTTGATCGATTGGTGAAGGAACGCAGCGCGCAAGCGTTGGTGGTGCCCGCTTCGCTGCTGAATACGTACGAAGCAAAGCGCAAGCATCGGCCAGACGGCGCAATCGCAAAGTTGTCCGGGCCTACGTGCGGTGCTTGCCACCTCGACATAGCCCAAGGTGAAATAAGTGCGCTTCGGGCGCTTCCTGAATCTGAGCGCCCAGAGTGTCCGCACTGCGGTTGCTTCATCTTTTTCGACGTGGGTTACTGATGTTGCTGTGGTTTGTGGGCACCTCGGTAGCGGCGGTCTGGTTCGTTTTTCGCGATCCTCAATTTAATTTTCGACTCGTGGTCGTTGGGGCACTGTTTCCCGACATCATCGATGGAATTGGGGGAGGCGCGGGGCCTCTGCACAGCGTGGTCACAGTGATAGCGCTGCTAGGGGTGGTCATGCTGATCACCACCGGCCGGCGGCCCGTTCGTAAACCATTACTGGCAGTGATCATCGGGTTGTTCATGCACCTGGTGTTCGACGGCGCCTTCGCCAACACCAGCATGTTCTGGTGGCCTTTGGGCGGTTTCGCAACCTACGAGCAGGCATTGCCCTCCATCGATCGGGGCTGGATCAACGTTGGGCTCGAGTTAGTTGGTGTCGGTCTCATCCTCTGGGTTCGGTCGCAAATTAGCCAGATGGGTAAGATAATCCAGCAAACCCAATAAAAATAAGGGTGTGACGTCTGTCAAGGGATATCATTTCCCAATTTTTCGGTTCGAAGGTTAAGTAAAATTCATTAACCACCGAAAGTGAGTTTGTATTCCGTCTCGTTTACGTTTGATCGTTACCCCAATTTTCATTGTTGCCGCCCTTGGCTTGGGCTCGGCCACCTTAGAGCGACCCATTCCGTCGGCTGGAATGCCTTTCCTGGAGTCCAGCAGATTGGTCGAACCTTCCCCGATCGCTCCATCGTGGTCGAAGTGCCCACAGTGGTTCGACACGGCCATACGGTTCTGGCCGGCAAGCCAGTGGCCGATAATCGACCACATTTTGCACCGCGAATCGCGTTGCCTTATCGAGGCCTACAACCCAAAGGACACCAACGGCAAGCCCTCGTATTCGCTGTTTCAGGTCAATGCTTTTTGGTGCAGCCCAGTGGAGTTCTACGCGGGAGGCTTTTTGCAAGAGAAGCGAATACTTTCAACCTGCGACGACTTGTTCGACGTCGAGAAGCACTTTGCAGCAGCTCGCGCAATATACGTCGAGGGGCTTACACGCCATGGATACGGCTGGCGCTCGTGGGGTCTGAGGCCCACTTTCAAACCCGAAACAATGCTCTAAAAGTGACGGTGAGTTGGCCTATAAGCGGGGTTCTGTAGTCGTCGCAATTTCTCGCGCCAACCGATGACCATCCCTCTGTGCAACCTACCCGAGAGTTGCTGGCTACGAATAGCCAACGAGCGGACAGCTCATGCTCTCTGCATGGTCTTGCTTCGAATGGGGATACCAAGCCGCACAAGTTGCCTCATGCGCTGGTGCGCTCTTACCGCACCGTTTCAGCCTTGCCTGTGACGGAGGCTTTGCAGCCTCTGCCCATCGGCGGTTTGTTCTCTGTTGCACCACACGTCAGGTCGCCCCAACCTGGCTCTCGCCAGCATTCTGTCCTGTGAAGCCCCGACTTTCCTCAATGAAATTAGTGCAAGCACTTATTCACCGCGGTCACCCGGCCTACTCACCGTCGAGATCAGTGTACGGGGGTCAGCAGGTGACGTTGTCGTAGATCAAGCCGTTGAGGCTTGGTGTTTCCATGGTGAGAGATGGCTTAACGCCATCGTCATTTGCCTTGCCCAAAGAAACCTGAATGATGGAAAGTCCACCGAATGCACTCGGCACAGAGGCAACATTGGCCTTGCCGGTTGCTTCGTTAATTGTGGGGCCGACAGACGCGTATCCGGGGTTGAGCACTTGTGCCAAGACGACCGCGTGGCGGGCTTCGTCGTGTGCAATGCGCATTGCATCGCCGCGCAACTTGGGGCTCGTGAGTGAACCAACAACACCCTGATATGTCTGGGTGGCAAGGTTCTCAAGCGCGTGTGCAAGTGCCACAACGTCACGGCTTGCGTCTTCGTTGCCTTCGGTTGTGATCAGCTTGAGTGCCGGCTGAACATATAGACGATTAACACGCTCGTTTGCGCACTCGTGTGCTTTTCCACCAAGGGAAACAACAAGTGAGTTGATCGCTGCAGCGTGAGCCAAGTGGTCGTCACGGAATCGCTTTGCAGCATCGGACAGTTTTGCAAAGTCACCAGTCAGTAGACCGTTTTCAATCACCATGTTGTAAGTGTCAATGGCGTTGTACTCGAGAGACGCCGCGGTGCGAAGCAACACGATGTCAGTGATGTCACCGCTGTTTGCAGGCTGAAGTTCTGGCACCGAACCAGCACTAGCGATGTTGTCACTGCCCTGGACGCCGCCTTGTTTGCCGCAAGCTGCGAGGAATGCTGTGCCACCAATAGAGAGGGCGCTGATGCGAAGGAGTTCGCGACGTGAGAGATGTTCAAAGTTGCTCATGGTGCCACCGTCGTTTCAGGAGTTGCTGGTGCGGATGAGCCAGGAGCAATCGAAGCCGCAGGGTTGTCTAGTGCGCTTGAAAGGGACATCGTAGGAAGCGTGCCGAATACGGCTGCATGTCGAGCTTCGGCGGTGATGATCGAGGCAACGAGTTGCGCACCATCGATTCCTTCTAGTTTGCCGAGAATGTCGATGTGGGTCTGTGCAAGTGTGTTTTCCAGCGCTTGTAGTGTTGCGTAGATGCTCTGCATGGTGGTGAGTTGGCCAACATACGTCTGATAGATCGATTCGTTGCGACTGTTGGTTGCAAACTTTCCTAACAGTCCGTTGATTGCTTGGGCGTAAGCCTTGTGGTGCTCGGTGAATAGGACCAACATCGCTGCCTCGTCGCCGGTGAACTTGGATGACGAAACGACTGTTGTGTACAGGTCGTGCACGGCAAGTTCGGCTTCCTGGGCAAACGCAAGCAATTGCCTGTCGTTGCTCGTTGGCTGTTTTGGTGGCGCGCTACGCGGGACGCGTGGCTTTGCGATGGGCACGATGTAGTTCCTTTCCGAAGGTTCAACAAGTATTGCCGAAACGGGGCGTACTTAATCTAGAAGTCAAGACCCGATAACTCGGGTATCCAACCGCCGGCGCGGGAGAGTGCGCTGGCCCATTGATCCCTATTCAGAGCCGCATTCGGGGCCACCTGTTGCGCTGGTTTCCACGTGGAAACCGCGTCTGGCAGGGTTTTCCACGTGCCTACGGCAACGCCCGCCAAAAATGCTGCACCCAATGTGGTTGCCTCGGTGACGGGAGACACTTCCACTGTTCGCTGTGTCGCATTGGCAAGGGCCTGGACGAAGGTGGAATTCTTACTCATGCCGCCGTCAATACGAATGCTGTCGATCATGAGCCCCGAGTCGGACTGTGATGCGTCAACCATGTCTGCACCGCGATGAGCAATGCCTTCCAGTACTGCTCTAACAATGTGCGCGCGGCTCGTTCCGCGGGTGATACCAAGCAGCGTTCCGCGAGCACCATAATCCCACTTTGGTGTACCGAGGCCGAGAAGTGCCGGCACGTAGACCACGCCATCGGAAGTATCTACTTGCGACGCAACTTCGTGGCTGTGTTCTGGCGAATCAATCAGTTGCATGTCGGCGCACAACCAGTCGATGTTTGTACCGGCGGACAACATGATTGCTTCGTTGCCCCAATGGATTCCGTGAGCGTCGCTGTAAGCAATTATTGGAAACGTTCCGCCCTTTAGGCGGTTCGCAGATGTGGGTGCTGTTGACCCGGTGAATGTGTCGAGCATGCCACCTGTGCCAAATGTGATTTTTGTTTTTCCGGCAGTGATGCAGCTTTGACCAATAAGTGAACCCTGTTGATCTCCAACAAGAGCAGCAATTGGGGGAGCTCCGGGCAATGCAGTGGCAGCGCCAATTACCCCGGATGAAGCAACAACGTTAGGCATCATCGCAACGTCGACACCCATGATGTCGAGCGCGCGACTGGACCATTGGTGAGTGTTCGCATCGTACAAACCCGTTACTGCGGCGTTGGAGTGGTCGGTGACGTGCAAATCACAATTGGACAAAACATACGCAACCCAAGTATCCACAGTGCCAAAACAAACATTTGAGTTGTGTAAATAGTTCTTCAACATCCAGGATGCTTTGGTTGCTGTTTGGTTTGGAGCAAGCAGCAAATTGTGTTCGCTGCGGGCCATGATGCATTCCATAACCGTTCGCAGATCCTGCCAACCCAATGCTGGGCCGCAAGGTATGCCGGTGGCTTTGTCCCACATGATGGTGCTCGCTCGCTGATTGGTGATGCCAACAGCGCTTACTGACCCCGCCGCTTGCAGCGTCGCAGTAGAAACACGCAATACGGCATCGCGCATCAGTTGTGCATCAAACTCCACCAAGCCAGGCGCGGGGGATTGCGGAGCGAATGCTTCGTAACGAAGGTGTTCTATTGCGCCCGTGTCGCGCACTACCGATGCGCGCAGGCCACTTGTGCCTACATCGATGACAAGAACGCTCATGGCCAGTTTGTGCCAGCGCGCGAGGTGGAAAGGCCAAGCTTGCCTGGGTTGAAAATGTCTGTTGGGTCAAGCGTGTTCTTAATTGCTTGCAACACTTGCAGCGACTGTCCGAGAGATTCGCTCATGAAGCGAGCACGATTGATGCCGACACCGTGGTGATGCGAAACATTTGAGCCGGATGCGATAGCTGCCCGTTGGCCGGCGTTCCAAAGCGCGATGTATGCGCTGTCAATATCGTCGGTCTTATCGCCGGCAAAAGTGAAGTAGAGGCACGCGCCGTCTAGGTAACTATGCGAGAGGTGACACGTCGCCGCGCGAGCGCCCGCAACACCGAGAAATGCGGCGCGAACATCATTGAAAATGTCGACCAACTTTGACCAAGGTGCTGCAACTTCCATCGTGTCCACGATGTAGCCCTTCGAAGTCAGTGCTTGCAGCCCGCTGGTGTCGTTGCGGTGGTGCAGCCACTTTTCTACCAACTCCACATCGCCCGTTACCGCGCCGTGATTGCGGGCCGATTCGTCGACGATCGACATTGTTGCGTCAACGAGGCGTTGATCGCCTTCATCAAGCACAAGAAGTGTGCACTGAGTTCCATCTGTGCCGTGGCTTCGCTTGCTTTCACTTTCGTCGTATAAGCGAAGCACTGCAGGTGTTGCTTCCTTTCGTACAGCATCTCGGCATGCTGCTATACCATCCGAAAATGTCGGGAACAGGTATGCGGCTCGTTTTTCATATGTTGCCTTTGGGCGTGCACGAAGCCAAACGCGCGTGATTACGCCAAGTGTTCCTTCACTGCCAACGAAGAGGTGGGTGATGTCGCTTCCAGTGGCTGCGGCTGGTGCGCCACCGGTGCGAATGACAGAGCCATCGGCCAGCACAACTTCCAGTGCCACAACCATGTCTTCGATTTTCCCGTAGCGGGTAGAAAATTGACCGGCTCCACGGCAGGCAACCCAACCGCCAACAGTCGCAATATCAAACGACTGAGGGAAATGACCAACGGTGATTTCGTAGTTGGCTTGGAGTTCGCTCTCCATGTCTGGGCCGAATGTTCCTGGAAGCACTTCGACGATTCCGGACACCTGGTCAACCGACACGACGCCCGCAAGTTGTGTGGTGTCGAGCACGACTCCGCCAAACATTGGCACTGCGCTTCCGCAAACCCCGCTGCGCCCACCGCTTGTAGTGAGTGCGATGTCGTGCTGACGACAAATATTGACAATGGCCACCACTTCATCCGTGTTTTTGGGGCGGCAAACGGCATGCGGTTTACGTGGTGTTTTACCGGCCAGGGCCCAATGCATGGCGAGTGGCCACCAGTCGCGGCCATGTTCGGCGCGGTCGGCATCATCCACCGATGTTGAACAAACTTTTTCTAGTTGTTCGATGACCGCATCATCTACAGATGATCCTCCAGCAAACTGTTCGCCAACGGTGTCTGGCGAAATACTGAAAGCAATGGGTGGTGTTGGTTCGGTCATGATCAGTCAGTTCGTTTGGGACGCTAGGTATTCGGCTTCGCTTACTTCGCCCGCAGCTGCTTCTTTGGCGCATGAATCAACATAGTTCGCCACTTGACGCTCAACTTCCGCGTCATCCCACTGCAACTCGGTTGCCATGAGTTTGGCTACAGCACGAGCACTTGCAAGTGATGCTGGTCGGTTAATGATGCGGGCTCGAGTTCTGCGAGAGAGTATGTCGTCAAGAGTTCGGGCCATTTCGAAACGAATTGCAAAAATTGCCTCAGCACGCAAATAGGGAAGCCCAATGATTAGTGGCTCGGCCAATGCTGCGTCGCCTGCAATCAACTGTTGGATGGTCTGCACCTCGCTACCGAAGCGTTGATGCAGGTGCAGGGCGTTAATGCTCAAGTTTTTGCCCGGCGAACCGCTTGCACCGACGAACCGCAGGCGTTTTGTTTTGCAGGCTGCATTTTTGCCAACTTGCTTCAGTACTTCATCAACCGTGTGTTCCGCCATTTTCCGATATGTGGTGAGTTTGCCACCTGCAATAGAAACAACACCGGTTGTCGACACGCGCACTTGATGCTTGCGAGAGAGGTCGGCAGTTTTTCCGGTGGCAGAAGTGCCGTCTTCGTTGCGCACCAACGGCCGCAAGCCAGACCACACCGCCGTTACGTCGTTGGCCGTGATGTTGCCATTCACGGACTGATTGAGTGCCTCCAGAACATATTCAATGTCTTCGTGGCTCGACTGTGATTCGTCTACGCCGCCAGCAAAGTCGGTATCTGTAGTGCCCACGTATGTGTATTGATATGTGCCGTCTCCATTGCTGACCCATGGGACTACAAAGAGGCTGCGCTTATCGCGCCGCACCGGAATAACGACTGCAATATCGTTACGCACAATCTTCCATGGCACGGTGATATGGATTCCTTTGGCTGGGCGGATGCTGTGTGGGTCGGTGCCCTCGTCGGCTTTACGAATGTTGTCTGCCCACACGCCGGCCGCATTCACTACGCATCGCGCCGAAATTGAAAACTCTTCATTTTCTGCCGTTCGAACAATCGCGCCGTTGGCTCGACCATTCGTATCGTGCGTGATCTTTTGTACTGAGCAATAATTGGCCAACGCAGCACCATGCTTGGCGGAGGTTCGCGCAATCGCAACGCATAGCCTTGAGTCGTCGGCGGCGGCGTCGAAGTACAGGTACGCTCCAGCCAGTTTCTCTTTGTTCATGGTTGGCATATGGGCGAATGCTTCATCAGATTTCAAGCGACGATGTAGTTTGCCAATGCGCCAACCGCCTGTGAGGTCGTACATCCAAAGAGCGCTTCCCAGTGCTCTGGCAATTTTCTTCGAGATCACTCCATCGCGAGTCAAAATCGGGATCATGAAGGGGAGGACGTTCACAAGATGTGGTGCGTTTCGAACCAGGCGTTGGCGCTCGTGAAGTGCCTCGTAAACGAGGCCGATTTCGCCTTGTTGCAGGTAGCGCAGGCCGCCGTGAATGAGTTTGCTGCTTTTCGAGGAAGTGCCCGAGGAGAAGTCATCTTTTTCAACAAGGCCAACACTGAGGCCGCGCGAAGCGGCATCAAGTGCAACACCCAGGCCCGTGATGCCACCCCCAACAACGAGCACGTCGAATTGTTCGTTTCGTAGCCGATCCAGGTTGCTATCGCGCGCGAAATCCATCACCCAAGCCTAAACGGGTGCGCAGAAACCCAAGTCATTGGGCGGCGATATTGCCCCATTTATCCGAAATAGATCTGGTTTTTCACAGCAGCGAGACATACCTATCTCAATGTTCTGCATTACTCTCCACAGATATCAGTCTTCCCGCATTTCGCGAGGTTGAGGTGGCTCGCTGCGTTGCTAGTTCTGCCAGCCAAACCCGAGTGACAAAGGCTCGTCGCTGCGCGGTTTAAAGTCTCTTGCTCAACGGTCGAAAGCAATTTAAAAGTAATATCTCATCCGAAACTCGTAGAAGGAGAAATTATGACTGGTCTCAAAGGCACGATTACCTATGAGAACCTGAAGGATGCATTCGCCGTCGAAAGCCACACAAACCGTCGCTATTTATGGTTCGCGCAAAAGGCAGATATTGAAGGTCTTCCAGAAGTTGCTTCATTGTTCAAGAACATCGCCGATGGCGCAACTGGGCATGCACATGGACACCTTGAGTACATCGCGGAAGTTGGCGACCCAATCACTGGTCTTCCAATTGGCGATTCCGAGCAGAACTTGAAGGCTTCCATTGCTGGCGAAACGTATAAGCACACACAAATGTACCCAGATTTTGCAAAGACTGCGCGGGAAGAGGGATTTTCTGAAATTGCAGATTGGTTTGAGATACTTGCGCGTGCCGAAAAAAGTAATGCCAATCAATTTTCTAATGGATTGAAAAGCATTTCTTGATCTCAGAAAGTTGATCGATATTTTTAATAGAATCATGCAACTAGATATGACCGATATACGAATGTATAGATTCTGATAGACACCTAGTGAAGCGAAGTAATAAATGACAACAATATACGATCCTCATCACCCGCTTTACCTTGATGAGGCTGACACTCGAAAGGAACTAGAGCGCGTATACGACCTGTGTCAGCAATGTCGACGATGCATCGATTTTTGTCCTTCGTTTCCAACACTGTTTGATTACATTGATCAACATTCAGACCAAGACTCGGGGTTGATGACACCCGCACAGCAGGACCATGTCGCGGACGGATGCTTTCAGTGCAAGCTTTGCTACATAAATTGTCCTTACGTCCCGAGCCTGCATGAATGGGCCTTGGATTTCCCCCGCCTCATGTTGCGAACCGACGCGATGCGCCACACAAATGGACATATGTCGGTTCGCAAAAAACTGACTACAGCAGTCATGGGTCGGACCGATACTTTGGGCAAGGTCGCAACGTCGGCCAATGTTGTCACAAACGTTTTTGTGAGCGCCAAGCCTGGTTCATTTCTGCGCAAAGTAGTGGAAAAAACCGTTGGCGTTTCTAGTGTTCGCATGCTTTCTCCATTTACCAAAGTTCGATTCAGCTCATGGTTTAAACGTCGTCCAAAAATCAGGCTGAATAACCCGAAAGCAAAAGTGGCTGTTTTTCCAACCTGCGTGGTGGAGTATCTAGATCCGTCAATCGGTCAGGATCTCGTTAAGGTCTACGAACACAATGGCATCGAATGCATCGTTGCCGACAATGTAACTTGCTGCGGCGCACCGTACCTTCACAGTGGAGACATGGCCATGTTCACCAAGGTTGCGGCAAAGAATGTTGCCAATCTCGCCGCCGAAGTACAAAAAGGTTACGACATCGTGGTACCTCAACCAACTTGCAGTTACGTATTGAAAATTGATTACTTGGACTATGTCGGTGGACCCGATTCCAGGCTTGTTTCAGAGAATACATTTGACGCAGCCGAGTATCTGATGAGGTTGCACAAGACGGAAGGTCTGTCACTAGAGCTTGATTTTAAGGGTTACGTTCCAGAGACAATTACGTATCACAGTCCTTGTCACTTGCGCGCTCAAAACATTGGACTAAAGAGTCGGGATTTATTGAAGCTCACTGGAGCAAAAGTAAAACTGATTCAACAATGTTCGGGTATTGACGGCATGTGGGGACTGCGCGCCGAGAATGCAGAACTATCAATTCCAATAGCTCAGAAACTTGGAAAGTTGATTCAGGATGTACAAGGCGAAGTGGTCATGGGTGACTGCCACCTTGCGAATACAGCAATTAATGAGCAAACTGGTAACCAACCGGTTCACCCGCTACAGGTCTTAGCGCGGGCGTACGGTATCCCGAAAGAGTAGAAATTGATCATCATTCCTGATTGGTTTCCAGGGTCAACCGAACTGATCGGCGATCTGTGGGGCTTAGCCAAAACCTCTTAAATCAGCCAAGTTGACGACAGAAATGGGTCAATTGGCGCAGACATAGCCGATCGTCCTACCATCACCCGCGGGGAAGTTTTTTCAGCGGGGCTGAGGGGGACTTTGTGTCGATTGTGGATATGACGTGGAGAAGCAAAGGTGCCTGCCACGGCTTAGATGCCGAAATGTTCTACCCAGACAACGAGGATCACGCAGACTTTGCTTTATCGGTGTGCGAGCAGTGTGAGGTTCGCATAGCGTGTTTGAACTATGCACTTGACAATCGCGAGCACCAGGGAATTTGGGGCGGGGCAACCGCACGCGAACGTCGACGAATATTGCGTCAACGTCGCCAAAGCGCATAACACCCATTTGCAGCTAAGGCGCATGCAATGAGTTCAATCGAACTCGTTGGAGGCTGGCCAAGCGTTCTCACTCAATTGGTCGCGGGTGAACATTTGTCGTCTGCCGATGCGGAAGTGGCAATGACCGCGATCCTTCGCGGAGAAGCGCAACCTTCACAGATTGCGGCATTCGTCGTCGCACTTCGTGCAAAGGGGGAGTCCGCGGACGAACTACAAGGCATGCTTGCCGCAGTGATTGGTGCCTCAGGCGTGGTCGAACTTCCCGACAAGATAGCCGCGCACGCAATTGACATCGTTGGCACCGGCGGTGACAAATCACATTCAGTGAATATTTCAACGATGGCCTCTCTTGTAGTTGCTGGTGCTGGTGTCCCGGTTTGCAAACACGGCAATCGTGCGGCATCTTCGCAGTGCGGAACTGCCGACGTGCTTGAGGCACTCGGTGTCGCCATCGATCTCGACGGTGCAGGAGTTGCAACATGTGTTGTGCAGGCTGGAATGGGATTTTGCTTTGCGCCCACTTTCCATCCAGCGTTTCGTCATGCAGGGCCAACACGCAAAGAACTTGGCGTTCCAACTGCATTTAATTTGCTTGGGCCTATGGCCAATCCGGCCAAAGTTTCATACATGGTCGTCGGTGTCGGCAACCCATCTGCGGCGCACAGCATGGTTGCTGCAATAAAGAGTCGGGGCGTGCAGCGGGCATGGGTTGTGCACGGACATGGCGGTCTCGACGAGTTGTCGCTGAGCGGGCCTTGTCATGTGGTTGAACTGCGCGACGGACTTATCAACGAATTTTCGATCGATGCAAAAGATTTGGGCCTACAGCCAGCCGACGTGACTGCGGTCCGAGGTGGCGATCCTGCATACAACGCAGCGGTTGTTCGCAAAACTCTTTCTGGCGAAAAAGGTGCTGTGCGCGACATTGTGTTGCTTAATGCTGCAGCGGGTTTGGTCGTTTCTGGTCTAGCACCGAATATGGCTGAAGGGCTCGATCGAGCCGCAGGCAGCATCGACTCTGGCGCTGCATCAAATGCTTTGGACAAACTGATTGCGGTCAGTTCGAGTGTGGCACGATAGTCGCCCATGAGTGATTCAGTTTTCGTGCGTGTGCCAGCAAGTTCGGCCAACTTGGGGCCTGGGTTCGACGTTCTCGGCATGGCGCTTTCGCTGTATTTCGATATGGGTTTCGATGATGGTGCTCCTATTCCGCAGCGGGCGAAAGTGTTGGACGAACACCACCCAGCAACAATTGCCTTTCGCTTAGGCGGGGGCGCAGGCGGTGTTTGGGCGCAGTCCGAAATACCAATGGGCAGAGGGCTTGGGTTTAGCGGTGCGGCAAGGGTGGCTGGTGTTGTTCTCGCACACATTCAACAAAATGGCGCCGATGCAGCATTGACAGGAGTCGCGCGTAGAAAGTTGTTGCAACAGAGCACCGAGTTGGAAGGGCACCCCGACAACGTGGCGGCTTCGTTGGTCGGTGGCGTTACTGCCAGTGCATCCGGTGAAGTGGTTCAATTCCCTTGCGCTCTTGAACCAGCGATTATTGCGTGGGTGCCCGAAACACAAACCAGCACCGAGAAGTCCAGAACTACGTTGTCGTCAACTATCCCGCTGTCCGATGCCGTCGTAAATATCGGGCACACCGCATTGTTGCTTGGTGCACTTGCAACCGGCGACAAAACAGTTTTGCGTGTTGCAACCACGGAACGCATTCACCAAGACATTCGTCTTGCACATGCACCAACATCACTCGAGGCGTTGAAGGCCGCGCTCGGTACAAGCGCGTGGTGTGCGTGGCTGTCGGGTTCGGGCCCGACAGTTGCTGTCATGTGCGACAAGGCTGAGGCAAATGCCATTGCTGCTGCGCTGCCAGCATCGGGCGCAACAAAGATTCTTTCAATAGACAATCATGGCGCGGTGGTGCTTCCCCGCAAATCGTTGCTCTAGAGGTTGGGGTCTACAAGCACTCGGCCTTGCATCTGTCCAGCAAGTATTTTGTCTAGTTGCAACGGCAGGTCGTTCAGGCCAATTACTTCTGGCACTTCAGTGTCGAGCCACTGTGGTCGCAAATCTGTATCGATTCGCTGCCACAACGATCGACGAAGTGGCATTGGTGTTTGCACGCTGTCGATACCGAGCAGGCTGATGTTTCGCAAAATGAATGGAAGCACGGTGGTGTTTAATCCGCTGCCACCTGTGAGGCCACTGGCTGCAACTGCAGCACCGTATTTCAGCGTGCGCAGTACGTAAGCCAGTGTTGTGCCGCCAACGCAATCAACTGCGCCAGCCCAACGCTCGCTTTCCAGCGGCTTCGGCGATTCTGCGGAGGTTTCGGATCGATCGATCACGCTTGAGGCACCAATGCTCTTTAGCCAGTCAACAGACGAAGTTTTGCCGGTGGATGCAACAACTTCATACCCGCGTGCCGCAAGCATGCCTACCGCTACCGAACCGACGCCGCCGGTTGCGCCCGTAACAAGCACAGGGCCATCACCTGGCCGAAGCCCGGCACGTTCTAGTGCATCAACAGACTCGGCCGCTGTAAAACCGGCAGTCCCAATCATCATTGCGGTTCTGCTGGTCATGTTCGGTGGCATCGCAACCAACCAGTCGGCCGGGATGCGGGCGTATTGGCTATATCCGCCGTGATGAGAAACACCGATGTCGTTGCCATGGGCAATCACATGAGAACCAACGGGAAAGTCGGCGTTCGAGGACTGCACGACCACGCCTGCAAGATCGACACCGCAAATCAGCGGGTCGATACGGGCAACTCGGCCTTTTTCGGAAGATGCAAGCCCATCTTTGTAGTTGATGCACGAATATTCAACTGCGAGGAGTACGTCGCCAGTTCCGAGCGAATCGATTGCAAGATCGGTAATTGATCTCGTCCATTCATCGTTTACTTTGCCGACGGTAAATGCCCGACTGCTTGTAGGGGTTGTCATGCCCAAGACAATAGTTGGGAGACACCCCGTTACACCCCGCAGGCATGCTTCCTGTGTGTGCAGTTCACGTACACATGTCATCCAAGAACCGAAATAAACGCCTACAGCCAGACACAACAGGGAGACCAATATGAGCCAGCCAAATCAAACCATCACTATCAGTCCGCAGAGCCCGTTAGTCATCAGTTGCGACACCTGCATTAAGCGCAGCACCGCGGCTTGCGACGACTGCCTCGTCACCCATATGTGTGGCGATGCACAGCAAACTGCCGTAGTTTTCAACTTCGAGGAGCAACGAGCACTTAGGTTGCTTGCAAATGCCGGAATGGTGCCTACGCTTCGGCATCGTGCCGTTAGCTAAAAACCCAACGCTTCCCGAAGCCTTCATCGATACCTATACGGCCGATGTACTGAAGGTGGGGCGGTCGGGTGGTCTCGATCAGGTCGGTGTCGCGCCAGCAGAAATCTTTTTGCAGGCCCGAGCCGCACTGATCGAACGGAAGTCACGCGGGTTGCACGACACCATGGAGTTCACCTATCGCAACCCAGAGCGATCAACCGACCCACGCATGGCATTGCCAGATGCGAAGGCGGTGATTGTCGGCGCGTATTCGTATTCGCAACCATTAATGCAGGCTCCAAGCAAACCCAGTTCACGCATTGCTCGATATGCACAGCGCGATTACTACGCAGAATTGACACTTGGGCTCAACGCCATGCGCGACAAACTTCGCGACGAAGGTTGGAAGGCGGTGGTGTTCGCCGACGACAACTCGTTGGTCGATAGAGGGGCAGCACACTTGGCAGGGCTTGGGTGGTTTGGTAAGAACGCCAATCTTTTGCTGAAGGGCCATGGAAGTTTCTTTGTGCTTGGCAGCGTTGTAACTAATGCGCCATTGAGAGGGAGCACCACTCAAGTAGATGATGGCTGCGGGGCGTGTAGGCGTTGTGTCGATGCCTGCCCAACCGGGGCGATTGTTGAAAACGGGGTGGTGGATGCCGCAAAGTGCTTGGCTTGGTTGATTCAGAAACCCGGCGTGTTCGACAGGCAATATCGAGTTGCGCTTGCCGATCGTGTCTATGGATGCGACGACTGCCAAGAAGTTTGTCCGCCCACCCAGCGCCTGAGCATCACAAAGAAACAGAATGCAGAAGTTCGACAGTGGGTGCCCATCTTGCAGTTGCTCGACATGGACGATGCTGCACTCTTGAACAATTTCAAACATTGGTACATCACCGATCGCGACCCAACATGGGTGAGGCGCAACGCCCTCATTAACTTGGGCAACATCGCGGATGGATTGGATAAAGATGTCCAGAATGCAGTCGCTCGCTACATCGACCACCCGCAAGCGGTGCTGCGTGCACATGCGGTGTGGGCTGCTGCTCGTCTAAACCTTCAACATCTCATCAATTTTGCGGATAACGATCCACTCGTGGCCGACGAATTGCGGTCGCTTCCAGATCCACGCTGACACGCCTGCCAGTATTGGTTCACCGTTATGAAACATCTGTTGGTCACCAATGATTTCCCGCCCAAAATCGGTGGCATTCAAAACTTGCTTTGGGAATGGTGGCGTCGTCTTCCGCCGGATTCGTTTGCAGTGCTCACGTCGCCTCATGCCGGTAGCGAGCAGTTCGATGCGCAGCAACCTTACGAAATCCGTCGAACCCGCGAGCCAGTGTTATTGCCACACCCTTGGATGGTGCACCGCATCAATCAGATGGCAAAAGAAGTTGGTGCCGAAATGGTTGTGCTCGATCCTGCAGTGCCATTGGGAATCGTTGGCCGATCGTTGCAACTGCCATACATAGTGGTGTTGCACGGGGCTGAAGTAACAGTTCCGGGCAGGCTGCCTGTATCGAGATTTGTTTTGGGTCGAGTGTTGTCTGGTGCAACCCACATCATTGCGGCCGGTGGCTACCCAGCCGCTGAGGCAAGAAATGTGGGTGGTGATGCCTTGCCGATAACAGTCATCCCTCCGGGCGTCGACACCGCTCGCTTCGCTCCGCTTTCAGAAACTGAAAAAAGAAGTGCACGCGAAGAATTTGGTATTGCGCAAGATGCCGACCTCGTTGTTGGTCTCAGCAGGCTTGTACCCCGAAAGGGTTTCGACACGTTGATCAAGGCCGCGTCAGTTGCGGCTGCCCATCGACCGAAATTGCAAGTGCTCATTGGAGGAACTGGCCGTGATAGCGACCGCCTAAACAAATTGATTCAGTCAACGCGTGCACCAGTGAAGTTGATCGGTCGAGTCTCGGATGAAGCATTGCCTCGCTTCTATGGATGCGCCGATGTCTCCGCCATGCTCTGTCGATCGCGATGGGGCGGTTTGGAACAAGAAGGTTTCGGAATCGTGTTTTCGGAAGCGGCCGCTTGCGGGGTGCCGCAAATTGCTGGCGACAGCGGCGGGGCAGCGGAAGCCGTTGTCGATGGCGTTACAGGCATCGTGGTGAGTAACCCAGAATCGGTGGATGAAGTTGTTGTTGCACTCAATCAGTTGTTGTCAGACCCAGCGAAGCGAACGGCAATGGGTGAGGCTGCTCGAATTCGTGCATGTGCCGAATTTGATTACGACGTGCTTTCGTCAAGGCTTGCCGGTGTGTTAGGAGTAGATAAGTGAAGTCCGTAATTGTTCGTTCAAACATCTTGATTACGGGTGTATTCACCGTCCTGACGTTTCTCGCTGCCTGGTTGTTCACGCCTGGCTTGCGTGGCATGATCGTTGCGGTTGATCTTGCACTGTTTGCAATCGGCTGTTTTGCGTTCATCTGGTCGTATTTTTCGGCGGTTCAGCGCAGTCGCACCGATGAAATTTCGGTTGCTGGACTGTTCGCTTTAGCTGGTGGCGTGGCGCCGCGTCGCATAATTATGGTCATGAACAGTTGTCTTGCGGCGCAGGTTGTTGTCGGCTTGATTGGCGCAATCGTCCGTAGTTCCACCGACGGTCGGGCTGGAAGCACATTGGCTTTTGGGGTGTTGGTACCCATTTTCGGTCTGGGGCTCAATGGCCTGTGGTCCAGTCGGTTGGGTGTATTCCCGCCCCGTCAGCAATGATAGAGACATGGTTGATTCCGGTTCAGACTCCGTCGTTGTAGCGGCAACTCCCGATCGTTGCTACGCGGTTGCTTCCGCGTTCGAGAAATATCCGTCTTGGGCTCGCGATGTTAAAGAGGCAATTGTTCTCGATCGTGATACCGAAGGCCGTCCGTCATCGGTGGAGTACAGGGCATCTGCTCTTGGCCGAAGTACACACTTCATTTTGCAATACGACTACTCGCAGGCACCTCGACGACTTTCATGGCACATGATCGACGGTGACATCATGCGGTCAATCCGTGGCGCTTACACGTTCGACCAAGTTGCAGAAGGCACTCGCGTTTCTTACGACCTCGCTATCGAGTTGGTCATTCCATTGCCTGGGTTTGTCAAGCGCCGTGCAGAAATGAGAATTCTGAGCACGCTGAAAGAGTTAAAGGCTCAAATCGAATCGTGAAGTTGGCTGCCGGCGTCGATGTCGGTGGGACGAAGTGTCTTGCAGTGCTTCTAGACGAAGGTGGCAACGTAGTTTCGCAAACTCGGATTCCAACTCCGCATTCGGATGTGTTGGCCGACAGCATCGTTGATCTCGTGCAGGGTTTGGGTGCTTTTGATTCACTAGGTGTAGGTGTGCCTGGTTTGATTACGAGCGATGGCGTCGTGCGGTCCAGCCCCAACATGCCGAGTGCAATCGAGTTGCCACTGCGCGAGCAACTTGAAGCTCGAGTGAACAAGAATGTTTGGGTTGAGAATGATGCAACGTGTGGTGCGCTTGGCGAGTGGAAACACGGCGCGGGTATGGGATCGCGCGATATGTGGATGGTCACGTTGGGTACTGGCATCGGCGGAGGCTTGGTATCCGGTGGCGTCTTGCAGCGTGGCTCACAGGGCTTCGCGGGCGAGATTGGTCATATGATCGTCGACCCCCAAGGCCCGCCGTGTCCTTGCGGCAAACGTGGTTGTTGGGAACGTTATGCATCGGGAAGCGGCTTGGCCTTTCTTGGAGGAAGCGATTCTGGCGAATCGGTAATCACCGCAGCTCGAACTGGCGACAAGATCGCATTGGATGTCATCGATCGTTTTGCAAATTGGGTTGCATTGGGTTTGGCAAATCTTGCCAACATCACCGATCCGGACACCATCGTCATCGGAGGTGGTCTTTCTCAGGCGGCAGACGTCATCATGTCTCCAATTGGTGAATGGTTTAACAAGCTGTTGTACGCGCCAGAGCATCGGCGTCATGCCGCATTGCGTGTTGCAGAACTAGGTGAGCATGCTGGTGCCATTGGCGCCGCATTGCTGTCAACACTGGAGGACACCGATGGAAAGTAGATACACGCTTGGTTTGCACGAAGTTGGAAACGGTTGCTTCGCGTACTTGCAGCCCGACGGCGGCTGGGGGTACAGCAATGCTGGTCTCGTCGTTGGCGAAGGCGAGTCGCTTTTGGTTGACACACTGTTTGATCTCAAACTGACTCAGCAAATGCTCGACTCGATGGTTGCAGCCACATCGGCATCGCCTATCAATACGGTTGTCAATACGCACGCCAACGGCGATCATTGCTACGGCAATCAATTAGTGCGCGATGCGACGATTATCGCAAGTTCGGCTACTGCGAAAGAAATGAGCGAAGTTCCACCCTCGATGCTGGCCGCGCTGAATAAGGCGCCGGGCGAAGTCGGGGATCTATTTCGAAGCTTCTTCGGCGATTTCTCCTTTGATGACATCGAATTGGTATTACCAACAGAAACCTTCGATGGCCGAAGAAGCGTTTTTATCGGCGGCAAAGAGGTGCAACTTATTGAGGTCGGTCCAGCGCACACGGCTGGAGACACCATTGCTTACGTGCCCAACGCCAGAACTGTTTATACAGGGGACATTTTGTTTATCGGCGGCCAACCGATTGTCTGGGCGGGCCCGTTGCAGAATTGGATTGCCGCATGTGACGTGATTGTTGCTCTTGATTGTGATGTGGTGGTGCCGGGGCACGGTCCGATCACCGACAATAAGGGTGTGCGCGATGTGCGTGATTACCTCTCGTTCGTTTTATCGGAGGCAACATTCCGTAAATCGGCTGGTATGGACGCATTTGATGCAGCAAAAGAAATAGCCCGTGATATTTCTGGCAATAACGCGCTGCGGTTCAGTAATTGGAAGGAATTTGGCCGAATCAGTGTCAATGTTGACACCGTGTATCGAAGTCTTGATGCGGCCCACAAGAGCCCCGACGTCATTGAACAGTTCCGACGCATGGCCAAGATCGAATCGAATCACTGATCGATGTCAACATTGGTAGAAAGGTGCGACGTGCTCATCATCGGCGGCGGTCCGGCTGGTCGGGCGCTCGCTTTCGAGTTTGCGCGTCTTAGCCGCAGCGTCATCATCGTTGACGCAAACCCGAACAAGCCATGGAATTCGACGTATGGAACATGGGTTGACGACTTGGACAATAGGGATGATGCGGCCGAATTACAAAGTTGTTTTCAGCGCACTTGGCCACAAGTGCGTGTAGTGGGGAAGGTGGAACATCATTTATCACGACCGTACGGCATCTTTGATAACAACCTGCTGCAGAAGTATCTCACCGACGATGCTGTCAAGTTTTGTGAAGGGGTTGTTGTGCGTGTGCAACACAGCGACGAGAACATCTTGCAGGTGCAACTTTCAAGTAACGAACGATACGAGGCACGCGCGGTCTTCGATTGTGGAGGAACTCAGTCAACGCTGCTGCTTCGCGATAATCAATACACGGGTGGTTTCCAGTCTGCGTATGGCGTGCACACCGGTGCAGCGGGGGCGGTTCAAGCAGGATCGTTCACCTTGATGGATTGGTCCACGCCTGCAGGCGCTAGCGCTAGTCCTGCAACGTTCTTGTACGCGTTCGATTTGGGTAATGGCACTGCCATGGTTGAAGAAACGTCGTTAGTGGAACGTGATGCAGTGAGCGATGCTGTGCTTCGGCAACGACTGGAGCAGCGTTTGGGCCGAGACTTTTCTCAGGCAACGCAGCAAGTGGAGCATGTTCGAATCGCTATGGGTGGTTCGCTGCCATCGCGCAGCGGTCCTGTGGTTGGCTTTGGTGCTGCCGCTGGTTTCATCCATCCTGTTACGGGTTATTCGGTTGCGGCATCGTTGCGCGCGGCGCCTCGGGTAGCGCGAGCAGTTTCAGAGGCGTTGACACGTGTCGAGAGCGCGGACGACATAGCGCGTGTGGGTTGGAATGCGGTGTGGCCAACATCATTCCTTCGCACGCGTGTATTGCACGACTTTGGTTTGGCTGCTCTTTCGCGGTTAACGACGGCCGACATTCAAGTGTTCTTCGATCACTTCTTTTCGCTTCCGCAGTCTCATTGGTCTGGCTACCTTCGCATCGACACGAAGGCTCGTGTTATCGCTCGGCAGATGACGAGGTTGTTCTTCAACGTTCCGTTGCGAATAAAGATAAAGCTTGTTCGCAAATCGCCGTTAGGGCTTATTCGGTGTTTGCTTCCCGGCAGGTTTCTGTAGCTGTCGCTTCTCGCGAACAACAAGGGCAATCCATCCACCAACTGCGCACATACTAAAAAGAAGCCATTGGCCAACGTAACCAAGGTGTGGTCCGTTGCCAAAAACTGGGGGAGCAACGACCGACAACATCTCACTGTCGGCCGGTATCGATTGGGCTGCTTCTAGATAAACATCAACGACTGGGTCTGGTAACTGTCGTGCGAGGCGTTCAATATCAATTCGTTGAATATCTGTCAGCACTCCAGTTGCCGAGTCGGAGACTGCACCGGTGCGACGCTCCGCGGTTACGCGAATGCGCCCAGTTATCTCAACAACACCCTTGGGAGCTGGGGGCTGAGACGCATCAAGCGGTACAAACCCGCGGTTGATCAGCACAATCTTGTCGCCATCAATTTTGAGAGGTGTCACTGGGTCGTAACCGGCACGACCATCTTGAGAGACGTTGACAACATTGACACTCAATTGCTCTAGGTATGTTCCAGAAATCGTTGCAAGCCGCCACTGTGCATCCTCGCGATTTGGGTACTGCTGCAATAGGTCAGCCAGGGGTTTTGGGGGCTCGCTAAACCGCTGAATCAATGTTTCATTGAAGGCTTTACGTTCAACGTGACGGTCCCATTGCCAACTTGCAAGGACGCACATAGTGGCAACAAGCACAACAACTAACGCGTGAATCGCAAGCCATTTCGGTTTAAGAAGAAACTTGTACATGCGCACTACAACCTACAAGCCAACCCAACTAGCCTGCCATCTATGCATTCCAATCCTCAAACGGCAACGTTGGTCTTTGATGGGGAATGCGTATTTTGTAATGCGTGCGTGCGTTGGATGAATAAACACATTCGTAACACACCACATGTTGTTGCCTGGCAGGAAACCGATGTGCAAGCGTTGGGTCTCACCGAAGCCCAATGCTCCGAAGCCGTTCAGTGGGTGAGCGCGGATGGGAAGACTCACCGCTCTGGTCACTTGGCCGTTGCGCAATTGGCCCGCGATTCAGGCGAGTGGTGGCGTTTCGTTGGTTACCTCATTCCATTGCCTGTTATTTCACAGTTAGGTGCAATGGTCTATAAGAAGATTGCTAACTCTCGACGTTGCGCTGTTCGTTCAACAGGGTAAGAAGCCAATCCAGCGCTTCGGTGTCACCTCGCTGTAGCTGCACCAAGCGCAATTCCGTTGCATGCTCGATTCTGTAGATCAGTTCGCCAAACGATTCCCACGTGTATCCGGTTACTTTTTGCAGGGCATTTTGTAATGCGTAACGAGGGTTACTGTCGTATTGCGCAACGAGTTTCTCCACGTCAACTTTCGTAAGATTTCGTTTTTGCCTAACTGCAACTTGCTTCCGGGCAATGTATGGCGAGAAATATCCCTGGTATCGGGCTTGGATTTCTGGCAACTTCCAATCGTTGCCTGTGACCTGGCCGCGACACGACTCTGTGCCACATCCACAGCGAAATTCGTCGTAGTCCGCGGTGTCGCTCATGGCGTAGTCGTATGTCAGTTCTTCACCTTCGAGTACATCGCGCATCGTCACAATTTGTGAGGCATTTCGCATGCCGCAATTGGGTTCACATGAATGATTGATGGTGTCGCCGGGCTCGCGTTGCGGAGGGCCCGTTAAAAAAGAATCTCGTTCAATTTGAATTGAGCGGCTGCGCACATCTGGTGGTTCCACAAAGAAAGCGGGTGCAGTCAAGATCGGGCCACCAAACGTTGCCACATGCGTATTCTTCGGGATCTGTACCCGAGCAAAACTGCCAAAACCTTTGGGGGGAATCGAACGGGACACAACGGTCGAAGCAAGCAAATTGTGCATAAATAACCCCCCGACGCCAAGCGCCACGGTCCTCACAGCGCCAACTCCGCCCGCTGTGGTGGTTTCACCATATCGGGCTGTATCGTTATTGAGGCAACATCGTCTCGGCCTGCTCGGCCAAGGCGGTGGTGCGTAACAGTTGCATCAGGAGAGACCAATTGGTCCGGCAACCGGGGCGAGCCCACGGTGCCACTCACCTTCGGGTGGGGATGTGGCTTTACCTTTTGGTAAAGCAACGGCCGAGCCAGTTGGGCAAACGAAACGGATTTTGCCAATGGCTAGACATGATTACCCAGCAACAGGCGCATGGTCTCTTGGGCAGCCCATTGGCAATCGACAGTTTGCGCACTTTCCTTCAGATCGTCCATTTGCTCTCGATGGTGGAAAGCATTTACACAATGTCACCATCGCTTACGAGACATGGGGTTCGCTTAACTCCGATGCATCAAATGCAATCTTGTTGTGTCATGCATGGACGGGCGACAGCCATGTTGCTGGCCCCGCACGTGATGGGCATCCAACCCCCGGCTGGTGGGAGGGAATCATCGGCCCAGGTTCGGCAATCGACACCAATAAATGGTTTGTTGTTTGCAGCAATGTCATCGGGGGTTGCCAAGGCTCTACGGGCCCCGCATCGCCACACCCGGACGACGGAAAGCCATACGGCTCTCGTTTCCCTGTCATCACGGTGCGCGACATGGTTCGAGCACAGGTGCGTCTCAGCGACATGCTCGGCATTGCTCGTTGGCACAGCGTCGTTGGGGGATCGATGGGCGGAATGCAAGTTCTGGAGTGGGCGGTCACGTTTCCTGATCGTGTAAAAACAATTATCCCTGTTGCTACATGCGCACAGTCAACTGCACAACAAATCGCATGGGGTGCAATTGGGCGCCGTGCTATCGCGCTCGATCCAAAATGGCGTGGTGGCGAATACTACGACGCCGATATTGGCGACGGACCATGGCAGGGTTTGTCCATTGCGCGTTCGATTGCGCAAGTCACGTTCCGAAGCGACAACGTGTTCACCGAACGCTTTGGTCGCGAACTTGCAGACACCGACGCCGACTACAACGGCTTGGGTTTGTGGGATCGGTTCGAAGTCGAGGGATATTTGGATCATCACGGCGACCGTTTGATTCGTCGATTTGATGCAAACAGTTATCTCATCATTGGAAAAGCAATGGACCTGCACGACATTGCACGCGGTCGTGGAACGCTCGAGTCAGCAGTCAAACGGATTTCCGCAAAAACTCTGATTCTCGGAATATCGAGCGACATTTTGTATCCCTCGTATCAGCAAAAACAGATTCACCAGATGCTTGTCGAGCAGGGGACCGATTCAACCTATGTCGAAATAGATTCACCCCATGGCCATGATGCATTTTTGATCAACCTTGATCAGGTCGGCGCACCAATTAGTCCCTTCTTGGAACGATCCTTTAGCGAGTGATCCGGTCGGAGACGACTGCTGCACATTTCGAACCAGTTGGTAACCGCAACATTGCAAGTTTGTCTTCGTTTGACGTATGGGTCATTGCATAGACGTTTTCAGTGTCATCAACATCAACCCTCTGAGTTTGGTGGGCATGCCCAATGACGCGCCAAGCGCCGAAATAAGCATTCGAGTTTCTCCCTCGAGCGGTAACGAGTACGGCGTTCGATCCAAAGTCGACAACAATCCTCACACGCTTCCAGTTTCCTTCATCGTCCATCAGCTGCATTCGACAGATACTTCGTTTTCCGTCTTTGGATTCCCAATAGCTGCCGCCTTGGCGCGCAAGTTTCATGAGAAAAAGCATCAATCCGACGAAGAGCAACGAGGACACGACATTGAGCAGGCTCGACGACACAACTTCAGTATGGGCTGGTGCGGTATCTTGTTCCACGTGGTTCTTGTTTCAGTAGGCGTTCTAGCGCTATTCGTTCGGGTGTCGTTGTTGGCGCTGTTGTTCATTGGCGCGGGTCTTGGCCTCGCGTACCTCACGTGGTGGTTCTGGACAACGGCCCGCCCCGAGTCTCCCGCGCTTGCAGCCCTAGAACTGATGAGTGAACGCGAATACATGCAGTTGCCAGATGACGAAAAAGATGCGTTCCTTGCACCGTGGCGCCAGTTGCAACATGTTCAGGCGCGCAAGCACTTGACAAAAGTCCAATCTCGACCGAAGCCTCCGCGTCGGTTGGATGCAGACGAGTCACAAGTAGATATTGATCCTTCTGAGGACATTCCTCGGCAGCAAGATTCTCAGAAGCATGCGGCGATAGACCCGCTTCTTCGCGGCTAGTCGTCTAGTTTTGTCATATGGCCGGTCAATTCGATCCAACAGAAATGATTGCACGATTTAAGGAGCGGGCCTCGGCCGTTAAGCGTCGGCCGCTTCCTCCAGTTGCTGGCGAAGAAAGGCAAATGTTCCTTAATCAGGCACAGACCGACTTTCAAGACTTTGCAATGATCGGTGATGCAAGCGCCGCAATAGAAGATGGTTTCTTGGTACTGCGCGTCGACTTGCGCCCGCCCGATACCAAAGCGTGAACAGAGTTTCGTCCGCGAGTCGCGCCATCGGTGCGCGCGCACAGATTTTTCCGATTAGTGGCGTTCTCGTCGCAAACCTTGTTTGGGGCATAGGTCCAAGCCTCACATTGGCAGTTGACATGTCGATCAACTCCACAATTTTCTACCGGGTGCTGTTGTGGCCGTTCATTTTGTTTGCAATCGTGCTAAGCAGAAAAGCGCCACTCAATTTTGAGACACTCAAGGTGAGCATCATCCCTGGAATGTTCTTCGGCGTTTCCACTATTTTTGGCTTTGTCTCATTCCGTACAACTTCAATTGCCAATGCAACCATCATCGGCAGCGTTGCTTCTGCAATCACGCTCTTTGTAGCCCCATATTTTCTCAAAGAGAAGATCAGTGTTTTGCAGGTGATATTTGCAGTTACAAGTTTCTGTGGTGTTGCGATGGTTGCGCTCGGTGCTGGCAGCGGGGGAATAGCAACCTTGCGCGGCGACGCATTCGCACTTGCAAACGCAGTGTTCTGGACCGGCTATTTCGTGGCATCAAAGAAAGCCCGCGTTGGCGGAATCAATACATGGTCATTCATGTTCGGCGTCTCCATTGTTCAGGCAGTAATTGCAGGAACGTGGGGAGCAATAACCAGCGATGACCTCACTTCGATTTCCATCCACGATGCTTGGCTTATTTTGGCGATGACATTGCTGTCGGGAACTGTTGGTCACACCACCATGGTGTGGGCCCAGCGCTACGTTGCGGCCGGCACCTCGTCATTGATCTGTCTTATTGGCCCTGTCCTTTCAATGTTTTTTGCCTGGGTCTTTTTTGGGCAGACCATTCGCACGTGGCAAGCATTCGGATCGGTGCTTGTGCTCGCATCACTCGCCGCAGTGGTGCGGTTTGGCACCAGCGAAAGAGTTCAGCGCGACGTGTTGAGCACCGCAGACCCCCTGCTAAACTCAAATCCGTAATACCTGCGGACGTGGCTCAGTGGTAGAGCATCACCTTGCCAAGGTGAGGGTCGCGAGTTCGAATCTCGTCGTCCGCTCCAGTTAGTGTCATTTCCATGATTTCATCGATTGTTCAGCGATCCCGACAAGCATTTGACTCGGGAATCACTCGGCCTTTGGCGTGGCGCAAGGCCCAACTCGAGACAATGATCACGATGCTCGAGAAGCATCAAGACGAGCTGTCGGCGGCCCTTAAGGTCGATCTTGGACGCGGGGTAGAAGAGGCCTGGCTTTACGACATTGGTTTCACCATTACCGAAGTGAAACTGATGCTGAAAAACCTGAAGAAGTGGACCGCGCCAAGAAAGGTGCCCACCCCAATGGTCACCAAACCTGGTTCCTCTATGCGAATTCCACAACCGCTTGGTGTCGTGTGCATTATCGCTCCTTGGAATTATCCCGTTCAGTTGTTGCTCATTCCCGCTGCAGGTGCCATCGCTGCTGGAAACGCAGTGGTAATGAAGCCATCGGAAGTGTCTTCCGAAACGTCGCGAGTGCTTGCAAGGATTGTGGCGCTGTATTTCACCGACAAGGCAGTAGCCATCGTCGAGGGCGGCGTGCAAGAGACAACAGAGTTGCTCAAGCAAAAGTTTGATCACATTTTCTACACAGGAAACGGGGCGGTCGGTCGTGTGGTTATGCGCGCCGCTGCAGAAAATCTCACACCTGTGACGCTCGAGCTTGGTGGAAAGAGCCCCACCATCGTTGACGCATCGGCAAACATCGCTGTCGCTGCACGGCGAATCGCTTGGGCCAAGTATGTCAACGCTGGCCAGACATGTGTCGCACCAGATTATGTTCTTGCGCACAAGTCGATCGCGAACGAACTTGTTGAAGCCATTCGCACTTCAATCACCGAGTTTTACGGAGAAGATCCCCACGCAAGCAAGGATTATTCGCGAGTCATTTCGCCGAAGCATTTCTCGAGGCTTACGTCGCTCATTTCTTCTGGAAAGGTTGCAATTGGTGGTCAATCAGAGCCGGCAGAGCGCTACATCGCGCCAACCGTCTTGGTTGACGTAGATCAAAACTCGGCCGTCATGCAAGAAGAGATTTTCGGCCCAATTCTTCCCGTTCTCGAAGTCGGCTCCATCGACGAGGCGATCGGTTTCGTGAATAGCCGCCCACACCCACTGGCGCTGTATGTGTTTGCACAAGACAACAGCGTGAATGAAAAAGTTGTTGCAGAAACCACTTCGGGTGGCGTAACGGTGAACGGCACCATCATGCACATGACTGGCCCGTACTTGCCGTTCGGTGGCATTGGCGAAAGCGGCATGGGCGCGTACCACGGGCAATCTGGTGTTGATGTATTTCAACATCTCAAGCCTGTATTGAAGCGATCCACAATGTTGGATGCACCGCTTGCATATCCGCCATATACGAAGCGCAAGTTCTCTATTCTTAAAAAGTTCATCTAAGTAGCAACGAAGGATCCACATATGAAAATCGGCGTACAACTCTGGCCACAGGCAACAACAGTGAAAGAGATGCGCACGGCATGGCGTGCCGCCGATGCAATGGGTGTCGACAGCTTGTGGACGTGGGATCACTTCTATCCACTCTCGGGAGACCCAGAGGAACGCCATTTCGAGTGCTACACGCTGCTAGCCGCCATGGCGGCAGACACATGCCACGCATCTGTCGGTGCATTAGTCACCTGCTTCACCTATCGCAATCCACAGCTGTTGGCAGACATGTCGCGCACAATCGACCACATCAGCGATGGACGTTTTGTGTTGGGCATTGGTTCCGGTTGGTTCGAGCGCGATTACACCGAATACGGCTACGAGTTTGGTGATGCCGTCGGGCGCCTCAAGCTTCTTGAAGCAGGCCTTCCTGTTATCAAAGAACGCATGGCGAAACTGAACCCGCAACCAGTGCGTGGTTCGATTCCACTGATGATTGGTGGCGGTGGCGAGAAGCGCACATTGCGTCTCGTTGCGGAATACGCCGATCAGTACAACTACTTCGGCCCGCCAGAAAGTTACGCGAACAAATTGCGTATTCTCGACGAATGGTGCGCCAAGGTTGGCCGTAACCCACGTGAAATCGAGCGTACGGTTGCCATCTATCCGAAAGAAGTAACTTCCGAAATATTTGCTCAGTACAAAGAGGCGGGCGCAGAACACATCATTCTTGCCAGCGGTGGACCGTTCGATTTAGGTCTTGTCGAGCAATTGTTGGCGTGGCGCTAACTAGTTACTAAAACTGCCGATCGAATCTACGATCACGTCAAAGGCGGCTTCGGCATCTACGTCCCACACAACGGTGCAGTTTGGATCAAGGCGCTCGATCAAACCGCGCTTGTCAATCACCGTCATGCCGCGTGTCAGTTCTCCCGACGTTTCGATTCGCACATGTTGATCGACAGTCGTGAACAACTGAGGATGCGTGAGAGCCAACACCGCGCACGGGTCGTGAACAGCGCCGCCGAGCATATTGTCGTGACGACTTACGTAGACATCAGAGAAATAGACGAAAAGATCGGCGAGTACCGCAGCTAAGCGGCCAGGCAGAGCGCGAACCTTGGCAATACGTTCTGGCGTCGCCTGCAATTTGTGTGTCACATCTAGGCCACTCATGATGAGCTTGCCGCCATATTCGAACACCATGGAGGCAGCTTCCGGGTCGGCCCAGATATTGAATTCTGCAGCAGTGGTTCGGTTGCCGAATGTGCCGCCACCCATCAACGAGATGCCCGCAATGCGGTCGCGTAAATCGGGTGCACTTCGTAACGCCAGGGCAATATTCGTCAAAGGCCCAGTCGGCACCAGCCAAATGCCTTCAGTCGCACGACACGTCTCGATGATGTATGAAACGGCATCATTGCTATCGGCTGCTCGGGAAGGTGCAGGCAAGTCGGCACCGTCCAGCCCACTTTCGCCATGTACATAGGCGGCGTCTCTTGGCGGTGCAACTAACGGGCGGTGCGCGCCTTGGTGCAGAGGGGCAGAGGATCCGATCATGTCCAGAACAATTCGTGCGTTGCGGGTTGTGGCCGCAATCGGCGCATTGCCTGCAACCGTCGTCACCCCTACGAGGTTGGCGTACTTTGCAGCGACAACAAGTGCGATTGCGTCATCATGCCCAGGGTCGCAGTCCACAATCATTTGTAGCGGTGAAATCATTTCTCCGACTCTAATCGTCAACCTAAATGGGCATCTGCTTAGGTCCAATGTGTCAAAGTAGAGAGGTGACAGGCGCTTCAATCACTCCCGACTTCGATGTAGTGGTGGTCGGTAGCGCCAATCTTGATCTTGTTGCGTCTCTTGAGAGTTTGCCCAAGCCCGGCGAAACGTTGATTGCAAATGGTTATGCGGAACATGCCGGTGGCAAGGGGCTGAACCAGGCGGTTGCGTGTGCTCGCATGGGCGCACGAACTGCATTCGTTGGTTGCGTAGGCAACGACGATGCTGGAGCAATGCTGAGGGCGATTCTTGAGAAGGAGGGCATTGATACCAGCCACCTGCTCACGGTGTCAGCACCAACAGGCAGGGCTTTCATCAACGTCGATAAGCACGGTGAAAACGCAATTGTCGTAATTGCAGGTGCCAATGCCTTCGTCGGATCTCAAAGCCAACTGCAACTACCAATTTCCCGAGTGGTGCTTGCTCAACTCGAGATACCGCTTGAAACCGTTCTGAGCGTATTCGAAACAGCCCGGCGCAATGGGTCGGTAACTGTGCTTAATCCGGCGCCTGCGTCACGCCTACAACCAGAAATACTCGCGCTCACCGACATCATCGTGCCGAACGAAACCGAATCTGAAGTGCTTGGTGGCACCAGTGTGTTGTTTGGCCAGGGCGTTGCAACAGTTGTTACAACACTGGGCGCTCATGGTGCGACAGTCGAAACGCCTTCATCATCGAACCATGTTGACCCATTCGTTGTGACACCAGTGGACACCGTTGGCGCCGGCGACGCATTCATTGGCGCTTTGTGCTCGGAAATTGCCCGAGGCAGGGCAGTGCTCGATGCGGCGAAGGTTGCGGCAGTAGGTGGTGCTCTTGCAACAACCGTGCACGGCGCAGTCCCGTCGTTGCCAACGCTGAAGCAGGTACAACAAGCAATGAGCACGCAATAGTGACCGACATCTCTAAACCCCAACTCATGCATTTCTACGATGAGGAAAGCGCCGAGTTGGCCCTTGCAATCGTTAAGTACGCGATGGAACGAATCAAGATGGATCCGCCGCCACTCGACAAGCCATACACGCTGAGCGAACTGAATTCGATCGTTGGTCAGACCATCAAGCCCGAAGGCAGAAATGGGCTCGATGTACTGCGCGAATTCGCCGACGAGCTCGCGCCTTCATGCATCAGTGTGGATCACCCGTTGTTTCTTTCGTTCGTTCCTGGTGCACCAACGGAAAGTTCTGTTCTTTTCGATCTCGTAGTCGCCGCTTCCAATATTTACGCCGGCTCATGGTTGGAGGGCGCGGGCGCCGTCTACGCCGAGAATCAGGCAATCCAATGGATTGTTGATCTAGCCAAGATGCCAGAAGGCTCTGGTGGCGTGTTCGTCGCTGGCGGCACTGCAGGCAACTTGTCGGCGCTGTTGGCTGCGCGTTGGCGATGGCGTCATCGTGCCCGCGGATCAATGGACAAGACAAGGCCGCTCATCGTTGCATCGGGCGGTTCTCATTCATCTGTGGAACAAGCAACAAAGGTGATGGACGCCGATGTGCTCAAAGTGCCAGCCGACGAACGCGGCCGCACGAGTGGTGCGGCAACAGCAAAATTCATTGCGTCATTAAGCAGGCAAGACAAGAAACGCGTCTGTGCAATTGTCGCCACATCGGGCACCACCAATGTTGGCGTCGTAGATGATTTAGAAGGCATGGCGCAACAAGCCAAGGCGCTCGACACATGGTTCCATGTCGACGGTGCGTACGGTGCGGCGGCTCTGTGCGCGCCAAGCGTTCGCCACTTGTTCAACGGCATCGAACACGCCGACAGCCTGATTGTTGATCCGCACAAATGGCTCTTCGGCCCGTACGACTCGTGTGCGCTTATCTATCGCAACCCGGAAGAGGCCCGCAACGCACACACGCAACATGCGGAATACCTGGACGTGCTGCAACAAGCAGAACACCGTGATGAGGCATGGAACCCAGCCGATCTGGCGCACCACTTGTCTCGGCGTGCGCGTGGCTTGCCGTTCTGGTTCAGCCTTGCCATGCACGGCACCGATGCGTATCGCGATGCTATGGAAGTAACGCTTGATGTAACTCGCCAAGGCGCCGAACTCATCCGAAAAAGCGAACACCTTGAGTTGGTGCTGGAGCCCGAACTTTCGGTTCTGGTATTCCGGCGTTCGGGCTGGAGCCCGGCCCAATATCAGTCGTGGAGCGACCGCATTCTGTCTAAGGGAATTGCGTTCGTAGTGCCAAGCAGCTGGCAGGGCGAAACAGTATTGCGATTTTGCATCGTGAACCCACGTACAACTGTCGAGGGGATTGCGAAGATAATTGACACGCTGAAGTAGCGCGTCGAAACCCTATTTTTGTACGGGTTCCTTTTTGGTGACAGCCTTCTTGCGTGTGCCGTAACGCTTGTTAAAGCGCTCGACGCGACCGGCGGAGTCGATGATTTTCATCTGGCCGGTGAAGAATGGGTGGCTGGCATTGCTGATATCAAGCTGCACCAGCGGGTACGTCTCGCCATCGTCCCAGACAACCGTCTTCGACGGGTCGGTGTTCATGGTGGTGCGGGTGAGAAATCGGTACTCGGCGGAGGAGTCCTCAAAGACAACAAAGCGGTACTCGGGGTGTGTTTCCTTCTTCATAGTTTTCATAGTGTAGCGGGGGGTTGGCCCTGTCTATACTTGTCCAATGCCAAATCGCTGTGACGTCCTCGGAAAGCGCCCTTCAACGGGCCACTCTGTATCCCACTCCAATGTCAAGACCAAGCGCTGGTGGAAGGTCAACTCCCACAAGAAGCGCTTCTGGCTGCCATCTGAGAAGCGTTGGATCAACCTCAACGTCAGTTCCAAGGGCCTTCGCACCATCGACAAGTTGGGTATCGAGCGAGTAGTCGCCGACATCCGCGCAACCGGACAGAAAGTCTGAGCATCACGCCATGGCCGCAAAAAGTAAAGATAAGCGCCCCATCATCAAGCTTCGTAGCACCGCCGACACCGGCTATGTCTACGTAACGCGTAAGAACAAAGTCAACTCACGCGAGCGCATCGAGCTGAAGAAGTACGACCCAGTCGTACGCAAGCACGTCATCTTCAAAGAAGAGCGTTAATCACTTCGGCGCTATTGCGCCGTTACAGCGATAGTGCCTGTTGCAAGTCGGCAAAGATGTCGGCTGTTGATTCAAGCCCTACGGACACGCGCAACATTCCATCTGTAATTCCACTTTCAATCTGTGCGTCTAGTGGCATGCCCACATGGGTGCTTGAAGCAGGGTGACAGATAAGCGTCTCGGGCCCACCAAGCGAGACGGCTGGCCGAACTAGGCGAACTCCATCAACCACTTTTCGAGCAGCATCTTTTCCGCCGGAAATCTCAAACGATAGAAGCGATCCAAACTGACGCATCTGGTTTGCTGCCAATGCATGTTGCGGGTGGCTGTTTAAACCGGGGTAGTGCACGGCCGAAACTCGTGGATGCTTAGAAAGCGTTGTTGCGATAGAAAGTGCTGAAGCGCATTGATGCGCGAGGCGCACACCAAGCGTGCGAATACCGCGAAGACCATTAAGTGCATCAAAAGGCGATGCCGTTGCGCCGTGCAATACTGAATAACCCCAAATCGCGTCGATCAATTCCTTTTCGCCAGCAACGACACCGAGCATCGCATCGTTGTGGCCTGCAATTCCCTTTGTCGCCGAATGCACGACCAGCGATACGCCATACGACAACGGCTGCTGACCAAGCGGCGTCGCAAGGGTGGAATCAATCAGCGTGAAAGGGCCCTTGATCGCTCCCACTTCGGCCAAATCAACCAAGCCCATCTGCGGGTTCGAGGGTGTTTCGGCAATAACCAACATGGTCTTGCCCTTACGAACCGCCGCGGCAAGCGCACCAGGTTTAGACCCATCAACAAAAGTCACGTCAATGCCCATCCGCTTGCAGGGGCCATTAAGAAACGCAACCGTGCCGCCGTACAGCTGATTGTGAGCAACGATGTGGTCTCCGCTTGAACAAAGCGCAAAAACAACGCTCGCAATTGCGCCCATGCCAGAGCCGAAAGCAAGAGCGTCCTGCGCACCCTCAAGTTCGGAGACTGCCTCTTCAAACGCTCGAACAGTTGGGTTGCCATAACGCGCATAATTGCCAGACTTATGAGTGGCGAGCGCATGTTTATTGCTGTCATCCAATCCAGCAGATTGCCACGTTGTCGATGTCCAGAGTGCTGGTGACAAACTGCCCGAGCCGTCACGACCCGACGTGATAGCAGTGGTCTCGGGTTCGTGTTTTGGCATTTCACAAGCGTAACCAAACACCTACCTCGAGAAGGTTCGCTTTATCTCTGCCTGTAGCCTGCTTACGTAGCTTGTCTACGGCGACGTGGCCGAATGGTTAGGCATGGGCCTGCAAAGCCCCGTAACCGGGTTCGATTCCCGGCGTCGCCTCAATTGTTTATTGGGTTAGCTAGTTGCCTTTCAATCTCTAGCTCGCAGATTCCGTTTGGGAAATATCGGGCATCTCCCAAATTCTCTGCAATACGGGTAGCAGCCGTTCCCAAGGCAGAACACCAGTTTTGTCGGCCCATTCTGAATACTGATTCTCAAGTGAAATTTTCAATGCTCGATTCGACTGCGCAATATTGATCATTTCGGTTCGGTCCTCAACGATGTTGTAGAGCTCCCAATCTCCCTGAAATTCTTTAACTAGCTTGAAATCACCAACCCGGATGGCGCAGTTTCCCTCATGTTCCCAATACAACGGCCGCTCTCTTTTCCAGTTCTTTTTTTCAAGAAGTGGGAGGAAGCTTTCGCCATCTAAAGGCTGAATTTCATAGCCTTCAATGTGGGAAATCGGGTTAAGGCCTGCTGCATCCAAAATGGTCGGCAATACATCAGCTACGTGTGTCGGGCTGTGTGAAACCCCACCTGGAGTAAATCGCTTGGGCCACTGAACTAGCAGTGGTGTTGAGATTCCGCCTTCATGTACGTAATGCTTAAATTTCCTGAAGGGTGTATTTGAGACGTTCGCCCAAGGAAGGTCATAACTCATGTAAGTCTGAGCTGATCCAGGCCTTAAGTCCTGCCGGTTACCCATGATGATTTTTGATCCATCGTTATTTGTATCAGGAAAGAACTTGGCCCAACCATCCTCTTTCATTAACTCAGCACATCCGCCATTATCAGACAAAAACATAATCAATGTGTTATCCAAAGTTCCTTTGGCTTTCAGATGGTCAATAACACGTCCAACATTTTGATCAAGGCGATCAATCATTGCGGCGTAAACCGCCATGCGTTCGGACTCCCATTGTTTATTGTCTACTGAATCCCAGGGTTTAGAAGCTTCGTCTCGTGGGCTGATTTGCCAGTTTTTCTCGACAGCTCCAAGACCGTTTAGTTGCTCGTGTCGAGCCGTGCGTATTGAATCCCAACCGGAACGGTATGTCGCTTCGTATTTGGCAATGTCTTCTTCGTAGGCATGCAGTGGCCAGTGAGGCGCAGTATGTGCGAGATAGAGAAAATATGGCTCTTCCATCATGATTGATTCATCAATCATGAGAAGGGCTTCGTCGGTTATTGCATCCGTAAAGTAATAATCTGTCGGCGAAGCATAAATACGTTCGTCATCTTTCATAAGGAAGTGGGGCGAAAAAAAGTTCGATACGCCATCGAGGATTCCATAAAATCGATCAAATCCTCTTTGTCTCGGAGTTGGGTGCCCTTCGGAGCCAACACGCCAAGTGTCCACTCGAGTAGCCCATAAGTCACCAGCGACATGCCATTTACCCGACATCAAGGTTCGGTAGCCAGACCGCTTAACTGCCTCAGCAATCGTCGTGGTGTCACTACGCAGGAATCCTTGATACTCCTTGGTTCCGAGGTTTGCGCCCATTTGGCCAACCCCAGCATTATGTGGATACATGCCTGTGAGAAGTGAAGCTCGCGTAGGACAGCAACGAGCTGAGTTGTACATGGAGGAAAGGAGCATGCCGTTCCTGGCAATGCTGTCAATGTTTGGCGTTCGAATTTCTGACCCCATGCAACCTAAATCAGTGAATCCCATGTCGTCGACCAGAATCAGAATGATGTCGGGATGTGTCTCGCGTGAAACTGCCATCCCCCAATTGTTTCACAATTCACTGCTCAGGAAATCTGAAACTCGGATTTAGGTTCTGAGATCATGGAATTGGTACGGATTTGGTACGACCCCATGAACGCTCAATGGGAAAACGGGGGATAGGCGAGACTTGGAACGCTGAAGTTGTGTGATGAAATGGCTGATTGAAGCTATTCGGGATTGTGGGAGCCGTTTTCCTTGGATTTCGATTCCCGGCGTCGCCTCAAAAATGTCCTCGAAGGGGTTTGTCAGTTTGCGGCTGACCAGCCAGTGATTACCGCGATCCGAAAGACAAGAACTCGTTCAAAAGGTTCATCGGCATATTGCGGATAGCGCTGAGCCAGCAAAGATGAAAGCGCTGCAGCACGCGAACTTTGTGATTCACCTAGCCATTCCAAGTGTGCGCGCACCCACCACAACTGACTCCAATCGACGTCGTCCCATTTGTCAACAAGCAAAGTGGCACGCGGATCAATCTCTAGGTTTGACTTGCGTTGCAACTTGGTCGAGGTCTTGGGTTTAACCCGATCGATAGGTATACCCAGGTATCCATCTTCGTCGATGGCGTATACAGCGGGAACTGAATCAATCCCGCGTTCAGGATGGAGTGTGGAACAAGTGCCGTGGGTGTGCAACTTTAAGCGGCGTAATGCCTCGTCAGTGTCAAGTTTCATTTGTCCATTCTCTCCACATTTGGGTTTGAGCCGTATTTAGTTAGAAATTGTTGACCAAACGATAATGTATCATGCGTGATATATCCAGCAAGATTGGGTATTACCGTAACAACAATGAGTGAGGTCGTCGAATGAATCCAGCGCATTGGGTGGCACGTCATGGTCGCCGTATCCCTGATGCTCCCGCTGTCGCCGATGGTGAATACATACATGCAACTTGGAGTCAATTCGCATCCCGTATTGCGAAAATCGCCAATGGCCTCACGAACGAATTTGACTTGCAAGTGGGAGATCGTGTTGCCATTGTGATGCGCAATCGTCCCGAATATCTTGAAGCACAATATGGCGTCTGGCATGCGGGACTCGTGGTTGTGCCTGTTAACGCGCGTCTTCATCGCGAAGAGATTTCGTACATTCTTGAACACAGTGGATGTTCGGTAGTGGTAACAGATGAAGATCATCGCATTGATGTTGAGTCGCTACTCGGAGTCGTGAAAACTTTGAAATCAGTCGTGCTTGCCCCGAGCGAGCTTTGGAATCGCATTCGTTCTGCTGCGCCGATGACAATGGTGGATCGACATCCACATGACCCGGCCTGGCTGTTCTATACAAGCGGAACGACGGGTCGACCCAAGGGGGCCACGCTGACGTTCCGCAACCTGTTGATGATGAGCCTCAGCTACTTTGCAGACATTGATGAACTCACCCATCATGACGCTGTGTTGCATGCAGCTCCTTTGTCTCATGGGTCAGGACTCTATGGTTTGCCGCATGTGGCTCGTGGGGCAGTCAGCGTTCTCCCGCACTCTGGTGGAGTCGATGGTGAAGAAATTGCATCGCTTATTCGTCGGTGGGCTGGTGTCTCATTTTTTGCTGCCCCAACAATGGTGAAGCGTCTTGCAAATGAACCTGCAATCACAGGGTCAGACCTGTCGAATCTAAAGACCATTATTTATGGTGGTGCACCGATGTATTTGGCGGACCTGGAAGAGGCGCTTCAAGTCTTTGGTCCACGTCTTGCACAGATTTATGGACAAGGTGAAACTCCGATGACGATCACAGGTTTGTCAAAAGCAGAACATGATGGTCGGGGAGATTCACGCTGGCACGAACGCATTCAAAGTGTTGGACTTCCACGCACCGATGTTGAAGTACGCGTTGTTGATGAGAACGATAACGAACTTCCGGTTGGCGAAATCGGAGAAGTTATTGTTCGGGGCGATGTCGTGATGGCTGGTTATTGGAATCAACCAGAAGCAACAGCAGAAACGCTACGTAACGGATGGCTGCATACTGGCGATATGGGTAGTTTCGATGAGGAGGGTTTTCTCACTTTGAAGGATCGGTCAAAAGACCTGATTATCAGTGGTGGTATGAACATATATCCACGTGAAGTTGAGGAAGTGTTACTTCAGCATCCGTCTGTTCAAGCAGTTGCAGTTGTCGGAAAACAGGATTCTGAGTGGGGAGAGACTGTTATTGCGTTTATCGTTGCTGCCAGTAACAGCGTGCCAACATCTAAAGAACTTGACCAAATGTGTCTCGACCGCATTGCGCGTTACAAGCGCCCAAAGGAATACCGATTCGTTTCGTCGCTCCCAACTAATAACTACGGCAAGGTAGTGAAGAGGGAATTAAGAGAAATACTCGCTACTGAATCGAACTAGCTAGTTTTCGTTCAAGGTTTGAACAAGTCTCTGCAACTCATCGCGAAGACGCGTGATCTCAGAAGTCTTCATTGCGGTTTTCTTGCGAACCACATCTCGAATTGGGCCTCCCGAGGACTTCAGTTTCTGTCCTGACTTAGTGAGTTCTACGAGCACTGCACGGGCATCCGTGGGGTCGTTTATGCGGCGTGCCAAACCAGCGTGCTCGAGACGGTCGATGATGGGTGACACAGCGTGACTGGCCAAATTGAGGGCTTCGGCTATTTCGCCAAGTCGGATGGAACCCTTTTCCCACAGGACCAAAAGAGCCAAATACTGGGGGTAGGTAATGCCCATTTCCTCTAGTAATGGTCTGTACAGACGGGTCATAGCTGTACTTGCGGCATAGAGGGAAAAACAGAGTTGCTGATCAAGTTGGCCAAAGGCGCCGTCGGTTGGGGGTTTGGAATTCTTGGCCATTTGCAAATTATATCAGGCATGATATATTTACGTTTATATCACGCATGATATACCTGCCATTAAGCAGTTCAAATTATTCATTTGGGGGAAATGATGAGTAGTAAAATGAAACTTGCCCTGTACTTGCCGAACTTCCGTGATTCTGTCACTGTGAAGGAACTCGAAGATCTCACCCAAGCGGCTGAAGATCATAATTTCGATTCCGTGTGGACATTAGACCGCGTCGTGGTTCCTGAGGCATCTGATCAGGGAAAAATGACATATCCATTCGGGATGATGGAGCAGTTTCCACTGCAGATGCCGGTATCGGCTCGCGGTCAGTGGTTGCACGGCATGCCACTCATTCCATGGCTGGCAGCAAAGACAAAGAAGGTCCGTATTGGTATGAGCATTATTGATACGCCATACCGTGCACCAGGAGTTCTAGCTGGAGAGATCGCAACGGTTGACCACCTGTCAAATGGTCGCGTGAATGTTGGTGTTGGTTCTGGTTGGATGCCTGAAGAATTCGCAGCAGCGAGTGCGTCGCACATCTTTCCAAAGCGTCACAAGCATGTACGCGAGACAATTGAAATTTTGCAAGGCATTTGGACAAACGATTTGTTTGAATACCACGGCGAATTTGCCGATTTTGATGCATGCGGCTTTGGTGCAAAGCCATTGCAGAAACCAGGACCTCCTATCTATTTCAGTGGATTAAAGGACCCAAAACGATCTGCAAGTCGCATTGCAAAGTACGGCCTCTCCGGTTGGATCGGAATTCAGGATTCTCCTGAAGACATCGCACACTGGCGTAAAGAGATTCAACGCGAGTTGGAAGAATTGGGAAGCGATCGCAATCTCAATGACGGTTTCGATATGTGCAGCATGATCTGGTTCACAATTACTGATGAACCAACCGACCAGACTCCTAATCGCAAGCTAAGCAATTATCTTGTGGGCACTGCTGATCAGATTACTGAAAACCTCATTTCATATAAGAAAGCTGGAATGACGATGCCTTTGATTTGGCCTCCGTTTTCAGGTGTTCCTGTATCAAAGACATTGGAAGATCTCAATCAATTGGTTGAGGAAATCATGCCAAAGGTAAACGCAAGCTGAGAACAAGTACTCAATAAAAAGGGCCCTCGACGTGGAAGAAAACATCGAGGGCCCTTTTGTATTTTCACAATAGGTGTAGTGAATGAACTTTCATGAATGAACTGGTACGAATTTGGTACGACACCTTGGACGCTCATTGGGAAAACGGGGGATAGGCGAGTCCTTGGGCGCTGAAGTTGCGTGACGAGATGGCCTTTTAAAGCCAGGCGGACTGCTGAGAGACGCTTTTCTTGGATTTCGATTCCCGGCGTCGCCTCAATTGTTCATTGTCGAGAGCGTGGCAGAATTGTCCACGTGCAACGCAGATTCACCCAGATTGACGTCTTTTCAAGCAAGCCGTATCGAGGCAATCCGGTTGCAGTGGTTGTTGACTGCGATGACCTGGATGGTGGCGAGATGCAGCAGTTTGCAAGATGGACCAATCTTTCTGAAACCACATTCCTTCTGCCTCCGACTAACCCTGTAGCTGATTATCGCGTGAGGTTTTTTACACCTACAGAAGAATTGCCCTTTGCAGGTCATCCAACTCTTGGTTCTGCATATGCGTGGTTGATTCATGGCGGAACACCTCGAAGCGATAACACGATTGTTCAGGAATGTGAAGTGGGATTAATCAATGTGCGCCGCGATAGAAATTCACTGTCATTTGCTGCGCCATCACTTTTGCGTGGTGGTCCTGTGGAAGAGTCATTGGTAGTAGAGGCAGCAGCTTCACTCGGTATCGATAGGGAGGCAATCATTGATGCAGCGTGGGTCGATAACGGTCCTGGTTGGCTTGGCATTCAACTGGGATCAGCAGAACAGGTGCTGGCAATCAAACCACAAAAGATGAATCTCACATTGGGCGTTATCGGCGCGTATCCCGCTGGGTCGCGTTTTGCATATGAAGTTCGAGCGTTTTACTCCTCGGGTGGAGTGACTGTTGAAGATCCGGTAACGGGAAGCCTGAATGCATCATTGGCTCAATGGTTGATAGGTGCAGGTCGTTTCGTGCCGCCGTATATGGCTTCGCAAGGCAAGTCAATGGGCCATGCTGGAGAAATTCACGTTTCAATGGATGAGTTGAAGCAGGTTTGGATTGGCGGCTCAGTCACCGCGTGTATCCAGGGGACTGTTGAAATCTAGGTATTCGCTTATTCGCTGACCGATTCGACCGGTATGTCGAATGGCGATGTTTGGATAAAGGCAGCAACGGCTTCTACTGGCAATCCGATGTCGGCGATTTGAGCGAGGCTTCGTCGACCCGAAAGCGATCGAACGAAGTCGAATCCTGATACTCGGCTGTTGGCCAAGTCGGCAATTCTTGAGTCTGGGTTACGAGACAAGGAATCACGAATGAAACCCTCCGCAGCGACAATCGCGATTGAATCCCGTGCACCAGGCAGAGAGATTGCATGTCTGATGTCGTGTTCGTGTGTCACCTGGTCGAACACAAACTGGGAAATAGTGGGCTGAGGAATACTTGGCAGCAAAGATTTGAAATCTGCAACGGTGACGTGCCAAATAGTAAGCAATTCTGTCAAGCCTCGTGATGAATGTCGATCTACCTGACGTTGGGTCCATGCCTCGGTCGTTACACCTTCCATTCTTCGTGCCATTACATCTTCTGGAACGCCAACCATGTGGGAGAGCACGTTCAAAACTGTCCAGTTAGGGCAATGAGGCACAACCGCAGATGCAACCTCATGGGGCTGAGCAGCAAGTAATTGGGCGACGCGTTCCTGCAATTCGCAATAAGCGTTTCCGACTTCGGTGGCATCAAGGAGATGAACGAACATCAGGCAAGACTAATTTCTCTGGGCGAAAGCGTTGATCACTTTATTTGATCAATGATGTAGGGGATCGCCGATGTGGAATACCACTCGGCCGTTGTCTTTCCGAACTCTGCTTCGAACGCGCCCTTCCAACCGATAATCGCACTGTTTACTCGCCAGTTGGTCACTTTTGCTGAGCCAAAGTCGATATAAATCTTCTCGTAGATGAGTAGTGCAGCGTTGTACCGATAAGAACCTTCCCAGCAATCTGGACTATTCATTTCTTCTCGATTCAACAAAAAGCTCAGCCATGCTTCATTACTGTTGAGCGAGTATTTATCTCTCAGTTTGCGCCATTCGGTTTTGGCTGTGTTTCTATAGCCATCAACATCGCCTCCAAAAATATTCTGAAAAAGTGAAGCTTCGCTTTCGTAAATCCAACAAGTCTTATCGTTGAAATGTGGGCGATCATGTTGAACCAGTCCACGAAGAAGCAATCCCTTTTGACCCAGATGGGCCACTTCATGTTCAAGAGTTGCGGTTCCCCAGCTAACGACGCTTGATCCGAGCATCATTACGAGCATGCCGTCTCTGCTCCCCAGACAATCCCCCCAACCAATCTGAGCCCCAGAATGAAATCCGATTGCAGATGCCGGCATGGATTGGCAATTTGGTCGCTCCAACACTTTTTGTTGATAAAGGGAAGAGCCATTTTCGTCGAGAATAAACACACGTAGACCTCGTGTCTCAATTCCTATTTCAAACCATTGGGTGAGCGTGTTGAGGATTTGCTCTTTGGCCATTTGCTGTCGGGCTGGTGTAATCGTGGGGGAGATTATCCATTCCAAACTATTCGTGTAGGACTTCTTGCCGGAGGCAATAGCGCGGTCGCGAATTTCGTTATAGAACTTTTCATACTCTGGGATTACTCGAGGCGGAATCCCCTTCGAGACTTGAATCTTCCATACTTTTTTTCCTGCTGAAGTCACGCATTTGAAGCGCTTTGAATTGATGACTTTTACCACGCCCACTTTCGAGCACGATGCGTTGTTGGCCACTGTGGACGCATTAGCTGAACCTGCATCGACACATAGAAGTGCAAAAACAAAACTGACTGCGAATAAACGACTTCGGTGAAAAAGAGAAAAGCGCAAATAATACTCCCCACTAGAAGTTCCTACGACTTCGAAAAAGTAGCATATTTGTGATGTTCGACGATGTAGGACGACCGGAGCCAGAGCCTGCGGTAAGTGAAGTTGAAACCCTGCTTGGGTTTCTCAATTTTCAGCGCGCAACATTGAAATGGAAATGTGCGGGGCTTGGCTCAGATGGATTGAACGTCAGCGTCGGCGTATCCACAATGACTCTTGGTGGGCTTCTCAAACACATGACCTTCGTGGAAAATGAATGGTTTTGGCGATGGTTGGGTGACAACGAGCGTTTAGAGCCTTGGCTTTCAATTGACTGGGAGCAACAGCCTGATTGGGAATTTGCATCGGCGTGTGAAGATTCGCCCGACATCCTGCGAAACAACTGGGAATCATCGGTAGTGCTGTCGAATCAGCAGATTGATAAGTTCCTTTCGGTGGGCGGGATTGATGGATTGGCATTGCGGACATGGCCAAGCGGGGAATCGCCCAGTCTTCGTTGGATCTTGGTGCACATGATTGAGGAATATGCCCGACATAACGGCCATGCGGACTTGATGCGTGAAGTTGTCGATGGCCAAACAGGCGAGTGACAGGCTGACTGTTTAATTGTTTTCGTGAGCAGTGAGTGGCTTGAGAAGCGACTTGCCAAAGACGGCACAAGCAATCATCACAAGGGCGAAGATGATGAATGGCCCGCGCAACCCAAGGTAGCGAGCGGTAAGCCCACCGAATGCGGCACCGAATGGAACTACGCCCCAAGAGATGGTGCGAAAGGCCGCGTTCATTCGGCCAAGCATGCGGTCTGGAGTTATTTGCTGACGCAAGGTGGTGTTGATTATCGTCCAGAGGCCGTTACCGACACCTAGCAAGACATAACTGGCGATCGCGATGTAGCGATTTGAGGTGAACGCAATTCCAATCGAAGAGATGGCCCAGACCCAAAGCGAAAGCAGAACCGTCTGAGTGACATTCATCGTGATGGAAAGCCGAGTGACTATGAAACGACTGGCGACGGTGCCCGCTGCTGCACCAACGGAAAGTGCAGTAAATGTTATTTTTCCACTGTTCAAAATATCAGTGGTGTACAGCACAAGCAGCGCTGCCGCGGCAAAGTAAAAGAAATTGAGAAGTGTGAGAATGAATGTGAGGCGTCGGAGAACAAGATTGTCGCGAAGGAAACGAATACCGTCCAACATGTCGTCTCGGATGCGAGTTGTTGGGCGCTCAACTCCATGTTCGTCTGGTATTGCTTTAACGAGTGCAGCCGAACTTGCGAACGTGATCGCGTCAGCGGCAAAAGGAAGTACCGACGATGCATTAAACAGCACAACACCGAGCGATGGGCCAACGAACTGAGCGCTGGTTACTTGTGCGCTCGTAAAACGAGCATTGGCTTCGATCAATTGATCTTGCTTCACGAGGGCAGGAATAATTGCTTGGGCGCAGTTAGTGTGCAGCGTTTCGCACGTTCCCAATAAAAACGAACATGCGTACAGAATCCAGATAGTTGCTTGATCGGTTGCAATAAGCGCTGCAAGTATTCCAACGATGATGCATCGTGTGGCGTCGGCACCGATCATGAGTTTTCGTCGATCCATTCGGTCGGATATTGCTCCGGTGAAGAGTGAAAAAAGAAGCCAAGGGAGTTTGGTGGAGATAGTGATTCCAGAGATCAAAACTGGGTCTCTTGTGAGCAATGCAGCAAGAAGAGGGAAGGCTGTAAGAAACATTCCGTCTCCGGTGCAAGACGAAGCTACAGAAAGCCACAAAAGACGAAAGCTTCTTCCAAGTTCTGGCTTTTCACGTTTCACCTTGGGCACCGTCAGAGGCTATTGCTTCGCGACCCAACAGTAAGATTGGGAGATGATTACACGCAAAGTCGCCGTCATCACGGGAGCAGCCCAAGGCATTGGCAAGCAGACTGCTTCAGTCCTGAATGACCTGGATTGGTCGCTCGTTCTTCTTGACCTGCAGCCGATTGACACCTCGGGCTATAGCAGCGCACTGTCCTTGGCTGGCGACATTACCGACGAGATCTTTGTACAGTCCGCTGCCAAGCAGACGATCGACACTTTTGGCCGGGTTGATGCGCTGGTTAATAACGCAGGGATTTCTTGCATCACTTCAGCGTTAGATACTTCAGCAGAGATGTACCGAAAGGTTATTGACGTCAATTTGGTTGCACCATTCCTGTTGGCGAAAGCATTCGGCGGTTTGATGGTGAAGGCTGGAAGCGGGTCGGTTGTCAATGTTGCATCCGTTGCTGGTTTGCAGGGCGTTGCAGATCGTTCTGCATACAACGCGAGCAAGCATGGGTTGATTGGCCTCACGCGAACACTTGCGGTGGAGTGGGGCGCAAAGGGTGTGCGTGTAAACGCGGTTTGCCCGGGCTGGGTGAAAACCGAGATGGACCACAAGGATCAAGCCGGCGGCAGTTATAGCGACAGCGATATCACCGACCATGTCCCGATGGGAAGGTTTGCGAAACCAGACGACATAGCGCAAGCAATCGCGTGGTTGTGCGACGACAGCAAGTCGGGCTTTGTAAATGGAATTTCTCTTCCCGTTGATGGGGGTTGGACTGCCGACGGCTCGTGGCAATCGTTGCGACTGCGGCACAGGGACTAATCGGACTAAGGTGGATTTAGTCCTCTAGCGAAAAGAGAAGATCATGGCTAACAAAGAGCAGAAGAGCAACTCGAACAACAAAAAAGAAGCGAAGCTCACGTTGAAAGAGAAACGCCTCAAGAAGGCTGAGAAGAAGAAGTCTTAATTGGTGCGGCGGTTATTCGTTTTGTAGCGAAGGCCTGCCGAATACTGCAATAAGTGCTTTGTCGCCGTAGTGCTCACTTGACGGGCCGTAGATATCTACCTCTACGTATTCCGGTTGGGTGATGAACCGTTCCTCAACTGCTTCGGCAATGACTGGGCGAAATCCGTGTTGCTCGAAGTGTTGCTTGTTAATGCCGACGCATGCGATACCTAGCGGCTTCAATACTCGGGAGATTGCGAGCATGTCGGATACGCCCAAATGGCCGAGTGTGAATGTGCCAGCACTGACCATGAAGTCGTAGACCGACTGGGCGAAGTAAATCGGCTTCTTCAGATCCACCTCGTGAAACTCTTTGTATACAGGATTGCCGTCGGACCTTGTCTTTGAGGCTGCTTGGGCAATCATCTGAGGGGAAATGTCGACACCTTCGATTTCACACAGTGGGCGTAGCCGGGCGAAGTGCTCGCCGATGACGCCGGTGCCACAGCCAATGTCGCACACGGACAGTTGCTCGTCGTCTTCGATGAGTGTGGCTAGGTATTCGGCAACAATCCTTGGGTAGATGTAATCATCGGCAACAAACTCCGCGTCGTAGGTTGGGGCCCACTTGTCGTAAAGGGTTTTGTTTTGTTCTGGGGTCGATAATGCGTAGGCGTCATCGAGTGAAATCTCGTTCTTGCCTTTTTTGCGTGAAGCCATACGCGTATTCTAATTGCCGTTTGGTCGGACCAGATATGGCGTTTCGTTCTCGGGTGATTATTGTTTCTCTAGAGATGTCTTGGGGGTAAAGCATGAAAGTTCCGTTGACAGTGATCGATCATTTGCGCCGCGCCGAACAGGTGTATGGGCACCGCATTGCTTTTGTTGACGAACCAGACCAACCGGCAGAGTCTTGGGGAAGCCAGACGTATGCAGAGATGGCAAGGCGTGCTCGAGCGCAGGCTGCTGGGCTTGATGCCCTGGGGGTGAAGCAAGGTGCTCGAGTCGCGATTGTCAGTCATAACTCGGCCAGGTTGCTCACAAGTTTCTTCGGTGTGAGTGCATTCGGGCGAGTTCTGGCTCCGATCAACTTCCGCTTAGTTGCAGATGAGGTTTCGTACATTGTCGATCACTGCGGTGCCGAAGTGCTGCTTGTAGATCCGGAACTTGAAGATGCGATGAAGGGCGTTAAGGCAAAACATAAATTCATCATTGGCGCACAGTCCGATGAAGAGCTCTATCGATATGACGCCGAGCCAAAAGAATGGTTGCCAGACGAGGACGCAACAGCGACTATTAACTACACCAGCGGTACAACGGCGCGGCCTAAAGGTGTGCAATTGACGCACAGGACGTTGTGGTTGAACGCCGCTTCATTTGGTTGGCACATGGGGGTGAATGACCGCGATGTGTATCTGCATACCTTGCCTCAGTTTCATTGCAATGGTTGGGGCATGGTGTATGCGGTGACAGCGATGGGCGGCCAACACATTGTTTTGCGCAAGGTTGATGGTGACGAGATTCTGCGGCGAGTTGAAAGCCATAGAATCACGTTGATGTGCGGTGCCCCCGCAGTCGCGAATGCAATTCTTGATAGTGCCGCAACGTGGCAGGGGGAAATTCCGGGGAAGGATGCGGTTCGAATTGTTGTTGCGGGCGCACCACCGCCGGCAAGAACGATTGAACGAGTTGAGACCGAACTTGGTTGGCAGTTCAATCAGATTTATGGGCTCACTGAGACTGCGCCAGTGTTGACTGTCAATCGACCCATTGCAGAGACCGATCAATTGTCGGCAGCCGATCGCTCGGTTGTTCTGAGTGCCGCGGGATCACCCGCGATAGGCGTTGAGACACGAATAGACGAACACGGAGAAGTTTTGGCCCGCAGCAATGTTGTGATGGCGGGGTATTGGAACCAGCCCGAAGAGACGGCGAAAGCGATTGTTGACGGTTGGTTCCACACTGGAGACGGGGGATCAATAGGCGAAAACCATGTGCTCACCATTGCCGACCGCAAGAAAGACGTGATCATTTCAGGTGGCGAAAACGTGAGCTCAATCGAAGTTGAGGGTGCGATCTTTTCGCATCCAGACATTGCCGAAGTTGCGGTGATTGGTATTCCCGACGAAAAGTGGGGCGAATCGGTAATGGCCTTGGTGGTGTTACGCGCCGGGGCGGTGCTCAGCGAAGAGCAGGTAATCGCTTTCACGAAAACCAAACTGGCTGGGTACAAGTGCCCCAAACGAGTTGAGTTTCGAACAGAGCTTGCACGAACAGCAACAGGCAAGTTGCAGAAATTCAAGCTGCGAGCACCCTACTGGGAGGGCCGCGAGCGGCAAGTGAACTGATTGTGGAAGGATTGACAGATGCAAACTGATGCGCGTGCACTGGATTCTGCGCTCGAACAGTTTCGTGCTGAGGGCTACACAATTATTCGAAATTTCATTCCAGCCGATGAGGTCGCAACATTGCGCTCGGAAACCAAAAAGCTTTACGAGACAGCCATTGTCCATCATGCGACCTATAGACATGGCAATCTCACATACGAGATTTTGCCCGAGGCACATTTCGGTGCTCGCTACGTAATTCAGGCTTACTGGTTTGCCTGGGCTAGTGAATACTTCGACAAGTTTCGTAGCCATCCCGCCTATCTCGAACTGCTCGAACCATTGATTGGCCGGAACATCAAACAAGTGACCCAACAGATTCACTGGAAACCGCCAGGGGCAAGCCTTACCGGTTATCGCTTTCACCAAGATTTGCGCTTTCGCGAAAGCAAAGAAGCATTCGAAGATGTGGTACGCGATTCGGTAACTATTGGTGTGGCTATAGACCCTGCTACCAAAGACAACGGTTGTTTGCGCATTGTGCCTCGCAGCCATACGAATGGCTATTTGGGGCTTTCTGATAACGGCGAGGGTTCCATCATGAAGGGGCTGACGCACAATGACGAATTGGTTGCGGTTGGTCTCAACCCCGACGACATCTTGGACGTCGAATTGGAGCCCGGTGATGCAGTGGTGTGGGGCTTGCTCACCGTGCATGGCTCGCTGCCCAATAGCTCGGCTAATGATCGAGCATTTGCGTTATCAAGTTATGTGCGGGGCGAAACATCGCAGCGCGGAGAGTGGGCGTTCAAAGACGGAGTGGGCACAAGGCTGGGGGCTACGCCGCAGCTATGCAAAAACGAGCGGCTGTTCGACAATCTGGAACCGCACTATGACGAAACGAAGTGGTTTCTCTAAAAGCTATTTCCCGCGTGCGGGACGAACAAACTTTCTGAGATTGCGGCGAACACCAAAGAGTGTCACCAACATCATTGACTCTCCGACAATCTTCCACGACATCTTGGATGTGCCAAGTTCTCTTTCGAGAAACCGAATTGGTACTTCCGTAATCTGCAGATGTTCCTCGGAAGCCCGCTTCAAGATGGTGGAGAGAAAGACGTATCCATCGCCCAAAACATTCTCGGTTTCGATGGCACGAAGTGATTGTGCTGTGTAGCCGCGATATCCGGTGGTGCAATCTGTGATGTCAATCTTGAGCATGCGGCGTGTGTACGCGTTTCCCCACTTGGAAAGCAGCTTGCGATGCAGCGGCCAATTGACGATTGAGCCGCCGACGCAGTAGCGAGAGCCAACGACGATGTCTGAGCCGTTGCCGAGTGCTGAGAGAAATTGGGGGATCATGGCCGGGTCATGAGAAAAGTCGGCATCCATGGTGATGATTCGATCGAATGCAGCCGAGAGCACATGTCGGAAGCCGGTGCGGTAGGCGCTTCCCAGGCCGCGCTCGTTGCTTCGGTGAAGCACATGCATATTGCCAAGTTCGGTTGCCAAGCTGTCGGCAAGTGCGCCTGTGCTGTCTGGGCTGTTGTCGTCCACGATCAGAATGTGCATGAGTGGGGCACTTGCACGCACCTTGCGGATGAAGGTGTCGAGGTTTTCGATTTCGTTAAAAGTGGGAAGTACGAGAACAGCCCGATCGCCCCGAGCAATTGCAGTGTCGTCCATAACTTGAACACATCCTAGTCTTGTGCCATGAATCGTGTGCGATGGCTCGTTGCTTCGCTCTTTGTGTTGGTCGTGTCGTGGTCGTTATCGATGCCGCTCTTTTCAGGCCCAGACGAACCTGCAAACTTTGTGAGATCGGCAGCAGTGGTACGCGGCGAGTTTGTTGGCGCGGATGCAGGAGTGTCTTTAGAGAAGTCGTACTGGACGACGACTGTCAACATCGACCCGCAGTTTGGTGTTGCCAACCTGGTTCCTTGGTGCTTTGCACCGTTTAGCGAAAAACCTGCATGCAACCTTGCAATTGAAGATGCAGCCTTCGTAGACAACCGGCCGTATTCCAACATGGGTAGGTACCCGATCTTTCCCTTTTTGGTGTCGGGGGTAGGCACAATTTTTGGAGCGAACGATGTTTCTGTGTTGGCCTCGCGTTTAATGCTCGGGGCATCAGCGGTTTTGTTACTCGGTTTTGCGTTTTCATCTGTTGCGCACCGCAGGGGAAGCGTGCCCTCGTTGCTCATGGCCTTAACACCTGGCGTGATATTCCTATCGGCCGTTATGAACCCGAGCGCGCTCAAGATTGCTTCGGCCATTGCGCTGTGGACAATATTGCCTCACCTATTTGGGTCGTCACCACTCACGAAAATCGAGGTAGGTGGCGTGGCCGTTGCGGGTGTGGTGTTGATTGCTACTCGTCCACTTGGGCCCGCCATGTATTTGGTGGCGTTGTTGTTTTGCTGCGCCGTTACGGGTGGCTGGGCGCGACTTGGAGATGTTTGGAGACGTTTACGAGGTGTGTGGGTGCTTCATCTAGCGGTAATCGCGCTTGCGGTTGTTTGGTATGCGGTGGTGTTTAGTAAACACACTCGTTCGCCCGTAACCGAGGGCAGTGCAAGCCTTGGGTTGAGGCAGCAGATAATCGAAGCAGTGCAGCACAATCCCGTGGTGTTGGAACAAGGGATAGGAAATTTCGGTTGGCTCGATACCCCGATGCCGAGATTGGCATTGATGTTGTATTCGTTGATGCTTTTTTCATTGTTGGTTTTCGCTGTCGTTCGCTCGACGCCGTTGGTCTCCTCAATGGTCGTTTCGCTGTCTTTGGTATCAGCCCTATTGGTTATCGCGCAGGACATCAACTACTACAACCTTTTGCGAAATTTCGGTTCTCAAGGGCGGCACGTGATGCCGTTACTTGTAGGGATACCCATTCTTGCAATGCGAAAAGTGAATTTGCCCAGCCACATCAATGCTGCAGTCGCGATTGTTTGGGCCATCATCATGGTGTGGTCGGGGCTTGCTGCGCTCCGTCGATACGCAGTTGGCATTCGGCCGGGTAATCAACTGGAGATGTACACACAAGCGGTTTGGCAACCAGATATTGGTATTTGGTTAGCCACATTTGTGTTGGCTTTTGGCGCCATCACAAGCGCGTGGTGCGCTTGGCGCATTAGCGTGACCGCTTATGATCGTTGATATTTTCTCGTCGTCTGCAATGGCGGTTGGTGTACTGATGTTGAGCGTTTGGTTGCTCAGCTTGTTGTTGAAGAATGCATCAATTGTCGACATTTTTTGGGGACTCGGTTTCGTTGTTATTGCATGGGTGGCAAATTTTGCATCGGATGGAACTTCGGATGTGGGTCTGATTGTTGTGGCGATGGTCAGTATTTGGGGCCTGCGATTAGCCGGTTACTTGTGGTGGCGAAACCACGGCAAGGGTGAAGATTTCCGGTACGTGGCTATGCGCAAGCATTACGGCGCTCGTTTCCCATTGATCAGTCTTGTAACGGTGTTTTCATTGCAAGGAGTGCTGATGTTCGTCGTGTCGGTTCCTGTGCAGTTAGTGCAGCAGCCCTCGACAGAGTCGATCAATGCTTTAGGCATATTCGGAGTGGTGGTGTGGTTGATTGGGTTGTTGTTCGAGGCGGTTGGTGATGTGCAGTTGGCACGCTTCAAGTCTCGTCCAGAAAACTCGGGCAAAGTGATGGACAAAGGTTTGTGGCGATATACGCGTCATCCAAACTATTTCGGTGATGCGTGTGCATGGTGGGGTATTGCAATTGTCGCGTTGCAATCAAACATGGGTTGGCTGGGTTTGTTCGGAGCCGGAGTGATGAGTTTTCTACTGGTGCGAGTTTCGGGTGTGCCAATGTTGGAAAAAACTATGCACAAGCGTCGTCCTGATTATGTTGCCTATCAACTGCGCACCAGCGGTTTCATTCCGCGTAAACCCAAAAACAACTAGGTCAGATGTTGCCGTTACCGCGCAGTTTGGACCATGCACCGAACTGATCCAATGCCGCAACGGTTTGGCTGATGGAATTTGGTGGTACCGGGTGGCTGATCAGGTAGCCCTGGGCTTTGGCGCAGTGCAGTTCGGCAAGAGTTTGCAATTGACGAACACTTTCCACACCTTCTGCGACCATGTCGAGGCCAAGTGATTCGCCCATCGCGATAATTGTGCGAACAAGCGATCGTGCACTTTGATCCTCTGCAACACCACTCACGAAAGATTTATCAATCTTGAGGCGATGTATCGGAAACTTCTGAAGCAATGAAAGTGAGGAATAGCCGGTGCCAAAGTCGTCGATTGCAATGCGAACGCCAATGTCGCACAACTTGGTCAGCGTGGCAAGCGCCTGATCGGGCTGCGCAATCATCACGCCTTCTGTTATCTCAAGCCATAATTGCTCGGCGGGCACGTGCGAGCGCATGAGTGCTTCGCTAACAACTGCAACAAAATTTGGGTCGTGCAACTGGCGGGGCGAAACGTTTACCGACATGGTGGCATCGCTGCGGCAGGCGCCTTCAGAAATCCAGCCGCGCAAGTGGGTGAGTGCTTCAAGTAATGCCCATGCGCCAATTGGAACAATCGTTCCTGTCTCCTCGGCAATTGGGATGAATTCGGCTGGCGAAATCATTGAACCGTCTTCGCGCTCCCAGCGCATGAGAGCCTCAAATCCAACGACGTCACCCAGGTCGATGTCGACGATCGGCTGATGCACCAATCGAAGTTCGCGACGTTCAAGAGCGCGATACAGGGCGGTTTCTACGGCAAGCCTCTGAGTCACACGTTCCAGCATCGATTCGTCAAATACCGCAACACAATTGCGCCCCGCGTCTTTGGCGCGGTACATGGCGGTGTCTGCGTGGCGAAGTAGGTCGTCTGCGGTTGCGGTAATTTTTGGGTGATACGTGGCTACGCCGATACTGGCGGAGACAAACACGTCGCCTTGTCGCAACGAAAGTGGTTCGTTGAAACTCTCTAGAATTCTGTCGGCCAGCAACATGGCGTCGGTTTGGTTTTTCGTCTGAGCATCGAGCACAACAAACTCGTCTCCCGAAATTCGTCCAACGACGCAGCGGGCGGGAAGGACATTTCGGAGGCGCTGCGACACCGCAACCAGCACATTGTCTCCAGCTTGGTGGCCGAGTGAGTCGTTAATGTTCTTGAACCGATCAACGTCGATAAAGAGAACGGTTGGCTGTCTGCTTTCGGACCAAGCACTTAAGAGTGCATTGCTGACGTGAGTGAGCATCAGCGGCCTATTGGGTAGGCCAGTAAGGGCATCTGTCTGTGCTGAAATAATGAGTTCTCTCTGGGTTCGGGCATTTGCGCGTACTGCATGAATAACGCGTGCGGTGACCGCGGCAGTGAGAACGAAAATGGAAACTGCACGCACTGCTCTGTCGGCATTATCGGCAGGGTCGGTTAGCGCGAGGACAAGAACCGGAATGGTGAGCGCCGCTGTAGTGACGATAAGCCTGCCAAGCAATGGGCGCTGCTGTGGTACCGGGCCATGTGCGGTAAGCGTTGAGATGCTTGGGTGAACGAAGGCCGCCGAAGCGAAGAACAAACAAAGTATGTATGCGGAGGAGGCGTGAACCTGGGAGAAATCGGCTCTACCCGAGTCGACTGCTGAGTACATGAAATCTCCGAGCAAAGTAAATGCAATTGCTCCGGCCACCATCCAAACAGAAGGCGATCGCATCTCGTCACCAAACAACAAAGTCGCAAGTGTGAACAACACAATCGCACTGATTCCCAACGTGATTGCGCTTAGGACTGTTACGAGCAATATTTGATCGGTTAGTTGGGAGATTGGTTGCAAAAATGCGATCCAGATCAAAAACCAAGCACCGAGGGCGACAATAAGTCCGTCCGTGAGAACGCTAAATGGATCGTTGCCAAGCCTGCGACGAATAATGAACAACAGTCCGCCGGCGAGTAACACTTGTACGCCAAGAAATAGCGATTCGGCAATCGCCTGCAATTCTGGGTTGTCAGAAAAAGAGCCGTCCAGCAATTGGGCAACGGCAGAGAGCGTGGCAATTGCGACGAGTGTCGGCCAGATGGCCCGATCAGGCCTGTGTTTGCGTACGGATATAAACACAGCTGGCGCTAATTGGAGGGTGGCAATGAGATAGAGAGATGAACTGACTTGGGTGGATAACGCAAAAGAGTTGGCCACGGCCAAGACGCAGCCAACGCCCAATAAAGCCCAAGAAGCGCGGGCAAATGGAGGAGTCGTCACTCGAAAAACGGTACTACATCCCATTTTCATGGCTCAGGATGGGGTAATTTTGAAATAGGCGGAGGTGTAGACCTCGGGTGTCGTTCGTGGCGCCCTGTTTTGGAGACCGCAAATATGTTCGTTACTCGCCACTCGCCAGTACTTGACCCCACATTGAGGGAACAGTTGTGGGCCTTGTACACGCGTTCGTATTTGCAGCTTGCACAGGAAACTGTGACTCACGAGATGTTGGATCGCGATGAATTCAACGACCAGCTTGGCGACTCGACCAACCGGGCATGGGTTGTTTGGGAAGACAACGACCCGATTGCGATGACCTTGATTGCAACCGACATCAAACGAACGCGCTGGCTCAGCGAGCACTATTTCAAAGAACACTTTCCAGAAAAGTTCAAACTCGGTCGGGTTCACTATGTGGTGTGGGCAGTAGTCGACCCCGGTCATGTGACTCGTGGTGCGAGTATCTTCATGGCTCGGCAGGCCATGGCGGTTGAAGCACGCGAAGGTTCGTTGCTGGTATTTGACATGCCCGAAGAAAATCAGCCAAATGCAACGGGTGGAGCAGCCGAATTGATGCGCAGAATGGCGCGAATGGTGGGCGAGGCCGAACTTCTGCCACTTACGGTTCAGCGCTATTACGCACTGGATTTCAAGTCGGCCGTCGTGCGCGAAACCCAGCCAGGAAGCCCCAAAGAACGGTTACTCACCTCGCCAAACTAAGCAACGTACGTTTCCGCTAGAATTTTAGAAGCATGAGTAACTGCCGCAGTCGTACTGCATGATTCGTCAATGACCGCTCTTTCTCCTGGCGTTACCTTCGTCGTTCCAGGCGCGCATCTAATGGCTGGGCTTCTTGGCGAACGTGATGAGCACCTTCGATTCATCGAAACCGAGTTTCCTGAATCAACCATTCGTGTTCGTGGCAACGAGATTGCAATTACTGGCGCGCAATCGGCGACACTGTCCCGTTTGTTTGAGGAACTCACTTCGCTGCTGCAGCGTGGCGAGAACTTGGATCGTTCTGTTTTGGCGAGGTCGCTAGTCATGGTGCAGGCCAATGAGAGCCCAAGCGTCATATTGACTGAAGAGATACTTCGCACCAGCACGGGAAAAAATGTGCGAGCAAAAACTGCTGGTCAACGGCGTTATGTGCACGCAATCAACGAAAACGTCATCACTTTTGGCGTAGGCCCTGCCGGTACTGGCAAAAGTTGGCTAGCAGTGGCAATGGCCGTGCAGTCGCTTGTCGCAAAGCGTGTTCAACGCATCATTCTCACTCGTCCTGCTGTGGAGGCGGGCGAGCGATTGGGTTTCTTGCCAGGCGACTTGACCGCAAAGATCGACCCATACTTACGCCCGCTCTACGACGCTTTGCACGACATGGTTGGCGCCGAACAAGCAAAGACATATTTGGAGCGTCAGATCGTCGAAGTCGCGCCATTGGCCTTCATGCGCGGTCGAACGTTGAATAACAGTTTTGTCATTCTTGACGAAGCACAGAACACCACGCCGGAGCAGATGAAGATGTTCCTCACTCGAATCGGTTTCGGCACGAAAGTCGTTGTTACTGGCGACACCACTCAGGTCGACGTTCCAGATGGCCGAAGCGGCCTGCTTGGAATCGAGCGCATTCTCACTGGTATTAAAGACCTCACGTTTGTCCATCTGAATGCCGATGACGTTGTTCGTCACCGAATAGTTGCCGACATAGTTGCGGCCTATGAAAAGGTTGCTCCCGCGCCAAGCGCGCATAGGGCAGGCGGACACTAAATGAGGCCAAGTTTTGCGAAGCCCCGTCGCGTTGGCGGCGAGGGCGAAATAGAAGTTTTCACTGCCGACGAGCAACACGATGTTGTCGTTGACATCGCGCGCTGGCAGAGGCTTGCAGTCAATGTGCTGACTGCGGAAGGTGTCAGGGGCAATACCGAATTGACACTGATTTTTGTTGATGAGCAAACAATGACTGAACTGAATGCGCAGTACATGGGTAACTCGTATCCCACCGATGTTCTGTCGTTTCCGCTCGACGCAATAGAGGCAGTACGCACACCTGGCCCCGGCGCCATGTCAAAAAGCCCCGACCATCAACCGGTCGACATGTCGGATCATCCGTTGCTGCTTGGCGATGTAGTCATATGTCCGACGGTCGCTGCAAAACAAGCACCACACCATGCAGGAAATTTGGACGACGAGATCGCATTGCTAGTGGTTCATGGAATCTTGCACGTGCTCGGTAACGACCACGACTCGCCGATAACGGAGGCAGCCATGCACGCACGTGAAAAACTCCACTTGGAATCGCTGCACTGGGGTCATGAGACGCCAGCAGAATTCCGCCACATCCAGAAGGAACCATCATGATTTCATTGTTCGCAAAAACCCCAGGTACATCCGATTACTGGATGCTCGCAGGAATAGGCGCGCTGTTAGTGGTGTTGGTGTTCTTGGCACTGGCCGAAATGAGTATGTCGCAGATGACGAAGCCGCGGGCTGCTGCGCTTGCGGAGAAGGGTGTTAAATCCGGCAAGGCGTTGGTACGGCTTGCCGATCAGCCGACTATCTGGGTGAACCCTTTGTTGCTCACGGTAAACGTTTGCCAGACGGTGCAAGCAACGCTGATGGGCATCGTGTCAGGACGTCTGTTTGGGCCAGCAGGGGTTGCAATTGGTGTCGCAATCAACGTTGTGCTGTTTTTTGTGTTGGCCGAAGCCGTTCCAAAGACGTACGCATTGTTGCATCCTGTGAAGGGTGCAACTATTACAGCCCGCCCCATCGAGTTATTGGTTCGTTTCTGGCCTCTTCGTATTGCATCTAATGCACTGATCAAACTCACCAACATCATCGTTAAGGGTGAAGGATTGAAGCAAGGGCCGTTCATTGGAGAGCAAGAGTTTTTAGGGATCGTGGAGGCCGCTGCGCAAGACAGCGTGATCGAACACGAGGAGCGCGAACTCATCGAGTCAGTAATCGAGTTTGGAGACACCGTCGTACGCGAAATTATGGTGCCGCGTCCCGACGTGGTGTTTATCGATGACACACTCACCGTTTCTCAGGCACTCGACCGAGCCGTGGAAGAGGGTTTCAGTCGTTTGCCGATCTTCCGCAAGGACGAAGATGAGGTTGACGATGTTGAAGGAATTGTCTACGTAAAAGACCTTGTTATCGCCGAGCGAAGTGGGCGCGGAACAGAGTCCGTGCGCGTTCTCATGCGCGAAGTTGAGGTTGTTCCCGAGAGCAAGCTGGTTGCAGACCTAATGCGAAACATGCAGGCAAAGAAGTTTCACATGGTGATGGTCGCCGACGAGTACGGCATTATTGCCGGTCTTGCAACGCTCGAGGATTGCCTTGAGGAGTTGGTGGGCGAGATCGTCGACGAACATGATGACGAAGAAGAATTTATGCAACATCTACCAAATGGTGATTACCTCGTGATCGGTTCCACGCCAATTTCCAAGATCAATGATGATTTGGCGATGAAGATTCCCGAGACGGAGTACGACACAATTGGTGGCTTCATCTTCGGAATGCTTGGGCACGTACCGGTTGTTGGCGAGCATGTCGACCACGCCGGTTGGCGCTTCAGCGCCGAGGTGCTGGATGGCAGGCGCATCCAGCAAGTCCGTGTGAGCATGATTACACCCTGACGACTAGCGTTTCGCGTTATGGAAATCTCACTAGAAGGTAAAGTTGCGTTAGTTACTGGTGCCTCGCGTGGAATAGGCAAGGCAATCGCAAAGTCTTACGTAGAAGCTGGTGCGCAAGTGATGATCACGTCGCGCAAGATAGATGCTCTAGAGGCGGTGGCAAAAGAGATCGGTGGGGGAACTCAAGTATTCGCTGCCAACACTGGAGACTTGGATCAAGCGAATGCTTGCGTCCAGGCAACGATGAACCACTTTGGCAAGATCGATATCTTCGTCAACAATGCAGCAACCAATCCGTATGCAGGCCCAACGCTTGGTGTGAGCCCATCGCAATACGACAAGACGTTCCAGGTCAACCTACGCGGCCCACTGTTTTGGTGCCAGGCGGTGTGGGAGGCATCAATGAAGAACAAACCTGGTGTCATTGTCAACATTGCGTCAATTGGCGGCTTGCGTGCAGAGGGCAACCTTGGCGTGTACAACTTGACCAAGGCAGCGCTCATTCACTTAACGCGCCAACTTGCAGGCGAGCTTGGTCTAACACGCGTGGTCGGCATTGCTCCTGGGCTTGTACAAACCGATTTTGCGCAAATGCTTGTTGATAATTACGGGGATGTTTTAGCAAAACGATTGCCAACCAAACGACTCGGTGAGCCACAGGACATAGCGAATCTTGCAACGTTTCTTGCATCCGATCTTGCAAATTGGATTACCGGTGATACCTACGTGATCGATGGTGGCGCAGGTGTTTCTTCGGGGGCGATGTAACGCTGTACTTCTTTATACAGCCGAGGTCCACCAATCGCGAGTGCCGAGAGACCGACGATTACAGATGCTAAGTAGGGTGCGCGGATACCAAATCGATAAGCAATCTGTCCGCCGGCAATAGCACCTATGGCAATCGACCCGGTTCCGAGAAAGCGGTAAACGCTATTGACGCGACCGAATAGTTCCGGAGGGATAACTCGCTGTCGTAACGAAACAGTTACTACGTTCCAAGTAGTGCCAGCAATTCCCATGATTGAGACTGCCACCGCGATGACCCAGATGCTGGGCATAAAGAGGTAAGCCAAACCGACTAATCCAAAGATTGCGTACGAAATGATAAGTGCCAGTCCAACGCCCAAGCGTTTGGATATTCGCTCTCCCAGAAATCCGCCGATGATAGATCCGATGGCCATCAGTGAAAGTAGAAATCCGTAGCCAGATCCCGTCACCCCAAGTTCGTCCGCTGCGTATTTGACAAATATTGCATCACCAAACATCACCGCCATATTTGTCACGCCAAGCATGATGGCAAGTGTTCGTATGAGGTGGTTATTCCATAGCCAACTGAAACCTTCTGTGAAATCGGTGCGAAAGCTGTTACGGATTGGCACGCATTCTGTATCGGAATGAGTTTTTGGGATCTTTATTGAAAAAACCAATACAGCTGCCAAGCCGAATGATGCGCCATTAACGCCGAAAGGTACATACACGGCAGCAACAAAAGCGATCGCACCAAGCGGAAGCCCGATGAAGTTATTGCAAATCGTTTCGATAATCGTCAAGCGGCCGTTGGCCTTTTCCAGCACGTTTGGGCTGACTATCTGCGGCAAGAAAGCTTGAGCAGTCATGTCAAAAATGACTTCACAGGCTCCAACACCAATAAGAATAATCATAAATGTCCAGATGGTGAGCGAACCGGTTGCGGCAGATATTGCTATCAATGCATACAACGCAGCACGAATGATGTTCGCAGTAATCATCAAGTGTTGACGATCGAATCGATCGATATATACCCCCGCTGGCAGCGTGAGCACCAACCATGGAAGCATTGATGAAAACGAAATACCTGCAATGAGGCGAGGATCATCTGTTAGCGAGAGTGTAAGTAGAGGCGCTGCAGCATGCACCATGCCATCACCGATGTTGGAGACACCCGTGGCAACAAGTTGTCGCCAAAAGTTTGGCCCAAGCTTCTCGGTATCAGCCATTAATGAATGAGCGCATTCTTGTCGGTCTTACCCAACGAAGTCACGGGCAAAGATTGCAATATCTTCAGTTCCTTCGGGCAGTAAAACTTCGGGAGGGTTAGGGCGACGTGTTCACGTATGTCGCTTAGTTTTGGCGGGTTGTCCAGATCTTGTGGAACAACCCACGAGACAACTTTTTCGCCCCATTCTTCATCTGCGACACCCGTAACTGCGACGGCAGAAACTAGCGGGTGTTGGGCAATTGTTTGTTCCAATAGGTTCGGCCAGATGTTTTCGCCGCCGGAGATAATCATCTCGCCGATTCGTCCGTTGACGACCAGCTTTTCGTCCTCGAAGTAGCCGGAGTCTCCGGTGGGCAGCCAGCCATCTGCAGTAAATGGCACGGTTTCGTCGCGGAATGCTCGCATCAACATGGGGCCGCGAACATAAATCTGGTTATCAATGATCTTGGCTTCAACACCATCAAGTGCAACACCGTTGTAGAAGATGCCACCAAATGTTTCGGTCATTCCATAAGTTGCAATGACGTTGTTTGGAATATTGGTCGGTGGGGCGGCGCCGCCGAGCAAAACCGTGTGAAAAATTGACGGATCGATTCTCTGTAGTGCTGTGCGTACAAGCGATACGTGGGACACTCCGCTTCTTGCAGAACGAGTTACTTCATCGGCTTCAAATCCAGGATGCATTGTGAGCGCACTATTTGATTGCAGCGCGCGGGTAATTACGGAGAAGCCGCCAACATGAGAAACCGGCAGGCAGACGAGCCAATGGTGGTCTTTGGTGCAACCCAGCCGAGAATTACTTGATTTGGCTGCTGCATCCATTGATGCATGGGTGTGTATAACGCCCTTCGGGGTGCCACTAGAACCGCTCGTTGCAATGACCAATGAGTCGCCATTGCGCACGGGACGAGCATTTGGAAGCGATGTTTCGTTGCCTGAGGCATCGATGATTGATGCGGGAGCCATCGCTGAAATCAGTTCAAATTGGGCAACCGCCGGAAGCCGCTGATCGAGCGGGAAGACCGCATCGCCTCTGTCCCACACTCCAAGTGCTGCGGCAAGAAACTGGTTTCCTGCAGGCATGTCTAGTGCGACGAGTTGCGACATGCTCTTCAGCGTAGGGCGCGCCGTGCGACACTACAGAGATGGAAAATGACAACAAAAGTGGCGTCGGTCTCTGGATTGCGGGTGCGCGCCCGCGAACTCTTCCTGCTGCCGTGGTGCCAGTGCTCGTTGGCGCATCATGCGTTGTTGGCGACAATGCTGCAGTGGAACGTTGGTGGTGTGGTGCTTTGGCGCTAGTTGTGAGTCTTGCGTTGCAGATCGGTGTCAACTACGCAAACGATTACTCCGATGGGGTTAAGGGCACTGACGCAGTTCGCGTTGGACCAATTCGTTTGGTTGGATCGGGTTTAGTTTCGGCCAAGAGGGTGAAGATTGCTGCAATGCTCGCGTTCGGTGTCGCAGCAATCTTCGGGTTAGTGATTGCGCTCACGGTCTCCCTGTGGCTCATTGTTGTCGGCGTTGCCAGCATTGCGGCTGGTTGGCTGTATACGGGTGGCCCTAAGCCGTATGGCTATCTGGGCCTTGGCGAGGTTTTTGTCTTCGTATTTTTTGGCGTAGTTGCAACAACTGGCACTACATATGCAATCAGCGAGCAAATCACAGGGCAGTCGTTGGCAGCCTCGGTTGTCGTTGGTTGTTTGGCCTGTGCGTTGCTTGTAATCAACAATTTGAGAGACATCCCAACGGACACCGTTGCGGGAAAAAACACGCTTGCTGTTCGAATGGGGGACAAGAACACACGAGTTTTCTACTTCTCGCTATTTATCGCAGCACTAGCAATGATCCTGTGGCTTGGTTTTGGTGACAGCTCGGTGCTGCTCGGTGCAGTGGGTTTGATCGCCGCAATTCCGGCAATCAAGATGGTCTCTTCGGGCGCGAAGGGCAGAGATTTGATAGCGGTACTTGAGATGACAGGGCGCGCGCAGTTGCTCACCGGACTGGCGTTATCAGTTGGCCTGCTGGTCTAGCCAATTCATAATTATCTTGGCGCAGTCTTCCAATTGTTCTAGATGAACGCTGTGCCCACTGTTATTTACGATCGCAACGGTTGCATTCTCGCCAATGAGTTCCTTCATTCGTTTGGCGTGGTTGCAAAACGCTTGGTCCTGTTCGCCAGCAATTAAAAGCACAGGCGCGTCAAGCAAATGCAGTGAACCCCAGAGCGACTGCTGGGCTCCTGTACCAGCCAAGCGAAGGCTGGTTGCTAGCGATGTTGCTGTGTTTCGGTTGCGGTCGTGGATATCTGACGGAGTGGAATTGAGGTTGCTGAACATTGGTCGACTGAGCCATTCTGTGATGAATACTTCCGTGCCAACTTGCTCAATGTGGTCGGCCAATGTTTCGTCGCTTGTGCGACGTTGAAGTCGTTGTTCGGGGTCTTCTATGCCCGCAGTTCCGCTGATGAGCACAAGTGCTTTCACCTGCTTCGGGTGTTGCAGGGCCGCATGCAAGCACAGACGCGCACCCATGCTGTAACCGATGTATGTCGCGTCGCCTACAGTCGCGCACAGGGCATCTGCTCCAGCGCTGCAATCAAGTGAAACATCGGTGGAGCCACCGTGATTGGGCGCATCAACGAGATTGACCGTATACCGACTGCTGATTGTGGTCGCCAGTGGACGCATGGAATTGCTGGTTTGTGTGAAGCCATGAACGAGAGCAACCTTGGGCTGTCCTTCGCCAATGGTGGTCGTGTGCAGAAGCGTCACTGCTGCTTTTCTGCCAACCGAACGAGAACTCGTTCAAACATTTCTGTGTCTTGCGCCCCTGGAACAGACCATTGATCGTTGATGACATATGTGGGAACTGCAGTGATTCCATTGCTGGTAGCGCCAGCAATTTGGCTGGCTACTTCCTGTGCGAACAAATTCTCTGTAAGGACTGTGCTTGCCTCGGTTGAATCCATTCCCGCACTAACGGCGCACTCAACAAGAACTTTATTTGACGAGATGTCCTTCCCGTCGGTGAAATACGCAATCATGATGTTTTGTTTGAGCGCTGCTTGAACCTCGGGACCATACTTCGCGAGTGCGTGAGCAAGTAAGCGGTGGCTAGGAAGAGTGTTTGCTCGGAGTGCGATGTCCATGTTGAATGTGATTCCCTCCTGCGCTGCGATAGCAGTCACATGGTCGAGAATTGCTTGGGCCTTTTCAGGGCCCCCAAACTTCTTTGAGTAGGCCTCTAACACGGGGGTAGCGACACCAATAGGGGCGGTTGGGTCTAGTTGGTAGGGGCTGTACACCACCTCAACATCAATGTTTAGGCCTTTCGCCTTCAGATTGGCAACCGCACGATCAAAGCGGGCCTTGCCGATATAGCACCATGGGCAAACCACGTCGGAGAAGATTTCTACGCGCATAGGTGCCACGATAGAGGGGATGGCTTCTACACCCTCGGCTACTGCCACTTTTTGTGCCACCTTGGTGGACGAGTGGATTCGTATTGGCGTTCGCCATGCCGTGTTATCGCCCGGATCGCGTTCAACGCCAATGGCCGTGGCACTCTCGGAAAGAACAGAAATCTCCCTGCATGTTTTTCATGACGAGCGCTCTGGGTCATTCGCTGCGTTGGGTATTGGCCAGCACGATGGGGTACCCGCAATATTGCTGTGTACGTCGGGGACAGCAGCAGTGCAGTTTCACGCCGCAGTGGTTGAAGCGGATCATGCCCATGTGCCGATGTTGGTGTGCACGGCCGATCGACCACCAGAACTGCAAGGCGTGGGAGCACCACAGACAATTAATCAAACGAACTTGTACGGCAGTTCGACGAGGTTGTTTATCGATGCGGGTGTTGCCGACGACCGACATTCGTCTAAGTGGCGTGCGATCGCTAGAGACTCGTTCTCGGCCGCGATGGACATCAACCCAGGCCCTGTTCAGATAAATCTGCCGTTCCGAGAGCCGCTCATCGGCGAAGTGCAGGCACTTCCTGCAAATGACGCAGGCGCGATCGTGAAGCAGGGTCGGTTATCGCCAAGCGCTTCAGAGCGCAAAGCGTTGAACAAATTGCTTTCGGCAACCCGAGGAGTGATTGTTGCTGGTGCTGGCGTCGACCAACCTCGATTCGTATTCGAGTTGGCACGTACATTGCAGTGGCCGATTATTGCGGATCAACGAAGTGGGTGCCGAGTATCAGCCAGCGCCGAACAAGAGGCAGTGATCGTCTCCACTGCCGATGTGATGCTGCGCGATGTGGCTACCGCGATGCAATTGAAGCCAGAGGTGATTCTGCGCATTGGCGACCCACCAGTTTCGAAGGTTGTTAACGCCTGGCTCAATGATTGCGGTGCAACATACTGCGCAATTTCGACAACGCCTGCGTTGATTGATCCCGACAATCGAGTGCAACTGCACATAGTCGGCACACCGTCGCAAATCTGCATTGAGATTGTGCGCGGCACGACAAACAGAACGGATCAGTCCTGGTTGGGTGAGTGGAAGCGGCGCGAGAGTATTGCAAGATCGACGATTGATAAAGAACTTGCCGCCAGTAAGGAAATTACCGAACCCTACGTTGCCAGTCGGTTGCTGAGTGCGTTGCCCGAAGGCTCCAACCTTGTTCTGTCGTCAAGCATGCCAATTCGTGATGTGGAATGGTTTGCCGCGCCGCGAGACGGCGTGAAGGTGTTTGCGAATAGGGGTGTAAATGGCATCGATGGCGTCGTTTCCACAGCAGTTGGTGTTGCTTTGGCGTCTCGCAAACCGACGGCGTTATTAATTGGTGACATTGCCATGATGCACGACATCAATGGATTGATCAACGTCACGGATAGAGAAATTGACCTACGAATCGTGATCATCGACAATAACGGTGGCGGCATCTTCTCGTTTTTGCCGCAGTCATCGTCTTTGGACAAGGATCGATTCGAACTACTGTTCGGCACGCCCCACAACACCGACTTTGTCTCGTTGCTTGCTGGCCATCGCGTCGATTGCGTTGTCACCGAGACGCGATCGCAGTTTGATATCGCAATCGAACGCAGCGGGTTAGCTGCGGTGCTCGTTCGCACGCAACGAGAGGGCAACGTTGTAGAGCATGCGCGCCTTAATGCCGCGGTGGCAGCGGCGCTTACGGGCGGATAATCGCGGCGAGCATGGCCTGAAACTTGGCCTGGGTCTCGGCCAATTCGGCGGCTGGCTCGCTGTCAGCAACGATGCCACCACCCGCAAATAGACGGGCGCTCGTTCTGTCGGGTGACAGCTGAGCACAACGAATAGCAACAGCGAAAGCACCGTTACCTTTTTGATCAAACCATCCCACGGCGCCGCCATAACGACCACGTTCTATTCCTTCATATTGTTTGATCAGGTCAAGCGCTTCCTGTTTGGGGGATCCACCAAGAGCAGGTGTAGGGCTCAGCATGATTACAGCATCGAAAATATGCATGAATGGTTTTGACAGCATTCCTTGCATCAACGTTCCAAGATGTTGCACATTGGCAACCTGCATCACGGAGGGCTCTGGCTGCCAGTCAAGATAGGAACAGAAGGGTAGGAGAGTGTCGTGAACCATGTCGATAACTACTCGATGCTCGATCTGATTTTTCTCACTCGATAACAATTTCTCGGCAAGTGCGCTGTCTGACTGTGGGTCGCCCGTGCGTGGTGCGGTTCCAGCAAGTGGGTGGCTCGAGATTGCACCGTTGTCCACAGCAACCAACAACTCGGGCGAGGCACCAATGAAATTATCGATGAGATAGCGGTAACTAGATCCGAAAGATGAACGTAGACGAAGCAAAACGGCATAGACATCGATTGGTGCGCTTGCAGTGATCACGATGTCTCTCGCGATTACGGCCTTGGTAATGGAGCCATTTCGAACTGCATCGCGCGCTTGTTTCACGGCTTCTAGGTAGTGGTCCACATTTATGCCCGGATGAACGCTGTAACTTGCTGCCGCTGCAGGAGGTTCTGTCGGCGTGACGAAGATTGGTTCGGCATCGTCCACGGTGGTCACCCATGCTCGGCCATCGATGGATTTGGTCAGGCTCACATGGGGAAGGATGAAATCATGCTCATCGTTGCTGTCAAATGGGATAGCACCGAGCAGCACAGGCCCGCTTCCTGATGCCTGCACACGGTCGTCAACTTGTAAAGAGTCGAGAAAAGCACGTGCTTCTGTGGCTGGCACTCTCGTTGCAGATGCCGAGCCTGCCACGCCGACGCCGTCTCGCACGAAAAGTGATCCCGTGCCCCCTGCAAAGCTGTTGAGATCGACATTGTCTGATGTGAAATCGCTCAGTGGGCGGGTAACGATTTTCATGTTGACGGACTACGACTTTGTGGCAAGCATTAGCTGTGTTAAACCGCCGGACAACTGTTGATGTGTTGCGTCGGCGAAACCAGCCGCACGCAGTTGCTCGATCAACACGTTTGGCGACGGTAGATATGCAACGCTTTTTGGAAGGTAGTTGTACGCCGCGCGGTTGGAGAGCATGCCGCCAATCCGTGGAACGATTTTTCCAAAATAGATTCCGTTTCCGAAACGAATGATGGGATTAGTTGGCACACCAACATCCAACAACGCGATTCGGCCGCCTTTTCGGGTGACGCGAGCGATCTCGCTAAAAAATGTTGGAAGATCTAGAAGATTGCGTAGAGCAAAACCGCATGTAACCCCGTCGACGCTGGAGTCCGGGAAGGGCAGCCGAAGTATGTCGGCCTGAGCGCGCGGCGCGTTGCTATGGTCTGCGGCCAGCATGCCAAATGACAAGTCAATAGACAAAGGCGTGAGCCCCTCCTTGCGCAAGTCAATGCACATATCTCCCGTACCGCTTGCCAAGTCGAGAACGGTGCTCCCTGTCGGCAATTGCAACGATCGAATCGCCCGCTTTCGCCAACGCACGTCGAGGCGAAATGTCATGATCCGATTGACCATGTCGTATCTGGGCGCAATTGCATCAAACATGTCACGAACTGCTGCAACCTTTGCTTCGCCAACGGGAAGATCGGCCGTATCCCACGATGTCTTATTGCGATCGAGTGGAGGATTGGTCACGATTAGAGGCTACGACCGCATGAAGCGCCGACAAACACGCCACAATAGAAGAGTGGAGGGGCATTGTGATTGATTTCTCGTTTTCGCCAGAAGTTGAGGCCGTACGCATGAAGGTGCGTTCATTTATGGACGAAGTGGTCCGACCCGAGTGGGACGCCATCGACCAAGGCAATAGAGAGCAACTTGTCAAGACCATCGTTGCTTTGCGTAAGAAGGCCAAGGAATGGAATCTATGGCTTCCGCATATGCCAGCCGAATGGGGTGGCATGGGCCTTGGTCCAACAGCAATGGCGGCGGTATCTGCCGAAGCCGCAAAAGTGAGCATTGGGCCATTCGTGTTAAACGCACAGGCTCCAGATGAAGGAAATCAGCACACACTGTTGCATTGGGCGACACCAATGCAAAAAGAAAAATATTTGAAACCACTTTGTGAGGGCACTGCTCGGTCGTGTTTCGCAATGACCGAACCAGAGGTTGCAGGCAGCGATCCGACGCTGATCAAGACGTTTGCCTACAAAGATGGCGACGAATGGGTGATCAATGGGCACAAGTGGTTTATCTCCGGCGCACGAGGTGCACAGTTCGCACTGCTAGTTGCTCGTACGGAAGAAGATCCCGACATGCCCCAAGCCGCAAACTCGTGTTTCATCGTCGACATACCAAGCGAAGGTTGGAACATCGTTCGCGATGTTGAGACCATGTCCGGTGGACACAACCATTGTGAAATACAGATCACTGATTTGCGTGTGCCAGCCGAGAATATGTTGGGCGGAAGAGGGCAGGGGCATTTGCTCGGCCAATATCGGCTCGGGCCAGCAAGGCTTGCGCATTGCATGCGATGGATTGGTCAGGCCGAAACAGCGCTCGACATGATGGTCGCACGATCACTCGAGCGTTATTCACACGGATCAATTCTTGCCGAGAAGCAAGGTATCCAATGGCTGATCGCAGATTCTGCAATGGAGCTGTATCAAGGAAAACTGATGGTGCTTCATGCTGCATACAAAATTGAACACGGCATGGATTTCACTTCTGAAGTTTCCATGGCTAAGCACTTCGTCGCCAACAGTCTGTGGCGAATAGTGGACCGAGCAATACAGGTTCATGGCGCTCTTGGATACAGCACGGACACGCCGTTAGCAGGTATGTTGCAGCAGGCTCGTTGGAGTCGATTCGCGGATGGTGCTGATGAAATTCATCAAATGAGAATCGCTCAGCGCACGATTGCTGCTTACAAAGATCACGGATCGACAAAAAAGGCCACTGGAGATTTACCTCTATGAGCAATCAAAAACTGACCTTCGGAGTATTCATGCCGCAGGGATGGAAGATGGAGCTTGTAAACATTCCAACTGCGTCAGAAAAGTGGAATGCCGCGGTTCGCATTGCGCAACGTGCAGAAGAGCTGGGTTTCGATTCGATTTGGGTGTATGACCACTTTCATAACGTGCCACGGCCAGCGCACGAGGCCGTTTTTGAATGCTGGACAGTAATGGCAGCAATTAGCCAACTCACGAGCAAGATTCGTTTAGGTCAGATGGTTGGCTGCAACTTGTACAGACCACCTGCATTGCTGGCCAAGATCACCTCAACGCTCGATGTGATTTCTGGTGGTCGGGTGGATTGGGGCATTGGCGCAGGTTGGTACGAAAACGAATGCCGCGGGTATGGATACCCGTTCCCGGTTCCAAAAGAGCGAATTGCAATGTTGCGCGAATCGGTCGAGATCGTTAAGTCGATGTGGTCGCAAGAAGAGACAACATACGACGGCAAGTACTACCAATTGGTCCGTGCTAACTGCGATCCGAAGCCGCTGCAGTCACCACGTCCACCAATTTGGATCGGTGGCGGAGGCGAGCAATTGACTTTGCGCGTTGTTGCGCAGCACGCGGATCATTCCAATTTCGGTGGTAGCGCGGATGAATTTGCTCGAAAGATTGAAATCCTGAAGGGTCACTGCGCCGCGGTTGGAAGAGATCCGGACGAGATCGGTAAAACGACGTCAGGCGAGATATTGATTCGCGATACCGAGAAAGAATTGCGTGAATTTCAGATTGCTAGTGGCCGGGGTGACAATTTCGAGGCATGGCAAGCTTCAAATTTCGTAGGAACTCCAGAGCAGGTTGCAAGCAGGGTCCAGCAATTCATCGATATCGGTTGCACGGGCTTCATCCCGTGGTGCGTTGATTACCCAGATACGCACACGCTCGACGCGTTCGCCAAGATCATGCGCAACTACCGCTAGTAGCTAGTAGTAATAGCGGAAAATCAGTTCTGCAACGCAAGAAGGCTTAGCGGCTCCTTCAACTTCGAACGTCGTTTCTACACACACTTGGGCGCCACCAGTGATGTCGTCGACGGAAATAAGTTTTGCGCCAGCGCGAAGTTTTGAACCAACCGGCACAGGTGACATGAAGCGAACCTTGTTCGCTCCGTAGTTCACGCCCATTTTTACGCCTTCGTTACGCCAAATGCCTGCCATGAGAACTGGTGCTAAGGAAAGTGTGAGATAACCATGGGCAATCGTCTGGCCAAATGGGCCGGACTTTGCCTTCTCAACGTCGAGGTGAATCCATTGGTGGTCGCCTGTTGCATCAGCAAACAACTGCACTTGCTCTTGGGTGACAGTGAGATAGTCGCTATAGCCAAGATGCTTGCCTACATGGGCTTTGAGGTCTTCGTGGTCTTTGATAACGGTGGTCATTGGAACAGACTAGCGGTACCAAATGCGCTGATGCTCACGGCTTTGAGTGTGTAAGAGGAGAGCAACAAGCGCCACGTCAAATGCCATTGAGATGAGCGAATCCGAGAAGGGATTCTGAACAGCAATAAACCGAACAACGAATGGTGAGATTGAGGCAGCAACCGCAATCTTGTATCCAATTTTGCGTTCGTTCGCCATAAGCAACCCGCCAGCGGCGTAGAGCGCAACGTTGATGAGTCCCAATGCAAATCCGAAGCGATATGTCTCGCGGATGTAACGCAGATAGCTGTAGCCGTCGAGAAGATCTACAAGGGCAAAGAAACCATCGAAATAGAGGAGCCAAGTGGCAATCTGCAGTGTTTGAGGCTGCATCCGATCGAACCATCGTTTGAAATTGATTTGCTGCACGGGATCATTATTGCAGACATAGCCTGTGGATATGCGTTCGGGCTTTGTGTCATTTGTTGGCAGACCAAATGTCGGTAAGTCAACATTGTTGAATGCCATTTGCAAGAAAAAGGTAAGCATCGTTTCGGACAAGCCGCAGACAACTCGGACACGGGTGCGCGGCGTGGTGACGACAGAAGATACACAAGTTGTGTTCGTCGATACTCCAGGGCTGCACAAAGCTGTCAGCGCGCTCGGAGAACGGGTGAATGCAACAGCGCTCGAATCGACTAAGGATGTTGATGTTGTCTGTCTCGTCATCGATGCAACTGCCCCGTTCGGCGCCGGCGACAAATGGGTCAGCAGCCATATCGATATGTCAAAAGCAATCGTGGTACTGAACAAGGTTGACAAGGCTGGGTCAACGAAAGTGCTGAAGCAATTAACAGCACTCAGCCAACTGAATGCCGCCGAATATTTTCCAGTTTCCGCCGCAACGGGCGAAGGCGTCGACGTACTGATGCGCTATCTGCAAAGCAAGATGCCGGAAGGGGAGATGCTGTACCCGGCCGACATGGTTTCGGAAACCCCAGAATCCACTTGGATCGCTGAGCTCGTTCGCGAACAGTTGCTCATTTACACCAATCAAGAGTTGCCGTACTCCATTGCAACTCGCGTCACCGAGTGGGAGCCACCACGCGTGCGTGTGGAGATTGTTGTCGAACGTGAGAGCCAAAAAGGAATGGTTATTGGCAAGGGTGGCGCCATGTTAAATGTTGTCGGCACCAACGTGCGTAAACAGCTTCCTAAGGGCATGTTTCTCGAGTTGGCTGTGGTTGTTGACAAGAATTGGCAACAACGCTCCGAACGGGTTGAACGCCTCGGCTATTAGCCGCCAACAATGATGTTGGCGTAATCGTCAAAAGTTACGGCGTCACCAGCGCCACTGAGATCTCCGCGCCCTCTTGGCACGGCGATCGCTTTACCGTCCACATAAAACACCACCTGACCGATTCCTGGTCGGCTGGTGAGCGTAAGTACGATTTGGGCTATGGCCAACCGTTGATCGACTGCAGATAGCGAATTAAGAAACGCACGCGTTGCATTAACGGTTGCAACACCACGATCGACATCAACACTCGCTTCAAGGGATGCCGGGATCGCACTTCTCAGCCCTACCGTTGTGGAGTCGTCGATTAAACCTTCTGTTAGAGCGGCAAGTGCTCCGTTTGAATCGACTGGGCTAATCATTGAGCGTTGAACTCTGATGACGGTTGCATTTCGGATGAAATACAAGTCGACCATTTCGTACATGGTTCCGGGTGGGTCAAGGTTCGCGACGGTAGTTTCTGTTGCGGATTGCGGTGCTGTGGTCTGTGCAGCATTCAGTCCGAACGGGATGTCGTCGTTGGAAATGGTTTCAAAAGGTCCACTTTTAGGCACAGAGCACGCGGCCAGTAATAACACGCTGCAAAGAGATACGGCGATGCGCCTACGCATAGTCGGACCCAGTCTCTTCCTGTCCCTGTTTGGGCGCACTCTGTAACACCGTGACCCGAAATCTTGCACCACCTTGTGGAGATGATTCGGCGACGGCATCTCCCCCTAAAGCACGGGCGTGTTCGCGAACGATTGCAAGACCCAACCCGCTTCCCGTGCTGTTCCGAGAAGAAGTGGCCCGTGCGAAGCGATCAAAGATTCGATCACGGTCGCTTGGGTCGACTCCATTGCCACTGTCGTCCACGGTGATGACGAAGTGCTGTCCAATGCGGTCTAACCCGACGCGTGTTGCACCACCGCCGTGGTCTCGTGCATTTTCCAACAAGTTCAGCAAGATACGTTCAATTCTTCGGCGGTCGATCAAAGTTTCATCTTCTCCGATGCCATCAAAATCAACGCCTCGTACCGAGGATTCGAAGTGAATCGTGGAGAATCCGTAGCGCGACATGATTCTTTCAATCAGGTCAGATAATCGAAGGTATTCAAGGCTTGATTCACTTGCACCCGCATCTAATCGGGATAGTTCCAGAAGGTCCAGCACCGTTCGGTCGAAACGCCTCACTTGCGAAGCCGTTATATCGATTGCTTGTTGATTGCGGTCGGAGAATTCGCTTCGCCGGGAAACAAGCACGTCAACCGCAGCGGAAAGAGCGGTTACAGGGGAGCGCAACTCGTGGCTTACATCGCTTGCAAAACGTTGTTCACGTTCGATTCGCAACTGCACAGCATCGGCCATGTTGTTGAAAGAACTCACCAATTGGTCTAAGTCGCTGTCGGATTCGTTTTCAAGCCGTGTATCTAGCCCACCTGTTGCAATATCGTTCGCTGCAGCTGCCACTCGAGTGAGCGGTCGAAGAACATTTCTGCTTGCGGAAAATCCAAGGAAACCTGCGGAAAATGTGATGATGAGTACGCCGATTACAAGTGTCGTTTGTATTGTTCGAAGCGTTGTCTGTACATCTGTCAATGGAAATGCTTCAAAGTACTGCACTCCTAGTGAGGGGATAGCAACACCAACACCTTCGTAGGGTTTGTTGTCGAACGTAAATCGTTGACTGCCAGTTGAGCCAGCAAGTGTCCGTCGAACCAGCTCGGTGGGCAGGTCGGTCTGGGTGAATCGGAGCGGCTCTTGGGCGTAAAAGGCGGACGATTGCGAATCTGTTGCATCTAAGTGAAACACCGCAAAACCACCTCGTTCACTTCGAATATTGGTAATCATGTCCGCGATGTTCTCGCGGTCTGTTGCGACAACAGTTCGCACCAATTGAGCGTTGTTAAATGCCTGTCGCTCGGCGACCTCGCTACGTTGGCTAAGCAGATAGGAGCGTGTGCTTGCGTAAGTCACGACGCTGAGCAGAAGTCCGGCGGCAAAGGCGGCGAGACTAAAGAAAAGAACCATTCGACCACGTAGCCCCGTGAAGAGCAGTCGTTGAGTTCGGATTCTCATTGGTTCAGCATGGCGCATCCTGGGAGCCTTTTGCCATTGCACGAAATCGGAACCGGCGGGGCCCAAGGGGGAGCATGGGTTCCCGCCGGTTCGATACCCAATTCTCCACGCCACGATTGACGTTTACAGCCGATTTGTGTGCTATTTCGGTAACAATTTGCAACCATCGGGCAGACTGCTTGTGTATGCATACCTTGTTGTTCGTAGAGGACGATCCAGCCATTCGGACCGCCCTGCGCCTGGCTCTGGAGGACGAGGGCTACAAGGTTGTGGAGGCCCACGATGGACAGACAGGCTTGCGCTTATTTAGCGAGCATGAAGTTGACTTAATTTTGCTTGATTTGCGTTTGCCTGACATTTCGGGTTTTGAGGTCTGCCGACAACTGCGACAAACGAGCATCGTTCCGATCATCATGGTCACGGCACAAACTGACACGCACGATTTGGTTGCGGGTCTTGAGGCTGGTGCCGACGATTATGTGACTAAGCCCGTGGTGGCCAAAGAATTGGCTGCACGAATTCGCGCGGCACTTCGCCGTACAACTTTGACAGAGCCCAACACTGTGAATGCAGCCAATGCACTTTCACAATTCGGCGATATCGAATTGTCGAGAGAATTGAGCGTGGTTCGAAAAGCTGGTGTAGAAGTTTCTTTAACAAAGACCGAGTACAACTTGCTTGTGGAGTTCGCTGACCATCCCAACATGGTCCTTTCGAGGGATCAATTACTGGAACGCGTGTGGGGTTATGAATATCTTGGCGATAGTCGGTTGGTTGATGCGCACATCCGCCGACTGCGAGTGAAGATCGAGCAGCAGGCGGATGATCCCAGAATCATCTGCACAGTTAGAGGAATGGGTTATCGACTTATTCCTCGTTAATTATCTGTCGTAAAAACGATTTAACTTCTTCGATCTCGATTGTTCGTTTCATCGGCGGAAGGACTGAACCAAGACGTTTCCCGTAACCCTTGGTGGCCAATCTTGGATCAAGAATTGCGACCACTCCTGAGTCGCTCTGCGACCTGATGAGGCGCCCCGATGCTTGTGCCAGCGCTGTCGCGGCAAGCGGAATATCTATTTCGTTGAACCAACTCTTCCCAACTACATCACGGCGCGCACTGAGTAGTGGGTCGTCAGGTCGCGGAAAGGGGATTTTGTCAATGATGACGAGGCTTAATGCGCGTCCAGGGACATCAACACCTTGGAAAAAACCCGCGGTCGCAAATAGACAGGATTGTTCGTCATTGCTAAATGCATTGATTAATGCCATTTTTGGTAGTTGGTCTTGGCGCATGATGTTGTACGGAAGTCGTTTCTCCATTTCGTCTGCTGCCAAATGCATTGCCCTATAGGTTGTGAACAAAGCGAGTGTTCGTCCCCCCGCAAACCTGATCAGCGTTTCAATTTCATCATGAACTGAGTTGTCACGACGTGGATCGTTTGGCTCGGGCAGGTGTTTGGCGCAATACAGCATCGCTGTGTTCTCGTAATCAAAGGGGCTCCCTACATCAATGATGTCGACAGATTCTGGGTCTAATCCGATGCGGCTTGGCATCGCTAGCGGAATAGTTGCGCTCGCCAATATCGCAAGTCGTTTGCTCCATACGCCAGCATCCATTGATGGCCCAACATTCAACGGTGCAATCTCCAAGGAACACCGGTCGGCAGTTCCGGACACGAAGGCGACTTGGGATTTGCCCGCCGTCAGGCACATGTCCACTGCGTCAATAACGCGGTTGGCAAGCATTTGCGCGCGCAAGACTTTCTGTTTTGCTTTATCATCTTTGCTGTCGATTGCGCGCAATACCTGCACGGCCTGATCGATTTTTAGGCGGACGTCCACCAACGCCGCGCCGATGGCGGGAGGAAAGGGTAAATCGACACGCTTGCCGACGTATGGAATGAGGCAGGCGTTGTAATCGTGTGCAAGAAGCTGCAGGGCATTAGTCATCGAGTCGTCGCGGATGATTGCGCGCAATGCGGTGATGACGCCATTGATGCGCCCAGAACCTATTGAGGTGCTGACAGTATTGCTGATTACATCTTCAAGTTGATGCGCCTCGTCGAAGACAACAACATCGTGTTCTGGCAAAAGTTCGCCGTTCATTGCAATGTGCAGTCCGTAGATGAACGTATTGACGATCACTACGTCTGAAAGTGTTGCCGATGCTCGTGCCTGTTCGGAGAAGCATCTATCGGCTGCGGGGCAACGCTGCGAGCCTGGGCACTCGTCGCTACCAACACTGACCAATCGCCAAGCCTTTTCGCTTGGGCTCCACGTCAGATCGCCCTGGTCACCTGTGTCGGTGTCGTCGGCCCATTCAATCAATTTTCGTACTTCGGCCTTCACTGCAGCACTTGTGTCGTCGAGGTCTAGTTTCGCCTGCTTGGGAGATTCCATCTCGTCAAGTCGCTGTCGACATAGGTAGTTGTTTCGACCCTTGAGAACAGACCACGTGATTGTTCGACCTAGCTCTTGTTCAAAGATGGGGATCAGTTGCGGAAGATCGTGTGCCGCAAGTTGGTCTTGCAATGCCTTGGTGTAAGTCGAAACAACAATTCGTTTGCCCGATGCGATGAGTGGCACCAAGTAGCCCAGTGTTTTCCCGGTTCCCGTACCAGCCTGCACGATGAGGTGGCGGTTGCTGCTGACGGCACGCGAGACAGCCATCGCCATATCATTTTGTCCTTGGCGCTCCTCTGTGTTCGGAAGCGTGTCGGTTACTTTGCGCAGTAACTCAACAACTTCGCGCTCACGCATCAAGTAACGCCAATGCGGCGTCTAAATCGTCGGCGTCAAAGTCTGGCCATGGTCGTTGCGTAAAATAAACCGCAGCATTGTTGATTTGCCACAGCAGGAAATTGGAGATGCGGGACTCGCCCGAAGTGCGTACTAGCACGTCTACCGGTGGCATCTGTGCAAGATATAAGCGTTCTTCAATCGACTGCTTTGTCACCGTGAATAATTCACTCTTCGACTTTCGCACAGCACGGGCAAGTTCGGCGCGACTGCCGTAATCAAATGCAACGGTAAGCGTCATCCCCGTGTTGGATGCGGTGTCCGTAATCGCTTGTCGGATGGCTTTCTGTACGTAGAGGGGTGTCTTTGAACCCGATTCATCGAAAGGGCGACCGATCCATTGGACCCGCACATTATTCGCATTGAGCTCCTCGATGCGACCGAACAATTGCTTGTGAAGAGCGAGGATGTGGCGTACTTCGGCTTTGGGCCGAACCCAGTTTTCTGTAGAAAATCCGAACACGGTTAACCAGCCAACATTGCGTTTTGATGCTTGGCGAACAACCTCCGCAAGGTTCTCTTCTCCTGCCGTGTGGCCAGCGGTGCGGGGGAGCCCCCGTTTCATTGCCCAGCGGCCGTTGCCGTCCATAATGCATGCCACATGAGCCCCATGGGCGGACCGGACGACGAGTGTTTCATTTGCCATGTGAGCACTCAGACTAGTGATGGCTCGTGCGACAATGGTGAGATGTTGTCCGTAGCCACTCTCTTTAAACGGAAGAGGAGCAAATCGGTAGATGGCCTTGTCCACGTATTGGTTTGTGGTGGGTCGTCGGTGCAATGGCTTGACACGACCACACAGGAATGGAGCCGCATCACTGCCGAATTGTCAAACTCCGCCCGCGGCGTCGGCATGCGATGGATCACTGTCTGTCCTTATGAGGGCTCGTTTTCCGAGGCGGATCGCAACCAAATATGCGAACGCATAGCAAGGGCCACTGGTGGTGCTATCGAACGATCGACCGTTACTCATCTCGATGTCGATGGTTTCACCATTTCGTTCAATGTCTGTGCGGACGGCCAGCAAAGATTCGTGGATGTTGCTGAATCGCTTTCAAATTCGTTGATCACCGAAGACGCTCTGTCATCTGCAATACATGCGCCTGCATTATTCGATCCAGATTTGATCGTCGTGCACGGCCCAACAAACAAAGTTCCCCAATCGCTGATGTGGGAGCTGGGCTATAGCGAACTGGTTTTTGTGGACACCGCTTGGCGAAAACTCAAATCAACTGATGTTCAGCAAGCGATATCCGATTTCACTACCCGCGAACGAAGGTTCGGCGGAATAGACGTATGACGCAGTACTTGGAGCGTGCGGTTGTGCTGCGCACCTACAAGCTTGGTGAAGCCGATCGAATCGTTGTGTTGATGACCGAGGGGCACGGGAAAGTTCGTGCGGTAGCAAAGGGGATACGCAAGACGAAGTCGAAGATTGGTGCGCGTCTCGAGCCAATGAGCCACGTCGAAATACTTTTGTATAAAGGCCGAGAATTGGACGTGGTCAACCAGGTTGAACTGATCTCCTCATCAGCAAAATTGCACCACGACTTGGATCGATTGACTCAGGGAATTTCGATGCTCGAGGCCGTGGATCATATTGCTTCTGACAGGGAACCTGCACCGCATCTCTACACCATGTTGGTTGGGGCGCTGCAGTCACTTGCGGATCAGGCATCACCAGTGGTTGTGGCGGCCTTTTACTGGAAGCTGCTCGCCGCCGAAGGAGTGAGCCCCCAGGTGCGTAAATGTGTTGGGTGCGAGCAGGAAGTGGAGCTCGTAGCTTTCGACATTTCACAGGGTGGAGCACAATGCCGATCGTGTCGAACAGGGGTATCAATTTCGCAGCCTGCCTTGCAACTCTTGCAACAGGTGCTTGGAGGTCAACTGAATATTGCGCTCGCGCAGGAAGCCTCGGCCGCCTCGGGTGAACTTACACATCTGGCGACGCAGGCTATGGAACACTTCATCGAGCGTCGACTGAGATCGACTTCACTATTCGATCGGCGTTAAGAGAGCGCTCCCGCGCATCATCTTTCTTATAACCTGTAACAATGCCAGCCACCGACCTTGAGCAGATTGTCAACTTGTGCAAGCGGCGCGGGTTCGTCTACCCAAGCGCCGAAATCTATGGTGGCTTTCGCTCGTCGTACGACTACGGCCCACTTGGTTCACTGATGCTTCGCAACGTCAAGGACTCGTGGGTGCGAACCATGGTGCAGGAACGCGACGATGTGGTGCTGATTGACGCAGCGATTCTCGGCCCACCGGCCGTGTTTGAAGCCAGCGGACACCTTGCAAACTTTTCCGACCCACTCGTCGACTGCACTGTATGCAAGAAGCGGTTCAGGGAAGACCAGTTAGACGCGCGGGATTGCCCAAACAAAATGAAGGGCTGCACGTTCACTGAGGCGCGTGCTTTCAACTTGATGTTTCAGACACATGCAGGCCCTGTTGAAGGCGAGGGCGCCACGGTGTACATGCGCCCCGAAACAGCACAGGGAATGTTTGTCAACTTTGCCAACGTGTTACAAACCTCACGCAAGAAGCCCCCGTTCGGAATTGCTCAGGTTGGTAAATCGTTCCGCAACGAAATCACTCCAGGAAACTTTATTTTCCGCACCCGAGAATTTGAACAGATGGAAATGGAGTTTTTCGTTCCACCTGCAGAAAGTTCGAAGTGGTACGAATACTGGTGTAATGAGCGCCTCAACTGGTATGTCGAGTTAGGTATTCCCGCCGAGTTGCTGCGGATAAGAGCGCACGACGCCGATGAGCTTTCGCACTATTCAGCCGGCACCAGTGATATCGAGTTCAAGTTTCCGTGGGGTTGGGGAGAGCTGGAAGGAATCGCGCAGCGAACCAACTTCGATCTCAATCGCCACTCTGAGTTCTCTCATCAAAAGCTTGATTATTTCGACCAAGCCACCAACGAGCGTTACGTACCTTATGTAGTAGAGCCCGCCGCTGGAGCCAACAGAACAATGGCCGCTTTCCTCTTGGCCGCATACGACGAGGACGTGGTCAACGACGAGCCCCGCACCGTTCTTCGCTTGCATCCACGTTTGGCCCCGTACAAAGTTGCGGTGCTGCCTTTGTCCAAGAAGGACACGCTGATGCCACTTTCGAAGTCGATTTTTGGGCAACTTTCCAAGCGCTACATGGTTGATTTCGACGAGACGCAGGCAATTGGCCGGCGTTATCGACGTCAGGATGAAATTGGTACTCCTTTCTGCGTCACTGTCGACTTTGATTCTCTTGAGGATCAGGCGGTAACCATCCGTGAGCGCGACACCACTACTCAGGAACGCGTCTCCATCGCGCAATTGGAATCGGTGTTACAAAGCAAACTAGGTTTTTAGAAACAAACAGCGAAAGGCACAACCAATGAGCAAAGTTTCTGTAGCGGTCAAACTGAGAATCAAAGAGGGACAGCGTGACGCAATGACCGAAGCCGTCAAGCCCGGGCTAGAAACTGCAAAAGCCGAAGAGGGAACACTCACTTACATTTTCCACCACGATGCCGCCGACGCGAATGTTGTCTGGTTCTTTGAAACGTATGCAAACCAAGATGCATTTAACGCACACATGAGTACCGACGCGTTTAAGGCTTTCTCGGCTTCGCTCGCTCCATTCGTGGACGGAGCACCCGAATTTCATATCCTTACGCCAATTGGTGGCAAGGGCGCGTAACGCTTGTATCTCGACAAGATTCTTCACGAACATCGGGCTCGAATCGAAGTCGACACTCGCAATCTAAATACGCTTATTGACGAGGCCTCGCAGTGTGGCTTTGGTCGCGAATTCGCTGAACGCATCCGAACTGATTCGACCGATCGTTTGGCAGTTATTGCAGAAATCAAACGTAAGTCACCGTCGAAGGGTGTCCTGAACAGCGGCATCGTCCCTTCGGTTCTTGCGCAGGCTTACGAAGGGGGTGGCGCAAGTTGCTTGTCGGTGCTCACGGATGAAGATCACTTCGGCGGTTCGGTTTCTGATTTGCAGACGGCCCGAGCAGCAGTGCAGTTGCCGGTGTTGCGCAAGGACTTCACGGTGAGCGAGAAAGATATCTGCGATGCGAAAATTATGGGGGCCGACTGTGTTCTGCTGATTGTTGCAGCCCTCGACAGGGCCGAGCTTGTCAGTTTTCACCAGCTAGCGGATGAATTGATGCTCGATGTTCTGGTGGAAACCCACAGCGAGGCCGAGTTGGAGATGGCGTTAGCAATTGGCGCGACACTTGTAGGTGTGAACCAACGCGACCTGACAACGTTTGCTGTAGATCATGACCGAGCCGTGAGAATGGCCGAAATGATGCCGCCGAATGTAATTCGTGTTGCCGAATCGGGTGTACGAGATGCGCAGGATGCGCAGCGATTGCGAGATGCTGGCTACCACGCAGTGTTGGTGGGCGAATCACTTGTCACTGCGACAGACCCTGCGTCGGCTCTCGAAGCTTTACGTGTAAGCGGGGGCTGAGTCCCCAGTCCGAGCGGTGTTCGCCACTACCGTTGCCAATGTGTTCGTAAAGATTTGCGGTATCACCTCAGAGGCTGATGCGTTATTGGCTGTTGCCCTCGGAGCCGACGCCATTGGTTTTGTTTTTGCACCATCGCCACGCCAGATTGCACCTTTGGCAGCGGCAGACATAGTCAAAAGACTTCCACCCGAAATCGTCACGGTTGGAGTTTTTCGCGACGAGACATCGCAGCGAGTGCTTGAGATTGTTCATACCGCGCATTTGCACGGCGCTCAACTTCACGGGCATGAATCAACCGAGACCGCATTTGAAGTGGCCAACGGTGTTCGATTTTCGGTGAAAGCCGTTGTAGCCGGTTCGCAAAGTGCGCGCATAGGGGATACGTATGGAGTGGATGCATTGTTGGTGGATGGGCCCAACCCTGGTTCGGGCGAGTCATACGATTGGGGTCTTCTCAATGAGATTCCTTCCTCGATGCGAGTTATTTTGGCCGGGGGTCTCACACCGGACACGGTTTCACAAGCGATCATGATGGCTCGACCTTGGGGCGTGGACGTAAGTAGCGGAGTGGAAAAATCTTCTGGCGTTAAGGACGCCGTAAAGATGAGACATTTCATCGCAAACGCACGTTCTGCATCGGCGTTGTTGGGCGACGACGACTTGCTGTAGTTGAATTTGTGCTGTCACGCTTGGTCGTGTCGCGGGTGGCGGCAGTACATTGTGAGCCATGTTGCAAGACCCTGGCGTCAGTGGCCGTTTCGGCGAGTTCGGTGGTCGTTTCGTACCCGAAACCCTCGTTCCTGCGTGCCAGGAGTTGGAGGTTGCCTTCCGTGACGCCTGGGCAGACCCATCGTTCCGGTCTGAACTCGACAACCTGCTGCGCGAATACGCGGGCAGACCAAGCATCATCACCGAATGTCACAACCTTGGTAAGCAGCTCGGCATTCGGCTGCTGTTGAAGCGCGAGGATCTGAATCACACTGGTTCACACAAGATCAATAGCGTGCTTGGGCAAGTTCTGCTTGCCAAGCGAATGGGCAAGAAGCGAATCGTTGCCGAGACAGGCGCTGGGCAGCACGGCGTTGCCTCAGCCACCGCTGCAGCGTTGCTTGGTCTGCAGTGCAAGGTGTACATGGGCGAAGTGGACGTGCAGCGCCAAGCGTTGAACGTATTTCGCATGAAGTTGCTGGGCGCCGAAGTTGTTCCGGCCATGTCGGGAAGTCGAACGCTCAAGGATGCTGTGAATGAAGCAATGCGCGACTGGGTCGCAACCGTCGAGACAACCTATTACGCGCTTGGGTCAGTCATGGGGCCACATCCTTATCCCTTCATGGTTCGTACGTTCCAGAGTGTCATTGGCGATGAGGCATTTGCGCAGTGTCGCGATGTTCTTGACGGTAAAGATCCCGATGTCGTCACGGCATGTGTGGGTGGCGGCTCAAACGCGATTGGTATTTTCTCGGGTTTTGTCGACACGAAAGCAAGGCTTGTTGGTGTCGAGCCAGCGGGTGGTGCTGCAGTAGGCAGAGGCGTTCCGGGAGTTGTACACGGCATGCGGTCGTATCTGATGCAGGACGAACATGGTCAGGTGCAAGAAGCGCATTCGATTAGTGCGGGCCTTGATTACCCCGGCGTAGGGCCAGAGCACTCATACCTCGCATCGATTGGCCGTGCCGAGTACCCAAGCGTTACCGACGCCGAGGTTATTGAGGGTTTCCAACTGCTCGCAAAGACCGAGGGAATCATTCCTGCTCTCGAGTGTGCGCACGTTGTGGCTTGGATCTCGCGAGAAGCAAAGAACATGCAGGGCCAGACGGTGCTCATGAATTTGTCGGGTCGAGGCGATAAAGATGTCGCACAAATGATGGAAATCTTGGGCTAGGCGCAGCGGTGGCCCAATTAGGTTTTTTAGAATCTGAACTTCGCAAAAAACGCGATGCTGGCAAGAAACTTCTTGTCCCGTACATCACTGGTGGGCTCGAAGGTTGGCTGGATGCGATTCGAGCAGCGGCCGCTAACGGCGCCGATGCAATCGAAATCGGCATTCCGTTTTCCGACCCTGTTATGGACGGACCAATCATTCAGCTGGCCTCACAAAGAGCGCTAGATGCAGGCGCGACACCAATATCAATTCTGAATGATCTTCGTCTAGTTGATGTCAGCATCCCACTTGCTGTGATGTGTTACTACAACACCATCCACAACGCAGGGCACGAACGCTTTGCCAATGCGCTGGCCGAGGCCGGCGTTTGCGCAGCGATCGTTCCGGATTTGCCCCTCGAAGAGTCGGGCGCTTGGTGCAAGGCCGCTGATGCCGCTGGCATTGAAACTGTGATGCTGGCTGCACCTACTGCGCCAGACGAACGATTGCCGCGAATCTTGGAGCGAGCGCGTGGATTTGTCTATGCAGTGGGTCTTCTTGGTGTCACTGGCGAACGAGACGAACTTGCCTCGACCGCATTGCTGCTTGCACGACGCTTAAAGCAACTGACATCCATTCCTATTCTGATTGGTGTTGGAGTGTCGAATGCCGAGCAGGCTGCTGAAGCGGTCACGGTGGCGGACGGCGTTGTGCAGGGTGCTTCTGTAATGAGAAGGTTGCTAAAGGACGGGCCAGATGCGGTTGGAGAATATGTGGCCGAGGTTCGCGCAGCAATCGATCGTGTCTCAGTTGCAAAGGGCTAAGTTTGTTGCATGTTGAAGACCGGTGTTAAGTCGCCAGCGATCGAGCTGTTAGACCAATTTGAAAAAAAGTTCTCACTAACAAAATTTGAAAAGCGAAAAGTGCTGGTGTACTTCTACCCCAAAGCCGACACCCCTGGCTGCAACCAACAATCCTGCGGCCTGCGCGACATTGCATCAGACATCGGCAAGACCGCAATCGTTGGAATCAGCCCCGACAAGCCTTCGAAGTTGCTGAAGTTTGACGAGAAATTTGAACTTGGTTTTACGTTGCTCTCGGATATCGATCATGTTGTTGCAAAAGCATTCAAAGTTTGGAAGAAGAAATCGATGTATGGTCGCGAGTACATGGGCATCGAACGATCTGCTTTCCTGATTGATAAGGGCGTGATCACTCACGCTTGGTACAAGATTTCCCCAAAAGACACGCCATTGCGTTTACTGGAGGCGTTAGGCAAGTGAGCGCCTTCCCAGATCCATCCTCGCTGATTGCACACCGTTCACCCTTTTTGTTCGTCGATGAAATTACGGAACTTACGCCTGGTAAGTCCGCAAGTGCAATCTGGCGTCTGACGGGAGAAGAATGGTTTTTTGCCGGTCATTTTCCTGGTCGACCCACGCTGCCTGGGGTATTGATGTGTGAGGCAATCGCACAAACCGGTGCGTTAGCCATAGTGAGCGACCCGCAGTTCGCAGGCAAATTGCCGTTATTTGGCGGCTTGGACGCTGCGCGATTTCGGCGACAAGTAGTACCAGGCGACACGCTTGAACTAAAGGCGTCGATTGGAAGAATGTCTGCAAGGGCCGGAAAAGGATCGGGAAGGGCATTGGTCAACGGCGAGTTGGCCTGCGAATGTGAGTTGTTGTTCGTTGTAGTCGACGCGTAGTTCTATTGCTTGTACGGAGCGATAATCACCGATCCGTTATGACCACCAAATCCAAAGTTGTTCGAGATCGTTGGCCCCGGCGTCCATTTTCGGGGCTCACCCATCACTACATCGATGTTCATCGCTGGGTCGATCACTGTTGTTCCGGCGGTTGGGGGAATAAGACTCTTTTCAATGCTGAGCAAAACAGCTGCGGCTTCGAGAGCTCCTGCGGCGCCTAGAGGGTGACCCGTTACGCCCTTAATTGAAACAACGGGTACCGAACGATCGCCAAAGACTGCTTCAATCGCTTGCGCTTCGGCTGAATCGTTAAGAGGCGTGCTTGTTCCGTGGGCGTTGATCTGTTTGATATCGGAGGCTTGGAGCCCTGCATCTTCAAGAGCCAATTGCATACAACGCGTGGCACCGACACCGCCAGGAGATGGTGCGGTGATGTGATGTGCATCGGCATTGCTCGCTGCGCCAACAATTTCGGCCACAATGTGCGCGCCGCGTGCAATAGCCATGTCAAGTCGTTCCAGCACGAAAACCGCAGCGCCTTCGCCCATGATGAAACCGTCGCGTGTGGCATCAAATGGCTTACTCACAAGCGTGGATGAAAGGGCGGTCATATTCGCAAAGCCGGCAAGTGCCGTGATGGTCGCGGCGGATTCGCTTCCGCCAGTAACCACCGCATCGCATCTGCCCCAGGCAATGAGACGAGCAGCGTTGCCAATGGCATGAGTGGATGCCGCACATGCAGTGCACACAGTTTCTGCCGGGCCCTGGAAGCCATAGCGCATAGAGATTGCCGCACCCGACGCATTGGACATCATCATTGGAACAAGAAAAGGCGAGACCCGACGTTCACCCTTCTCGAAGCGGACGATGACCTGTTCTTCGAGCGTGCGGAGCCCACCGATACCAGTACCAAATATTGTGCCGATGCGAGATGAGTCGTAGGGCAAAGAACCCGATTGGGTGATTGCTTCGCCTGCTGCGGCTAAAGCAAATTGTTCGCACCTATCAGAGCGCCTGGCGTCTTTAGGCGAATCGAAATAGGGAAGTGGATCCCAGTCTTGGACTTCGATCGAGCGCAAGCCGGAAAAACCCGGACCGATTAGACCTTTCCAAAATGCTTCTTTGCCTATGCCGCAGGGCGCAACTATGCCGTATCCGGTTATGGCAACGCGATGTCCGGCACCGTGCATATGGATACTGGCCGATTTGAGCGGCTATTTAACTTTTGATGTGACGAGAGCGAATGCTTTACCAACCGTGTCGACGCCTTCTAGGTCGGATTCTGGTACTTCGATACCAAACTCTTCTTCAAGTGCCATGACCAATTCGACCAAGTCGAGGCTGTCTGCGTCAAGATCGTCGCCGAACGACGCTTCAACCGTGATCTTGCTTGCATCTACTGAAAGAACGTCAACGGCGCACTTTACAAAACGATCGAACAGTTCTTGACTCACGTTGGTCTCCTCTATATGTCTATGTGAAGCTGCAATCTCTGCAACAAAGTTACTTTACTCTATGAACACAATAAATCGCTGTTAGTGGCCCATTCCCAAGCCACCGTCCACGGGAATAACTGCACCTGTGATGTACGCCGCAGCCGGGCTGGCAAGAAAAGTTACAACCCCTGCGATTTCATCTACCGACGCGGTGCGCACAAGGGGAACGGCAGCGGCAAGATCGGCAAGCCGTTCCGCACTGAGTGCTGCAGTCATGTCGGTATCGACTGGGCCGGGAGCAACAACGTTTACTGTGATGTTGCGTGAACCGAGTTCCCGCGCAAGCGAACGAGCGAGGCCAATCAGCCCAGATTTGGATGCGGCATAGTTGGCCTGTCCTGCCGAGCCAAGCATTGCTACAACTGACGACATCAGAATGATTCTGCCGCTCTTTGCGCGCAGCATCCCCTGGGTTGCTCGTTTGCAAACTCGATAAGCGGCAGTGAGGTTGGCATTAACAACGTCGGCGAAATCCGCCTCGCTCATTCGTAAAAGCAACGTGTCTTTAGTGACGCCTGCATTCGAGACGAGTACCTGAACCGGACCGAAGTGTGCTTCCACCGCTGTAAATGCTGCATCTACTTGTGCGGTGTCAGTCACGTCGCACTTGACGCCAAAAAACTCTGGAGGAGGAGGCGACGAGTTGTAAGTGACTGCGACATTGTCGCCAAGTTCAGCAAAGTGTCGTGCGCATGCCAAACCAATTCCGCGAGAACCGCCCGTGATCAGCACAACGCGAGGTGTATGTTGCGAATTTGTCATTGAAGACCTTTCCCATTCCAGCGAATGATCGAACTTGCAGCGGTCATGCCTGCTCCGAAACCAACCATCATGACTAAGTCTCCGCGTTGCAAGCGGCCAGCGTCTACAGCATCGAACAGCGCGAGTGGGATTGATGCAGATGAAGTATTGCCAGTGCGGTGCAAGACGATTGCTGTTTTCTCAAGTGGGGCGCCAAGTCGTTCGCACGCGGCCTTTATGATTCGAATGTTTGCCTGATGAGGCACGATGAGCGCGATGTCTTCAATGGTTAAACCCGCATTGGCCAAAGATTTCTGTGCGGAGTCGACCATGATCCGCACTGCACGCCGAAACACTTCCTTGCCATCCATGTGCAAAAACCCACCAATCTCTGCATACAGCAGCGGCTCAAGGCTGCCGTCTGCGGCAATATCCCATGCAAGCATTTCTCCTTGACCTTCAACTGCTTCGATTACGGCGGCTCCGCTTCCATCGGCGAAAAGAATCGCGGTGTTTCGATCGGTCCAGTCGGTAATTCGCGAAAGGGTGTCGGTGCCGATGAGCAAAACCTTGTTGGCGCCCATGGCAATTAACCCGTGAGCAGTTGCCAAGCCATAAACAAATCCGGAACAGGCAGCATTGATGTCGAATGCGCCACACGAAAGACCAAGTTCGTGCTGCACACGTGCAGAAGTAGCCGGCACGGTTCGGTCGGGGGTGGTCGTTGATAAAACAAGAGCATCGATACTGAGCGGGTCGATGCCAGCCATTTCGATAGCGCGCCTTCCGCTTTCAACTGAAAGACTGGCGGTAGTCCCACCGACGTGGCGCTGGTGAATGCCGGTTCGCTCGCGGATCCAGTCATCGCTGGTGTCCATCATTTTGGAGAGGTCGTCGTTGGTGAGGACCTTTTCTGGCAACGCAGTTCCCCAACCAGTGATAACTCCGCCGCGAGCAGTAGTAGGGATGATCGGCATTGCTCTTACCTTACTTGGGAGGCAACAGCGAAATGTTTAATGGGATCTGAGCCATGCAATCGGCTGATGAGCGGTGACACGCTCGCCATCAACTGCGATATAGCTCTGCAGAATGCCAGCAAATGGTGATCTCACTTCGGCTTCACCAACATGTCCGATGATGTGTCCAACATCGATCGAAGACTTGTTGGTTATGGCAGCAACTTTTGTGAACACACCTGCGCCGGGGGATACAACCATGCGCTCGACAGCGAAGAGATGCTCGCCCTCGTGTTGAACTTTGGGGATCTCGGCGGTGGCCGGAACAAAATTGCCGAACCACTCGATCAGCTTGTCCAGATCATCGGGTGTCGCCACGCTGATTTGGCTTGCGCTCTCAACAGTTCGCTTGACCATTCCCGTTAGAACACCACCAGGACCTAACTCGATAAAACCCCTCACACCGAGTTCGGAAAGTGCCAGCAGGCAGTGTTTCCAGCGAACCGGGGACGATAGCTGTGCCGAGAGAAGCGAAGACCATTCGCTGCCGCTGTTGTGAGGGCGTGCATCAACATTGGATATCACAGGAACTTCTGTGTCTCTTGGGTTTGCGGCGGCGATTGCATCGCGAAGCCTGTCGCGCGCAGTCGTCATGAATGGCGTGTGAAACGCACCAGAGACTGGCAGAGCCATCACCTTTTTTGCGCCGAGAGCTTTCGCGTGTTCGGTGGCTGCTGCAACTCCAGAGATAGAACCCGCGATAACCACTTGGCCGGGCGCGTTGTAGTTGGCAACCCATACATCACTGTCTGCTCGTCGACATGCAATTTCAACGTCTTCGTCGTCGAGGCCAAGCACTGCGGACATCGTTCCTGGCGATTCGTTTCCCGCTTCATGCATTGCAGCAGCGCGTTCAATTACCAAGCGAACTCCATCATCAAAACCAAGTGCACCTGTGGCCGCAAGCGCGGTGTATTCGCCGAGGCTGTGTCCAGCACAAAAGCTGGGTTCTATACCCAAGCGTTCTACTGCGTCAAGAACCATCAATGACGATACGAACGTGGTGAGTTGTGCATTGCGCGTATCTTTTAGAGCCTCAGCATCGGCGTCAAGCAGTAACGCTGCAATATCTCGCCCGGCAATCTCGGACGCTTCGCCCACAAGTTCCCAGCTTTCGTGGTCTACCCACGGCCTGCCCATGCCTGGGCGCTGAGATCCCTGTCCGGGGAAGGTAAATGCAAGCATGCGAACCCACAGCGTAGAACTTGTTGGCGGTCGGTACCATGTTCCCCCGCGGTAATACTGCTGCAGTACCAAGCAACTCAAGCCCGAGTGGCGGAATGGCAGACGCGACGGACTCAAAATCCGTTGTCCGAAAGGGCGTGTGGGTTCGACTCCCACCTCGGGCACTCAAATGGACACCAATACACTCAGCGAGATGGGATCGAGTTCGTTTGGCAACAGGCTGATCGAACGTAAGTTGCAGCGAGGAGTTCTCAGCGTTGCCCGTCTCAAAGAAGAGCTTCAAGTCGTCCAAGACCAACTCGATGCAATGTCCGACGAAACACAAGATTTGGAAATTCGTTCGCTAGTTGCAGAAACGCCACTTTCGGTTCATGAGTTGAGAGATGCTCAGCGGCATGTTCACGCAATGCAGAAGCAGAAGGAATATTTAGTTAATGCGATCAACGAGATTTTGGCTCTCCAAGACGAACTTCTAGACAAGCTCGGTCGTTGATGTCGATGGACAAGAAGACAACTCGAATCGTGATTGCTGAAGATGAGGCAATCATTCGTCTTGATCTGCGAGAAACACTGGAAGAAGAAGGTTATGAAGTTGTTGCCGACACGGGGCGCGGCGACACAGCGATTGAGATGGTGCGCGAACATCGGCCAGACGTTGCAATTTTTGATATCAAAATGCCAGGGATGGATGGGCTTGACGCGGCGCGCGTGGTGTCCGCGGAAAAAATCTGTCCAGTAGTGATGCTCACTGCGTTTAGTCAGCGTGAGGTAATCGAGCAAGCACGCGACGCTGGTGCGCTCGCGTATTTGGTAAAGCCGTTTCAAAAGACAGACCTCGTTCCTGCAATCGAACTTGCCATTGGCAGGTTTCTGGAAATGAAGGCTCTAAGCGGCGAACGAGATGCGCTGGATGAGCAACTTGAATTACGTAAGTTGCTCGATCGGGCAAAAGGTCTGCTTATCGATCAGCATTCACTTTCCGAGCAGGCGGCCTTTGACTTTATTCAGAAGATGGCGATGTCTAAGAGAATGCGTATGCGCGATGTTGCAGTGGCAGTCCTTTCAGGAGAGATCAAGCCATAACCCGCGACCTGCTTGACTAGTGGGCACGATGAAACTGATGGTGTTAGATGGCAACTCGTTGGCGTACCGCGCATTCTTTGCCCTGCCCACCGATATGGCTACAGCCAGTGGTCAGGTGACGAATTCGGTTTACGGTTTCTGCACAATGCTGCTCAGTCTGTTGAAGGAGCAGAAGCCCGATGGCGTCATTGTCGTTTTTGATCGCAAGGAACCAACCTTTAGGCATGTGGCCGCACCCGAATATAAAGCGCAACGCGAAGCCCAGCCGGACATCCTGTATCAACAGATGGACATCATCAAGGAAGTTCTTGGCGCGATGGGAATTGCGGCCATAGATGCAGCGGGGTTTGAAGGCGATGATTTAATCGCAACGGTTGCAACCATGGCAGAACGTGATCAACACGACTTGCTCATCGTCACCGGTGATCGCGACAGCTACCAATTGGTGAAAGATCCGCACATCCGCGTGTTGTACAACAAACGAGGCGTCAGTGATTACGCGTTGTATAACGAGTTGGGAATATTCGAAAAGACGGGCGTCACGCCGATGCAATACCCCGATTACGCCGCGCTCCGTGGCGACTCGAGCGACAACCTGGATGGTGTTCCTGGTGTCGGTGAAAAGACCGCAGCAAAATTGATCAGCAAGTACAAATCTCTGAAGGCTGTTTTTGATGCCGCCGACGAACAGACGCCCAAGTTGCGTCAGTCGTTACACGAGAACCGTGATCGAGTGATTCGAAATGCCGAACTAATGGTTCTGCGTAGAGATGCTCCAGTTGATATCGAACTATCGGAGACGGCACCGAGACCAAACCTCCAACAGATTCAACAGATGTTTGAGACCCTCGAGTTCAAAAATATGTTTGCTAAGGCTAAATCAATATTCGCCGATTTTGCTGTAGACAATTCCAAATCCGTGACAATTGATACGCAGACCGACAGCACAACCGTCGAATCTGCGTCACTCGAACCGATCGTTGTCGTGTGTGGAACGTTGGCCGAAACGATTACTTCGCTTGAAGGTTTCAGGACGCAAGGTTCGGTGTCAATTGCTGGGGGATGGCTTGGTGAAGCGGGGCGTAGCGAACTGGATGGTGTTGCAATGACCTCATCGAATGGTGCTGGTTCTGTTGCTTGGATTCCTTTCGCAATGTTGGAGCAGCGCGAAGTGTTGGACCTGATAGGGAAGTTTCCTTCGCTGTACATGCATCACGCCAAGCCACTTCTGCGTTGGTTTCTTGCTCGAGGTGCCGACATTGAAATGCTGAAATTCGATACCGCAATCGCCGCCTATTTACTTGATCCATCGGATAATCGATTCGTAATTGACGAAGTGCTCAGTAGGTATACCAATTGGGTGTTCCCAATCTCGCAGGGAGTTCAGTCCGATCAACTTGATTTCGGTAGTGACTCAGATGACGTTTCTCGGCGAACGGCATGCGAAGCACTAGCAATCAAAACCCTCACAGCACCACTGACAGAAGCAATGGAAAAGCAGGGTGTCGGAAAGTTGTACTTCGAAGTGGAACTTCCACTGGTTCGTGTACTAGCCAAGATGGAACACGTTGGAATCGGTGTCAATAAGAAGGCTTTGACCTCGATTAATGAACACTTAATCCGGGAGGTTCAGAAACTTACCGGGATTCTGCACGGGCTTGCTGGGAGAGAATTCAACCTCAATTCGCCAAATCAACTGCGCGAAATCTTATTTGAAGAGCACAAGCTGCAGCCCGGGAAAAAGACGAAGACTGGGTTCAGCACCGATGCCGCAACGTTAGAAAAGATTCGAGATCAATGGCCAGAGTTCATTGATCCGTTGATGCGCTATCGCGAGTTTGAAAAACTTCGTTCAACCTACGGAGAGGGCTTGCTTCAGTCGGTGGCTAAAGACGGAAGAATTCATGCAACCTTCAACCAGATGGTTGCCAGAACTGGAAGGCTCAGTAGCGATCAACCAAACCTGCACAACATCCCAGTCCGATCCGATGAAGGAAAGGTCTTTCGCACAGCATTTGTGCCATCCGATAGCAACTTGTTCATGGTTGCCGATTACAACCAAATCGAACTTCGTTGCATCGCCCACCTTGCAAACGATCCTGGTCTGATCGAAGCCTTCACAAATTTGGTAGACGTACATGCGGTGACTGCGGCGCGAGTATTCGGTGTTGAAACCAAAGACGTGACGTCGGCAATGCGGTCGCAAGCGAAGATGGTTTCCTACGGCCTTGCCTACGGGATGGAAGCATTCGGGTTAAGCCAACGTTTGGCGATTGGCGTCGACGAAGCAACAAAGATTCTTGATGCGTATTTCAACGCATTTCCAAATGTCCGTCGGTACATGGATGAAACTGTTGCCGAGGCACGCAAACGTGGATACACAGTCACCCTGTTTGGTCGACGACGTCCAATTCCGGAATTAAACAATCCAAACTTTCGTATCCGTCAAGCGGGCGAGCGTCAGGCTATGAATGCTGGTATCCAAGGGTTGGCCGCCGATATTTTCAAAGTCGCATTAGTGCGCATAGATGAACAACTGACTGATGCCAAATTAGAAAGTCGGGTAATTCTTCAAGTGCACGATGAGGTGATTATTGAGGCGCCCAAACGCGAACGCGAGCAGGTAAATGATTTGGTGTTGGCTGCGATGAAGAATGCAGCATCGCTGTCCGTTCCTCTCGAAGTCAATGCGGCCTGGGGCGAAACCTGGGCTGATGCTAAGGCGTAATTGGTGACGCAAAAGGACGCACATTGGTTCGAATCGGTCGCCCGTTATCTAGGCGATTCGTACCTGAAGTACTCGTTCACGAAAGGCACGAAACAAGAGATTGATTTTCTTGTTGAAACGTTGCCTCTCCGCGAAGGGGATCGTGTCATCGATATTGGTTGTGGGCCTGGTCGTCACTGCATTGAGCTTGCTCTTCGTGGATATCGGGCCTTCGGTATCGATATCAGTGAGACATTCATCGAGCAAGCCAAGGCTTCGGCTATCTCGGGCGCCTCGTTTCAGAGGCTTGATGCTCGATCACTGAAAAACGAGATCGATCTCCACGAAAAATTCGATGCCGCTGTCTGTCTTTGCCAGGGCGCTTTTGGAGTGATGCTGGATGATTCGGATGACCTAGATGTGTTGCGGGGAGCCGTAGCGGTTCTTCGCCCAGGAGGCTTACTGGCGCTCAGTGCCTTCAATTCGTATTTCTCTATTCGTCACCACACTGATGCCGAGTTTGATGTCGGTCGTGGGGTGAGCCACGAGCGAACAGTGCTTCGAAACCCCGCTGGAGAGTCTCTGGAAACGGACCTCTGGACGGGTTGTTATACGCCACGCGAGTTACGAATGGCGTGTTCACTCGTTGGGCTTGAGGTTGTGCAGATTCACGGCGTTGAGCCCGGCAACTATGGACTACAAGACCCAAGTGTGGATTTGCCTGAGTGTCTGCTGATCGCCAGAAAACCCCTGTAATTAGGCGGGCTTGGGTAGAAAATCTGCCCTAACTGGTAGCGTTTGCACCCTGTCCTGCCGTTGGTAGGTCCGCAGCCAGCGATGGTTGTGCCCATCTCTCCTATCCACCGAAAGAGTTTTATGTCTGATTTACAAACACTGCAATCCCCACCAATGGGCACCTTCGACGCAGAGGGAAATTACACCCCACGTCAAGTAACAGAACGCGATCTTGGGCAATCGTTTGCCGACGCAATTAACGGAACCCTTGTAGAACTTAAAGATGGTCAGCTCGTCACCGGAACGGTTGTCCGAATCACTCGCGACGAGGTGCTCGTTGAGATTGGTTACAAAACTGAGGGCGTAATCCTCTCACGCGAATTGTCGATTCGAAACGATGTTGACCCCAACGAAATCGTCAAGCTTGGCGAAAAGATTGAAACTCTTGTCATCACACTCGAAGACAAAGAAGGTCGCTTGCTACTTTCCAAGAAGCGCGCACAGTACGAGCGTGCATGGGGAGACATTGAGAAGGTCAAGGCCGTTGACGGAACTGTTGAAGGCCTCGTTATCGAAGTTGTCAAGGGCGGCTTGATCGTCGACATCGGGCTTCGTGGATTCTTGCCAGCCTCGCTTGTTGAATTGCGTCGTGTTCGCGATTTGGCTCCCTACATTGGCCAACGAATCACTGCAAAGATTCTTGAACTTGACCGCAACCGAAACAACGTTGTGCTCTCGCGTCGCACCTTGCTCGAACAGAATCAGCGTGGAGCACGTGACGAGTTCCTCACCAACCTGAAGGTTGGCGAAGTGCGCAGCGGCCGAATCTCCAGCGTTGTTGCCTTCGGTGCGTTCGTTGACCTTGGTGGCATGGATGGTTTGATCCACGTTTCCGAATTGTCGTGGAAGCACGTTGACAATCCAAGTGCAGTAGTTGCGATCGGTGACGAAGTGACCGTGAAAGTACTCGAGGTTGATCTTGACCGCGAGCGCATCAGTCTCTCGCTCAAAGCAACCCAGCAAGACCCATGGCAAGAATTTGCCAATGGTCACCAAGTTGGACAGCTTGTGTATGGCCGTGTAACCAAGTTGGTTCCGTTTGGTGGCTTCGTTCAGGTTGGCGATGGCATCGAAGGACTTGTACACATTTCCGAAATGTCGGCTCACCATGTTGAGGCTCCGGAGCAAGTTGTAACGCCGGGTGAAGAGTTGTGGGTCAAGATCATCGATCTCGATCTTGCTCGCCGCCGCATCAGCCTTTCGATCAAGCAAGCCGCTGAGGGTGGCGAGTTGGCCGAGGAGTATCGCGGTCAGTTCCAGGTTGACGATCAGGGCAACTGGGTTGGTGGCGACGACAGCGCACGCGAAGCTGCATGGGCAGAGTATTTCGATGCTTCTGCTACAACCGCGGCACCTGCGGCACCTGCAGCAGATGCCCCGGTCGCTGACGCTCCAGCAGCCGAATAGTCGGTTCGTGTTCGTCGCGCGCGTCGCGGCGATACTGGTGAGATCATGATTCTTCTTGGGCTTACAGGCGGCATTGGCTCCGGCAAATCATCGGTGGCTCAATTGCTCTCGGCAAAGGGGGCAATTGTTATCGATAGTGATGCCATTGCTCGAGAGCTACAGGCAGCAGGTTCGCCACTGCTTTCGCAATTGGTCGATCGATTTGGTGACGTCCTCAATGAGGATGGAAGCCTCAATCGTGCACAGCTTGCGGCAATCGTGTTCCCGTCGCCGGAAAATGTCAAGGCACTGAATGCGATTATGCATCCAGCAATTGGCAAAGAGATGTCTCGAAGACTGGATGAGCAACGAGACACGAACAACGTCGTAATTTTGGACATTCCACTGCTTGTGGAGAACCCACGTAAAGGTTTGTCGGGTGTTCTCGTTGTGGATATCGATTCCGAATTAGCCGTAGAGCGCGTTGTGAAACATCGGGGGATGGATGCAGACGATGTTCGTGCGCGTATCAGCCGTCAATCGACCCGCGAGCAACGGAGGGCAATAGCCGATCGAATCATCGACAACACGGGCTCCCTGGAAGAACTTGAGAGTCAGGTCGATGACGTTTGGCTCTGGGCGCAACAACTGCCAACGGCAGAGCCCGGCGCTGGGTTGATTTGATGTCAGCTGAAAGCAATGGCCCGCGCTTCGAAGTCGTTGCAGAGTATTCACCTGCGGGAGATCAACCGCGCGCGATCGCGCAGTTGTCCGCCGGCATCGAGCGCGGCGATCGTTTTCAGACATTGCTGGGTATTACTGGTTCCGGAAAGTCTGCCACCATCGCGTGGACTATCGAATCGATTCAGCGCCCTACGTTGATACTCGCTCCAAACAAGAGCCTGGCTGCGCAATTGGCACAAGAGATGAAAGAGTTTTTCCCCAAGAACCGAGTTGAATACTTCGTCAGTTATTACGACTACTACCAGCCGGAAGCGTACATTCCGTCCAGCGACACTTTTATCGAGAAGGATTCGTCGATCAATGATGAGATTGACAGGCTTCGTCATTCCGCCACGGCCGCCCTTTTAACTCGTCGCGACACCATCGTTGTCGCATCTGTTAGCTGCATCTATGGAATGGGGAACCCTGAGGAGTATCGTGGCAATCTGCTCGAATTGCACGTCGGCGTCGATTACGACCAGCGCAGCATTCTTAAGCGCTTAGTCGACTTGCAGTACGACCGCAATGACATCGAATTGGGTCGCGGCAACTTTCGAGTCCGAGGCGACACAATTGAAGTACAACCTGCATACGACGAAACCGTTACTCGAATTGAAATGTTTGGCGACACGGTCGAACGAATAACTGTTGTCGACCAGCTCACTGGCGAAACAATTCAGGTTCTCAATGAAGTTCTCATCTTTCCAGCCACTCACTATGTTGCTGGTGACGAACGCATGCGAAGAGCGATTCTCGGCATTGAGAACGAGTTGCAGCTGCAACTTAAGCAATTCGAACAAGACGGGAAGTTGCTCGAGGCACAGCGAATTAAGCAGCGAACCCAGTACGACCTAGAAATGATGGCCGAAGTTGGCTATTGCAATGGCATCGAAAACTACTCAATGCACATAGATGGTCGAAAACCCGGAGAACCCCCATTCACTCTGTTGGACTATTTCCCGGATGACTACCTTCTCGTTATGGATGAGTCGCACGTGACTATCCCTCAATTACACGGGCAATTCGCAGGCGACAGAAGCCGCAAGCAAACGCTTATTGAGCACGGTTTCAGACTTCCTTCCGCTGCGGATAATCGCCCGTTACGTTTCGAAGAAACGATGGAGCGTCTCAATCAGTGCATCTTCTTGTCCGCAACACCAGCGCCATTCGAGTTGCAAACCAGTCAGCAGGTTGTTGAACAAATTGTTCGGCCGACGGGTCTTGTTGATCCAGAAGTGATCGTGCGCCCAACTAAGGGGCAAATTGATGACATCATCGCTATGGTCCACGAGAAGATCGCGGTAGGCGACCGAATTCTTATTACCACGCTGACCAAGAAGATGGCCGAAGACTTAAGCGAGTATCTCATCGAGCAAGGGTTGAAAGTCCGTTACCTGCACTCCAACGTCGACACTATTCAGCGCATCGAGATTTTGCGCGACCTGCGCCTTGGCGAATTTGATGTCCTCGTCGGTATCAATTTGCTGAGAGAAGGTCTCGACTTGCCCGAAGTCTCCCTCGTGGCAATTCTTGATGCGGACAAGGAGGGATTCCTGCGAAGCCAGACATCGCTCATCCAGATGATCGGGCGTGCGGCTCGAAACGTGAATGGCCAGGTGGTGATGTACGCAGACAGGCGCACGGCCGCTATGGAAAAAGCGATTGGTGAAACACAACGTCGACGAGCGAAGCAGATCGCGTATAACACGGAGCATGGCATCGATCCCCAGACCATCCGCAAGGCCGTAGGCAATATTTTGTCTGTTCTTCGTCCTGCTGAAGGCATGAAAGCGCCCGGCCGTCAGGATCGACGTGATCGAGAGAGAGCAAAAGTTGTAAACGAATTGCGAACATTGCCTCAGCAGGAATTGGCTCGGTTGATACAAACCCTTGAAGAAGAAATGAATCTGGCCGCGACCGAGTTGAAATTTGAATACGCTGCCCGGCTGCGAGATGAAGTAAAAGATTTGCGCCGCGAACTACGCGACGCTCAATAGCCAATCACTAGTGTTCTCTGTATGGCTGCAACAAAAAAGACGACCAAGAAGCCACCATCAACCGCAGCCAACACGATCTCTGTTCGCGGTGCTCGTGAGCACAACTTAAAAAACATCTCGGTCGAGATTCCCCGCGACAAACTTGTCGCTCTCACTGGGCTCTCTGGGTCGGGCAAAAGCAGTCTCGCCTTCGACACGATCTATGCCGAAGGTCAGCGGCGCTATGTGGAGTCATTGAGCTCGTATGCCCGGCAGTTCCTCGGGCAGATGGACAAGCCGGATGTAGACGTGATCGAGGGTCTTTCACCAGCCATTTCCATTGATCAAAAGACTGCGTCCAAGAACCCCCGTTCAACAGTTGGAACCATTACCGAGGTGTACGACTACTTACGCTTGTTGTGGGCGCGAATTGGCATCCAGCATTGCTGGAAAGACGGTGCGCAATTGCAGCGCCAGACTCCACAGCAAATCGTTGATCGAATTATGGAGTTAGAAGACGGCACACGGTTCCAGATTCTTGCGCCAGTCGTAAGAGGCCGCAAAGGCGAGTACGAGACATTGCTGAATGATCTGATGGGCCAGGGTTACTCCCGTGCTCGCGTAGACGGTGTCACGGTCGAAATATCCGAATTCCTCAAGCAAGATCAGAAACTTGCTCGATACGAAAATCACAGCATTGAAGTGATTGTAGATCGACTTGTACGCAAGGGAACTATTTCTCGACGGTTAACGGACAGCCTAGAGACAGCGTTGAAGTTGGCGGAAGGTGTCGCAGAAGTCGAGATCATGAGCGCAAAGAACCCAGATGAGCAGGGTGAGACGATCACGTTTAGCCAGCACCTCGCTTGTCCGAAGTGCGGCACCAGTTACGACGAACTTGCTCCGCGTAATTTCTCTTTCAACTCGCCCTTCGGCGCATGTGAGTCGTGCCTCGGGCTGGGAACAAAATTTGAAGTTGACGTCGACTTGGTCGTCCCGGATGCTGGCATGAGTATCAATGAAGGCGCGATATCGCCATGGAGGTCTGCACACACGCAGTATTTCACGAGGATGCTCGAGGCTGTGGCCGAGGAGTACAACATCGACCTAGATAAACCTTGGTCGAAGCTTTCTGAAAAGCATCGCAATCTGGTGCTTAATGGTGTCGGCGATTCGATGATGGTGAAATACAAGAACCGCTATGGCCGAATTCGTGAATACAGCACGGCTTACGAGGGCGTAATTCCATGGATCAAGCGTCGACATGAGTCATCCGAAAGCGATAATGCTCGCGAACAATTCGAGAGCTACATGCGAGAGGCCGATTGCCCTGCATGCAAAGGGGAGCGACTGCGACCTTCATCTTTAGCGGTGAAGGTAAACAAACACAGCATTAGCCAGGTATGTGACATGTCCATCGCCGAGTCTGCGGCTTTCCTAAAGCAACTAGTGCTGGGCGACCGAGACACGATGATTGCTGAACGAATTACTAAAGAGGTGAATGCGCGACTTGGTTTTCTGTTGGACGTCGGGCTTGATTACCTGACATTGTCCCGGCCAGCGGCAACACTTGCAGGCGGCGAGGCTCAGCGAATTCGACTCGCAAGTCAAATCGGGTCGGGCCTGGTTGGAACGCTGTATGTATTAGATGAACCTTCAATTGGTTTACACCAGCGAGACAATCATCGACTCATTGATACTCTCGTTCGGCTACGCGATTTAGGCAACACGGTTTTGGTTGTCGAGCATGATGAAGACACCATTCGCGCCAGCGACTGGGTCGTAGACATTGGCCCTGGTGCTGGCGAGCACGGTGGCGAGGTGGTCTATAGCGGGCCTGTCCCGGGCATTTATAAGGCTGCGGGTTCCGTCACCGGACAGTATCTCAGCGGTAAACGAAGCATTCCTGTGCCGAAAGATCGCCGACCAACAGGAGCCGATTGGTTGACAATCAGGGGAGCACGTGAGCACAACCTGCAAAACATCACGGCAAAAATTCCGCTTGGATGCTTTGTTGCCGTCACGGGCGTATCGGGCAGCGGAAAGAGCACGTTGGTGCGAGATATCTTGCTTCCCTCGCTCATGCAAAAGATTTACAAGTCGAAGGATGCGCCAGGCAAGCACACCGCCGTCGACGGTGTAGGCAAGTTGGACAAAGTGATCGACATGGATCAATCACCAATTGGTAGAACTCCTCGTTCGAACGCCGCAACCTACACGGGGGTTTTCGACGACATCAGAAAGTTGTTTTCTACAACCCCCGAATCGAAAGTGCGCGGCTATCAGCCAGGTCGTTTCAGTTTCAATGTTCCTGGTGGTCGCTGCGAGGCTTGTTCTGGTGATGGAACGATCAAGATTGAAATGCATTTCCTTCCAGATGTTTACGTACCTTGCGAGGTTTGCAAGGGCGCTCGCTACAACCGCGACACGCTGGACGTCACGTTTAAAAACAAGAACATCGCTGATGTGCTGAACATGCCCATCGCGGAAGCAGTTGATTTCTTTTCCAACCAGCCTCGTATTTCTCGGCATATGCAGACACTTGTTGACGTTGGTTTGGGTTATGTTCGCCTCGGGCAACCAGCACCCACATTGTCGGGTGGAGAGGCCCAGCGCGTAAAGCTGGCGGCCGAACTCGCTAAACGAGGCACTGGCCACACCATTTATCTGTTGGATGAACCAACCACAGGATTGCACTTTGAAGATGTCCGGCGTCTGCTTACGGTTCTTGCGCGCTTGGTTGATCAGGGGAATACCGTGCTGGTGATCGAACACAACCTTGATGTGATCAAGACTGCCGACTGGCTCATCGACATGGGTCCAGAAGGCGGCAACGGTGGCGGAAAGATTATTGCCGAAGGTACACCCGAGGCTGTGTCAAAAGTGAAGGGCAGCTACACCGGCAAATTCTTGCTGCCTTTGTTGAAATAGCGTTCGATTTATGCAACGACCACCTGGAACCATTCCGGACACTCCGGGTTCCTACCAATTTCGTGACTCCACTGGGCGTGTCATTTATGTTGGGAAGGCGCTCAATCTGCGCTCGCGGATTTCCAGTTACTTTGCCGACCCACAGACGCTGCATCCACGAACTGCCAACATGGTCGCTGCTGCGCAAAAAGTGGAATGGATAGAGGTTCGCAATGAAGTTGAAGCGCTATTGCTCGAGTTCAGTTTAATTAAGGAGCATCGCCCAAGATTTAACATCAGATTGCAAGACGACAAGAGTTTCCCGTTCTTGGCAATCACGATGGACGAGGAATGGCCGCGTGCAACTGTCTTCCGTGGCAAGAGAAAGCGCGGTGTGAGGTATTTCGGTCCGTATGTTCATCCGGGCGCCATACGCGACACCCTCGAGCATTTGCTTCGAACATTCCCCGTGAGGACCTGCTCAAACAACAAATTCAAGGAACATCAGAGGCTCAACAGACCATGCCTTCTATTTCACATTGAGAAATGCAGCGGCCCGTGCGTGGGCGAAGTTTCTAAAGACGATTACTCGCTTCATATCCAACGACTAACAAAGTTCCTCAACGGCGACAACCAAGAAGTCGTCGAATTGCTTGAAAAGGAAATGCTCGAGTTATCGGAACGCCAGGAGTTTGAGCGTGCGGCGAAGATTCGGGATCGATTGACTGCCATTGCTCATGTCCTTGAGAAACAATTAATGGTTGGTGATGCCTCCGACGATATGGACGTGGTCGGGATTTCCGAAGACGAATTTACGGCTTCGGTGCAGGTATTTTTTGTTCGACGCGGACGGGTTATCGGCAGGAATGGTTTCTCATTAGAGAAGGTCGAAGATATTACGACCGCTCGCTTGCTGGATCGAATATTTGAAACAATGTACGACGAGGAACCGGCACTTGGTATTCCGAAGACTGTCTTGGTTCCTACCGAGCCCGAAAGCTTGCAAGCAATCGAATCGTGGTTGAGTGGATTACGCGGCACCGCGGTTCAAGTTCGCGTACCGCTTAGAGGCGATAAGCGAGAACTACAAGCCACGGTTACGCATAATGCGCAGCAAGAGTTGAAACGTCACAGTATGAGGCGTGCGACCGACCACGACAGTCGCACCCGAGCACTGACCGAGTTGCAAGTTGCGTTGCGGCTTCCGCAAATACCGCTTCGCATCGAGTGTTACGACATGGCCCATCTGCACGGCACCGACTATGTCGGCAGCATGGTTGTTCTTGAAGATGGGCTGCCGTCCAAGAAGGAATATAGAAGATTTAAAATCAAAGAAGTTGCTGGTAACGACGACTATGCGGCGATGCGCGAGGTATTGACGCGACGTCTTTCGGCCTACGTAAAAGAGCGTGATATGCCCATTAATGAGCGGGGAGTGACACCCGGTCGGTTTGCCTATGCGCCGCAACTTCTTTTGGTAGACGGTGGTAAGGGACAGCTATCGGTGGCGATCGATGTTGTACGTGCGCTCGGTTTATCCGACGAGATTCCTGTTGCCTCATTAGCGAAGCAATTCGAGCAGGTTTTCATACCCGGTCTGGACGCGCCTGTTGTGTTGGGACGAACAAGCGACGCATTGTTCATGCTGCAAGTGATTCGCGACGAGGCACATAGATTTGCAAATACATTTCACCGGGAGCTTCGCGGTAAGCGGATGAGGGAAGGATCACTTGATGGCATCGGTGGCCTTGGCGATGGCAGGCGTAAACGGTTGTTGAAGGAGCTCGGTGGTATGCCAGGCGTGAAGTCGGCAAGCCTCGACCAGCTTCGGGCCTTATCCTGGCTTCCCGAATCGGTTGCGATCGCGGTGTTCGAGCATCTTCGTAGGTAGCCTCACCATCAGTGGCTGACATTCTGTTGATCGCAGGTTTATCGGGAGCTGGTCGTTCTCAGGCTGCCGACGATCTGGAGGACTTGGGTTGGTTTGTTGTTGACAACATGCCTGTTGCATTGATTGACAAGGTTGTCGAGTTAGCGGGCTATGGCCCGACGGAGCAAAACCAGTTGGCACTCGTTGTGGGTACTGCCGGCCAACAAAGTGATGCGGTCGCAACCGTTCAACGTTTGCGAGATGCGGGGCACCGGGTACGAGTTTTGTTCCTAGACGCTTCCACGCCCGAACTCGTTCGCAGGTATGGCGCTACACGACGCAAGCACCCCATGAGCGCGCAATCAATCAGTGTCGAGGACGCTATTAGTCAGGAGCGCGTGCTGCTTGATTCTGTGAAGGGTGCGGCCGATCTCGTTATCGATACGACAACGTTGAATATCCACCAGTTGAAGACGCAGATTGTTGAGCAATTTGGTGGCGGTGTAACAGCGGACACCATGCAGATTTCCATCGTTTCGTTTGGCTACAAACATGGTCTTCCGTTAGACGTCGATCTCGTATTTGACGTCCGATTCTTACCGAATCCACACTGGGACGAGCACTTGCGTCCGCTTACGGGACAGGACGACGCGGTGAGCGAATTTGTATTAGGTCAAGATATTTCACAAGAGTTCTTGAACCGCTTGTACGGCATGTTGGACTTGCTCGTTCCCGCCTACAAAAGCGAGGGCAAAAGCTATCTGACGGTTGCAATCGGTTGTACGGGTGGAAGGCATCGCTCGGTTGCGATTGCTGAACAATTGTGCAGGTGGCTTTTGTCATCTGGTTTCCGACCACGGCTGACGCACAGAGATATCACCCGCTAGGGCTGGTCGGTCGGTTCCGACTATTATTTGCCGCTATGGCAACTTCAACTATTCGTGTCGGTATTAATGGCTTTGGTCGCATTGGTCGCAACTTCTTTCGAGCGGTTCAAGCATCACAGGCGCCAATCGAGATTGTGGCAGTGAATGATCTCGGTTCGCTCAAGACGATGGCTCACTTGCTCAAGTACGACTCGGTATTGGGTATTTTGCCTAACGACATTCAGCCCGCTGACGATGGCATCACGATCGATGGCAAATTACTAAAGGTTCTTCAACATCGTGATCCGAAGGACCTTCCTTGGAAGGCGCTGGGGGTTGATGTAGTTATTGAATCAACAGGCTTCTTTACAGAACGCGATAAGGCATCCGCGCATTTGGACGCTGGCGCACCGTTGGTCATAGTTTCAGCACCTTCAACTGGTGCCGATGCAACGTTTGTGTACGGCATTAATCACCAGGACTTCGACCGATCTAAGCATCACGTCATTTCGAATGCAAGCTGCACAACAAACTGTTTCGTTCCGATGGTCAAGGTGCTTGATGATGCTTTTGGTATCGAACAAGGCTTAATGACGACGGTTCATGCTTATACGGGTGATCAACAGCTGGTTGATGGACCTCACAGCGATTTGCGCAGGGCTCGCGGTGCAGCAATCAATATCACGCCAACAGGCACGGGTGCTGCCCGAGCAACCAGTTTGGTTCTTGAATCGATGAAGGGAAAGCTTGACGGCACATCGCTTCGTGTACCTGTTCCCACAGGTTCAATTACGGACTTCGTGGCAGTTCTTAAGAAGGCTGCAACAAAGGATGAAATCAACGCCGCTTTCAAGAAAGCCGCCGACGGCCCTCTGAAAGGCGTTCTCGAATACACAACGGCACCAATCGTTTCAAGCGACGTAGTGACGAACCCACACAGTTGTGTTTTTGATAGCGATCTCACTATGAGTATGGGCACGTTGGTAAAAGTGCTCGGTTGGTACGACAACGAGTGGGGTTACTCAAACCGTTTGGTCGATCTCACCAAGTACGTCGGCGCTACCAAATAATCATCTTCAGTGACATCGGTACCGACGCTCGAAGACCTCGGAGACATCAGGGGTAAGACTGTTCTCGTTCGCACGGACTTCAATGTTCCTATGACCGGAGCCGACGATGCCAGAGTGATCACCGACGATTTCCGTATTCGTGCAGCGCTTCCAACCATTAATTACCTCGTGGAGGGTGGCGCAAAAGTTGTGTGCGCTAGCCACCTCGGGCGTCCTAAAGGCGCGTCGTCACTGAAGTATTCGATGGGCCCAGTTCGCGAGCGTCTGCAGCAGCTTGCTCCAGACGTGGAATTGCTCGAGAACCTACGGTTCAATCCAGGCGAAGAAAATAATGATCCTCAGTTTGTTCAGCAGCTGATTGAAGGCATCGACATGTATGTTGATGATGCTTTTGGCGCCGCTCACCGCGAGCATGCGTCAATCGTTGGCCCACCAAAAACCTTGCCGTCTGCGGCGGGCAGGTTGCTGCAGCGTGAAGTAGAAATCTTGGGCGGTATGCGCGAGAAACCAGCCAGACCTTTTGTGGCAGTCTTGGGCGGTTCAAAAGTAAGCGACAAGCTTGCTGTAATTAAGGCGCTGCAAGAGCGCGTCGACGCGCTAGTCATTGGCGGAGGTATGTGTTTCACATTTCTTGCGGCAAAGGGGTTCCCAGTTGGAGATTCTTTGTGTGAGCCCGACTACATCGATACCTGCCGCCAATTGATGGAGGGAAACGTTCCCATTCACCTTCCCGAGGACATTGTCGGTTTAGATGCTGATGGCGTGTATGCCACATTTGGTGTACGACTTCCGAATGGCGCAAAAGGCTTGGACATCGGCCCTGGTAGCGCTGCCGCGTTTACGGACATCATTATGGATGCAAGAACAGTTTTTTGGAACGGCCCCATGGGCATGTTTGAAGATCCGCGCTTTGCTGCTGGCACCCGAACGGTTGCACAAGCGGTCGCCGACACAAAAGCCTTTACTGTTGTCGGGGGCGGCGACTCGGCAGCGGCGCTTGCACAATTTAAATTGGATGACGAAGTTGACCATGTTTCAACTGGCGGCGGCGCGTCTTTGGAGTTTTTGGAATTGGGCGACTTGCCCGGTTTAGCAGCGCTGCGAGGAGCACCAAATGTCAAGTGATTCAAATAGTCGAATACCAATCGTTAGCGGCAACTGGAAGATGAATCACAATCACTTCGATGCAATTCAATTCGTGCAGAAGTTGTCGTATCTGTTGACGAAGGATGATTACAACAGTGTTGAAATCACTATTCATCCGCCCTTCACAGATATTCGTAGCGTCCAAACATTGATTGACGTGGACGAAGTGCGGATAGGTCTTGGCGCGCAACATTGTCACTGGGAAGAAAAGGGAGCCTTCACGGGCGAGGTTTCAGCGGCTTTCCTTGCGAAGCTCAACGTGCGTTATGTGATTTGTGGGCATAGTGAACGTCGCGAACTGTTTGGGCAAACCGATGAAGAAGTCAATCGGTTGATTGTTTCAATCGTCAAGGCGGGAATGACACCAATAGTTTGCGTTGGGGAGACATTGACCGAACGCGAAACTGGCCGAACGACCGCCAAGGTAATAGGGCAGGTTTCCGCCGCTCTGCACGGTCGCACGCCAGAGCAGGTAGCGCAGATGGTCATTGCCTACGAGCCCATCTGGGCGATCGGAACGGGAAGAACGGCCACGGCTGGGGATGCCCAAGCAGTTGTAGGGGCTATCCGCTCCCAGATCTTGGAATCATTTGGAGAACGCGCTGCGATGAACGTCCGTTTGCAGTACGGCGGCAGCGTGAAGGCCTCGAATATTGTGGAAATTATGTCCCAGCCAGACATCGATGGCGTGCTCGTTGGTGGGGCAAGCCTCGACCCTGCAGAATTTGCACGAATTATCCAATATCGCCTTCGTTAGCACGAAACCGTTTTCAGCGGTTTAGACGGCCAAGTCTTGGCTGGTAACCTCAAGGCAATGGTGAGGGCAACCTGTCCTCACATATGAGACGAAAGTCTCACCTAGTTCGACGGGGAGGTCGATAGTGAAAAAAACCAACAAACTTGCCAAAGTTGTTGCTGGTTTCGCGTTGTTGTCGCTTATTGCGGCAGCGTGCGGTGGCAGCGAAGACAGCGGCAGTGCAACATCCGATGGTGGCGATTACACGTCGTTAGACGCATGTGCGACACGCACATTCGACTACACAGCGCCAGAAACCACCAGTGCTGGTATGAAAATTACCTACGACATTGCTCCAGAAGCAGTGTGGGAAGACGGCACACCAATCACGGTTGCTGACTTTGCTGCAACTTGGGATGCCTCGCTCAACACTCCTGGCTCAATTTCAACATCTGGTTACGACCAAGTGACTGCAGTTGAAGCCGGAACCAGCGACAAACAAGTCGTTGTAACGCTCAAGTCGGTTTACGCACCGTACAAGGGCCTGTTCTCAGGACTCATCAAGGCTGCAGCAGTCGAGAATTCGGCTGACGTTTCTGGTGATTTCGCTGACATGCTTCCTTACTCGGGTCGTCCATACAAGATGGAATCGTGGAGCCCAGACCAAGTTGTCTATGTTCCAAACGAAAACTACTGGGGCACCGATAAGCCAGTAACGCCAAAGGTCGTCATGGTACCTAAGGCTGATAGCGACACCGAGATTGCAGCGTTGAAGGCGGCAGAAGTCGACTTCATCTACCCGCAGTATTACGGTGGCATCGAAGAAGCTGTTGGCACTGACAACATCGCAACTTCGGTTCAATACGGTGGAGACTACGAAGCGTTTTACTTCCAACAGAAGTGCGGACCGTTCTCCGACCCAATCTTCCGCCAGGCGTTTTCAATGTCAATCGATCGCGACGCATTGTTCGAGCAGATCTACATTCCAATTTCGGCTGATGCCAAATTGTTGGAGTGCGGTCCAATCGTTCCAGGTCCATTCTGCAATGGCGATGAATTCGCTGGCGGATATGACGCTGAAGCTGCTGCAAAATTGATGGAAGACAACGGCTGGGAGAAGAATGCCGAAGGCTTCTGGGCGAAAGATGGTGCAGAAGCACCAAAACTTCGCTGGGTGGTCAACACGGGCAACACCCGTCGTGAAAATACCCAGGCGTACCTGATTCCGTTGCTGCAGGCTGCAGGTTTCAACGTCGTTGCAGACAACTGCGACGCCGCTTGCTACTTCCAGACTCGTTTACCAGCATTGGATTACGACTTGGCTATGTACATCAGCACGGCTCCACCAGACCCTGCTTACCTCACCAGCTCGTTTGCTTGTGACTTGATCCCAACAGAGGCCAATGGAAACATCGGCCAGAACAGCACTGGTTGGTGTAACGCCGAGGCTTCTGACTTGCTCCACAAGTCGGATGTTGAGGTGGACCCAGCGGTTCGCGCGGACAACATCAAATCCGCGCTCAAGCTGATGGCTGCTGATCACATCATGTTGCCTTTGTTCCAGTTCCCGAAGTCGGGCTTCTGGCGCACAGACAAGGTGGGCGGCCCAGTCGATGGCGAGTTGAACAACTACCAAGCCTTCATCAACTTCCACCAGTGGACAGATGTTGACGGTGACGGAAAGATTGTCATCGCTGCTGAACAGTGGCCAGAGTGCCTCAACCCAATCACGGAGTGTGCAAACTCTTCGTGGATGGTGTGGACGACTGCATTCCCAGTTAGCCCTGGCGCATATGCCACAACAAACGACGGAAACTACGTAGTCACCAACTTGTTGACTGGCGAAGCAACCGTAGAAGTGCTCTAAAGCACAATTACTAAATAGGCAATACGCATCGACGGTGCGCGGATTACGTAGATTTACGTAGTTCGCGCGCCGTCTGCGCATAGAGGGGAGACACATGTTTCGGTTTATCGCCCGTCGCGCAGTGTGGGCTATACCGACGCTCCTTCTTGTTACGTTCCTGGTGTACATGGCTCTTCGATTAGGCACAGATCCAATCGAAAGTTATAAACGCACCAACCCCCGCGCGACTCGCGCAAAAGTTGAGCAGTACCGCAAGCTGAATGGACTGAATACCAATTACGTTTTGGGGTATCTCAATTGGTTGCAGAATTTTGTTACCTTTAACTGGCCGCGCAGCATCAAAGGCAGCAGGGAAGTTTGGCCGGCATTGAAGGACGCAATCGCTAACACATTGCGATTGGGAAGTGCCGCCAGTTTCATCGGCATTGTGTTTGGTCTTGCTGCTGGAATGTTCGCTGCGTTAAAGCCTGGCAGCCGTCGAGACGTCAGTGTGAACACGGCTGCTTTCGTAGGCATCTCGATACCTCCATACATTTCGGCCGTACTCTTGCAATTGCTGTTCGCGGTTTACTGGAGTAAGTGGTTTGGGAGTACGTTATTTCCAACAAGCGGTGTATACCCGCCAGGTCAGTCTGGTTTCGATTTGGTGTTGATGCTGAAGCACATGGCGTTGCCAACATTTGTTGTCGCCATTCAGATCATCGCGGTGTACAGCCGCTACATGCGCTCTTCGTTGCTAGATGTCCTCAGTTCCGACTACATGCGCACCGCGCGCTCAAAGGGCATCAGCGAACGGCAGGTTTTGTTTCGACACGGAGTTCGGAATGCCCTGATTCCGATAACGACAATCGCAGCGTTGGACATCGGGGCAATTGTTGGTGGTCTTATCATCACCGAGAATATTTTTGATTATCCGGGTATGGGTAAATACTTCCTCAAGGCTTTTGATCAAGGCGATTTTCCGTTACTCATGCCATGGATGGTGATCGTCGTCGCGTCGGTGCTGTTGTTCAACTTGATTGCGGACGTTTCCTACGCCTTCTTGGATCCAAGGATTCGCCTTGACTGAGATAGCAAGCCTCTCGCCGCGCAAATTGGCCTTCCGACGTTTTGTCTCTCACAAAGCGGCAGTGGGGAGCAGCATCATCATCGGCGTGTTGACTATCTTTGTTTTTCTGTCACCAATCACCGCTCGTTACGGAGTTAACGAGGCAGTAAAACTGCCACCCAACACGTTTCTGCCGCCACAGGGGATTGCATGGTTGGGAACAGACGACATCGGTCGCGACCTGTATAGCCGATTGATTTTTGGGATCAGGGTTTCGCTGATAATCGGTGCTTCTAGCGCGATCATTTCGGTGGCGATCGGGTGTTTGATCGGCGCAGTAGCGGGCTTCAGGGGTGGAAAGTTTGATGACATCGTTATGCGCGTAACCGACTTGTTTCTCGCTTTTCCATTTTTGGTCGCTCTCTTAGTTGTTCGAAACACCATTGGGGCTGTCAGCTGGCTTTCGCCGATTATCGGTGATAAGTCATCAATCCGATTCATTGTGTTCTTATTAGCAATCTTCGGTTGGATGGGTGTTGCTCGTATTGTTCGTGGTCAGATTCTGGCGTTGAAAGAGCGCGAGTTCATAGAGGCTGCGCGGGCTGTAGGAGCAACCCGTCGGTACATCATCATGCGTCACCTCTTGCCAAACTCTGTTGGCCCAATCATGGTGGCCCTGACGTTTTCGGTTGTTGGCGCAATCACTGCGGAGGCGACGCTGGCCTTCTTCGGTTATGGGCCACAAGCCGGAGATGGTGCCACTTCGCTTGGTGTCTTAGTAGGCGGCGCTAAGGGTGCGGTTCAGACTGGCTATTGGTGGATAGCGGTTTTCCCCTGTGTTGCTTTGGTCTTGATATCTCTTTGCATCAACTTCATTGGCGATGCGTTGAGAGACGCGACCGACCCCCGTTTGGATAGGGGCGAATGATGTCCGAATTGGTTCTTTCGATACGTGATTTGAGCGTTACCTTCGCCACTCCGGCCGGACCGCTTACGGCTGTACGGGGCGTGGACGTTGACGTGCACGCAGGCGAGATTGTTGGTGTGGTTGGCGAGTCGGGCTCTGGCAAATCGGTCACGTTTCTCGCCGCAATGGGATTGTTGCCTAAACGTGCCCATGTCACTGGTTCTGTCGTATTGAATGGCCAGGAATTAATTGGCGCCCCGCCAAAGGTTCTGCGCTCTGTCAGGGGGCGGTTACTTTCGATGATTTTCCAAGATCCTCTTTCGGCACTCAACCCCGTGCACCGTGTAGGCGATCAAATCGTAGAGATGCTGCAATCACATCAAAAGATTTCGCAGAAGACGGCATTTGCAAAGGCGGTCGAGCTGTTGGACATCGTTGGAATACCACAGCCTGATGAAAGGGCACGGCAATATCCACATGAGTTTTCTGGTGGCATGCGCCAGCGTGTGGTAATCGCAATGGCCATTGCTAATAATCCAAAAGTTTTGGTTGCAGACGAACCGACTACTGCGCTCGACGTCACCGTGCAAGCCCAAATTCTTGAAGTGATCCAGCGTGTTCAACAAACGTTTGGCACTGCGGTCGTACTGATAACCCACGATCTTGGCGTTATCTCACGCGTTGCCGATCGTGTCAATGTGATGTACGCAGGACGCAACGTTGAAAAAGGTTCGGTTGCTTCATTGTTCGAACATCCGAGCCATCCGTATACACGCGGTTTACTCGCTTCGTTGCCGCAAGAAGGCGTAGATCGACTTCAACCGATCTTGGGCTTTCCGCCAAATATGTTGAACCCACCTCCTGGTTGCGGGTTCGCGCCACGCTGTCCGCATGTACAGCCTGCTTGTGACGAGTTGCTTCCACCGTTGCGGGATTTCATGAATGTGCAAACTGCTTGTATTCGTGCTGAAGAGCTTTCAGTTGAAGGAGCCATCTGATGTCGTCACCATTGCTGGAAGTTAAATCACTAGTCAAGCACTTTGAACTGAGAAAGAATTCGGGTTTACGTAAAAGCAAAAGAATTGTTCAGGCGGTGTCCGATGTTTCGTTCACCCTTGAACGTGGACACACTCTTGGAATAGTTGGCGAGTCGGGCAGTGGCAAGACAACTGTTGGTCGTTGCTTGCTGCATCTTATTGAGCCAACTTCGGGCAGTGTTATCTTCGACGGCAACAATCTTTCGACGCTTAGTTTCGAAGAATTGCGAATCCTTCGTCGAAGGATGCAGATAGTTTTTCAAGATCCTTTTGCATCGCTTGATCCAAAGATGACAGTTGGCGCATCGATCGCCGAGCCGTTCACCGTGCAAGGTATTTCGGGCAACCACGATGAGAAGGTTGTGGAGTTGTTGCAGCTGGTGGGGCTTGCAAGCGACCACGCTAAACGCTTTCCTCACGAGTTTTCGGGCGGACAACGCCAAAGAATTGGTATCGCGCGCGCGTTGGCGTTGAATCCGGATCTGATCATTCTTGATGAGCCAGTTTCTGCCTTAGACGTCAGTATCCAGGCTGGTATCGTCAATCTTTTCGGTGACTTGCAGAAGCGTTTGGGCATGTCGTATGTGTTTATCGCCCACGATTTATCGGTTGTTCGACATATCGCAGACCAAGTAGCCGTGATGTACCTAGGCAAGATCGTAGAAATTGGAGCCAAGGACGCGGTGTACGACCACCCAACGCATCCCTACACGAAGGCGCTTCTTTCTGCGGTCCCGATTGCCAATCCAACAACGGAACGATCCCGTAAGCGCATCATGCTTGAGGGGGATGTTCCTTCGCCGGTCAATCCACCCTCGGGATGTCGTTTCCGGACACGTTGTTGGAAGGCCCAAGCACTTTGTGAAACGAGTGAACCCGCGCTGATCGTTCGTCCCACTGGCCAGATGTCGGCCTGCCATTTCCCAGAATCCTGAGGATAGAATTTTGCCGTGCGTGAATTCATCAAATACCTCAGCCTCGTACTTAATGTCATTTCAATGTTTGCGATGATCGTCGGTGTTCTATTACACAGCGGTCGTGGCGGCGGTTTGAGCGACATGTTCGGAGGGGGCAGTGGTTCAACAGCTTTGGGTTCGGCAGCAGCAGAGAGAAATCTCAATCGCATCACCACAGTATTTGGGTTGATTTGGCTGTTTACGGTTGTTGCATTAGGTATGTTGCTTGCTTAATTAAGCCAAGCTTGGAGTAAAATAGAATTCCACGTCGGAGTGGCGAAATTGGCAGACGCACCAGCTTGAGGGGCTGGCGCTCGAAAGGGCGTAGGGGTTCAAGTCCCCTCTTCGACACCACAGCACCAAGTAGTTTTATTGCGTGTCAAACACTCGGTCCATTGAAGAGATCGCCGATATCCAGAAAAACACCCTTCGTGTTTTAGTTGCAAGCCAAATCGCGGGTTCCGCGGCCCTTGCTGCAGCCGTAACCGTCGGTGCGTTCGTGATGCAAGACATTCTGGGCCAGAGCACTCCTTGGGGCGGTGCTGCATCAGCAACAGTCACGATGGGCACCGCGTTCATGGCTCAGGTGTTGGCTAGACAGATGAACCAGCACGGCCGTCGCAGAGGGCTACAGATTGGCTATGTACTCGCGATCGTCGGCGGCCTTATTGCGGGAGTTGGGGCAGAGACAAAAACCATGTGGATTTTCATCCTTGGTTTGTTTCTGTTTGGCAATGGTCAGGCGGCCAATTTGCTTTCACGGTACGCAGCTACTGATTTGGCGCAAGCCAATAACAGGGGAGCGGCAATGAGCCGAATCTTGTTCGCTTCCACGTTTGGCGCCGTGTTCGGCCCCTTGCTGATTCGCCCTGCCGAAGAATTAGGGATGTCACTGTTCGGATGGAACCAGTACACCGGACCGTGGATATTTTCTGGACTTTTCTTTCTCACATCGCTGATAAACACCTCGTTTCGATTGAAACCCGACCCATTGGAAGTTGCTGGTGGGCTGAATTCTCAGACTGCAGCAGGTGTACCCAAACGATCTTTCAGAGATGTCTGGGTGGTATTCAGGGGCTCTGCCGATGGTCGACTGGCGCTTACGAGCATGGTCATCTCGCAGATGACGATGGTTGCCGTCATGACCATGACACCCGTGCATTTGAAAGGCCACGGCCACGAAACTGTAAGTGCCTATGTCATATCCCTTCACATTGTTGGCATGTATGCATTTAGCCTGCTAATCGGTAAGTTTTCTGACTTGCGGGGTAGATACAACACGATCATGATCGGTTCATTGTTGCTGATAGGTAGCACTGTTATGTCTGCCCTCGCGGGCGATTCTCCCGCCTTACTTTTTCCTTCTCTATGGTTGCTCGGCATCGGATGGAGTTTTGGTTTAATCGGTGGATCAAGCCTCTTGGTCGACTCTGTTGCTACCGAGTCTCGTGTCCGAGTTCAGGGAACTGCTGATTTGCTGATGAGTTTTTTCGGGGGAATGGCCGGGTTCTCCAGTGGTTTCATTCGCAAAGCCATCGGATTCCATTGGCTCTCAAACTTAGGAACGCTGCTTGCTGCTGTGTTGCTGATCTCGGTGATTGTTCGGGTTGGTCGGGCCTCGGTGAAGAATTCGGCCTAAGGTTTCCGTATGAAACGCTGGAAGAATTGGGCGGGCAATCAACGAGCCACACCCAAGGCGGTGCATTTTCCATCTTCCGAAAACGAACTCGTCGCCATTGTGCGGTTTGCGCAAGCGGCTAAGCGTCGTGTGAAATTGGTGGGGTCTGGACATAGTTTCACAGCGATTGCTGTAGCCGACGACATTTTGGTTGACCTGCGTAACTATTGCGAGTTTCTTGAAGTGAGCGCAGATCGAACCTGCGTAACAGTGCAATCGGGAATAGTTCTGGCAGATCTGAATGAGCGACTGCATCGTGAGGGTCTTGCCATGCCGAACCTTGGCGATGTTACTTATCAGACGATTGCTGGAGCCCTGTCAACGTCTACACATGGAACGGGTCAGGGTCGAACGGGCCTGGCTGCCCAGGTGGTCGGTTTTCGTCTCATTAATTCTGGTGGAAATGTTTTGCAGTGCTCCGAACACGAGAACGACGAAGTTTTCCATGTCGGTCGAGTTGGCTTGGGCGCGCTTGGCGTGCTCAGCACATTGACGATGCGGGTGGTTCCAGCATTTCAATTAAGCGCGGTTGAGCAACCTATGCGAGTGAGGGATGTGCTCGCAAATATTGATCAGCTGGTTAATGACAATGACTTCTTTGAATTTTATTGGATTCCACATACAGGTTGGGCGCTTACGAAACGAAACAATATTTGCGATCTTCCGTCAGATGCGCCGCGGCGTTTCGCGCACTGGTGGAATAAAATCTTCATGGAGAACTTGGCCTTTGGTGCATTGTGTTATTTGGGGAGAATGCGTCCTGGTCTGATTCCTCGGCTGGCAAAGGTGTTGCCTAGTTCAGGGCGTGTCGAATACGTCAACGCCAGTTACAAGATTTTTGCTAGCAAAAGACTGGTTCGCTTTTACGAGATGGAGTATTCAATCAACAGGGAGTCGGTCGTACCGGCTCTTGAACAGGTAATGAAACTTGTTGATGACGAAGGTCTGTTGCTCAATTTTCCAGTGGAAGTCAGGTTTACTGCACCGGACGATGTATCGCTTTCGACAAGTTATGGTCGCTCAAGTGCGTACATTGCAGTGCACGTTTTCAAGGGAATGCAATACGAGCCGTACTTCCGTGCCGTTGAAGAGATCATGATGGATTACGGCGGCAGGCCTCATTGGGGAAAGATTCACTTTCAGTCAGCAGAGTCGTTGTCGAGCCTGTATCCTGAATATCAGCGTTTTATTGAAGTTCGGAACCGTCTCGATCCCGAGGGTGTGTTCACAAACGACTATTTGCGTCGTGTGCTTGGCCGGTAGGTCGCACAACCCCCTAGGCAATTGAGGAGAAACACATGAGTACGAGTTGGTCGGCGCTTGGCGTCCCCGAAAGAATCGTTGCAGGTTTACTTGCACGCGACATCACAAGCCCATTCCCGGTTCAGGCTGCAACATTGCCCGACGCACTGCAAGGTCACGACATTTGCGGAAAGGCACCAACAGGTTCTGGCAAGACCCTGGCCTTCGGCATCGCGCTTGCACTGAAGGTAGAAAAGTCAAAGCCAGGTCGTCCGCAGGGTTTAGTCCTTGTGCCTACGCGAGAACTTGCTGCCCAGGTGGCTAAAGAAGTTTCTATGTTGTGCTCGGGTAGCGACATTCGTGTTGCTGCTGTTTACGGTGGTGCAGGGTATGGGCCGCAGGTGAAAGCCGCACGCGCAGCAAGCATCGTTGTGGCAACGCCAGGTCGTCTTGAAGACCTCATCAAGCGTAGAGATCTTGATCTTGGTGCCGTAGCGCTTGCAGTAATCGATGAGGCCGACCGTATGGCCGACATGGGATTCATGCCCGCAGTCAAACGGATTATGCGTGCGGTGTCTAAGAATCGTCAAACGTTGCTGTTCTCGGCAACTCTTGATGGCGATGTTGACGCATTGATCAAAGAGTTTCAGAATGCGCCAAAGAGGCATCAGATTGCAGCAGCAGAGAATGCAGGCGATATCGATCACTTGTTTTGGAACGTTGGGCGAGAAGATCGAACGCGCATGGTTGCCGAGATTGCCACTCACTACGAGCGGGCGATTGTTTTTTGCCGGACCAAGCATGGTTCTGACAGGCTTGCAAAGAACCTCGATTCAATGGGCATGAGCACATGTGTCATTCACGGCAATCGAAGCCAAGCACAGCGCGAAAAGGCGCTAGAGCAGTTTCGCCGTGGCAAAGCAACCGTCATGGTTGCAACCGACGTAGCCGCACGTGGTATTCACATTGATGCTGTGCCGGTAGTGATTCACTTCGATCTTCCAGAAGATCCGAAGGATTACATCCACCGTTCCGGTCGAACAGGGCGTGCGGGTCAGAAGGGTGTTGTCATCTCGCTGATCGATAAGTCGATGCGACGTTCAACAGGACAACTGACCAAAGGCATGAAGTTTGAGGTCAATTATGTCGATCCGGACTTCGAGGCCATCTCGTTACCAACGAAGCCGATACGTCCGGGTGAAATCGGAACTGTAAAGGCACTCTCGCTTCAACGAGCCTGACGTTTTATAGGCAAATATCCTGCGGTCTTACAGGGACACGCAGGAGAGCCTTGCCGGTTGCTGCCCGAATGGCGGCGACAATGGCTGGAGTTACAGAAATGCATGGAGGCTCGCCGATGCCCTTTGCGCCTAGCGGTGCTTGGGGCTCGGGTTCCTCAATCATCACCGCAACAACTGATGGGGCATCGAGCGCGGTCGGCAGCAAGTAGTCGGTGAAACTGGGGTTCTTTACCTTGCCGTTTTCAAGCACGATCTCTTCCATCACTGCTAGACCTAAGCCTTGCGCGATGCCTCCTTCAAGCTGGCCAAGTGCGCTGAGAGGGTTCAACACTTTGCCTACGTCTTGTGCCGTGGCTATTTGTACCACCTTGACAAGCCCTAATTCGCAGTCCACGTCCACAACGGCCCGGTGCGCGACAAATGCGAATGCGACGTGACAGTTTCCCTGACCATTCTCATCGAGGTCTTCGGTTTTGCGGTGATGATGTTCGAACGTCTCCGAAATTGTCACTCCTTCTGTTGCTTCCACGACGCTGATACGGAAGTCGCCTATTGAATCAACGACATCCGTGCCGTCAATGAGTAAGCGGATTGGGTCGATGTTGTGCAGTTTTCCTACGAGCTCAAACATTCTTTCGCGTACAAGGCGGCATGCCCCGTCAACTGCTCCACCGCTCATCCAGGTTTGCCTGGACGCCGATGTCGAGCCTGCCGAACCAATCTGGGTGTCGGAAACTTCCTGCACAACCTGATCAACACCAAGAACGCTTCGCGCTATTTGTGGAGCGAGGGTAACGAAACCCTGTCCTACTTCGGACGTAGCAAACTTGAGCGAGGCAATGCCATTTGTGAGGGTGCAGCGAGCCGTTGCGTAATCATCGAAGCCCTCGCTGTACATAAGGTTCTTCATCGAAACACCCCACCCGATGCCGCGCACAATGTTCTTGCGTTCTGCTGTTAGGCCGCTGCCACCTGGTAGTTCAAGGGCATCAACAAGATCCGGCATAGAAGGTGGAAGGGGAATGGCATCAGTTTCTCGGATGCATCGCTCGACTGGGGCAACACTTTCCATTATCTGACCGGTAATGATCTTGTCGCCTGTGTGCATGGCATTGATCAGCCTGACCTCAACTGGCGATAAGCCACAAGCCTCCGCAATCTTGTCCATTTGTCCTTCGTGTGCAAAACAAGCCTGCACTACGCCGAATCCTCGCATTGCTCCACACGGTGGGTTGTTGGTCCGAACTGCGTATCCGTCGACTACGGCATTGTCGCATTGATATGGGCCTTGAGTGTGCGTAATGCCATTGATGAGCACCGCAGGAGAGGTGCTGGTGTAAGCGCCGCCGTCAAAGACCATGCGCGCTTCAATCTTGACGATCTTTCCGTTCTTGTTCGCGTGGTGACGCATCCAGATGGTTGCGGGATGACGATGCACGTGCCCGAAGAAGCTTTCCTCGCGGCTGTATTGCATCTTGATCGGTCGGCCAGTGCGCAAGGCGAGGAGACAACAGTGAACTTGCAGGCTGATGTCTTCGCGTGCGCCAAAGGCTCCGCCGACTCCACCGAGAACGAGGCGAACATTGTCTTCTGGAAGGTTGAGACAGGCAGCTATCTGTCCGCGGTCTTCGTGCAGCCACTGCGTCGCGATGTGCAGTTCCACGCCCTGAGCGCCTGGATCGGGGAAGGCCATGGCTGCCTCAAGGCCGAGAAAGGCCTGATCCTGCATGCCAATTGTGTAATTGCTTTCCACGACGATGTCACCAGTTGCATTCGAATCACCATGAACGATGCGTTGATGTCGAATCAGGTTGCCATCCGGATGAATTGGTGGAGTATTCGGGAGAATTGCTAATTCGGCATCGACCAATGGGGTCAATACCTCGTACTCAACAACGATTGCTGCAAGCGCACGTCTGCATGTTTCGGGATGATCTGCGGCAACTGCGGCGACTGGCTCGCCCATGTAACGAACTACATCTTTCGCAAATACTGGTTGGTCGCTTGAAATCAGTCCGTATGTCAGTTTTCCGGGCACGTCTTCGGCTGTGATAATCGCGTGTACTCCTGCGATGAGAAGAGCCTTCGTGGTATCGATTGATTTGATTCGAGCGTATGGGTGTGGAGATCGAAGTGTTGCGCCCCACAGCATGTTTTCGGCACGCATGTCCGATGAGAAGGAAAATTCTCCTGTTACCTTTGCGACACCATCCGGTCGTAGGGCACTCGTTCCCAGAACGTCGCGGCTCCTCGTTGATGTTTTTGCAGTCATTATTTGCTCTTCTCCCGAGTTTCAATGACAGCATTAACGGCTGCAAAGATTCGTCCATAGCCCGTGCATCGGCAAATGTTTCCTGAGATTGCCTCCTTTACTTCGATGTCGCTCGGTGAAGGGTTTTGTTCAAGAAGGTGATGCACGGCGACAATCAGTCCAGGGGTGCAAAAACCGCATTGCACTGCACCTTCGGTGACAAAGGCCGCTTGCACGTCGGAAATAGTTCGTGCTGTATCGCCAATCACTGTGTCGGCCAGCAGTCCCTCGACCGTTGTAATCGTGGAATCAATAGCAGTGGCAGCCATTACCAAACACGAACAAACGGCGTCGCCGTCCAGAAGAACAGTGCAACTGCCACATTCGCCTTGCTCGCATGCGCCTTTCGATCCGGGCAGATCCAGTCGTTCACGAAGCACGTATAAGAGGCTTTCGCCAATCCAGGAGTCTTTCACTGGACGTTCTGTTCCATTGACGTTCAACGTGTACATCTGATGTTCTGCGGTCATGAGTTGGCCTTTAGTAGTAGTCGTTCTGCCAGAACCGAAATTGCATGTTTGCGATATTCTGCGGTGGAGCGATGATCGTCGATCGGACGCGCCTCAAGTGCGGCCCGACGACCGAACTCTTTTGCGATTTCTGCCGAGAATTTCGATACCGAAATGTCAACTTGTTCAGCCAGCCATTGTTCGCTGTCTCGGCATCGGATAATCGTCGGGCCCACAGCCCCGAGGGCCAAGCGAACCTGAGACTGCGACGCGTCTATTGCGAGACAGGCCGATGCAACCGAGATGACCATGGCGTTACGCACGCCTACTTTTGAGTAGCCCTGAAAGCCTCGCAAAATGGGAACAGTGACTCCCGTGATTATCTCATCGGGCTTACGGGTATTCCTCTTCACCCCCACCATGAAGTCGTGAATGAGAACATCACGACTGGTATCAACAGATTGAAGATGGACAGTGGCGTCGAGCGCGGACAACACCGGCAAACCATCGCCAGCAGGGGAGCATGTGCCGAGATTGCCACCGAGAGACCCAGCGGCTCGAATTTGCGGTGATCCGACTGTGCGAGATGCTTGAGCCAAGGCGGGCAGCAGCGTGAGGAACGGGTCATTTTCCAGCGTCTGATACGGGATTCCCGAACCGATGAATATTAGGCCTTTCTCGTCTTGTATTGAAAAGCTTCGCAACTCTTGCACTTTGCGCAACGCAACAATGTGTTCGGGCTTGTAGTGGTTGAAATTGATTTCAACCATGGTGTCAGTGCCGCCTTGAAGTAGGCGTGCATCGGGTGTTGCTCGAAGAGCCGCTAATGCATCGGCAAGATTGGTTGCGACGGTTACGGTCATGAAACTCCGTCCCAGTCCGAGAATGTATCGATCATGGCTTTGACGTCACCGAGTGGGTACAAGATTGGGCAGGTTGCACCATTTTCGATGTAGTGCAGAACCTGTTTGCGCGCCTCTTGCGGCGTGCCCGACGCCGTAAGCATTTGCACGATCTCGTCTGGTACCAACTTCGAAGCCGCCGTAACTTGCTCATGTGTTGCAGGCCATGTGAGTATCTCACCAACCTTGTCAAGTAACGACTGCGGCACTCCAGAGGCTTTCATGATGTGCGGTTGCTGACCAAGATATTGTGTGACCATCTCGCGCGCCATATTTAGTGCAATTTGACGATCCTCATGAACGCTGCAAACAACCAACTGTGGTCTGTCGATGTCTTCAATGTTGCGGTTTGCCTTTGCAGCACCTGCGCCGAGTGCCTCTATTGCTTGTTTGTTGTAATCAGGCGAAACCAAATAGTTGAGCACCACACCATCTGCGATCTCGCCGGTCAATTCCATCATCTGCATGCCGGTCGCCCCGATGTAAATGGGTACATCCTTCTTGCGACGATCCTGATACACGTAGTCCAACTCAATGCCATCAAACTTTACGAACTCGCCGTCAAACGTCACATTCTCATTGTTGAGTAGTGCGCGAACTGCTGTGACGATCTCTCGCATGGCTTTGAGAGGTTTTGCTCTGCTAATACCAACCTTTTGTGCTAACGGATCCCACCATGCGCCGATACCGAGGATTACTCGCCCTGGCGCAAGGTCGTCAAGCGTAGAAAAAGTTGCCGCCAAGCGTGCCGGGTTGCGGCTCCAGCAATCGACAACACCCGAACCCACCTTGATGGTGCTCGTCACCGAAGCAAAGGCGGCCATTGGCACAGTCGCTTCTCGCACCAGTCGGCTTTCCGCCTGCCAAACGGCTTCGAAACCCTTGCTTTCTGCGTACTGAGTAAATTCCATTCCTTCACGAATGCGATGCGCATCTTGGAGGTAAATAGCAACTCGAGCCCTGCCTGTAATTGGATTGATTGCCTGCGAAGGTAGCGACATGGTTAGAGCCTTTCGTGAAGTCTTTTTGCTTGTTCGGAAGCTTTGCGTCGAACCTCTTGAATATCGAAGTTTGTGGGCTCGCCGTTTTTCAAAACAGTTTTCCCATCGACGATTACCTCAACTGGGTGTACTCCCGTTGTGTACGCAAGTTTCCAAGGATCATCAACAGCGTCGTACGACCAAACGACAACATCCTCGCGCGCTTCGGGAAAGTAGTGATAGCCATTTTCCAACCACGACCAGGCGGTTGTGGGGTTCTCCTTGATATCGAATTCGCGTAAGCGAGCGTAGGCCAGTCGGAATTCCTCCAACATGTCGCTGCCTATGCCGTCGGTGCCGAGAAGCGTCGTGTTATTTCGTCGCGAAGGTGCTGAATAGCCAACGCTATTGTTCATGTTTGATCGCGGGTTGTGAACGATGCGACCCTTGAGTTGCCGATCGAGCAGAACACAATGCACCAGTAGCCAGTCGTCGGAGGCAATCGACTCGAGTCGTTTTCCAGCGTTTTTGTCGTCCTCGCCTTCGGCGACATGAATGTGCACTCCGACGGTGTGTTTCTTTGCCAGATCCGTTGCGGCCTCTAGCGTCTCGTCGGAGCACGTGAACGCTGCATGCAATCCGACCATTCCGCGGCCGCCATTTGAGAGATAACGATCACATTCGTCGAGCGCCCGTTTGGCGGCACTCGTCATTTTTGAATCGGGGTCAACAGAATCGACCAAAGTCCCGTTGTCGGTCCAGCGATCGGTTGCGCCGAAGCAGGTATTGACGCGCACCCCCATGTCGGCGCAAGCCTTGGCAATCACATCGAGCGAACCCTCGATGAAGTTGGGGGATTCGTGATGGTCGATAATCGATGTTGTGCCGCTCATGAGCGCCTCTGCGGCACCGAGTGCGGCAGACCAGTAAAGCATTTCGGAATCTAATTGGGCGTCGAGTCGCCACCACACCTGTCGCAATGTGGATATGAAATCTGTTGGTGCGGATGGCGGTGCGGGCATCCCACGGGCAAGTGTCGAATACAAATGATGATGTGCGCAAACGAGCCCGGGCGTGCGGTTGGACACGAACCTACTCCTCTGATGCGTCTTCGGTCGTCGACCGCATTGGCAGTCGATTTCTCCACTGGCCGTCGAACTGTCGTAAAGCTTCAGCTACCGCACCGGCTGTCGGCACCAAACCAATTTCGCCGACACCCTTAATTCCGTATGGTGAATTTGGTTGGGGAGACTCGACAAGAATCACGTCAATTTGGGGCACGTCTTTGGCGCGCAATATACCCAGTGATCTCAAGGTCATGTTTGTTGGGAATCCGGTCTCGGGGTCATGGGGGAAGTTTTCCGAGAGCGCATAACCCAGGCCCATGTGAACGCTTCCTTCAATCTGTCCTTCACAAAGCTGTGGGTTCACAGCACGTCCAACGTCGTGAGCCGCAAGTACTCGCTCAATCTTCCCAGTGGCTCGATCGCATACAACCATTTGTGCGGCGTAACCAAAAGTTGAGTGAATAATCGGATTCTCGACACCAGGTTCACCAAGCTTTGTCGTCCAATCAACTCGATACTCGCCACAGTGATCGACGCCTATTGCATTGTTGGCCGCACGGGCAGCTTCGCAAGCCGCCTTTACTGCGCCTGCGCCCATAAGCGTTCCTCGTGAGCCGGTGGTTTGGCCAAGCCCAAGCTCTCTGGTCGTGTCCACGATGACGTCAACTTTGTCTGGGTCGATACCGAGCTCTTGCACTGCAACTTGCAATGCAACGGTGTTGATGCCTTGACCCATTTCGGTCCATCCATGGCGAACCTCAATTCGGCCATTTTCCATGAATCGAATGACAGCCCTTGTGATCTCTTTGAAACCGTTACCTAGACCGCTGTTTTTCAGACCAAGCCCAAGACCAACGGCCTTTCCGCTTTGCACTGCAGCCTCGTAGTGGGGCTTTATCGCATTGAGGCATTCGGAAGCGCCCAAGCAACCATCATCCATGATTTGCCCTGGCCCCCACACTTGACCGGGCATGATGACGTTGCGTTGTCGAATCGTCCAACCGTCAATGCCAACGCTTGTAGCAAGACGGTCCATGATTCCTTCCATGGCGAACTGCGCCTGGTTGGCACCGAAACCACGGAAAGCACCACACACGGGATTGTTCGTCCGAACAGCGATGGCTTCTACGTCGATGTTGGGCACTTGGTAAGGGCCGCTGGCATGGCCAGCCATCCGCTCTAGAACCTTCATACCGACGCTTGCGTAGGCACCGCTATCGCCGACGGCGCGCACACGGAGTGCGACAAGTTTGCCCTCTGCATCGGACCCAGCCTTGTAATGCATCCGAATCGGGTGTCGTTTTGCATGCATCAGCAGTGACTCTTCGCGGGAGAGCGTGCACTTCACAGGTTGCTTAAGCAACCATGCGCAAAGTGAAGCATGGGCTTGGTTGCTCATGTCTTCTTTGCCGCCGAATGCGCCGCCGTTGGTGATCAATTCAACCGTTATGTGCTCATTATCAACGCCGAGCATTCGAGCGATGTCGTTTCTGTCATCCCAAATACCTTGGCCTCCGGAATACACGTGCAATCGTTGACCATCTACCGATGGAACTGCAAGGGTGCTCTCTGGCTCAAGAAAAGCATGTTCGATGCGCTGCGTTGTGAAAGTTTCCTCAACAACGTGCGCAGCGGTTGCAAAGATCGAATCAACGTCGCCGCGTTGATATCGGCTTTCGCTGAGGGTGTTTGACGTAGTCTTCCAAACTGCTGGATCACTGCTAGCCAGGGCAACATCGGGGTCGGTAAACGGTTTGAGAACGTCGTAGTTCACCTGGATCAACTTCGCTGCATCTCGTGCATTCTGCCTGGTGTCGGCGACAACAATTGCCAAAACATCGCCGGCATACGATGTACGACCACCAACAGGAATCATTACGGGCCAGTCTTTGTAGATAATTCCAACCATCAGTTCGCCTGGAATGTCTGCGGCGGTGTAAATCGCGGTTACGCCAGGTGCTTTGCGTGCGATATCAACATTGATATCGACCACATTCGCACGTGTATGAGCAGTGAAATGCAATGCTGCGTGAAGCATTCCGTCTACGCGAATGTCATCTACATAGCCGCGGTCGCCTAGCGCTAGAGCCTCGGCTTCATACTTAACGCTGCGCGAACCTACGCCTCCTGTTTTAACTAGAACCGGCGTTACGTCTTGGGCAACCATCTCAATTGCATCAAGAATCTTCACATATCCAGTGCAGCGACAAAGATGCGCGCCAAGATGTCGAGCCATGTCTTCGCGCTTTAACGACGAACCCTTTTTGTCAACCTGTGCTTTCGCTCTGACAACTATTCCCGGAATACAAAACCCACATTGCAGACCACCGCACGCTGCAAATGCCTGCGAATATCTATCTCGCTCGGTTTGGTCAATTCCTTCAAGTGTTACGACAGTTCCGCCGTCAACTTTTTCTAACGGCGTTTGGCAACTGACAACGGCTTTGCCATTGACCATGACTGTGCAGCAGCCGCATTGGCCGCTCGGCGAACAGCCATCTTTTGGCGAGGTGATGTTGAGTTCCTCACGCAGCGCGGCTAACAAATGGGGGTGGTGTGAGCCGACGGTAACGGGCGTGCCGTTTACCTCAAAAGCAACCCTCGAAGTCGTTTCCACCATGGCTTTACCATACACCTATTGGGTTTCGGTTTTACACTTTGTAAAGCCTTGTGGCCTCAGTCGAGAACAACGCCTTGTTGTCCGGTGATCGGGCCGTACACCTCGGGCCTGCGGTAACGATCAAAATTAAACAAAGTGTCCTTGTATTGGTAGCACCAGTCGAGGTCGCAAACCGCCGTGACTAGCTCGTCATCACTGGTCTGTGTTTTCGCAAGGATTTCGCCAGATGGGGCAATGATGCTGGAATCCGCGAGACCCTCAACGCCTTCCTCGACTCCGCCCTTGGCTACGCCAACAACAAAGGTGCCATTTTGATACGCACCACTTTGCATCACCAATGCATTGTGGAAACTTTGCAGTACATCTTGTGATGGATCTGGCACGTAATGCATCGGGGTGTTGTAGCCACACAGGATCATTTCAACACCCTTGAGCCCCATTACGCGGTATGTCTCGGGCCAGCGACGATCGTTGCAGATCATCATTCCCATTCGGCCTCCGAAAGCTTTCCATACACCAAAACCATCGTTGCTAGGAGTGAAGTAGTAGCGCTCCGCGTGTTGGAAGGGTCGGTCCGGTTCGTGTTCCTCGTGCCCAGGAATATGCACCTTTCGGTACTTCGCGACGATTGTTCCGTCTCGTTCCACCAAAACCTGAGTGTTGAAGCGCTCGCCAGAGGCTGTCAGTTCGGCGTAACCGAGACTGAAACCAATACCCAAATCCTTTGCTGCGTCAAATAATGGCCTCGTGATTGGCGAAGGCATTTCGGTCTCGTACCAGTGATTTGCGGTGGATATGTCTTCCACGAACCAGCGGGGGAAAAAGGTGGTTAGGGCGAGTTCGGGGAAGACAACCAAATCGCACTTTTTGGCACTCGCTTCCTTGAGTAATGCGATCATGCGGCGAACAGCAGATTCGCGTGTGTCTTGTTTCTGGATCGGCCCAAGTTGTGCGGCCCCAACAGTGATCAGTCTGGTCATGCGAAATCTCCTACTAGGAAAAAGTTGCGGTGGTGAGCGAGATCATGGTGTGAAGAAGAATGTCGGCGCCTGCTTGCAAGTCGGCGGCATCGGTATGTTCCGCAGGATTGTGGCTAATTCCTTTGACGCTGGGCACGAAGATCATTCCCGATGGGCACACACGAGCCAGCATCTGCGCGTCGTGGCCCGCTCCCGATGGCATTCTTTGAACGGTATTGCCAAGTTCCTTCGCCGTTTCGTGGACGATGGTAATCACACGCTCGTCGAATTGAACCGGATCAAAACGTGCCAAAGACTTAGAGGTAATTGACACACCCTCACGCTCGGCGATGTCTTTCAAAAATTGTGCCACCTCAGATTCAGCGCGAATCAATTCGTTGTTGTCGGTGTTTCGGATGTCGAGCGTGAGAGTCGCTTTTGCTGGCACAACGTTAATGAGATTTGGATGAACATCAATTTTGCCGGAGGTGCATACTTGGTGACCGCCATAGCGCTGCGAAAGGTTGCGGATAAACACAACAATTTCCGATGCGACATATAAGGGGTCGTGGCGAAGATTCATCGGTGTTGTTCCGGCATGATTTGATTGCCCGGTGATCGTTACCTCTTGCCAAGATATTCCCTGCACGCCAGTAACTGAACCAATCCGGACAGCATTGGCCTCAAGCATGGGTCCTTGTTCAATGTGTAACTCAACAAAAGCATGAGGTGCTTCGCCTGGACATGGCATTGACCCTGCGTAACCGATGCGTGTGAGTTCATCGCCAAGTCGGGGGCCGTCGATTGCTGGTGTATCAAGCGCTTCTTCCAATGGCAAGCCACCGACGTACACGAGAGAACCGAGCATGTCCGGTGCAAATCTGGCGCCTTCCTCGTCGGTGAAAATCGCGACCGATAAAGGGCGCTGTGGCGAGAATCCTTCGCTTTGCAAAGTTTCTACGACTTCCAAACCTGCCAGAACACCATAATTACCGTCGTACTTGCCGCCGGTGCGTACCGTGTCAATGTGCGACCCAGTCATGACTGGCAGTCCAGTGCCCACTTGCCATGTGCCTATGACATTGCCAATGGCGTCAATTTGAACATCCATGGATAGGTCGCGCATCCAGCGAACAACAAGATCTCGGCCTTGTTTGTCTTCGTCTGTCAAAGCAAGGCGACAATTACCACCGCCAGGAATTGGCGAAATCTCTGCCAACGCCATCAAGCGGTCCATCATTCGTGCGCCATTGGTTCGAAGCTTGGCGGTGCCAACATCGTTGACGCTTAATGAAGTTTTGTTTGTCGGATCCTGCACGAATTCAGTGTAGAGATTTCCACAGACCGCTGACGATCAGCAAGAATGTGGCTGTGGCTAACCTGATCGATTCTCGGCGTCTTTCGTCAGCAATGGAACACGAAGAAGCCGATTTTGTGGCTAAACACCCGAAGTCGCAACAGCTCTCGCGGCAGGCCAAGGAAGGTTTACTTTCTGGGGTGCCAATGCCGTGGATGGTTCGCTGGCCTGGCGCGTTTCCACTCTTTGTTGACAATGCTCAGGGGAGTTCCTTCACCTGTGCAGATGGGCATGCTTACGTCGATTTCTGTCTGGGAGACACGGGAGCGATGACCGGACACTCCGTCGAAGCATTGTCTACGGCTGTTGGGGCGCAGTTGAAACGCGGATTAACAACCATGCTTCCGACGGCAGATGCGCAATGGGTAGCCAACAACTTGTCGCAAAGGTTTGGGCTGCCAAAGTGGCAGTTTGCGATGACCGCTACCGACGCGAACCGTTTTGTGCTTCGCTTCGCACGGCATCTAACCAAGCGACCAAAAATTGTTGTCCACGATTGGTGTTATCACGGCACCGTTGATGAAACATTGGTTGTGCTGGATACAGACGGACGTACGGTGAGTCGTCCTGGTGCCATTGGGCCACAAGTAGACCCTGGTCTGACCACTGTTGCTGTGCCCTTCAACGACCTTGAAGCAATGGAAAAAGCATTGGCTGCCGGAGACATTGCATGTTTGCTGATGGAGCCCGCATTGACGAATATCGGAATCGTGCTGCCGAACGATGGTTACGTGCAAGGTGTTCGCGACTTGACAAGAAAGTATGACGTGCTGTTAATCATCGACGAAACACACACCATCTGCGCCGGGCCTGGTGGGTGTACGCGAGAGTGGAGTATCGACCCCGACTTCGTCGTGATCGGGAAAACAATTGGCGGTGGAATCCCAGTTGCGGCTTACGGAATGTCAGCGGTTATCGCTCGTCGGTTGGAGGCGTTGATGATTGGGCACGATCTCGATGTATCGGGAGTTGGCGGAACTCTAACGGGGAGCGCCTTGGCTATGTCTGCAATGAAAGCAACGCTGTCTTCGAGCCTCTTGGAAAAAGACTTTGAGCAAACAATCGGTTTAGCTAAGGCCTGGGCTGACGGCGTAAAAGATGTGTGTGTCGAGTTTGATTTGGATTGGCATGTTCAGCAACTTGGATGTCGCGCCGAATACTGGTTTTGTCCGCCTCCGGTTAATGGCGCACAAGCCGCTGCTTCCGTGAATCCAGAGCTTGAGGCCTATCTTCATTTGGCGGCGCTTAACAGGGGTATTTTGCTCACCCCATTTCATAACATGGCGCTATTTTCTGTCTACCACGACATAACCGACGTGATCAAGCACACCGACGTGTTTCGGGAATGTATTTCGGCGATTGCATCATGACCACAACTCAAGTTGTGTTGGTGCTACTTATTATCTTTGCTACTTCAGTTGTTCAGTCCGTTGCAGGTTTCGGTTTCGCTTTGCTCGCTGTGCCCCTGATGGTTGTTGTGATCGATTTGCAATCGGCAGTAATCGTCTCATCGTTTGTCGGAACATTGAGTAATATTCTGCAATCCTGGCAGTTTGGACGCAATATCGATGCAACGATGACAAAGCGATTTTTGCTTTCAACGGTTATTGGTGCTCCAGCAGGCTTGCTTTTGTTTATCTATGCCAATCAGAGTGCACTGAAGATAGTTCTTGGTATTTCAATCTTGTTTGGCGTTTTTGTTCTTTCCCGGGGGCTTGAGCTTCAACATATTTCATCTTGGCTCGATTGGTTGATGGGCGTTCTCTCCGGAGTGTTGCTGATGGCAACGTCGACTAATGGCCCACCACTGGTGTTTGTGTTGCAGGCTAGGAAGATTGATCCAGCCACATTCCGAGCCACACTAAATATGGTGTTCTTGGTGAGTGGCGCTTTCGGGCTGGTGATGTTCGGCGTGGCCGGGGAGGTTCTTCGCAGTGATGCGAATATGGCGGCTGTTGCAGTACCCGCCATGGCCAGTGGCGTTTCTTTAGGTGTTGTGATTCGGAAGTACGTACAGCAAGAACTTTTCAAAAAGTTGGTTTTGATCTTGCTAACGATTGGCGGGTTGAGCAGCCTGTTCGGCGGTATCTTCGGTTGAACCTAGGCGCCGCCGAACCATTGCATCCAAGCGTCTTTGGTCTTCGGCTTGAACACATAATTTGTGTTTCGTACTTCGCCCATTGACATGCTCTTTGGTATCGAATATTGGTGCCCGGGGTAGACGATTACGTCTTCATCGAGTTTTTCCAATAGTTGCAAACTCTCGAACATCTGCTCGGGATTGCTTCCCGGTAAGTCGGTTCTTCCACAACCCTCGAGAAACAACGTGTCGCCGGCAATCAACATGTTTTCAACAAGAAAACATTGGCTACCCGGCGTATGTCCCGGTGTGTGGAGCAACGTAACTTCTATTTCGCCAACCGACACCTTGTCGCCAGATGTATGAAGCCTGAGGCTGTCAAGAGCGATTCCGGTTGTTCGTTGTATCCATGGCGCCTCATCGGTTTGAATATGAATAGGGACGTCTTCCAGCTGCAGCAACCTTGCGGCCCCTTCGATGTTCATTCCCATCATCGAGCCACCTACGTGATCGGCGTGATAGTGGGTAGCTAGCGCACCGACAACATTCATCTCGTCCTGCCGCGCAATGTCTAGAAGTTCCGACACCGCATATGCAGGGTCGATAACGAGTGTCTCGCGAGTAGTGCGGTCGCCAATAAGGTAAACAAAGTTGACCATCTGTGATGCCAGATCGTCTGATTTCGCGAAATCTCGTCCGGCCAAAAGTTGCTTGAAATACAGTCGGTCGTCAGTGTTGGTTTCGGTATTCATGTCATGAGCACTGTAGCGATCTACGCTGATGGCGTGTCAACTGCAGCCAACGAAGTCCTTCGTTACGGTGTGATCGGCACAGGGATGATGGGCGTCGAGCACATTCGCAACTTGCTCCAATTGCCACAGGCCGAAGTCGTTGCTATCTGCGACACCAACCAGGAGAGTCTCCGCCGAGCAGCCGGGCTATTTCATGATTCTGGTGTTGCACAGTTTTCTGACTACCGCGATGTTCTGGCTGTGAAGGGCATTGATGTTTTGGTGATTGCAACTCCAAACCATACGCATATAGACATCGTTCTTGATGCCCTCGAAACACGCTGCCACATTTTGATTGAAAAGCCCCTCTGCACTTCTGTACTTGATTGTCTTCGCGTAATCGAAAAAGAGTCGGAGGTCGGTTTTGCTGATCGGGTTGTTTGGGTGGGGCTGGAGTACCGCTACATGCCGGTGACTGCAGAACTGCTTTCTCGAGTTGCATCCAACGATGTGGGTGTTGTCAAGATGGTCTCGATTCGTGAACATCGCTTCCCTTTTCTCAAGAAAGTAGATGATTGGAACCGATTCAATAAGAACACTGGGGGAACGTTGGTCGAGAAGTGTTGCCATTTTTTTGACCTGATGTGCATTGCTGCAAATAGTGAACCTAAGCAAGTGTTTGCCAGTGGATCGCAAAGCGTAAACCACCTTGAAGAGAGTTATGGCGGCCTCACTCCAGACGTTCTTGATAACGCCTTTGTGATCGTCGACTTCGAGAATGGTGTGAGGGCGCATCTGGATTTGTGCATGTTTGCAGAGGCAAGCAAGAACGAGCAAGAAATCTGTGTCGTAGGGGATATCGGGAAGTTGGAAGCACTGGTTTCCGAATCGACAATTCGAGTCGGTTTGCGCTCGCAGGGCATAGGTGCGTTTGATGAAGTTTCGATTTCGGCCGTTTCCCCCTATGCGGGCTTTCATCACGGTGCTTCGTATAGAGAGCATGAAAGGCTGCAGGAAGCGATTTGGTCGCGCAAGAAACCCGAGGTTTCATTACGTGATGGCTTGCGTTCGGTTGCCATTGGAGCGGCTGCACACATGTCGATCGCAGAGAATCGCGTGGTTAGCATCTCGGATGTGATGGACGTATGACGATGAAGAGCGGCGATCGAATCATCATCAATGGCAATCCCGTTGTTCTAGATGATGCAATTGTTGAGAAGTTTGTAGACGGCGATGCTCTATTTGGTTTGAGCGATGGGCAAATTCTGCATGTCAGCAGAGGCGAAATGTCGATAGTTGATGCTTCGGTTTCGGTGGCGCAGTCAGCCTTTCGCGAACTAGGTAATTGCAATGCCGAGCAAATCACACTCTTCTACACAAAGTTTGTGGAAAGGTTGCTTGACGAAAAGATTCGCACGGCTTTGCTCACTGCCAATTCATTGGATGTCGAGTCGGCTAAGGATCGCGGTAGGCAAACAACACGCCTTGTGCTTACCAGCCAGGTTCTTGACGGAATGGTGGATGCTTTGCACATGTGGCAAAAAGCGCCGCAGACAACAGGGCGTGTGCTCGAACTTGTGGAGCACGAGGGATGGAAAGTGCAGTCCGAGGTAGCCCCTTTAGGTGTCGTCGCGTTTGTGTTTGAGGGTCGTCCAAATGTTTTCGCCGACGCGACTGGCGTGTTGCGTTCGGGGAATACATGCGTTTTTCGAATTGGAAGTGATGCACTAGGAACGGCTAGATCAATGATGGAGCTTGCTATCCGTCCTGCGTTGGATGAAGCGGGTTTGCCTATTGATTCGGTGGTGCTACTTGATTTGGCCAGTCATTCGTCGGCGTGGGCCCTATTTGCAAATAGGAAGATTGCGCTAGCCGTTGCAAGAGGTAGCGGTTCGGCGGTTTCTCAATTAGGCGAGATAGCTCAACAATCTGGAACTGCTGTGAGCCTGCACGGCACAGGTGGTGCTTGGATGTTGGTTGGGGGGCGCCCCAATGTTGAGCGGTTGTCGCTGGTGATCGAGCATTCGCTCGACCGAAAGGTGTGCAATACGTTGAATGTGATCGCCGTCCCACACAGCACCGCTACTGATTTGGTTCCGATAATCGCGAAAGCAATTGCGTCTACGGGTGAGCGCCGTCAACGAGTGCCAATCGTGCACGCTTGTCCACAATCAATGTCATTGTTGGCGGAATGTGATGTGGCTTTGGATTTGATTCCTCTGCAAGATGATGAATTATCTATGGAGTGGGAATGGGAAGATGTTCCTGAGCTGTCCATTTTTGTCTTCGACGATCTCGAAGCTGCAGTTCATGCATTTAACAAACACGCCCCAAATTTCATCGTTTCACTCATTTCCGACAACAAAGATGAGTTTGATTTTGTTTGGCGAAATGCAGAAGCTCCTTTCGTTGGAAACGGTTTCACGCGTTGGGTTGATGGACAGTTCGCTTTGAATAGGCCAGAACTGGGTTTATCAAATTGGCAGAACGGTCGAGTGCTTGGGCGTGGATCAATTTTGTCGGGTGATTCTGTGTATTCGGTGCGATACCGAGCCGATCAGGTCGACGTCAACTTGTCTCGTTAGCCCCAAGCAGAACCCAGTAGTCGTATAACTCATTGTCTGGTTGTTGCTCCAACTTGGATTCATTGTCAAACACAAATGTTGGGCGGTCGTTCGAATTGTATTGAGGCCATTCTGGTTTCCCCGTTTGCGCAAAGAATGCAAGTGACCTTGATGCTTTTGATGAAAGCATTTTCTGAGTATCGCCTGAACCGATGATCACGTCAGCCCCGGTAATTCCGTCATTGGCGAAAAAGAAAGGAATATCGAGCGCATGGCAGCTGCCGAGAAGGCCATCAAAGGTTGGGCTGGCCCATGTGAACCAGTAACTCCACGATATGCATGCGCCTTTCTCTCGTCTGTTGAGAAGGCTCCATGCATGTTTTCTGAAATTTGCATCCGAGTCGTATGCGGCAACGATTTGGCTTGGATTGTAAGTTGGCCGAGCCGACTTATACACACTCCATACATCTTCTGCATTGGCTGTGCGCGTGCTGAGCGCTTTGACCGCGCCAGGTTCGTCCAACTGGTTCTCGTTTGGGTCAAACATTAACCACAAACGAGATTCATCTTTGTTCGTGCCGATGACAAAAGGCTTGGGATTGGTAGCCGCAGCATCCAGAAGGTTGAACGGCAGAACGACACCATCTTGCGTTGGCGCGAACGCTGAAAACGGTTCAGCCGAATTTTCGATTACTTTTTGTTGTGCTGCCAACAATACGGAAGCACTTAATGGAAGCAAGTCCTTCTCGGTCGACACGCCAGCATGCTTCAGGAGATCGAGATTTTGTTGTTCGGCGCGTTCGATGGTGCTGTATTGCCCGATCGATGGACTCATGGCCCAAGCCTTCGCGAAATAGGGCTGGGCATCAGGAGCGGCCATTAAGGCGACGACACTTGCGCCCCCTGCAGACTCTCCGAAGATGGTTACATTTTTAGGGTCACCACCAAATGCTTCAATATTTCGGCTCACCCACTTAAGCGCACAAATCTGATCCAGTAGGCCTAGGTTCGTTGCACCGAGGAATCCGAAGACACCCAAACGATAATTTATCGACACGACTATTGCGTCGGCCCGCTGCGCCAGATTGCTGCCTTCGTACCAAGCGATCGAAGATGAGCCATTAACGAAACCGCCGCCGTAGATCCAAAACAAGACTGGACGTGGTCTGTCGCTTTTGCTTGTAGGTGCATAGATATTCAAAAAAAGACAGTCCTCGTTGAAATCGTCATCGGTCATGCCAAGCAGTTGTTCCAGCATTCCGGGCGTTTGCATCGGTGAGGACCCGTATTCATAGGCTTCGAAGGGGGCATCGGCGTGTCGGTAAGCGACTGGAGGTTCAAAACGCACGGCAGTCGCATAGCGAATGCCCTTGAAAACCAACAGATCGTTATCCAGTGTTTGCGCTACAAAGCTGCCGTCGAAGCAATCAACAGATGTCATTAGTGCATCGTAGTGGTCTATATTCAGGCCGTATGTTTGGCACAACAAAATGGGCGGAACGGTTTACGCACTGGGTGTGGAGCCGAATGCAAACGCATGGTGCCATCGGCCCATCAACACGCAAGGGTCGAGGATTTGGTGGTTTCGGAGAGGGAAGCATCATCTGTTTTCCTCAAACAACAATTTTTAACGAGCGATACATACATATCGGAAATTCGACGATGATCGGAAGCCACGTTGCACTCTCGGCGGGGATGATGCCAGGACAAGAATGTGTTACTAATCCTGTTGTTCGTATAGGGGACAGATGCCTAATCGGTAGAGGCAGTGGCATCGTTGGGCATTTCTCCATTGACATCGGAGATGATGTTTGGACTGGGCACTACGTCTACATCACCGATCAGAACCATGGTTATGAAGACATATCCATCCCGATATCACAGCAAACGCAGATTGAGCGAGCGGTCTCCATAGGTGATGGTTCGTGGCTGGGTGCTGGGACGGTCGTTCTTCCTGGAGCGCGCATCGGGAAACATGTTGCGGTCGGCGCCAATTCTGTGGTCACGGGCATACTTCCCGACTATTGCGTAGCGGTTGGCACTCCTGCGCGCGTGATCAAACAGTATTCCGAGGAAAGCGGCTGGGTCGCTAGCAAATTCTTTGACGCTAAGGAATCAAACTGACAAGTCGCGTGGGGGCTTGCACGAAACCATGTAGTTGTCGGCAGCGAATGTTGCAATCTTCTCGCTAAGAGGTAGTCCATCAATCACGGTCTCAGCGAATGCATCATTGATACCGGAGCGCAACATTTGCGAATATGCGTTTCGGTCGGCGATGTAGGTGCGGTAATCGGCTAACCATAGAGGCACCAATTCAGCGCCTTTGGCATCAGTGGGTGTCGATGCGGCCAAACGGTTCACCATGTCGATCAACATCGCGGTTGCAGTATCGACAATCTCGGCACGTTCTGCGAGAGCATCGGGGCCCACTTCGGTAATCAACCGGTAGTCAGCGAGCTCTTTGCGGGCAACAGCCGTTTCATTGCAAATAGTCTCTGCTCGTTGTTGCCATGCTTCATCACCGATCTGGTTGATCGATTCCTTTGAGGCGAAGAACAGTGCATAGACCCACATCATTCCAAGCAACGTAATCGCTGTACCGATAAACACGCGACCGAAAGTCTTTTGCATGACCACATCGTAGGCGTTCGGTTTCAATCGTTGGTAAAGCTCAGAAGGTGATATTTATCTCACGATTCCGAACGTTAACTAGACTGCACCAGTGGTTACAGAGCCAAGTCGTCTAAAGACCGCAATTGGTCTCGTGCGTGTTTTGACGTCCTTCCACCGCCGTACCTTCGTCATCGCCGTTATTGGCGCAGCCGTTTACGCAACATGCACGGTCGCGTCCAGTTTTGGAGTTGGCTATCTCGTAGACGAAATTATTTTGCCAAGGTTCTCATCCGAACAGGTTCCTGTTGGTTCACTGATCATTGGTTCATTGATAATCGTCGGCATTGGTCTCCTACGTGCTGCAGGTGTTGTTGTTCGGCGTTCGTTTGCTGGAATAACGGAATGGCGAACTGCGCAATCGTTATCAATGCTTGTTGTCCGAAGGGTGATGTCTCAAAGCAGTCTTTGGCATAAACGGCATATGACTGGAGACATCGTTGCTCGAATAGGGGTAGACAGCGACGCCGCTGTAGGGGTATTGGCACCACTTCCGTTCAGCACGTCGGTTGTCTTACTCGTTGTGCTCTCAAGCATCTGGCTTGTGATCGTAGATGCGCCACTTGGGCTGCTTGCTCTATTCATCATTCCAGTTTTACTGTTGTTGAATATTGCTTACCAGCGGCGCATCGATCGGCACTATGACTCGGCCCAAAAGGAATTGGGGCAGTTATCGGAAGCAGTTCACGAGAGTTTTGATGGCGTTTTAGTTGTCAAGGCTTTTGGTGCCGAAGGAAGAGAGACACATCGACTGTCGATCATCTCGAGCCGATTATGCGATGCGAGAAAGAAGGCAGTTGGTGCCCGGGCCACGTTTGAAGCGTTACTGGACGGAGTGCCAACGCTAATGAACATCCTCTTAATTGCGGTTGGCGCTGTACGGGTTAAATCTGGGGATATGTCAATCGGCGAGTTGACAAGCTTTATCTATCTCTTTACGTTGTTGATTTTTCCACTCAGAATTATCGGTTACGTGTTGAGTGAAATTCCCCATTCCAGTTCGGGCTGGAAACGAGTCAATGAAATACTTTCGGAACCCCTCGAGAGCGATCCTCGAACCATTATCAAGTCTCCTCAAAAGGGATTTGGGCTTCAGGTCGAGCATGTGAGCTTTGGTTTTTCATCAGACACCGAGGATGTCGTGAAAGATGTTGGGTTTAGCTTGCCGATTGGATCGATTGCAGCAGTCGTCGGGCCAACTGGTTGCGGCAAATCATCGTTATTGCAAATCATCGCTGGACTGTATGCGCCTAGTGAAGGGCGCGTCTATGCCGACATAAAAAACACTTCAATCGTGTTTCAGGAACCATTTCTTTTTTCTGGGTCGATTAAGGAAAACATTATTTTGGACAGAGGCGTATCGGACGAACAACTTGGGTCTGCTTTGTTTGTATCCGCAGCCGACGAATTCATCAAGCAGTTTGATCAAGGAATCAACACATTGATCGGAGAACGGGGAGTGATGATTAGCGGAGGGCAAAGGCAGAGAATCGCGCTTGCGAGGGCATTGGCTTGTTCCCCGACTCTTTTGTTATTGGATGACACGACTTCGGCCCTTGACCCAAACACCGAACAATTGATAATCGAGAGAATCAGGTCTGATATCAAGTCCACAACGATCTTGTTGGTTGCAACGCGGCCATCAACAATTGCTCTTGCCGATGTTGTCCTCTTTATGGAGGAAGGCAGATTGTCCGGTATGGGAACGCATGAAACGTTGATGTACTCCAACAACCGCTACCGCGAACTGATCAAATCATTTGAAAATGACAGAATGCGACCAATGCATGACTGAACCGAACGATCGTTTCGTCTCTGCCCGAGTCATTGGGCGTGGTGTGTCTGTTGCGCCCTCTTTCCGTAAGGGAATAGGTGGCACGCTATTGCTTGCTTTCGTGGGGACTGGGGCCCGCCTTGTCATCCCTATCTTGATACAGCAAACAATTGATAATGCGCTGACAGGTGAACTAATCCGCCTTGACCTCGTAGTTCTGTATTGCTCCATCGGCGCACTGAGCGTCCTGATCTCATCTATTGCACTTCGCAAGGCGACCCTGCGGCTTGGATGGCGGGCCGAAGACGGTTTGTACACCTTGAGAGTGAAGTTGTTTGAACACATTCACAAACTGAGTCTTGCAAGTCATAACGATGAGAAGCGTGGAGCCTTGGTTTCCAGGGTCACCAGCGATATCGAAACATTGACTCAGTTTTTCACTTGGGGCGGCCTGACGTTGTTACTTGATGGTTTCCAGATGATCGCGGTATTTATCGTGATGATCGCGTACGACTGGCGTTTGGCGGTTGTGGCCCTAGTTGTTTCCGTACCGTTGGTTTTCGTACTTCGCATAGTTCAATTCCGATTAATAACGGCCCACAATGTTTCCCGCGAACGAAATGCGCTGCTGCTAGGAAATGTGGGTGAGATGCTCGCGGGCTTTGACACGCATCGTGCATATGGTTCTTCGGCGCGTGTGATTGAACGAGTCGAGAAGGATGTCGCCGATAGGGCTCGAAGCAACATAAGGGCTGGCTTCATTGGCGCGTTTCTTTTCCCGTCGGGTGAAGTCTTCGCGGTGTTCACGGTGGTTGCAGTTGTTACAGCCGGTTTGTTTCTCGGACCGGCCGGTGGTCTTACGTCGGGTGCTTTGGTTGGTTTCGTTTTCCTTACTTTCCGTTTTCTTGAGCCCATCGCGGAGTTCACGGAGGTCATCGATCAGACACAGAATGCGGTGTCGGGTTTACGGCGAGTGCTGAGTGTGCTTGATACGCCAGTCGGCCCGCCTGCTCCGTCTCTTCCAATCCCGCTTCCGCAAGGAGTCCTTTCAATTGATCTCGATCGCGTTAGTTTTGCCTACACAGCAAGGGATAGCAGCGAAGATGATGGACTTGTACTGAACGACATTTCATTACACATTCCTGGAGGTCAACACGTCGCATTGGTCGGTCCATCGGGTTCAGGGAAGACGACCGTTGCTCGATTGGTTGCTCGGTTGTTTGATCCGACCCTTGGGTTTGTGTCTGTCGGGGGAGTATCTCTGAGGCAGGTTGATAATGACGAGCTGAGAAGGCGAATGGTGGTGGTTCCTCAGGAGCCATTCTTGTTTGCCCAAACCATTCGAGAGAATCTGTTATTCGCTTGCCCCGAGGCTACGGATTCAGAACTTCTAGCATCATTTAGAGATCTTGATCTGCATGATTGGCTCATTTCGATGCCGTTAGGTTTGGATACGCATGTTGGCCAACGAGGTGGTTCGCTTTCAGCAGGTGAGCGTCAACTCATCGCTCTCGTGCGTGCTTCAATTGTGAAACCGGACGTGTTGATTTTGGACGAAGCAACTTCGGCTGTTGACGCCGCCACCGAGGTTCGTATTTCCCGCGCGCTGCAACGATTGGCGGAGGGTCGCACTACGGTGTCGATTGCGCATCGGCTTTCTACTGCAGCCCGCGCCCAACGTGTCGTCTTAATGCGCGATGGTCGTGTTGTGGAGGATGGATCGCACCAAGATTTGCTTGTGCGTGGTGGCGACTACGCCAAAATATATGCAACATGGGTCTCGGCTACGGAAGGGCAAAAATGAGTGTGGTGAAGGTGCTTAGGAGCGTTTCCTTTTGCTTTTGTCTTGCTTTTATTGCCGGCTGTGGCGTTTCGGACGAGACTGCGGCGGTGTGTAGTCGAGCCAGCGATTTTGAATCTTCGATGGTTGCAGTGGATCAATCAATTGAGGATTTATCTTTAGTCGCCTCTCGACAATTGCAAAGCTCATTTGCTGTATTTCTCGGCTCCTTGCTAACACTGAATGACATTGCCCCCTATGAAATAAAATCTGATTTCGAGCGGGTTTCACGTTTCTACTCCGAACTTTCTATCGCGTTGCAAAATGTCTATTGGGATGGGAATATTGGTGCAACCGACGTCGCCGTACAGCGAGCGATAAGCAACATGACTCGTAATGACAACATTCAGTCGTTGGAGAAAGTGCGAGACTTCATCAAAGACAAGTGCAGCGTTGAGTTAACGAAAAATATCAACAATGTGCCGGGTGACTTGCCTGAGATGCCCGAAGCATCATTGATCGTCGAGCCTCAGCCCGATGTTAATACTGGCTTTGACAACGAACAAACAGCGCTCCGCTCGTATGGCTATTTTGTTGCTGAGAAGTTTGGCATCGCACTCACACAGATTCAGGCTGAATGCGTCGGCATTCGCTTCACTGAAGACGCACAGCAGCCGATTGATGAAACCGACGATCAATATCGCGCCCGCTTGCGTGCGATTTTTGCTGCCTGTGATATCACCGCTCAGATTCCTTAAAGGCGACATTGCTTTATTGCACCAACTACAGTCATTTGCATGGAAATTAGATTGATTCGGCATGCCGAACCCGAGTGGGTTAAAGACGGCAAGAGCATTGTCAATCCGCCTCTGTCGGAGCGCGGTTTCCGACAAGCGCAGTGTCTGGGCGACAGGCTTAAAGATGAGAGTTACGACCACATTTTTGTCTCTCCACTGTTGAGAACAAGACAGACCGCTGCACCTCTATTGCAACATCATCAGAGGGCTGAAGTCATAGAGCCTTTTCTCGAGGAAATCCGTGAACCTTCCTGGCATGGTCAACCATCCGAAGTCACGATTAAGGCTTACCGAGACGAGTTAGCCCTCAAAGCAGAGGACCGATGGAATGGCTTGGAGGGCGGCGAGCCCGTTCGCGATTTCGTCGCACGCATTCACTCCGGGGCTACGGAGTTTTTTGGCAACCGCGGCGTGTATCGATACGAGCATCATTCGTTGCCCGTATGGAACATCGACAACCCGGATGAAAGTCTTGTTTTTGTGGCCCATGCGGGAACAAACAGTGTTTTAATCTGCCACTTGTTAGGCCTTCAAACTACGCCTTGGGAATGGGAACGATTCATCATCGGCCATTCCTCAGTGACAACGCTAAAGGCGATGAAACTTGGTGACGGCTACACGTTCAGTCTTGTGAATCTCAGCGATCTTGAACACCTTGAAGAGGCAGAGCGCACTCGTTGAACTCAACCAATTGGATTGATGATGGTTCTCACATCGTCACCAATCCAATTGGTCTTGATAGTTGCCGCACTTATTGTTTGCGGGAGCAATAGCAATTAGTTGCAAGCATCTACAGCTTTGACGAATGGGTAAGGATTTACCGCTGCGCCACCACCAGGGTGCACTTCAAAGTGAAGGTGTGGCGATGTGGATCCAGTTGAGCCGTTGTAGCCAATGACCTGACCGGCCGAAACTTGTGTTCCCACTGTTATTCCCTCGGCGAAGGCATCAAGGTGGGCGTAGTAGAAGTATGTGCCGTCTGCGATTGTCAATCGGATCGCGTTTCCTGAGAGTGTCTGATTGGCAAGCATCTTGGTGATTACGCCATCCTTCACTGCAACGAGCGGGAGACCGCGTGCTCCGATGATGTCAACGCCTTCATGAAGACGTCCGCCAGGTCGTGGTGCATGCCACGAGTCAACGAAAGAGCATTTGCCGATCATTGGGAATGCGTCAAGGGATGGGAATCCCTGCGACTCGAGGCTTGGGATCAGGCCAAGAGCTACAGCTGTGTTCACATCGAGCGCCTTTGATTGGTTCAGACCGCGAGCGGCCTGAAAGTTTCCGATTGCGATGGTTGTAGCAACACCGAAGATTGCATCGGCGCCACCCTTGACTTCGGTTCCGTTCGCAATTAAGGCGTTCTGCAACTGACGTACTGCTTCACTCGTTTGACCGCGCACTGGAAGCGAATCAATCGTGATTGTGCTTGTTGCCGCTGCTGGGGCGACTGGAGCGACTGGCGTAGGGATCATTGCAGCCTGAGTTGCGTCGTCCATCACGCCGGTGATCGACAGGCCACGACGTTTCTGATACTCGGCAATTGCAGCAGAAGTCCCGTTTCCAAAGATGCCATCTGCTCCGCCAACGAGGCCGATACCGTCGCGCATCAACACTTCTTGGATGGTTCGCACCGCTTGACTGCGTTCGCCGATTCTTGGCAATGCTGAATTGGATGCAACAACTACATTCTTGTTTGCCACTGCAGCAACAGGTGTTGCGGCAACTGCAACAGGTGCTGGGGTAACGTCAACAAGACCGAGAAACTTCGCCGTGCGCTCATCCAATTTTCCAGTCGCCTTAAAACCGGCAACTTTCTGCAATGAGCGCAATGCCGACTTGGTGGATGATGTAAATGAGCCGGTGATACCACCCTTCACGGTGAAACCGCGCGCTGCAATTGCTTGCTGCAAGCGAACTACGGCTGGTCCGGATTCTCCGAACAAAGGAAGTTGAGCAACGACTGCAGATGGGGTGGCACTGGCTGCGGCACCATTGACAACGAAAGCGGATCCGGCGATCGACATTGCGACCGATGTGGCCAAAGTGATGATTGCCTTGCGAACGAGATTCTTTTCCATGATGTGCTCCCTTGCGGTATTGCTGGTGTGAGTTCCGCAATAGGGATCGGCGTGGATTGGGCATACTTGAGAGATTTCTCACAGAAAATGTTGTACTGACCACGCAGAGTGATGGAAGCCCAAAATTGACCGCCATGAGTCACGGGTGGATGCCCTACAGGGGGTCAAGGGGTTCCAATAAGGTGTCCAGATGAGCAGATTGGGGCTGTCGCTGAAGTCCTATTTGAAGGTGACCCAGGCGGCTTTTGTAGCCCTTTACGTGATTATTGTCAGTGGTTCGCTGGTCCGGCTCACTGGTTCCGGTCTTGGATGCGTGGATTGGCCGGCCTGCAATTCATCCAAATTCGTGGATGTGTCGTCGACGCATGCGGCAATTGAGCAGTTGAATCGTTTGTTTACAGGGGTAGTGACAGTTGCTGTCATGGCCGCTGTGGGCACATCGCTCTTACTGAAGCCTCGGATTCGGAACCTGAGCCTGTTGTCGTGGGGCCTGGTCGCTGGAGTGCTTACACAGATAGTGATTGGGGGAGTCGTTGTCCTTACAGGTCTCAACCCCTACTCAAACATGTTGCATTTCTTGGTTTCGATCGTGCTCATCACCAATGCGGTGGTACTCAATCATCGGGTTCGCATGGCAATAGATGGCTCGGAGAAACTCGGTATTGGGGAACTGAGTGCCGCAACGTTGCGGCTCCGTTGGTTGCTCATCGTTTCCTGTGGAGTTGCGATCGTGTTAGGAACGGTTGTTACGGGGGCTGGCCCCCACGCAGGTGATGAAAATGCCGTCAGGCTTGGCATCGATATTGGATGGTCGGTGCGGTTGCATAGCGCAGCGGTCTGGGTTTGTCTTTTGAGCGCTTTGTGGCTTGCCTACCGAATGAAGCAGAATCCGCGTGAATGGCAGTTGCTGGGTCAGTCGCTACAGGTTTTCTTATTCTGGTGCATCTTCCAAGGGGCACTCGGGTACCTGCAGTACTTCTCGGGAGTGCCCGTGCCATTGGTGGCTCTGCATGTCGCTGGTTCAGTTGCGGTGTGGATCTCGGCTCTTCGGCTCAAACTGAGTTAGAAGTTGAAAATGCCGATTATCCGCCAATTTATGCTTGACTAAAGGCACACATTTCGAGGGGGCTTTAGTGCAGGAGAGGAAATCTTTTCACGCGGTAGTGAGTTGCGTGAAGGCTCTTGTTGTTTTGCTGGCGGCCCTGTTCAGCGTTGGTTCGTCTTCGCTGGCGCAAGCAGCCGAATCGGGTTTGACAATCGATATCTCGGTGTTCGACCAAGAAATTGTTAATGGGACAACCGAGCGCCTACCTGTTCCTGGTGTGACGGTTGTGGTGAAGACGGAATCGGGTGTTGTTATAGGTGAGTTCGTCACCGAGTCCGACTCTGGATCAGTGAGTGTTCCTGTCCCGGAAAAGGATGGCTACACCGTTGAACTGGTTCTCTCTTCGTTACCCGATGGTTTGGCATTAATTGACGAGAATAAGTCGATTGCCGTGATTACGAAAGATGCATTCACGACGTCAAGCAAAAAAGTCACCTTCTTCACCGGCGATGCTGGCGAATCGGGCTCATCTGCTTTTGAACGCATTGCTCAACGCTTTGCCGACGGTGTGCGACTGGGCCTCGTGATTGCTATGTGTTCGGTCGGTCTTTCGTTGATTTTCGGAACCACCGGGCTCACCAACTTTGCTCACGGTGAAATGGTTGCCTTCGGCGGCCTCATGTTGTTCCTTTTCAACGTCACTCTGGGCATACCACTTTTAGTGGCAGCACCGTTTGTGGTGGCGCTTGGTGGATTATTCGGTTTGGCAATTAACGGGCTGGTGTTTGCCAAACTTCGCAATCGGGGAATTGGTCTGATTTCTCAGCTCGTTGTTTCGGTTGGTCTATCGATCATGCTGCGCAACTTTTTTCTGTACCAGTTCGGCGGCCGAACAAAGCCGTTCAGTGACTTCAGTATGCAAACGGCCAAGTCGTTTGGGCCTGTAAACATCACACCACGCGACCTGACCACAGCAATTTTATCGCTGATCGTTTTAGTAGCGGTCGCGTTGTTTTTGTCTCGTTCCCGCACAGGAAAGGCAGTGAGGGCCGTCTCTGACAACCCCACTTTGGCTTCGTCAACTGGTATTGATACTCAAAAAATTATTCGCATCGTCTGGTTTGCTGGTGGAGCGCTTGCAACACTTGGTGGCATATTCCGTGGGCTCGATGAACAAGTCGGTTTCGATATGGGTTCGAAACTCATCTTCCTGATGTTTGCCGGTATTACTCTCGGCGGTTTGGGTTCTGCATACGGCGCGCTCATTGGAGGCTTTTTTGTTGGCATCTTGGTGGAAATGGCGTCGCTTGTTGTGCCAGCCGAGTTGAAGTCTGCTCCAGCGTTGTTCATCCTGATCGTCGTTCTCATCGTTCGTCCGCAGGGTATTTTGGGCCGTAAACAGAGGGTGGGCTGAAATCGTGGATTGGCTAAAGATTCTTGAGAACACCGCGAGTTCACTCGTTGGTATTGACGCCGCGTATTTCGCTTTAGCAGCGCTTGGCCTCAACATACAGTTTGGTTATACAGGTCTGCTCAATTTCGGTCAAGCAGCATTCATGGCGTGCGGCGCCTACGGCATCGGTATGACCTCCCAGTATTTCAACGTCAGTATGTGGTACGGAATTCCAATCGCACTGGCGTTTGTTGTCATTCTGAGTTTGCTCGTTGGTATTCCAACACTGCGTCTTCGCGCCGACTATTTGGCAATCGTCACTATCGCGACTGCAGAAATTGTCAGGTTGTTCGTTCGATCTGTGCGTTTTAAGCGTTTCTTCGGAGGCAGCGACGGTATCAACAGTTTTAGTACGCAATTCCGAGAGCTCAGCCCGTTCAACCCCAGTAAGCAATATGGCATCAGGCCATTCCAATACAGCGGATACACGTTCTGGACGCTCATCGTTGCATGGGTTCTGGTCTGCGTGTTCGGCATTGTCGTTTTTTATCTCATGCGCAGCCCATGGGGTCGCGTTCTCAAAGCCATTCGCGAAGACGAGGACGCTGTGCGATCACTTGGCAAGAATGTGTATAGCTACAAGATGCAAGCCTTGGTAATGGGTGGCGTTATCGGTATGTTCTCGGGCATGGTTTTTGCACTCGACCGCGGTTCGGTGCAGCCGGATAACTACAGCCGCGACGTGACGTTCTATGTACTTACGGCCCTGGTGCTTGGTGGCGTAGCCAAGGTCTCGGGATCCATCGTTGGGCCAATGATCTTCTGGGGCCTCTATGTATTCAGCGACAACACATTGCGAGAACTCACCAAAGATGGTGGCATTTCAATCTTTGGTGTTGGGATCTTGCAGAAGTCGCAAGTCGGTCCGGTCAACTACATGCTCATCGGAATCGGTTTAATGCTGTTAATGACCTTCCGCCCACAGGGTATTTTTGGAAACCGCAAAGAGATGGCCCTTGATGGTCGTTGATCGCGTCTACACCGAGACCGCACAGCGCGCGCGTGCCGCGCTGGCTGGCGTGCAGCCCGCTCCAGGCGTAGCCAAGCCAGACCCAATTTTGTTGGCAGACAATGTGCGCAAGAATTTTGGTGGTGTCGTTGCTGTAGACGTAGACCATGTTGAAGTGCAACGCGGATCGATCACTGCCCTCATTGGCCCTAATGGCGCTGGGAAAACCACACTGTTCAATTTGCTTACGGGTTTCGACACGCCAGATGCTGGGGAATGGCGTTTCGACGGGCGCTCGCTGGCGAAAGTTGTTGCACACAAGACCGCCTCTATGGGTATGGTTCGCACGTTTCAGCTGACTAAGAGCCTTACCAAAATGTCGGTAATCGAGAACATGAAACTAGGTGCAACCCATCAAGTGGGCGAGCGTTGGTGGAATGGTTTGTTGCCGTTCCGTTGGAAGGCGCAAGAGAAACTTATTGAACAACGTGCCGATCAACTGCTACAGCGGTTCAAGCTCGATCACATGCGCAATGAATACGCGGGCACGCTCTCTGGTGGTCAACGCAAACTTCTAGAGATGTCGCGCGCGCTAATGACCAATCCACGCTTGGTGATGTTGGATGAGCCGATGGCGGGAGTAAACCCGGCCTTGAAGCAAAGTCTCAACGAGCACATTCGCGGCCTGCGTGATGATGGAATGACAGTTCTGTTCGTTGAACACGACATGGACATGGTGCACGACGTATCCGACTGGGTGATTGTTATGGCCGAGGGACGCATCATTGCCGAAGGAACGCCGGAGGCAATTGCTGCAAACCCCGCCGTAATCGAGGCGTACCTCGGTGCCCACCAAGGGAAATCTTTGCTAGGCGAGGAGACCCCATCATGACGACTGGTGCCGACGATCGCGTTCTTGTAGTAGACGAGTTGGTTGCGGGCTACATACCAGAAGTGAACATTCTCAATGGTTGCAATATCGAAGTCCGTGCTGGCGAGTTTGTTGGTGTTATCGGCCCCAACGGTGCTGGTAAGTCGACTGTGCTCAAAGCCATTCTTGGGCAATGCGCTGTTCGTTCGGGCACAGTTTCGTTCAACAATGAGAACATCACAGGGCACAAAGCGCATGAACTTGTTGAACACGGAGTTGGCTATGTTCCCCAGACACAAAACGTGTTTCAAAGCCTCACGGTTAAAGAGAATTTGGAAATGGGCTGCTTTCTCAAGCCTTCTGTATTCGATGACCGATTCGAGTATGTCACTTCGCTGTTTCCCAAGCTTCGCGAACGTGCGGCGCAGCGTGCAGGTTCGCTATCCGGCGGCGAACGGCAGATGGTCGCAATGGGTAGGGCTCTCATGATGGAGCCGAAGTTGCTGTTGCTCGATGAGCCTTCTGCAGGTCTGTCACCGGTGCTGCAAGACGAAGTGTTCATCCAGTGCAAGAAGATCAACGAAGAGGGAATTGCCATCCTGATGGTGGAGCAGAATGCCCGCCGTTGCTTGCAAGTAACCGACCGCGCATATGTCCTTGATCAGGGTAAGAACGCTTACACGGGCACAGGACGCGAGCTGCTTTCAGACCCGAAGGTCATCGCGCTGTATCTCGGCACGTTGGCCAAAGCCACCGGCGGCTGATTAACAGTATTTAGGCATTAAAAAACCCCCGGCCCTTTCGGACCGGGGGTTTTTCAGTTCTAGATAGTTTTGGTTACTTACCCGCGTCGAAGTTCTCGCCGAGAGCGTTACCCATGTTGCCGTCGCAACCGTATACCTTCTTGACCTTTGGTCCGATTCCTTGCTCAACCATTGTGCGCAAGATGCGTGAACCTTCATCGAAGGTTACGAGCATGATTGCGTCTGGGTTTGCAGCGACCACTTCGCCAACTTCAGCATCAAATGTTGCTGCAGCTGGGTCGTAGATCTTGGTTCCAAGAACGGTGACGCCTGCGGCTTCAAGGTTCTTGCCAATGGAAGCGGCCAAGCCGGTGCCATAAGCATCGTCAAGGGCCATGATGTATACCGACTGGTTGCCGTCACCGGCGATCAAGTTAGCCAAAACTGCACCCTGAAGGATGTCAGATGGTGCTGTGCGGTAGTACAGACCATTGTCTGCGTACGTCGACAGCTTCTCTGAAGTATTGGCTGGGCTGATCTGGAGGACGCCTGCAGCGGTGATCTTGTCGATCACAGTGAGGGACACGCCGGAAGATGCAGCACCAACGATTGCGTCAACATTTTCGCCCAAGAGGCGGTCAACGGTCGTGCTAGCTGTATCGGTTGATGTGTCACCCGAGTCGCCTTGTACGTACTCAACTGGCTTGCCAAGAACGCCGCCAGCCGCATTGATGAGACTGATTGCATACTCAACGCCAGCGAATTCCGGTGGTCCGAGGAATGCGAGGTTGCCGGTTTCTGGCAACAACGTACCAATCTTCAACACGCCGTCGCCAGCGCGCTCCACGGTTGGTGGCTGAAGATCGACATAGTCGGATTCTGGCAAGTCGGCCAAGATGTACTCAGCGTCTGCATAGTCGAAACGGTTCGTTGCATCAAAGGTCAAAACGCCGTACGAAGCCTTGATTGGCTCGCCGTTTCCGTTCATGTCCTGTGGGCCTGAAACGCCTTCGAAGTTGATGTCGGTTCCTGCTTTGATCAATTCAACGCATGCAGCAAACTCTGTACATACCTCGCCATCGCGGGACACGTTCATGATTTCACCAGCCAAGGCGCTGCCGTCAGTCTTTGCAGCTTCTGCTGCAAGAGCGACAAGCATGACCGAGTCAAATGCTTCTGCTGCGTACGAGAAGTCGGTGAGCTCGGCGTTGCCTGCGGCAACCCAGAACTCGTTCATTCCCGCTTTGAATTCATCGGAAAGCGCTACCAATGGCATCGTTCCCTTCATTCCTTCCAGTTCGCCGCCTGCGGCTGCTGGAGTTTCTTCTGCTGCATCGTCACTCGAGCCGCAAGCCGCAGCCACAAGGCTGAGACCAACAACAAGAGCAGCAATGAAGCGCTTGTTTGTTTTCTTCATGTATTTTCTCCCCCTAGGAGTCGGGTGGCGGGATGCCACCCTGGGTTAGGACTACCAAGCCTATGAGAAGTGGTGGGACACTACAACGGCAGACAGTGCTAAATACGGGGGGCGGATGCCTTCAGCAGGCGGTCCAGAATGGCTAGGCCCAAACCCTGCTGGTCGGGCTTTATGGCGATTAATGAGTCGAGCCCATCGGCGTCTGCCTCCCGCATTTGGGAATACAGCGTGGAGGCATAGATGGGCAAATTGCCAGAAAACTTTACTATTCGCGTTTTGTAGCCAATTGTTTGTTGCTGAGTCAACAGATCGTTGGCGTGGGCTAGATCGTTGGCGATCAGTATTTGGCATGAGGGCGAATAGTGGGACTGCAGCATTCCCGAAGCGCGTGATTCGCCTTGCTGTCCCTGCAAGGCCTTGCCCAAGATCGTTTCGATGTCTTCTTGAGGGATACCTCCTGGTCGGAGTAATTGCGGTGGATTGCACGTGAAATCAACAATGGTCGATTCGACACCAATCGTGCACGGACCACCGTCAATGATTAGATCCACGTCCCTACCAAGATCCTCAAACACATGTTGCGCCGTGGTCGGACTTACTTTTCCGAACCTGTTCGCCGAAGGAGCCGCGAGTGGTACTTGTGTTGCATCAATTAATCGTCGAGTGAAATCGTTTGCAGGCACTCGGAATACAGCGGTGTCTCGATTGCCTGTAACTGCAAATAAAAGATTGTCGGACTTCTTCAACAAAATGCTCAGTGGCCCCGGCCAACACGCACTAGCCACGGTTGTAGCATCATCCGAAATATCTATTGCCCATTCGTGCAGCTGTTCGAATGATGAAAGATGCGCAATCAATGGATGCGTAGTTGGTCGACCTTTAACCAAAAAAATCTTGTTCAACGAGATTGGATTGTTCACTGCCGCAGCCAATCCGTAAACCGTCTCGGTTGGTATAGCCACAACGCCACCGTTACCGAGCACCTCTGAAGCGCGTTGAACGGAGGTTGGGTCCTCGGCTTGGATTATGTTTGGATGGCGGAGCATTGCAATTGCAGGCTACAAATGACAGCGGGCATCCATATGTGCCACTATCCTGAAGTGGCTCTTAGCGACAATGGGGAGGTAGTTCATGCGGTTTTTACACGGCACGCCCAACTATGACCTCACCTATAACGACGTATTCATGGTCCCGAGCATGTCGACAGTCGCCTCGAGGCAATCGGTCGACTTGCGTACTCCAGACTTGCTTGGAACAACGATTCCTGTGGTGGTTTCCAACATGACTGCCATTGCTGGAAGGCGTATGGCCGAAACAGTTGCTCGTCGCGGAGGGCTTGTCGTTCTGCCCCAAGACATCCCTCTAGATGTTGTCGAGAATGTCGTGCAGTTTGTTAAGTCGCGCCACATGGTGATCGAAACGCCGATCACTATGCCTCCCGACGGAACGGTAGGCGAGGCGCTGAGTTTGATTTACAAGCGCGCTCACGGTGCAGTGATCGTTGTCGACAAAGATCACCTACCACTGGGCATTTTCACGGAGCACGACGCTGCGGGTTTCGATCGTTTTACGCAACTGCACAACGTGATGAGTCGCGAGATCATTTCCATCCGGCACACCGATACGCCCGAGCAAATGTTCAATTTCATGACCGATAGACGAATCTCTTTCGCTCCTGTAGTTGACGATGGTGGCAAATTGCTTGGCTGTGTCACCCGAAAGGGTGCATTAAGAAGCACCATCTATTCACCAGCTGTCGACTTGCAAGGCCGCTTAATGATCGGAGTCGCCGTTGGAGTGAATGCCGATCCGGCTGCAAGGGCAAAATCACTTGCTGCAATGGGAGTCGATGTGTTGGTTGTGGACACGGCTCACGGCCATCAACAGCGAATGCTCGAATCGGTGAGCGCTGTGCGCAAGGTTGTTGGCTCAATTCCGGTTGTTGCTGGCAACGTGGTGACCACTGAGGGCACTAGGCAACTGATCGAGGCGGGTGCAGACATTGTAAAGGTTGGCGTCGGGCCAGGAGCAATGTGCACAACCCGAATGATGACCGGTGTTGGTCGCCCTCAGTTCTCTGCTGTGTTGGAGTGCTCTAGCGAGGCAATCAGGCTTGGCAAACACGTCTGGGCCGACGGAGGTGTTCGTTACCCGAGAGACGTTGCTTTGGGCCTTGCTGCAGGCGCGGCCAATGTGATGTTCGGTTCTTGGTTGGCGGGAACATACGAATCGGCCGCGGACACTCTTCGCGATACCGACGGCCGGCTGTACAAGGAAAGTTTCGGTATGGCTTCCAACCGTGCGGTTCGAAATCGCACCCGCACCGAAAGCGCTATTGAGAGGTCTCGTAAAGAGTTGTTTGAGGAAGGAATTAGTTCGTCTCGCATGTATTTGGACCCTGAGCGACCAAGTGTTGAAGACATCCTCGACCAAATCGTTGCCGGAGTTCGATCTTCGTTTACGTACGCAGGTGCTGAAAGTATCGAGCAGTTTCGTGAGCGTGCAGTAGTTGGCATACAAAGTGCTTCTGGCTACGAAGAGGGCCGTCCACGGGATACCAGCTGGTAGTGCGAAACGTAATTGCTATTGATGGCCCTGCAGGAGCAGGCAAGTCAACTATTGCTCAGGCTTTAGCAACACGTCTTTCGCTTCCATATTTGGACACCGGTGCAATGTATAGAGGCATCACTTACGCAGCCATGCATGCCAACGTCGACATTTACGACACAAACACTTTGGCCAAGTTTGCGCGTCGAGTGGAGCTTGACATTACCGAGAGGTCGCTCGTTGTAGACGGTGTGGATGCAACTGCCATCATTCGTTCTCCCGAGGTGACAACCAATGTCAGCATCGTCGCTGCAAACTCGGGTGTTCGTACCGAGATGCGTGCACAACAGCGATTGTGGGTCGAAGAACGCGGCGGTGGCGTTGTTGAAGGTCGCGATATCGCCACAGTCGTGTTTCCTGACGCAATCCTCAAAGTCTTCCTTACCGCTTCTCCAAGAGTGCGAGCTTCGAGGCGAGTTGCTCAAAGCGGAGGTGACATCGACGAAATAGCGGAACAGATTGCCAAACGAGACAAACTTGATAGCAGCCGCGATGACAGCCCGCTGCGCGAGCATTCGGACTCGCTCGTTGTCGATACCAGCGATCTATCAATCGATGAGGTTGTGGACAGCATTCATGTTGCTTACAAGGCTAGGCTTCAACAGTAATGGCCAACGTCAGCAGCAAATTTGCTGGTCAGACCGTATTTGCGAAATCTTTTTATCTTGCGGTACGTGCTTTGGTGGTGTGCCTTTGTCGAACGTATTTGATGCTGGGTGTTTCCGGCTCTGAAAATGTTCCGCAGAACGGCGCTTTTATCCTCGCACCTACTCATCGATCCACCGTCGACATCCCGATTGCCTCAGCCGTGACTCGTCGACGGATGCGATTTATGGGCAAGGACTCTCTGTGGAAAGTGAAAGTGATCGGCTCCTTTTTCTCTGCACTTGGTGCGTTCCCCGTGACGCGTGGGTCGGCCGACCTCGAAGCACTGAAGCGTTGTATTTCTGTGCTTCAAAGTGGTGAGCCCCTGGTTATGTTCCCAGAGGGAACCAGGCGAATTGGTAGCGAGGTGGTCGATCTTTTCGACGGAGCAGCGTACATTTCGATAAAAACTGGTTTGCCAATAGTCCCAGTCGGCATCGCCGGGTCTGAGCAGGTAATGCAAACCGGTTCCAAGATGATCTGGCCGAAACGTTGTTACGCGGTTGTTGGGAAACCGATCTTTCCAAATCAGCTAGAAGGTAAGCGAGCGTCTCGCGAAGAGATTGCGTCGCTTACACAGCAAATTCAGGTTTCGCTTCAGCAGTTGTTTAACGAAGCTGAAACCCGCATCAAAAAACGCTAACGAACGAAATACTGCTTGAGTAATTCGAGCAACGAGATCGGATCCTGGCTGCCACACATTTCTCTGGCAGAGTGCATTGCTAGCTGCGGAAGGCCAATGTCTACCGTTTCAATGCCCAGCCTGGTAGCCGTGATTGGTCCGATGGTCGAACCACAAGGCATGGTGTTTTTGGATGAGAAATGCTGAATATTGATCTTCGCTCTTTCGGCCGCTACGTAGATAGGGATACTTGATTTCGCGGATGTCGCATAGCGTTGGTTCGAGTTGCTCTTGATCGCTATTCCATTGTTAATCAATGGAGCATGGCTCTGATCGTGGCGATCGGGGTAGTTGGGGTGAATTGCATGAGCATTGTCGGCTGAGATGCAGTGAGATTTAGCAAGTCCACTTAGATAGCCGGCTCGATCAGAACCCGCAGCGATTGCAATTCGTTCCAATATCGTTTCGAGTAATGGGCCGGCTGCGCCTGTTGTGCTTTCAGAGCCAACTTCTTCATGGTCAAACAAAGCAATAAGGCTCGGTTCGCTTCCCTCGTTTTCGAGTAGTGAATTCATTGCAGCCCAACATGAAACCTGGTTATCCAAACGGGCCGAGGCCAAGAACTCGCTTCGAAGACCGAATAGTGCTGCCTTCTGTACATCGAATAATTGGCATGTCCACGCGGCAATGTCGTCTTCGTTAAGAGAAAACTCGGATGCGAGGAATGACTCGAAACTTGTGATTCGCTGGTCCGTCGACCAAATAGGGCGAAGGTGTTGTTGCTTGTCAAGCTGCAATCCGCGTTCGTTTACATCACGATCAAGATGAATTGCTAGTTGGGGAATTCGTGCAACTGCTCGATCAGTGCTTACAAGAGTTGCACGTCCGTCTCGGTTGTATACGACTCCGGCAATTCCCAAATCCCGGTCGAGCCAGCTATTAAGCAGTGGTCCGCCATAGACCTCCACACCAATCTGTTGAATGTTGTTGGCTTGCATCAATGGATTGCGTTTAATGTGAAGCCCGGGCGAATCGGTATGTGCCCCAATTATTCGGATGCCACGTTTCTCGAAACTCTCGGTGTTAGCCCATGCAATCAATGCTCCACCAACGCGGACAAAACCCTGATGTTGCACAGGGGCGCCATGAGCGAACTCGGTAAAGCCACGATCAAGAAGCTTCTTGGACCAATATTCGACGAGATGGATAGATGTGGGCGACGAATCGAGCTGTCGGCAGAGATCCGAAATCATGGCAACGAGGGTACCTAAGGCAGGGAAACTTGCACCTCTTGCCCGAGGAACGAGCAGGTCGAATCCATAGCTTGCCCGGCTTGTACCTGGGCCGAAACCTTTTCCACGCAGGCACTTAGATTGTCACGCTGGGTGAAAGCCAACGTGCCGATGCCTATGAACAGGATGCTCAGAATGAGCTTGGTAACAAGCGACTTTGCAAATTTCAGAACTATCAACAAAAGAAAGATGGAGCCACCAGTGGTGGAAAGGAGAAAAGTCTTGGCAGATTCGGCTTCAAGAGAAAATAAGTTCACCGTCCCATCTTTCCATGTCGGATGCCGTAGGTTTGCGTCATGTCAAATGTCAACCTTTCGGGAACGGGGCCTGGTGAGGTGCGATTGCCAGCCGCCGTTCCAGCGTTGCAATCCCAGCTCGATAATGCACTTGCGCAACCCGATTCGCAACGCAGGGAAGCCGTTGCAAAAGTTGTTGCTTCTAATCCCCGTTATCTAGACGGTTGGGCCTGGCTCGGTGCCCTAGGGCGGGACAGTCTCGAGTCGTACATGGCCTATCGAATTGGTTATCACCGCGGCCTAGACACGCTTCGCGCGAACGGCTGGAAGGGCAGTGGGTATGTTCGGTGGGAACACATACCGAACAGAGGTTTTTTGCGTTGTGTAGAGGGGTTGGCAAAAAGCGCAGAGCTCATCGCCGAACATGATGAAGCTACGAGGTGTCGGCAATTCTTGATGCAACTCGATCCAAATCATCAGCAATAGTCTGGCTCTCGTGTTGGATGCGGTAATCCTTGCCGGCGGCAATAGCTCGCGTTTTGGCTCGAACAAAATGTTGTTTGCAATTGATGGAATGCCGATGGCGGCAAAAGTCGCATACAACATGAGTGAATTGGGATCGGTGTTACTCATCGGAGCCAGTTCCGATGTCGCAAATATTGTTTCAATTGACACTTACATCGGCCCCAGGGAGGGGCAAGGCCCACTCGGAGCTCTTGTAGACGCGATGTACAACTGCAAACACAATTTTCTCCTGGTCAGCCCCTGTGATACGCCATTTTTCGAAAAGCAGGATTTCGCTCGACTTGTTGAGGCACTCACTTCTGATTTTGATGTTGCAGTCGCGCACGATGTAAGAAACCACTGGTTGCTGTCGTGCTGGAATGTTTCCTCGTCTGTCAAACATCTAGACGATGAGTTCAGTCGTGGCGAGCGAGCAATTCATCGCGCCGTAGTTGGATTAAGGGTTGTCGAAGTGCAGTTTTCGGAAAATAAAACGCGTAATATCAATACTCCGAAAGACCTTTCCAATGAGAGAAAGCAAGGATTTCAATGAGAGAAATTGAAGCTTCACAGCTAGCAGAGAAGCTCGCCGCTGGATTTAAAGTTGTCGATGTTCGAGAAGCGGATGAATACGCCGATGGCCACATTCCAGGCGCCATCCACGTCGCTCTACAGACCGTTCCTGACAATCTCGAATCATTCCGCAGCGAACAGGATGTTTTCGTTGTCTGCCAGGTTGGTGGGCGAAGCGGTAAAGCCTGTCAATACCTCATCGATCAAGGTGTTACCAACGTTGTCAATGTGGCTGGAGGAACATCAGGATGGATTCTTCTAGGGAATGACGTTAATCGCGGGACCACCGCGTAAATGAAGTTTGAATGGATCTCTTCAGATCACGATTTGATTGAAGTGCTTGCTGAGATCCAGCAGGAAGAGCGTTATGCACTCGACACAGAATTCCATCGAGAAAAGACTTACTTCCCGCAGCTGGCATTGATCCAGTTGAAGTGGGCAAAACACATCGCTTTGGTCGATCCGCTCGAAGTGACCCTTTCGTTGTTTGGAGAATTGTTTAACTCGCAGACACTCTGTGTCGTCCATGCGGCGCAACAAGATCTGGAAGTACTGAACTATGCCTGCGGTTCGGCACCCAGCAGAATATTTGACACGCAGGTTGCGGCCGGATTTATTGGCATGTCATCGCCTTCGTTATCTACCTTGGTGCAAAATGAGCTGAAAGAGACACTGACCAAAGGCGATCGGTTGACAGATTGGTTGCGTCGTCCACTTACGCCAAATCAATGTTCCTATGCCGCTACAGATGTTGAATATCTTTTGAACCTTCACGACCTTTTGTCGAAGAAATTGCATGCATTTGGTCGAACCGATTGGGTGAATGACGCTTGCGAGGAATTGCGATTGAAGCCGGCGGGGCCGTCGTCGCCCGAAGATGCCTGGCTGAAGATCAAAGAAGTTCGGACATTGAAGGGGAGCGCTCGGGGCGTCGCACAGTCGCTCGGGCGCTGGCGCGAACTTCGAGCAATGAATGCCAACATTCCGCCGCGCAGGGTGTTGTCCGACATGGCCCTCTTGGGTATAGCCCAATCTCAGCCACAGAGCCCAGAAGAATTACTTCGTGCACGAGGTGTTGAACAGCGTCAACTAGGCGCAGAGATGACGAGGGAAGTTCTCGCTGCTGTTGCTCAAGGAGTTGGGCAGGACGTCAAATTTCCTGCAGCAGAGCACGACGATGTCGATAAGGATCTTCGTCCAGCCGTGGGCTTGATCACCGCATGGGTTGGTGAATTAGCGAGAATCCACCAGATTGATGCAACACTTCTGGGCACACGCTTGGATATTTTGCAGTTCCTGCGCCGTTCGCCCAATGCCAGGCTTGCTCAGGGTTGGCGTTCGGAGATTGTCGGCAAGGACATAGAAGGAATCCTTGCCGGAAACATGGGTATCAGTTTCGATGGCAAAGGCGGGCTTCGGCTCGTTCCCGTTGCTCACCCGAATTAGTAGCCAATATCCCTTTCTGACGGGCTTTCTACCGCTAGGCTGACCCGCGATGTTTATCCAATAGGCGGCTGTCCAAGCGGTAGTCGCCCGAGCCAAGTTCGGAGCCCCTACCGTGAAGAAGGGTCGTCACCGTCGTTTCGAGGAAGCGCGCAAATTAAAGCAATCAGGCCCTACAGCAGAGGCCCTTGGCTTTGGTGGGCGTGAAAAGCGTTCCGAGTCCGAAGAAGATGAATATGCGGCTATAGCAGAGCGCTATGGAGTCCGTTTCGATGAAGACGAGGAAGAAAGCGACGAGGAAGAGATGTAACCCACGCGGGCGTGCCCGCGTGAACTATCACCCCCCAACATGACCAAAAAACCAGAGAATTTGCGCAATATTGCGCTTGTTGCCCACGTAGACCACGGAAAAACCACTCTCCTCGACGCCTTATTGCGTTCGACGGGTACGTTTGCCGCCCACGCTGCTGTTATCGACCGAGTCATGGACTCAGACGACCAAGAACGCGAACGCGGCATCACCATCCTTGCGAAGGCTGCCCAAGTGGTGTGGAAGGGCACGAAGATCAACCTCGTTGACACTCCCGGGCACGCCGACTTCGGTGGTGAAGTCGAGCGCGCACTAGCGCTGGTTGACGGCATCTTGCTCTTGGTCGACGCCGCGGAAGGCCCATTGCCCCAGACGCGATATGTGCTATCGAAGGCGTTGGCCCTCGACTTGCCAGTGATCCTGGTGATCAACAAAGTGGATCGTCAAGATGCCCGATCCGAGGAAGTGCTGCACGAAGTAGAGCAGTTGTTCCTCGACCTTGCTCATGCCGACCATCACCTCTCTTTCCCCGTTTACTCGGCTGTTGCGCGTGAGAGTCGCTCGATGTTGGGCATCGGAATGCCGGACATGTCACAAGACTTGTCCTCATTGCTGGACGGCATTGTCGAACACATTCCCGTACCCGACAATGATGCAGACGCACCGTTGCAGGCGTTGGTTACCAACCTTGATGCCTCCGACTATCTTGGCCGTTTAGCCATTGGTCGCGTTATCTCGGGTGTACTTCGTAAGGGCGACCAAGTCGCGCTTTGTCAGAAGCCGACCGAGGCCAATGCGGCTCCAGTAATCAAGCGCAAGCTCTCGAGTTTGTTTGCCTTCACCGGTATCGAGCGCACGGAAGTTGCCGAAGTTGTTGCTGGTGACTTGTTCATCGTTGCTGGTATCGAAGAAGTGGAAGTCGGGGACACCATTGCGGCGTCTGACAACCCAGTTCCTCTGCAACGTTTAGAAGTTGATGAGCCAGTGCTCCGAATGAGTTTCGGCGTGAACACTTCTCCTTACGCAGGGAAGGATGGCAAGTATCTCACCAGTCGTCACCTTCGCGATCGTTTGCACAAAGAAATCCTCGGCAACGTCAGCATCAAAATCGCAAACACCGAATCGGCTGACATCATGGAAGTCGCTGGTAGAGGCGAGCTTCAGCTTGCGGTGTTGATCGAAAACATGCGCCGCGAAGGCTTCGAGCTTCAAGTTTCACGTCCTGAAGTAATCACAAAGGAGATCGACGGCAAGAAACAAGAGCCGCTCGAGTCGGGCACCTGCGACGTGCCGGAAGAGTATGTGGGTGCCATCACCCAAGCGCTTGCACCACGAAAGGGCCGTATCACCGATCTTCGACCTGGAGACCCTGGACGAACCATTGTCAGTTTCGAGGCACCTTCGCGAGGCCTTATCGGCTTTAGGTCGTTGTTGCTCACGGTGACACGCGGTACTGCGCTGTTGCACCAGAGCCTCGCGGGCTGGATGCCATGGTGTGGCGAACTACCGCACCGTCTTGGCGGCGCAATGGTTGCTGATCGAATGGGTACATCTACTGCCTACGCCCTCGACAACTTACAGTTACGCGGAACGCTCTTCGTTTCGCCCGGCGATGACCTTTACGAGGGAATGGTTGTTGGAGAAAACGCCCGCGAAGATGAGATGGTCGTTAACGCCGTGCGCGCGAAGGAAAAGACCAACATCCGTACGCATAGCCATGATGACGGGCCAAAGTTGGCCACTCCCGTCACGCACACACTCGAGTCGGCAATTGAATGGATAGGCGACGACGAGCTTGTTGAAGTGACGCCAAACTTCATTCGTATTCGCAAGAGGTACTTGTCGATGGAAGACCGTCGCAAGTACACCAAAAAGAGCTCTAACTAGAAACTACTTTTTCTTGGTTTTGCGCCTTACCTGTGGGTGGGGAAGAGGAACCGAGTTCTTTTCTTCCAGCAGTTGCACCATGGTCTTATAGGTCTTCGAACCGATGAGCTCTACGAGCTCTTCTTTCAGCGACTTGTATACGGGGTGATCACCTACGAATGCTTTCGAGTCATCGGTGCACCACCAATGGAAATCGGCACCGCCCTCACCCCAGTCGCGTCGCTTCCATTCACGAACAAAAGAGACAACGTGACCATCATCTTCTGTAAATTCCTCAAGGCGTAGAGGTACTTGCCAGCAAACATCTGGCTTCCAGTCCATCGGGCGTTCGCCTGCCTCAAGTGCGGCAATATGGAAGGCGCAACCTATGCCGCCTTCAAAGTCTGGCTCGTTATGAAATATGCAGACGTTATTAACGCGTCGCGTCACATCTGCGCCATCACGCTCTTTCGTTAGCCAACGACCGTCTTTGCCTTTATCGAAGTTTTGCCAATGTTCTGGCTTGAGGCGCTTCACCGACTTGCGTACTGATGCGAGATCTTTTTTATCGAGAAAATGCGCGCCGTAACTGCAACAACCTTGCTGCAATTTGGTTGCATCGTCGTCTAAAACACCCTTACAGCCTTGGCCGTAAATGCACATGTAGTTGGAGCGCATGTATGTCGCATCAATCATCCAAGTCTGATCGGAGTCGCCATCGGAAAAACTGATGTATTCGTGGAGGTCATCTGGTCTAGGCACGAGCACAGACGCTAGACGATTGGGAGCCACTTCCAACAGTTCTTACATGACATACTTAACTTGTGAGCAACTTCAACGAGATCGTTAGCCAACTTGAAACCATTTCGGAGCAGTTGGCCGACGAAGCGTTAAAGGCACTGAAGGAAGCACATGGGGCAGGGGCCACAAAGCGCCCCGAAAGCGAACGCCAGATCACTCAGGCTCGACGGGCGATTGAGAAGGCTATTGGGGTTCTGTCGCGGCTTGATTGAGTTTGTTGATGAGCCGGCGCAAGCCACCGAAGTCGTCTCGAACGAATTCAAAGCGAATCCGATGTTTATCGAGAAGGTCGTTGTCTGCGATTTCAGCTGGTGTTGCGCTGATGCGCTCAAAAGAGCCTGCCTTGCATAGGTACCCGAACTCAGCATTCAGCTCTTCTAAGAGCGAATTCGTTGGTGATTGCTGTAGTCGAATTACTAAATACTTCCCGACGAATCGGATTGAGTGGTAGTTGCGATAAAAGTTAGATATTTCATCCACAGCATCTTCGATCGATTCGCACACTCGGTAGAGATCCAAATCCTCTGGCGAAACAAGGGATCTTTCAAGCATTTGCTTGCGAATGACATCATCGATCGAATGCCAAAAGTCGTCACCGGGAAGGTCAAGCATCACAATCGGCGTCGGTGCGGATTTGCCGGTCTGCACGAGAGTGAGTAACTCGAATGTTTCATCTAATGTGCCGAATCCGCCAGGCATACAGATGAAAGCATGCGACTCCTTGACCAACATCAATTTGCGGGTAAAGAAGTAACGCATTGAGACGAATTTGTCGTCGCCAGCGATAATCGGATTTGCCGAGGATTCGAAGGGGAGGCGGATGCTGACGCCAATTGATTGGTTACGACCGGCACCAGACATGCCAGCTTCCATAATTCCTGGGCCCGCTCCGGTGACGACCATCCAACCCCGTTGGGCCAATTCGCGCGCAATGTTTTCGGTGTGATTGTACAAAGGGTCGTGCGACTTGGTTCGAGCCGAGCCAAAAATCGTCACCTTGCGGCGGTGCGCATGTGGCTGAAACATTTGAAATGCGTCCCGCATCTCCCGAAGTGCAGATGAAGCAATCTTCAAATCAAGTGTGGTTGTTTGATCAGTTCCCAAAAGTAGGGAAGTTCTCACCAGGTCGTTTACGTAGTCCAGATCGTGAACCGAACCGAATTCTTTTACCAAGCGATCGATCTCAATATTAAGTGCATCTTGGTTCATGGTCTATAGCGCTTCGAGCTTTTGCTCGAGCGCAGCAATCAAATCTTGGAAACTCTTCTGAAAGGAGTCGACACCTTCACGTTCCAGCTGCGATGCAACATCTGCCATATCAACGCCCAGTCTTTTTAGTTGGGTCCATGCTGCTTCGGCGCCTTCAACATTCAGGTCAATGGTTCGCGCGACTGTGCCGTGATCGGCGAAAGCATCCATTGTTTGGTCCGGCAATGTATTAACTGTGTGCGGACCGATCAACTGGTCAACATACAAAGTGTCGGGATACAAGGGATTCTTCGTCGATGTTGAGGCCCATAGCGGGCGTTGAACACGAGCTCCCAATTTCGCCAAAGCATCCCATCGTGGAGATGTGAAACTCACCGTAAACAACTTGTATGCCAATTTGGCCTGCGCAATCGCGCAAGTGCCGAGAAGAAGATCGGCGTTAGGTATTTTCAACGCTGCAAGTCGTCTATCTACTTCCACATCCACTCGGGAAATGAAGAAGCTAGCAACACTTGCTACATGGGAAAGCCTTGACGGATCTGCCTTTGCAAGTGACTCCATACCCGAGATATAAGCCTCGATCACATCGGCATATCGCTCCAGACTGAAAATGAGCGTGACGTTGACGTTGCGGCCCTCGGAAATCATTTCGCGAATAACCGGTATTCCCTCAACGGTTGCCGGAATCTTGATCATGACGTTCGGGCGATCAACATTTTGGTCTAGCTGGCGAGCGGCTCGAGAGGTTCCTTCAGTATCGTGTGCGAGCATCGGGTCGACTTCCACGCTCACATAGCCATCCTGTCGATCACTCGACAAGTAGATGGGATGGAATAGATCTAGGGCATCACGAATGTCTTGGATGACCATTTCCCAATAGCTCTCTACGGCAGTTTTCCCCGCATGGGCAAGTTCCGCGAACTGTACGTCGTAGTCATTCGAGCCTTGAATTGCTTTTTGGAAGATGGATGGGTTTGAGGTGAGTCCGCGGATTCCGTTTTCAATTACCTTGCGCATGTGACCGCTGGTGATGTAACTGCGCTTCAGGTTGTCCAGCCACGGGCTTTGCCCACCCTCGCTATGCAAACGTTGAAGATTGTTGCTCATGTATTCATGCGTTCGCCGCGATGGCTCTTTTAACGGTTTCGATAACATTGTCGACATTGATTCCGAGTGAATCCATCGCTACTGAGCCAGGGGCGCTTGTTCCGAAACGATCTATTCCCACGTTATGTCTGGTGTATCTGGGCCAACCGAATGTTGACGCTGCTTCTACAGACACAATCACTGAACCAGCAGGGAGTACTGATTGGCGGTGCTCAACTGACGCCGCCTCGAATCGATCCCAAGAAGGCATCGAAACAACTCTTGTCTCAATGCCGGATTCGTAAAGCTTCTTGCTTGCAGAGACGCACAATGAAACTTCGCTACCTGTTCCGATGAGCGTCGCAACGGGATTGTCACCGCTCCGAAATACTTCATCTGCACCTTGAAGAACAGCAGTTCCGCCCGACAACAATGGCAGATTCTGACGGCTCAAAATCAGTGCAGTTGGCCCGTCAAATTCGAGAGCGGCAAGCCATGCAAGAGAAGTCTCATTGGAGTCGGCAGGCCGAATCACCTGAAGACCAGGTATGGAACGAAGCGAGGCTAAATGCTCCACCGGCTGGTGCGTTGGGCCGTCCTCGCCAACCCCAACCGAATCGTGTGAAAACACGAAAATGCAGCGAGCTTTAGACAACGCAGCTAAACGAATAGCGGGGCGCATGTAATCAGCAAAAACAAAGAACGTTCCGCCAACTGGCACTACACCGCCGTGCAGAGCCATGCCTACAAGCGCACTTCCCATCGCATGCTCGCGAATTCCAAAATAGATTTGACGTCCTTCTGGTGCGCCCTTTGTATGAGGTGACTGTCCGCCGACTTTCACGCCGGTGTTTCCCGTTAAATCTGCCGATCCAATGAGCAAACCGGGAACGGCAGAGACTGTTGCCTCAATGACTTTTTGTATGGCCTGCCGCGTTGCAAAATTGCTCTGGCTATCGAAAGAGGGGAGTAGACCTTTCATTACGCCTTGATCTGGTTGTTGCCAACATGCGTCATATGAGGTGAGCAACGGTGACTGAGAAGATCGGACGCGATCGTCGTTGGCGATCTCCGAACCTCGACTTAAGGCAAACTCCCGTACAGACTTCACCACGTCGGATGGAGCCCAAAACGGCTCATTTGGAATGCCCATTACGTCTTTGGTTCGTGCTGTCAGTTCTGCGGTGAAAGGGTTGCCATGAGCTTCGTGGCTGTCTGTCAAATCGGGAGAAGGAAAGCCAATGTGGGTGCGCAAGATACACAAGGTTGGTTGACCAACATGTTCCTTAGCCTGGGTGAGCATCTTTTCAAGTGCGTCCATATCTTCGCCGATCTCACCGGCTTCAATCACGTTCCAGCCATAGGAACGGAATCGCATCGCAACATCGTCTGAACATGCGAGTGCTGTACTTCCATCAATGGTGATTTTGTTGTCGTCGAAGATGCATACCAGGTGATCGAGGCCTAGGTGGCCTGCCAAAGAGGCAGCCTCGTGCGAAACACCTTCCATCAAGCAGCCATCACCAGCAATGACATATGTGTGGTGATTGCACAGATCCTCTCCGAATCGGGCGCGAAGATTGCGTTCGGCAATTGCCATACCGACAGCATTCGAAAAACCCTGACCTAATGGACCAGTAGTCACTTCCACTCCACGTGTGTGGCCTACTTCCGGGTGACCAGGTGTCTGCGAGCCGAGCTGTCGGAATGCCTGCAGATCAGATATCTCGAGGCCGTAGCCGTACAAGAACAACATTGCGTATTGCAAGATGGATGCATGTCCACCCGACAGAATGAATCTGTCACGATTGCGCCATGCTGTATCACCTGGGTGATGACGAAGAATTCGTGAGTACAAAACATGTGCGAGTGGCGCAAGCGCCATTGCAGTTCCTTGATGGCCACTCTTTGCAGCCAAAGGGGCGTCCATCGCGAGGCCGCGAGTAATTGCTACGACTGCTGCATCTGTTGCAGCGGTGAGTTTTTCGGTAGAAGGCACGCCGAGACTGTAGTTCTGGCTACTGCTTTGGTGGAAGCAAGGTCAAAGGAACGATGAGCCAGCCACCAAGCCCTATCCGGCAGTGGGCGTAAATAGGCCCGTAGGCAGTCATTTCGAGAGCCCCGCGTACGAGCCGATATGTGAATTTGCCAGGCTCGACGGTGAATGGGCTGACATTGCGTGCCAATTCCGTACTGTCTGCGGCCATGCCAGAACGGAATACCACCTCGAAGACACCTTTGCCGGAATCGTCTGGAGGACAGTAAATCAAGCCCATGAGATGTGGCTCAATGGTGACGGGAACTGGCGAGGGGGCCGCCAATGAGAAATGCACGCCAGTGAGATCGATTCGTGTTGCTGGCCCATCGACTTGGCGCATTTCGAACGACTCGATGAATAGGGCTGAAACAATGTGCACGGTGAAACAGTAGTTGTTTGTTCAAGTCTTGACGAGTCGCTCAGGTACTAATGTTGGACATCGTGCCAACAACCGAAACACTTTCCGAGGAGGCATCCAAGCGCCTGCTCGCTCCGTTTGGGTTGCCTTTTGGGGTTGAAAAGATTGCCCGCACGATCGAGGATGCGTGTATTGCTGCAAATGCAATTGGTTATCCAGTTGTGGTCAAAGTTTCTGGTGATGGCATTGCCCACAAGACTGAACGAGGTCTAGTTCGGCTCCGATTGATGGATGAAGAAGCTGTGAGAAACGCTTGTGCCGATTTGCTCAAACTTGTAACAGCAGATGACGGTGAAGTGTCCTTCTTGGTCGCACAAATGGTTTCCGGTATTCGCGAATTTATCGCCGGGGTTGTCACTGATCCCCAGTTCGGCCGGATGGCCGTTTTAGGTATTGGCGGTGTCTTGGCCGAAGCGATTGATGATGTCGCCTTGAGCCCATTACCACTGACCGAGCGAGACGCAGTATCGATGTTGAATTCACTGCAACATCAAAAGATGCTTGAAGATTTTCGCGGTGAAGCGGCGGTAGACGTGCGCAGTGTTCTGGCAGTCCTCAACGGCTTGAGTGCGGCTTGTGAAGCAAATCCAGATATTCACTCCATCGACATCAATCCACTCATAGCGACGGCAGATGGCAAATTGATTGCGGTTGATGCGCTTGTGGAGAGAAGGACGGAACAGCTTTCGAACGAGACCAGCGAATCCCAACATCCGGTTGCCCGATCTGGTCGACACTTTGAAGCTTTGTTCAATCCCGACGGTGTTGTCGTCGTGGGTGCATCAAGCCATCCAGGCAAATTTGGCTTTGTATCGTTGCACAATTTGTTAGCGAACAATTTTGCAGGGCGCATTTTTGCTACCAATTTGCAAGGCGAAGAAGTGCTCGGAGTGCAGACACTCACATCCTTGAATGAATTACCGGTTGGAAGTGCAGATTTAGCCTTTTTCTGCACACCCGCGGCCGCGAACGAAGAACTTCTAAAACAGTGTGCGGAAAAAGGAATTACCAGTGCTTTCATTTCGTCCGCCGGCTATCGAGAATCTGGCGACGCGGGTGCACAGGCAGAAGAGAGCCTTGTTTCGCTCGCTGACTCGCTCGACATTCTCATCGCCGGGCCAAACGGTCAAGGTGTCGTCAGCACACCTCGTTCGCTGTGCTGCCAGATCGTTGCGCCATTCCCTCCATCTGGTGGCATATCGGTTGCAAGTCAGAGCGGCAATTTCGTTTCTAGTTTTCTCAACTATTCACGTCAGACGGGGGTCGGAATATCACGAGCAGTGTCTGCCGGCAATGCCGCCCAGGTTCGCGTCGAGGATTATTTAGATTGGTACACAACCGACAACAGCACACGAGTTGGATTGGCGTACATAGAGCATGTTTCGAACGGCGACCGGCTCAGATCGGCGATGTCGAGGATGTCAGAGCATAAACCACTTGTGGTGGTGAAAGGCGGGGCGACGACAGCGGGAAGTAAAGCTGCATCAAGTCACACAGGAGCATTAGCAAGTGACGACAAAGTGTTCGATGGGGTATGTCGATCTACGGGCGCTATTCGTGTTGACGATATTGAGCGAGCATTTGATGTAGCGGCTTCATTCTCGACCCAGCCTCTTCCACGTGGGAATCGGGTAGTTGTATTGACCACAGTCGGCGGGTGGGGAGTAGTCACTGCTGATGCAATCGCTCGCGACGGTGTACTCAACTTGGTTGACCTTCCTGATGATTTGATGACCCAATTGGGAGATTTACTTCCACCTCGCTGGAGCAGGAATAATCCGATCGATTGCGCTGGAGGTGAAACGCGCGACACAATTCCTCAGATCATGGACATTGTTACTGCGCACGAACATGTAGATGCAGTGATTTTCCTGGGGATAGGTATTCAGAGCAATCAAGCACGGCTAATGAGAGAAGGCAGCTTTTATCCGGACCACGGTCTTGAACGCATAGTGCAATATCACAATCGACAAGACGAGCGCTATGCAATTGCTGCTGATGAAGCCTCTAAGAAGTACGGCAAACCGGTGCTCATCGCTACAGAGTTGGCAGTTGCCGACCCTTCCAACCCAGGCCCCGCGAAAGTGCGGGAAACAGGCCGCCTTTGTTACCCCTCTGGAGCCCGAGCTGCTTATGCACTGGCACAAATGGTTCGTTATTCAGATTTCAGGTCGACCATCACGTTATGAACATCAACCATTTGGAGGATTCAAGCAGCATCGAGCGGGCTAAGCACAAAGTAAAGGTTGGTTCACCTCGAGTTGTATTCACCCTTTTGGGCACGCTCACACTAATTATTGGTGGAGCACTTGGCGTTGCGTGGAAAACTGTTGACAACATTGCCGATTCGGTTACTGCCGATAATGAGGTTCGAGAAATGGCAACTATGTCGGCTTCGATTATCTCGGCGAGGCGGGCTCCGAGCACGCTCTCGAGTGAAGTGCGAATCGGATCGCTCAGGAGAAGTTTGGTTCGTCTCGAACGACTGGTAAACAACGAGTCCTGTCTTATCGTCGATGTTGAAGGACAGCAGATCACCACATTGCGTCCAAATTTGCCAGTTATCCCTGCAAGCACGATGAAGGTATTGGTTGCGTCCGTAGCTCTGGAAATTCTGGGACCCGATTTTGTTTACCAAACGAAATTGCAGGGCATACAAGAAGGTTCGAAAATTTTGGGTGACTTGTACCTCGTAGGCGGGGGTGACCCCTTGTTGATTAGTGCGCAGTATCCGACAATTGAGCCGTTGCCGACATTTAACGGAACGAGTATCGAATCGTTGGCCGATGCGCTCTTCGCGGCGGGAGTGCGCACAATCTCTGGTTCGGTTATAGGTGATGAATCTCGTTACGACACCGAACGTTTTACTCCCACGCTTGGCTTGGGCATCAGGATGACAGAGGTAGGCCCACTTGGTTCGCTGATGATCAATGACGGAGTAGTTACCGGCAATCCCATCAAGCCCGACAACCCCGCATTGGCAGCTGCGCAAGAGTTCACCAACATCTTGGTCGCGAAAGGCATCAGCGTTTCCGGAGCCGCTTCGGTGGGTGTGGCTTCGGCCGATGTTCCTGTAGTTGCCGAAATCTCTTCTCGACCGTTACCCGAAGTTCTTGCCGAGATGCTCACGAACAGCGACAACAATACGGCCGAGCTCGTGTTGAAGGAAATAGGCCTGAGTGTGTTGCAGCAGGGCACTCGTCTTGCTGGAGCTCAGGCAATGATCGCAACGCTCACGGAAATGGGAATCTCGACCGAAGGACTGATCATCAACGACGGTTCGGGTCTTGACCGTGGCAACCGAGTTACATGTTCAACAATTCAGGCTTTGTTGTTACGCGATGGTGGATTTGGCTCGCTCGGAACAGGGCTTGCAATAGCCGGGCGTACGGGCACGTTGAGCGATCTGTTCACAGAGGGTGCGGTCACCCAAAGGCTTCGCGGAAAAACCGGAACATTAACGGGAGTTAAAGGGTTGGCTGGCTTTGTCACCTACGACGCGGAACTTGCAAGCACGTTTACGTTGATCTTGAACGGATCCGGGGTTTCTAATCAGAGCACCTATCGCCCAATCTGGTCGGCATTGGGGGAGGCACTTGCAAGATTTTCCAGTTCGCCGTCTGCGGCTCAGATTTCTCCTAAGCCATAAGGCTTTACACGGCAACCTCGCAATGCCCGTTGGGTGAAATATCAGAACTCCACTGGTTGAATGGAATGGTGAGTATTTCGCCATCTGACCGCAAGCGTGCCGCAAAAGCGCCGTCTCTTGGCGAGATGTACGACCTCTTGCGCGACTATGTCAAACAAGAAACGTTGGACCCGATTCGTGGAGCAGGACGCTGGATGGCGTGGGCTGCACTTGGCGCCGTGTCGCTGATTCTCGGCGTCACATTTCTCATGGTCGGTCTGTTGCGCCTTGTTCAATCTGAACTTTTCAATTCGAACGATGGCAAAACTTGGATCCCATATCTGATCGTTGTCGTCGTCAGCCTCGCGCTGGTGCTTTCATCAAAAGCTCGTATTCGCAAGCCAAGCCTGCATCGCAAGCCACGGGGTATCTAATGAGTGCTGAGCGCATCACACGGGATCACGTTGAATCAAGTTTGAAACTCGTCCAGGATGAACTACAAGGGAAAGTAAGCGACAAAAAAGCAGCGATCACCACGGGCATTTCCATTGGTGCAGCGGTGATCATTCTCTTTTCGTATGCGCTAGGACGTCGAAGCGGTCGCAAACGTCGCGGTTCGGGTCGTAGTTGAAGAGAACAGTTCAGGTAGTTAGATTTCGGCTCGCTTTGCGCAATCAGGGGCTTTGGTCTCTCGTGTTCGCGAGACTGTTGGGTAGATACACCGGTAAATGGTTATTCGCTTGGTGGTTCGTGTTTATTTGGAAGATAATTAATAATCGCCGTCAGTCAAGGAGAGCAAGATGAATCGGATTTTTGCTTACGGCGACAAAGTGCTCCTCATTGATTCTAAAAAGCGTCGTTATCTCACAACATTGGTAGAAAAAGGTGAGTTTCACAGCCACTCGGGTTTTGTCGCGCATGATCTCGTTATTGGACAGACAGAAGGTGCTGTGGTCCCAACTACTAAGGGTGCACTCTTTTCTGTGCTTCGTCCAACGCTGGAAGATTTCGTTTTGGAGATGCCCCGAGGCGCGCAAGTTATTTACCCGAAGGACCTCGCTCCTATCTGCATGATCGCTGATATCGGCCCGGACACTCATGTGTTCGAATCGGGAATTGGCTCAGGAGCGCTGTCTATGACCATGTTGCGATACGGAGCAACTATCACGGGTTACGAGATCAGAGAAGATTTTGCTAATCGAGCCAAAACGAATGTCCGAAGTTTCCTTGGCGAAGAAGCATTAACTAGATACACCATCCAGATTCGAGATGCTTACGAGGGCATAGACGGAACTGATTTCGATCGCGTGGTCTTGGATTTGCCAGAACCCTGGACGGTTGTTCCTCATGCAACCAAAGCGCTTCGACGAGGTGGCTTGTTGGTTGCCTACACCCCAAGCATTACCCAGGCGGTACAAGTCCGCCAGGCAATGGGTAGCGAGTGGATCGAATCCCGCACACTTGAGGTGCTACATCGCACCTGGCACATTGAGGGAATGGCTGTGCGCCCAGACCACCGTATGGTCGCGCACACCGCATTTCTTACTGTTGGTCGGTATATCGGAACGGCAAGCGCCCCGTTATAACTACGGCTCGATGAAGATGCACTCTCCGGGGCATTCTTCGGCCGATTCAATTACTCCATCAAGCTGGCCATCGGGGATGACCGCCATACCTTCGGCGCCTTGGGCATTGCCTTTTGCAGTGGCATAGATCTTGTCTTTTTCGCGAACATATGCGAGACCATCGTCAAGAAGAGTAAAAACGTCGGGCGCGATTTCCTCACAGAGTCCGTCACCTGTGCAGAGGTCTTGATCGATCCAGACTTTCATTCTGATTATCTCCTTGTGTATCGCGTAGAACGCGTTGCTTGGTGGCTAAATAATACACCGAGACAGCCAGTGTTGTGCGAATCCAGCACTACGGTTGATGGGCGATGGAGACGACTGACACAGGGCGAAAAGACCACCAGCACGGTTTGAAGGTCATACGTGAATGGGTTGTGGTCGTCGGTGTAGCCCTGGGCATAGCTCTTTTGGTTAGGGGTTTTCTCCTGCAACAGTTTTATATCTCGGGCCCGAGTATGGAATCGACGATGTTCCAAGACAATCGAGTTCTCGTCAACAAACTTTCCTACCGCTTGCACGACATCAGGAGGGGAGATGTGGTCGTTTTCGATCGGATCACCACCGATGGCGAGGTCATCCAACATGATGACCTCATCAAGCGAGTGATCGGTCTTCCTGGCGAGACTATTGAGATTCACGAATGTGTGGTCTCCATCGATGGCAAAGAGTTGCCGGAGCCATATCTCAACGATTACGACATTCAACAAGTGAATCTTGAAGATCGTTGTCGTGTTCCAGAACTTGAACCAATAAAGGTCAGCGAAGGTCACATTTTCGTCATGGGCGACAATCGTCCGCAGTCGTTTGATAGTCGCATGTTTGGCGAAATTGAAACAGAGTTAGTTGTTGGGCGAGCGTTTGGATTGATCTGGCCGCTCAGTGACGCACGTTGGCTTTAAAGGGTTCGACGAGCATCCACCATTCGATCCGCCCAGTCGCTGAATATCGCGTCTAGGCCCATTCGCAACCCATCAGTAATTACGGGAGGATGCTGCAAATCCCAACCGAAGGCAGCGAGTCCGAAACGATGCGCGAGCGCGACGAGCCCACCATTCCAGTCAGTGATGTGCATGTTCAATGCATTAATACCATGTTGCGAAAGTGAGGCCGCCCGACGCTCTGGTCCTTCCTTTATTTTTGCCAGTCTTACAGAATTGACCAACTTGAAATCTGGCAACGCCGATCGCTGTTCCTTTAAAACATCCATCGAGGGATGGCAGAGCCAAACCTTGCTTCGGTTTAATCGGTACTTGTCTATAAAACGAAGAGCGACTACATCTTTCACATCGATACTGATCGGTGTGTCATCACCAATGACCGTGATTAATTCATCCAATGTTGGTATGTGGGACGGCAATTGAGAACGTTTGAGGTCGGCGATTGGTTTCTTCCTCAAACTAACCCTGACGATCCCGTCATGGTCGAGAACGATCTGATGGTCGGATGTAATCCAAATATCCGTCTCAACGCCAGTCGCGCCTAGCTTTTGGGCAAGTGAGAATGCGGCCAGGGTATTCTCCTGAGCGTGTGCGCTTGCGCCCCGATGCGCGAAAAGAATCGGCTCCCCGAATAGAGACGGCAAACGCTGCTGCATTCGATCAGCGTAGATGGCGAGGGACAGGGACCCTTTAGAATGTCAACATGTTTAATTTCTCGGGCAGCGAATTGATGTTCCTGCTCATTTTGGGGCTAGTCGTACTGGGCCCAGAGAAGTTGCCGACCGTGCTCCGAAAGATGGGCAAGTTTTATGGCGAATTCAAGCGAATGACGGGCGATGCACAAAGCGACTTCCGACAAGCATTCGCTGAACCTCTTAGGGACCTACAAAGCGCAGCTACGGAGTACAAGTCGGTTTTTCAGGAGGCAGCAGGAGAGATCGCCGATTATTCACCCGAATCCGAGCCAGAGTTTGTCCCGTGGCAAGCTCCTGCGGAAGATGAAAACGGGATCAGCGAATCGTCTGCCGTAGACGAAACTGGACATGTTGATGCACTATCTCCTGATGATGAACCAGAGATCTCTGTTATCTCATATGAGGAGAAAAACTGATGGCTGTTAAGTGGCCACGGTCGACTTCCTCATTTGATGGGAGCTCAATGAACATCATTGACCACCTCACAGAGCTGAGAATGCGTATCGTTCGATCGATGCTGGCAATCGCTGTTGGGGCCACGATCATTTTGGTCTTTTACGACTTTGTTTTGGGATTCCTCACTCAGCCATATCGCAATATTTGTCTAGCTCGCCCAGATTTCAATTGCGATGGTTCTCTGTATGCGCTCGGTCCGATCGAAGGTCTCTCGGCGAGAATGCGGATCAGTGGTTACGGCGGCCTGATCATTGCGCTTCCTGTGATCATGTGGCAGCTATGGCAATTCATAGTCCCGGCAATGAACAAGAAGGAGAAGAAGTACACCGTTCCTTTTATTCTTTCTTCCGTCGTCCTTTTCGCCTGTGGTGGTTACCTTGCCTACTGGACGCTCGATAAAGCGCTTGAATTCCTGATTTCGTGGTCTGGCGAAGATGTTGAGCAGACCTACCAGATCTCGAAGTACATCAGCTTGGTTGCACTGATGGTTCTGGCTTTTGGAATTGGTTTTTTGCTTCCGGTCCTATTGGTCTTCCTGCAGATTGTTGGAGTGATCACACCACAGACATTGCTCAAACAATGGCGTGTGTCGATCATGGCAATTTTTGCCGTTGCAGCTGTGATTACCCCCAGCGGCGACCCTGTGAGCATGTTGGCGCTAGCTGTTCCAATGACTGTCTTGTTTCTGATTGCCTTGCTAATCGGATACATCGTGCAGCGTCGTCGACGTAAGAGCGATGACAACGATGTAGACGACGACTAAGCGGCGATGTCCAGTCAACAACGCTTGAATCTGACTAAGAATTACGATTTTGCGCTCGACCAGTTTCAACTTTCGGCCTTCGACGCGATTGATCTAGGGGAAAGTGTTTTAGTTGCTGCACCGACGGGTTCGGGGAAGACTGTTGTGGCGGAATATGCCATTGGTGTGGCTCGCCTCAAGAAATTGCGAGCGTTTTACACGGCTCCGATCAAGGCTCTTTCCAACCAAAAATACACAGAACTTGTTCAGTTGTACGGTGGAAATGAAGTTGGGTTGCTTACAGGTGACAACAGCATTAATCCAAATGCTCCGATCGTGGTCATGACCACCGAAGTACTGAGAAACATGATCTATGCCAGATCGACGTCGATCGAAAACCTCGGCGTTGTCGTGCTTGACGAGGTGCATTTCCTTCAAGACGCATATCGGGGGCCGGTATGGGAAGAGGTGATTATTCATTTAGAGCCGACTGTCCAACTCGTGTGCCTGTCGGCAACGGTATCTAACGCCAATGAACTATGCGAATGGCTCACAACCGTTAGAGGACCGACGAGACCGATCGTTGAGACTAAACGGCCGATTGAATTGGTCAACCATTACATGCTGGGAGACAAAGCGACGAGACAGATTCGGATGTTTGAAACTTTGGTTGGGGGTCAAGCAAATACAGCGATATCTCGACTTGAAAACGACGTCTCCGGACATTCGAGGAAATCCCAACCGTACGGGTCCCGCGGCTCTTCGCGCGGAGGCCATCAAAACTCCCGCAATGGCAGGTTGTTCACGCCATCAAGAACTGAGGTCGTTGAGCAACTTCAGTCGGACAACTTGCTTCCTGCCATCTATTTCATTTTCAGCCGCAATCAATGCAACGAGGCAGCAAAATCATGTTTGCAAGCTGGCATTCGCCTCACCAACGATTACGAGCGCGGCGAGATGCTCGCAATTGTCGACGAGCGATTGAAGGATTTCAGTGACGACGACTTGGCCGCGCTGGAATACACGCAATTTGTGGATCAGCTTGAGGCTGGCATTGGTGTGCACCATGCCGGAATGGTTCCAACATTCAAAGAGATCGTCGAGACCTGTTTTTCTCAAGGATTCATCAAGATTGTCTTCGCTACCGAGACGCTCGCAGTTGGAATCAACATGCCTGCTAGGGCAGTGGTCTTAGACAAACTCACAAAGTACACAGGAGAGCACCATGAGATGCTCAAACCCTCGGATTACGCGCAGCTCACCGGAAGGGCAGGCAGGCGAGGACTGGACGACGTGGGTCATGCCATTGCCCTCTGGAATCCGTTTCTACCATTCGATCAAGTGGCAGCCCTCGTTGGAAGCAAGTCGTTTGTTCTCAATTCAGCTTTTAGGCCTACGTACAACATGGCAGCCAATTTGATTAAGTCAACATCGCAAGTTCAAGCACGTCACCTTCTCAATCTTTCCTTTGCCCAATTTCAAGCAAATAGGGATGTCGTTGAGATACAAGCTCGCATTCAACGTCGTTCTAAAGAGTTCGAACGTTTACTGCTGCAAGCCGAAAGCCCTTACGGGGATATTTCTGAGTACAAGGCCTTAGCCAATAGACGTTCTGCAAATTCGCTGAGTTCTAGTCAGCTGGCACAGCTTCGACTTGGCGACGTCGTGTTATTTACTCGCAAAAGCCAACCCGAACGTTTTGTCGTGATCAGTTCGGCGCAGCGTGGCAGTGGCGCGAAGTTGGTGTTGCTCTCGCAGTCTCGACTCGTCGTATCTATAAGCGAGAACGAATCTGACCAATTTGTCGAGTTGGTTGCTCATATGGAGTTGCCGCAGCCGTACCAGCCGACCAACTCAAAATTTCTGAAGGAAGCTTCCTCGCGATTGCAACGGTTGAAGACGCGCGCAAAGTCAACACGTGCAGATGGCAACAATCAAGATGATCATCCTGTAGCCAACGATCCGCAGCTTGTCGAAAAACTCATCGCTTTAGATAGCGCCATGCGAATCAAGAAGGAATTGGACAGCTTAGAGAAACGAGTCTCGAACTCTACGCAATCGGTGAGCAGCCAGTTCGACTACTTGATCAAGTTGCTTACCGAATGGCGCTACGTTGATACCTGGGCACTTACCGACAAAGGTTTGCTGTTGTCCAAGATCTTCCACGAATCGGATCTGCTCATCGCAGAATGCATTTCAGAGGATTTGTTGACGGGTCTTTCCCCAGTCGACCTTGCAGCACTTGTCAGTTGTTTCATCTATGAAGATCGCAATCGTGACGATGCTGGATCTGCGCATTATCCATCAACTGACATAAAACAACGATTTCTGGGTATTCAGAAGATCAGCCGAAGGCTGATTAAAGCCGAGACCGCATACGGGTTACAAAATCACCGAAGCCCCGACCCAGGTTTCATCGCTGCAACTCACGACTGGGCTAAAGGAAATTCGTTACTCGACATACTCGAATCGGATGAGGTGACGGCTGGTGATTTTGTTCGAACCATGAAGCAGCTCATTGATGTGCTGCGCCAACTTGCAATGATCTTTACCAACGAAGCCGATCGGGATTCGGCAACGAAGGCATCTGAACTGCTGTTTAGGGGCGTTGTCGCATCGTCAAGCTTGATCGGTCGAATTTCGTCATGACGATTCGCAAAGGTGATCTATGGGGTGAGCCTTGCTCTGCACCCATAGGGCTTCCCGAATTTGCGACCGAGCGCGATCTAGGTGGGAACATCCGTACTAACGGCACCATTCCCGAGGCAGTTCTCAAGTCGGGCACCTTGAACCAGGCGCTAGGAGTCTCTACGGCAACACCCGATCGTGGCCAAATCAAAGTGATGATCGACCTCATAAAAGTTGAATACACCGGCCATGACGGATGCGAACGAAACGACATTGCCGTTGGTTCAGTACTCATCGGCAGAAGGTCGTGGTTGGGCGGTTTGTACATCGTGTCAAATTGTGGCTATCTGGGCACTAGGGAGGTGCTGTCTAAGGCACACCCAAACGATGGGGTAATGGATGTTCTAGCCGTGAGATCATCAATGCCGTTTATGCAACGACTGCAGGCCTTGAGGAAAATAAGGACCTCCAGCCACCTTCCACATCCCGATATCTCAACGAAGCAGACTGAGCGTTTCTCGTGGCCCATAGTTGGAGACGAAGCACGGTCAAAAGGGGCTCGCTTGGTCATAGACGGGGAGTCTCTCGGGCTGGTTAAATCGGTGAGAATGCAGGTTATTCCCGATGCAATAACACTGTACGTCTAGCCAATGCGCCGATAAAGCGGTATGCCCGCTTCAACCCATCGCGACTTCTAGTATTACGCGCCGTGACCGTTTATATTCCCGAGACCTTTACAAGTGATGAATCAGAGGTTCTGAAGCGCTACTTCACAAATCTCGACGGTCCTGTATTCGCCCTCGTCAACCTTCCCGAGGTGGTGAAAGGTGCGTTGTTCGCTCGCTACAGCAGAAGTCCAAAAAGTCTGAGGCGGCTCTTCATCGATGAATTTGTTGGCGACCTTGATCTTGCTGGTGATATCACGGTTGACGCAACCATTGGGTTGGATCATGCGGAATCGCTCTACGAGAAAATCTTCCTTGAATACGGTGACGATTCGGTTGCTCAGTTGGGCGGAGTCCACCTTGCCTGCGAACAAGCTTCCAACCTGTTGACGAAGATCCTGGAGTGGGGCCGCCTGATGAGCTACCTCGAACAGAGCACTCGCTACATCAGTTACGACGCGCGCCTTGGTGGAAGATACCGCTATTTCCGTGATCCAGAGATTCTCAACAGCCCATTCGGTACCCGTTATGTAGGGGACATGGACCGCATGTTTGATACCTACACCTCACTCGTAACGGGGGTTACGGATCATGTTCGAGCCTCTATTCCCCGCAATATAAACGACTCCGATTTCGTTTATCGACAGGCGACTAGAGCGAAGGGGCTCGACGCAGTTCGCGGTGTGCTTCCTGCATCGGCTTTGTCAAATGTTGGCGTATTTGGAACTGGTCAGGCTTACGAATCGATGTTGCTTCGAATGCGCGCCCACCCCCTGCCTGAAGCGCGGCACTATGCAGACTTAATGTTGGTCGAACTACGAAAAGTCATTCCGAGTTTCCTGAAGCGCGTGGATTTACCGGATCGCGGCGGACGTTGGAGCGACTACCTTGCAGAGAATCACGATAAGACGAGCTTTTTGGTTGATGACCTATTTGGCGCCTTAGAGCCAGATCCCGTGCCCGAAGTTTCACTCGTTGACTTTGATCCTGACGGTGAACTGAAATTGCTTGCTGCTATTTGCTATGCACATTCACATTTACCGGAATCGCAGTTGTTGAAGCGTGTAGAAGGGCTGTCACATCAAGAGCGAGTCAAACTGATCGCAGCTTATGTTGGCAATCGAGAGAATCGTCGACACAAACCAGGTCGTGCATTTGAAAGAATCGACTATCGCTTTGATGTGCTTGGCGACTATGGCGCCTTCAGAGATCTGCAGCGGCACCGTTTGCTGACCATCGAATGGCAGCGGTTGTCCCCGGATCATGGTTACGTCATGCCAGAACTGGTTGCCGAGGCCGGAATGGACGAGGTATTCGAGGAAACCATGACACGTTCATCGACGCTGTACGAGGCACTTCGTCCCGACTATCCCGAACAGGCTGCCTATGCAATTGCAATGGCATACCGATTGCGATATGTGATGCAATTCAATGCTCGAGAAGCGATTCACCTGCTTGAGTTGCGTTCGGCCCCACAAGGACACCCGGCCTATCGACGAGTGGTGTTGGAGATGCACCGACTGATCGCAGAACAGGCTGGGCATAGGGCTGTGGCGGATGCAATGACACATATCACGCATGCCGCGCCCGATCTCGAGCGTCTGGATTCCGAGCGCAGGGCAGAATCAAGGCGCGAAAACAAGTAATTCGTGTTTGTTGGGCCTATATGGGCTATTGTCTCGCCGCACACCACCGACTAAATATTTTGAAGGGAATTCTGAATGTCAAATGATGATGTCATCGGTCCCGATGACCTTGACCCAGAAATGATGATTGTCGAGGAGATTGACGGCGACGAGATTGACCCAGACGCGCTCGGACTCGAGTTAGAGGACGAACCATTTGACGAAGCAGCGGGTGCGCTTGAGGGCGTTGATGACCTGATTGATGACCCCGATGCAATTCCTGCAACAGAAGTGGTTGCGAAGAAGTCATCAGATGATGACGATGACGATGACGATCTTCGCACCGAAGATGACGTTGAAGCCGACCTAGATTCCATTCTTCGCGACAAGCTCACGGCCGCAGACGATCAACCACCAGAGGACGATGAAGAAGATGCAGTAGTCGACGATAAGACCGACGGAATGGAGCGTTTGCAGCCTCGCAGGCCAGACGAGACGCAATGCACGCAGTGCTTCCTGCTCGTGCGAAATAGTGCTCCAGGTTGCCCTGTTGAAGATGATGCCTGTCCGCTCTTCGTGTCGTGAGTGCAGACGATAAAGCCAGAGATATTCTGCGCAATGTAATCGGAGCATCCATAACTGCAGCCCAATCGGCCACACAAGCCGCTCAAGATTTTGTAGCCGACAAATCTCCCCAGATACGCCAGCAGTCCCGCAACGCCAAGATGATCGGCCAGTTTGTTGTTCGTATGGGCGCATCCAAGGCTGGAGAGATTGTCGGCAATGCAAAGCGCCGCATTGACACCGAGACGCCTGTGCAAAATTCGCCGGTTACGCCGCAAGCACCAGAGTTGACTCCAACAGCCGAACCGATCTTGAATTACTCCGTGCTTTCAGCGCCCCAGATCATTGCTCTGTTGCCATCTCTCGATAGCGTCGAGATTGCGTCGATACAGGCATACGAAGCTCTCAACCGCAACAGGCGCACTGTCCTCTCTGCAATACAAACACATCTCGAAGGTTGAGCTTCCACATGTTCAATGTTCGCGAGGCCTTGATCACAGACGCAAGCAGTTTGAAAGTCCTTGAAGATACGGCCTTCGAATCGTTGTCCAATTTCAGGGGATTGGCTCAGTTTCTGGAAATGTCCCCGCGCATCGGAGACGAATGGAAAGACCTCGTCAACGATGCAAAATACCGGTTGCTCGTTGGTCTTTCTGAAGGAGTGATCCACGGATATCTGCTTGTTGAAATCTTCAAACCTCTTCACAAAGCATTGATCAAACAGGTTTTTGTTGATTCATCGGCGAGGCAGCTTGGGCTCGGCGCGATGCTCATCGAGCACAGCGAAAAAATTGCTCGAGAATCGGGATGCACGGTGCTCGAGGGATTGGCATTACCCGGAGACAGAGATATGAAGAACTTGTTCGAACGCGCCACGATGAGTGCGCAGCTCCTGATTGTGGGCAAGAACCTGCTTTAGCGACCTTGCCAGTTTGGCGGACGCTTTTCGATGAATGCCGTCAGGCCTTCTTTCGTATCTTCTGAAGCAAGAATCGCTCCGAACTCCTTATTGGTCATGTCAATGAGCACCTGGTCCGACTCGTACGCAGCAGCAAGAACAATCTTTTTTGATGCCCAAACTGCCAGCGGTGCAGCAAGACATATTCGTTCAGCGAGCGCCAGCGCCGCCTCTTCGGCTTTCCCAGGTTCAACGAGGTGATTGACCATGCCTAATTCGTATGCCCGTTGGGCGGGGAGTGGTTGCCCCGTGAGAATCACTTCCATCGCCGCATTCTTGCCAATAGCCCGCGGCAAGCGGAACAAACCGCCCGCCCCTGCGATGAGGTTGCGCATCACTTCTGCCAGGCCGAAAGCCGAACGCGAGGTAGCCACCAACATGTCGCAGGCAAGCACCAGCTCACAACCACCAGCAGTTGCTAGTCCGTCTACAGCCGCAATGATTGGCTTTTTACGTTCGCGGTACACGAAGCCACCGAATCCGCCTTTGGCTGTATTCAGTGCACCTGCTTGACCACTGTTGATTGCCTTCAAGTCGGCGCCTGCACAAAAGACTGGACGTTCTTGTCCTGCGGTATTCGCTCGCAAGATACCGACCCACACCGATGGATCGTTCTCCATCTGATCGATTGCGCTTTCCATTGCCTGGGCTACATCGCCGTTGACGGCGTTGCGAGCCTCGGGACGATTCAGTGTGATGTAAGCGATTTTTCCTTGAACTTCGTATAAAACGGCATCAGTCATGTCTAAAGACTATGCGCTCACCCGACTTACAGAGAAGTTGGTGAGTCGATAACTGCTGGTGCGGCTGGTTCGGCTGCAGCAATTGGCTCTGCTGGTGCTTCGACGACTACCGGTGCCGAAACAGCAGGCTTTGCGGCCGGCGTTGCTGCGGACTTTGGCTTCTGACGAATCGGGCGGGTTGGGCGAAGCGGACGGGGAGCAGATGTACCAGCTGCTGCAACAACTCCGAATTGAGTTGCAATATGCGGCACCAAACTTGCAACACGCTTCACGGTTGCCAGTAGTGCTTCGCCTGGGTTCTCTGGGACAGAAGTTGGCTTCACTTGCGCGCGTACAGGGGAGAAGGCAACAGCTTCGAGCACGGCAATCCAACGATCAGGTGCCTTTTCCGATGACATGGCCAACGTTGCAGCCTGCGCCAGCTTGGCGCCAAGTTCTGCAGGGAATGGCTGTCCGGCTTTTGGTGGCTCACTTGAAATCTTGAGTGCACGCACAATGCGCGAGACGTCGATTGCAGCAGCGATATCTGCAAGCCAAAGCGCCTGACTCGACTCTTGCTTCGACTTCAACGCGGCTTTCAGTTCGGACGCAAGTACGCGTGTCGATTCATCGCGAACGACCATTGGATCGTCGGAGGCGACAACGACAGATCGCAAGTCTCGCAAATCGAGTTGTTCGATATCGGCTTTAGCGGCTTCGGCTTTGTCTAGCCAGTCTGCAACGCGAAGTTTTGGCAAAAGCTCTTGGGCCATCGAGATAAGACCTTCGGCTGGAACTTCCGGCTTGCCATCTTTGCGCAGTTGATCATTTTGAAGCTTCACAGCATCGCGAACAGCTTTGATACCGCCATCGAGCGCACGTTCGGCAACTCCACGTTGCTCTTCTGGCAGTGCAGCAAGGACCGCGATGCGGTGAGTGCGCTTTGGCTTCAGTCGTTTGGCTGCGGGACGCTTCGGCAACTCGGGTGGAGCGACAAACGAAGGACGCCTTGGCTTGCGATCATCGGTTTTTTCTGAGCCTGGTGTACGCGGGGTTCGAGGTGGGCGAGCACCCGCGTTGGCTCCGTCTCTGCGAGGTCCTTTGGAGTCGCCGCGGGGCTTGCGGTCAGACTTTCCCTTTTCCGCGAGCTTCTGGGTGACAGGTACAAACTCTTTCTCGCTGACAAGAACTTCCAACAAAGTTCCGCGATGACCTTTTTCCTTGACATTGACGACCGAGAGAACAGTGATTCCATCAAGATCAAAATCTGCTTCAACCTTGAGGACGTCTCCTGTTTTAGCGCTGGTTGCTAACAGTGACGCATCAACAACGCCCTTGGGTGCCTTCGCGCCCGCGGCGCGCCACGACCAAGTTCCATCGTTGCGGTTACTGGTCAGTTCGATATCGATGCGCCTAGACATGGGGCTCTACGGTACTGGCGCTGTGCTGTAACTCCAATGCCTTATGGGATATTCGCAACGAACTACGGTCTTACGCATGGCAATCTACGCATTTGGCGATCGTGTTCCCGTCATTCACAAATCGGCATTCGTCCACCCGGATGCCGTGATCATTGGATCTGTAGAAATCGGTAGCGAGTCCACCATTTGGGCAGGCGCCGTACTGCGCGGAGACGACGGATTTATCAAGATTGGTGCCCGAACCAGCATTCAAGACAACACGGTTATTCATACAACACCAATGGACGGCACGACCGTTGGGGACGATTGCGTCATCGGTCATATCGTGCATCTAGAAGCATGCACGATCGAAAACGGATCACAAGTGTCTTCGGGTGCCATCGTTTTACATCGAGTCCGCGTAGGCACGGGTGCAATTGTCGCCGCCAATGCCGTAGTACTCAACGACACTGTCATCCCTCCAGGTGCGCTAGCGGTAGGCACGCCTGCCGTAATTAAAGAGGGTCGGGCACGAGCCGATGAGATTGCATTGGGCGCGGCGATCTATGTCGACAAAGGCAAAAGGTTCGCGAAAGAAATGCGAAAAATAGCGGATTAGTCAAGAATGACGAGCAGTGGTTCGGCGTCAAAATCATCGAGTTGTGGAAGATAGATTCGTGCAGCTTCCTGTTTGAATTGAGCGCTCAAGTCCGTTCTGAAGAACTTTGATCCGTCTCGGATGACATAGTTCAAGATGAAAAAACGGTAGGCGAAGGGAAGAAAACGCAATTCTGCTTCGCTGAGTGGGTTTACTGAATGATACGACTTGAGAAATATGAGAAACTTAGGTTCGAGAAGCGTGTGCGGAGAATAGGTAAAACTGGTCTTGTCGCCAGTCTTAGAACTCACTCTGGAAAAGAAGTAGAAATCCAGCAATCGTGTATCGATGCGAAACCAGTCATAGTCCCAGCGGCTCATCAATTGAAAACCGTTTGAAGTGTCTCGTTGAACCGAAAAATTTCCGAGGTTCCAATCCAACAAGATGGGAATCTTCGGCCAGTCATCAAACGTGATGTTTTCAAGTTCCACCAGGAATTGGTGGGTGCTTCGCCTGACGGTTGCAATATCCGCCTGCGAAAGCCCGAATACTTCGCTTGACTTGGTTTGCTCAAGCTGATCTAGAAAATGGATTGCATCGCCCTTAATCGAATTTGACGTTGGGGCCAATTGGGGCGCGATCGAACTGCATGCTTGATGAAATTCGGCGATTTCGGTGGCTAGTTTGCGTACATCATCGTCAGTAAGGATCTTTGGCAGTTGCTCACCTCGCTCTACATCCACATAGAAAACAGCCCAGCAGCTTTCGTCGTACCACGTATAAACACGACCATCCTTGCTCAGAATCGTTGCAAGAAATTGAGACCAACGGGTATTTGCCAATAGCCGTTGGCATTTAAACAATCGATCGTGATCTTCGACGAACAAGAAGTATGAACCGTAAGACGAAACCTTGCAGACCACCTGAGAACCGTCGTCGAGTGTTGCGCGAAAAACACGATTGGTTGAAACGTGAGCACTGACTTCATCAACTGCAATGATCTGACGCACATCGCCATAATCGAGCCAAGCAGCACGAACTATGTATTGCGCGTCGTTAGCTACGCGTTTAGAGCTAGCGATTGACGTTGCGAACTCCGATTGGGGCGATGAGCCGGTAGCCGGCTTCATGACGTTCCTCTTCAGTTTCCCCACCCCAAAAACCATACTCATGATTTTCTCGGGCAAAGGTTTTGCAGGTTTCGAGTACTGCACATTCTGCGCACACTGTGCGAGCCATTGCCTCGCGACGCAAACGCGACTGCGGACGTTCTGCGATAGGAGGGAAGAAGATTTCGGTCAATCCACGACACGCCGCAACGTTCATCCACGCGTCGTCGGTTTGCTCACGCCGTGAGTAGAAATCAACTGCTGCCATAAAGCCCCCGCTCCAATTGCCCCCAACAGGACAAACGGGACTGTAGCGGAAACTAATCAATCGGTCAATTAAGCCCTAAGCACCCTTATTCAGTTGATCCTTAACCCCAGAAGCGAATTGATCTACATCGGCGTCAGTGACATCCCAACCAGTCATCCAACGGACTTGGCCAACCTTTTCATCCCAATCCCAGAAAAATGACCACTCCTGTAGCGCTTGTTTATCTGTACGACTCAAGGTGGGGAAGAGGCTGTTCACCGCTGGCGGTGTGTTCAGATTGAGCGAATCGATGTGGTGCAATTTTTCGTACAAACGGGCTGCGCCCAAGTTGGATTGTGCTCCGAGCGTGATGAACAAATCGTTGTCAAGTAGCGCTAAATACTGCGCCGAAATGAAACGCATCTTCGAATGCAGTTGAGTCAACTGTTTTCGAATGTACTTCGAACGTTCGGCGAGCGGACGATTGAAAAAGATAACTGCCTCGCCAAAGACGCCGCCGGCCTTCATCCCTCCGAATGTCAATACATCCACGCCTGCGTCGCAAGTAAACGCACGGAGTGAGGATCGTGTTCCACCAAGCGCCGCTGTCGCGTGTGCAATGCGAGCCCCGTCCATGTGGACAAGCATTCCCATTTCGTGGGCGACATTGCATATCTCTTTCACTTCATCAGGCGTATACAGCGTCCCGAGTTCGGTGGCTTGAGTAAGTGAGACAACACCGGGCTGCACGTGATGCTCACTACCAATCAGATGCGCTTGACTGCGAATCTGTTCAGGCACCAACTTTGCGTTCGGGCTTTGTAGGTCGATGAGCTTCGCACCAAGCAGTCGCTCGGGCGCACCAGTCTCGTCGATAGAGATATGCGACCAATCTGTACAGACAACTGCTTGCGCGGGTTGCAACATGCACGCAAGTGCAAACACATTTGCGCCCGTACCGCCATACACGAACCTCGTCACCACGTCTTGGTTGAACAGTTCGTTGAATGCTGCTTCCGCGCGGAGCGTGTATTCATCAGCGCCGTAGGCCAATTGGTGGCCTTCATTGCAGCGGAGGAGTGCTTCCATCACCGCGGGGTGAGCCCCTGCTGCGTTGTCACTTGCGAATCGTCGCGCCGGAGCCTGTGGAAGAGCCATGTATTCAGTATGGAAGCAAATCCACCATTGATACTCATGCAGTGACTACCTTTTTGTCATGACGAAATTGCGTAGTTCGTTGGAAAACACGCAAAGCCCAACGTTGCCTGCTGGTGCTTTCAGGTGCTCGTGGTGCAGAATGCCAATGCAGCGCACTGTGGGTGCCGGTAGGCCACGTAGATTCTGTTCTCAGTCATGTCGCCAATGGGACTGGGTCGCCAGGCAGCGAGCCAGCGAGCTTGCGTTAAGCGAGGACGAATTGGTAATGACCCGAAGCCAACTCGATACCCTTCGAGACCAGATCTATGTACTGCAGTGCGCAATCCACGATGTGGAACATGACCTAGACCCGTCCATCGACCCAACGTCGCGAGATTTCAAGGCAGCTTTGGTTTGGCTGCTGGCGGCCGCAAAGCCTTTAACCGAAGAGCAATTGACGCCCAGCCGGACATCTCCTTCTGGCATACCTCGCCCATAATGATAGTTATGTAAAGTTAGGATACTTCAACAAACATATGGCTTCTGAACAACGATCACCCACCGTTCTGCCTGTACAAGGTCAATCGTCACCCGAAGTTCTGAAACGCTTAGACGAACTGCGTAACGGCGATGTTCGGTGGCGTGATGGACGAGCATTTTCGCTTGCGTACTTTGCTGGCCCAGAGGTGCAAGCACTCGCTGAGGACGCTTACAAACGCTGTGCTGGCGACAACGCGCTAAACACCGCGGCATTCCCCAGCCTTCGACGAATGCAGGCCGAAGTGCTTGATTTTGCATCCCTATGGCTGGGTGTCGACAGTAATTCGGCTGGATACTTCACCAGCGGCGGAACCGAGAGCATCCTGATGGCTCTCAAGGCTGCTCGCGACCAGTTCGCCCAGGATCGTGGTATTTCCCGCCCCAACGTCGTCCTACCCAGTTCGGCTCATGCTGCCTTCGCCAAGGCAGGCGCCTACTTCGGTATTGAACTTCGTCGCACCGCAGTTAAGTCCGACTGGAGGGCAGACGTAGAGGTAATGCGTAGCGCAATTGATGAAAATACCATCATGGTTGCTTGCTCTGCCCCGCAATATCCGCAGGGCGTAATCGACGACGTTCCTTCCGTGGCTGCACTTGCGCTGGAACTGGGAATCAACTGTCACGTTGACGCGTGCATGGGTGGCGTATCGCTCGCCTATCTCGAACGCTTAGGCCGAAACATACCTTCCTGGAATTTTCGAGTACCCGGCGTGACTTCGATGTCTGTTGATCTACATAAATTTGGATACACATCAAAAGGCTCCTCCGTGATCATGTACGCGAACAAAAGGCTGCGTTCGTTCCAAGGTTTTATTACCGATGACTGGCTGGGCGGCATGTACGCATCATCTGGAATGTTGGGAACAAAGTCTGGAGGCCCGATAGCAGCAGCCTGGGCGGTGATGAATCATTTAGGCGATGACGGATACAGCAAACTCACGCAACAAGCATTGGTAGCAACTTCACGACTCGCCGATCATCTTCGCAACCACTCATCACTGCAACTTCGCGCCGAGCCAGACGCCCTGTTGTTGTCCTTCGGAGCGCACGATGCCAAGAGTTTGGATGTATTCGCAATCGCCGATCTGCTTTGGGAAAAGGGATGGTATGTCGATCGGCAAACCCCTCCCGACTCGTTGCACTGCACCGTGAACGCGGTTCATGAAAGTGTCATTGAACAGTTCATCGACGACTTGGACTGGGCCACGGCTGAGGTGTTGAGAAGTGGCACCACGGGAAACGTCGGCCAATACGGCACCTTGCAATGATGCCCTATTCCGTCATGACATAAAGGCCGAGCAGCCACTTCCCCACTACTCTTGCCCCATGAGCGAAACCACAAATGGGGCCACACAGCAGCCAAACGGCCTGGACGATCTGCTCAACCTTGTCAACGCGCTCAACCCGCTCGTCAATGGAGCGAAAGCTGTCGACCAGGCAAAACGAACCGTAGAGGCACTGATTGCGAGCATGGAACTGTTCGTGCAATCAATGGACAATTTGAATCAAGTGGCAACACGGGTCAATCGTTTACTCGACGACATAGAAGGACCAGTTCGTCAAATTGCCCCGCACATCAACGGCGCGCTATCAGCAACATCCAAGCTTGCGGATATCAGCGGTGCGTTAAACGAATTGACAAAACGCCTCGGGCCACTGCTTTCGTTCCTGCCTCAGACTGGACCGAATAAAAATCCAACCAGCGAAAATTAAAGCGCTATCGGGCGGTTCGGCTGCCCTATCTGGGGCTGAAGTGCTGCGTTACTCATAAGAACAATTCGTGAGTCAACTTGTTCTTTCACTCCTGCCAAAGGAAGCACGTTCAACACTCCCTGACCGCCACGCATGACGTCAACCAATTGGTCACCCTGGCACAACACAACCGATTGACCACTGATAACAATGTGCGCGGCTGTTATCTCGGTGTCAACGTGATCTCGCAAGTAACGAAAAACTTCACGGACCGATTCGAGTTTGATGCCAGCATCGAGAAGGTTCTTAATAACGCGAAGCTCCAATAGGTTTCGGTAGTTGTACACCCTTCGAGTTCCACTGCCCTTCGCGTCGCAGGAAGACGGGCGGATCAAATCGGTTCTGGCCCAATAGTCGAGTTGCCGGTAGGTGATCCCAACAACCTCGGCTGCTTGCGAACCGCTATAACCCTGATCCATATCTTTAGGCTAAGCCCAAGATCCGTCGTTGCCTAGCCCTGGAAATCCTCGGGGTTGATGCTGTTGATGAACTGGCGGAAATCGTCCAGTATCCCCTCTTCATCGTCTGGCTGTACTACTGGTGGCGCTTTTGCAGCCGCATCCATCAAGGCAGATTCGGCGTAAATCGGGGCGCCTACACGAACAGCAATGGCAACCGCATCCGATGGACGCGCCGATATTCGATTGGTGGATCCCTTTACGGCGATCTCAATCTCGGCGAAGTACGTGTGCTCGACTACATCTGTTAACACAATTTTTTCAATGGTTCCACCCATTTCGGACACCACGGACACCAACAGGTCGTGCGTAAGCGGCCGTTCAGGAACTATGCCCTCTAACGCGTAATGAATTGCCGATGCTTCTGGGCCTCCAATAAAGATCGGAAGTTCACGCATCTTGCCTTCTGATTCTTTCAACATCAAGACAGGAACATTTGACGGAACTTCAAGCCGAACTCCAACAAGATTAAGTTCAACAAGCATGAGCGAATCGTAGCAACCGCTACCGACCTTCTACATACGGCTTCGCTGCCGCTGCTATCAACGATGCACGAAGTTGTTCGCCCAATTCGATGAGATCGTTGAGCAACTCCATTGCCTGTTCTCTTGCGGCCGGGTTTCTTTGGCGCAAAAATGGGATGATCCTTTGTTCGAACAAAGCCATTTCGCGCTCGGCCGAATGCTTCCACGCCTTGAGGTGTCGGACGTCGATTCCAAGTTCAACGAACTTGGCCCCAACCTCGACGATTTCTCTATCGAGCACGCTAAACATTTCCATATCGCCAACGGTTCTAGGTGTGACAAGGCCAGCAGCAACCAATTGCTTCAGCACAGCCTCATCGATTGTCGCTTCTTGCAGCAGTTCGTCACGATTGAGCGAAGTCGTGTTGTCACGCTCGGCCTGTCGACCACGAGCCTTGGTCGGCGCCTGCTGGATGGACTTACTTGCTGCAGGGTGCGAAGCCGGAGTCACGTTCCGAATGCCCTTGGGGTTTGTGTCTTCGTACGGACGAATCATTCCGTCGCTCGTGTCCCCTTCGAGACGATTTCGAATAACTTTCAACGGCAGATAATTCTCACGTTGTTCGCGAAGTATGAATCGAAGCCGATCAATTTCTTGCCTGCTGAATTTACGGTAGCCAGATGGTGTTCGTTCGGGTTCAATCAATCCCTGGCTTTCAAGAAACCTGATTTTGGAAATAGTCACATCTGGAAATTCGTCCAACAGCAAACCAAGCACTTCTCCGATGGACAAATAGTTCTTCTCATCCATTAGCACGCAACCAGTGTGCCACGATGAGGTCGGCTAAAAGAAAACGACCGTCTAAGCCTGGGAACCATCAAAAAAGACCATTCGATATTTGCCTATCTGCAGTTCGTCTCCGTGCCCGAGCGTTCCTTCATCGATCCGAACCTGATTGACATATGTTCCATTCAAAGAACCAAGATCAATCACCGAATAGACGCCATCTGTACATTGAACCTCCGCATGCCTGCGGGAAACCGTGACATCATCCAAACACACCACACTGTCCGGATGCCTTCCGATCGTGGAGACATCGGGCTGCAGCAAATATCGATCACCCGAATAAGCGCCCGATCTCATCACGAGAACCCCTCTCCCCCGAGTGGCTTCGTCCAATACAACCCGCACATTGTCACCGCTACCTGGGGCATCCTGCAGTGGGTCGATGGCACTGAGCACGATTGTGCGTTCGGAAGGATGGTCAAGCACAGAGCCACAGGCCGAGCAAAAGCCCGAGTGAGGGGGATTGCGATGCCCGCACTGATTGCAAAATACGTAGGCCATAGTCCCTACGGTAGTGCTCGCTCGGCTCTGCCCGCACGAACATTCTGCAGCACTACTGGTATATACAAAACCCCCACGATGTAGCTCATAATGAGCCCGGGTATACCTAATAACCAACCACCAACCCGAGCCGCATCGGCCGTTACATGTGTACTGGCGCCCAGCAGCAGCAACGGGACGGAAGTCATGAGCAGAAACGTGTAGCGCTTACCCCAGATGCTCACTGCAAAGCGCTTCATTCCAAACATTGTCCCCGCCAGCATCATTAGTCCAACAAACACTTCCCGAAACAAAATTGACACACAAAACCAGACCGGCACGCCACCATCCATCAACACCGAACCCGTTCCAACAACAAATAAGGCGCGATCAACGAAAGGGTCGAAAACAATGCCAAATTGCGATGTCTGATTAAATGTTCGCGCAACCCATCCATCAACCCAATCGGTCATGCCGAGTACGCCCAGCAGCAATGCTGCGCCGGCCCGCTGCTCGTTGACAAGAAGCATCACCACGAACACAGGCAGCATCAGAAGGCGCACCATTGTGATCAAATTAGGAAGGGTCGCAATCCCTTTTGGGCCCTTTTCAACATCATCCACGGAAACAAACTAGTCGCGATTGCGTCGCCACAGACCATCATCTGAACACGATATTGTGGCGCCGTGCCAACACTATTTACCAAGATAATCAATGGAGACTTGCCAGCAAAGTTCGCTTACCGCGACGATCTATGCGTGGTCTTCATGTCCATCAATCCCATCACCACTGGACACGCTCTGGTTGTTCCTGTTCAGGAGATCGATCAATGGACAGATCTTCCTGAAGAGCTGTCGCAGCACCTCTTTCTCATCGCGGCCAATATCGGCAGAGCACAGAAACGAGCTTTCGGCTGTGAACGAGCAGGACTGATTGTTGCAGGCTTCGAAGTCAGTCACTGTCACATCCATGTCATCCCCACAAACTCAATTGATGATCTTTCTTTCGCAAACGCCGCAGCACACGCTGAAGGGCAATTGCTTCAAAATGCATGCGACAGAATCAAAGATCAGTTGATTTCTTAAAAAAGAGAAAGAGTTTCTGATTCTTCAATAGCGATGCTCTGTATGAGCGAAGAATCGTCATTTCGAGCACTATTGACCCTGCTACTTACTGGATGAATGTCAATGAGTAAATCAGCAGGCATCACCAATTCATCCAGATTGATATTGATGTCGTCGTTCAACCAAAGATCAAGTCCTTGTCTGTCCAGCAACAGTGGCATCCTGTGATGAACAACAGATATTCGTTCAGTTGCCTCCGTGGTCAACGCTGTGCAGGACGAATATCGCTCTTCACCACTACCCCACGTCGTCCACAAGCCTGCAATTACCAGCATTCCGTCATGACAATATTGCGAATCATTCGATGGGCTGAAATAGTAGGGCTGTTTTGCACGAACTTTTCCTTTCACCGCAATCTGTTTCCATTCGTAGTAACCGTTAATAGGTATGACGCACCGATTGCCCGATAGCAAGTTTCTAAAAGACGGTTTTTCCCGTACTGATTCGACCCGAGCGTTAATCATGCTCGACGCACGAGAGACATCCTTCGACCAAGCGGGCACAAGACCCCAATGAACTTCTTTGACATCTCTTGAAACACCACCCTGCACAATATAAATATTTTGCGTTGGAGCGATATTAAAACTCGGCTGTATTTCTAATTGCGAGGCAATGGCACTAAAAGTCTTGGCGATATCTGCAACGGGCGTGAAACGTGTGAATCGACCGCACATGACAATTAGCCGATCACACCAGTCGGAACCGCAAACAACCATACGAGTACTGGCGTTATTACCAATCCGGGCAACAAAGAACCAAGGCGAATCTTCTTGATCTCCAACAAATTGAGGCCAATTGCCATTACGGCGAAACCACCTGCCGAGAATAATTCGATGCGCATTCGATCGTTAAGCAAATTATCCAACGCTGAACCGCCCAGAGTCAAGGATCCCTGAACCACGAAGACACTGAGGGCGCTGAACACTGCGCCAACACCGTAGATCGCACTGAAGATAACGTTCATGAATCCATCAAGCGTTCCCTTAATGATGTACAGCTGCGGCGTTTCTCCGGTTGCATCTTGCATCGCGCCCAAAATCGTTAGTGGACCGATGCAAAATAGAAGTGTTGCGGTGATGAACCCATTCACAAATTTTCCTGGCTCTTGATTGCGTGCGAACCGACGCCGAATCACTTCTCCTAATCCCTCTAGCCGACGCTCAATCGCCAGCAACTCTCCTACAATGCCACCAAGTACCATGCCAACCAACGGAAACACCATGTTGTGAGTTTTGAGCACATCGCCGAGGCCAAGGCCAAGGGTTACCAAACCGATTACTTGCACAACTATCGTGCGAATCCGTTCGGGAATTCGGTCACCAATTATCAAACCAATCGAGCCCCCGATTAAAACCGTGGCAGTATTGATTAATGTCCCCAATCCAAACACCGTTAAACCCTACATGACGATCATTTTTTCTCTTACAGCCGCGCTGTTCTATGGATTAGCCGATTATTCAGGCAGCAGAGCCTCGCGCTTTGCAAATTCCGCTTCAATCACATTCTTCGGACAGGCAGTCGCATTCGTAGCCCTCGGAGTATTCCTTGCGATTGTCAAAACCCCGGTGATGCCTCTGGAAAGTTGGCTTTGGACAACGGGTGGTGGGTTCGGTGGCGCATTAGCGCTCGTTGCGTTTTACAAGGCCATGTCAATGGGTTCAATGACCGTCATAGCCCCAATAACAGCCGTCATCGGGTTGTCGGTCCCAGTGATTGCGGGTGTGCTCTCGGGAGAGCGACCCAGTGGGTCTGCGTGGATAGGTATTCTCTTGGCCACCATCGCCGTCGCGCTAGTAGCCGATGTTCTCGACAGACACGACCTTCCAACACCGCCCCGCGTGATTTGGATGGCCGTTGCTGCAGGTCTTGGTTTTGGAATGATCTTTGTTTGCATGGGTAATGCGAGCCATGATCACGGCGTATGGCCGTTGTTCGGTCAACGACTAGTCAGCGTGCCCACGGTCGCAGCAATTGCTTTGTTTCAAGATCGCCGAATATTTGTACCGAAGAAAGTGATTTTGCTGTCAATTGCTGCCGGAGTGCTAGATACTTCAGCGAATGGCCTATATCTACTCGCAACGCATTCGGGCATGATGTCAATTGTGTCTGTGGTGGTCGCTATGTATCCAGTTGCGACCATCTTTTTGGCCATGACACTCGACCATGAACGGCTTCACAAGTCCCAAGGAATTGGGCTACTACTTGCGATCACCTCGCTGGTGCTCATCAGCATCTAATCACTATCGTCGGGCTGGCGGGATTTGAACCCACGACCTCTTGTCCCCCAGACAAGCGCGCTAACCAAGCTGCGCTACAGCCCGTACGATCCTGAGGCTATCGCCCACAGACTCTAACGAAATACGTCAATCAAACGCCAAGTGAGATACAACACCAGGGCGCCGACGAGCAATTTGAAGTGCCATGGAACCGAAACATCTTTGTCGTCTGACCCTCGGGCCAAACTCTTCAAATCAAGATTGGCCGAATTGATAGAACCATTGATGTTTGTTGTGCCAATGGGTCGATTGCACGAAGGACACGATCCATCTACATTCATCGCGGACGGTGCTAGATATTTGGCGCACTCTTCACACCAGGGCATTACTGCTCAATCCGCTCGTTTTCTCACGCGCATCTTGATCGGCGTTGAACCAAACTCGAATTTCTCGCGAATGCATCGCTCGAGATAGCGAAGATACGGTTGGGGTAGTTCTCTATTGACGAACAGAGTAAATGTCGGTGGATCGGACGCGCCTTGCAACGCGTACAACACACGCGAACCACCGCCAGCCGGATGCTTCTGCTGGGCTTCTGCGATTACTCGATTGACGTCCTTCGTCGGAACGCGCTTGTGATACGTCTCAATGCTGTCTTGAAGAATTGGCACCAGGCGGTGCACACCTTTGCCCGTCAGTGCCGACATTTTCAGCACAGGAGCATCACCGATGAAGTACAACTTCCGCACCATCTCGGTATCGATGTGATCTCGTTGCTCAGCATCAAGCATTTCCCACTTATTCAAAACGACCAACACTGGACACCCAGCGGCGTCAATGCGCTCTGCAAGTCGTTGATCCTGATTCGTGATTCCTTCGAGGGCATCGATGACCAAAATTGCAACGTCCGACTCGTCGACCGCGCGAAGTGCTCTGACGAACGAGTAATACTCAGCCGAGTCGTCAACTTTGCTTTTGCGACGCATACCCGCAGTATCAACAAACATGATCGGCCCATCTTCAGTTTCTACCAACGTGTCGATTGCGTCGCGAGTAGTTCCCGGCATGTCGTGAGTGATTGAACGATCCTCGCCAACCAGGCGATTAAAAAGTGTGCTCTTGCCAACATTCGGACGTCCCACGATGGATACGCGGGGCGTTCCCGACTGCCGACGATCTGTTGAAACAACTTCCTCTACAACATCATGCGCGTCGATCCGTTCGAGGATGGTGTCTAACAAGTCACCGGATTTGCGACCATGGAGTGCGGAAACAGGCACTGGTTCGCCAAACCCAAGCATCATGAAGTCCCATTTGTCGGCTTCTCGGCGATCGCTATCAATCTTGTTCGAGACAACGATTACTGGGCACGAGACTCGACGCAGCCACATGGCAATTGCCTCGTCATCGTCTGTGACGCCAACAGCGGTATCCACAATGAACAGAACCAAGTCGGCAGTACGAGCAGCTTCCTCCACCTGCAGACTCACCTTGGCATCCAATTCATCGCCATCCGGCATCCATCCGCCAGTATCGACCAGGTTGAAACGCTTGCCCGTCCATTCCACTTCGCGTTCGAATCGGTCGCGAGTGATCCCTGGTTGGTCCTCGACGATGGCCACTTGGGAACCCAAAAAACGATTGAACAAAGTGCTCTTGCCCACATTCGGTCGGCCAACAATGACCACAGTTGGAAGGGGGCTTGACACCCGTTCATTCTACAAGCCTTTAGAAGTAAAGGGGACATAAGTAGAATTACACCGTGGTGCAACGGCCGATCGATGATGCGAAATGCAGCGGGGTGGATTCTGTTCTGCTCGCGGCTCCACGCGGATTTTGTGCCGGTGTAGAGATGGCGATAAAGGCTCTTGCGTGGATGGTTCGCACCTTCCCCGCTCCCGTCTATTGCTTTCATGAGATCGTGCACAACAAATCCGTTGTACAGAGATTTGAAGAACAAGGCGTGATTTTTGTTGAATCGATAGATGATGTTCCGCAAGGTTCGCCGATCATGCTCTCCGCCCATGGCTCGGCTCCAGAAGTTGTGCTCGCCGCAAAACAACAGGGTCGTTTCGTCGTTGATTCTGTATGCCCGCTCGTGACGAAGGTACATCACGAAGTGAAGACTCGCGCGTCGAAGGGTTATCGCATTATCTACGTTGGCCACGAGGGCCATGAAGAAGCCGTAGGCACAATGGCGGTCGCACCAAACTCTATTGATCGAGTCGAAACTGTTGACGAGGTAGCCGCACTCCCCAGTATCGAGGGTGCCGTGGCTTTACTTGCACAGACCACGCTTTCCCATCGCGACTGGTCGGCCGTCGCCCAGGCCGTTCGTGTGAAGTATCCGCAAGTATGGGCTCCAGGAAAAAGTGATCTGTGTTTCGCAACAACCAACCGTCAAAGCGCACTCATGGAAATTGCCGACAAATGCGACACCGTCGTAGTTATCGGTTCTTCGAATTCTTCAAACACCATGGCTCTTGCTCGACTTGCGGCTGACCTTGGTTGCAAACATGTGTTACGAGTGAATAGCGAGGACGAGATTCCGTTAAACCTTTCGGGAACAGTAGGAGTCACCGCGGGAGCATCTGCTCCTGAAGAGTTGGTTTCGCTGGTGATTGGAAGGCTCAACCCAAAAAACGGAGTCGTTGAGGTAAAAATCACTACCGAAGACGAGTATTTCCCCCCTCCGAGAAACATACGTTCTTTGCAACAAGCAGTGGAACGCGCAGCGAAAACCATGGTTGGTGGTGCGTCATCAATAGGCACGATGATCGACGATCGCTCGATTAGCGCCAGCCGAGTGCTGGAACAAATGCATTCGACTGTTTAGTTTCTAGGAACTCTGCTCCACGGCATTTCTCGATCAACACGAACGTCGCCTGGCAACCCAAGCACACGCTCCCCCAAAATGTTCCTCATCACTTCGCTAGTTCCACCTTCGATACTGTTGGCTCGTGCGCGCAGGAATGCCTTTGGAACCGAGTCGAAACTCATTGCGGAGTTAGGTCGAACAAATTCGTAGCTGCCGTACAGCATCCCATCGGCGCCAAGCAACTCGACACAAAATTCGTAAGTCTCTTTGTTCAAATCTGCACTTACCATCTTTCCTATTGATCCCTCGGGGCCAGGAACACCCATCTTCCTACTCTGTCCGGCGCGAATGTTGGTAAGCCTCGCTACTTCGGCGCGAATCCAAAGTTGCATCAAACGATCCTTGGTCGCCGAATCTTTACGATCAGGGTCGAGATCGTTCCATAGCTTTACTGCTTCTCTAATCGGTCCAGAACCCTGCTGCGGAATTGCACCGCCGATGGATACGCGTTCGTTCATGAGCGTTGTCAAACTGACTCGCCAACCGTCGCCAGTCGAACCAAGAGTCTCCGAAATTGGTACTTTCACATCGGTGAAGTACACCTCGTTGAACTCGGCTTCTCCAGTCATCTGACGCAATGGACGAACCTCTACACCAGGTGCTTGCATATCTACGATCAACGCCGTAAGACCTGCATGCTTGACAGCCTCTGCGTCGGTACGCACAACAAGCAATCCCCATTTTGACAAGTGTGCGAGTGTGGTCCATACCTTCTGGCCATTCACTACCCACTCGTCTCCGTCACGAATACCCTTTGCAGACAACCCGGCGAAATCCGAGCCAGCACCTGGCTCGGAAAACAATTGGCACCAGATTTCTTCACCAGTGAACAAGGGACGAAGATAACGCGCCTTTTGGACATCGCTACCCCACTCAACAACTGTTGGACCACACATTCCATATCCAATTGGATTTCTTGCGTGAGCACTCGGTGCACCGGCCTTCACAAGTTCCTCGTTAACAATCTTTTGGAACTTAGGAGAAACGCCGAGGCCACCACAGCCGATGGGGAAATGCACCCACGCAAGACCGAGGTCGAACTGTTTACCTAAAAACTCGATTGGTTTCGTAGTTTTTGCTGGCAACTGTGACAGTAAATCCGCTATCCGGGTACGGACTAGTTGCTCATCTTGTTGCATCTGATCAATCATCGTCATTGGCCCACACTAATTCGCATCGCAATCAGCGTCTTAATTGGAGCCACGAACAAGGCGAGCAAATTCGGTTGTTTCCGAAGCCGCAACCTCAGGAATAGCGAGCCGCATTCTCATCACCCATCTGATGCCGTCGACATCGCCCTTACGGCGATAGATCGACTTGAGATTCGCAAGAATTCTCACCACCGTCAAGCGAGGGGTTGCCGGTTTCAAAAACTCGCCACTCCAATTTGCAAGGCCGGTCAAACCCTCATACAACGAACGACAATCCGACGCCGATAGTGGACCACTGCCATGAAATGGATCGAAATACATGGGCTCGCCATCGACCCCGAGTGTTGCGCACAAATAATGGCCTGGCATCCCAACGCCAAACATTGATAACCCCTTGCGCTCAGCAACCGACATAGCGATCACTGACAATGAAATGGGGATACCAAGTTTCGACTCAATCACGTTTCCAAGCAAGGAGTTTGCCGGATCGTCATAATTCATCGAATTACCGAAAAATTCTCGTGGGGAGAAAAGAAACTTCATCATCGAAGGGACATCATCTGCGATGAGATTGTCCGATATTGCATCAATCCCAGCCAAAACCGAGTCGACCGAGTGCGTCGGATCGCCCGCATTGCTGATGAGAGCGCAAGCTTGGTCCAGCCGGGGTTCCGTGCCTCGGTCTGCCATTAACCGCTCGAACTCTTTAAATACATCCATTTCACCCCCCTTTCGAGATTCCTTGGATGAACCGTCTCTACTACCGTAATAGGCATGTTCCCAGGACACATTGCTCAGAGCACACCCGACAAACTTGCAGTTGTAATGGCCCAAAGCGGCTTTACCTACACCTATAAAGAATTGGATGACGCCGCAAATCGATTCAGTCAGGCGTTGGCCAACCATGGCCTCAAGCCTGGCGATCACGTTGCACTATGTCTCGAAAATCACGACCGCTATTTCGAAGTGGTGTGGGGTTGCCATTATGCAGGTCTGGTCTACACCGCTTGTTCCAGCAGGTTGACTTCCGACGAACTTTCGTACATCCTGAATGATTGCGGAGCAAAAGCATTCATCACGTCTAAGTACAAAGCGGATCAAGCGCAGGAGATCTCAAGCCAAATCCAGCATGTCGAGTTACGGCTGATGTTGGACGGCGTCATTGACGGCTACGACAGTTTCGAAGATCTAGTAGCACAGCATTCAAGCGAACCGCTTCCGAACCGCAAGGAAGGCGCAGACATGCTGTATTCCAGCGGCACAACCGGTCGCCCGAAGGGAGTCAAATTGCATCTCGCAGACAATCCCTTGGGGACAGCGCCACCACTTGTCGGTCTTGGTCAGTTTTTACTGGGAATGACGTCCGAAATGGTTTACCTATCGCCCGCCCCCTTGTATCACGCCGCCCCGCTTCGATGGAACTTGGTTGTGCACCGCCTGGGTGGCACGAGCGTGATCATGGAACATTTTGATGCGGAACAATTTCTGCAATGCATTGAAAAATTCGCAGTGACTCATAGCCAAACCGTTCCCACAATGTTCATCCGCTTGCTCAAGCTCGACGCTTCAATTCGTTTGAGATACGACGTCTCGTCGCTCACTTGCGTTTTCCACGCGGCAGCCCCTTGCCCGATCGAGACAAAACGGCAGATGATCGATTGGTTTGGCCCAGTGATCCATGAGTATTACGCAGGCAGCGAGGGCAATGGCTTCGTCTATTGCGACACACCACAATGGCTCGCTCATCCGGGCACTGTCGGCGTCGCGCTCAGCGGAATACTTCATATCTTGGATGAAGATGGCAACGAATTACCCGCCAACGAAACAGGAACTGTCTATTTCGAGAGCCCCGCACGATTCGAATATCACAACGACCCAGAAAAGACGAAGGCATCACAAGACCCACTCGGCCGAGGCTGGACAACACTTGGAGATATCGGCTACATGGACGATGACAAGTTTTTATACCTGACCGACCGAAAAGCATTCATGATCATTTCTGGCGGAGTGAACATCTATCCGCAAGAAGCAGAGAACGCTCTTATTCACCATCCGGAAGTTGTCGATGTCGCCGTTTTTGGCGTGCCCAACGCGGACTTTGGTGAGGAAGTTAAGGCGGTGGTGCAACCAAGAATAATGCCGATAGACGACAAAGAACGTTCACTCCTTGCCCAAGAATTGATCAACTACTGCAAGAAATCTCTTGCAGATTTTAAATGCCCTCGAACTGTCGATTTTCGTGAAGAACTTCCAAGACACCCGACCGGCAAGCTGTACAAGCGTCTACTCAAAGATGAATATTGGGAACAATCGGGACGAAAAATTTAGGGTTTGACGGTGAGGTCACATCCCTACCTTGAGCAAGGTGCAATCATCGCCTTTGCACATCGTGGTGGCGCCGTTGACCAACCAGAGAATTCGATGGTTGCGTTTCAACGCGCGATTGACATGGGTTATCGATACATAGAAACCGATGTACACGCCACCGAAGACGGCGTACTCATGGCCTTTCACGATGATGACCTGCAACGAACCTGTGGCATAGATGTCAAGATCAGCGAGGTTGAGTACAGCGACTTACTAGACGCGCGTATTGATGGGAAGGAACGAATTCCGACACTCGAAGAGATTCTTTCCACATGGCCAAACATTCGCGTGAACATCGACTGTAAAGCCGACCAAGCGGTAGAACCACTCATCGCTGCACTGCGAAAAAGCAATGTTGTAGATCGGGTTTGCATCGGATCTTTCAGCGATCGCAGACTTGCCGCAATTCGGAATGCAATCGGTCCGACTCTTTGCTCCTCGCTTGGGCCGCGAGAAGTAGCCAAGTTGCGCCTCTTGTCTAAATTAACTGGAAAAAATTCATTCGCTGGTGCCCACGCCGCGCAAATCCCATTGAAGCAAGGTCCACTAACAATCACGAACAAACAGCTGGTGGACCATGCACATGAAATCGGCCTGCACGTTCACGTATGGACCATTAACGATGCAGAAGAGATGCACAAGCTCGTCGACCTTGGCGTGGATGGAATCATGACAGACACGCTCCAAACGCTAAAAACTGTGATGATTGAGCGCGCGCACTGGGCAAGCGGTCAAAACTGAAAATCAGGCGTCCTTGACGCTCCATTTTCGTTTAGCCACTGGATCTTTGTCGCTCCAAGGAAAATTGATCCAAAGATCGGTGTGCTTCCATACATAATCGCACTTAATAATTGACTGCGACTTTTCGTACAACACAGCCATCTTGGTGTCTGCCAATTGTCCCTTACAAAACTCCAAAACGTGTTTGAGTGTGTGGCCGGTGTCGGCTACATCATCGACGATAAGAACTTTCGAATCTTTGATGTCTACCAAGCTTGGCACGGGCGGCAGGATCATTGGAACAGCAAGTCTTTCGTTGACACCTGTATAAAACTCGACGTTCATGGTGTATGTGTTTTTCACGGACAGCGCGTATCCGAGGGCTCCCGCTGTTAGCAGGCCGCCTCTGGCGATGGCAAGAATGATGTCTGGCTCGTAACCGCTTTCAGCAATCTGTATCGCCAACTCTCGGCTGGCAACACCAAATTTCTCCCAAGTCAGAATTTCTCTCTCGTCGCTCACACCATCTCCAATCTGGTCGCCCGGGACGACCAGACAACATAAGCAATCTAGTTGATCACACTTGCTCGAACGGGCAGTGACGACAGCCCGATGTGCAGCAATATCCTCGATCGGCCAAAAATCGAGCGGTCATCACCGATAGTCCTGAAGAGGGATCTGCATACGTTGGCTTACCGTCGCCTACCGCAGCGTTGTGACGCGACATTATTTCCATCCAACGGGGGTGAAGCGGCGAAAGCCGCTGAGTAATGGGAATGCCTTCATAATCGGCCCTCAACTTTGGTGTTTCGTGCATCTATAGCCCGTCGAGCATCGACCAAAATCCTGGCCAGCTCTTTCCGACAACTGACGGATTCGCAATTTCCACGCCCCCACTGCCAATGCCTATTAGCGAAAAAGCCATTGCCATCCGATGATCGTGATGAGTGTTAACCAAACCGCCCCGAACCTGTGACGGATGAACAATCAGCCCGTCTGATGTCGTCTGTGCATCGACGCCAACCGCCTGAAGTTCTGCAACAAGATCGTCAATTCGATTGCTTTCCTTCGAGCGAATGAAACCGACTCCGCGGATAGTGGTAGGCGATGAGGCGAACACTGCCACTGCAGCCAAGGTTGGAACCAGATCGGACATGTCTCGCATATCTACGTCGATACCCTGCAATTCTTTGGTCCTATTCCGACGGACAATTACCGAATGTGATGTGTATTGAACGTCACAACCCATTTGGCCAAGCAGTTCGGCAAATTTGGCGTCGCCCTGTATTGAGTCCGACCCTAAACCATTGATCTCAACCGACCCACCAACAATCGCCGATGCAGCCAACGGGTAGGAAGAAGAGGAAGCATCGGGCTCGACTTGGAACGATGAACCGAGGTAGCCGCCCGGCGCGACGATCATGCTGGAGAGTGCCGAATCAACTTGGGCACCGAACGAACGCATGACGACGGTGGTCATATCGATGTAGGGCTGAGACACAACTTCACCAATTACCGATAACGACAGACCACCTGGGAGTGCAGGCGATATCAATAACAGCGCACTGGTGAATTGGCTGGATATCGCGGCTGGCAACTCAACCGTTGAACCTGTTGTGACGCCGCGGTGGATGACCACAGGCAAATGTCCCGGCTCACCCCTCCATTCAACGCTGATACCTAACGACAACAAAGATTGGTGTAAATCATTCATTGGTCTCGACAACAAAGCGTCCTCACCCGTAATCAACGTGGGGCCCGACACCACACCGCACACCGCAGTGAGAAACCTGGCTGTAGTTCCGGCAAGACGCGCGTTGAGCGTTATGGAATGAATGCGATCTAGGTCGATACCGGAGCGAAAAATGACATTGTCGTCGGTCCGCTCGATGCGTGCGCCAAGCGAAATGAGACCTTCGATCATTGCTTCCGTGTCATTCCCGTCGGGCACACCCGATATAACGGATTCGCCACTTGCTAAGGCCGCACAGACAAGTGCCCTATTTGCAATCGACTTCGAACCTGGAACAGAGATAACCGCATTGAGCTCATGCGTAATTTTCTCGATTCGACGGGCACTCACCATGGTCATGAAAGCCGTGAAATCGACGGTCGAAATCCTCGCGCAATGAGACCACCTCGGAAAACATCCCTACTGGTCTCATCGATAACCAGAACCAGAACGCCACGATCGCCTTCGACTGAGTGAACAACCTCAAAGTTCGCAGTATTAACACCGAGTTCCGCCGCAATTGCGAAAATCTCAGCCGCAGCACCAGACCGGTCTGGAATTGGTACGCGAACCTCAACCACATCGAGAAGATCACGTACTCGACCCGGGATATTCGATCGAGCGATTCTCGCGTCTTGTAGGCGCGACATCAATTCCGATTCATTCTGCTGTTCGACAACATCTCGCATAGAAATCAAGCCGTCGATCAACAAATCAAGGGCACCTGTAATTGCGACTCTGTTTTCCTTGCAGATATCTAACCATATGGCTGGATGGCCCGAAGCAACACGAGTCATGTCACGAAAACCGCCAGCAGCAAGTCGGAGCACTGCGACATGCTCTTGAGATTGTTCGTTAGCCAAACCCATCAACGTTGCAGCGGTGAGGTGCGGGAGATGCGACACGATTGCAACCAGCTGATCATGGCGCTGCGCATCCAGCACAACTACTTCAGCACCAAGTGATTTCACGACATTGGCAACGACAGCAAACGAAGAATCTGGCGTAGTGGCCGAAGGTGTAAGCACCCATACCGCATTGTTGAACAACTGAGCATCAGCCCCCTGCAGACCAATCAATTCACTTCCCGCCATCGGGTGCCCACCGACAAAACGAGGATCGTCGATTGCCGCCACAACGGGCGCCTTCACCCCACCAACGTCGGTGACAATTCCCTCGGTGGATTGCAGAGCTATCCGAACTTGGTCGACAATCGAACTGACGGGGGTGCAGACAAACGAAATCTCTGCACCGTCGTCGATGCCAATTTCTTGAATTAATCCAAGCGAAAGCGCCTCTGCTTCAGAATCGACTCTTGCATCCGATCCGCTTACTCGCCAGCCTTGTGCAGTGAGAGCAGAAGCGAGGGATCCTCCGATAAGGCCAAGCCCAAGAACGTTGCATCGTCGCATACTCACAGCGACAATCGTATCCTCGGCCTACTTTGAGATTGCCTCTATTAAAGACTTGACCTCGGCGGCACTGAGATGGCGCCATTCACCCGGCGGCAAAGATCTATCGACAATCGGTCCAATTCGCACCCGAACGAGCCGAAGCACGGGGTGCCCTACTTCCTCGCACATCCTTCTAATCTGTCTGTTTTTTCCTTCATGTATAACTATTCGCAAAACACCCGACTGAACTTGGCTCACATCGGCCGGCGCAGTAACTTCGCCGTCCAGATCGACACCTATTCGCAATCGATGTATCGCGCTCTCTCCAACCCCAGAATCTGAACACTCGACATGCACCAAGTACTCCTTCTCCACGCCATGACTTGGATGAGTGATTCTGTTGGTCAGCTCACCATCGTTGGTGAGTAATAACAAACCCTCAGAGTCGGCATCGAGACGACCAACCGGATAGACACGTGGTTCACGGGGCACCAACTCGGTAACCGTTGCGCGGTTGTGCGTGTCCCGCGCGGTAGAGATAACTTCCGTTGGCTTGTTGAGCAAGTAATAGACAAAATCTGGTCGGACACCTACAGGCGCACCGTCAATTGCAACTTGGTCAACTTCAATATCAACCCGTCGCCCCAAGATTGCAACCACACCGTTAACCGTGACACGCCCATCTGCGATCAGATCTTCACAAACTCGACGGCTGCCCCAGCCACGTTGGGCAAGAATCTTTTGAAGTCGCTCGCCAGTAGCCAAAGTTTCACTTGGATCGGTGCCTCCCGGCACGGATTTGTTGACCATTAGATGTCTGAATCTGGCAGGACATTTACTGCTTGTGACTGCGGCACTATACGCAAACCCATTTCCAGCGATTCAACAACCGAAGCGTCTGGAACGAATTCCGAAATACCTGGCAGTTTGTCAATAGACGCAAGACCCAATTTCTCCAAAAACATTTGCGTTGTGCCGAACATGACTGCCTGGCCTGGGCCATCGTCACGCCCCACCTCCGTAATGTAACCCCTTGCCTGAAGCGTACGCATGACTGCATCTGGGTCGACGCCGCGAATGGCGGACACTTGACTACGAGATATGGGCTGCTTGTAAGCAATGATCGCGAGTGTCTCAAGCGCCGCCGATGAGATTCGAACTTCTTGACTGTCTAGAACAAAGCGTTCAACGTAAGAGGCAAGATCAGGATGGGATTGCAGCCGAAAGCCGCCAGCAATCTTGACAAGTTGAAAACCATGTCCAGCCTGCTCGTACGCGGAAGCAAGTTCCTCGCAAAGACGCTCGATTACTTCAACTGGCTGCTCAAGCAGTTGGGCAAGCAACGAGGGATCAACTGGTTCCATTGCGACCATCAAAATAGCCTCAAGAGCGCGAACCGTTTCCGCCTCGACTGAACCCGAACTCTCGTCAAATTGTTGCGTTGACATCTTTTCTCCGTTCATCCCTCGTAGTTATCAATGACCAGAGCCGATTCAAAACCTCGATCATCGCCGGCCGTCCACACAATCGTGATGTCTCCAAATCGATCGGCCTGGTCTAGATCTACTCGACCCTGTTTAAACAATTCGAGGATGGCAAGGAATCGGCAAACTACCTGGATTCTGTCGTCGACGCCATCGGTGAGATCACGAAATGAAATTGAGCCGAGCGCTGGCAAAAGATCCAACAGCTCCATCAGCGATTCGGCGACGCTTGCCCGTATTGGTGCAACGTGGAATAGATCGATGCTTGTCGGGGCTTTTGGAGCCACGGCACGAAGAAACGCGCGATGCAAGCGCAGCGCATTAACGCCGTCCAACAAGTCGGGCATCAATTCCGCAAACCGTTCGTCAGGGCCAGCCCGCCTAGGAACGCTCAAGCCAGCCATCTCTGAGAGTTTGCTCATCACCGAAGCGACATCCTTGAAGGTTTTGCAATCAAGCAGCCTGGCAAGCAGCAAATCGCGTTCTTCCCAAAGCGCCAGTTCGTCATCAATGTCCAGGTCGTCTCGACCCGGGAGCAATCGCCGAGTCTTTAATTCGACGAGAGTGGCGGCGATGAGTAAGAACTCCGTAGCCACGTCCAAGTCGAGAATCTGCATCTTTTGAACTTCTGCTAGATAAGCCTCGACAATGCCAAGCAAAGACACCTCATGAATGTCAACTTCTTCTTTCAGGATCAAGTGAAGCAACAGGTCAAAAGGGCCATCAAAAACTGGTGTATTTACCTCGTAACCCATCGGGACGAGGTTACTTGAAAGAGCCCCTGAGTCAATTGTTTCAAGTAGCGTTATGCCGTGGCTCGAGTGCTTTCCTGCATCCAACCGACAGGCCCTGTCCACCTCGGCAATTACCTCGGAGCACTGAACAGCTGGGTGGCGGGACAGAATCAAAATGACGTTTTTCACGGCATCGTCGATCTACACGCGCTCACGGTTACGGAAAAGCCTGGCGTAATCGGCGACAATACGCTGCAACTTGCAGCCGTCTTATTCGCTGTCGGTCTCGACCCAAAGATTGCGACTGTCTTTGTTCAATCACACATCCCCGCGCACAGCCAATTGGGATGGATTATGGAGTGCACAGTTAGTTACGGCGAACTGAGCAGAATGACACAATTTAAAGACAAGCAATCCAAGCGTGAAGCAGACTTCGTTTCAGCCGGCTTGTTCACATACCCGGCATTACAGGCAGCAGACATATTGCTGTATGACGCCGAAGAAGTACCTGTTGGCGATGATCAGAAACAACATATTGAGATCACCCGTGATATCGCCATGCGCTTCAATCACCGTTTTGGTGAAACATTCGTCATACCGAAAGCAGTCACTCCACCTGTTGGTGCGAGAGTCATGGATTTACAAGACCCAACCTCCAAGATGTCCAAATCCGCCGAAAGCGATTCTGGATGCGTGTATTTACTTGATTCCGCAGAAGCAATAATGAAGAAATTCAAGCGCGCCGTGACCGACAGTGATAACGAAGTCTTTTACGATCGCGAGAAGAAACCAGGAGTCAGTAATTTGCTTGACATCCTGAGTTCCGTTACCGGCACTACTCAACAAGCATTGGCCGAGCAATATAGCCAGTATGGAAAGTTGAAATCGGATTGCGGCGATGCCGTTGTTTCAATGCTTCAACCGATACAGACAAAGTATGCCGACTTGATAGCCGATCCAGCGCAACTGGGCGAAATGCTTTCAGTCGGTTCGCTGCGTGCCGAAACTATCGCACAAAAGACGTTGCAACGAGTACACCAAGCCATTGGCATGACGCCGAAACAGTAATTGCTACATGTTGTCTGCAGCAGCAAGCGCAGCGATCACTTGCGAGTCACCAACACCCTTTAATAAAGAAATAGTGGCATCGGAGCAACCAGCGTCCTCAAGCAAACCAATGCCGATCTCTTCGTGACGGTGGTATTGAGAAAATCGCCGAGTTCTTGGTCCGACTATCGTCGCGACTACACGACGAAGCACCCCTAACTGCGATTGCGATTTTCCAATGTCATGCAACAGTGCCGCTGCTTGAGCGTCCCTATCAGCAGTCGGCAAGAGCTCATTAAGTCGGTGCAGAACGACGAGGGAATGACGCTTGTCAACGTTTTGATACTTCATCCATAAAGCCATCTCGCTCACCGACAGAATCGACTGAACATGTGCCAGTTCAACTTCATTAATTCGGCTCGAAAAAACCGACGAAACGAACCGTCTAATCAGATGGAATACATGATTCGTCGACAAGTTAGTTACCCAAATTCGCTCTCGGATGGGCGTTCTTGTACATAGTAAACAAAATCTCGTTGTCTACTTTCGTGTACACCTGTGTAGTGCTTACGGACGCGTGCCCGAGCAGCTCCTGCACGATCCTCAAATCGGCGCCACGAACCAACATGTGGGTTGCGCACGAGTGACGTAGAACGTGAGGCGACAGATCATCTGCCAACCCAGCCAATCGCGCATATTTTCTAACAATCCCCCAAGCCGCCTGCCGAGAAAGACGAGTGCCACGTGCGCCGAGAAATACTGCATCTGCGAAGTCGCGGCGCGCCCACTGCTGAGGGACAAGCATTCCCCTACCTCCTGGCGACAACCACTCCTGCATGGCCTTAGCGGCCAGGCTGCCAAAGGGAACGATTCTCTCCTTCGAACCCTTACCGAACAATCGAACAAGACCCGATTCCATGTCGATATCACTCAGCGACAGTCCACATACTTCCGATATACGTGCACCTGTCGCATACAAAAACTCAAGCAGGGCACGATCGCGCAGCGCGAACGAGTCGACACCGCCGATAGATGACAACAAGCGATTGATATCTTCTTCTGAAAGCGCCTTGGGAATGCCACTTGGAACCTTTACTCCATCAACACCGGACGCAGGGTTGTCGACTCGAATTGATTCATCCGACAAATACCGATACAACATGCGAATAGCCGCAAATGAGCGAGCGACACTCTTGGCTGCCTTCCCCGTATTCCTCTGAAACAGAATATATTGCTCAATGTCTTCCGATGTCGCCGAAAATACGTCATGCCCACGTGATGCAATGAAATCTTCGTAAGCAGTCAAGTCCCGTGCGTAGGCGTCAAGTGTTCGTGGTGAGCGACCTTGTTCCACGCTCATCCAATTAAGAAATCTCTCTCGAGGAGTGATTGAGCTCAACCTACGACAATTATGCTGTCGCGTTAGCCGATGATGAATCGGGACTAACTGATTTACTTGCCTTCCCAGCACGATGCCGCAATGACGCACCAATTAGCTCCCTGAACAACGGATGCGATCGATCTGGCCTGCTCTTGAATTCTGGGTGAGCCTGTGTACCAATCCAAAATGGGTGATCCTTCAATTCAATAAATTCGACTAGGCGTTTGTCGGGCGATGTGCCGCTGCAGAGGAAACCTTCGGCCTCAAACCTCGCGCGATAGTTGCTATTGAACTCGTAGCGATGGCGGTGGCGTTCACTCACAACCGACTCGCCATAAGCGTTGGCAACTTTGCTTCCTGGCTCCAAGACGGCATAGTAAGCACCCAGCCGCATCGTTCCGCCCTTATCCGTAACGTCGCGTTGGTCGTTCATCAGATCAATCACGGGGTTTTGTGTTGACAAATCAAATTCGGTGGAGTTGGCATCGGCAAGCCCAAGGACGTGTCGTGCAAATTCGATGGTCATCACCTGCATGCCCAGGCACAAGCCCAAGCAAGGAACACCGTTCTCGCGTGCGTACTCTGCCGCCCTGATCTTTCCCTCGACACCACGCATACCGAATCCGCCAGGAATGACGATTCCGTCAAGTGTTGCCAATCGATCATCGGCCAACAAACCTTCGACTTCCTCAGCCTGAATCCAAACAATCTCAACTTTTGCAGCATGGTGGAACCCTGCGTGCTTCAGGCTTTCTACAACGCTGAGATAAGCGTCCTGCAACTCGACATATTTTCCGATCAAACCGATGCGAACGGGCGCGGTGGACGCTTCGACCCTGGCTACCACTTGGCGCCATGGCGTCAAGTCGACTTCCGACTCGAGACGTAAAACATCACAGATTCGAGTATCCAAACCCTCATCGTGCAAGATGAGCGGAAGTTCATAAATATTCTTGACGTCTGCCGCGTTAATCACATTCCGGTGATCAACGTCGCACTGGTTTGAAATCTTTCGCTTTAATTGATCGCTGATTGGCTCATCGCTTCGGCAAACAATGATGTCTGGCTGAATTCCGCGTGAGCGCAACTCAGTAACGCTGTGTTGTGTTGGCTTAGTCTTCTGCTCGCCGCTTGGCCCGATAAATGGGACGAGGGTCACATGCACGTAGCAAACATTGTCACGGCCGACTTCATTGCGAAACTGACGAACGGCTTCCAAGAAAGGAAGGATTTCGATGTCGCCGACAGTGCCACCAATCTCTGTAATCACCACATCAACATCTTCAGTAGCAAGACGTTGAATACGACGCTTGATCTCGTCGGTCACGTGTGGAATGACTTGAACAGTTCTACCCAGGTAATCGCCACGTCGTTCTGCCGCTAGAACAGCCTGATAAATGCTGCCAGTTGTTGCGTTTGAGGAACGTGACAAATTCTCATCGATGAACCGCTCGTAGTGCCCAAGATCCAAATCTGTTTCGCCACCATCATCAGTAACAAAAACTTCACCGTGCTCGAAAGGGTTCATCGTGCCTGGATCAACGTTGATATACGGATCCAATTTCTGCATTGTTACGCGGAGCCCGCGCATCTTGAGCAGACGCCCTAGCGACGAAGCGGTAAGACCTTTACCGAGAGATGAAGCAACGCCACCTGTCACAAACACGTGCTTTGGCATTACTTACTCCCGTCTGACACAACGAAGTTTCCCGAATGGAAACCATTCCTTGATGACGGAAGAAAAGCATACCCTGCCGACGACTAGCGGCGAGAACGCTTCGCTGGCACCTCGGCGGCAGCGGCCGCAAGAAGCTGCTTGGCGTGCTCCAACGCCGCAGTCTCAGCCACCCCGCCCGACAGCATTCGGGCAATTTCAGATATCCGAGAATCTGCATCGAGCGGCATCGCTTGGGCAAAGGTCTGCCGATCTCGTACATGTTTTGACACTTGAATGTGGCTATTTGCTACCGCTGCTACTTGAGCCAGGTGGGTGACTACCAATACCTGATGCCGCTTTCCCAAGTCGGACAAGGCTTGAGCAACGGCAACTGCCGCCTCCCCACCAATACCGGCGTCAACCTCGTCGAACACCAGCGTGTGTGGTCCTTCTGTAAGCACCAACCGCAAGGCCAACATTGTTCTCGCCAACTCGCCTCCCGAAGCGACCTTTGTAAGGGGAAGCGCCTCGGAACCCGGGTTGGCCGCAAGCAAGAAGACGACACCGTCGCCTGCCGCATCGCGCGAAGCATCGCCCGAATCATTCGCAACGTGAACATCGAGCACTGCATGCGGCATGGCCAACTTGCGCAATCGTTGTTGAACCGACTTAGCAAGAAGCGGCGCCGACTTTCGCCTGGCCTCGCCCACTCGCTGCTCTTGCACTCGAAGTTCGGAAATAGCTTTACTGCGCTTGGCATCAAGAGCCAAAGCCCTAGCCTCGTAACTTTCAAGCTCTTCTAACCGCAGGGACGATTCGGCGCCATATTGCATCACGTCACTGAGTGTCTCCCCGTATTTGCGGCGCAGATCAAGCAACAATTGCCTTCGGCCACGGACCGCATCGAGTCTTTGGGGATTGTCCTCAATTGCTTCGGCTATATCGCGCAATTCGCCCGATACATCGTCAAGATCACTCTGTATCGACTTCATGCGCGTGATGATTTCAGAAAATGCATCTCGATTACCCAGAAAGGCAATTGCCTTACCGAGCAAATCCGACACGCCGTCTTCATCGCTCATCACGCCATGACTACTCCACAACGAATGTCGATAGTTAACGGCATCGGACAACAAGTCATGCTCTTTGCCTAAGGCTTCGTCCTCTTGCGGGTCGGCTATGGCTGCCGCATTGATCTCATCGACCTGGAATCTCAACAAGTCAATCTCGCGCGCCCTGGCGCGTTCGTCACCGCCAAGCAAAGCCAGCGATGCATCCACCTCTGTAACGCGAGCACGAGCAGCACGAAGGCCACTCAGATCTATTTGAGCGAAATGATCCAGCGCTTCGCGTTGAGCAGCAGCACCCAACAGGCTTTGATGTGCATGCTGCCCGTGCATATCGAGCAACTCTTGGCCGAGTTCGGATAACTGAGAAACGGTGGCCAAGCGACCATTCACGTATGCGCGCGAACGACCGTCCAACGGAACAACACGACAAAGAATTGTTTCGTTATCGCCGACTACGAAGCGACCTTCTACTCGAGCTTCCTGCGTGCCATGGCGGACGACAGTTGCATCGGCCCTGCCACCAATCAGCAAATTGATTGCCTCGACGAGCATTGTTTTACCGGCGCCGGTCTCGCCTGTGAGCGCGATCACGCCATCAGTAAAAACCAACTCAAGATTTTCAACTATTCCTAGGTTTTCAATTCGCAATTCGGTGAGCACTAGTCGTCACCTAAACCAAACTTGGCGCGGACGATCTGGTGAAACTTCGGGGGCGAGAAGCGCAAAAAGTGTGCAAAGCAAGTGTCTGGCGCGTACACCACTACGTCGTCAGCGCTGAGGCTTGTTACTCGCCGTCCGTCAATGGCCATGTCTACTGGTCGGGTTCCCACAACCTTGATGTGTACAGACTCCTGCGGATCGAGCACGAGCGCCCTATCGAACAACATATGAGGCGAAACTGGAGTGATAACGAGTGCACGATGGCGCGGCGACACAACAGGCCCGCGTGCACTCATTGAATAGGCAGTGCTCCCTGTTGGAGTTGAGACGATGAGGCCATCGGCCGAATAGCGCGCGAAATCTTGATTGTTGATCACCAAGTCAAGCCAAATGGTGTGGCCCGACTGTTGCTTTTCTAAAACAGCTTCATTGAGCGCGCGCCACGCAGTAGAACCCGAACCGTCTGCACGGTGCAGTGTCACATGCAACATCATTCGCTGGTCAATAATGAAATCGGTACCCATTACACCATCGGACCAAATCTGCATCGAACGAATGAAATCGGTTGGATCTAATTCGGTGAGATAACCGAGTGTTCCAACATTGACTCCCAAAATTGGAACCGGAGCGCCGTCCAGTAAATGAACAGCTCTCAGAACAGTGCCATCTCCGCCGAGTGACACAACCAAATCGGCATCCATCGCGTGTCGATCGCTGCCAACGTCTCGTAATCCATGTGCTTGAGCGTCGCTGTGCGGCATCCAAACCATGTGATTCGATGTCTTCGCCCAACGCTGAAGAGCCCCAAGCAGCTCTGGAACTTCTGGACGAGTGTGGTGGGCAATCACAAAAATGTTGCTCATCGCCGAGGCTCCATTGCTCCAAAACTAGTCATTGGGTGTCGCGTCCGTCGCACCAATATCCAAACACATCAGGAATTCGGTATTACCTTGAGCACCCTTGATTGGCGAGTCCACCACGCCTCGGACCGCGCAGCCCAAGGAAGCAAATGCCGCGCCGACCTCTGTCACCACCCGCTGGTGGACCCCTGCATCGCGAATGATCCCGGAACCCTTGTCCACCTCGAGGCGTGTTGCCTCGAACTGGGGTTTCACCAAAAGGATCATCTGGCCACCTGGCGCGACGCACGCGACCAAAGCTTTTGCAACAACTTTCAGGGATATAAACGAAAGATCCACAACGGCGAGATCAAATTGTGTACGAAAAATGGAACCAAGAGCGTGATTGTCCAACTGGGCAGCGTTTTCCAAATCCCTAATGTTCGTTTCGTCGCACACGACAACACGCTGGTCTCGAGCAATTGTCTGATGCATCTGACTTTTGCCGACATCCACTGCAACCACACGCCCCACGCCACGTTGTAGTAAACAATCTGTGAACCCGCCAGTTGATGCACCCGCATCAAGAACATTTTTTGAAGCAATGTTGATCTGAAAATGATTGAGAGCAAAATCAAGCTTTTCCCCGCCTCGCGAGACAAAGCGGTCGGGATGCTTCACGACAAGCGCATCAGAAGCTGCAACCAAATGTGCGGCCGATTGCGCAATGCTTCCATTTACCAACACCACGCCGCTATCAATAAGTGTGACAGCAACTGATTCATCCACTGCAAGACTTCGGGCGACGAGGGCCTTAATAACTGGAATGCGCCTGCCGGTCATCAGATCTGAGTGTCGATAAGCATGCGGGCGAAAGAAGCAAGATCCGGAACGACAAGGTGATCGTCATTACTAGAAGATTCGCTCGAAGCAACACCGGTCAAAACCTGAGCAAACTTGCAGCCAACCTGTCGAGCGAACAATCCATCGGTCGAGGCCCTGTCGCCCACCATCCATGCCGATGAAAGGTCTTCGACACCAAGTCGTTGTTGAACAAGTTGTGCCATCGGTTCATGCGGCTTCCCGCCGATAGTTGGACGAACCCCACTTGCCTCCACGATCGACGCGAGAATTGAGCCACCACCAGGAATCAGACCATTGGGTGTTGGGTATGTTGCATCGTCATTCGTTGCGATCAGCCGAGCACCGGCACGAACGGCGCCCGCCAGCCTAAGCAGACCCCAATAGTCGAAGGTGTTGTGGTACCCGACCACCACGGCATCAATGTCGATGTCGAGTTCTTTGCCGCCATCATCAGATCGGGCCGCAAGAGTGGCACCCGATTCGATAATTGCCTCCATCACTCCCGGCCCACCACCAAGTAGTACACGGTCATTAGGAGAAAGCAGCAGACCAGCAGCCTGGGACGACGTACATACTTCTCCCTTTGCGCTGACCCCAATCTTCTCCAATGCCTGTTCCTGATCGGCAACCGTCGAAAAAGAGTTGTTGGTGACGAACAGGACTCGGTGGCCCGCTTCCCGCAACTGGGCAATGGCCTCAACAGAACCTGCAATTGGTTGGTGCATCAGCCAAACGACACCATCTAAGTCACACAAAACGGGAGGCTTCGCTGGCACACTTCTATTGTGCCTCGTTTTAAACCTTTTTATGCGCTTCGCTATGCCGACAATGGCAACATGGGTATCTATTGTGCACCCCCTTACGACGTATTGAGTGACGACGACCGCCAGCAATTGGCAACGCAATCAGTCCACAACATCGTTCACATCGACTTACCGGTTGCCGCTCCCCCGTCGGATGCGTATGCGAACGCTTCGCTTCTCCTCCAATCGTGGATTGCGGACGGTGTCCTGCAACGCGACGAACAACCATCTCTCACCCTGTATCGAACTTCATTCAACGACGCGACTGGCAAGCATCGCAACATCGTCGGCGTGATTGGCGCTCTTGAAGTTGTTGATGAAGGCGCTGGTGGCGTTCTTCCGCACGAGCAAACCACCCCTAAGGCCAAGACAGATCGCCTTGATTTAACCCGTGCAACAGATGCCAATCTTTCGCCCGTCTGGGGACTCTCCACCAAAATTGGATTAAGCGCTCTTCTTACCGAGCCCGGAGAGCCAGTTGGTTCAATTATCGACGCCGAAGGCGTGATCCACAGCGTCGAAAGAATCGCTGACAAAACCCGTATCGAAGCTATTTGTGCCGCCGTGAGTTCTAGCCCTGTCGTTATCGCCGACGGACACCACCGATACGCAATCAGCAGAACGTTCCGAGACGAAGTTCGAGACCGAACTCTGTCCAAAACAACTGGGGCCGAACTCACGCTTACCTACATCAACGAGTTGGTTGAGGAGCAGTTGAGTGTCGCTGCTATCCATCGCTTCTACAACGGCGCTTCCGCCGATGATCTGCGAGCAGCGCTCTCACAGTTCTACACATTCGAAGCCGCACCATCCATTGACGACAAAACTCTGCAGGAGATGAGCACGCGCGGCTGCCTCGTATTCATCGATGACCGATTGTCCGTTTCATGGATGACACCGAAGCCTGGAGCATTCGATTCGATTCGAGCTTTAGACAGCGCAAGACTCGAATATGCGTTGGCAGGCGTTGACCACACCGTTGGCTATCAGCACGGTGCAACGGAAGTGCAGCAACTTGTCAAGGGCGGAACAGCAACAGCCGCAATCCTCATCAGACCTGTGAGTGTGGACGAGATTAAACGGACAGCAAACGAAGGACTGTTGATGCCGCCAAAATCGACGTTTTTCACGCCGAAATTGCGCACTGGCTTGGTAATGCGAGAGTTAAAAACTCGTTAGTTACGCAACGCCCAATGTGGCCAAACGGTCACGAACATCCGAGAAATTCGAGTCGTTCGCAGCAATTCTTTGAAAAATTGAACGAGCGTTGATCAAATCTCCTGAACGGTCGTACAGATCGGCAAGGACGTACCATTCGCGAAGGTGATGTTCGCGAACTTTCGCAGGATCCTGCTTGGCAAGCTGCATCAAGCGAACTGCTGCCTGAACATCGCCCTTGTCGGCCAATGCACCAGCCGCAACAATGCGGCCTTCGGCAATGATTTCAGGATCTGGTGATGCTTCTTTAAGTTCGCGCCACAATTCGTCCACTTTGTCATAACGCATTAACGCGCGGTAACAGTCTGCAAGAACTGGATGGTTGAGAACTTCGCCACCCGAAACTGCACGAGCTTGTTCAAGATGATCAGCAGCATCACGCCACTGGCCTAGTCGGTACAGAGACAAACCGGCAATCTCGTGAATCAGTTTGATGCCTGGGCAATCTCGGGAAACTGGAATGATGATGCGCTTCGCATCTTGCCAACGCTCACGTTCAAATGCATCGAGCGCAAGTGCAAGCTTCGCAGTGAGACGCTTTGCAGCAACATCGCCGACAACCGAGTTGATCTTTTTGCCAACAGTTGCTTCGATATGTGCAAGAGCCGCAGCACTGGCGCGCTTTTCATCGCGCTCTGGTGCGTCGTATTGTTCTTCTACTCGCGGCTTTGAACGACGTGCTGGGCGAACCGAACCTTCGTCCTTCCATTCGGACGTGGTGTGCTCCATGCGCGGCATGTCATCGCGGTCGTATTTACGACCACCCGTGCGTCGACGAACTTCATCTGCTTTGCGTTGCGCTGCAGTCTGAGGAATTACTGGACGATCATCATCACGGAATGGCCGACCGCGTCCCTCTGTTGGTCTGCCAAAAGACGGACGACCACGACCTTCGCTTGGGCGACCACGGCCCTCTGCCGGACGACCTCTTCCCTCACTCGGACGTCCTCTTCCCTCACTTGGGCGCCCACGACCTTCTGTTGGTCGCCCGAATGCAGGTCGACCTCGACTGGACGAGCGCTCATCAAAACTTCTTGGACGCGATGGACGATCATCTGCGCTGCGTGGACGTGACGGACGATCGCTATCGCCTCTTGGGCGTGACGGACGATCATCTGCGCTACGGGGTCGAGGGGCTGCGCCATCTTCGCGACGTGGGCGTGCTGGTCGATCGTCAAACTTGCGTGGGCGGCCAGCCCCACCAGCCGATGGGCGACTTGGGCGATCTTCAAACTTGCGGGGCCGAGCCGCTCGGTCCCCCTCTGAGCGCGGACGCAATGGGCGCTCATCATCGCGGCGAGGACGCGAAGGACGGCTGTCGTCCCGGCGTGGGCCACCTGTTGCGCTAGTTGGGCGTGATGGACGCGCCGAACGAGGGGCGTCTCCATCCTTACGTGGGCGACGGGGACCGCGATTATCAGGTGTAGGCACCTATCAATAGTACCGCCGTGTAGTTCGATAACGGAGAAGAGTGTGAGAACGACAAAGGCCCCGCGCTTTCGCGCGGGGCCTTTGCTTTTCGATTAATCCTGGCGGCGACCTACTCTCCCAGGGGGTCTACCCCCAAGTACCATCGGCGCGGGCGGGCTTAACTTCCGTGTTCGGAATGGGAACGGGTGTGACCCCGCCGCTATGGCCACCAGAAATCAGTTGTCAATTTGAGACGACGCGATATATCGCGTTCGAGCCTCAAGGACTCCAGAGCAAGCACGAGCATAAAATCCAAGCCCTCGGCCGATTAGTACCGGTCAGCTGAAGATGTTGCCATCTGTACACTTCCGGCCTATCAACGTGGTGATCTAGCCACGGGCCTTACTGCATTAACTGCATGGGTGAGCTCATCTTGGAACGGGCTTCCCGCTTAGATGCTTTCAGCGGTTATCCCTTCCGTAGGTGGCTAATCAGCCGTGCCCTTGGCAGGACAACTGACACACCAGAGCTACGTCCGTCCCGGTCCTCTCGTACTAGGGACAGCCTTCCTCAACTCACCTTCGGCTGCGGAGGATAGGGACCGAACTGTCTCACGACGTTCTGAACCCAGCTCGCGTACCGCTTTAATGGGCGAACAGCCCAACCCTTGGGACCTGCTTCAGCCCCAGGATGCGATGAGCCGACATCGAGGTGCCAAACCTTTCCGTCGATATGGACTCTTGGGAAAGATTAGCCTGTTATCCCCGGGGTACCTTTTATCCGTTGAGCGACCACGCTTCCACAAGCAATGGCCGGGTCACTATGTCCTACTTTCGTACCTGCTTGACCTGTCAGTCTCGCAGTCAAGCTCCCTTGTGTCATTACACTCGACGACTGATTACCAACCAGTCTGAGGGAACCTTTGAGCGCCTCCGTTACAATTTAGGAGGCGACCGCCCCAGTCAAACTACCCGCCTGACGCTGTCCCTGATCCAGATAATGGACCAAAGTTAGAGCTCCAAAATACGCAGGGTGGTATTTCACCAATGACTCCACAAGTGCTGGCGCACCTGCTTCACAGTCTCCCACCTATCCTACACAGCCCAGTTCAAAGCTCAACATCAAGTTATAGTAAAGGTCCACGGGGTCTTTCCGTCCTTCCGCAGCAAACGAGCATCTTTACTCGTACTTCAATTTCGCCGGGTCTATGGTTGAGACAGCGGGGAAGTCGTTACGCCATTCGTGCAGGTCGGAACTTACCCGACAAGGAATTTCGCTACCTTAGGACCGTTATAGTTACGGCCGCCATTCACTGGGGCTTAGATTCACAGCTTCGCCTTGCGGCTAACCGATCCTCGTGACCTTCCAGCATTGGGCAGGCGTCACAGCGTATACAGCGCCTTGCGGCTTCGCACGCTGCTGTGTTTTTGTTAAACAGTCGCTACCCCCTGCTCTGTGCCACCCATTCAGGCTGGCGACGCGAAGTCGCTTCACCCTACGTGGGTCCTCCTTCTTCCGAAGTTACGGAGGCATTTTGCCGAGTTCCTTAACCATAGTTCTCCCGATCGCCTCGGTATTCTCTACCTGCCCACCTGTGTCGGTTTGGGGTACGGGCGCCATATCTACTCACTGCTGGGCTTTTCTTGACAGTTTGGAATTAGTGACTTCTCGGAAATCCGATCGGCATCATGTCTCAGAGTATGTGTCCGCAACTCTCATCGCAGACCTCCTACACATTTACCCGGGGACTACCATCGCCCCGGTACACCTATCCTGCTGCGTCCCCCTTCAGTTACCCGCATCCCGCTAGTTAGGTTCGCCCGAAGGCAGCCCCCACGTCGCAGAAATTGAGCTTGGCGCGTATATGGCGGTACTGGAATATCAACCAGTTGTGCATCGACTACGCCTCGCGGCCTCGTCTTAGCTCCCGACTTACCCTGGGAGGATTAGCCTTCCCCAGGAACCCTTGGGCTTACGGCGGAGGAGTTTCTCACTCCTCTCTCGCTACTCATGCCTACATTCTCACTTGATGACACTCCACGTCGGGTTATCCCGCCGCTTCAGTCGCATCATCAACGCTCCTCTACCACTCCAACATAAATGTTGAAATCCATAGCTTCGGCTCAGGACTTGAGCCCCGTTAAATTGTCCGCGCAGATCCACTCGACCAGTGAGCTGTTACGCACTCTTTTAAGGATGGCTGCTTCTAAGCCAACCTCCTGGCTGTCTGTGCAGATCCACATCGTTTTCCACTTAGTCCTGAATTTGGGGCCTTAGCTGATGATCTGGGCTGTTTCCCTTTCGACCAACGAAGCTCATCCCCCGTGGTCTCACTGCCATGCTCTGGAGTACCGTAATTCGGAGTTTGGCTGGGGTCGGTAAGCTTGTAGGCCCCCTAACCCATCCAGTGCTCTACCTCCGGTACTGAACGCATGACGCTGCACCTAAATGCATTTCGAGGAGAACCAGCTATCGCCGAGTTTGATTGGTCTTTCGCCCCTAACCTCAGGTCATCACCGCCATTTTCAACTGACGTGTGTTCGGTCCTCCACGGGGTCTTACCCCCGCTTCAACCTGCCCAAGGCTAGATCACTCGGCTTCGGGTCTACAGCTAGCGACTGAACGCCCTATTCAGACTCGCTTTCGCTCCGGCTACCCCTCACGGGTTAACCTCGCCACTAACCGTAACTCGTAGGCTCATTCTTCAAAAGGCACGCCATCGCGGCCGCACACACAAGTGTGTACG